>CAWEYJ010000008.1:0-444127 GCA_963813165.1 uncultured Pseudomonadota bacterium | reverse complement strand
GGGCAGCCAAGCTGCCCACTCCAAGTTCGACGAAGTGGCAGCTCGATTACGAAGGCACGGCGGCCCCTGTCACGCTTGAGATGCTGCATTGGCGTACCAGACGGCGCGCTGAAGCCCGTAAGCAGGCAAAGAAGCTCCTGACCGAGGCTCCCACGCGGAACCCCGCCATGAGCTTCGCGACCGCCTATGAGAACTACAAGCAATCGATCGCTGGGCTACGGCCTAAGACGCAGGCCGAGTACAAGCGATTTTTGGACAAGTATTTCGTTCCACAAATCGGCCGCAAACGCCTCGCCGAGCTTCAGTACGAGGAAGTGATTGCCTGCGTGAAGGACGGGGCCAAAAGCGAGGCTGCTCACGCTCTGGCGGTTTGCCGCACCTTCCTTCGCTGGTGCGTTCGGCTGCCCAGGCGCTACCTGATCCACTCGCCCCTTGAAGGCGTCCAGGTCAAATTCGGCAACAAGCGGAAGCGCATCCTGAAGCCCGAAGAACTAAAGACCGTCTGGGGAGCTGCCCAGGAGCAAGGCTATCCCTACGGCACGATCGTCCAACTCCTGATCGCCCTTGGCCAACGAAGGGGAGAAACCGCCAACCTCAGTTGGGAATGGATCAACGAGACCGACCGAACCATCACCCTCCCCGAGACGATCACCAAGAACCACAAGGAGCACACCTTCCCTTACGGGGATTTGGTGGCTGCCATCCTCGAAACCATTCCGCGCCGCAACAGCACCGACCTGCTTTTTCCCTCAAGGGTATCCGAAGAACGGCCGATTTCGGGCTGGAGCAAGTTCAAGGCCGATCTTGGCGACGGCCTCCCCGCTTGGCGGCTACACGACCTGCGGCGCACCTTTCGGACCACGCTCGCGGAGATCGGCACCCCGGCCGAGATCGCCGAACGGCTCATCAACCATGCCGCGGCGGTCCAAACGGACGTGGAAAGCATCTACGACCGCTACCACTATATGCCGCAGATGCGAAAGGCCGTGGAAGCATTTGATGAGCATTTCAGGGTCTTGCTCAAGAAGGCCGACGGTCGCTCCAACCTGCTTGCTGCGTGAGACGATAAGGGCCAGCTACCCCGCCGGCCCCCGCCTAGTCGCCCTCGAATTTAAACACGAGCGTATCATTTCGGTAACTAGAGACTTGGCATCGGCTGCCTTTGATGGGAGCCCGACCCGATAAAGTCACCTGACGTTGGTCATCTGAAATGGGGCCGCTCACATCGTAAGCCGTTGGCCCGTATTGGGAGAAAACATATGCGGTACCAGAATAAAAATTTCCAGTCTTCTTGCCCTTGAATAAAAGAGTTCCCTTCCTCGCGCCGGTGGCTGCCAACTCATTGCGAGGGTTGCCGCGAACGCAGTCGTTGCGTTGACGCCACCGCCACGCGATAAATTTCTTGTACAACCAGCGTCGGCCGTCGTAGCGCCGCCAAACCTGTGCGCGCACAAGCCGGCCGGTAGACCGCGAAATTATCAGATTGTGGAACCGGCTACGAACGAGAAGGCCGATCGGTCGCGATCGTTCTCCGGAAGGGCACTCGCCGAGCGAGAACCTCGTGCAGCTTGATTATTTCCGCGCTTCGTTCGGCGGGTTTGCGCCGCTCCTCAGATGCTGGCGGGATCGGGTTTCGGCTGGCACATCGAGACCGCGGTGCAGTGCTGCGTATGGTGTTGGGCGGCGTATTCGACCGCATCCCCAAGCCGCAGATCGTGATCGGCCAAATGGACGAGGGCCTGCCGTTCTTTCTGCAATGGGTCGACCTGATGCCGGTCGATCTAACGCAGCTCAAGCGTCGGGTCAGCGCGTATTTACGCGACAATCTTCGCCGGCTTTAATATTCCGCCGACAATTCTCGACCTGCTGCTCGAGATCGGGGTCAGCCGCATCATGTTCTCGGCCGACTATCCTTACGGCTCAATGGCCAAGGCACACGCATATGGAACAGATTCCGGTTTCCGCCGCCGCCCGTGCGGATCGCGCATGTTAACGCGGAGAGTTTTTTCAGACTTTGAGCGTTCATACTTTGACCGCGCGGCATATATCGCTCTCATCAGCGACAATAACGGCGAAGACTGTCTCACGGCAGAGTTCGACGGGTCATCAGCGGCGTTCAAGCCATTTGCCCGGTGCCCCCTGACGATTACGGAGACCGCGCATGCGAACAGATTGGCAAGCCCCAATAGTCTTTCCGAACTCGATCGAATGTCCGTTGAGGGTCTTAGCCGTGTAAAAACACCCTTCCCAGGGAAGTCGCCGAGAAGCCAGGACCGGCTCGGTCTCAGGCCACGATCGCAGCCATCAGCGACTTGGTCCCGACGATGTTCATACCGGTGATCAGGCCGTCTCAGCCGCAGCTGCAGCTTCCGCACTCGCCTTTGCGGGAAGCAACATCAGGGCGACTAGCGCCGCCAGACTGAGGAGCGACGAGACAGCTACCACACCCCGGCCGATCGGCTCGATAAGCAATCCGAAACCCAGGGGCGCGAGAGCCTGGCAAATGCGCGAGGGAGCACCGATCAGGCCGAGCCGATAGGCGTAATTCTCCGGACCGAAGATCGCAAGCGGCAGTGTTCCGCGCGCGATCGTGAGGATGCCGTTGCCGGCTCCGTGCAGGAGGGTAAATGCCGCCGCAGCACCGCCTCCGAAGATTCCGATGACGCACGCGCCGATCGGATGCGTGACGCACGCGAGCCGCGTCGAAAACAACGGGTGAAACCTGCTCAACGTGCTCGCCTCCAGAACACGCGCCGCCACCTGCGCCGGTCCGATCATCATGCCGGCGAACACCGCTTGAGTCGGCGTAGCACCGAACGCTTCCACGATATGCGGCAGATGCGCCGCCATCGCCGACGTCACGGTCCAGGCAGCCGCGAAGGCAAAGGACAGAAGGATCATGGTGCGGTCGATCAGAATATGTGGCTTGACGATAGGCCCCTGCACGCGCTGCGTCGGCGGGGTCTTCGGCAGGAAAAGCATGTTGAGCGGAAGTCCGATCACCGTGTGCACGGCCGCCCAGGCGTAGCACGTCTCCCTCCACCCGATCGTCTCGAGTCCTAGCGAACTAAGCGGCCAACCAACGGTGCTGGCAAATCCCGCGATCAGGGTGATGCCGGTGATCGCCTTGCGGGCGCTGTCGCCGTAGATCCGGCCAAGCGCGCCGAACGCCGCGTCGTACAGGCCGAGGCCCATGCCGACGCCGAGCAGGAGCCACGCCATCACCATCATCCAGACCGATGTCGACTCGCCCAGGAGCGCAAGGCCGGCCGCGAGAATAACGTTGGACGCAGAGAGGACCTCTCGCCCGCCGACGCGGTCGATCTGTCGGCCCACGCGGGGCCCCAGCAACCCGGAAATCACCAGCGCTCCGGAAAACGCGGCTAAGAACCAGTTGCTCGAGATTCCCAGGTCATGCGCAATCGGATCCGCGAGGATGGCCGGAAGATAGTAGCTCGACGCCCATGCGAGGGTCTGCGTCGTCCCAAGTGCGAGGACGAGGCGCAGTTGACGATCTATCCTCACTTCAGGAGCACCCGCATCCCGTCTTTCCGACCGCCTTGGCGTCGGCGTCCTGAGCGCAGCAGGCGTCGACTCCGGCGGGGGCCGGGCCACCGCAACATCCGGAATCGGCCGCGCCATCTCCTTCGACGCCAGCGCGCGTGCAAATGCCCGTCTCCGGGAGTTCGAGTTCGACGCGTTCGGCCGCCTCGCGATCGCCGGCGATGTCCGCTGCGATCGAGCGTACCTGTTCGTAGCCAGTGATCATGAGGAAGGTCGGCGCGCGGCCGTAGCTCTTGATGCCGGCAAGATACAGGCCGCTGTCGTCCTGCACGAGCTCGCGGGCTCCATGCGGTCGAACCGTACCGCAACTGTGTTGGTTCGGATCAATCAGAGGCGCCAGCGCGATGGGCGCCTCGATCGCCGGATCCAGACGCAGGCGAACCTCGCTCAGGAAGGACAGGTCGGGACGGAAGCCGGTCGCAACGATCAGTTCGTCGACGACGACCTGGCGCCCGCAGCATGCGGACCCGCTGGCAACCTGAAGCCGGTCGCCTGTCGAAGTAACATGCGTCACCGCAAAGCCGGCTTCGACCTTGACCATGCCGGACGCGACCAGCGAGGCGAAGCGCGCGCCGAGTTCGCCGCGCGCGACGAGTTTATCGTTGGCTCCACCGCCGAAAGCCTTAGCCCGGTCGTTGCCTCGAAGCAGCCAGAGAACGGTGGTGCCGGGCACCTGGCGAGCGAGGGTCGTCAAGTCCGTCAGCGTGCCGATCGCGGAATGACCGGCGCCGAGGACGGCGACGGTCTTCCCGGCGAAACGCGCTCGGTCCCTGCCTAAGACGTCCGGCATCGCGTAGGACACCTTCGCCTGCGCATCGCGTTCTCCGATCGCCGGCAGGCCGCTCGCGCCTGCCGGATTTGGGGAATGCCACGTCCCGGATGCATCGATCACGGCGTCAGTGAGCAGCGTCTCCGGCCCCCTGCCGTTTTGATATCGAATCTCGAAGGGTGCATTTTCGCGGCCTCGCGTCTTCGCCTTGTCGAAACCGACCCGGCTCACGGCGGTGACGCGGCTGGATGTACGGATGACGTCCTTGAGTATCGTCCTGTCGGCGAGTGGATCGAGGTAACGCTCAAGGAGTTCGGCGCCGGTCGGATAAACGTGCGGGTCCGGCGAGTTCCATCCGATGGAAGACAGCAGCCGCTCGGCGGCCTTGTCGACGTTGTATTCCCAGGGCGAAAAGAGTTGGACGTGCTGCCACTGGCGCACGGCGTGGGCGGGTTCCGGGCCCGCCTCCAGCACGATCGGCATCATGCCGCGCTCGAGAACATGGGCCGCTGCGGCGAGCCCGACCGGTCCGGCACCGATGATTGCCACTGTCTTCGCTTCGCACACCTTTGCTTCTCCTATAAAACTAGAAATATCGAACATCGAATCCTGAAAACCTCAGGCGGCGGCGCTGGTGTCCTTGCATTCGGCGGCGTCAGCGCAACATTCGGCGACCAGGAAATCCACCAAACCTCGCATGACGTCATAGTTGGCATGGCATGTCAGCGTCGTCGCTTCCCGCACCTGACTGATGAGACCCGCGGTTACCAAAGTCTTGATGTGATGCGAAAGGGTTGACGGCGCGATCTTCAGTTTATCCTGTAGGCGACCGACCGGAAGGCCCGCTTCCCCGGCCCGCACCAGCGCACGATAAATCTTTAGCCGCGTCGGATTGCCCAGGGCTTCGAGATGTGTGGCGGCTTCACCCAGTTTCATACGACAATCATGACACCGCGATAGGCCCTCGTCAAACGCTATTTCTAGCAATATGGAAGTAGCGACACCTTGACAGAATTTCCCAATTCCATAAGTCTCGATCTATGGAAACGGAAGCGGCACTCAGCGCCTTCGCAGCTCTCTCCCAGGGAACACGGCTTGACGTCTTTCGGCTGCTCATCCGCCACGAACCGGACGGCCTCGCCGCAGGCGAGTTGGCGCGTCTCCTGTCCGTAGCGCCGAATACGCTTACGGCCCATCTCACCGTACTTGCCTATGCTCATCTCGTGATGTCGCAGCGGCGGAGCCGATCGATCTATTGCGTTCGAACTCGACAGATTGAAAATTCTCTTGCTGTTTTTGCTACAGAATTGCTGCAGCGGGCGTCCTGATATCCGCGCCGACGTGATGGAAAGCGTGACCCGGCGATTACCCGCTAGAAAAGGCCACTAATGCCAGCTTTCGACCTTCGTCGGCGCGCTTTTGCAGAGATGCTTGGTACGGCACTTCTCGTCGCGACCGTGGTTGGTTCCGGCATCATGGCCGAGAGGCTGACAAAAGATGTCGCGCTCGCTTTGCTCGGCAACACCCTTCCCACCGGTGCGATTCTCGTTGTGCTCATCACCATCCTCGGACCCATATCGGGAGCTCATTTCAATCCGGCCGTCTCGATCGTGTTTGCGCTTAAGCGCGCGCTGAGTGCGCGAGACATGGCGCTCTATATCGCGGCACAAATCATCGGAGGCATTCTGGGCACGATAATCGCCCACGGGATGTTCGATCTGCCGTTGTTAGATGCCTCGACGAAGGTCCGGACCGGCGGCGCGCAATGGTTCGCCGAGGCCGTTGCGGCTTTTGGCCTCGTGATGACGATCCTCGCAGGAATTCGCTTCGAACGGAGCGCCGTGCCGTGGCTGGTCGGCCTTTATATCACGGCGGCCTACTGGTTTACGGCCTCGACGTCGTTCGCCAATCCGGCGGTCGCAATAGCGCGTTCGTTTACGAACACCTTTTCCGGCATTCGTCCGATCGACCTCCCGGGTTTCATCGTCGCCGAACTCGTCGGCGCCGTCATCGGCATGGTGGTAATGACGTGGTTGCTACACCCCGAGCCCGACGCGCCATCGCTTGATCCCGAGGCCAAATTATGAGCGTGACCATCTATCACAACCCGCACTGCGGCACCTCGCGCAATACGCTCGCGATGATCCGGCAAAGCGGAACGGAACCGGACATTATCGAGTATCTCGAGAATCCGCCAAGCCGCGCCCGATTGATGGAACTGATCATGGCGATGGAAATCCCAGTGCGCGCACTGTTGCGCGAAAAGGGCACGCCTTTTGTCGAACTGGGGCTCGCCGATCCAAAATGGACGGACGATCAATTGCTCGATTTTATGCTGGCGCATCCCATCCTCATCAATCGGCCCATCGTGGTGACGCCAAAGGGTGTCAAACTATGCCGCCCATCGGAGACTGTCCTTACCATCCTGCCGAACCCGCATATCGGGCGGTTTGTCAAGGAAGACGGCGATGTCGTCGAAGGCTAAAGGCCGAACTTCGACTTGAACGGATAGAAACCAATCGCATAGCCCGTTTCCAGATCGCCAACGTCTGCGGGAATATATGCAAGCCCGTCGGCCAGGATGAGGGGCCGCAAGCGGGCCGATCCACCGCGTCCGAGTTTCTCAACAAGCGGCACGCCGTCAGGATGATGACCGGTGACCGCCACGGGGACAAATTCGGCCCGGCCGGGGCGGTGGCTAAACACTCTGGCGGCGCGCGCGGCAACTGCGGCTAACTTGGACGGCGCCAGACCGGCCAACGCCTCCAGCATCGGGCGCGCAAACATGAGCGCTCCTACCATCGCGGCGACAGGGTTGCCGGGAAGCGCTAGCACGGCCGTTGCGCCGATGCGTCCTGCGGCCAGCGGTTTTCCCGGCTTCAACGCCAGTGACATCGCACCACATTCTCCACCCGCCTCCCTGACTGCCGGGACTACATGGTCTGCGTCGCTGCCCGACACACCGCCTGAACAGATAATGAGGTCGTAAGAAGCCGCCGCGCTCGCGAAAGCTCGCGCCAGCGCAGCCTGATCGTCACGGTGCCGTCCAAGATAGTCAACCTGCGTCGCGGGCGAAAAAACCAGACTGGAGAGCATTGGCCCGTTCGCATCGTTGAGCTGATGATCCCCGAGAGAGGTGCCGGCGGCGACCAACTCATCGCCAGTCGACATCACGGCCACGCGCAGGCGGCGCCGCACGGTAAGGCGGTCGGCGCCCGCGGCGGCAAGTATTGCGATATGACGGGCATCGAGCACGGTTGCAGCGCCGACAATCTCTGAGCCTTCCTGGACGTCCTCGCCGCGGCGCCGAATGTTCAAACCCAGCTCAATCGGGGAGTCGATGATGACGGTTGCACGATCGAATCGCACCTTCTCTTCCATCACCACGGCCCGCACGCCGCCCGGAATGGGGGCACCCGTGAGCAGCTTGACGGTTTCGCCGGGATTAAGCGCCGCCGTCGCGGTCGAACCTGCAGCCACCTGGCCAACGCGCCTTAGTATCCGACGCGTGGTGGCGAGATCTTGATCGAGTATCGCGTAGCCGTCGACAGCACTCTGATCGAATGGCGGCAAGGGAATGGTCGATCGCAGGGCGTCGATCATGACGCGGCCCGTCGCCTCGTGCAATGCGACGTTATCGGTTCCCTGGACGGGTCTTACGTGGGAAAGCACCCGCGCAAGCGCCTCGTGGGCGTCAAGCAGTCCCGGGCGGTCACAAATCTCCTGAATTGCCAGCATGTGGCCTCATATGAAATTGCCCAGGCAACTTAGAGCGCCTGGGCAAGAGTTTAGCGAATACGGGTTCAGCCGATCAGGTCGTGTATTCGATCGACTTAAAGCTAAGATGCTTCACACCTTCCGGAGCGTCCGCGATTTTGCGGATATTGCCCCAGGTTTGCTTGTAGTTCGGAATGATGAATTCATTCACGCCCGCTGATACGACGTTGCCCTGGACGCCTGTTGGAAACGCGAACAGCATGAAGGTCTGCTTCCGCTTCGCGGTCGAGGTCGGATAGACCATTGCCTGCGTCGAACCGTTGTCGTTGTAGACCTCGACGAGGTCGCCCTGTTTGAGCTTGAGCTCGGCCATGTCGTCCGGGTTCATCTGGATGAAGGGGTAAGGCATCCGATCCATCACGAACTCATTATCCTGATCGAGATAGGCGTTCTGCCAAATGACGTTGGTCCGTCCATTATTGACGAGGAACGGGAATTTACTGCGCTCCTCTTCCTTGCCCGGTGCTTGCAAGCCACGCCACGCGGTTTCCATGAAAGTCGCCTTGCCGTCCTTACCGCCGAACTTGCCGTCGGCGAACAGGCGTTTGGTGCCGACGATCTTACCGTCGGTGAAGGCGGTCGCGGGCTCCTGGAAACCATTGGTTCCCATGGCGCGTAGGCGTTCATAGGTAACGAACTCGCCCCCTTTTTCATGGTTATGGTAGCCGTCCATGAAGGCGTCTTCTTCGGTCTTCCAGTCAAAGCCTTTGAACTGGTCCGCATACTGAGCTTTGCCTTGCTCGCGAAGCACACGCTCCATGTTGTTAGCGATGCGCGCCGCGATCAGGCTGTCGGGCATCGCCTGCCCCGGGGGATCCATGTACCTTTCGGTAAGGCGCATGCGGCGCTCGCCGTTCATCGAGGTAAGATTGGCTTCGCCCGACGTGGCCGCGGGAAGCCAGACGTGGCACGCCTCGCCGATTTTCGTGGGGACGATATCGACATCGACCGCGAACAGCCCGCCTTTCTTGATCGCCCCGACGATGGCATTGACTATCGCCGTCCGATCGCCGTAGGGCACCGACATCATGGCGTCTTTCACCATGTCGGTACGCTTCTTGTAAGCCTGTTTGAACTTGAAGGCGTTGAGCGTCGTCTTGTAATGATCGCATCCCCAGATGTGATGCACGCCACCCTTACCCTCGATCAGCAATTTGTCGACATAGGCGGCGGGCCGTCCGACGTGCGCATCCGAAGGACGTGAGTAACCTTCCTGATGGCCGCCCATGCGCACGCAACCGCCACCCGGTCGTCCGATATTTCCCGTAGCGAGCGCGACGTTTACGAGCGCACCGTTGGTCCGGTAATTATCATTACCCCAGATCAAGCCCTTCTCGTAAGCGAACATCGTGCGCCTTCGCGCATTGCCCGCCTTGGGCTGCGCGATCCATTCGGCCGACTTCTGGATCTGGTCGACCGTGAGGCCGGTGAGCTTGGCCGCATCTTCCAGGCTGACCTTATTGGCGACGAGCGCCTTGTCGAGATTCTTGGTCGACGCTTCGATGAATGCTTTATCGGTCCAGCCTTTGCTCGCGATGTAGGTCAGCCAGGCGTTGAAGAGCACGAGATCGGAGCCAGAGTTGATGGCAAGATGCATCACGTTCTCTTTGCCGGCCTCGACTTCGCAGGCATTGATAGTGACCGTCCGTCGCGGATCGACGATGATAATGCGCCCGCGCGCGACCGGCTCCGAGCCAAACTCGGCCTTCTTCTTGTCAATCGAACTGCCGCGCAAATTCGGCACCCAGTGATTGAGAAAATAGTTGGTCTGGGTTTCGAGTGCGTTGGTGCCGACCGCGACGATCGTGTCGGCAAGTTCTGCATCCTCGTAGCAGTTGTTGAGCTCGCCCACGCCCATGTCACGCGTGGCATGAACCTCGGAATTGTAGGCCGGGCGGTTATGGATCCGGATGTTCTTGACCTTCATGGCCCCGAAATAGAGTTTGCCGGTGCCCCAGGTATTCTCATATCCCCCGCCGGCGCCGCCATGATCGTATGCGGACACGAACAGGCCATCTTCACCCATATCGTTGATCACGGCCACGCTGACACGCGCAACTAGATCCAATGCATCGTCCCAGCTCGTCGGTTGCATCTGTCCGTAACGCCAGACCATCGGGTCAGTCAGGCGCTGAAGCTGCGTGTTGCGCTGCTGCGAATAGCTCATCTCCGCCGTACGCGCGCCGCGCACCGACCCGAGCCCGGAATTCACGACGCAGTCCTTGTCGGGCTTGATGACGATGTGAACATCGCTACCGTTTTGCTTGACGATGTTGTACATCGATGGCGCATACCAGGCATTGGTTTCAGGGTTCTGTTGTTTGGCGAGATCGACACCGAACTTATTGTGATCCGCCGCGGTGCCGCCCTGCTTATTCGTTGGCCATGTGTAGGCCTTGTAACCGCAGCCGACGATGCAGTAGTGGCAGGTGACGTTGAATTCCTTCGCGTCCCTGGGGACGATCGGAAGGCGATCAATCTGACGCTTGTAAGCCATGATATTTTCTCCTCACAACACGTTGGACAGGCGGCCGTACAAAAGCTCGTCCACGCCCTCAGCGTAGATGTCGCCCTTGTCATCGACCCGCAGCGCGTATTGCGGAAGGTTTTGGGTGGCATGCCCCCAGACTTGCAAGCCGCCGGACTCGCAGTCAAAGCGTGAATAGTGTCCCGGACAATTCAAGGTCTTGTCGGCGGTGTTGTAGTTGAGCGGAAAACCCTTGTGCGGACAGGTGGTCGAGAAGCCGACGATATCGCCATCGGCGCCAACGCCGCCCGGAACGCGCTTGCCAAGTTTGAGCAACACGCCCGGCGCACCCGCATCCGGATAGGCGACGGTCACGGGTTGGTTCGGCTTGAGTTCGGAAACATTGGCAAGACGATTGGAGGGGTAGTCGACCCGTGCCGCTCCCGGCGCCGCCTTCGCTTGAGCCGGTACCATGGTCGCCACCGCGGCTCCTGCCGCAGCAACGCCCGCACCGCCTAAAAATCGGCGGCGCCCGGCATCGACCATCTTGTCGCAATGAGTCATGGATGTTCTCCCAAGACGCGCCGGTACGCCTACCGGCGAGGTTTCCTCAAGGATGCGACCGGTACGCCTACCGGCCGAGCGTCTCGTTGAAAGGTCGCCACGCGGCTCCTAAAGCCGAACGACACGTCGAGATGTCTCGACATATCCAATAATCGAAAGATTCTGGCTTGTCACCTAGGCGTCAGCTAAAACGAACCAGAACTTTGGAATCACGGGATTGATGCAATGCGAAAAACGATGCTGGCGGTCGCGAGTCATGCTGGCCCCATCTCGAGCGGAAACCAGTTGAGCGATGAACATGCGATCGCCGCGCTTGCCGCCCTGGCGCAACCGACACGGCTTGCGATTTTCCGTCTCTTGATCAAGCACGAGCCGATCGGTATCACCGCAGGTGTGATCGCCGATACTGTCGGTGCGCCTCACAATACCCTTTCGTCTCACCTGGCGATTCTGGTCCGGGCCGGCCTGCTGCGCAGCTCGCGCGACGGGCGCACGATCATCTATCGCTCGGACGTGGACGGCATGCAGTCGTTGTTGTCCTTTCTGGTCAACGATTGCTGCGACGGGCATCCCGAATTGTGCAATTTCCTCGCCACGTCGGCGGGATGCTGCGCGCCTGCACCGGCCAAAACCGCCTCGCGTCAAAAGCCGAGTTCGTCCGCTCGTCCGGCCAAGCGCGGCCGCTAGGCACGAACGCCCTCACCCGGCGTCCCGTTCGTATCGGAACCGGTGACTGTCATACCAGTGTCACCAAATCCATGATGCTGGCTTGCAGCAAGCCGGCGCTTGTCCAGGGAAAAAGAGCTTTCCCACGAACGCATCCCGTTCTAATATCTCTGTATGTCGAGACTTATGGACGAATTGGAAGCGGTCACGCGGTTTGGCTCTCTGGGACAGTCCACCCGGCTGGCGGTCCTTCGAAGTCTTCTGAAAGTCCATCCCGAGGGTCTCAACGCGGGCGACATCGCGCGCATGTACGAGGTGCCGCACAACACCATGTCGGCGCATCTCGCCGTGCTGAGCCGCGCTGGCCTCGTGCAGGTGGAGCGGCAAGGCCGGGTGATGAATTACCGCGCTGATCTCGGCGGTTTCCGGGGGCTGGTCGAATTCCTCGCACGCGATTGTTGCGGCGGCCGGCCTGAACTCTGCAGCGACATCTTGCAACGATACCCGACACGGGTGGATGAGGCGAAAGCCACGGAGACTTTCATGACACCGGCATTCAACGTTCTGTTTCTCTGCACCCATAATTCCGCCCGGTCGATCATGGCGGAAGCCTTGCTTGAAAAGATCGGCCGGGGCCACTTCCGCGGCTATTCTGCCGGCGCCGAGCCGGCCGTGGCGCCGCTTCCCGAGGTGATCGATCGTTTAAAGGTCCTCGGGCATGACGTATCCAGCTTGCGCTGCAAATCGTGGGACGAGTTCAAGGGGCCTAATGCGCCGCGCATGGATTTCGTTATCGCGCTTTGCGATGCCCCGCACGGCCAGTTTTGCCCTGACCTCGCCGGCCAGTTTGTGACCGCCGCCTGGCCGCTCCCGGACCCGGCCCAGTTCAACGGTTCGGCAACGGAACGCACGACGTTGCTCAATGAGCTGTACGCCATGATTTGCCGGCGCCTTGAGATATTCACCAGCCTCCCCTTTGCGGCGCTCGATCGGATGGCGCTCAAGGCACGTCTGGATGAAATCGGCGATACGGCCCGCGTAGCACCATGACGGAACGATAGTGATGAGAGTTGGCATCAATGGAATGGGTCGGATTGGCCGACTGGCGTTGCGCGCAGCGATGCGGGGCATCCATCGCCCGGAAACGGACCCGCGCGCGCACAACAGCCTGGATATCGTTCACATCAACGAGCTCAAGGGCGGGATTGCCGCGACGGCGCATCTCCTTGAATTCGACAGCGTTCACGGGCGGTGGAATACATCGATCGTCATCGAACACGAAAAAAAGATTGTAATCGACGGCCATGGCCTCGGTTTCAGCGAACAAGGAAATCCCGGCGAGGTCGCCTGGGGCGATCTGGGTTGCGACGTCGTGCTGGAGTGCACGGGTAAATTTCTGAAGCCCGATCAGCTTCAGGCCTATTTTAACAATGGCGTCAAGCGCGTGATCGTCGCGGCTCCCGTCAAGGACGAAGCGGCGTTGAACATCGTCGTCGGCGTCAATGACCACCTTTACGATCCAGCCCGGCATCGGCTGCTGACGGCCGCCTCATGCACGACCAATTGCCTCGCACCCGTCGTCAAGGTCATCCATGAGTCAATCGGCATCCGGCATGGACAGATCACAACCATCCACGATCCCACCAACACCAACGTCGTCGTCGACGCGCCGCACAAGGATCTGCGCCGCGCACGATCGTCGATGCTCTCGATGCAGCCCACGACCACCGGAAGCGCAACGGCAATCTCCCTGATCTATCCGGAACTCAAGGGGAAACTGAACGGTCACGCGGTGCGCGTGCCCGTTCTGAATGCCAGCTTGACGGATTGTGTATTCGAACTGAAGCGGCCGACCACGGCGCAGGAGGTCAACGGACTTTTCAAATCCGCGTCCGAAAGCGTCCTGGCTGGTATCCTGGGCCTCGAGACCAGGGCTCTCGTTTCGGCCGATTACAACAACGATCCCCGTAGCTCGATCGTCGATGCCCTCAGCACCATGGTGACCGACGAGACCCTGCTGAAGGTCTACGCCTGGTACGACAACGAGGTTGGCTACGCCTGCCGCATGGTCGATCTCGCGAATATCGTTCAACGAGCAGGCGTCTAACTCCATGGTTCGAAATTACATCATTGTCACGGCATCCTATTGGGGCTTCACGCTGGTCGATGGCGCATTGCGCATGCTCGTCCTGTTTCACTTCTTTCGGTTGGGATATACCCCCTTCACGCTTGCGTTCCTGTTTCTCCTGTATGAGACGGCCGGAATTGCCGCCAATCTCGCGGGCGGCTATTTCGCATCGCGCTTCGGCATTCCCAGAATGCTCGCGATCGGCCAGATGCTCCAGATCGCGGGCTTGCTGATGTTGTCGGCGCTTGATCCCGGATGGAGTGCTGCGGCCTCGGTGGCGTGGGTCGTCGTCGCTCAGGGTGTCGCCGGCGTCGCCAAGGACCTCACCAAGACAGCGTCCAAATCGGCCATCAAGGCGACCTCCGCCGAAGGCAGCGGACAACTGTTCCGGTGGGTCGCCTGGTTCACCGGTTCGAAGAACGCGATGAAGGGCATCGGGTTCTTCGTCGGTGGTCTCCTGCTGGACCTGGCCGGATTCACGCACGCGCTGTGGATGATGGCGACGTTGCTGGGTACGATCTTCGTCGCGGGGCTGCTACTTCTGCCGTCTGAGCTAGGCAAGGCGAAATCGTCGAAAACCATCCGCGAGCTATTCGGCAAATCGCGCGGCGTGAATCTCTTGGCTGCGGCGCGCATCTTCATGTTCGGCGCGAGGGATGTTTGGTTCGTCGTCGGCTTGCCTGTCTTTCTCTACGCACATGGTTGGAAATTTTTGCAGGTGGGCGGTTTTCTGGCGGCCTGGACCGTTGCCTATGGAGCCATCCAAGCCATCGCTCCGTCGCTCGTGACACGCAGCACCGACGGCCTCAGCCGCGAGGTGCCGTCGGCGAGACTGTGGGCCGCCGTTCTAGCCGCTGTGCCAATTGCGCTGGCGGTGATCATGAACTCAACCGACCTCGCGCGTCCCGATCTTGTCCTGGTGACCGGACTGGCGCTTTTCGGTCTGCCGTTCGCCGTGAATTCTTCCCTGCATTCGTATCTCATTCTGGCTTACGCCGGATCCGAAAAGGCCGCCGAAGACGTCGGCTTCTATTATGCGGCCAATGCAGCCGGTCGTCTGCTGGGGATCACGCTATCCGGAGTGCTGTACCAAGTCGCTGGCATCACGGGCTGCCTGGTCGGCTCAGCGGTCATGCTGCTGCTCTGCTGCCTCATCACATTCCTGATTCCACACAGCGCCGCCGCCACAAGCGCCCAACAGGCGCCGACCTGAGCGGTGCGAAAGAGAGGCTTGATGCTTTCCGTCATGCCCGCCGGCCTGGAAATCGGAATTCAGTCCGTCAGCGGCGCTGGAGCCGCGCTCTGGACGGCGTACAAGTTCACCCGATGGGAATGCATTTCGACGGAAAGGGTCTTCGATCAGACCGGCATGGCATGTTGGATCCTCTTGCTCACGATGTTCTTCTCGCGACTGGGATCGATGTTGGCGACTTAGGCCCGGCGCCGCCTGGGCGTTTGGAAGACATACCCCAATTTGCGGACAGTCCGAATGGGGGCTTCGCGTCGCCGGCCTCCAATGGCTCGGCGCAGGCGCACGATTTCCGCGTCAACGGTGGCTTCCTCAATCATCGAGCCCGCCCCCCACACGCGCTCCTTCAAGGTTCTCCGCGGCAAGGGTTCTCCCGGATGCTCCATGAAAACCTCAAGGAGACGAAACTGCTTCATGGATAACTGAAGTGGCTTGCTGCCCCGCCAAACCCGGATGGTCTCCCGATCGAGAAGGAATTCGTCAACGACGATCCGGGGCTGCAGGGCTGGCTCTGTCGAGACGATTACTTGATTCATGTCGAAAGCCGCTATTGATCCACCTTGGCGAACCGGTCGTCCAGGGCATAGCCGGCGCCGCGCACGGTGCAACCGCCCGATATGCACGTCCACCGTGCGCTCATCGATGTAAATATCGCGCCCCCATACGCTGTCGAGCAGTTGCTCGCGGCTGAACACCCGTCCCGGATGCTCCAGGAAAAAATTCCAGCAGCCGGTACTCGGTCGGGCCGAGATCGACCGGACTTCCCGACCGCGCCACGCGGCGCTTCTCGCGATCGAGTTCGATGTCGCCATAGGTGAGGATGGTGGCGAGACGTTCCGGACTGGCGCGGCGCAACAGGCCCCGCACCCGCGCCAGCAGTTCCGGCACCGAGAACGGCTTGACGATGTAATCGTCGGCGCCGGTCGCAAGGCCCCTGACCCGTTCGCTTTCCTCGCCGCGCGCGGTCAGCATGATAATCGGAAGCTGCCTGGTTTCCGGCCGCGCCCGCAACCTGCGGCACAGCTCGATCCCCGACAGGCCGGGCAGCATCCAGTCCAGCACGATCAGGTCGGGAACGCGCTCTTTCAGCCTGGTGTCGGCGTCATCGCCGCGGGCGACCGTCTCGACGTCGTAACCTTCGGCGTCGAGGTTGTAGCGCAGCGGCAATAGTGATGGCGGGTCTGTCAGTAGTGGGCGGATTCACGCGGTCGGTCATGCGTATCTCTCCTTGTATGACGATCAAGATTCGGTCCGGGATAGGCAGCAAAGCGTCATGGCTGTTCGGTTATGAACCGATCCTGCGCAGGGATCTTTGGGAAGTTCGGGGGTCGAGATCACAGTCACCTTCACCGCGCTCAGGCCGTTACTTAGTTCTCAGGCGTCGAAAGCCCCAACCTCTTCAATTCACTTTCGCGGATCTCATTGGTGATCGGGTAGAAACCGCTCTTTTCAGTTAGCGCCTGGCCGTCCTTGGACAGAACATATTTGATAAACTCGCGGCGTAACGGGTCGATCGGCTCGTTCGGCTTCTTGTTGAGATAGATGTAGAGAAATCGTGCGACAGGATACTTGCCCGCGTAGGTCGATTCGGCGGACGTGTCATAGCATTCACGACCGGAGGATATGGCCAGTGGCACCGCCCGGACACTATCCGTCTTGTAGCCGATGCCGGAATAGCCGATCGCAAATTTGTCGCTTGCGACCTTGCTGACAACGTCCTCGGAGCCCGGTTGCTGCTTGACCTCCGGCCTAAATTCTCCGTTGTACAAGACTTGTTCCCTGAACAACTCGTAAGTCCCCGAGATTTCGTTACGGCCATACATCACGATTGGCTGCGCCGCCCATTCGGCCGTGAGGCCGGCGTCGCCCCAGGTGTTGATGCTGCGGCCGCCACTGCCCAGGCGTCTTGCGGAAAAAATCCGATCGACTTGCTCCAGCGTCAAACACTTGATGGGATTATCCTTGTTGACGTAGACGGCAAGCGCATCGAACGCCACGGCGAAATCCGAGGCCTTGTAGCCGTATTTCTTTTGGAACGCCGCGGATTCATCGCCGTTCATCGACCGCGACATGGGGCCGAATTGTGCGCTCCCGTCGAGCAGCGCCGGCGGAGCAGTCGCCGAACCTTTGCCCTCCACAATTATCTTGGCATCCGGATACCGCTCGTTGAATCCCTTTGCCCACAACTCCATGTCTTCGTTGAGAGTATCGGATCCCACCGACCTGATTTGGCCCGAAATTCCCGGGACGGGCTGATAGGCTGGAAGATTTTGATCCAGCGCGTTTGCGGCGGGTATCATCGACAAGCTTGCAACAAGGGCCGCGGCGGTTCCTGGCTTCATCGAGGCTTCTCCTGCATCGGGTCAAATCAGTCCGCGGGCGCTGGAATTTTCATATTTCCAGACTTATGGACATATTTCCAGAATTGCAGATGTTGATGACACTTCGGCGACGGAAAAACAGCCCCTTCAAATTTTAAGTTGATGTGTCGAACGGAGATGCATGTCGGAGAGGAGTCCCGTTCGTTGCCTTGGCAGGTCGCGACAGGCAGCATCGAAGCGGACGTGGTCGATGCTGCCGTGCGGGAAAACGGCGACGATGACACCATTTGTCAGGCTGGCCGACGCGCATGGACGCCGAAATTGGGCACGGTAGCACCAATGTCATACGACGTTCACTGAGGAAATCTAGATATGTCCATATGTCCCGACTCATTGTATTACGAACGAGGGGAAGCTGGAACAATTATGAATTGGACGTCAATTCTAATCCTCCAGATCGTTAGCGGTTTCGTCGGCGCTCATCTCGCGGCGATGGCGCTCCATCAATATCGATTTGGGTGGGTTGGACATAGTCTGACGGGATTGCTGGCCGGCGCGGTAAGCGGCTGTTTCCTGCAAACTATGGCACTCACCGTCGTGACAGCCAGCGGAAGCATGAATGAGCCCAGCTTTCCTGAGGTCTTCTTCGTCGAAGCTTTGATGGGTGCGGTCGTCGGGGGCATTGCCATGGCGATCGTAGGATTTGTTAAATACGAGAGCTCCGCCAAAACGTGACCGCGCGTCGCGAGTGCTAACGATTCGTCCCGAGAACATGTTTGCTTTTTTGAACGCGTGCTAGTGAGCGGGACGATCTTGTTTTCCTCACTGGGCTAGAATTTATGCGCCTTATTGCAGCTGTGGTTGTTGCATCTATTTCGTTTAGTGCGTTTTGTATTCGCGCAGTCGCCTTCCTCAAAACCGAGATCGCCGGGAGAGTTTGCTGCTGTCAGTCGAATCCGTGCGCAAAGAAAGGAGAGTTGTCGCCTCGAAGCGAAACAGCACAAATTGACATTTTTGATACGTCGCAAGTACGTTCGCGAGTGCATAAAAAAGACATCCTAATCACTTCATAGACGCGGCGGCCGGCCAAAGTGATCGCGCTCGATGCCGATGATTGGGATGAAGCGCGCGAGTCCAACCAAGCGGGTGGTCTCTAGGTTTCCGGATGCTCTTTGTCTGGCCTTGCCTCAGTGAGGCGCTCCGCACCTTTGGCTTGCAGCACCGCTGACGCGGACGGTAATTCGCGGATATGCCTTGCCATTGTCATGAAACCTTCATACGTCATCCCAACGGGGATATCGATGAATGGCCGGCAGTCTGTCGTAAAGGATTCCGGCGCAGCTATTCTGGTGCGACCGGGTGAACAGGCGGAAATCGAACTTAAGCTGCTTGCGCCGCAAGGAACCCTCGAACAACAGCGCGAAATGCCCGTCATCGTGCAGCATGCGCGCAACCGGGGCGCGTTTCGCCGGCTGGAAACGGTGTATTACGACACGCCGGAGCGGCTGCTATTCCAACATGGCATGTCGCTCCGCGTGCGACGCAGCGGCAAACGCTTCATTCAGACACTAAGGCTTCTTTCATCGATAGGAGAGCCTCTCGCGCGACGTCAGTGGGAAGCGCCGGTTGACTGCATCACCCCTGATCTGGCGCGGCTTCCCGCCGACGAGGTCGGCGATCCAGTGACGACACTAACCAACGACGCGCTGGTGCCAGTTTTCGCGACGAAAGTTGATCGGCACGCCCGGCAGCTCGACCTGCCCGATGCGTCGGTTGAAATTGTATTCGACGAGGGAACGATCGAGGCTGGTGCGCGCCAAGAAGTCGTGTCCGAAATCGAACTCGAATTGAAGAGCGGCAATGCCGGCGTCCTGTTCGATCTCGGAACGCAATTGCTTGACGCTGCGCCGCTAAAGGTTGGCACGCGCAGCAAAACGGAACGCGGCTATGCGCTCGCGTTCGACGTCGCACAGCCAGCGGAGAAAGCCGAGTTATTCGGCATTACCGCGGAGCATGTGGTTGACGACGTCATCGCACTCCTGGTTCGGTCCTGCTGGCATTATCTTCTGAAAAATTACACGGTGGCGGAGGAGGGATCGGACCCCGAAGGCGTGCACCAGATGCGCGTCGCCTTGCGCCGTTTGCGGACGATCTGTGCGCTGTTCCGGCGCGATATTCCGTCGCCTGCATTCCAGGCGGTCAGCAGCGAAGCGAGGTGGCTGATGCGGCAGCTGGGCCCGGCGCGGGAATGGGATGTTTTCGCCGATACGACCGTCTCTCGCCTGGTTGCGGCCGCTCCGGATATCGACCTTGGTGGCCTGCGCGAGGCGGTCGAACGACAGCGCAAGTCGAGCTACGGCGCCTTGCAGATCGTTCTCGCCGATCCCCGTTGCAACCGTTTCCTGCTCTCGCTGGGGAACCTGATAGAACGCCGCGGCTGGCGCAACGAGATCGACAGCGCGGCGCTCGCCGTCCTGTCGCAGCCGATGCTGCCGCTCGCCGATAAGATTCTGGCGCGATTGCATCGCAAGGCGCTCAAGCGCGGCGCGCATTTCCGGCAGCTCAACATCGGTGCGCAACACGACCTCAGAATTGACCTCAAGAAGTTGCGCTATGCTGCGGAGTTCTTCCTGAGGAGGGCGTCCCATCCCTAATGCCCGATAACACCCTTCAAGCCGGCATAAATCGATCCCGATGCAGTCGCGACAAATCCGATCAGCGGCAGAACGGTTCGCACGATCTCCTGAAGAAGCCGCGCCCTCCGCCGCAGCGCCTCGTGGCCAACGTGCCATTACTGCTACTCGACCATCTTGACCACGCGCCGATATTGTTCTCTTTCTGTTCTCATGTCAATCGAGACGCTTGGAGAGGCATACCGGCTGAGCTGGCGCGTCCGCGCCCGCTGCCTTCGAGGCACGATCGAAGCCCCCACACGGCTTGTCCGGTGCGAGTATGTCGCCGAACTCGACATGCAGACGCTTGTGTGGGCAAAGGGGCCTAGCTTCCCGCTTGGCAGGCTAGGAAGCCGGCTCATGTGCCCGCGGTGCGGTAGCCGCGACGTGAATGTGATCTTCGAACCGCCGCCCACGGCATTGCGGGTGGCAACGCGATGACCGCTCCCGTCAGTCCCAGCCGAAATGGCTTTTCGTAGAGACCGCCGTCCGGCCTGCAATTGGCTTATGCGATCTCGTCGGCACCGTTGCTCGGGGAAGTAGTGACATTGATCCGAGAAGCGCGATAGGCTTCCCTATCTTATTGCGTTTCTAACTCATTTTATAAAATCCAGGAGCGGCGGCATGACCGCAAAAATAATCGCCTTCATCAACTATAAAGGCGGCGTCGCGAAGACAACGACAACCTACCACGTCGGCTGTTCGCTCGCCCATCCTCCCTGGCGGAAGGTCAAGGTCACCGAGCGGCGAGCGGCAAGAGATTACGCCCAATGCATGCGTGATCTCGCCGACATCCATTATCCCGACGCCGAGATCATCCGGGTCGTCCAGGACAATTTATCGACCCCCTCCGCCGGTGCCCTCTATCAGGCGTTCCCGCCCGCCGAAGCCAGGCGAATCGAGTTCCACTATACCCCAAAGCACGCAAGCTGGCTCAACATGGTCGAGATCGAAATCGGCGTCCTGCGGGGCCAGTGCCTGGATCGCAGGATGGACGACCCCAAGCCCGAGCGGCGGATAAATACTCGAACGCCTGCAAAGTCATGAACGGGTGCGGCTGCGATCGCGCGACGCCACCGTTAACATTTCATTAACCATTGGCTTTGGCAGGTTCTATCTGCGCGGCGCACCTCTTGGCGCGCGCGAGACGGGGGCCCTGTCCATGCTCCCCAGGGGGTAAAATTGCGCCCAACAACTTAGAGCCTTGCCCAACGCGGCTATGGCATGCGGCTAACCCTTGGTCGCGTCAGCCATAGCAGCGAGGCGAGGATGAAACGTGATCTCTATGCAGAAGTATCGGCGCGCATTGTAGCAGAGCTAGAAACCGGTGCCGCCCCTTGGGTTAAGCCATGGTCGGCAACGTCCGGCGCGAATACGCCGTGCAATGCTGTCAGCAACCGACCTTACTCAGGCTGCAACGTCGTTCTGTTGTGGATGGCCCATTTGCGACAAGCTACGCAGCATATCGGCGCGCCTTGGGGACCATTTTGGGGACCAAGAGCGATAGCTTCCAAATTTCCTAAGCCATATCAAAAAGATGAACCACGATCGTGGCGGAGAGAGTGGGATTCGGATCCCTGATAGCCTGCGCCGCCTTTTTACTACGGTCCGTGTTACTGTGACGTCTGGAACGAGGGGCAAAACAGCGATCTCGAAATACAGGCCGACTAAAGACGGCCCCAATTAGACTTGGCGGTGTGGTTGTCCTCCAAATGTTTTCTGGGAAGCGGGGCGAAGGGGCTTCGAACTCGCGACCGCCCAACCTTAGCGACGGCGTGCTCCAGCAAGGCATTGGCAGGCGTCCAGATCGCAATGTATGATCCCAATTGGATGGCTAGTTGACAGGGATTAGACAGGGGGAATTTGGACGGTTGTTCTTAATTATAGTGCTTAATCAATGGTTTGCGGGCGTAGTTCAATGGCAGAACGGCAGCTTCCCAAGCTGCATACGAGGGTTCGATTCCCTTCGCCCGCTCCAGCTCACAAATCCTGATGATGGCCTCGCCTGAGGGCGATGCGGCAGCGGCGAATTCGATCGGCTTCGGACGAGGTCGGTATCGAGCCTGTCAGGCCCCCCGAAGCTCACGTGTTCGCCGAGCGCCGCAGTGTCCAGTTCAACCGAAGGCGCGTCGGCGAATGGTAGTTGATGGCCACCAGCGGGATGCTGCCGTCGCCGAGCCGATAGATTCGGCGGATGACGATCGCCAGATCCGATCCCTCGAACTTGATGGCTTCGGAAGCCTGGGGAGGGATGGCGGCGGCCTGCAGGGTCTGGTCGACCTGCGCCACCCGAACGCCGTACATGCTTTCGATGAACGAGTAGATGGTGCCGCGTTGACGGCCGATCTGAACCGCGACGCCGCTATATTCGGATAGGATATAGATCTCGGTCCAGCACAGCGGCGTCGAGTCTCCCTTCACATAGCGGAAGCCTTCGACCCGCAGCCATCGCGAACCGACCGTGCAGGCAAGCCGGGATGCCAGTTCGGCGTCGGCGACAACGACGCTGGTTTTGTCGATCTCATACCTGACGTCGGTGGCGTATTGCAGGAGCTCGGCGACGTCACTGACGGAATAGGTGTAAATCGCGTTCTCGGGCTTGGTCACCCGCGTGGCAGCGCCTTGCCGCGACTCGACGAAGCCTTCATCCCTGAGCGCACGAAGCGCTTCGCGAATCGTGTGCCGGCTCACCGAGAAGCGTTCGCGCAACTCGGCTTCGGAGGGCAGCATGTCGCCGGCCTTGAGCCTGTTGTCCTCGATCTCCTTGCGCAGCGCCGCGACGATCTGCTGGTAGCGTGGCCGGATCGACGGCGCCGCTGCCGAAAGCCGGTCGGATTCAATGGCGCTGCCGGCTACTTCGTCGCGTATTTGTCGTCCCATCCAATAGGTCCTTCACCTGTCCGCGGCCAGCCCATCAAGGCGTGCCCGCTTTCGACGGTTGATGCGCAATCGATTTGCCATCAGGTGTAGATGCTCGACGTCATGTTCCTTCTAGCAGATGCGGCGCCCCCGCGGATATGTTGATCGGCAAGTCTTGGTCGGAGACAGCTGGAGTTTGGCGATGAACCTCGGCTCTTGCGACTAATCCGGATCAGGATCGCATCACGAACGGATCCTGGGCAACGGTGCTCAATTCGCACCACACGCTCTTGGTCTGAAGGTACTGGTTGATCAACTCGATGCCGTTGTTGCGGCCGGTGCCGCTAGAGCGGTAGCCGCCAAACGGCGAATTGAACGCCAGCGCGCGGTAGGTATTGATCCACACCGTCCCGGCCTGCAGCGCGCGCGCCATCGAATGCGCCCGGCGAATGTCGTTGGTCCAAACGCCCGCCGCCAGGCCGAACTCGGTATCGTTGGCCTGTTCCAGGACTTCCTCGTCGGTCTCAAAGCGCGTAATCGCAAGAACCGGCCCGAACACTTCCTGCTTGATGATCGGGTTGTCGCGGCCGGTGTTGTGCAGAATGGTCGGCTGGAAAAACAGTCCGTCCGGCCATTGCTCGACCGAAGCCTTGCCGCCGCCGGCCAGAAGCTCGGCGCCATGTTCGATCGCGCGACCGACCATGCTCTCGTCCTTGCTGAACTGTGCGCGCGTGGCGATGGGTCCCATCTGGGTGTCAGCGAGCAGCGGGTCGCCGAGCTTGATCTGTTTGGATCGCGCAACCAGGCGTTCGATCATCTGGTCGTAGACCGAGGCATGAATGTAGGCGCGGCTTCCCGCGACGCAGGTTTGGCCGGCGGCGGCGAAGATTCCGGCCAGAACGCCGATTTCCGCGAGATCGAGATCGGCGTCGCCGAATACGATGTTGGGACTCTTTCCCCCCAGCTCCAGCGTACTGGTGATGAGCCGTCGTCCGGCGCGCGCGCCGATTTCGCGGCCGACGCCGACACTGCCGACGAACGAAACCTTGCGGACCAGCGGATGATCGACCAGCGCTTCGCCGGTCTCACGAAGCCCGGTCACGACATTGACGACGCCTTCCGGAATACCCGCCTCGATCGCGAGCTGGGCGATCTCGATGGCCGACGCCGGTGTGACCTCCGAGGGCTTCAACACGATGGCGTTGCCCGCTGCCAGCGCCGGTGCGGCCGCCATGATGTTGAGGAAGGTCGGCGAATTCCACGCCGTGATAACGCCGATGACGCCGAGGGGCTCGCGAAGCGTGTAGTTCAACACGCTCTGGCGGGCGAGCGGAATAACCGACCCCTCGATCTTGTCGGCCAGTCCGCCGAAATACCGGAGCCAGTCTTCCGCGATGGTGGACTGCAGGCGCATCTCGGCGAGAAGCTTGCCGTTCTGGGTCAATTCAATGGTGCCGATCCGCTCGGCCTGGCTTGCGATCTTCTCCCCCCAAACGATCAGCCGCTTGCCGCGCTCGGTCGGCGAGAGTTTTCCCCATGGGCCGGAAAAGGCCGCATGCGCGTTCTTGACCGCGAGGTCGACGTCGGCCGCCGACGAAAGCGCGAAATTGCCCCAGTGCGACCCGGAGGTCGGATTGGTCGATGGGAACGTCGCGCCGTTGGCGGCGTCGACTTGCTTGCCGCCAACAAAATTGCCGTAGGTTCTCGGGGGTTGGACATGAATTGACATCGCCTGTTCTCCAAACTGCCGCGTTAGTTCATGCGAACCTCGATCCCGTGACCTCGCTTCAGTAGCAGGACGGGATGATCGAATTTCATGAAAACGGATATGTCGGGTTTGGCGCCCTCGCTTTGGAGCGGCCTGATTTTCCGGCCAGACCGGCTCACCGATTGAGACCTTGAACCGATCGCGCCCTGCGCGTGGATTGCGTCATCGGCGAAGACAGTTCCGCTCGGCTGGAAGGTCTTGGTGAATTTGATGTCGCTGCCGCCGAAGATCATCAAGCGTGTCAGGCAACCATTCAAGGAGATTTTGTCCGCCGCGGTTACGGCGCGACCGGGACGAGGACTGCGACCCGCCAAAGCAACGCTTGCAGCCGCGCGAACAGCTCCGCCCAAATCTTCCTCCCGAGCGTTTGGAAAAACTTATACGGACAGGTAATTCGTTTGTCGATAGGATGATGGAAAAATCCGGAAGCGCAGGCGGAGCCTCACCATTACGATCGAAAGTTGCAGAAAACAAACGCGTTCGGTCAATTTTCGCGCGCACGGTCATACAAAGGTCGACCACTTGACCGGATAAGTTTGGTCTGCTTTGATCGTTCAAACACTTCGGGGAGGAAGATAAAATGCGTGGCTGGGCCGTGGTCCGGAATGGACAGCCGTTGGAGGCGGTCGAGGTAACGACCCCCGAACCGACCGGCGCTCAGGTTCTTCTCAAGACCACTTATTGCGGCGTCTGCCACAGCGATCTCTATTTTCAGGACGGCTACTACGATCTCGGTGGCGGGAAGCGGCTGTCGCTCAAGGACCGGGGCGTCACCTTGCCCTTCATTCCCGGCCACGAGACCGTCGGCAAGGTGGTGGCGTTTGGGCCGGAAGCAAAAGGCGTCGCCATCGGCGACCATCGGCTGGTGTACCCGTGGGCCGGCTGCGGAAAATGCAAGCATTGCCTTTCCGGCAACGACCACATGTGCCTGAGCCCGCGAAGCCTCGGCGTGTTTCGCGATGGCGGTTACGGCACCCATGTGCTGGTCGACAAGCCGGAGCATCTGATCGACTTCGGTAACGTCGATCCAGCGCTGGCTGCGACCTATGCCTGCTCCGGCATCACCGCCTATTCGGCGGTAAGGAAACTTTCCGACGTCGAGTCGGACAATCCCGTCGTCGTCATTGGCGCCGGAGGATTGGGCCTGGCGGCCATCAGTATCCTCGTGGCGCTCGGATACCAGAAGATCGTCGCCGTCGACGTCAGCGACGAAAAGCTCGGGGTTGCGCGCGAGGCCGGCGCGCATGTGGGCGTGAATGCGAAGTTGGGAGAACTCGCCGACGAACTCGCCAAGGCCGCGGGCAAGCCGATCTACGGTGTGGTCGACTTCGTCGCGTCGTCCGATACCGCGAAAGCCGGCGTCGCGGTGCTGGCCCGAGGCGGAACCTATGTGCCGGTCGGCCTCTATGGCGGCGATCTCACGCTGCCGCTCCCGACCATTCCGCTGCGCGCCATCACGATCCGCGGCAGTTACACCGGAAGCCAGCACGAGCTGCGCGAGCTGGTCGATCTTGCCAAGTCGGGCAAACTGCGCGCGGTTCCGGTCGAGCGCGTGACGCACGACGATCCCAATCCGGCGCTCGACCGCGTGCGCTCGGGCGCCGTGAAAGGCCGGCTGGTGCTGGATGCCAGCCTTCACGCCTCAGGCGGCGGGAGGACCTCGCCGTGAAATGGCGCCTTTCCCTCAGTCAGGAGCAGATCGTCTTTCTGCTTGCGATCTTGTTGTTTGCGATCTTCTCGATCCTGCTGCCCGGATTCCTGACCGCGCAAAATCTTCTCACGCTGCTGCGCAGCGTTGCCGTCTTTGGCGTGCTCGGCATTGCCATGGTGATCGTCGTGATCGGCCGCGGCATCGACCTCTCGATCGTCGCCAACATGGCGATCTCGGTGGCGTGGACGTTCCAGCTCGCCAATGAAGGCGTGCCGCTGCCGCTGGCGATCGCGCTCGGGTTGGGGTTCGCGCTGCTGATGAGCCTGATCGTCGGCATTCTGATCGCCTATGCGGAGATCCCGCCGCTGTTCGCGACGCTGGCGATGGGAACGTTCATCTACGGCTTCGGCCGCGCGCACATGATCCTGGGCATCGACGTGGTTTACCTGCCGCGCGATATCGGCTGGCTTCGCAGCATCGGGCAGGGATTTTTCTTCGGCATTCCGAGTGCGGTGATTCTCGCGATCGTGATCGCGTTCGCGGCCTTCCTCCTGCTTCGCTATACCAAGCCCGGGCGATTCATCTACGCGATGGGCGACAATTACGCCGCGGCCCGCGTCGGCGGGGTGCCGGTGCGGCCCGTGCTGGTCTTTCAGTATCTGTTGGCCGGGCTGATCGCCTACATCGCCGGCGTGATCACGGCGACGTCGGTGGCGGCCATGAACACCCGCATCGTCACCTCGAACCTAGTCTACGACATCATTCTCGTCGTGGTGCTGGGCGGCGTCGGCTTAAGCGGCGGCAAGGGTGGCGTTCGCAACGTCGTCGTCGGCACGTTGCTGATCGGCATTCTGCTGAACGGCATGACGATCATGGACGTCCAGTACACCGTCCAGAACCTGATCAAGAGTTCGATTCTGCTGATCGCCATCATCGTCGACAGCGTCGTGAACCCTCGCGACGAGCAAACCGCCCAGCAGGGCGACATCTGACACATCACAACCAAGAAGCAACCCAAGGAGGAAATGGCATGCGTATCTGGAAGACACTGCTCTCGACGGCCGTCGCCGGCTTCATTTCAAGCCTGGCCATCGCGCAGGCCCAGGAGATGAGCGATACCTTCCGCGATCCCGCGCTGGATGCCATGAAGGGCAAGACCATCGCCTATCTGCCGATCTCGCTCGGCTTCGACCTGGCGCAGGCCTGGGGCGGCGTCGTCAAGGAGGAAGCCAATCACTACGGCATGAAGTTCGTGAGCCAGGATCCGAACTGGAGCACCGATGCGATGGCGCAGGCGCTCACCAACCTGATCGCGCAAAAGCCGGACGTGATCGTCACCCAGAATCCGGATCTCCAGTCGCTGGCGCGGCTTCTCAAACAGGCCAACGCCCAGGGCATCTACGTCATCCAGGCCAACATGCAGGGCGCCGTCCAGACCGACGCGTTCGTCGGTCCGGATCTGATCGGCATGGGAGAGGAGATGGGCAACATTGTCGTCAATAGCTGCGGCAAGAACGGCAAATCCAAAAAGATCGCCATCGTTCAAGGGGTCGTTACCGGTGGCGTCAGCTTCTTTGAGGTGCAGGGCGTGAAGAAAGTCCTGGCGGCTCACCCGGACGTCCAGCTTGTTTCCAGCCAGGCGGCCGACTGGGATGCCAGCAAGGCGCGCTCGATCACCGAGACCGTGCTGCAGCAGAATCCCGACCTCTGCGCGATCATCGATGTTTGGGACGGCCAGGCGCGCGGCACCGGTGCTGCGATCCAGCAGGCCGGAAAAAGGGGCCAGGTGATGCTGGTCACCGCCGGGGGCGGCGCGCAGAGCATGTGCGATGCCCTTTCCGACGGAACGTTCGACTACGCGCTCAACTATAATGCCGTCGGCATGGGGCGCGACATCGCCACCACCATCAAGATGCTATTGCAGGCGAAGCCCAAGGCAGGCTCGATCAAGTACATGGCATACTCGCCGTACCGGACCATGACCAAGGCGGACGTCAAGGAAGGCACCTGCTGGAATCCGGACACCTACGCGAAGCTCCTGAAGTAACTGCCCTCATGCGGCGAGGCGCGTGCTTGTGCCTCGCCGCCGCCTTTTCCGGCGGGGTTTTGACCTCGCCCCTTTTCCACTGGAGCCACTTTACGTGACTGCGGCAGACATCGAGGGCCGTCCGGCCCTTAACGGCGCGGAACTGCGAGCCAGCGGTTCGGGATCGCGTGCAAGGAATTTCTGGAACGTCGTGGAGCGCTGGCGCTACCGCTTTGTTCCGGATCGCCTGATCGGTGAAATCCTGACCAAGCGCTGGATCGACAGTGCGATCCCGTTCACCGTGCTCATCGTTGTTCTCGGTGTCATCGGCTGGCTGCTGCCCAGCATGTTCCAGCTGTCCAGCCTCATGATTGCCGCGAGGCAGCTTGGCGAGTTCGGTCTGGTGTGCCTGGCGATGATGGTGGTCGTCATCGCCGGCGGCATTGACCTCAGTGTCAGTTCCAACTTTGCCCTCGGCAACTTTCTGGCGCTCTATTTGCTCAATCTCGGTGGCTTGCCGGTGTGGGCGACGATCCCGGCCGTGGTCGCGGCCTGTGGGGTCGTCGGCCTCTTCAACGGCATCCTGATCGGCTATCTCAGGCTGCGCGCCTTCCTGACGACGCTGGTGACGCTGATCATCGTGCGCGCGCTGGTCGACATCCTGCTGCTCAAATACGCGCAGGCGATGTCGACCGGTTTCGTCGACGATGCATTCTGGGACTTGCTCGGCCTCGGAAATGTCGCCGGTCTGCCGACCAGCTTTGTGGTGATGCTGGTGGTGTTCGCGATCGCTCACATTCTCTTCAGCCGAAGCGGGCCGGGCTGGCGCGCCATGGCGATCGGCGGCTCCCGCAAGTCCTCGCACAATATCGGGATCAACGTGCCGCGCACGGTCTGCGTCACCTATGTCATCTCGGGGATGCTGTGCGGTCTTGCGGGCCTGCTCTATGCTTCGCGGCTCGGTGGTGCAGGTACCGACACCGGTGTTGGCCTCGAGATTTCGGTCTTGACCGCCGTGGTCCTCGGCGGCATCAGCCTCGGTGGCGGTCGCGGCACCGTCGCCAAGGTCTTGATCGGGGCGATCGTCGTTCTGATGCTGACCAACAGTGTCATCCAGCTCGGCCTCAACGCCGGTTCAGGATCGATGGTGCTTGGACTGACGCTGATCTTTGCCGTGTTCGTCGACGTGAAATGGGTGAAGCATCGCGACAAGCTTTTGAACAAGGTCTACATGTCGCCGGCGCTGGTCGAAATGCCGCGTCCTGCTTCGACCGACAGGAATTCGGGTTCTCCCTACGCCCTTAACGACAAGCTGAATGGCGTCGAAATTCTCGGCCTCGGGCAGGTTGAAGGTCCCGAGGACGTCCTGCTCGACAGCGACGACAATCTCTATTGCGGCAACCGGCAGGGCGATATCATCCGCTTCCGGCCGCCGCTGTACGACAAGGCCGAACATTTCGCCCATATCGGCGGCCACACGCTGGGGATGGCGCTCGACAAGGACGAGAACATCCTGGTCTGCGTCGGCGGCATGGGACTCTACAAGGTCTCGCGCGCGGGCGAGGTCAGCAAGGTCACCGACGAGACCAATCGCGCCAGGTTCTCGATCATCGACGACTCCCGGCTGCGGCTGGCCGACGACCTCGATATCGCCCCCGACGGACGCGTGTTCTTCAGCGAGGCGACCATCCGCTACGAGATGCACACCTGGCCGATGGACGCGCTGGAAAGCCGCGGCAACGGCCGCATCATCGGCTGGGATCCGAAAACCGGCAGGACGCGCACCGTGCTGCGCGGCCTGGTGTTTCCGAATGGTATCTGCGTCGAGCCGGGCGGGCAGTCGCTGCTGTTTGCCGAGAGCTGGGCATGCCGGGTCAGCCGCTACTGGTTCGACGGGCCCAATGAAGGCAAGGTCGAGGTCCTGATCAAGGATCTTCCGGGCTATCCGGACAACATCAACCGGTCTTCCGACGGCAATTACTGGATCGCCTTGCTCGGCATGCGCTCTCCGGCGCTCGATGTGGCGCTGCGGATGCCCGGATTCCGGCGCCGCATGGCGCGGCGGCTCGCGCCCGACGAATGGCTCTATCCGAATCTGAACACCGGCTGCGTGATCAAGATGTCGCCGGAAGGGCGCACGCTGGAGGCGCTTTGGGACCAGAAGGCGAAGAACCATCCGATGATCACCTCCATGCGCGAACACAAGGGCTATCTCTATCTCGGCGGCATCTCCAATAACCGCATCGGCCGCTACAAGATTCCGGGCGCCGACCCGCAATGGAGCGGCTTCCAGAGCTATTGGGGGAAGGTGCATGGCTAACGTCTTCACGCTGGCGGCCGACCGCTTTCTGGGGCGTGGCGAAGCCTCGGTTGCGATTCCACCGATGGACGGTGCGCTGAAGCCGAACAGCGCCGTCGACAAGGCTGACCACCTGCTCACCATCGCGCGGCCGGACAACCTGCTGCGCGCGGGCAACAGCGTGTTGTTCTCGTCCGGCCGGAAGCTGCTGGCCGTGAGCGGGGACTGGTCAAAACCCGAGCCGGTGGTCGAGTGCGAGGCCGAGATTCTCGCGACTGCGTCCGGACCGGATGGCAGCATCGCGATCTTTGATGAGGTGCGCGGTCTGTCGCTGCTGGACATGGCAAAGCGGTCGATGGTTCGTCGCAACATCGCGCGGCTGCCGTTCGCCTCGGTGACCGCGGCCACCTTCCGCGACGCGGACACCCTCCTGATCTGCGTCGGATCAACCAGGAATTCCGTCACGGATTGGCAGCGCGACCTGCTCGATTCGGAAACGGCGGGATCGGTCTGGTCGGTCGACCTTCGAACGTCCGAGGCGAAGCCGATCGCCCAGGGCCTGTCCTATCCGGCGGGCTGCATCGTGCTGGCGGACGGCCGCAGCGCGCTGGTTTCCGAGAGCTGGAAGAATCGTCTGGTGCTGCTCGATCTCGACCAGAAAAAGGCTCCGGCGCCGGTCCTGACCGCGCTGCCCGGATATCCAGGCCGGCTCTCGCCGCGCGCGCGAGGCGGCACCTGGCTCAGTCTTTTCGCGCCCCGCAACCAGCTCGTCGAATTCGTGCGGCGCGAGCGCACGTATCGCCGGGCGATGATGGCCGAGGTGCCGAAGGAGTTCTGGGTTGCACCCGCGCTGTCGAGCGGCGCTTCGTTCAGTGAGCCCATGCAGGGCGGGGCGCTGATACAGATGGGTATCCTGAAACCCTGGGCCCCGACCCGCTCCTACGGCCTGGTCGTGGCGCTCGACGACCATCATACGCCGGTCGCCAGTTTCCACAGCCGCACCGGCGGTACACGGCACGGGTTGACCAGCACTGTCGAATACGGATCCGGCCTCGTTGTCGCCAGCAAGGGCGGCGACGAGATTATTTCCATCGCGCTTTCGGATGGTGGCTAATGGAGCCCAGTGACATTCTCGAACTTCGCCGGGTGACCAAGGAATATCTCGGCACCGCGGCCGTCAAGGACGTCGATTTCTCGCTCAGGAAGGGCGAGATCCATGCGGTGTTGGGTGAAAACGGCGCCGGCAAATCCACGCTGACCAAGATGATCGCCGGCGCGGTGGCGCCGACCTCAGGCGAGATCGTGCTGGAAGGAAAGGTGATTCGCTTTGCCAATCCTGCCGACGCGCTCGACAAGGGTATCGCCATGGTCTTCCAGGAGACCAGCCTGATCCCGACGCTGACGGTGGCGCAGAACCTCTATCTCGGCAAGGAACGCCTGCTTAATCGGCTGCGGGGAGTCTATATTTCGGCGCAGCAGTTCTTCCAGTCGCTGAACTTCGACGTCGACCCGACGGCGCTGGTCTCCTCGCTTGGTGCTGCGAAGAAACAGATGGTCGAGATCGCGCGCGCCGTTCACTTCGACGCCCGGATCATCATCTTCGACGAACCGACCGCCTCGCTCACGCCGGAGGAGAAATACTACTTCTTCGCGTTGCTGCGGCGTCTCAAGCAGCGCGGCGTATCGATCATCTTCATCTCGCACGCGCTCGAAGAAGCGCTCGATGTGTCGGACCGGATCACGGTTCTGCGCGATGGTCAGCATGTGATCACGGCCGACACCAAGGAGCTGGATCGCGACAAGATCATCCGGGCCATGGTCGGGCGCACGTTGTCGTCCGACCTTTACGGCCATCGTCAGTCGGCGCGGCCGTATCGCCGGAAAGTTCTGTCGGTGGAGAACCTGACCATGGGGCGGATGGTGCGGAGCACATCCTTCTCCATCTACGCCGGGCAGATCACCGGAATTTTTGGCCTGGTGGGGTCCGGCCGGACCGAGACGGCGAAGGTCGTGTCGGGAGTCCTGAAGCGCGACCTGTTCCACGGCGGCCGCATCGAGTTCGAGGGCGTTCCCGTGCGCTTTCGCACCCCCCGCGAGGCGGTCAGGCGCGGGATCGCCTATGTCACCGAAGACCGCAAGCTCGAAGGTTTTTTCGAGACGATGACGATCGGCGAAAACATCTACGTCAACCTCTTGGGGGCGGACAAGAACAAGACCGAGATCGTCCGCAAGGCGGACATCATTGAAGCCGGCCGCACCTGGATCGAAGCGCTCAAGGTGCGGGCCATCGGCGCCAATGCGCGTGTCATCGAACTGTCCGGCGGCAATCAGCAGAAAGTCGTCATTGCCCGGTCGCTGGCGCAGGTTCCGAAACTCGTGATATTCGACGAGCCGACCCGCGGCGTCGATGTCGGCGCGATCGCCGATCTCCACCAGATCATCAACGAACTCGCCGACAGCGGTATCGCCGTCGTGGTGATTTCGTCCTATTTGCCGGAAATCCTCAGTCTTTCGGATCGCATCCTCGTCGCCCGGCAAGGCCGTATCGTCGAGGAGTTTTCCGCCGGCGAGGCCGATGAGGAGCGGATCATGTACGCGGCCGTTCACTAAACAAAGCGTTTTCCAGCGAAGTGGGCACCGGTTCGCATGAAGAAAACGCGTCAAATAGAGAAGGACCTGTTTGGCGAAAAGGAAGCCTATCTTTCGCCATCGGCCGCGCGTAAGGTCCGAACGTCGCAAGACGATGGCGCTGAAACTTAGAGCGGACTGCGGGCAGACCCGGGGGCAGTACCCGGCGCCTCCACCCTAGCAGCTTGAGCTTAAAGGTCTCATCGACGGTGAGATCGATGCTGCCGCAAGGCAGGATCTTTGGGCTGCTAAGGCGGGGGCGAACTAGGATCGATGGTCGCGAAGAAGCTCTGAATTGTGCCCGGCATGATACCGCCGTTATCGGGTCAAAAACCTAAATGCAAACGATAACGTTGCATTGAACGAAGTGCGCCTCGCGGCGTAACCGTTCGGGGTTGGTCCACCTGGCAACAGAACGGCCATCGCCGCGTCAGCCTTCGGGCTGGCGCGGCTTTATTTTTGCCGCGACCCGCGCCTCAGCCGCGGTCCGCTATCGTCGTTCCGGAACCGGCACGGCTGCCTCGGGATCGCCGCGGCAGCCGCGCGCTCGTCGATCAGGCGCCTTGCGGGACCTGATCGAGAAATCCGGTGATGCTGCGGATCCGTCCATCCTTCACGACGGCGAAATCGGTGCCCTTGATCGGGCTGTCGGCGCCCTCCGGGCCCAGTCCCCACGAGAAGCGGACGTGGTCGCCGAATCCGTTGGGCTGGCCGATCAGTTGAAACCGGAAATCCGGAAAGCGCTGCTGCACGCCGGCGATCAAGGCGTCGACGCCGTCACGGCCATCGCCGCTCATCAAGGGGTCGATGTATCGGGCATCATCCGTCCAGTTCGCGGCCAGCATCTCGCGCCGGCGGCTTGGCGTTCGCTCGTTCCAGAGGTCGATATAGCGGTTGGCAATCGTATTGACGTCGGTCATGGCTCTTTCTCCTTCGATGGCGCCGGTGGGATCGGCCGATCGACTATCGAAGGTTCGCGCGGCCTAATCGATTACCTCGCAGGTTATGGATCCGCCGCGGGCCGGCGGGATTCGCAGAATGCCTATGCGACCGCTTTCGCCGCCGCGCGCGCGGCATTGCGTCCGGACAACAGGCAGCCGCCGAGGAAGGTGCCTTCCAGCGAACGGTAGCCGTGCATGCCGCCGCCGCCGAAGCCGGCGGCTTCGCCGGCCGCATAAAGCCCCGGCATGATCTGGCCATCGTTGCCGAAGACGCGCGAGTTGAGGTCGGTCTCGAATCCGCCCAGCGTCTTGCGGGTCAGGATGTTGAGTTTGACGGCAATCAAGGGCCCGTGGTCGGGTTCGAGAAGCTGGTGCGGCTTGGCGGTGCGGATCAACCGGTCGCCGATATAGCGGCGCGAGTTGTGGATGTTCATCACCTGGTTGTCCTTGGTGTAAGGATTGGCGACCTCGCGGTCGCGTGCCTCGATCTGGATTTGCAGATGTCGTGGGTTAAGCAGGTCGTCGCCGCTGAGCGCATTCATGCCGGCGACGAGATCGGCGAGATTGTCGCGCACGACGAAATCGGCGCCGTGGCGCTTGAACGCTTCCACCGGCCCCGGCGCGCCCTTGTTGGTGGCCCTTCTTGCGGTCATCAGCCAGCTCTTGCCGGTGAGATCCGGATTCTGCTCCGAACCTGACAGCGCGAATTCCTTCTTGATGATGCTCTGGGTGAGGATGAACCAGGAATAGTCGTAGCCGGTCGACATGATGTGGCTGAGCTGGCCGAGGGTATCGGAGCCCGGAAACAGCGGTGGGGGCAGCCGCTGGCCGGTGGCGTCAAACCACATCGACGACGGTCCCGGCAGGATGCGAATGCCGTGGCGCGGCCAGATCGGATTCCAGTTCCGGATTCCCTCGACATAATGCCACATCCGGTCGCGGTTGATCAGCCGCGCGCCGGCGGCTTCGGTGATGCCGATCATGCGGCCGTCGACATGTTCCGGCACGCCGGAGATCATGTTCTTCGGCGCTTCGCCTAGGCGCTTCGGCCAGTTCTGCCGGACCATATCGTGATTGCCGCCGATGCCGCCGGAAGCGACGATTACCGCCTGGGCGCGGAGAGTGAAGTCGCCAATGGCTTTGCGCGAACTGCTCTTGCCGCGCTCGGCGTTATCGGGCTCCAGCACCGTTCCGCTGACCCCGTCGACCGTGCCGCCGGTGATCGTGAGCGCATCGACGCGGTGGCGGAATCTGAATGTCAGGCGGCCGTTCGCCTGGGCTTCGCGCGCCCGCCGCTCGAACGGCTCGAGGATGCCGGGGCCGGTGCCCCAGCTCACATGAAACCGCGGCACGGAATTGCCGTGGCTCATCGCATCGTAACCGCCGCGCTCGGCCCAGCCGACCACCGGGAAGATTCGATGGCCCATCGCCCGGAGCCATTCGCGCTTCTCGTCCGCCGCGAAGGCCACATAGGCCTCCGCCCAGCGCTTCGGCCAAAGATCTTCATCGCGGTCGAAGCCCGCCGATCCCATCCAGTCCTGCAGCGCCAGATCGTAACTGTCCCTGATGCCGAGCCGGCGCTGTTCGGGGCTGTCGACCAGAAATAGTCCGCCGAACGACCAGAAAGCCTGGCCGCCGAGGCTCTGTTCGCCCTCCTGATCGACCACGATGACGCTTTTGCCGGCGTCGGCGATTTCGGTCGCGGCAACCAGACCGGCCAATCCCCCGCCGACCACGATTACGTCTGCATCACCAGCCATGATGTCCGCCCCCCAACTGCCGCGGATAGAAACCTGTGGCATTAACCACGGTCAACGGCAAATGGTGCCGGTCCGCGCTCAAGGGCGCCGCCGGCCGGCATCGACGTGTTCCAGTTTGGGACCTTCCGGCGCAGGGGTGCAGCCTGCAAGCAACACTCAATTTGAATTTGTTTTGAGCCACCCTCCGCATCTGGACAAAATCGCGATCCGGCAACACGCTGGCGATGCATCACGCTGAGACGCTCAGATTCGGGTTCGACGGTTTTCGACTGGGGCTGGACATGAAGTTCGTGACGGGGTTGCTCGCGGCGGTTCTCCTGCTGGCGGGTGTGGGGGCGAGCCATGCGGTGGTTCGTATCGCTGAAGACCGTGGTGGCCGGATCGGCACTTACGTGGACAAATATCAGGACCTGCGCAGCTCGGGCGAGGCCGTGATCATCGACGGTTTGTGCGCCTCGGCCTGCACCATCGTTCTGGGCGCGGTTCCCCATGACAAGATCTGCGTGACGTCGCATGCCACCCTCGGGTTCCATGCGGCGTGGGATTTCGGCGCCAACGGCCGTGCGATCACCAATCCCGAAGCGACGCAGATGCTGTATTCGATGTATCCGTCCGCGGTGCGGCGGTGGATCGCCCAGCGCGGCGGGCTGACCCCGCATATGATTTTCCTGCACGGCAAGCAGCTGATGAGCATGTACCGCCCCTGTTACCTGGACGCCCAGGCTTCCTCCGCGAAAATCCCGACATCGCATTGAAATTGCTGGCGCCCTTCAGCATGACGTGATCGGCGGCGCCGCTCTGGCGCTTGCCCGCAGGCTTAACTGGCCCTATCTGGACATGACAAATCGGCGAATGGCGGCAACGCCGGTTCTCCGGTCTCCGTTGGTTCGGCGCGTGTTCCGCAAAAATGGCATCCGGTTTTGTAGTCAGAATACGCGCCATTAACGAGTTTTCGCATGGCTCAGCCGGTTTTCATGCCGCACCAAACGCCCGGCGCGTTGCGGCCGGCCCGAAGGGCCGCACATGCGATCGTGATGGCCGGCGCCGGCCTCGGCGTCGTCCTTGGGCTGGCAGCGGTGGTGTTGTGGTTCCATTACGGCACGGCGGTCTTTTTCGAGACCATTGTGTCCGGCCTGTCCGCCTGCTTCTGACTGGAGCGTTTTCCGCGAAGCGGATACCGGTTCGCGTGAAGAAAACGCGTCAAAATACAGAGATAGAGCCTCCGTTCCGATTTAGTCGGAACGGAAAAGGCTCTGGGATTAAGGGAATTTTGTAATGGATCGGACCACCCGCCCACTGGTGATCGTCGCCGCATTCGCCGGAAGCCTGGTGGTCGGGCTGCTCCTGATGCTGTGGGTGCTGGGTGGATTGCGAACAGTAACAGCGCCGGCCGCGATCGGCGGTCCGTTTCAACTGACCGACCAGAGCGGCCAGACCGTTACCGAGAAGAGCCTGCAGGGCCGTCCGACGCTGATCTTTTTCGGCTTCACCCATTGCCCCGACGTATGCCCGACCTCGCTGTTCGAGATTTCCGAAGTGCTGCGGGCGATGGGCAAGGATGCCGATCGCGTCAATGCCTATTTCATCTCGGTCGATCCGGAGCGCGACACGACCGCGGCGATGAAGGATTACCTGTCGAGCTTCGATCCGCATCTGAAGGGCTTGACCGGCGACCCGGACGCGGTGGCGAAAGTGATTTCCGGCTTCCGGGTCTATGCCAAGAAGGTCCCGCTCAAGGATGGCGATTACACCATGGATCACACCGCGCTGATCTATCTGATGGACCGCGACGGCAAGTTTGTGGCGCCGTTCAATCTCAAGCGCAAGCCCGAGGAAGCCGCGGCCGACCTGAAGCGTTACCTCTGAAGCGGTGCGCGGCGAGCGTCCCCCAACCCAAACGACATTCGCGTTATCGGGCGGATGGTCTATAAGGCCGAATTGTTAGAAACCCGTCGGCAATGCAACCGAAGACCATTTTAGCCGTCAGCGAAAGACCACAGCGAACCCTCCGCGCCATGGCAGCGATGGCGGGTTTGTCGCTGGTCGTGGTGCTGGTCTGGAGCCTGGGCAGCGGCACCGTGCGCGCCCAGAGCGTGGCCAAGTCGGTACCCGACAAGTCCGCGCCGCAAGCAGCACCCCAGGCGGTGCCCGGATTCTGGGACCCGAGGCGGCGTCCGGACCGGCCCGATCTGTCCCGTCTTACCGTGATCCGGTTTCTCACCGAGACCGATTATCCGCCCTTCAATTTCACCGGCCCCGACGGCAATCCCGCCGGCTTCAATGTCGATCTGGCCAGATTGCTGTGCGAGGAGATCAAGGTCACCTGCACCATCCAGATGCGGCGGTTCGAGACGCTGCTCGATGCGATCACGAGCAACCGGGGCGACGCCATCATCGCCTCGCTGGCGGTGACGCCGGAAATGCGCGCCCGGGTCGATTTCACCGACCCCTATTACCGGGCGCCGGCGCGGTTCGTGTCGCGGCGCGATGCGGTGATGCCGGAAATTCGCCCGGAATATCTCGAGGGCAAGAAGGTCGGCGTCATCGCCGGCTCGTCGCACGAGGCCTATCTCAAGGCGCTGTTCACCGACGCCGAACTGCATGCGTATCCCAATGACGACGCGCTGCGGCAGGCGCTGCGGCGCGGCGAGGTTGACTTCATCTTCGGCGACGCGATCTCGCTGGCGTTCTGGATCAACGGCACCGACTCCGGCGATTGCTGCGCCTTCTCGGGCGGACCGTTCGTCGAGAGCCGCTATTTCGGCGAAGGCATCGGCATCGCCGTGCGCAAGGGCAACGATCTGCTGCGGCAAGCGCTGAACTGGGCGCTGTTCCGGGTTTGGGAAAAAGGCCGCTACACCGATTTGTGGCTGCGCTATTTTTCGGTGAGTCCGTTCTAGAAGTCCTGCTCGGCATTGCAAGCGAAGCCAAGCAATCCACTCTTGCTTTGTTGCCGCATGGATTGCTTTCCGCGGAGCCTGTCATCGGGAGCGCATTCGCGCTACCCGTTGGCTCGCAATGACGGTTATACTGCTAAATTAGCTGGTTTTTCGTGTCTGGAGACTACCCTTTTATGTCCACCCTCGATCTTGCCGTCAGCCCGGGCGATCTGCGCGCGCTCGCCGAACAATCCAATGCCTGGCCGTTCGAGCAGGCCAGGCAGCTTGTTGCGCGCCTGAAGAAGAAGCCAAAGGACGAGGTGCTGTTCGAGACCGGTTACGGGCCGTCGGGCCTGCCGCATATCGGCACCTTCGGCGAAGTCGCGCGCACCACCATGGTGCGCCACGCCTTCCGCGTGCTCACCGAGGACAAAATCAAGACCCGGCTGCTGGCGTTCTCCGACGATATGGACGGCCTGCGCAAGGTGCCGGACAACGTGCCGAACAAGGAGCTTCTGGAAAAGCATCTCGGCGAGCCGCTGACGCGGGTGCCCGATCCGTTCGGCACCCATGCAAGTTTCGGCGCTCACAACAATGCGCGGCTGCGCGCGTTTCTCGACACCTTCGGGTTCGACTACGAGTTCGCCAGCGCTACCGATTATTACGTTTCCGGAAAATTCGACGCGACGCTGCTGCGGGTGCTGGAGCGCATCGATCAGGTGATGGCGGTGATGCTGCCATCCTTGCGCGAGGAGCGCGCGGCGAGCTATTCGCCGTTCTTGCCGATCTGCCCGCGCACCGGCGTCGTGCTGTATGTGCCGATTACCGCGCATGACGTGAAATCCGGAACGATTTCCTACGTCGATCCCGAGACCAATGAGCCGGTCACGCTGCCGGTCACCGGCGGGCATTGCAAACTGCAATGGAAGCCGGACTGGGCGATGCGCTGGGTCGCGCTCGGCGTCGATTACGAAATGGCCGGCAAGGACCTGATCGATTCGGTCAAGCTGTCCGGCAAGATCTGTTCGGCGCTTGGCGGCATGCCGCCGGAAGGGTTCAATTACGAGCTGTTCCTCGACGAGCACGGCCAGAAGATCTCCAAGTCGAAGGGCAACGGGCTCACCATCGACGAATGGCTGCGCTACGCGTCGCCGGAATTGCTGTCGCTGTTCATGTATCGCGAGCCGAAGGCGGCCAAGCGCCTGCACTTCGACGTGATCCCGCGCAATGTCGACGACTACCAGCAATTCCTCGACGGCTTTCCGCGGCAGGATGCCAAGCAGCAACTCGCCAATCCGGTCTGGCACATCCACGCCGGACGTCCGCCCGCGGCCGACATGCCGGTCACGTTCCAGTTGCTGCTGACGCTGGTGTCGTCGTCGAATGCGGAGAATGCCGCCACCCTGTGGGGTTTTATCGGCCGTTATCGTCCCGGCGTGACGCCGCAGAGCCACCCGAAGCTCGACGCCATGGTCGGCTATGCGATCAACTACTATCGCGACTTCGTGGCGCCGACCAAGAAGTTCCGCGAGCCGACACCGACCGAACGCGCAGCACTGCAGGATCTGCGCGATGCGCTGTCGCAATTGCCGCCGGCGTCGTCGGCCGAGGAGATCCAGAACGTGGTCTACGAGATCGGCCGGCGCGAGCCGTTCCTCGACGCGGTGAAGAAGGGCAAGGACGGCCGGCCCGGCGTTTCGCTCGACTGGTTCAACATGCTCTATCAGGTGCTGCTCGGTCAGGAAAAAGGCCCGCGCTTCGGCTCGTTCGTCGCGGTCTATGGCTTGGCGAACGCGGTGGCCATGATCGACGGCGCGCTGGCGCGGTCGGGGTGATCCTTTCGTCATGCCCGGGACAAGCCCGGGCATGACGCAGATATGTTTTATGCGGCGTTACCGGCTCACCCACCACTCCGGTGCCCTTCGCAGCGCGTCATCATGGCTCCAACGGTGAAGCGGCAAATCTGGATAGGAGGCCCGCTGCAATTTCAGCCAAAGGCCGCCCCGGTTTGCGCTAGACTGTCTCCTGAAACAAGGCCCGAATCTCCGGCAAGGACAGGCAACATCCCCGATTAGGGGCAGACAACCGCGGGAGGATACGCATGCAGTTCAGGGTTTCGCCGAAGACGCTTGACGAATGCAGCGCCGAGGAGTGGCAGGCGCGGGTCGATCTCGCCGCCGCGCATCGGCTGGCTTACATGCATGATTTCAGCGAAGGCATTTTCAACCATTTGACCCTGGTGGTGCCGGGCCGCACCGACCGCTACTACCAGATCCCGTTCGGAATGCACTGGTCCGAGGTCACGGCGTCCTGCTTCATGGAAGTCGGCATCGACGACGGGCTGGTCAAAAGCGGCGCCGGTGATGTCGAACGTTCCTGCTACTGCATCCATGCGCCGATTCATAAAGCGCTGCCGCAGGCCAAGGCGGTGTTTCACACCCACATGCCCTATGCGAGCGCGCTGACGCGTCTGGAGGATCCGCGCATCAAGGAGATCGGCCAGACCGAAGTCGGGATGTCCGGCAAGATTGCCTATGACGACGAGTATACCGGCCCGGCGTTCGATCCGGCCGAAGGCGCGCGGCTGGCACGCGTGATCGGCGACAAGACGGTCTTGTTCATGGCCAATCACGGCATCTCCACGGTCGGCGAAACCGTCGCCGACGCCTATGACCGGCTTTATTACATCGAGCGCGCGGCGCAGGTTCAGATTTACGCGATGTGGACCGGCCAGAAGCTCAAGCAGCTTCCTGACGCCGTGGTCGAGAAGACCAAGCGCGATATCGGGCGCGATATCGGCGGCGGCAACAATGTCCCTCGGTACGAACCGGGTCCCGCGCAGCGGCATTTCGATGCGCTGAAGCGTATCCTCGACCGCAAGGAGCCGGACTACGCGACGTAGGCTTTGGATTGATCCCGCCCTACTGGCTCACCCACACGATCCGCGCGATCCACTGCACCTCGGCGGCGGCCAGGGTGCGGTCGGGCTGGTTCGCGTTGAATGATTGCAGTTCAAGCGACTTCGCGGTGCGGCGTTTCAATTCCCGCAGCATCACTTCGCCGGCTTTGGTCTTTACCACCACGCGGTCGCCGCGGCGGATCGGCGTGCCCGGCGACACCACGATCATGTCGCCGTCGCGGTAGACGGGCTTCATCTGGTCGCCGGAAATTTCCAGCGCATAGGCGTGCTCGTCGCTGACCGCGGGCAGGCCGGCCTCGTCCCAGCCCTTGCCGGCCGGAAACCCGGCTTCGTCGAAGGCGCCGGCCATGCCCGCCTGCGCCAGACTGAGCAGCGGCACCGACTGCACGGTCTGGTCGGTATCGCCAATCAATTGCACAAAGCTGTCGATCGAACTGGTGGTCGCGGCGAGTGCCTTGGAAATCGATTTGGTCGAAGGCCAGCGTTCGCGGCCGTCGGCGGTGACGCGTTTGGATTTGTTGAAGGTGGTGGGATCGAGGCCCGATTTTTTGGCCAGGCCCGAAGCCGAAAGCCCGGCGCGCTCGGCCAGCCGATCCAGCGCGGTCCAGACCTGGTCATGAGTCAGCGTTCGCGGGGCTTTCGGCGGTTTGACCATGGCTCTAGGAATTATTACCTCATCCGCCCCCTTCTCGCAATCCCGCGCGCGCGGCCTGAACGCTGCCCTTGAAGTGTGTCGGTGCCGCCGATACGGTCGAAATCAGGCCCGGAGATTCCGGGGAAATCCCAAGAGACTCAACGACAAGCAGGATGTGGGTGCCGGTGCGCAGGATCTACAAAATCTGTCCCGCTTCGGCTTGGCGCGAGGCCGAGCGGCAAGGCGTCTACCGGGGCAGCGCCGACGATGCCCGCGACGGCTTCATTCATTTTTCCGCACGCTCGCAGGTGGCGGAAACGGCAGGCAAGCATTTCGCCGGCCAGACCGGGCTGTTGCTGATCGCGGTCGATGCCGACGCGCTGGGAGCGGCATTGCGGTGGGAACGCTCGCGCAACGACGAGCTGTTTCCGCATCTCTACGGCGAACTCGATCTCGGCGCGGTTACCGGCATCTATGATATGCCCGCGCGGTCCGATGGCACACACGTCATCCCGGAGCTCGCGCCGTGATCCGCGCCTTCGACGCCTTCTCGTTGCCGCTGCTGCGCTGGTTCGATCCGGAGGACGCGCATCGTCTGGCGATCCAGGGCCTGCGGTTGCTGCCGCCAACGCGGCCGCGGCCGGACGATCCCAAACTGGCGGTGCGGGCTTTCGGCCTGAACTTTCCGAATCCGATCGGCATGGCGGCGGGCTTCGACAAGAGCGCGGAAGTGCCGGACGCGCTGTTGCGGCTGGGTTTCGGTTTTGTCGAGATCGGCTCGGTGACGCCGAAGCCGCAAGCCGGCAACCCGCGGCCGCGCCTGTTCCGGCTGGAGCGCGACGAGGCGGTGATCAACCGCATGGGATTTAACAATGACGGCGCGCAGGCGGTGCTGCGGCGGCTGGCCGCGCGCGCGCATCTCGGCGGCATCGTCGGGGTCAATGTCGGCGCCAACAAGGATTCCGCCGACCGCGTCGCCGATTATGTCAAACTGATCGAGACCTTTGCGCCGGTGGCGAGCTATTTCACCGTCAATGTGTCCTCGCCGAATACCCCGGGCCTGCGCAACCTGCAGCAGGCCGCCGCCCTCGACGATCTTTTGGCCAAGGTGATCGACGCGCGCGAGCGGGTGCGGCGGAACGCCGGCGATTTGCCGGTGCTGCTCAAGATCGCGCCGGATTTGAGCCTGCCCGAACTCGACGATGTGGTCCACATCGCGCGCTCGCGCCGCGTCGACGGCATGATCGTGGCCAATACCACGCTGGCGCGGCCCTCGACCTTGCGCGAACGGACCCGCGCCGGGGAGCAGGGCGGGTTGTCGGGGCGGCCGCTGTTTCGGCTGTCGACGCGGATGGTGGCGGAGACCTATGTGCGCGCCGAGGGAGCGTTTCCGCTGGTAGGCGTCGGCGGCATCGATAGCGGCGGCGCCGCGCTGACCAAGATTCGCGCCGGCGCCAGCCTGATCCAGCTTTATTCGTCGCTGATCTACAAGGGCCTCGGCCTCGTCGACGACATCAAGAGCGATCTGGCCTCAACGCTGCTGCGCACCGGACGCGACTCGCTGTCCGAAATCGTCGGCGCCGACGCCGCGACGATCACCGCCGAGGACTGGCCGGTTTAGGTTTCTGCTATCAGTCGGGCTCGTTTCTTCACTTCTCCCAACGGGAGAGGGGGCGCATCCCGTTTCGCGTGGTGCATTGATCCTGATTCTCAGAGATCGCAAACACTACAACTCCACCACCATGCCGTCGCTCGCGGTCGTGTAATCGAGCGTATCCAGCCGCTCCAGCATGTCGTCGCTCATATGGGTCAGGATCAGCCGCATCGGTTTGATCTCGGCCAGATGCGCCTCGAGCGTTTTCAGGCTGAGGTGATTTTTCACGATCCTGTCGTAGTAATAAGCCTCGGCGATGAACAGGTCGGCGTCGCGCGCCACGGCAACCAGCGCCTCGGTCCATTCGGTGTCGGCGCTGTAGGCGATGATGCGGCCCTCGGCCTCGATCCGGTAGGCCAGGAAAGGACCGCCCGAGGCGCCATGCACCACCGGAAACGGCGTGACATTCACCGCGCCGAACGCGCGCGTTTCCTCAGGTTTGAGCGCAACCACCGACAGATCGAAGCGCGGTCTGGTTTTCGAGGAATGCTCGAACATCACTTCCATCGCCTGCGTCAGCCGCATCTCGATTCCTTCCGGCCCGGCGATCACCAAGGGCCGGGTGCGGCGCGTGAACTGGGCGTCGAGCAGCAGAAACGGCAGACCGGTGAAATGATCGCCGTGGAAATGCGTGATCAGGACGAGGTCGATATCGTCGCGCACGATTCCCTGCCGCTTCAACGCCGGCAGCGACGAGGCCCCGCAATCGATCAGGAAATTGACGCGGGCTCCGGTGACATGAAAGCAGGTGTTGAACCGGCCGCCGGCACCGAAGGCGTCGCCGCAGCCGACAAATCGCAATTGCATCAGTCGCGTCCTTTCGGATTCAGGCGGGCAATGGTGCTTGCCGGAACGAGGCCCGCAGCATCGCCGGATAGCGCACCGCCTGCAGCCCTCCGCGCGCAGCATAAAGCATCAGCATGGCAATCCACAGGCCGGTATTGCCGAACGACCGCAGCGAAAACCAGGTGCCGAGGAAAATCAATAACGACAGCACCATCAGGTTGCGCATCTCGCGCGCCCAGGTCGCGCCGATGAAGATCCCGTCATAGGCGAAGGCGAACACGCCGGGCAGCGGCGCCAGCACCACGAACCACAGATAATCCCGCGCGTGTTGCCGGACGTCGGCGCTGGCGGTCATGGCATCGATCAGCGCGGGACCGAGCAGCGCGAAAACCGCCGCCACCATCAGTGCCACGCCGAATCCCCAGCGGATCACCAGCCGCACCGCGCCGGAGAAGGTGATGCGGTCGCGGGCGCCGTAAGCGCGCCCGCAGAGCTGTTCGGCCGCGTTGGCGAGGCCGTCGAGGAAGAACGCGCTGATCAAGAGGAAATTGTTCAGCACCGCGTTGGCGGCGAGGATGACGTCGCCCGAACGCGCGCCTTGTGCGGTGAAGAACAGGAAGGCGGTAATCAAAGCGGCGGTGCGGATCATGATGTCGCGATTGACGGCCAGCATGCGCAACAGCTTGGTTCGATCGAACAGCGCGGCGCGTTCGAGCGGCGGCGATCCCCGCGTCAGGCGCCATGCGATCACGATACCGAGCGAGAGTCCGCCGGCTTCGGCGATCACCGCCGCCATCGCTGCGCCGCCGATCCCGGCATCGAGCACCAGCACCAAAAGAATGGTCGCCGTCATGTTGATGATGTTGATCGCGATCTGCACGCCGAGCGCCAGCGTGGCGCGCGCCTGTCCGATCAGCCAGCCGAGCACGACATAATTGGCCAGCGCCAGCGGCGCCGACCAGATCCGGATGGCGAAGTAGATCCCGGCGGCGCGGGTGACGCCGTCGCTGCCGCCCATCGCGTTCAGCAATATCGCGGCGAGCGGCACCTGCAGAACGATGAGGCCGGCGCCGACCAGGGCGGCAATGATCAGCCCCCGCACCAGCATCGCGCGCATTTCCTGTAATTCGCCGGCGCCGAGCGCCTGCGCGGTGAAGGCAACCGTGCTCATGCGCAGAAGGCGAACAGCCAGAACAGGCAGTCGAAAATCACCGACGCCATCGCCACGCCGCCGAGCAGCGTGGCGTCGCCCAGCCGCCCGATCGCAACCGTCGAGACGATGCCGATCAGCGGCGTCGTCAGGTTCGCGACCATCGCCGGTCCCGCGATGGCGAACACCTGCGCGGTCGTAACCCTGGATAAGGAAGCCAATGAATTTCGCCTGCGCGCGACCTATCTCCCGCGCGGCGCGCCGAACATCCGCGATATCAGCCAGATCGGAATCACGATCACGGCGCCGAGCAGGAAGTAGCGCCACAGCCCGTTGATGGCGTCAAAGCCGAGATCCCAGATCCGCTGGAACAGCAGGCGGATGCTGTGAACGATGTTCCAGGGATCGAAGCCGATCGCGGCCAGCACCACGCCGACCAGGATCGACAGCAGGATCAGCCGGAGCGCCACCGTCAGCGGCGAGCCGCCGAGAAAGCGGTTGAGGCCGTCGCCGCTCGCCGGCAATTCTCGGGTGTCGTTGGCCATCGATGATCTCCCGCCGCGGATGAGCCCGCACATTCTAGTATAGTTCAGTGCAAATGGGGAATCGGTCTGTCGCCGTCAATGGCGATCGGTTCGGCACACTTTCTGTTTTGAATCGGGACTTTCTAAATGAAGGCCTTCCAGATGAACCGCTGTTCATCCCGGGTCAGCCTTGAGCATCCGCTCCAGCGTTTCCAGCCGGTCGGCCTCGCGCGGCGGCTTGTCCCAGCGCAGCCGGTTGATGCGCGGAAACCGCATCGCGACGCCGGATTTGTGCCGTGGCGAGCGCGCCAGTCCCTCGAAGGCGACTTCCAGCACCAGCCCCTGATCAGGCGCATGCACCACATGCCGGACCGGCCCGAATTTTTCGGTGGTGTTGCGGCGCACGAAACGGTCGATCTGCAGCAACTCCTCGTCGGTGAAGCCGAAATAGGCTTTGCCGACCGGGACCAGCTCGTCGCCATCGCCGCCCGATGAGGTCCAGACCCCGAACGTATAGTCGGAGTAGTAGGATGAACGCTTGCCATGGCCGCGTTGCGCGTACATCAGCACCGCATCGATCAGATGCGGATCGCGCTTCCACTTCCACCATTGGCCCTTGGGGCGGCCCGGCAGATACGGCGCGTCGCGGCGCTTGAGCATCACCCCTTCGACCGCCTCGGCATCGTCGCCGGCACCGGCGTCGGCGGGATCGGCCCGCGCGGCGGTCAGCGCATCCCAGTCATTGAAGGCAATCGTCGGCGACAGGTCGATCCTGGCATCGTCGAGCTCGGCGATGAAAGCCTCCAGCCGCGTCCGCCGTTCAGCAAACGGCAGCGCCCGCAGATCACTATCGCCTTCGCCGAGCAGGTCGTAGGCGCGCAGATGGATGGGATATTCCTTGAGCAGTTTCGGCGAGACGAGCTTGCGGTTCAAACGCTGCTGCAGGACGTTGAAGGTCTGCACCCGGCCGTCGCGCAGCACCAGCAACTCGCCGTCGATCGCGCCGGGTAAGTGTAATGACGGCAGCAGGTCCGGGAAGCTTTTGGTGATGTCTTCGCCGCTGCGCGAATAGAGCCGCGCCAGGACGTTGCCGCGTTCGTCGCGGCCGCTCACGGCCTGAACGCGAATGCCGTCCCATTTCCATTCCGCGATAAAATCGGCGGCGTCGAGATGGGCAAAATCCGCATCCTCGATCGCGTGCGCCAGCATCACCGGGCGGAACGGCGCCGGATCGAGATTGACCGGCTTGTCGGCGCGGCCCTCCAGCCACGCGAACAGATCGAGGTAGGGCGGGGCGAGCCCGGGCCACATCAGCTCGATCTCGTGCGGATCCTTGTCGCCGAGCGCAGCGGCGGCGGTCTTGGCGAGCCGCGCCGAGATGCCGATCCGCATCGCGCCGGTGACGAGCTTCAGCAGCGCCCAGCGGCCGGTCTCGTCGAGTTCGTCGAGCCAGCGCGCGAGCTGTTTCGGCAGTTCGGTCTTGCCCAGTATGCGCAAGTTGGTGACGACCTCGGTGAGGGTCGGCGGCGGCGGGTTGTTGTGGAGGTGCGATGGCCGATGGGCGAGTTCTTCACCTCTCCCGCTTGCGGGGGAGGTCGGATCGCCCGGCAGCGCTCTTGCGCTGCTTGGCGATCCGGGTGGGGGCTCTTTCTCGGGCGCTGCCGAGGCGGCTTGCCCCCACCCCAGCCCTCCCCCGCAAGCGGGAGAGGGGGCAGGCTGTGCGCGGGATGTGGGGTTCGGCCACATCAGCGCCGCCGTCTCCGAAAGATCACCGACGTAATCATAGGACAATGCGAACAGCACCGGATCGGTGCGGTCGGCGATCAGGTCGCGGATCAGCCCCGGCTTGGCGTGCTTGAACGACAATGCGCCGGTCAGCGCCGCCAGCGCGTAGCCGCGGTCGGGATCTTCGACGGCGCGAAAATACGCAGTCAATAGCCGCAGCTTGTTGTTGCGGCCGGGCTCATAGGCGAGGCGATCGAGCAGTTCGGCGAAGCGATTCATGCCTCGTCCTCAGCCGGTGGCACCGCATCGCTTTCGTCCTCGTCGCCGTAACCGACCAGATCGAGCGGGCGCGCGGCGAGGCCCCTGGCGGTGCACCAATGCACCAGCGCGTCTTCCTGGCCATGGGTGACCCAGACCTCGCCGGCGCCGGTGGCATCGATGGTCGCGGTCAAGCCGTCCCAGTCGGCGTGGTCCGAAATCACCAGCGGCAATTCGACGCCGCGCTGACGGGCGCGGGCGCGCACCCGCATCCAGCCCGATGCAAATGCCGTGACCGGATCGGGGAATCGCCTTGTCCAGATATCCGAGGTGGCCGAGGGCGGCGCCAGTGTGATGGTGCCGGCGAGATCGGATTTCTTCATGCCCTTGACGGGGCGCAGATCGCCCAGCGCGACGCCGCGGCTCTCGTAATAGCGCGTGATCTTTTCCATCGCGCCGTGCAGGTAGATCGGCGCGTCGTAGCCGGCCAGACGAAGCAGCGCGATCACGCGCTGCGCCTTGCCGAGCGAATAGGCGCCGACCAGATGCGCCCGTTCCGGAAACAGCGCGACCGAGGCCAGCAGCTTTTTGATCTCGTCGGCCGCATCGCCATGGCGAAACACCGGTAAGCCAAAGGTGGCCTCGGTGATGAACACATCGCAGGGTACCACCTCGAACGGCGCGCAGGTGGGATCGGGCGCGTCCTTGTAGTCGCCGGAGGCGACGACGCAGGTATCCTTGCAGGAGACCGCGATCTGCGCCGAGCCCAGCACATGGCCGGCGGGGTGAAATTTGACCCTGACGTCGCCGAGCCGCAATTCCTCGCCATAGGCGATCGCCTGCGTGCTGCCGGCAAAGTTGTCGCCATAGCGCAGCCGCATCATATCGAGCGTCTCCCGGGTGGCGAGCACCGTGCCATGGCCGGGGCGGGCGTGGTCGGAATGGCCATGGGTGATCACGGCGCGCTTGACCGGCCGCACCGGATCGATGTGGAAATCACCCGGCTTGCAGCACAGCCCGGCGGCAACCGGCATCAGGATGTCTTGCGGACGCATCCCGGTTATATAGGAGGGGCCGCGGCGTTTTTTACCTCTCCCCGGCGGGGAGAGGTGAACCTCCGGTCGAATGTGGAGCCGATGCCTGTACGCCTGTTCCTGTCCTCCGGCGATATGATTGCCGACCGTCGGTTCGACTTCGCACGCGATCTGCAGCTGAAAGGCGATCTTGCCGCCGCGGCCGACCTGCTGTTGCAGGCCATTGAGCTGGCGCCCCGCTTTGCCTCCGCCTGGTTCACGCTGGGACAAATTCGCGAACAGCTCGGCGAGCGCGATGCGGCGATCGCGGCGTTTCGGAAGGCTGTCATCGCCGACCCCGACGACCGGCATGGTGCGAAGCTACGGCTGATGCTGCTCGGCGCCGAACAACTCTCCGACATGCCGCCGGCCTATGTGCGGGCGCTGTTCGATCAATACGCGCCGAAGTTCGAGACTGCGCTGGTCGACGATCTCGGCTATCGGGGCCCGTCGCTGTTATTCAGGGCGGTGCTGTCGGCGCGCGCCGCCGTGCGCAAGCCCGCCTTCTTCAAGCGGGCGATTGATCTCGGCTGCGGCACGGGACTGGCGGCCACCGCCTTCGCCAGGGAGGTCGACGAATTCATCGGCGTCGATCTGTCGCCGCGCATGATCGAGCGGGCACGCGCCACCGGGCTTTATGCAGAGCTCGAGGTGACCGAGATGGTGCAGGGCTTGCGCGGCAGGCCGGATGCCAGCGCCGATCTGATTCTCGCCGCCGATGCGATGGTCTATCTGGCCGATCTCGCGCCGGTGCTGGCAGAGGCGAGGCGCGTGCTGGTGGCCGGCGGCTTGCTGGCCTTCACCGTTGAAACGCATGGCGGCGACGGCGTCATCCTCGGCGAAGGCCTGCGCTACGCCCATGGCGCGGGCTATGTGCGGCGTACCATCGAAGCCGCCGGCCTGGCGCTGTCGCAGCTGGAGGATTTGTCGGCGCGCAACGAGGACAATGTGCCGGTGCCGGGTCTGGTCGTGGTGGCCGGAAAATCCTGAACCGACGGTTGACCGGCCAGGCTTTTAAGCCCTCGACCGGCCGCATCGGACCGGCTTAACCTGTCGTCCGTGAACACCGTTGAACCTGAGCCGCTTGCGCCTTCGCTGTTGCCTGAAACGTTTCGGCGCTGGTTCGAGAGCCGTGGCTGGTCGCCCCGCGAGCATCAGCTGGAATTGCTGGCCAAGGCCCGCGACGATCGCTCGGCATTGCTGATTGCGCCGACCGGCGCCGGCAAGACGCTGGCCGGATTCCTGCCGACGCTGGTGGAGCTAAGCGGGTCTGCCTTTTGTAACCTCTCCCCGCTTGCCGGGAGAGGTCGGCTTGTGCGCGAAGCGCACAAGCCGGGTGAGGGGGTTGTTGAAGCCGTCGTAACATCCGCGACGCCCCCTCACCCGACGCGGCGCGCTTCGCTCGCCGCGCCACCCTCTCCCCGCGCGCGGGGCGAGGGAAGAAGCAGCGGCGGCCTGCACACCCTCTACATCTCGCCGCTGAAGGCGCTCGCGGTCGACATCGCGCGCAATCTGGAAACGCCGATCGCCGAAATGGGACTACCGATCAAGGTCGAGACCCGCACCGGCGACACGCCGGTGTCGCGGCGGCAGCGGCAGCGGCGCTATCCGCCGGATATCCTGCTCACCACGCCCGAACAACTGGCGCTGCTGCTGTCGTCCGACGACGCGCCGTTCCTGTTCTCGTCCTTGAAGCGCATCGTGCTCGACGAGTTGCACGCGCTGGTCACCTCCAAGCGCGGCGATCTGTTGTCGCTTGGTTTGGCGCGGCTCTGGCGGCTGGCGCCACAAATTCGCGCGATCGGATTGTCGGCCACCGTCGCGGAGCCGGAATCGCTGGCGCGGTTTCTGGTGCCGCAACAGGACGGCATCGGCGCGGCCGCCGATATCGTGATCGCCGGCGGTGCCGCGGCGCCGATCGTCGAAATGCTCGACACACGCGAACGATTACCCTGGGCCGGCCACAGCGCGCGCCATGCGCTCCCGGAGGTCTACGACCTGATCAAGCGCAACAATACCACGCTGGTTTTCGTCAACACCCGCAGCCAGGCCGAGATGCTGTTTCAGGACCTGTGGCGCATGAACGACGATGGCCTCGCCATCGCGCTGCATCACGGCTCGCTCGATGTCGCGCAGCGCCGCAAGGTCGAGGATGCGATGGCGGCCGGAAAACTGCGCGGCGTGGTCTGCACTTCCTCGCTCGATCTCGGCGTCGACTGGGGCGACGTTGATCTCGTCATCAATATCGGCGCGCCCAAAGGCGCCTCGCGGCTGATGCAGCGGATCGGCCGCGCCAATCACCGCATCGATGAGGCCTCGCGCGCGGTGCTGGTGCCGGCCAACCGCTTCGAGGTGCTGGAATGCGCGGTCGCGATCGACGCGGTGGCGGAAAATGCGCAGGACACCCCGCCGCTGCGCACCGGCGCGCTGGATGTGCTGGCGCAGCATGTGCTCGGCTGCGCCTGCGGCGAACCGTTTCTGTCCGATCAGCTCTATGATGAAGTGTTGACCGCCGCACCCTATTCGGGCCTGAGCCGAACCGATTTCGATGATGTGGTCGATTTCGTCGCCACCGGCGGCTATGCGCTGAAAACATACGAGCGCTTCGCACGCATCAAGCAGGACAAGACCGGCCGCTGGCGCGTCACCAATCCGCGGGTGCGGCAAAGCTATCGCCTCAATGTCGGCACCATCGTCGAGGAGACGATGCTGAAGGTGCGGCTGGTGCGCTCGCGGAGCGACGGTTCCGGATCACGCGGTAGCGGATCGGGATCGACCGGCGCGCTCGGGCGCGGCGGCCGGATGCTGGGCGAGATCGAGGAATATTTCATCGAAGGGCTGGTGGTCGGCGATACCTTTGTGTTCGGCGGCGAGGTCGTGCGCTACGAGCAGCTTTCCGAAGACGTTGTCTATGTCTCGCGCGCCAACGACAAGGACGCCAAGGTGCCGTCCTATATGGGCGGCAAGTTTCCGCTCTCGACCTATCTCGCCGAGCGGGTCCGAAAATTGCTCGCCGACCGGCGCGCCTGGAACGCGTTGCCGGATCAGGTGCGCGACTGGCTGTCGCTGCAGGCGCATCTGTCTGTTGTCCCCGGCGTGCGCGAACTGGTGGTGGAGACGTTTCCGCGCGCCGACAAGCATTATCTGGTCTGTTATCCCTTTGAGGGGCGGCTGGCGCATCAGACGCTCGGGATGCTGCTGACGCGGCGGCTCGAGCGGGCGCGTGCCCGGCCGCTCGGATTTGTCGCCAATGAATATGCGCTGGCGGTGTGGGGACTTGGCGATGTGTCGTCGATGATCCGGCAGGGCCGGCTCGATCTCAATGCGCTGTTCGATCCGGACATGCTGGGCGACGATCTCGAAGCGTGGCTTGCCGAATCCGCGCTGATGAAGCGCACCTTCCGCACCTGCGCGATCATCTCCGGCCTGATTGCGCGCCGCTTCACCGGCGAGGAGAAGACCCGGCGTCAGGTGCTGTTCTCGACCGACCTGATCTACGACGTGCTGCGCAAGCACCAGCCGGATCACGTTTTGCTGCGCGCTGCGCGGGCCGATGCCGCTACCGGGCTGCTCGATATCCGGCGGCTCAGTGATATGCTCTCCCGAATCAAGGGGCGAATCACCCACAAGGAACTCGATCGCATTTCGCCGCTCGCCGTGCCGGTGATGCTGGAAATCGGCCGCGAGCAGGTTTATGGCGAAGCATCCGACGAGTTGCTGGCGGAGGCCGCCGAGGAACTGGTCAAAGAGGCGATGTCGTAGAATGGAATGGATTTGCCGTTGAACTCCGAAGTATCAACATCGTCATGGCCGGGCATAGGCGAGCGGAAGCGACGCCGTCCTTCAGACGGCTGTACCCGGCCATGACGAGAACTGCTGTCAGCATCGCGAGTCATTCATCGGTAAATGTCGCCGGCATCGCCCTGGTCGCCGATCTCTCCGGCGCGCTGTTCTGGGAAGAGCAGAGCCTGCTGGTGGTCTCCGACCTGCATCTGGAAAAAGGCTCGAGCTTTGCGGCGCGCGGCGTGCTGCTGCCGCCCTATGACACGGTGGCGACGCTCGGCCGCCTTGCGGCAGTGATCGCGCGGCATGATCCGCGCATGGTGATTGCGCTCGGCGACAGCTTTCACGACCGCGATGCCCATGACCGGCTGTCCGCGCAGGACCGCGACGCCATCGCGGCGCTCCAGGCACGGCGCGACTGGATCTGGATATCGGGCAATCACGATCCCGCGCTGCCGCCGGATCTCGGCGGCGTGGTCGCCAGCGAAGTTGCGATCGGTGGAATCGCGTTCCGTCACGAGCCGACCGGCGCCGCCGGCGAGATCGCCGGTCACCTGCATCCGAAGGCGCGGGTCTCGACCCGCGGCCGCTCGATGGAGCGGCGATGTTTTGCTTGCGACGGCGAGCGCGCCGTGATGCCGGCGTTCGGCGCCTATACCGGGGGCTTGAGCATTCGCGACGAAGCGTTCGCGAAAATATTCCAGTCGCGAGGTTTCATGGCGCATGTGCTCGGCGAAAGCAGGCTGCACACGATTGCCGCCTCGCGCTGTTATTGACCGATCAGGTCAAGCAACGAAATTCAGGCCTGCTGCAACCCTATCGCTTGGGCGATACGAAATGATCCTCGACGCTTGCCGCGTTTCCAGTGGCCGTGTCGGTCACCTTGATCTCGACGTCGGTGGAGTTCGGACGATCCGCCGCGCCTGCCACCTGCACCGACAGGCGGATTTCGCGCGTCTGATCCGTTCCGACTTCGACGATCTCCGTGCCATCGGCCCCACGTTCGATGCCTGCAACGTGCAAGGCCGCGCCCGGCAATCCGGAGACTTCCAGCCTGAATTTCCGGTCGGCGCCCTTGTTCAGAATACGCACGGTGTAGTCGTTTCGAACGCTGCCATCCGCCAGCAGCACGTAGAGCGGATTGCGTTCGTGAAGCACGTTGACGCCGATGGAGCTTCGGGTCGCCAGCGCATACAGCATGATGCCGCCGACCAGCGCGATGATGCAAGCATAGAGAATCGTCCGCGCCCGGATAACGCGATAGATCGGCGGTTTGCCCGCCAGCCGCCGCTGGCCGTTGATGTCGGTATCGTAGGCGATCAGGCCTGACGGCCGGCCGATCTCGCTCATGATGGTGTCGCAGGCGTCGATGCACAGGCCGCACTGGATGCAGCCGAGCTGGATTCCATCGCGAATATCCACCCCTGTGGGGCAGACGTTGATGCATTGGTGGCAATCGATGCAGTCACCGGCCGGCTCGCCATGCTGGCGCAATTGTTCGGCTTTCTTGACGGACACTCGCGGCTCGCCGCGGTCGCGGCGATAGGTGACATTGAGCGCCCACTCGTCGGTCAGCGCGGCCTGAATCCGGGGCCACGGACACATGTAAATGCAGACCTGCTCGCGCGCATGGCCGGCGAAAGTGTAGGTGGTGGCGGTCAGAATGGCGATCCACAGATAGGCGACAAACGGCGCCTGAAACGTCGCCAGATCCTTGACCAGGGTCGGCGCATCGGCAAAGTAAAGAACCCAGGCTCCGCCGGTCCACCACGCGATCATCAGCCAAATAGCATGTTTGGTTACAGTTTGGCGGATGTGCGTGAACGTCCATCCTCGCTTGTCGCTCATGATCCGTTCGCGGCGGTCGCCTTCGACAAGGCGCTCCATTGCATAGAACAGATCCGTCCAGATCGTCTGCGGGCACATGTAGCCGCACCACACCCGGCCGGCCACGGCGTTCATCAGAAACAAGGTCATCGCGGCGATGATCAGCAAGCCAGTGAAATAGTAGACTTCCTGCGGCCAAAGCTCGATGAAGAAGAAATAGAACCGTCGATGCGGGAAATCGACAAGCACGGCCTGGCTGGGCAGGCCAGGTCCGCGATGCCAGCGAACGAAGGGCAGCAGGTAGTAGGTCGCCAAGGTGAGGCCAAGGATCGCCCATTTGATGCGGCGAAACTTGCCTCGGACGGCCTGCGGATACACCTTCTTGCGGGCCGCGTAGAGGGGACCTTCTATGATGGTTTCGTTCATGGCAGCCGACAATCCAGCTATTCACGCAAACCGTGCGGGGCTCGAGGCGATCTTCAGTAAACCGTGTGCGGAGTTCTCGCTTTGCGATAGCTCAAGCAACGGCCTGCACGGCCGATCATGAAAACGCGTTGCCGCCTCGCAGGCCGAGCTTCCTGAACACGATCGCGGCCGGACAAAATCCGGTGAACGCCGACTGGATCATGTTCAATCCGGCAAACGCCGTCAGCAGGTACCAATAGGGGCTGACCAGCCAGCCGAGCGCGAGGCCGAGCAGCACCACACATCCGGCGAAGGTGAGAACGGCTTTATCGATATTCATGACGTGTTCCTTTGTCTTGGTTCAAAAATCATTGGGCCCGGGCGAGCCCGGTCATTGTCCATGCGACGATGGCCTTGGCGTCCATCGCTCCCGACGTTCGCGCAATCTCGCGGCCGCCCTGCATCAATAGAAGTGTCGGGATGCCGCTGATCGCCAGGCGCGACGAGACCGAGGGCGCGGTATCGGCGTTCAATTTCAGCAGGCGAACCCGGGGTTCAAGCTCCCGGGCGGCGCGTTCGAACATCGGCGCCATCGCGCGGCAGGGACCGCACCACGGCGCCCAGACATCGACGAGAACCGGGATGTCGCTGTGCGCCACGTGGCGGCCGAAACCCGCTTCGTCGACCTCGATCGGATGGCCGCCGAAGATAGGCTGGTGGCACGATCCGCACCGCGCGGCGGTCAGAGTCCGTTCGGCGGGCAGCCGGTTGATCTTCCCGCAATGCCCACAGACGATTTGGTGGCTCGCGCTCATGTCCCCGTCTTGACCTCCTTGATCTTCGCGATGTTGAGCTTGTCGAGCAGGAAACGCTCGTAGAACGGCTCGCTTTCGCCGCGGCGGATTTTGCGCAGGAAGTATTTCTCGAAGGCGACCTTGGCGAGATGAACCCATTCGCCCTTGGAGGACCAGTTGACGTTGCGGGGAGGGATCTGCGGCTGTGCCAGGAAGGCGACGCCGGAATCGCCAAAGTCGGCGAGACAGATCGCGTTCCAGGTCGGTTGTGCCGACGGCGTCTGGCCTCGCAGCAGCGAGCCGATGTTCATGGCCGTCGCGGTGACCATCGACTCGATCATGAATCCGGTCTTCGGCACGCCGACCGGAACCGGGGTCGCGCCGACCGGTGCGATCGCCACGCAAACTCCGATCGCAAAGATATTTGGAAACGCCGGATTGCGCTGGTGCTTGTCGACAACGACAAAGCCACGGGGGTTGGTGAGCTTCTCGATGCCCCTGACGGCGCCGACGCCGCGGAATGCGGGCAGCATCATCGAATAGGAGAACGGCAGCTCGTGAGTCTTCCGGACCGAGCCGTCGTCCGCTATCTCCTCGACCGACATCTTTCCCGGCTCGACATTCTTGACGCGGGCGTTGGTGATCCATTTGACATGCTTTTCGCGCATCTCGCTTTCAAGCAGGCCCTTGGTGTCGCCGACGCCGTCAAGCCCGAGATGTCCGATATAGGGCTCGGAAGTGACGAAGGTCATCGGCACACGGTCGCGCAGCTTGCGCCGGCGTAACTCGGTTTCCAGGATGAACAGGAATTCGTAGGCCGGACCGAAGCACGACGCTCCCTGGACGGCGCCGATCACGACCGGTCCCGGATTGGCCGCGAGCTTCTCGAATGCTTCCTTGGCGTGCGTGGCGTGATCGACATGGCATATCGATTGCGTATTGCCGTCCGGCCCGAGCCCCGGAATCTCGTCGAAGGCAAGCTCCGGACCGGTGGCGACGACCAGATAATCGTAACCGATCGATGCGCCGTCGGCGAGTTCGACGCGGTTTTCCGCCGGATGTACGCGTTGCGCACCTTGTGTCAGCAGGCGAATGCCCTTGCGCTTCATGATATCGACCAGGTCGATTTCAATATCGCCGCGCTTGCGCCAGCCGATGGCCACCCAGGGATTGGAGGGTACGAAGTGATAGACCGGCCCTTGCGATATCACGGTCAGGCGGTCGTCCTTTCTCAATTGCGGCAGCAATTCATAGGCCATCAGCGTTCCGCTGAGACCGGCTCCGATAACAACAACTTCCGCCATGATAGCCTCCGTTTCCTGCGTTCCTGGGTGCGGTTGCGCCAATTTGAACCTGGCTTGTTCTACCGTGCGTGTTGACTATATATTCGAACTATCGTATATACGCAAGTATGAAAATAGATATTGCAGCCATGGAATTTGCCGCCGATCAGGCGAGCGATCTGTTGAAGTCACTCTCCAACCGTCACCGGTTGCTGATTATCTGCCAGCTGATCGACGGCGAGCGATCGGTCGGCGATCTCGCCGGGTTCCTGAAGCTTCGCGATTCCACGGTGTCCCAGCATCTTGCTCTCCTTCGCAAGGATGGCTTGGTGTCCGCGCGACGCGATGCCCAGACGATTTACTACTCGATCGCAAGCGATCCCGCGCGCGAACTTCTAAAGACGCTTTATCAAGTCTATTGCGCGCCCCCGAAAGTCTCGAAGGCCAAGCGTAAATTATGAAGACGTGCGCGACAGCGCCTTGAGGCAGGTCAATATCCTCGTAATGAACTTCAATGAAATGTCGCAACAAATGCCGCGGGTGAGGCGTGGAATGAGCATACCGATGCGCAGATTGATTCTATCGAGCCTAGTCGCGGTTGCGGCATTGGGCGCGGTTCCCGCGGATGCGGAAGTCTTCACCGTCGCATCGAGGTCGGTGGTCGACGAGAAGGCGGTGTTTGCCACGGTCGAGAGCATCAGCGTGGTGCCGGCGCGCGGGCGAATCGGCGGCATCGTCGTCCAGCTCAACGTCAGGGAAGGCGATTCGGTCACGAGCGGCCAGGCGATTGCAGCCATCGGCGACGAGAAGCTTGCTTTGCAGATGAAGTCGCTCGATGCGCAGATCGGTGCGTTGCAGGCGCAGTCGGACCAGGCGCAAATCGATTTTACGCGAACCGAAGGGCTGGTGGACCGCGGCATACTTCCGCGCGTCAAACTGGACGAGGCCCGGACCGCGCTCAATGTCGCGGAAAACGGGCTGCGAGCGAAGACTGCCGAGCGAGCGGTGGTCCAGCAGCAGTTCACCGAAGGCCAGGTGCTTGCGCCCGCCGGCGGACGCGTGTTGAAGAAGCTGGTGGCGATGGGTTCCGTCGTGCTGCCTGGCGACCCCATTGCGATGATCGCGCAACAGGATTTCAAGCTGCGCCTGCGGGTGCCGGAACGCCACGCCCGCTTTCTGAAAGCCGGCGACAAGATCCGCGTCGACGGCGCCGAGTTCGGCGACCAGACCTCCAAGTCGGGCGTGATCGATCTGGTCTATCCGCAGATCGAGGATGGCCGCGTCATAGCCGATGCCACGGTTGCGGGGCTGGGGGAGTATTTCGTCGGCGATCGCCTCAGGGTCTGGATTTCGGGCGGCACGCGGACGGCCTTCGTGATTCCGTCGAGCTATGTGACGACCCGCTTCGGCATCGACTACGTCCATATCCGCCAGGCCGAGCGCACCATCGACGTGCCGGTGCAGCGCGGTCGCGATTTGCCTTCTCCTGACCTTCCCAGCGGCCTTGAAATCCTGTCAGGCCTTCGCGTTGGTGACCAACTGGTGCAACCTTGAATCTCGGCTTGTCGGGACGGCTCACCCGGGCGACCATCAATTCGCCGCTGACGCCGCTGTTTCTGCTCGCGTCGCTGGTCGTCGGCCTGATCGCCGTCGTCGTCATCCCGCGCGAGGAAGAGCCCCAGATCAGCGTCCCCATGGTCGACATCCGCGTCAACGCGGACGGACTGCGCGGGCCCGATGCAGTTGAGCTCGTCACCAAGCCTCTCGAGGCGATCGTCAAGGGCATCGATGGCGTGGAGCATGTCTACAGCCAGACCGAAGACGATCGCGTCATGGTCACCGCGCGCTTCCTGGTCGGAACGAAGTCCGATGACGCGATCCTGCGGGTTCATGAGAAGATCCGGGCCAATCTGGACCGGATCCCGGTTGGCATTCCGGAGCCCCTGATCGTTGGCCGAGGCATCAACGACGTCGCCGTCACCACGCTCACGCTTTCGCCGAAGCCGTTTGCTGCCGATCGATGGTCGGACAAAGACCTCTATGAACTCGCGGACAAATTGCGCGCCGAATTGACAAAGGTCGACAGTATCGGCCTGACTTACATCTCCGGCGGCGGTGCCCAGCAGATCAGGGTCGAGCCCGATCCAGAGAAGCTGTCGCTGTTTGGCGTCACGCTCCAGCAACTCGTCGCCAAGGTGAAGGACGCCAATCGTTCGTTCCTTGCCGGACAGGTCCGCGACGCTGGTATCGTTCGCAGCGTCTCGGCCGGCCAGACCTTGTCGGGCATTCCCGACATTGGCCTGCTGCTGATTTCGACGCGGGACGGACGGCCTGTTTATGTCAAGGACGTGGCCGCGGTGGTCATCGGACCGAGCGCGGCGGAGCATCGTGTCTGGAACGATGCGCCGGACGGCAAGGGCGGCTGGAACCGAGGTCCCGCGGTCACCCTGGCGCTGGCCAAGCGGGCGGGCGCCAACGCGGTGGTCGTATCGGAGGATATCGCGCACAGGCTCGACGGGCTGAAGTCACGCCTGATCCCCGATGACGTCCAGGTCACGGTGACCCGCGACTATGGCGAGACAGCCAACGAGAAAGCCAACGAACTGCTGTTTCACCTCGGTCTCGCGACGATCTCGATCGTCGTTCTGATTGCGGTCGCGATCGGCTGGCGCGAGGCGCTGGTCACTCTCGTGGTGATCCCGACGACGATTCTGCTGACGCTGTTTGCCGCCAATCTGATGGGCTACACCATCAATCGCGTCAGCCTGTTCGCGCTGATTTTCTCGATCGGTATCCTGGTCGACGATGCCATCGTGGTGGTCGAGAACATCGCCCGCCATTGGGGAATGAAGGACGGGCGGCCCCGCCTGCAGGCCACGATCGAGGCTGTCGCCGAAGTCGGCAATCCAACCGTGGTCGCGACCTTGACGGTCGTCGCGGCGCTGCTGCCGATGCTGTTCGTCTCCGGGCTGATGGGCCCCTACATGGCGCCGATTCCGGCCAATGCCTCCGCGGCCATGCTGTTTTCGTTCTTTGTCGCGATGGTGGTTGCGCCTTGGCTGATGCTGCGGCTGGCGCCGAAGGACGGCGCGGTTCCGGTTCACGCGGCCCATGACGAAGGCGTGCTCGGGCGCATCTATCGGCGCATCGCGACGCCGATCGTCAGCAGCAAACGCTCGGCCTGGATATTCCTGATGAGCGTAGGCGTCGCGACGTTGCTGTCGATGGTCCTGTTCGCGACGAAATCCGTAACGGTCAAATTGCTGCCGTTCGACAACAAATCCGAGATCGCGGTCATGGTCGATCTGCCGGAGGGGGCAAGCCTCGAGGACACCGAGCGCACATTGTTCGCGGCGGCGGATATTGCGCGCGGACTGCCCGAAATCACTTCGGTACAGTCCTACGCCGGCACGCCGGCGCCCTTCAATTTCAACGGTCTCGTGCGCCACTATTATGTTCGCGAAAGACCTGAACTGGGCGAATTGCAGGTCAATCTGGCCGCGCGCGGGGATCGCAAGCGGGCAAGCCACGACATCGCGCTCGATCTGCGACAGCGCCTCAAGGCCGTCAGCGTTCCCGCAGGCACCAGCATCAAGGTCGTCGAGGTGCCGCCTGGGCCGCCGGTGCTTGCTACCCTGCTGGCTGAAATCTATGGGCCCGATGCGGCAACGCGACGGGCGGTCGCCGGCGAGATCAAAAAGCTCTTCGCCGAAGTACCGTTCATCGTCGATATCGATGATTCGATCGGCGAGAAGCGGCCGCGGCTGCGGCTGTCGATCGACCAGGACCGGCTTGAGTTTTTTGGTGTCGAGCAACGTGACGTCTACGACACCATCCAGACGCTGTTCGGCGGCGTATCGATCGGCTATTCCCATCGCGGCGAAGACCGCAATCCGATCGAGATCGCGGTCAGGCTGCCGAAGCACTATCTCGCCTGGACCGAGGCGCTGGCGTCAACGCCCGTTCCCGCGAACACGCTGCCGGGCAACAAAACCGTTGTCGAACTCGGACAAGTCGTCAAGACGACCATCGAGGAGGGATCTCCGGTCATCTTCCGGCGCGACGGCCGCTTTGCCGATATGGTGATGGCCGAACTCGCTGGCCGCTTCGAGGCGCCGCTCTACGGCATGCTCGAAGTGGCCAAGCGCGTCGACGCCCACGACTGGGGCGCGTTGCCAAAGCCGGTCATCAGCCTGCACGGACAGCCGTCCGACGAGTCCCATCCGACACTATTGTGGGACGGCGAGTGGGAAATCACCTATGTGACCTTCCGCGACATGGGCGCGGCCTTTGGCGCGGCGATCCTCGGCATCTACGTGCTGGTCGTGGCCCAGTTCCGCAGCTTCAAGCTTCCGCTCGTCATCCTGACGCCGATTCCTCTCACCCTGATCGGAATTCTGGTTGGGCATTGGCTGTTGGGCGCGCCTTTCACTGCGACCTCGATGATCGGCTTCATCGCGCTCGCGGGCATCATCGTGCGCAATTCGATCCTGCTCGTTGACTTCATTCGTCACAGTGGCGGACAGGGCAAGACGCTGCGCGACGTGGTGCTGGAAGCCGGCGCCGTGCGCTTCAAGCCGATCCTCCTCACCGCGCTGGCGGCGATGATCGGCGCCGCCACCATTTTGCTCGATCCGATTTTCCAGGGCCTGGCGATTTCGCTGCTGTTCGGCCTTGCGTCCTCAACGCTGCTGACGGTCCTCGTCATCCCCGCGATTTACATTGCGCTACGCCAGCCCTCACCGCAGACATCACCCAGCAAGTAAGGAGCCCTCTCATGGAAAAGAACTATTCCGACATCACCAAGCGCATTTCCGGCGACCTGCGGAAACTGCGCCAGGACATTCCCGATACCATGAAGGCCTTCTCGGCCTTGGCGCAGGCGGCGACCCGCGAAGGCGTGCTTGACAAGAAGACCAAGGAACTGATTGCGCTGGCGATCGGCATTGCCACGCGCTGCGATGGATGTATCGGCTTCCATACCGAGGCGCTGGTCAAGCTCGGCGCCACGCGCCAGGAAGTGGAGGAAACACTCGGCATGGCCGTCTACATGGGCGGCGGTCCGTCGCTGATGTATGCCGCCGATGCGATATCCGCCTATGAACAATTTGAGAAGCAGCTGAACGTTGCCGCCTAGATTGATCTGAGGTCGCGGATACCACTCCCGGAATTGGCAAACGCGCGCCAGCGTGCGACCTCCCCGGTGGGGGTCGGACAACTTGACATGGCCGCGTATGGTGAGCACCGCAATTGTTCACTCAGGGTTCATCGAGAAATAGCACAATGGACGAGATGCTAATGTTTGCGACGGTCGTCGGCCGCAAACCCGAGGAAAGGACCCAATTGGATGAGCAGAAAAATTCTTTCGATTTCGGCATTCGCCGCCTTGTTGTGCTTCGCAAGCGTTAGTGCCCAGGCCGCGGGCGGTTGTGGCCGCGGCGAACATCGCGGCGGGGATGGTCGGTGCTACGCTAACGAAGGCGTGGTCGTGGTGCCCGGTGCGGTGGTTGTTGCTCCACCGGTCGGCGTGGTTTGCGGGCCAGGACTTCGCTGGCACCCTCGGCGGCACCGCTGCTGGGCCTACTGAGTCCGTCAGGCGAATTGGCGGACCCCCAGCTGAAAACAAGACGATGACAGCGGCAAAGCCCATTGCCGTTGTCGCGTTCGATAGGGCGTTCTCGGCGAGGCGGAACGGAAGACAGAGATGCCCAGCCGGGGGTGCGGTATTCAACCGCTGGGCATCGAGTAAATCAGGCCGACTTTCGAAATCGGCACCTTTGCGACATGCCCGCCGGCCCAGCGAATGTCTGAAGTTAGGGGTGGACCGGAAGTGATCAGCGGACGCTCACGAGTTGTGGTCGCCAGCTCGCACCTGAGATCGCCTACTCTAATGCCTTTTTAGACTAAGAATATATGCGATCAGGTCGTTTGAATCGGCGCTGGAAATTATGAAGTCGGGCATATTATCGTGGTTTGAATGAAGAAACGCATTCAAGGAAATTCCCGTGGTCGATGGCAGGTCAGCGATGCTCTGAAAGCTTGGAGGATCAGCTTTGTCGGTAAGGGTCATCGGCAGAACGCGATGGCATGAGCTGCATCGCTTCGTCGCGATCGCGCGACCAGACACTGCATCGCCAACTGACTGAGCGAGTGCTGGAAACTGTGCCGCTAAAATCGCCGCAGCGACTAAGCATGGTAGTTTCATCCAACGCACGGTAATCACCCTGTCTCTTCATGGCGGGAAGGCCGGAATTGATCGGCGCTCGTCAAACCGGCGCGTTTGACCAACCACCCCCCTCTTTTCTACCTTGGCGCAGCAAAATTCCAGCTTTATATGTCGACTCCCCGACATAACGGGCATCTGGTTTTACTCTTTACCGTCCTTTGTTGCCGGTAACTGAGGGTGTCGTGCTCCCGTCCTGCCTGCAGGGGAATCGACCATGGATAAATTCCTGCACGAAGAGAACCTGAAATTACTCCACAAACGACTGACGGAAACGACCGACGAAAAACAACGTCAGGTCCTTGAAAATCTCATTGCCGAACGCGAGACCAGTTACCGCAAGTGGCAGCTCAAACCCGGTCGAGGATTGGCGCAATCCCGAGCCAGGGGGCGAGCGTTATGAGCGATGCGACTTTGCAGACCATATATTTTTACGATCGGCATCCCATCTCGTACGAGATCATCCTTGCGAAACTACGCGCAAGCCGTGGCCACCTCGATGGCCTGCGTCCGGAAGAATTATTTCCACATGACCAGGATCATTATGGTGGTGTTGCAGCCACGGATGAATTGGCGCGCGGGGCACAGATCGGTCATGGAACGCGCGTAGCCGATTTCTGTGCCGGTCTGGGCGGCACCGTGCGCTATCTTGCTTGCAAATATGGCGCCGACGTCACCGGTATTGAATTGACCCCGGCGCGTGTCGCAGGCGCGCAAGAGCTGACTAAACGCGTTGGTCTTCAGGAAGTCGCCCGTGTCATCGAGGGCAACGTATTGGAGACTCCACTGGCTGACGCGAGTATGGACGCCGTTGTCAGCCAAGAGGCATTTTGTCATGTGCCCGACCTGAAAAGAGCGCTTGCCGAGGCCTTTCGGATTCTAGGAAAAGACGGCAGGTTGGCGTTCACAGACTGGGTAGCCGATCACCCGCTCGCCGCCGACGATGCACAATTGATGTGGGAAGGGATGGCCATTCAGCCTCTGCGGTCGATCCCCGAATATCGCAATCTGGTCGAAAGCGTCGGTCTGAGGGTGATATCGTCAAAAGATCTGACGAAGGATTGGGAACCAATTCTGAAAGAACGCCTGGCAATGTATCAACGGCTGCGTGAAGAAGCCCGGCAAGCTGGGACCCCAATGGGGCACGATGCGTTTCACAAGTCCTACATTCGATTTGTTGAACTGATTCAAGAGCGCAAGATGGGCGGCGTCAGGATAGTGGCGACCAAGTAGCAGGCGCGTGATTGAGGAACGCCCGGCACCAACATTGTATTTTGACCCAGACGGCGCGAGAGCCCCATCGATGCCGTGATTCCCTTTCTGAATCGGGGTGGGGGGATCAAGGGTTTCGTTCAGAGGGCGAAGGGGCGCTTCGTTCAGGCATTGCGCATCAGGTTGGCCAGGCGCAAAAAGCCACGGTCCATGACGGCGCGCATGTCGGCCGGCAGCCCGCATTCGTCCATCGCGCGACGCATGCAGATCATCCATTCGTCACGCTCGACGTCGCCGATCGCATAAGGACGATGTGCCGACATGATGCAGCGGTGCTCGGGCCGTTTGAAATAGAGCGGCGGCCCACCGAGCCAGCCGCTCAGGAACTCGAACAGAAGCTGGCGGATCGGAGCCAGATCCCGACCGTGCATAGCGCGGATGCGGGCGGCGCCGGGATCGGTGTCCAGGATCTCGTAGAAGCGGTCGGCCAGCCGCCTTACCGTCGCCTCGCCGCCGATTTGTTCATACGGCGTTACTTCGATTTTTGGGGGGTCAGCTGGTCGATTTGCTGGCGGTCATCGAATCTCATCCCGATCAATGCTTGATGAGGCAACATGTCATGCCGGGATTGCGCTTTGATTTGGATCAATGGCACGGATTCCTTCGACACCACGTCATCGCCTGTTGTATTTTAGTCCGCTGCCTGAATGCATCTATCCGCTGCCTGCGGCGCCTCGGCCGCCGATTTGACATAGATCAAAACCGCTATCGCGCGATGCGCCGCGGGCGTGCACCAAATGCTTCGCCCGAAGCAACCGCAATCGCGGCTGGACGCGCGGGCAACGTCGGCCGCCGCTTCGGATTTACGGCCCCTTAAGGACGAAGAGGTATTCTTGGATCCCCGATCGAATGAGGCAGCCATGTCCAATCTATCCCTGGAAGTCGTCGAGATGCTCGGCCAGACGATCGCCAAGGTGGTGCCGATCACGATCGTGCTGGCCGTGGTGTTCTCGGTACTGGCCCACTTCTGGGCCTGCAATCCCGGAACGCCCTGGTGGCGCAAGCGAGGTCTCGTCACCGACATCTGCTACTGGTTCTTCGTGCCATTGTTCGCGCGCGTGTTCCGGATCGGGCTCCTGGTGCTCGGCGCCAGCGTCATCTTCAATATTCACGACGCCGACGATCTGATTGCCTTTTACGACAACGGCCATGGACCGCTGTCCGAGCTGCCGCTGTGGTTCCAGGCCGTGCTGTTCCTGGTGCTGTCGGACTTCATGCTGTATTGGCTGCACCGCCTGTTTCACGGCGGCGCGTTCTGGAAGTATCACGCGATCCACCATTCGTCCGAAGATCTGGACTGGATATCGGCGGCACGCTTCCATCCGGTGAACCTGCTTATCGGCACCATAGCGGTCGACGTCATATTGTTGATGGCGGGCATCTCGCCCAACATCATGCTCTGGGTCGGACCGTTCACGACGTTCCATTCGGCGTTCGTCCACGCCAATCTCAACTGGTCGCTTGGTCCATTCAAATACGTGCTGGCGACGCCCATGTTCCATCGCTGGCATCACACCGCGCTCGAAGAAGGCGGCAATACCAACTTTGCCGGGACCTTCCCGATCTGGGATATCCTGTTTGGAACCTTCCGGATGCCGGCAAACAAGCTGCCCGACAATTACGGCAGGGACGAATTGGCGATGCCGTCGGAGATTGTCGGACAATTGGCCTTTCCGTTCCGGCATTAGAGTCTGCCGGTTCCGTTCGTGACGGAGTCTCTCGGACGAGGGAACTTGTCGGCTTCTCTATTCGTGCGCCGCGCTAATCGTTTTCGGAGCTGCAGTGCGGTGCCTTGCTTGGCGGTGTTCGGGGCACATCGGAAGTCGCGTTTCGGCGCCTCGCCCCATTTGATCTCGATCAAAACGAAACGGCATTGTTCGCCTTTAATTCCAACCGGCTTTGGTGGTCAATCGTAAGGTGGGTTCCCGGGATGTCAGAGGCTCTTGATAGAATTTTGCGAACATTGCTCCTCGTGGCGTGCTTCACCTTCGTTACCGTCGTCGGACCATCGCTATCTTTTGCGGCGGATGCGGGTCAAGGCAAAGCCATCGCAGAACGTTGGTGCACGAGCTGCCATGTCGTGGAAAGTGGACAAAAAAGCCCTGTAACAGATCAGGCGCCACCGTTTGCTTCGATTGCAAGAGGGCCTGACTTCGGTGCCAACAAGCTCGCGCTTCTTTTGCTCGAACCGCATCCGAACATGCCAAAGCTATCTCTAAGTCGCGCAGAGGTCGCGAACCTGGCTGACTATATCTTGACGCTCAAATAGTGGGCCGGGTTGCAGCGGTAGTCGGAGCAGCAAGTCAGAACGCCATGCAGCCCGCTCGGGCGCGCCGACCATTTGATCGAATAATCCCCCCGACTTCCGTTCACGGCACATAGCGTCAGTTATTGCTGCCCGGCGACATATCCGGAGCCGGGTGTAGACCGGAAGTGACCGCTCACAGCCAAAGCGGCGCGATTGGACCCAACTGAGATATTGGCGATCTCCAATGATATTTCGTTCGACCGACCCCGACGGATTCTAATTTTTGGGGGCGGGGGGCAGGCTGCGGCGCAAGTTCGCTGGTTGCTGGCGCGGCGGCTTGGCCGCCCGCCGCCAGCCTTCTCCAAGGGAGGTGAAAGTTGATCTACCGCAACTACGCTCATCCCCGTTCATGCCCTACTGCGCATAGCCGGAGGTGTCTCATGACCGCCCAAAGCAAGTCGTTTCCCTCACTTGGAATGCTGGTCGATACGTTCAACGATTGGCTGAAGCACAGACGGGATCTGAATGAGCTGCGCCAGCTCAATACCGTCGAATTCGACCGCATCGCGAGTGAACTCAGGGTTTCTCCCATCGACCTGAATGAACTGGTCCGTCAGGGGCCGCATGCCGCGGACCAGCTGTCGAAGATGCTCAAAGTGCTCGGAATCGATGAAGAGGCGCTCGCGCGTACGCAGCCTCTGGTGCTGCGCGACATGGTGCGCGTCTGTGCCTTGTGCGCGCACAAGGGCGAATGCGACCGCGATCTCGCCGCCGGCACGGCCGCCGAACACTATAAGGGATATTGCCTCAACGCGCCCTCCATCGAGGGCCAGCAGGTAAACAAATGAAACGCCGGCGAGGTGGAAACACTTCGGTTGCGACATGAGTCAGGTTTTGGGAAATTCTGCTTGAATTCGCATTGCCTCTTGAAGTCGTTGCCGGGTTCTCAGCCCGGCGGCTGGATGAAAAGAAGTTTTAGACTGTTTGCAATCGGCGCTTTGGATTGGGTTTTTTGCGCTGAAGTCGGAAGGGTAGCTCCGATGAACAGTCCGTTGAACGCGGCGCCTATCGGCGATGAGATGTGCCTGACGGGCAAATCACGGAGCCGCCTGTCCAGCCCATCGTGCAAAAATATTCCGGTGTTCTTTTCACCCAAATCACTTCCATAGTTGCGCCGTCCCGGCCCACACAGAGGGGCGTTTCGCGATCGTCACGAACGTAGGGCAGGGATGCGGTGGACGCGGCAGTAACGCGAGACGAGCGGTGCTGATGCGGACGGCGAAGTCGTGTGGTCCTGACGCCCCGACGCTGGCGTCAAGCTTCGCGGAAGTATCCGCGAGGCGACGGTGGCAAGAAAGCCCGGTCACCGGGGAGAGCGCGAAGGAAACCGTTAAAACCATTGCGCGGGGAATGCCGGGTGATCCCGGCGTGACCGTGGTGACTAACTCGTGTGCTTTCTACTTTGCACACGAGGCCGCGGGCGCATCGGGCGCCCGGCATTCCCTGCGCCCTCTGTTTTTCGAGGCGAAGGATTTTTGCAAAACTCGGGCGCATCGCGCCGCGAGAAGGTGGAAGTGCATCTTGCCGTCATTGCGAGGAGCGAGGCGACGAAGCAATCCATTCTTTCTCTGTGTGGCAAGATGGATTGCTTCGCGGAGCCTGTCATCGGGCGCGCATTCGCGCGACCCGTTGGCCCGCAATGACGGTGTTGGGACTATCGCAGCCTTTTGAAAAATTGAACCAAAAGCTTGTGCTCGGCCGCTCCGAGTTGCGCTTTGGTCCCTTTGGGCCTAAAGCATCCGGACCTCAATCAAATCCGCCATTGACGCGGCTGCATTTGCCAGGCGCGCAAGCTTCGATCCGCTGGGTTCGAGGCCCGGCGCCATATTCCCTGCGTCAACACCAACCAGGATCGGCCATCTCGTGACACTTCCGACCACAAGCCCGCCGCTCGCTCGAGCCTTGGCAGAGCGCAACTACGATCAGCTGACCCCCGTCCAGACCGCGGTGCTCGCACCGGCGGCGCTTGATCGCGACCTTCTGGTTTCGGCGCAAACCGGCTCTGGCAAAACCGTCGCCTACGGCCTGGCCATTGCCAAGGATCTTCTCGGGGGTGCCGAGCGGTTCGATAGGGCTGCCGCCCCGCTTGCCCTGATCGTCGCGCCGACGCGCGAGCTTGCCCTGCAGGTGCAGCGCGAACTTGCTTGGCTTTATCAATATGCCGATGCGCGCGTCGTTTCCTGCGTCGGCGGCATGGATCCGCGCCGCGAACAGCGCGAGCTTGCCGCGGGCGCTCATATCGTGGTCGGCACGCCGGGCCGGTTGTGCGATCACCTGCGGCGTGGCCGGCTCGACGTCTCCGAACTGAAGGCGGTGGTGCTTGACGAGGCCGACGAGATGCTCGATCTGGGTTTTCGCGAGGATATGGAATTCATCCTCAAGACCACGCCGGATACGCGCCGCACGCTATTGTTTTCGGCGACCTTGCCACGCGGAATCGTTGCGCTGGCCAGGCAGTTTCAGCACCAGGCTTTTCGCGTCGAGGTCGCGGGTGACCAGGGTGGTCATGCCGACATCGAATACCGCGCCATCCGGATCGCCAGCGGCGATATCGAGCACGCGGTCGTCAACGTGTTGCGATTCATGGAATCGCCGAGCGCACTGGTGTTTTGCAATACCCGAGAGGCCGTCCGGCATTTGCAGGCGACGCTGCTGGAGCGTGGCTTCTCCGTGGTCGCTCTGTCGGGCGAATTGACGCAGAACGAGCGAACCCAGGCGCTGCAGGCGCTGCGGGACGGGCGTGCCCGCGTCTGCGTCGCCACCGACGTGGCGGCGCGCGGCATCGACCTGCCCAACCTCGACCTCGTCATTCACGCCGATCTGCCGAATGACGCGGAAGTCATGCAGCATCGCTCGGGCCGTACCGGCCGCGCCGGCCGCAAGGGCGTCAGCGTGCTGCTGGTGGTGCCCGCCCGCCGCCGGCGCGCGGAACTGCTGCTGAACCTCGCCGGCATCGATGCGGTGTGGGGGGTAGCTCCCACCGCGGATGAAATTCGCAAGCTCGATCAGGATCGCATGTTGCAGGATGCGCTGTTCACCGAGGAGCCGACCGACGAGGATCTGGTGCTGGCGCGGGCGTTGCTCGCCGAGCGGTCGCCCGAGGACATCGCCGCGGCGCTGGCGCGGCTCTATCGTGCGCGGCTGCCGTCGCCCGAGGACATTCTCGATCCCGGCCAGGGCGCCGGCCGGTCCCGTGACGATCGCGGCCGGGAAAAGGATGGCCGAACGCCGCGCGGCGACGATCGCGCATCCGCACCCCGGTCGAAGCCGGGAAAGCCGTCGAAGCGTCACGTCATGGAAGGAGGCAGCGTCTGGTTCCGCGCCGCCATCGGGCGACGGAAGAACGCCGAAGCGCGCTGGCTGTTGCCGATGATTTGCCGGCGCGGCGGCATCGAAAAGCAGGACATTGGCGCCATCCGCATTCTCGACACCACCACCGAGTTCGAAATCTCCGAACGGGTCGCGGAATCCTTCGCGGTCAAAATCCGGCGTCCCGACAAGGAAGATAACATCCGCATTGAGGCGCTGGCCGCTGCCCCACCGGAGCAGGCGGCTTCGGAGAAGCCGTTGCACGCGCGCGGGCGCGAAGGCGACGAGACCGGCCGCAGCCCATTTCACGGCGAAAAAGCGCCGAAGCAACATGGCAAGCCTCGCCATGACAACGAACCGGGCTTTGACAAGCAGCCGGCATTTAAAAAGAAAAAGCGATCGCGAGACGATGCTGCGCCACGGGGGGCGATGGCAAACGTGCCGGCGCGACCCGCATTCGGAAACAAGTCAAGGAAGAACCGTCGCGGCTGACGCACCGGATCAGGTGGCAAAACTTGACATCTGCGGGCTGCGAGCGCACATTTTTCGAAGATTATTCGACTTTTGGTGAGGCATGAATTTCGAGCTTCCTGACGATCTGATCATTTGGCAAAAGCAGGTGCGCGGGTTCGTGCGTGCGGAGTTGCAGCCGCATGATGCCGGGATCGAACAGACTGGCCGCATCCCCGAAAATGCCGTGGCCGGACTGCGCCGCATGGGCCTGTTCGGAACCAATACGCCGAAGCAGTTCGGCGGTCTTGGGCTTTCGATGCTCGGAAGCTGCCTCGCCATCGAAGAAGTCGCAAAGGCGCACACCGCGTTTTATTATCTGAGTGGCGTCAATGTTCACATCGGATCCAAGGCGATCGAGTTCTTTGCCCGCCCTGACGTGCGCGACCGATGGCTGCCGGAACTGGCCAGCGGCCGGACCATCGGCGCCTTCGCGCTGACCGAGCCCGGCGCCGGCTCCGACGCCGCGCGGATCACCACTACCGCGCGCCCGGACGGCTCGTCGCATTACATCATCGACGGCACCAAGACCTATATCACCAATGCCCCCGTTGCCGGCGTATTCACGGTTTTTGCGACCAGGGATCCAGCGTTGGGTGCCAAGGGCATTTCCGCCTTTGTTGTCGACGCGGCAACGCCGGGGTTGCGGATCGGCCGCACGGTCGAGATGGCGGCGGGACGCGGGTCGGAACATGCCGAGGTCATTTTCGAGAACTGCCGCTTGCCGCGCGAGAACCTGCTCGGACAGGAAGGCGAGGGATTCGCCATCGCGATGCGCTGTCTCGACGCCGGCCGTACCCATTGGGGGGCGTACTGCGTCGGCGCTGCAAGCCAGCTGCTCGATTACGCCATTGAGCACGTCTCGGTTCGCGAGGCATTCGGCCGGAAACTGCGCGATCATCAGGGCCTCGAATGGACCATCGCCGACATGGCGAGCGCGCTTCACGCTGCCCGGCTCGTCGCCTATGAAGCGGCGTGGCGGTACGACCAGGGCGATGCCGCAGCCCGCACCGCCGCCGCCGCATTGTCGAAATATACCGGCGCCGAGATGGTGCAGCGCGTCGCCGACAGCACCCTGCAATTGTTCGGCGGATCCGGTTATTCCAAGGATCTGCCGATCGAACGGATCTGGCGGGAAACCCGCGTGGTCCGGATTCTCGACGGTACCTCCGAGATCATGCGGCAGATCATTGCGCGCCATACCTTCCGGACCCATGAGCGCAGGAATACGCCAAACTGAGGCGCGAGCTTTGTCGGGGAAAACCGGATGGCGGTAACCACGCTCAAATTGAAACAGCAGCGCAGCCGCGACCGGCGCGAACGGATTCTCGCCGCGGCGACGAAATTATTCGGCGCGCGCGGCATCGACCGCACGTCGCTGACCGACATTGCATCGAAAGCCAAGGTGCCGCTTTCCAGCCTCTACGATTATTTTGCGGACAAGCAGGCACTGGTTCTCGAAGTGCCGGAGGAAAATTTCGCCGCCCTTTATGCCCGCACCGAACCGCTGCTCAAGGACGGCACCGATGCCGTCGAGCAGCTCCGGATCACCTATCTGACGAATTTCGAATACATTGAGGAAAACCCCGGCTGGGGTCGGGTGTTCTTTCTGGAGATCTGGCCGAGCGTGATTGCCGCGGAGCCGAAGATTAAAAAATCCGTCGACCGCTATGCGCTGCGCTACGTGGAATTGATCAAGCAGGCCGTTCGATCGGGCGCCTATCGAAAGAACCTTGATCCGTATCTCGCCATGTCGCTCCTGATGGGAAGCATGTGCCACGTCACCGCGGTGTGGCTGCTCTACGGCCGCAAATACGACCTGGTCAAAAAGGGCAGGGCCGTGTTCGCGACCCTGCATGACGGATTCCTGGCCCCGTAGGGCCGGTTTCGACCCTCCATGATTGGGTTTGCGATTTGATCAGCCGCGGCGAAACTAAATCTGACAGAAACGAAATTCGATGCGATCCTTGCTCTCTGTCCGGTCGATTCCGGTCTGTCCCGCCGTCGAGGCGAGACTGAACTGCAATGCACAATGTGGGGGAAGTCATGAGCTCACAAGACATCGCAGGATCAGGCCATCCTGCCGCCACCGATGCCACGTCGGCGATGCGCCGCCGCGTGGTGATGGCCTCGACCTTGGGAAACGCCTTCGAATGGTTCGACTACGGCATCTTCGGGATGTTCGCGCCGATCATCTCAAAACTGTTCTTTCCGGCCAGCAGCGAAGTCACCTCGATGCTGCTGACCTTTGCGACATTCGCGGTCGCCTTTGCGATGCGTCCCTTGAGCGGCGTCCTGTTCGGACTTTATGCCGATCGGCTGGGGCGCAAGCGAGCGTTGACGCTGATGATCATCATGATGGCTGTTGGCACCGGCATGATCGGTCTGCTGCCGACCTACGCCGCGATCGGCATTGCAGCGCCATTGCTCATGGTGGTCGCAAGATTGATCCAGGGCATCTCCGTTGGCGGTGAGTTCGCCAACGCCACCGCGATGCTGGTCGAGTATTCGCCGGAGAACCGCCGTGGCTTTTACGGCAGCTTCCAGATGGTGTCGCAGGCGCTTGGCTTCACGGGCGGCGCGCTTCTGGCGTATCTCGCCACCACCTATGCGCCGCCCGCGTCGCTGGAAGGCTGGGGGTGGCGGATTCCGTTCCTGCTTGGAATATTGATCGGTCCGTTCGGTTATTGGCTTCGCTCCAACATCGACGAAACGCCGGAATTTCAACGCTATCTGCAATCGACACAGAAGCCGGCGCATACGCCTCTGGTCGAGCTCTTCACGGAGCATCCGCGCGAACTCGTGGTTGGCTTCTGCATCGTGGTGATGGGCACCGTTTCCTACTATGTGATGCTGCTCTATATCCCGATCTATGCCGTCCGCCAGTTGGGGATGCCGATGAGCGGCGCTCAGCTCTCGTCCGTGCTGTCCACGGTGTTGATCGTCATTTTCTGCCCCTTCGCCGGCAGCCTGTCCGATCGCATCGGGCGCCGGACGATCGTTCTGCCCGCGGCGATCATTTATGCGGTGGTGGTGTGGCTGGCGGTGCACCAACTGCTCGCGGAGCCATCCCTTGGCCGATTGATTATCGCCCAGATGGCAACGTCGCTGGTGATGGCTTTCCTCTGGGGGCCGACGCCCGTGTTGTTGATGGAATTGCTCCCCGTGGGCGTTCGTTCGACCGGGGTCGGGCTGATCTATAATGTCGCCGTGGCGTTGTTCGGCGGATTGGCGCCGTTCATCATCACCTGGCTGATCTCCGCCACCGGCGACAAGGCGAGTCCGGCCTATTACGTCGCTTTCTCCGCGTTGGTCGGCGTGTTCGGCCTGCTACTGATGCGCGAGCGGCCTCGTTGATGAAGCCGTGGCCATGGAATCCTCAGTTGCTGCCCTTGGCCGCCTTGGCGCGCTCGGCATCCCGCAATTCCCGCCGCAGGATCTTTCCGGTCGTCGTCATCGGCAGCGTGGCGACGAATTCGATGTCGCGCGGCACTTCATGCCTGGCCAGATGGTCGCGCACGAAGTTGCGGACTTCCTCGACCAAAGCGGGGCTCGGCGATATCCCCTCCTTCAGAATGACAAAGGCCTTGATCGATTCGGTGCGAACCGGGTCCGGCACGCCGACCGCCGCCGCCATCACCACCGCGGGATGACGAGCCAGGGCGTCCTCGATTTCGGAAGGTCCGATGCGATAGCCGGCGCTGGTAATGACGTCGTCGGCGCGGCCGTGGAACCAGAAATAGCCGTCTTCGTCGCACTGCGCCAGATCGCCTGTTATCAGCCAGCCATTGGCGTATTTGTTGCGGGTCGCCTCGGGGTTCTGCCAGTATTCGAGCATCATCACCGGATCGGGACTGCGGAAGGCGAGATTGCCGATGGTGCCGGCAGGCAGGGGCTGGCCGGAATCGTCGACGATTCCAGCGACATGGCCGGGGACGGCACGTCCGAGCGATCCGGGCTTGACCGGCATCATGTTGCCGTTCGAGGCCAGTACGAGATTGCATTCGGTCTGGCCGAACATCTCGTTGATCGGCACGCCGAGCGCGCCGGTCGACCATTCGTGAAGTTCCTTGCCGACCGATTCGCCGCCGGAGATGATAGTGCGCAAATCGATGCCGTAACGCTTAACCGGATCGGGAATCTGACGCATCACCCGGAGCATGGTCGGCGTCAGCAGCGTGGTCCGCACGCGATGACGGCCCATCATGGCGTAAGCCTGCTCGGGGTCAAAGCGCGGCGCCCGAAAGGTCAACACCGGGACCCCGTGGAACCAGGCCGGCATCAGCACGTCCATCAATCCCGCGAGCCAGGCCCAGTCGGCCGGCGACCACATGCAGTCGCCCGGCTGCGGAAACTGATCGAAACCCATCTCGGCCCCCGGCATGTGTCCGAGCATCGAGCGGTGCGCCTGCAACGCGCCTTTCGGGTTGCCTGTGGTGCCCGACGTAAAATTGAGGAAAGCGGGATCATCGGCCGCGGTGTCGACGTTTTCGAAACTGTCGCGCGCGGGTTCGATCGCCTTGGCAATGGAAGGCGCATTCGGCGCCGTGCCATCGACCAGAAAGACGTGCTTCATCGCCGGCGCGAGAGGTCTGGCTTTCTCCACCGACGGCAAATTGGCCAGATCCGTGATGACCACCCGCACGCCGACGGCGTTGAGGCGATAGATGACCGCGTCGGCCGCGAACAGGATCGAAGTTGGAACCGAGACCAGTCCTGCCTTCCAGCAGGCGACGTGCCCGATCGCGGTCCAGGCGTTCTGGCCGAGCAGCAGCATCACCCGATCGCCTCTAGCGAGGCCGAGCGACTGCAACAGATTGGCCAGTTGGTTGGCCTTTCGCTGCACCTCGCGGAAGGTCATCTTCCATGTCTTGCCGTCGCTGTCCTCGCCGATCAGCGCGACCTTGCCGGGATCAGTGGCGTGACGGTCGCAGACATCGGCGGCGATGTTGTAACGCGCCGGGATATTCCACCGGAACGAGGCATATAATTGTTCGTAATTAGGCCGGTCCGGCATCGCTCATCACCTCTTCATCGGGTCGTTCTGCGCCAGGATGCGCCGCGCCAGCACGTGGCGATGCACTTCCGACGGGCCGTCGTAGATACGAAACGGCCGGATGTCGCGATAGATCCGTTCCACGACGGTGTCACGGGTGATGCCGATCGAGCCGAGGATCTGCAGGCAACGGTCGACCACCCGGCCCAGCGCCTCGGAACAGAACACCTTGGTCATGCTGGTCTCGTCACGCGCCTTTTCATGCTGATCCAGCATCCACGCCGTGTGCCAGATCGCCAGACGCGACAGATGCAGGTCGATCTCGTTGTCGGCGAGCATGAAACCCACGCCCTGATGCTCGCCGATGGTGCGGCCGAACGAATGCCGGCGCCTGGCATGTTCGACCGCGATCGCCTGGCAGCGCCGGGCGGCGCCGAGCCAGCGCATGCAATGCGTCAGCCGGGCGGGCCCGAGCCGGACCTGGGCATTGCGGAAGCCCTGGCCAACTTCACCCAGCACGCGATCCGGCGTGACGCGAACGCGATCAAACGAGACTTCGGCGTGACCGCCGGGCGAATTCGAATCGATGGTGTCCAGCATCCGCTCGATGCGAAATCCGGGCGCGTCGATATCGACAAAGAACATGGTCGCCCCAAGGTCCTTGCCGAGATGGTCAAGCGTGCGCGCCATCACAATATTGAACGCAGCATCCGGCACGCCGGTGATCATGTACTTCTTGCCGCTGATCAGGAAGTCGTTGCCGTCCTGTTGGGCGATGGTGTTGAGCAGCGACGGATCCGAGCCGGCGCCGTCGCTGACGGTCTCCGTCATCGAGAATACCGACCGGATCTCGCCGCGCACCAGCGGCGCCAGCCATCGCGCCTTCTGCTCGGGCGTGGCGATGGCATTGAGCAAGTTGACGTTGCCCTCGTCGGGCGCCTGGATGTTCAGCGCCAGCGGACCCAGGGTCGACCAGCCGGCGGCCTCGAACACGACAGCCATGCCGCGGTGATCCAGCCCAAGCCCGCCATATTGCTTCGGGGCGTGCGGCGACAGCAATTGTGCCTGCCGCGCCAGGCCGACGAGTTCGCGGCGCAGGGATTCGGGCGCACCATGCGCGGTCTGCCGCGGATCGTTTTCGTACGGCACGATTTTCTCGGCGATGAAGGCTTCCACCCGGTCGCGCAGCCCCACCAGATCGGGGGGAAGTTGGAAATCGATCATTCGATGGCTCCTTTTGGATCGCGAAGCGCCGCGCGCCTGGCAAGATCGGCGCCGCGCGCGAACAGGAGCGAAATTGAAGGCGCGAATCGCTCCCACAAGACGTCCTGACGCTTGCCCGTGCGATGAAGTTTGACATTGAGGCAGGCAATCGAACCGAGACGATAATGCGCCAGCGCCTGATACCATTCCACGTTGTGGTAGGCCGGGCCACCGGCCGCGCGATAGGCTTCGATCAGATCTTGCGCGGATACCGGAGCGACAGGCCGCCAGCTCGGGTGCCACGCCTCGCCGTCGGACATCATCAGGATCCAGCCGAGGTCGAGGCCCTGCGCGCCGATCGAGGCCAGCTCCCAATCGATCAATCCGCCGGCGTGACCGTTTTCGTAAAGAATATTGCCGGGCTGGAAATCGCCATGGATGACCCCGACCGGCGTTTCGTCCGGCAGCCGCGATGCCAACAATGCGCCGAGTTCGGTGCCCGCGGCCAGCCAATTGGGGTCCTGCGCGTGCCGCAGGACGTTCTTCCAGCGGTCCACTTCCTCGTTCAGGGGTTGCGGCTTCTCCCAATCGGGCAGGGCCCGTTGCCAATCGACGGTATGGACCCGCGCCAGCAATCGCGCCGCCTGAAGCCAGATGTCGCGAAGCCGGGCGTGGTCGCGCGCAAACGACGCATGCGGCTCCCAGACCAGGAACACCCGCCCGGGCATGCGTTCCATCACCAGGAAGGGCGTTCCCAACTTGTCCTCGTCCGGCGAAGCCCAGGGGACTTCCGGGACCGGCAGCCCAGCTTGCTTCAGGGCGCGCATCAGAGGGGCTTGCCGGAAAACATCGGTATTGCCCCGGCGCGTGACCCCGACAGGCGCCGTCTTCAGGACATAGGAGCCGATCGGCGCACCGTCCAGGTCAACCAATTCGAAGCCGAAGGTAAGGCCGGCATGGCCGTCTTCCATGATGCCGAAATTGATCACCCGGGTGCCCGCGCCGCATTCAGAACTCCATCATGCGCTGCAGCCGGTCGGCCAGGCCGGCCGGTCCAGGCTTTTCGGCAAGCGAAGAGTTTGGAATGTTTGACATGCGCTCGTGCAGGCTCCGCTCGACGGTTATCGCGATAGCCGGGCACGGGTTTTCCCGGCGGCCGGTCTGCGCGCCAGTCCCTCGGTGAGGCGATCGGCGAACTCTTCCGAAATTACTTTCGGCGACAACGGGCCGTCGGATCGATACCAATGCCCGATCCAGTTCAGCGATCCGGCAATCGCAAAGGCCGCCAGCTTGGCGTCGCACGGTTTGATCGAGCCGTCGGAGATGCCCTCGGTGATGTAACCGCGAAAGGTATGGTCGATGCTCCGCTTGGCGGCGCGAACGACTTCGGCATTCTTCTCGCTGAGATCGCGCACGTCGAACCGCACCAGGCTGGCGCCGAAATCAGTGGCCATGACTTCAGCATAGGCGCGCACCAGCTTGCGTAACTTGACGAGGCCGGCGCCGCCTTCGGCATCGATGCCGGCGATCAAGTCGTTGACGCGCTCCTGCCCCATCGCCCAGCACTCGAACAGGATTTCGTCCTTGCCGCGAAAATAATTGTAAAGCGCAGGTTTGGTGATGTTCAGTCGTTCGGCGACTTCGTTGAGCGTGGCGCGGTGGTAGCCCTGTTCAAGGAACAGGGTTACGGCGGCGCGTAACACGGCTTCGCGTTTTTCGTCGCGCGCGCGCCGACGGCTCTCAAACGGAAGCCAGGGTGAGGGATCAGTGGGCGGCGGCATGTCCATTTCGGGCTAGCTCAAAGGTCGCGTTGGGCCTGTATTGACTCAACCGGCAAGTCCGTATATTACCCATGGGTAATAAAAAGTCCATTGGGTAATTTTTGGAGGCGCGGATGTCATCTTCGGTATATGTGGCCGGTGTCGGCATGATTCCGTTCGTGAAGCCGGGCGCCAACGCGCCTTATCATGTCATGGGCGCAGAAGCGACCAGGCTGGCGCTGAGCGACGCCGGCCTCGATTACGGCCTGATCCAGCAGGCCTATGTCGGCTATGTCTATGGCGACTCGACCTGTGGTCAGCGCGCGCTTTATCCGGTTGGAATGACGGGTGTTCCGATCATCAACGTCAACAACAATTGCTCGACGGGCTCGACCGCGCTGTTCCTGGCGCGGCAGGCGATTGCGTCGGGGGCGCTCGATTGCGTTCTCGCACTCGGCTTCGAGCAGATGAAGCCCGGCGCGCTCGGCGCCGTCTTCACCGATCGTCCCAGCGCATTTGACGATTTCGACGCGGCTGCGGACAAGCTTGTCGATGCCCCCGGCGTTCCGCTGGCGCTGCGTTATTTCGGCGGTGCCGGTCTCAGCCATATGAAAAAATACGGCACGCCGCTGACGTCGTTCGCCAAGGTCCGCGCCAAGGCCAGCCGTCACGCCAAGAATAATCCGCTGGCGCTGTTCCGCAAGGAAGTAACCGCTGACGACGTGATGAACGATCAGGTGATCTGGCCCGGCGTGATGACGCGGCTGATGGCGTGCCCGCCGACCTGCGGCGGCGCTGCGGCGATTCTGGTCTCGGAGAAATTCGCCGGCCAGCATGGCCTGCGCAAGGATGTCCGGATTGCCGCGCAAGCCATGACCACGGATACTGCGTCCACGTTTGATTCCGGTGACATGATGCAGGTCGTCGGCTTTGACATGGCGCGCGCGGCGGCGAACAACGTCTATCAGGCTGCAGGCGTCGGCCCGGAAGATCTTGACGTCGTCGAGTTGCACGACTGCTTCGCCCACAACGAATTGATCACCTATGAAGCCCTGGGGCTTTGCCCCGAGGGTGGCGCAGAGCGCTTCATCGATGAAGGCGACAACAGCTACGGCGGCAAGATCGTAACCAATCCCTCCGGCGGATTGCTGTCGAAAGGCCATCCGCTCGGTGCGACCGGGCTCGCGCAATGCTATGAGCTGACGCGCCAATTGCGCGGCACCGCCGCGGCGACCCAGGTCGAAGGCGCGCGACTGGCGCTGCAGCACAACCTCGGCCTTGGCGGCGCTTGCGTCGTGACGCTGTACGAACGCGCCTGAGGCTCGGACATGGTCGATCAATCCGCCGTCGGGCGCAGTTTTACGCCAGTCACCGCGCGTGTCGAAGAAGGGCGCTTGCGCTATTTTTTCGACACGCTGAAGGAAACCAATCCCGTTTATCGGGATGCCGAAGCCGCGCGCGCGCAAGGCTATGCAGCGCAGCCGGTGCCGCCCACCTATCTGTTCTGCCTGGAAATGATGGACGCGACCGTGCCGTTTGAGGTCTTGACGGCGCTCGACATCGACCTCGCCCGGGTTCTGCACGGCGAACAGAGTTTCATCTATCACGCCCCGGTCGTCGTCGGCGATACGCTGACGTTCGAGCCACGCGTTACCAGTGTCACCGACAAGAAGGGCGGTGCCATGACCCTGATTGTCGTCGAGACCGGGGTGACCAATCAGCATGGCGTTGTCGTCGCGGACGTCTCACGAACGATCGTGGTGCGCAACGGGAGGCCATCATGAACGCGGCTGCAACGGCTGCCGTCGGCGAACGCGTCGTTCACAAGACGTTTCCGCCGATCACGCGGCACACTCTGGCGCTGTATTGCGGGGCCTCGGGCGATCACAACCCGATTCATGTCGATCTGGACTTCGCCCGCGCGGCGGGCTTTCCCGATGTGTTCAGCCACGGCATGCTGGTGATGGCCTATCTGGGCCAGGCGCTGACCGACGCGGTTTCCCCATCCAGCATTCGCTCGTTCTCGACGCGCTTTGCCGCGATCACCCAACTCGGCGCCCGCCTGACCTGCGAGGGGCATGTCGCCGAACTGTTCGAAGACAAGGGCGAGCGGCGCGCACGCCTGGCGCTGACCACCAAAGATGAAAATGGCGAAATCAAGCTCTCGGCCGAGGCCGTGATCGCCATTTGAACCCCGGACTGCTTCAAGGAAATCTCAAGGACACCTGATGACCAAGCTTGCTGGAAAAGTTGCGTTGATCACCGGATCCGGCCGCGGTATCGGCAGGGCCATCGCGTTGAAGCTGGCCAGCGAGGGCGCCAAAATCGTGGTCAACGATCTGGATGCCGCGCCGGGCGATGCGGTCGCCGCCGAAATTATCGCCGCAGGCGGCCAGGCCATCGCCGTCAATGGCAGTGTTTCCGATGCAGGGTTTGCCGATCGTTTTGTCGGCGCTGCGGTGGAAAAGCTCGGCGGCCTCGACATCATCGTCAACAACGCCGGCTATACCTGGGACTCGACGATCCAGAAAATGACCGACGAGCAGTTCCAGGCCATGCTCGACGTGCATCTGGTCGCGCCGTTTCGCATCCTGCGCGCGGCCGCCGAGCCGATCCGGATTTTCGCCAAGAAGGAGGCCGAAGCCGGCCGCGAGGTGTTCCGCAAGGTCGTCAACATCTCGTCGATCGCGGGGCTCTACGGCAATGCCGGGCAAGCGAGTTATTCGTCGGCCAAGGCGTCTCTCGTCGGGTTGACGCGCACCATGTGCAAGGAGTGGGGCCGCTACAAGGTCAACGTCAATTGCGTGGCCTTCGGCCTGATCAACACCCGGCTGACCCAGCCGATCGAGGCGCAGCAGAAGACCATCGATGTGGCGGGCCGCGATATCAAGGTGGGCGTGCAACCGCAGATGCTCGAAGCGATGGCCAGAATGATTCCGCTCGGCCGCGGCGGCACCCCGGAAGAGGCGGCCGACGCGGTTTACTTGTTCTGCAGCCCTGAATCGAACTACATCAGCGGTCAGGTTCTCGTCTGCGGCGGCGGCCTCATTGTTTAGCGACAGGGCGCGGAAGCCGGAGCCGTTCGTGCTGGATGACCACCTGGAACGCAAGCCATTTGGGATGGTGCCCTCTTGCGCTGGCAACCTGACCCTGACGGTTACCTGACGAAGCGGCGAACACTTTGAAGATATGCGGCTTGGCGATAGATGGCGTTGCGCACAGCGGCCAAATCGGATTCCGCATCTATCATGCCGTAAACGAGGCCCATCACGATGCTGTAGGCGAGCATCATTCCGAGGGAGAACAACGCCGGCCAAATGCCGAGGCCGAGATGCATTGCGAACGGACCAAGCCCCAGCAATGGAAAGAAAATCATATCCATCGCCAACCACCCGAATACTCCGGCGACGAACCCCTTGATGGGACCGCCGTTGCCTGGCAGATGATGATAAAGATTGGCAAAGGTAAAGCCTGCCACAGTCGAGCCATTGATATACGAAAGCAGCCACGGCATCAGCGGATGGATATTCTCACCGGTCGTGTAACTGAGCGCGATCTGGAGACTTTGGTAAGGCTGGAACGACTCAAGGATGCCCAGCTTGGCTTTCCCAAGCATCAACAAGGTATGCGTAATATTTCCGCAAAGGCCGGCAATTGCGGCTTTCCAGATCCACCGTTTTGCCGTCAGGAAACCAAGCAGTTGCCAGAATTGCACGGCAGCCTTTCCGAATACGCCTTCATGGCCGGACCATTTTTACTAGACAGCGGCCACCATTCGCAACATTGACATAGCTCAAGTGCGCAATGAAGTAAAAATATTGCGTCATAGTGATCTTCCAGCTTGTCTAACGTCAAAGCTGCCGCCAATTAAATAGGCCCGAATACATATCAAGTGCGAGTGCGTGCAATTGCTCCGGCAATGATCTGCATCATCAGGCCAACTACCCACCCCAGCATTGTTACCGCTGTCCAAAAGATACGCGGATTTTCATGAAGCACAATCACACCGACCGATACGAAAGCCGTCAAGGTTGCGAGAAACGTGCCTACGGCACTGAGAAATTCTGCAGTATCAATCTTTCCGCCGGAGCCGCTCTTTGGAGAATCGCCATTTGGTCCATGAAAAGCCAGTGACGGAGTGTCAATTCCCAAGTAAAACCCAATTGCACCGCCAATCATCATGACGACCAAAAAACCCTCAGAAGTGAACGCCGCAATGCTGGATCCGACATGGGCGGCAACGAACAATCCGCACGCCGCTCCGGCCAACGCAAGGCCAATGCGTTCGAGAACGTGGGCAGCCTTTCTGACGCGGAATTGCATGATCGTAACTCACCGAGTGCGAAGATATTAAGCTAGAATATTATTCTGCTGTGCGAAAGAGCGCACGCTTGGAGATGCCAGGCATCCGGGTGGCAACGGCATCCGCCTGGCGTGACCGCTGCCACTGGCCGGTCTGATATTTTCAAAGAGGGCTCCAACGATAAAAGCGTCCAACGCGCTCTATCGGCGGCCTTCAAGGTGAGCGGCTTGATTCAGATCAATCTATCCTTCGTGGCTATTAACTACTTTTGTTTGATAGTTATTTGCAACGGGTGATGGCTATGACGCGTTATGTCGTTAAGTTTTTCAAAGACGTCCTGGGTGAAAACGGTCATGAGGCCGAAATCTGTCAGGGACAGTTGGATATCGACGCGCTGAACCCTCTTGATGCTGCCGAGCGCGGCAAGCGCAAATTTTGCGACCATGAACGACTTGCGCATTGGTCGCTTCATGCGGACCGAGTCAGCGTAGCCGAGACCGAATATCCTTCATAGACGACCGGGATGTGCCCGCAGGCGAGCCCCTATGGGATTTCTCGGTATTCAGTTGAGGTGCGCGCGAATGTCCGGCAAACATCGACTTTGACCGGTTTGATGAACCTTGATGGCATGGCTGCGGCAAACCCGGCATTTTCGCGGGGCTATGACAGATTTGCTGACCAATTGTGGCCCGCGGCCGCATGTCGATGGCACGACGGTTAAACGCGCGCCTTTCCGTGGAATCCGGCGCAGCGGTGAGCGCCGTTCATCTCGCGAGACAGTCTAACGCCCCGGCTTGCCGAGTTCGGCGAGGGTAGCCTCGGAAGGCTTGCACGTGATGGTCGCCTCCAGGGTGTCCAGGATATTTTCGATCGTGAACGATTTGCTCCAGAACCGGTTCGGCTGCTTGTGCATCGAAAGTTCAAACTCCCTGACCGACGTGATGGCATTGCCGTAAATAATGAAGATCGAGAGCCGCTGTTCGAGCAGGGCGCGCGGAATCCGGTTCAATAGCTTTTTCAAGTGATTGAAGCACCGCACATACCCGGAATTCCAGCGGCTGTTCAACGCTGACCGGAAGATTTCGCGATGCGACATCTGCAGGTTGGATGAGAACTGAACGTAGCCCTTCCACTTATCTTCATTGGCGAGCTCAAGCACCGGCAGGACCAGAATCCGCAGCACTTCCCGCACCGTGATGGGCTTGCCGGATTGCTCGATGCCGTCGAGCAGATGGTTGCGTCGCTCGTCCAGCGCCTTGGCGCCCTCGACGACAAGCTGGCGGATCAGCTCTTCCTTGCTTCCGAAATGATACTGCAGCGCGGCCTTGTTGCGCTGTCCTGCCGCTTGCACGATCTGCTGCACCGTCACGCCATCGATCCCGTGCCGCGCGAACAGGAGCTGGGCGGCGGCCTTGATCTGATCCTTGGTGAGATCGCCGTGCGGGCGCGTCGCCGGCGGCTGGCCTCTTGACATGAGAACGGCTCCAGGGTTCTTTTAAGTAAAACGCCTTAATACGAATGGAGGGAGTTGTCCATGCATATTCTGATCGCGGGCGCGGGAATTGCCGGCCTGACCGCGGCGGTCGCGCTTCGGCGACACGGAATCGAGGCCACGGTTCTCGAGCAGGCGCACGAGATCAGGGAAATCGGCGCTGGCGTGCAGATCGCAAGCAACGGATCGCTGGTGCTCCGGCAACTCGGGCTGGAAGCGGCGGTGGGCAATGCCGGCGTCATCCCGGGTTCGTACGATTATCGCGACCTGCATACCGGTCAGATGCTGTATGCGGCGCCGCTTGGCGACGAGGCAGCGATGCGGTACGGGGCGCCGCTTTACAACCTGCACCGTGCCGACCTCGTGCAGATTCTGATCGATGCGTTGCCGCCCGATGCGCTTTATCTGGATGCGAAATGCACAAGCGTGGCACAGGACGCAACCGGCGTCGAAGTCCGGCTGCAATCGGGCAAGGTTTTTCGCGGTGATGCGCTGATCGGCGCCGACGGAATCCACTCGTTCGTGCGTCAGCATCTGAGGGGCCCTGAGGAAAAGATCTTCGCCAACATCTTGATGTGGCGCGCGCTGATTCCGGCCGAGCGTCTCGAAGGCGTCGGACTCGAAGAGCGCGGCAATTACTGGTTCGGGCCCGGCCGCACCCTGATTACCTACTGGGTTCGATCGAAGCAGCTTTACAGCATCCTCGCCTCGGTGCCGGCGGCGGAGGTTCACCGCGAATCCTGGACCGAGAGCGGCGATATCGACGATTTGCGGCGCTCGTTCGGCGACATCGAACCGCGCGCGCGCCGGATGATGGATCAGATCGAATCCGCCTTCGTCACCGGCATGTATTATCGCGATCCGGTCGATAGCTGGACCTCCGGCCGGATCACCCTGATCGGAGACGCCGCCCACCCGATGGTGCCGTTCCTCGCCCAGGGCGCGTGCCAGGGCATCGAGGATGCCTGGACGTTGGCCCGTGTGGTGGCCCGGTCGCAGAGCGATATTCCCTCGGCGTTGCGGGAGTACGAGCAGCGCCGCCGCCCGCGGACGACACGCATGCAGTCCGGTGCGCGGGCCGCGGTCAAGCTCATGCATGAGGCGGAGCCGGCCCGGATCCGGGCCCGGAATGGCCGCTGGAGAGGCATGTCCCGGATCGATCCGCTCGCAGAGACCAGTTGGGGATTCGCCTGGGGCTATAACGTTATCGAGGCCGTCGAGGCTCCCGCCGGCGAGGTCATCGGATTGCTGGCGGTGCGCGAGGGCAAGAGGATGCAGCGGCCCGAGAGCCAGCGCGCTTTTGATATGTGGAAGGCGGCATTCACGCCGGAAGATATTGCGCGTGGTCACGACGGAATGCGGCAGGCCTATGATCGTTTTCTCACGACGGCGTTTCCGATTTCCGCCGCCGCGAAAACGGACGACGTCGAACTCAACGGGGTCAAGACGCTGCGGGTGACGGCGGGAACGCGGGCCGGGGGTACGGCCATTCTTCACTTTCATGGCGGCGGCTACATGATCGGCTCGGCGCGGGGATCCGCGGAATACGCCGGCCGTCTTGCTTCCGCGCTGCGCGGCCCGTGCTATTCGGTCGATTACCGGCTGGCTCCAGAGCATCCTTATCCCGCCGCGATCGACGATGCGATCGACGCCTATCGCGGGCTGCTCGGCCTTGGCGTGCCTTCCTCGTCGATCATTCTCAGCGGTGAATTGTCAGGGGCGGGCCTTGCTGTTGCACTGGCGATGGCGATCCGCACGGCCGGAGATCCGCAGCCTGCCGGCATCGCCGCGCTGTGTCCGTTTGCCGATCTCACGCTCTCCGGACCGACCGTCCGTCAACATTCGGGTGACGATCCGGCTGCCAACCGCGACCTGCTGACGTTCATGGCCGCTTCCTATTTTCAGGGGCATGAACCGACCGATCCGATGATCTCGCCGCTGTTCGGCGACTTCCGCAATCTTCCCCCGCTATTTCTAACCGCAACCGAGGGCGAGGTTTTGTTCAGCGATACGACCCGAATGGCCGAACAGGCGAGGCAGGCCGGTGTCGATGTGACGGTTCGGCTGGTCCAGGATTCCGTCCATGTCTTTCCGCTGTTCTCGTTCTTGCCGGAGGCGCAAGGCGTCATGGCATCGATGGCCGAGTGGGCGTCCATGTGCCTGTCGGACCTCAGCGCGACGCGGCGGGCTGCCGGCTAAGTCAGGCGTTTGACGGCAATCGGAGCACCCCATTCCATTGCGAATTCGCCAGTGCGTCGCCTCGGAGAGGTGCAAGGGTCCGAAGACCCTCGCAGTTCGGGAGAGACGACGCGTCAATCCTCGGGATTGACGCTATTTCTGCGGCCATTCAACGCCGGTTTGGCAACTCGGCCTCGCGTACCTCACCCGGCCGCGGTGACCGCACGCTGTGCCATCACCTTGACGAGATTGGCGCGATAGGCCGCCGATCCATGGATATCCGACAACAGCCCGTCGCTGGATATCTTGACGCCATCGAGCGCCGCCGCCGACCAGTTGGCCTTCAGGGCTGCCTCGATCGCAGGTACCCGCATCACGCCGTTCTGCGACGCGCCGGTGGCGGCGACGCGAACATCGCCCGCCCTGGTCTTGACCACGAACACGCCGGTCAGCGCGAAGCGCGAGGCCGGATGGCGCATTTTCGAATAGCCGGCCTTCCCCGGAATCGGGAACGCGACCTGCGTGATGATCTCGCCATCCGCCAGCGCCGTCGTGAACAGTCCCTTGAAGAAATCCTCGGCCGCGATCGAGCGCTTGTTGGTCTTCACGGTGGCGCCGAGCGCCAGCACCGCCGCCGGATAATCCGCCGCCGGATCGTTGTTGGCGATGGATCCCCCGATGGTGCCGCGATAGCGCACCGCCGGATCGCCCAGCACCGAGGTGAGATAGGCGATCGCGGGGATCGCCTTTTTGACGTCGGCGTTGCTCATGATGTCGTAATAGGTCGTTGCCGCCTTGATCGTCAGCGTATCGCCCGACAACTCGACTCCGACGAGATCCTTGATCCTCGCAAGATCAATCACCTCGGACGGCGCTGCCAGCCTCTGCTTCATGACCGGAAGCAGGGTTTGGCCGCCGGCCAGATATTTGGCTTCGCTGCCCTTGGCGAACAGCGCAGCCGCCTCGTCGATGCTTGAGGCACGATGATAAGTGGTCTGATACATGGTGCGTTCCTTTATCCTCGCTATCTTTGGGGCTCAGCCGTGAATCGCGTGCCAGACGCGATCGGGAGATGCCGGCATTTCGAGTTTGTTGGAGCCGATCGCGTCGGTAATGGCGTTGATGACCGCCGCGGACGCGCCGATCGCGCCGGCCTCGCCGCAGCCCTTGATGCCGAGCGGGTTGCCCGGACACAGCGTCGAGGTGTGTTGAACCTTGAACGAGGGCAGATCCTCGGCGCGCGGCATGGCGTAATCCATGAAGCTTGCGGTGAGTAATTGCCCGCTCTTGTCATAGACGCAGTTTTCCAGCAGCGCCTGGCCGATGCCCTGGGCAAGACCGCCATGCACCTGACCCTCGACGATCATCGGATTGATCAGCCGCCCGAAATCGTCAGCCGCGACGAAGTTGACGAAATCGGTTTTGCCGGTGCCGGCGTCGACTTCGACCTCGCAGATGTAGGAGCCTGCCGGAAAGGTGAAATTTGTCGGATCGTAGAACGCGCTTTCCTTCAGGCCGGGCTCCATGCCGTCGGGCAGGTTGTGCGCGGTATAGGCCGCCAGCGCGACCATCGGAAATGCGATCGACTTGTCGGTGCCGGTGACCTTGAACTCGCCATTCTCGATGACGATGTCGCCTTCCGACGCCTCGAGTTGATGGGCTGCGATCTTCTTGGCTTTCGCCTCCATCTTTTCCATCGCCTTGACGATGGCGGTCAGTCCGACCGCCGCCGAGCGTGAGCCGTAGGTGCCCATGCCGAACTGCACCTTGTCGGTGTCGCCATGGACGATCTGGACCTGGTTGATCGAAATGCCGAGCCGCTCGGCGACCACCTGCGCAAACGAAGTCTCGTGGCCCTGGCCGTGGCTGTGCGAGCCGGTCAGGATCTCGATGGTGCCGACCGGATTGACCCGCACTTCGGCGGATTCCCACAGGCCGACGCCGGCGCCGAGGCTGCCCACCGCCTTCGAGGGCGCGATGCCGCAGGCTTCGATGTAGCAGGATACGCCGAGGCCGCGCAGCTTGCCTTCGGATTTCGCTTTCGCCTTGCGCGCGGGGAAGCCGGCATAGTCGATCGCCTTCATCGCCGCGTCCAGCGACGCGTTAAAGTCGCCGATATCGTAGGCCATGATGACCGGCGTTTGATGCGGAAACTGGGTGATGAAGTTCTTGCGGCGCAGCTCGGCCGGATCGACCTTCAACTGCCGGGCCGCGGTCTCCATCAACCGTTCGACCACGAAGCTCGCCTCGGGCCGTCCGGCGCCACGATAGGCGTCGACCGGCGTGGTGTTGGTATAGACGCTGATCACCTCGGCGAAGATGTTGGGAATGTTGTACTGGCCCGACAGCAACGTCGCATAGAGATAGGTCGGCACCGACGACGAGAACAGCGACATGTAGGCGCCGAGATTGGCGTAGGTCTTGACCCGCAGGCCGGTGACCTTGTTGTCCTTGTCAAAGGCCATCTCGGCCTTGGTCAGATGGTCGCGGCCGTGCGCGTCGGTGAGGAAGGCCTCGGTCCGGTCGCTGGTCCACTTCACCGGCCGGCCGGTGCGCTTGGAAGCCCAGAGCGCCACCATTTCTTCCGGATAGATGAAGATCTTCGAGCCGAAGCCGCCGCCGACATCCGGCGCGATCACCCGCAATTTGTGTTCCTGCGCGACATTGTAGAACGCCGAAAGCACCAGACGCGCCACATGCGGATTCTGCGATGTGGTGTAGAGCGTGAAATGCTCCTCCGCGGCATCGTATTCGGCGATCGCCGCGCGCGGCTCCATCGCGTTCGGCACCAGCCGGTTGTTGGTGATGTCGAGCGCGATCACATTGGCTGCGCTCTTGAACGCCGCTTCAGTCGCGGCCTCGTCCCCGATGGTCCAGTCGTAGATGACGTTGCCGGGCGCCTCCGGGTGAAGTTGCGGCGCGCCGCTCGCCACCGCGTCGCGCATATCGACCGCCGCCGGCAACTCCTCATAGTCGACCGCGACGGCTTCGGCGGCATCGCGGGCCTGATTGCGCGTCTCGGCGATCACCACCGCGACGGCCTGGCCGACAAAGCGGACGGTATCCGGCGCCATCGCCGGCCACGCGCCCATCTTCATCGGCGAGCCGTCCTTGGAATGGATCATCCAGCCGCAGATCAGATTGCCGATCTTGTCATCGACGATCTGCCGCCCGGTCAGCACGTCCACCACGCCCGGCATTTTCATCGCTTCGGAGCTGTCGATGCCCTTCACCCTGGCATGGGCGTGCGGGCTGCGGACGAACGCGGCGTAGGTCATGCCATGGAGGCGGATGTCATCCACGTAACGGCCCTTGCCGGTGATGAAACGCTTGTCTTCCTTGCGAACGACCCGTGCGCCAATGCCTTCGATTCCCATAATGTGATCTCCCTGTCTCGCTTGTTGCGCACCGACTTGCCTGCGCGCCTGCGACTACCCGATTGGTTATTCTGTGCTCGATATTCTGTGATCGATATTCCGAGGCCGATATCGAAATAGCCGAATCGGCAGGTCGGAACGCTATTCAGCGGCCTGCGCAACCTTCATGCGGCCGGCGGCGTCGAGTACCGATTTGACGATGTTATGATAGCCGGTGCAGCGGCAGATGTTGCCCTCAAGCTCCTGGCGCAGCGTCACCTCATCGAGGTTCGGTCCATGGCGTTTGACGATATCGATCGACGCCATGATCATGCCCGGCGTACAGTAGCCGCATTGCAGCCCATGATTGTCGCGAAAGGCGGCCTGCATCGGATGCAATTCGTCGCCCTTTGCTATCCCCTCGATGGTCGTGACGCTCGAGCCATTGGCTTGCCCCACCAGCACCGTGCAGGATTTGACCGACCGTCCGTCGATATGAACCGTGCAGGCACCGCACTGGCTGGTATCGCAGCCGATGTGAGTTCCTGTCAGTCCCAGATGATCGCGCAACAGATGCACAAGCAGCGTTCGGTCTTCGACCTCGGCCGAAACCTGTTTGCCATTGACCGTCAATTTTATGCTGGACACGCTCAATCCTCCCGAAATTTTATTGGTCTGGCTTTGATAAGATCACGATGACAACGCAATTGTAATCGCTATCTTGGTAGTAGACGTACCCCTGTGTAATCGCTTGATTTATCTGGCGACTTGGGTTTGGCGACAGCCCCGGATCGCACCCCTTTTGGGCTTGGCACTTCCCGAGGATTGATCGGCTGCGGCAACCATCTAATCTCGGGTCGTTTTTGCGACCGGAAGGGCCGGCAATCTCCGTCAAAGGATGGCTGCCATCGTCGCGCCGATCAAGGGGGTAGATCAGATGAAGGCTCTCGCGCTGGTTGCAGTTTCCGGCTGGGCGCTCTCGGCGTGCGGGGCGCTTGCGGGGGACGTTGCCGCCGGGGAGAAGGTCTTCGCCAGATGCAAGATCTGCCACCAGGTCGGCGAAGCCGCCAGGAACGGCGTCGGGCCTTCGTTGAATGGAATCGTCGGTCGCCGCGCCGGAGCCGTTGCCGACTTCGCCTACAGCAATGCGAATAAGAATTCTGGCCTGACCTGGGACGAGGCGACGCTCAAGGAGTATTTGAAAAATCCCCGCGCGATGGTCCCCGGTACCAAGAAGGCTTTTGCCGGTCTGCCGGTCGGCGCCGACATCGACAACGTCATCGCCTATCTGAAGCAGTTCGGCCCGGACGGAAAGAAAATCTAGCTAGCCGGAAACCGGCCACGCCACAGCTGCGGTCTGCGTCGCGATTCGGACTCTGCGAAAAAATTCTGCGCAGACATGCGGTGCATCCGGCGTCTCGATTCATGCGTTGCTGCCGCCCGTGATCGGGTGCGATAGACGCATCATCAACGCGATGGAAATGCGCGATCCGCGCCGGTTAAAGCAACAATTCATCGTCGCAATCGGCACTACTGCCTTCCGCCAATACTGTGCGCCTGCACGAAACCCATCCGCGGCTGCCGGTCGCGACGTCTCGAGCGATGAGGACCAACAGGTCATTCGCGAAGCGCTGTCGCTGGGTGCTGCGGGCTATTTGCCGAAATCGACCTCGAAGGGCGAATTGGCGCTTTCGATCGAGCGGGTGTTGAGTGGCTCTATTTCCATTCCGAACAATTTCGTGATGCGGAACGAACGGGGCAGCGCGAATCTCACCGAGGCCTTGCGCGCGCGGCTCGCGGAACTGACGCCGCAGCAGCTTCGCGTGCTGGAACTGATCCGGCGCGGTTTTCAGAACAAGCACATCGCGGTCGAGCTCAAGCTCGCCGAATTGACCGTCAAGGCCCATGTCACCGAGATTTTGCGCAAACTGAAGCTTTTCAGCCGCAACAAGGCCGTGATCGAGATCGGCAAGATCGATCTGCCGGTTCCGAAGCAGCAAACCTCCGGGCTCGAGCGCGCCAAGCCGACATGATGCTGGCTTGACAGCATCCAGCGCGGATGCACCACTTGCATAAAATTGCATGCTCGGGATATCGGCTGCATAAAATCGGGACGGATTCCCCAGAAAATGGCTAAAATGCGCCAGATCTTCCTCGCGCTGCTGCTGATCGGCGCCTCGTCCGCGACGTTCGCGGCCGATCAATTGCGGATCGGTGTGCAGCGCACCGGCACCTTTGCCTGGCAGCTCGACGTCATCCGCCGCCATGGTCTGGCCGAGGCGGCAAATCTGAATTTGATCAATACGGAAATGGCGTCTCCGGATGCGGGCAAGCTCGCCCTCAACGCGGACACGGTCGATATCGCCGTTGTTGACTGGCTCTGGGTGGCGCGGGAGCGCGCGCTGGGGATGAAATTGCAGTTCTACCCCTATTCAACCGCCGCCGGCGCGATCATGACCAGGAACGACTCGGCGATTCGCAGCCTTCCGGATCTGAAGGGCCGCATCCTGTCGATCGCCGGCGGTCCGCTCGACAAGAGCTGGCTGATCGTGCAGGCTGCGGCGACCCGCCACGGCATCGATCTCAGGCGCGAGACGACGCTGCAATACGGCGCGCCACCCTTGATCTACCAAAAACTCCTGCAGGGCGAAGCGGAAGCAAGCCTCAATTTCTGGAATTTCTGCGCGCAGCTGGAGAGCCACGGTTATCGCCGGCTGTTCGACGTGCGCGAGGCCGAGACCGAATTGGGACTGAGGGAACCGCTCTCGCTCACCGGGTATGTTTTCCCGGAGAGCTTCGCCACCGCCCACAAGGACACCATCGATCGCTTTTTGTCCGTCGTGCGACAGGCCAACGATATCCTGCTGGATTCGGACGGGGAATGGGATGCATTGCGGCCGTTAATGAACGCGGAAGACGACGCAACTTTCCTGGCGCTTCGCGAACGTACCAGGCAGGGGATACCGCGCCGGCTGGTGGGTGCGGAGGAAACCGATGCACGGACATTGTTCGAGGCGCTGGTGAACATCGCCGAGCCCGGGCTTGTCGGCCCGGCCAGGGAGCTTGATCCGGGCCTTTATTATCATCCGTTGCCCGGCGGAGAGTAGCCATGGCGAGGGTCTTGTCGCTCGCGGCTCTGCTGGCATTCTGGGCGCTGGCCGCCGCGCTCGCGCATTCGCGGCTGCTGCCGGATCCGTGGAGCGTTGGTGCGGCGATCCTGGCCGATATCCGTTCCGGCGAACTGCCGTTCCAGATGGCGTGCACGCTGGCGCGGGTGCTGGCCGCCTTCTCCGTCGCCTTCTCCCTCGGCGTCGTCGCCGGCTATGCGATGGGGCGCTGGAAGACGGTCGACCGGTATGCCGATCCATGGCTGATCGTGCTGCTCAATCTTCCTGCGCTGGTCGTCATCATCTTTGCCTATGTCTGGATCGGTCTCAACGAGACCGCGGCGATCATCGCGGTGGCGCTGAACAAGCTGCCCAACGTCATCGTCGTCACGCGAGAGGGTGTTCGATCGCTCGATGCCGGTCTGGACGACATGTCCAGGGCGTTCAGGATGAACTGGCTCACCCGGATTCGGCATGTCGTCCTGCCCCAGCTTGCGCCCTATCTGGCCGCGGTATCTCGATCCAGCCTGTCGATCAGCTGGAAGATCGTGCTGGTCGTCGAACTGATCGGGCGCCCCAACGGCGTCGGGTTTGTGCTGGGCTCGGCGTTTTCGCTGTTCGATATGACCAAGATTTTAAGCTATGCGATCTCGTTCGTGGCACTTATGCTCGCGATCGAAACCCTGCTGGTGCAACCGCTTGAACGACGAACAAACCGATGGCGGCGCCGGCCCGCTTGAGCTTCGCATCGACGCCAAGACCTTTGTTTCGGCCGAGGGCACGCCCGTCGAGATTATCCGCGGACTGAACTTGCGGCTTGAGGCCGGCGGTTTTGGCGCGATGATCGGCCCGTCCGGCTGCGGCAAGACGACTATCCTGCACATCGCAGCCGGGCTGGATACCGATTTCACCGGCGAACGACGCGTTCCGGGCGCTCGCCTCGGAATCGTATTCCAGGAGCCGCGTTTGTTGCCCTGGCGAACGGTTGCGGAAAATATCAGGCTTGTGCTTCCCGCCCATGAGTCGCTGGACGATCTGGCCGACCTGATCGGAACACTGGGGCTTGGGTCGCATCTGGCGCATTACCCCGGCGAACTCTCGCTCGGTCTCGCCCGTCGCGTGGCCATCGCCAGGGCATTCGCGGTGCGCCCCGATTTTCTTTTGCTGGATGAGCCGTTCGTCTCGCTGGATGAAGCGGTGGCGGCCCGGCTGCGCGAGGAGGTCGCCGTGCTGACCGAGCGGCACAGGATGACGACGCTGCTGGTGACGCACGACCTTCGCGATGCGGTCCAGTTGGCGGATCGGTTGTACTTTCTGTCGGCGAGGCCGGCCAGCATTGTCAGGGAGATTGCGCTGCCGCCGCCGCGCGGAATGCGCAGCAAGCAGGTGATCGATCGGGTTCTTGAGGAATTGAGGACGTTGCCCGTGGGCCAGATTGCGACCTGACAGCGCGACTTAAGGGCGTGACCTGGAGCAGGATCGCTTTTGATTGAATCGGTCTTTCGGCGGGCCACTTCACCTCTCCCTATGGGAGAGGGAGCGCGCTTCCGTTGCCTCTGCGGATCAATCCAATCTTATCATGCTTTAGATTTTTTCACGCCAGTTTGGACTCAATCGCCAGCCGCACCAGTTCGGCCGAGGTACGCACGCCGAGTTTCTGCCGCATCAGCGAGGACGTGTTGGCGACCGTCTTATATGATGCATTGATCAGCCAGGCGATTTCCGAAAGGCTCTTGCCGGTCCCGAGCAGGCGCAGGATTTCGATTTCGCGCGATGTCAGCCGCGCCAGCCGGCTGGAGCCGAATGACGGCCCGGCGAAGGCGAGGCTTTGGGCGAGCGAGGCAGGCAGGAAGACATTCCCTTTGGCGACTTCGCGGATCGCAACGATCAGATCGTCGGGATCCCCCGATTTCGAGACATAGCCTTTGGCGCCGGCTTCGATGGCCCGTGCCGCGAACACCGGGTCGTCGTTCATGCTGAACATGATGATGCGGGCCGATGCATCGCGCCGCAGGATCCGCCGTACCAGTTCAAAGCCGGAAACGCTCGGCAGGTTGATATCGATCAGACAGATATCGGGCGGCTCGGCGACGAAGGAAGCCTCTCCGCTCTCGGCATCCGCCGCCGTGGTGATGACAATGTCCGGGTCGCTCGCCAGCAATGCACGACAACCGGAAATGACGATCGGGTGATCGTCGACGATCAACACCCGCGTCGGTTTACCTTCCGGCAATGTCGTCGCGCCAACCGCCGGGGAAACGGGCCTCGCCGCTGTGGCCGTTCTCTTCATCTCGAACCGTCCCTGTATCCCAAACCGTCGCTGTGCCACCGTATGCATACGTGGCGAAAATGCTGTAGCGTTCAATTAGATAGCCGCCATTTTTGTCTGTCAACGGCATCCTGGGCGGACGCGAGGCGGCAGCACTGCGGAACGGGGTCATGTGGCAAAAGCTCTCCTTGCGAATGCGCCTCATCGCGTTGTTCGCGCTGGTTCTGGTTCTCGGCCTCGCCATTAATATCGGGCGGCTGCTGCTGGAGGCCGGGCCTCGCGTGCAGGCGGAGGACGAGAGCGTGATCCGGCTGGCGCGCGAATTCATCGAGGCGTCGGTCGGCGATCTCAAGGACAGCGCCGACCCCGAGGCCAAGCTGGCAACGATCGTCGATGGATTGCAGAGGCTGCGTCACGTCACGGTGACGCGCGGGAGCGAAGTGCCGGAAGCCGGGGAAGAATTGGCCGGGGCGACCGTGGCCGACCGGGGCGCCGATGCTCCACCGGCATGGTTCATCGCTCTGGTCCGCCCGGAGCAAGCGAGCGAAAGCGTGCCGATTGTCGTCCAGGGCAAATCGCTGGGTTCGCTCGTGATCGCATCGCATCCGACCGACGAGATCGCGGAAATCTGGGACGGCATTGTCACGCAGGTCGGGATCGGTTCGGCGCTCGCCGTCGCGCTGTTTCTGGTTACGATAGTCGTTGTGAGCCGGGCGCTGGCGCCCATTCAGTCGCTCGCGGACGCGATGGCAAGCATCGAGGCCGGCCGTTACGACACGCGCGTGCTGCCGACCGGTTCGGCGGAGATTGCCGATATCTGCGACAAGCTCAATCATCTGGCGAACGCACTCGGCAGCGCCGTCGCCGACAAGCAGCGTTTGGCTGAACGGGTGGTGTCGCTGCAGGATGTCGAGCGCAAGGAGATCGCCAGGGAATTGCACGACGAGTTTGGGCCTTATCTGTTTGCCTTGCGCGCGCACGCGACCTCGCTGATGCGGGTCACCGATATCGCAAAACCCGATATCGATGGCGTCCGCAAGCATGGCAATGCGATGCTGGACCAGGTCAATGCCCTGCAGCAGTTCAACCGTCGCGTCCTCGAAAAGCTGCGGCCTGCCGGGTTGAGTGAATTGGGATTGAACGAGGCGCTCGGGGCGCTGGTGCGGCTATGGCGCGACGCCAATCCCGGCGTCGTCGTGGAAACCGGCGTCTCGGAATCGCTCGGCGACATGGGCGAGACCGCCGAATTGACGATCTACCGGGTCGTTCAGGAAGCCCTGACCAATGTTTTCCGCCATTCCGGCGCGACGCACGTCTCTGTGACGATCGAACCCGTGCCGAAATCGCCGGGCAACGGCTTGCAAGGCGGAGCGGCGCGCGTGCGGATTCAGGACAACGGCGAGGGTCTGCCATCCGATCACAAGTTCGGTCTCGGCCTGACCGGAATGCGCGAGCGGGTGATGGCGCTGGGTGGCACGATGACGGTGACCTCGAGCGAGGGTGGGTTGACGGTCGAGGCTGTGGTTCCCCGCGGTGCCCCGCCGTAAGCCGGTTTTCCAGGACGCAGTCTCCCGATCGGGAATTTTTCCCGATCTCAAATCAAAAGAATCCCGAATGGGGATCACATTTTGGGGATGCTGACCGGGCATTTGAGCCTTAGCGTCGGGGCTGTCCGAAGGGCGGTGGATTTCAAGCCGCGCGCGGCCGGGGAGCGCGTTATGAAGTTGCGATGGGCGTCGCTGGTTTCGACGACATCACTGGTTTCGGCGATGTGTCTGATGACGCCGGAATGCGTTCACGCCCAGGATGCGCCCGGCGCTGTTCAGGCCCTGCCGCCGATCGTGGTGCAGGGGACGAAGCCGGGCGTGAAGCGCGGCCGCGACGAACACGCGACCCGCGTGGTCCGCAGGCTGCCGGTGGTTCCGGTGTATTCGACGACGCCGCTGGCCAGCGGCAGCATCGATGCCGACAAGGTGCCGGCCGCGGTTACCACGGTCACCGCCGCCGATATCGCACGCACCCAGTCGCTGAACATCGCCGACGCCCTGGTGCAGAGCGTGCCGGGGATCATCGTGAACGAGGTCGCGGGCAATCCCTTCCAGCCTGACGTGCAATTTCGCGGCTTCGTCTCCTCTCCGGTGTCCGGCACCCCGCAGGGGCTCGCGGTTTACCAGAATGGCGTTCGCATCAACGAAGCCTTCGGCGACACCATGAACTGGGATCTGATCCCGACCGCGGCCATTCGATCGGTCGCCGTCGTCACCAACAATCCGGCATTCGGTCTCAACGCATTGGGCGGCGCGCTCAACATCCTGATGAAGGATGGCTTCAACTACCACGGCGCCGAGATCAATACGATGGCCGGCTCCTACGGGCGCATTCAAAGCTCGGGGCAATGGGGCAAACAGATCGATAATTTTGCGATCTACGGCGCGATCGAGGGGCTTCACGACGACGGCTTTCGCGAATTTTCGACATCGAACATTCGTCGATTCTACGGCGACGTCGGCTACAAGACCGACAGCAGCGAATTCCACATGAATATGGGGGCCGCGGACAACACCTTCGGTGCGGCTACGACTGTGCCGGCCGAACTGCTTCAGCAGAATTGGGGCGCTGTCTACACCACGCCGCAAACCTCGGAAAATCGCGTTGGCTATGTCAATCTGACCGGGAAGGTCGATGTCACGCCGACCTGGACTCTCGAAGGTATCGCGCATGCGCGGATTTTCGACCAGCAGACCCAGGACGGCAATCCGACCGGAACCCAGCCATGCGACGCCAATGCGATGCTGCTGTGTTTTGGCAACGGCAGCACGCCGGCGAATGGCCTCAATGGTATGCAGCTTGCCAATCCATTCGATCCGAACGCCATCCTGGGAGAAATCGACCGAACGACGACACAGTCGACGACGACGGGCGCGTCCTTGCAGGCGACCAATACCGATCAATTGTTCGGGCACAACAATCATTTTGTGGTCGGAGGCAGCTTCGATTACAGCGTGACGCATTTCGCGGCCACGGCCGAACTGGGCACCATCAATCCAAACTTTGTCGTCGAAGGGAGCGGAATCTTCCTCGGTCGGTCCGGCAACCCGGTTTCGGATGGACCGGTCGGGCTCCGTACCGTCAACCAGTATAGCGGGCTTTATGCGCTCGACACCTTCGATGTCACAAATGCCTTCTCGATCACGGGCGGCGGCCGCTTCAACGTCGCCAACATAACCCTGCAAGATCAGCTCGGCAGCGCGCTGAACGGAAATGACACCTACACCCGGTTCAATCCAACCATCGGCGGCACCTATAAGATCAACTCCGGCGTGACGGCCTATGCCGGCTATTCCGAGGCCAATCGTGCGCCGACCCCGCTGGAGCTCGGTTGCGCCGATCCGGCCCATCCCTGCATCCTCGCAACATTTCTCGTCTCCGACCCGCCGCTGCAGCAAGTGGTGTCCAAAACCGTCGAGGCCGGCCTGCGCGGCACGCACGACTTCGGCGCCGGCATCGGCACGCTCGGATGGAAGCTCGGCGCCTTCCGCACCACAAATTCGAATGACATCCTCTCGATCCCGGATCCGGTCCTGCAGGGATTCGGTTATTTCCAGAACGTCGGTTCGACGCGCCGCCAGGGCATCGAAGCCGAGGCCAACCTGAAGTCCGGCGCCTACGAACTCCATGCAAGCTATGCCTTTATCGATGCACGCTTCCTCGACTCCCTGATGCTCGGCTCCAATAGCCCGTTCGCCGACGCAAACGGAAATATCCAGGTGCTGCCGGGCGACCAGGTTCCCGCGATCCCGCGACACCGCGTCAAGCTGGGCTTCGACTATAACGTCACCGACGCATTCAAGGTCGGCGGGGATCTGTTGTATGTCAGCAGCCAGTATTTCGTGGGCGACGCATCCAATCAGGCGCCGCAGCTGCCTGGCTACGCGGTCGTCAACCTGCACGCGTCCTATCAAATCGACAAGACGTACCAAGTCTACATGCGCGCGGATAATATCTTCAACAATCACTACGCAAGCTACGGGACATTCTTCGACACCGCCGCTGTCCCCAATTTCACCAATGGCGGCGCGCCGTTTACCGATCCGCGGTCGCTCAGCCCGGCGCGGCCGCTCGCGCTTTATGCCGGCCTGAAGGCGACATTCTAGAGACCCGGCGCTTGGCGCCAGGTCTCAGTTTCCGGGGCCTTTCCGGCGCGCCAGAAAGCCGCGCGCCGGATCGTAGGCGGCGATCGCTCCGAGCAGAAACACCGTGGTGTAGCCGGCCACGACCAGCAACGATACCCAGGCGATCTTCGCATAGAAGGCGAAGCGAATGAGTTCGGTCGCGTGGGTAAAGGGATTGCACAGGCAGATGTAATAGAGCAGCGGGCTCGATTCCTGCACCCGCCACAGCGGATAAAGCGCCGACGAGGCAAAGAACATCGGGAAGATGACGAAATTCATGATGCCGGCGAAATTCTCAAGCTGCTTGATCAGCGACGAGATCAGCATCCCCAGCGCGCCCAGCATGAATCCGCACAGCAACAGCGCCGGGATCAAGGTCAGGTAGCCGAGCGGCGGCGCTTCGATATCCCAGAACCAGGCGATCAGCAGAAAGGCGTAGACCTGAAGGATTGAGACCAGCGTGCCGGCCAGCAGTTTTGATGTCAGCAGCCACCAGCGCGGAAACGGGCTGACCAGCAGCGTCCGCATTCCGCCGGTTTCCCGGTCATAGACCATCGTCAGCGACGACTGCATGCCGTTAAAAAGCTGGATCATGGCGACCAGCCCGGGCGCGATATAGACCTCGTAAAGAACATAGGTTTCGTAAGGCGGAATGATCGAGACGCCGAGAACCTGCCGGAAGCCGGCGGCAAAGATAAACAGCCACACCAGCGGCCGCACCAGCGCGGAGACGAAGCGCTCGCGCTGATGGATGAAGCGCAAGGCTTCGCGCCAGACGATGCCCTGCATGCAGATCAGATATTGCGAAAGGGTGTGGCCGCGATCCGCCGTCACGTCGGTAGTTATGTCAGTGGTGGTTATGTCGGTCATGTGACAATTCCCGCCGCGTCGGCGCCGGCGCCCTGCGTCAATTTGGTGAATGCCGATGCCATGTTTGAAGCCGCCGAGGCGGCAATCACGTTCCTGACCGTATCCTTTGCGAGCACGCGGCCCTGGTGCAGAACCACGACGTTGTCGTCGTCTCCAACTTCATCGATCAGGTGCGTTGCCCAGAGCACGCCGATGCTCTCCGCGGTCAGGAGCCGCCGAACGTGCCCGAGAATGTCGGCACGCGATTTGATATCGAGGCCCACCGTCGGCTCGTCGAGCAGCAGAAGCTTTGGGCGATGCAACAGCGCCCTTGCGATTTCGACGCGCCGCATCTGGCCGCCCGACAGCGTGTTGACCCGATCGCGACGCCGGTCGGTCATCGCCACCAGATCCAGAACACGCGCGATCTCCAGATCCGCCTGCTTGCGGCCGATGCCGTGCAGCGCGGCATGGTACTTCAGGTTTTGCTGGACGGAGATATCGGCATCGAGCGCGCGCGACTGGAACACCACGCCGAGCCGGCTCAATGCCGCGCCCGGCTCGCGCATGATGTCATGGCCGAGAATGCGGATGCTGCCGGAGCGGATCGCATAGAGTTGCGTGATGAGCGAAAACAGCGTCGACTTGCCGGCGCCGTTCAGGCCCAGCAGCACGGTAAACGACGCCGGCATGACGGTCAGGCTGACGTCGTCGAGGGCGATCTGGGGACCATAACGATGGCCGACATGATCGACGTCAAGTGCGGGCGGACCGGCCGCTTTATCGGAATCCATCGGGATGCCTGACTGCTCAGTTTGGACCAATCGCGGGGCCCCGCGGCCATCCGTCGACCAGGACCGATCGGCCGAGGTTCGAGGCGGCGGCATCGGTTCCATGTCGAACCCGCTCCGGCGCGCGCTGCGCAGCATAGCCTCCCATGCGACCTCCCTGTCGTGGATTTGCCGCCATTGGTTGTCGGCGCATTCGCTATGATCATCAATAGCTGCGATGATGCAAGGACTTACTAAGTCGTAGGGCGCAAAAGGCGCCGCCGGTGCCGGACCCCGTCGCCAGTTCCCTGGCGACCAGCGCGACGTACGGGTTCGAGCTTCCGCCAACTCGTTCGTCCAACTATATTGCGATCGGTCCAATGCGATAACGGCGGACATCGAGTGACGCGGTGCGACCAAGACGCTGCGCATGATCGGGAAGAGCACAAGGACGACCGACACGTGACCCGGTTCCTGGTTGTCGAGGATCATCCGCTGTTTCGCGAGGAGCTGGAGAGTGCCGTTTGCCTCGCGAATCCTGAAGCCGAGATTCTGCAGGCGACTTCGATCGATGGGGCGATTGAGGTGCTTTCCTCCACCCGTCTGCTGGACCTGGTCCTTCTTGATCTGTCGATGCCCGGCACCACCGGGCATCCGGAGTGATGCGGGTTCGGAAAGCCTTTCCGAAAACACCGGTGGTGATCGTTTCAGGATATGAAGACGTGAAGATCGTCCAGAACGTTCTCGCGCTCGGCGTATCCGGCTATATTCCCAAATCGACCTCACGCCCCAGCAATTGCGGGGGCTCGACATGTTGCGCAAGGGTCTGCAGAACAAGCAAATCGCCTACGAACTCAAGATCTGCGAGACCACGGTTAACGTCCATGTATCGGATATTCTGCGCAAATTGAACGTCTTCAGCCGCACCAATGCGATCATCGAGATCGCAAAGATCGATTTCGCCAGCCTGGCCGGCGGAGCGCCCGGCAAGCATCAGCCGGCCGACCAGGTCGAAATCTAGTGCATCCTGCTCTCGCGGCCGAGCAGGCTTGTCCGGCAAGCGTTCTCACGCGAGCAGGGCCGCCGGCTCTACATCGGCGGGACCACGCCGTCCTTGCCGAATAGCACGGCGCCGCTGGTCAGGGAGCCGTCCGATTGACGGACGGATGGCACGAACACCATGGCGCCGGGCGTAATGTCGGCCTTGTCGGCCGGAACAAGCGCAACAACCGGCACATTGTCGGGAATGTCGATTGTCTTCTCGCCGCCTTTATAGGTCACCGTCACGGTTTGACCGTCGACGCCCTTGACGGCATTGGCGACCGTCGCATTTGTCATCATGCTCTTGGAACCGAGGTCCCAGGGGTAATGGCCCTCGCCAAAGCCGCGCAGATTTTCCGGGAATACAACAACTTCCTGGGATCGCAGGGTCGAATTGGGTTGCGTGACAGTCGCGGTGCCAATGAACGTGCCTTGTTTGATATCCGCCATCGACGACTTCACGACGGCCAGCACCGTAAATTTGTCGGCGAGGTCGACCGAGACGTTCTTGCCGTCCTTGGCGTGCACGACGAGTTTTGAGCCGTCGAGGCTGACCACGGAGCCACGCACGCGCGCCGGAGTGCCGTCCGCATAGGCGGCTGGCGAGCAGGCCAGCGCGACCGGAAACAGGAGCAGGCCAAGAGTTGACGCGAGACGTCGGTGCGAAAGCGTTATCATTGGATCCTCCCAAATCGATGTGACAACAATGCATGCCGTGACCGGGCGCATGCGTTTGCCAATTAGCCCAAAAGCCCACGCCATGGCGTTACACTTTCTCGTCAACGCCGGCTGCGCGCCGTGCGCAGTCTCCATTGCCGCGTCTATCCTGCCCCGCACGCCGGTCGCTTCCGATACGTGCAACGCAGCATTCGGGGATCGGATGGGCGCGCCCTGATCCTGCCGCTGCTTTTTAATCCCTGCGAAACAGCCCGCTACTACCACCGCCTGGTTGCGATGGCCTAAAGCTTGGCTCGCACCAACGGAGACGTTGATGAGAAAATCGCGTTCGGCACCTGAAATCGGGCTGGGAATTTGCGGTGCGATATTGGTCGCCAAATTCGCGGCGGCACAAATCTCTCCGCCGCCGGCGAAGCCGCCGGATGGCGCGGCGCTTTTCAAGCAGCAATGCGCCACTTGCCACACCAACAATCTTTCCGATCCGCAGCGGCAGGGGCCGTCGCTGTTCAAGGTGATCGGCCGGCAGGCTGGAACACTCGACGGCTTCCACTATTCGGCAGGTTTTGCGCAAGCCAATTTCGTCTGGGACGAAGGCAGGCTCGATGCGTGGCTGACCAATCCGCAGGCCGTCATTCCCACCGCCGTCATGGCCTATCGGCAGCCCAAGGCGGAAACGCGCGCAGCGATCATTGCCTATCTTAGGGAATTGAACTGAATGGCAAAGCCGGTTCACTCGATGATCCGCGTGCTCGATGAAGCGAAGTCGCTCGATTTCTATGCGCGCGCCTTTGGGCTGCAAATCGCCGACCGGCTTGTCTTTCCGGATTTCGCCCTGATTTACCTGCGCCATCCGTCTTCGCCGTTCGAACTCGAACTCACGGTCAATTTCGATCGCAAGCAGCCCTATGTTCCAGGCGACGGCTATGGCCACCTGGCCGTGGTGGTTGACGATCTGGATGCCGAGCACGCGCGCTTCGAACAGGAAAAACTGTCGCCGGGACCGCTGCGCGATTTCAGGCATGACGGGGCGACGCTGGCGCGGTTTTTCTTTGTCACCGACCCCGACGGCTACAAGATCGAAGTGATTCAGAAGGGTGGACGCTTCGGCTAATCGCAAATCGACCACAACGATTCAATGGAGGAAGCTCATGAGAGAGGTTGATCGTCGAAGCAAATACAGCCGCCGGATCTTTCTGCAGGGCGCAGCCGCGGCGGCGCCTGTGGTGGCCGTCGCCACCAGCGCCGGGCTCACCATCGAGGATGCGTGGGCGGACGATGCGACCGCACTGGCGCCATCGACCCTGAAGACCCTGGTCAAGGTCGCGCGCGACATCTATCCGCACGATTTCCTCGTCGACAGCTACTACATCACCGCGATCAAGCCGTGGGATGGCAAGGCCGCGAAAGATCCGGCGGTCAAGACCCTGCTGGAGGACGGCGTCCGCCGCCTCGATCAGGACGCGCGGGACCGGCACAACGCGGCCTACGCCCAGGTGCCGTGGGAGGCCGACCGGATCGTGCTGCTGCAGGGCATCGAGCAAACCGATTTCTTCAAGAAGCTTCGCTCGGATCTCGTCGTCTCGCTCTACAACCAGGAAGAGCTGTGGCCGAAGTTCGGCTACGAGGGCTCCTCCGCCGAGCACGGCGGCTACATCAAGCGCGGTTTCAACGACATCGACTGGCTGCCGAAAGTCTGAGGACGTCAGGCAGAACATCGGTTGGGAGGACATCACATGACAAAATTCGATCTGAATGACGATGGTGTTGTTGTAATCGTGGGCTCCGGCGCCGGAGGCGGAACGCTCGGCAACGAACTCGCCCAGAAGGGCGTCAAGGTCGTGATCCTAGAGGCCGGTCCGCGCACCGAGCTGCAGGATTTCATCAACAATGAGTGGGAGAGTTTCACGCAGCTGGCGTGGACCGATATGCGCACGACCTCGGGCAGCTGGCGGGTCGCCAAGGATTTCGCCAATCTGCCGGCGTGGATCGTCAAATCGGTCGGCGGATCGACGGTGCATTGGGCCGGCGCCTCGCTGCGATTCGACGAGCACGAATTCAGGATCCACAGCGCCTATGGCAATGTGCCCGGCGCCAACCTGCTCGACTGGCCGATCACGCTGGCTGAAATGGAGCCATGGTACGCCAAGGCCGAGGACAAGATGGGCGTCACCCGCACCAACAATATTCCGGGATTGCCGGGCAACAACAATTTCAAGGTGATGGAAGCCGGCGCCAGAAAGCTCGGCTACAAGGAAGTCCATACCGGCCGGATGGCGATCAACAGCGAGCCGCGTGACGGTCGCGGCTCCTGCCAGCAGATCGGCTTCTGCTTCCAGGGTTGCAAGTCCGGCGCCAAGTGGTCGACGCTCTACACCGAAATCCCGAAGGGCGAGGCGACCGGCAATCTGGAAGTTCGTCCGAGCAGCATGGCGCTCAAGATCGAGCATGACGCGTCCGGCAAGGTCACCGGCGTCGTCTACGCCGACGAGGCGGGAAAGACGCAACGCCAGAAGGCGCGTGTCGTCGCCGTCGCCGGCAACTCGATCGAAAGCCCGCGGCTGCTGCTCAACAGCGCCTCCAGCATGTTCAGCGACGGCCTGGCCAACAGCTCGGGACAGGTCGGCCGCAACTACATGCGGCACATGACCGGCAGCGTCTATGCGGTGTTCGACAAATCGGTCCACATGTATCGCGGCACGACCATGGCCGGCATCATTCGTGACGAGGCGCGGCACGATCCGTCGCGCGGCTTCATGGGCGGCTACGAGATGGAGACCCTATCGCTTGGTCTGCCCTTCATGGCCGCATTCCTCAATCCCGGCGCCTGGGGTCGCCCGTTCACCGCGGCGATGGAGGGATATCCGCGCATGGCCGGCATGTGGCTGGTCGGCGAGGACATGCCGCAGGAGACCAACCGGGTTACGCTCGATCCGAAAGCCAAGGACAAGTTCGGCCTGCCGGTCGCGAGCGTGCATTATGACGACCACCCCAACGATATCGCGATGCGCGATCATGCCTACAAGCAGGGCTCCGCCGTCTATGAGGCGGTCGGTGCGACCGTGACCTACCCGACCACGCCGTATCCCAGCACGCACAACATGGGCACCAACCGCATGAGCGCCAAGCCGAGGGACGGCGTCGTCAACAAGTTCGGCCAGACCCACGATATCAAGAACCTGTTTGTTTCGGATGGCAGCCAGTTCACCAGCGGGGCTGCCTGCAATCCGACCCTGACCATCGTCGCACTTGCCATCAGGCAGGCGGATCACATTGCCGGGGCGATGCAGCGCAAGGAAATCTAAAAAGGAAATCTAAAAAGGAAATCGAAAAAGCGCAGGCTCCGTCCGCTGAACGGACGGAGCCCTTTGGCCATAACTATTTGACCAACTATCGAATCCGCTCGCGCGGACAATTATTCGGCGGCGTCCAGAACAATCCGGGCGCTGCTTTCGCGAAAGTCCGGCACGGCCGCAACCGGCGGCCTCGACCGATAGATCAGGCAGGAACAGCGCAGCAGCGATGCGAAATTGTTGACCTCGCCGTGATGATCGAGAACCTCGCTGTGAAGCTGTGTCAGGAACTTCGCGAGACTCATGCCTTCCTTGGCCGCGATCTCCTCCAACGTTTCCCAAAACGCCAATTCGAGACGAATCGAGGTGCAATGACCTCCGATCCGCAAGGACCGGGTCTGCGATTCATAGTCGCGTTGCGGTTGATGCGCGAATAGACGGCACATGGTGTCCTCCCATCCCTTTATAGTTTTTCTAAACGATATACCCGGTCTCCGGATATCACAACGCTCCAGGCGCGCGGCCTCGAGCGTTCATTCCCGAAGGCCGCGGCCATGGGGCCGAGTTCCCCGTCGGGCCGTGCGCGAGGCCGTGAAGCTTTATGGTGAGGGCGCGGCCGAGCGCTGGGCGCGAATCGAGCAGGCCAAGCGGTGCCTGAAGTAACGGCGATGGCTTGGGCCTGATTATCCCTGCAGGGCTGCGAGCAACTCGTCGGGCCGCTCTGCCATCATCATGTGACCGGCGCCGCGCAGCACGACAGTGCGCGAATTCGGCAGTGCGGCGGCGAGCGCCTTGCCGGCCTTCGCGGGTGTCATCAGATCGCGTTCGCCGAGAATGAGGGTGGCCGGAACATTGATCTGCGCGGCAGCGGCCAGCGCGTCTTGATAGGTGTTGCAGGCGGAAAGATCGTTGAACAGCACGCCGGGCCGGCATTGCCCGAGAACCCGCTGCGCTCCGCTGTGCATCCACAATCCCGGCGCAAGGCTGCCGCCCAGTTCGGCCTGAAAGCCGAGGCCCCAGATCGAAACCATATCGATCGCCGAGATGTCGTTGGCCTCTGCCGCCTTGAGCAGATCGGGTCCGACGGTCATGGTGGCCGCGGTTCCGATCAGGCTGAGTGCGGAGACCCTCGACGGGTGTCGTGCCGCGGTCTCGATCGCAATCAGCGATCCCATGGAATGACCGACGAGCCATGCCTTGGTGACACCGGCGGCGTCGAGCAGCGCGGCGGTCCAGTCGGCCATTCCGGCAATGGTCGGGATAGGCGCACCGGACGAGCGTCCGTGACCGGGTAAATCCGGAGCCAGCACGCTGTGGCCGTGATGGGCGAGCCAGCGGCTGTGCAAGGCCCAGGCGGTGTGATCGAAGCCGGCGCCGTGCAGCAGCACCACGGTCGGTTCGGCTGCATCGAATTCCCGGCCGCCGGTGGCGACGAAGGCGTCTAGGCCGTTTACGGACAGCTGCATGATTCAAGCCTTCTGCGAAATGCGGAGCGCCTGGCCGAGATCATCGACGATGTCGGTGGCGGATTCGATGCCGACCGACAGCCGCACCAGTTCCTCGCCGATACCGGCGGCTTTCAGTTGCGCGGCATCCATCTGCTGATGAGTAGTGCTGGCCGGATGAATGACCAGCGTCTTGGCATCGCCGACGTTGGCCAGATGACTGATCATTCGCAGCGCTTCGATGAACTTCTTTCCTGCCGGCCGGCCGCCCTTGATTCCGAAGCTGACAATGGAACCCGCGCCGCGCGGCAGCAATCGCCTCGCAAGCTGATAGTCGGGGTGAGTTTCCAGCGAGGGATGCAGGACCCATTCGACGGCCTTGTTCGCGGCGAGGAATTCGAGCACCGCATGGGTATTCGCCATGTGGCGCTCCATGCGAATGCCGAGGGTCTCGACGCCTTGCAGCAGTTGAAAGGCATTGGTCGGAGAGAGACAGGCGCCGAAGTCGCGCAGGCCTTCGGTCCGCGCGCGCATGATGAAGGCCGCGTTGCCGAACTGCTCGTCGAAGACGATGCCGTGATAGCCGGCATAAGGTTCGGTCAACACCGGAAATTTGCCGGAAGCGTGCCAGCCGAACCGGCCGCCATCGACGATCACGCCGCCGATGGCGATGCCGTGGCCGCCGATCCATTTGGTGGCGGAGTTCATGACGATATCGGCGCCGAATCCGATCGGCTGGCTGAGAAACGGCGTGGCGAAGGTGTTGTCGATCAGCAGCGGAATTTTCGCGTCATGCGCGATCGCAGCGACTTGCGGAATATCCAGCACTTCGAGACCGGGATTGCCGATGGTTTCGCCGATCACCAGGCGGGTATTGGGCCGGATCGCGGCGCGGAATTCACCGAGCGCGCGGGGCTTGACGAAGGTGGTGGTGATGCCGAAGCGCGGCAGCGTATGGGTCAGCAGGTTGATGGTGCCGCCGTAAAGCGAAGAGGAGGCGACGAGGTGGTCGCCGGCATTGAGCAGCGTCGCGATCGCCAGATGCAGCGCGGCCATTCCGCTCGCGGTACAGACAGCGCCGACGCCGCCCTCCAGCGCAGCAAGCCGCTCTTCCAGCACCGCCGTCGTCGGGTTCGAAATCCGGGTGTAGATATGCCCGGCGCGTTCAAGGTTGAACAGCGCCGCGGCGTGTTCGGAATCCTGGAACACGTAAGAGGTGGTCTGATAGATCGGAACGGCACGCGCACCCGTCACAGGATCCGGATGCTGCCCCGCATGAACGCTGAGGGTCTCGAACGCGGGTGGCTTGGGTGCGGGCATGTCGAACTCGAAAGACAGGGGGCGCGATGCGGCGCACAGTCAGGCCGAACACCGGCGTCGTCAAGTGGCGCGGTGCGCGGCCATGCAAGGCGCTCTTTGCGAGCAGGAGTATCCGACCGGGATTTTGTGACCGCGCGACGTGAGAGCGCGATGGAATGGCAACCTTCTTCAGAGCTTTTCGTCAGGGCCGGGACAACAAGCCCGGGCATGACGAGCTTCGCGGTAAGGCCAAATTTCAAGGGCTGCCTTTCGAATCAGACTCTGAGAAAAAATCCGCGGCGATCGCCTGAAGGACGCAAGCGTCACGTCATCCTTTTCGGGCATCGGTGGGGAGCGCAACAGCGCCGTTAGTGACGCTTTTTTGATCATTTTCGTCCGTTGATTTATATCGTATCACGATATAATTACGGCATGCCGTCAGTGCTTCCCCATGAGCGGTACCCCCCATCCCGCAATGTCCGGTGAAAGATCACGATGGCCCGTTCCGCTTCTGTCAATTCCTTGCCACGGCTCGGCGACTTTACGACCGATCGGCGCGTGCTCGTGCTGGTCGCAATGGCTGTGCTGGTGGGCGGTGGTGGCGCGGTTTCGGCCTGGGTGCTGTTGCACGCGATCGCGCTGACCACCAATCTGGTATGGTTGCGTACATTCAGCACGCAGAGCCTTTCTCTAGCCGCCGTCAAGCCTGACGCATGGATGGTGGCGATACCGGCATTGGGCGGGCTGGCGATCGGGCTGATGGCCCGTTTCGGCTCCGAGAAAATTCGCGGCCACGGGATTCCGGAGGCGATCGAGGCCATCTTGATCGGCGGCAGCCGGATGCAGCCGAAGGTCGCGATCCTAAAGCCGTTGTCGTCGGCGATCTCGATCGGCACCGGCGGTCCGTTCGGCGCCGAGGGTCCGATCATCATGACGGGCGGCGCCATCGGCTCGCTGTTCGCGCAGTGCTTCAGTCTCAGCGCCGCGGAGCGCAAGACCCTGCTGGTCGCCGGCGCCGCCGCCGGCATGACCGCCATCTTCGGCACGCCCGTCGCCGCCGTCCTGCTCGCGGTCGAACTGCTTTTGTTCGAATGGAAGCCCCGCAGCCTGATCCCGGTGATCGGCGCCTGCGTCATCTCCTCGGCGCTGCGGCCGTTGCTGATCGGCACCGGTGCGCTGTTCCCCTTTGCCGGGCATCTCGATCTGCCGTGGTGGGGACTTTTCGCCTATGTCGGGGTCGGCGTCGTCGCAGGGTTGCAGTCCGGTCTGCTGACAGGCCTGCTGTACAAGATGGAAGATCTGTTCGGCCGCATCCCGCTGCACTGGATGTGGTGGCCCGCGATCGGCGGTCTTGCGGTCGGGCTCGGCGGCTTGGTCGAGCCCCGCGCCCTCGGCGTCGGATACGACATCATCAGCGATCTCCTCACCGGTCATATCATCTGGTCGACGGTTGTGGCGATCCTGCTGGTGAAATCGGCGATCTGGATTATCGCGCTCGCCTCCGGAACCTCCGGTGGCGTGCTGGCGCCACTGCTGATCTTCGGGGGCTGCGCCGGTTGGCTCGAAAGCCAGTTGCTGCCGGGCGATCATGGCGCGTGGGCGCTGATCGGAATGGCCGCGATGATGGGCGGCACCATGCGCTCGCCGTTGACCGCCATCCTGTTCGCCGTCGAATTGACCGGCGATTTTGCGGTGCTCGGCCCGCTGTTGGTCGCAACCAGCGCTGCCTATTCCTTGACGGTGCTCTTGCTTAAACGCTCGATCCTCACCGAAAAGATTGCGCGGCGCGGCCAGCACGTCGTCCGGGAATACAGCATCGACCCGTTCGAACTGATGCGCGTGAGCGAAGTGATGGTGCGGGAGGTCGATACCCTGCCGGCCGACATGCCGATCGACGAGGCCGTCGCGTTCTTTTCGAGCGCGGCGCGGCGGCACAAGTCCTATCCGCTGATCGACGCCGGCGGTCAGGTCGCCGGCATGGTCGCACGAGCCGACGTGTTGCGGTGGCGCGCGGAAAGCCCGCATGACGGGGAAACCCTGTTCGACCGGATTTCGGATCGTTCGCTCAACGTCGGCCATCCCGACGAGCCCGTCTCCCATCTCGCAGACCGCATGGTGCTGGCCGATGTCGGTCGCGTCCCGATCGTCGAGCGCGACACGCAGCGATTGGTCGGCCTGGTATCGCGCAAGGACCTCCTGCGGATCCGTGCCACCGCCAAATCGACCGAAGCCAGCCGTGTTGCATTCTTCGGCCGGCGAACGTCGGTGAAGGACAAGGATGGCGCTTCGGTTTCCGCGATCAATTAATCCCGTTTGACAGAGGAAACCGATGCCCCAGGAGAGCAGCGATGTCTATGATGAACTGGTCCAGGAATTCTATGGCATCGATCCTGTCAGGCGGAAGGTGGAAAACGTCTCGGTCACTCGCAGCGGCAAGATCTCGCACTGGACGATCGACAAAGGTTACGTAATTCATCAGATGGCCGGAACCGATGCGGGCTGCGAAATCGCTCGCCTGTTTGGCCTGATCGATCTGGTCGAAGTCAATCCCCGTACTCCGTCCAATAAACGGCACCAGCTGATGGAATCCCTTCACGCCAGGATTTTGTCGGCAATCATGCCGACGAGTTCGGACTAGAAGATCAAAGCCTTGGCGGTTCGACCGTGATCCGCTGCGTTTTCGCCGCTCCCTTTTGCGCTTATTTAAGCAATCGCTGTAAGGAAGGCTTAAACCGCCGCCGATAAACTGCCCTTGGCTGCATCTTGTTGAATTGCAAGTCGATTTTGATTTCATCTGTTTGAGGTTCGTGATGTCTCGCGCGCTCATTGAAACTGGCAAGCTCGCCGTGACCCTGACCCCGCGACCGATCGAGCCCTCCTGGATCATCGAGGGCAAACCGGACGCGCAATGGTCCGTTCTGTCCAAAAGCGCCGACGGTCTGGCGTCGACCATGATCTGGGAATGCAGCGAAGGCAAATTCAACTGGTATTACGATTTCGACGAGACGATATTGATCCTTGAGGGTTCGATCGTGCTTGAAAGCGACACGATGCCTCCGACCCGCTACGGTCCCGGCGACACCATCTTCTTCAAGGACGGCGCCCACGCCCGATGGCATGTCGAGGGTCGCGTGCGAAAGCTGGCGTTCTGCCGCAAGACCCAGCCGGTATGGCTCGGCCTTGCTTTGCGGGTGTTCCTGAAGATCAAGAAAATCCTGACGCCGAGTGGCGGACGTCAGGCCGCGAGCCTGATGGGCTCTTCCTGAGAGCGGCATCAAAGGACAGGCAGCAGCGCTGCTTCATGAGAAAGCGTTCCGGAATCAACGCCGAAATCAATCCGGCCCAAGCCGATAGAAATCCGTCGCCGTCTTTTGGAACAACGCGGTCTTCTCAGTCTCGCTGTAGGGCGCGGCGATGCGCTTGAACGCGTTGAAGATCACCTGATAGCTGCATTGGCCCTTGTCCGGCGGAAAGTTGCTTTCGAACATGCAGCGTTCGGGGCCGAACGCCTCGATGCAGCTCTCGATATAGGGACGCCACGCCGCGGCTGCGTCTTCCGACGATGGCGGTATCGGACGTTGGTGAAAATCATAGCCCAGTAGCCGCATCGCCAGTCCGCCGAGTTTCACCACGACATTGGGGCATCTTGCGATTTCCCGGATCGACGCTTGCCAGACCGGGAAAATCTCCTGGCGCCGGCCAGCGTAGCTGCCGACGCCGATCGGCCCGCCGCAATGGTCGAGCACGATTCGCGTGTCGGGAAAGGTGCGGGCCAGATCGGTGAGTTCGCCGATCTGCGGGTGAAACAGCCACGCATCGAAACTCAGGCCCAGTGGCGCGAGGCAGGCAAATCCCTTGCGAAAGGTCGGGTCGAGCAACAGGCCTTTCGGGCGGGTGGCGTAAGTGCCGCCGATGCTGGCATCCGCATCCCACGCCGATGCATGCCGGATGCCGCGGAAGCGGCCGTTGCCGGCGGCTATTTCCGCTTCGAGAACCGCGCGGGCGGCTTCGCCCAGCAAAAGATTGGCGTGGCCGACGATGCCGGCGCACAGCGCCGCGCTGCCGTAACCGCCGCTCGCGCTCATCGCCGCGACGCCATTGGCAAATTCAACTTCGCCAACCGGCCGGAACGCTTCGGGTCCGCCGGCGCGATACATCGAGCGGCAATCGACATAAACGGTCGCCACGATGTTGTGGCCGGATGCGATGTCGCCGGTGATCTCCTCGATCATGTAGCGCTGGCCGCCGCGATCCCACAGGTGATGATGGGCATCGACGATCGGGCGCTCGGGATCGATGATATCCTCCTGGCGCAGCGCCAGCCAGTCCTCGCGCGGTTCGTCAAAGAGCCTGCTCCTTGACGCGGTGGTATTGCTGGTGGCCATGGCTCGTCACTCCCTGCTTTTACGTTCGTTGAAACCGCTTGAATCCCGCTGTGTCAAACCTCGTTGAAGCTCCGCGCTATCGTTAACAACGTGTTAACCCGAGATGGGCGACAGTGATACAAGCGATGCCACCCTCAAGTCAGTATCTTCGATGTGGATGAAGGCAGACGCAACCAAAGCCGCTTCGCTCGACGCCCGTGCATTCGCTTGTTGCGACTTGGTCCGGCAAGGATTTTGGGGTGATGGCTACCACTGACCGACATGACCAGGCTGTTGGTGGGCAATTCTCGCTCATCGCCAGCGTCCTTGGGCGACTGGAGGTGTTGCAGATCGCACGTTGCGTGATCTTTCTCGCCACGGTTTTAGCGATCTGGGTGTCGCTTCGGCCCTTTCCTGACCTGACCGCGACCGATTTTACCGATGTGGAGAGCGGGAAGTTCGCCTCCACCTATATCACGCTCGGGATGCTTTCAGTCGTCGCCGTGGCGTTGACGGCTTCGCAGAATTTGAAGGCCTTCCACAGTCTGATGACACCGGCGTTCGTGCTGCTGTGTTGCTGGATTGGCATCAATACCTTGTTCTCCCACGATGTTGGCTTATCCTTTCAGCGCCTCATTCTGACGGCCTGCGTCGTTGCATTGGCCGCATCCCTGCTGCTGCTACCCCACTCCCAGGCCGAATTGGACCTGTGGCTGGCTACCGCCGCGCTGATACTGCTGGCGCTGTGCTACCTCGGCGTTCTGCTGGCGCCGAAGTACTCGATGCATACGGCCGGCGATATGTTCGAGGAACATCTTGCCGGCGACTGGAGGGGCTCGTTCGGGCACAAGAACGTCGCGGCTCCCATCATGGCCATGCTGATCTTCGTGGGATTATATCTTACGAGCAGGAAATCCCTGATTTCAGGGATCGCGATTGCAGGGCTTTCGTCGGTCTTTCTGGTGTTTTCCGGCGGAAAGAGCGCGATGGGTCTGTTCGTACTCACGCTCGTGCTCAGTAGCCTCGTCTATGCGCTGAAAAGTCTATGGCTTCGTGCGATTGTCTGTTTCCTTCCGCTACTCACTCTGAACGCGCTCACGGTCGGCTCCGTTTTCGACGACCGGCTTGCAGAAGTCGTGAAGCTGTTGCCCATCGACACGACTTTTACCGGTCGCACCGATATCTGGGAGTTTGCGATTTCATCGCTCGGTCTTCGTCCCTTCCTGGGCTACGGCTTTGCCGCATTCTGGGGAACCGACTCGATCGAGAAGCTCGTTAAAAACGACCAATATGAATGGGCTGCCACCGCGTCGCACAGCCATAACGGTTATCTCGATACCGCCCTGACCATGGGCTATCCCGGCCTGGCGTTGATCATCTTCATTTTTGTATATTCGCCGTTGAAAGACTTTAGCGTAGCGGCTCGATCCGGCAACGCCGGACCGCTGGCAAAATTATTTATGCGGCTCTGGCTGTTCGGCATCTACCTGTCGTCGATGGAAAGCTTTCTGCTGGATCGCGCTGATCCGATCTGGTTCACCTTCCTGGTCGCCGTTTTTGGCCTGCATTACATCTCTCGTTTCCGCCTGAAGTCCGAATCGACAGCTTCCTGACCGATGCTCCCGAGGCCAACCCGTAGGTGGGTACAGTTCGGTGGGCGCGCCGGTCCAGAAAAACCCCCGTTGCCGCATGGACGCCACGAGATCTCTCCGGAAGAGTTTCGACGTCTGACCAGATTGGCAGCCGGCGTCACCTCGCTCCTGGCTCCGATGGAGCCTGCGATTGATCGGCGCTGTATCGACGGTAATTTACCGGCGCAGCGTGTCGAGGGGAGCGTTAAGTTGTTACGCCAGCAGTCCTGCCGACCCGCCTTGCGCTTCCATTAGTTTCACGGCCCTTTTGTCGAAGGAAACAAAAGTATCCGCGCCGAGCCAATTCCCCTCAAAGGCAATAACGCCGTCGGCAAAATCGCCGCCCGCTTCCAGCAGAGCCAATCCGGCTTCTGCGGCAGGCCGGTTTACCGCGACATTCGCGCCATTCATCAGGCGCCGGATCGCTTCCGCGATATCGCGCGGCGGGACCTTGTAACCTTGCGATAGCACCCAGACCAATTCGCAGAGCGAAGGTATCGGAATTGCAATCAGTTCTGCGGCCTTTAGTGCTGTTTGCGCGGCTTTGCTTTGGTGCGCGTGATCTTCGGTAACCGCCCGAACCAATACATTGGTATCCGCCGTGATCCTCATCGTTTGCGGGCCCAGCCCCGGGCGGCGTCTTTTCATTTTCTCAATCGATAAGGACGGGCCATCCTTTCTCTTCAGAAAACCGAAAGCATCGGAAATCTTGCCGGCAGGTCGTGCAGCTCTTACCTCGATACGGCCGTCAGGAAGCTTGTCCACGGTGATTTTCTCGCCCGGATTGACGCCCAGATGCTTCAGGAGATCCTTGCGCAAGGTGACTTGTCCCTTGGCAGTCACGGTAAGCGTGCTCATCGGCGGGCTTCATTGCTCCGTTGGGATGTAAGGTAAAATTACCTTACAATCAAGGTGACGAAAACGACGCTCCGGAGACCGTCCGCCGCTGCTCACGTTCGCCGCGGGCTGATCTTCCAGGTTCCCGCGAGAATGCCGGCGGTCATCAGGCCGCTGATGAGGGCGGCGGTCGGGATCGTCAGTGCCAGCGCAGCGGTCCCGGCCCATCCGATCGAGGAAAAGGCTTCCGCAAACGTCGCCAGCCGCGACGAGGTCTGGCGGCGACGGAACTGGCTGCGTTTGGCTTGCACCCGAAACCAAAGCTGTATCGCGGTGGCCGACGCCGCTGCGGTCGCGACGCCGAGCGCGGTGATGGCCGCCTGCGGCAGTGAGGCAAATGCCAGCGCGACGATCAACGGCGCGAACAGGACGCCGATCGCGATCAGCACCACCTCGATCTTGGCGCGGGTCACTCGCGAGGACGGCAGCGGCGCGGTCGTCACCAGATCGGCGGCGTCTTCGCCCGAGATGGTCAGCCATGCCAGGCCACCGGCAAGCTGGCCCGCCGCCATCACCACGACCGGGGTGATCAGTACGATGGCGGTGGAACTGCCGGCAAAACTTCGCCACAGCATCAGCGCCGGCGGCACCAGATAAAGCAGTTGCATCAAGGTCTGCGACACCAGCCACGGATCGCGCCGCAGCAGCAGGAATTCCTTCCACCTCAGCGCCTGTTGCCGCGAACCGGCGCGAAACGTCCTGGCGCGGTGGCCGCGATGGGCCGGCGCGGCATTCGCCGTGACGCTGACGGCGGTGTCGGCAAATCGTGGTGAAAAGATCGCCATCACGGCGCCCAGCAGCACGAGTCCGCCGGACAGCAGAAGCAGCAACGCTTCGCCGTCGCCGAGCGCCGCGCGCGCGGGCCACCAGACCATGCTTTCGAGTCCAGGTGCATGGGCCGCCGCGGCGTCGGATGTCAGAACCGCGAACCGCGACAGCGTGCCATAGGACATGATGGCGGCGATCTGCAGCGCGATCACGAAGCCGGCGCCGATGATCGCAGCCAGTATTTGCGAGACCAGGCGGGTCCGGCTCGGGCCGATCAGGCGGAACAGCGTGATCGCCATGGCGATGGCAACCGCTGCGGCGGACAGGCCGATGGCGACGACAACGCCGTAGGCGGCGAACCATCGGATGCCGCCGCCGATGACGAGAACATCGACGAAAGGCGTCGACAACACCAGCGCCATCGCCGTGACGGTCAGCGCGATCGCCGCGATGCGAACCGAAAATACATTGGCCAGTGCCGCCGGCGAGGACATGATCAGATCGAGATCGGCGCGGGCGTAAAACACCCGCGTCACCGATTCGATCGCCTGCGACAGCATCAGCGCCCATGCCAGGAATATCGTCGCGGTGATGACGATCAGGGCGGATTTGTCGAGCGGTGCCGCAAGGTTCGCAAACCTGCCGACCACGGCATAGGCCGGCAGGTGCATCATCGCCGCAAAAACAATCAGGCCGACGATCGCACTGCGCTTTCGCAACCGTCGCCCGGCCGTCATCATCGCCAGCCATTCGCGCCAGGCCAGCCGGATTTCGTGCCGGGCAAACCAGCTCAGGGCCGTGGCTGAACTCATGCAGCGGCCTCGACATCGACCAGTGCGATGAACATGTCCTCGAGGCTGGTGTCGTTGTGTCCGTTCTGCTGGCGCAGTTCGGCAAGCGTGCCTTCGGCGATCAGCCGTCCCGCGGCGATAACGCCGATGCGGTCGGCCATGCGCTCGGCCACTTCCAGAATATGTGTGGTCATGATCACGGTGCAGCCGGACTGCACGCGCTCCTGCAGCAATCCCTTGACGTGACGTGCGGAGACCGCGTCGAGGCCGGTGAGCGGCTCATCGAGGATGATCAGGCGCGGGTCGTGCACCAACGCGCCGGCGAGCGCCACCTTCTGGCGCATGCCCTTGGAAAATCCCTCGCAGCGCTCATGCAGATGCGGCTCGAGGCCGAGCGAGACCAATAGGCTGTGGGCGGCGGCTTGCGAAACCCTGGGGTCGATGCCCCACAGCCCGGCGACGAATTCGAGATATTCCAGCGGCGTCAGCTTGTCGTAGATCATCGGCTCGTCCGATACCCACGCCGTGATCTGCTTGGCGGCGACCGGATCGCCGAGGGCATCGATGCCGAGCACCGATACCGAGCCGGCATCGGGCCGCAGCAGGCCGGCCACCATGCGCAGCGTCGTGGTCTTGCCGGCGCCGTTGGGCCCGAGCAGCGCATAGAACTCGCCACGGCGAACGGTAAGATCGAGCGCGTCGACCGCGAGACGGTCAAAACGCTTCGTTAACCCTCGTACCTGCAACGCGGATTCAGCTGGATTCATGACGTCGGGGCAATCCGGTTTCATTCGGCTTGCGAACCATGGACCCAAGATATTTCGGCGGGATGAATCGGCGGCGGCAAATCCCGCCGATGCGCGGTTAGCCTAAAGTTTTGGCACCGTCGGCAACCCAAATGCGCGTCGGCAACCAGCGCTTTGTTGACAGGGATCGGGGCTTTGGGCTGTATAGGCATCAACGCCATGTGAAGGTTTTCAGCGTCTTCGGATGCTGAAATGCAAGGCGGCGGGATGCGGCAAGGCGGTCGATAGAATTGCTGGAAGCATCGGGGGAGGGATGTCGGCAATGCTGGACTTCGTTCAGCAGTTGGTGAGTGGTATTGCGCTCGGCTGTGTCTACGGGCTGATCGCGCTTGGCTTTGTCCTGGTCTACAAGGCCACCGAGGTCGTGAATTTCGCGCAAGGCGACCTGATGATGCTGGGTGGGTTCTTCGCCTACACTTTCATCGGCATTCTCGGCTTCAATTACTGGATCGGTTTCGCCGCCGCGGTCGTGGCCATGGCGCTGTTCGGGATGCTGGCGGAGCGCCTGGTGGTGCGTCCGATCCTCGGCTATCCGCAATTCTCCATCATCATGGCGACGATCGGGCTCGGATATTTTCTGCGTTCGGTCGTCGGCATGATCTGGGGCACCGACGACTTCAAGATCGAGACGCCATTCAGCCAGGGCGTCGTCAGGATCGGTACTCTGGTGCTGGCCTATGACAAACTTTCCGTCATTGCGGCCACCATCATCCTTTGCGCCCTGCTGTATCTGTTCTTCAACCGGACGATGCTCGGCACCGCGATGCGGGCGAGTTCGGAGAACATGCTGGCGGCCTATTATATGGGCATTCCGGTCAAGCGCGTGGTGTCGATCGTATGGGCGATCAGCGCCGCGGTGGCGACCTGCGCCGGCGTGCTGCTCGCCCCGATCACCTTCATTCATTCCAATGTCGGCCTGGTGCTGGGACTGAAGGCGTTTCCGGCGGCCGTGCTCGGCGGCTTCGGCTCGATCCCCGGGGCGGTGGTGGGCGGCGTGCTGATCGGCGTGATCGAGAGCATGGCTGGCTTCTATTTGCCGGAGGGATGGAAGGACGTCGCGCCCTACGTCGTTCTTCTCCTGGTGCTGCTGCTCAAGCCGGAAGGGCTGTTCGGCCTTCACCAGCGCAAGAAAGTCTAGGAAGCGGCCATGCGGTTCATGTTCAAGACCGATTATGAAGATGACATCAGGCTGTTTCCGCACAGCGGCTATGTCGTCTCCTATGGCGTGCTGCTCGCGCTTCTGGTGGTCGCGCCGTTCGTCCTGTCGAGCTACATCGTCAGCCAGCTGGTCTTCGTGTGCATCTACGCCACCGTCGGCGTCGGGCTGATGATCCTGACCGGCTTTACCGGGCAGGCGTCGTTGGGTCACGCCGCCTTTCTCGCGATCGGCGCCTATACCGCCGCCTACCTGCAGCAATTCAATGTGCCTTTTCCGGTTTATTTCATTGCCGCCGGGCTGTTGACCGGCGTGATCGGCGCGCTGGTCGGTTTCCCGGCGCTGCGGCTGCAGGGCATTTACCTCGTGATCGCGACGATTTCCTTTGCCCTGATTGTCGAGGAAATCATGGCGCGGTGGGAAAGCGTGACGCACGGCAATGAGGGCATGCGCGTCAAGACCATTCACCTCCTCGGCACTGCGGTACCGCGCGACAGCCCGGCTTTCTACTTCCTCTGTCTCGGCGTGCTGATTCTGACGATTGTCGGCACGCTCAACCTGCTGCGTTCGCCGACCGGCCGCGCTTTCGTCGCGATCCGCGACAGCGAAACGGCGGCGCGAAGCATGGGCATCAATGTTTCGCTCTACAAGGTGAAGTCGTTTGCGATCAGCGCCGCCATCACCGGACTGGCCGGCTGCCTGTTCGCCCACAAGCTGTCCTTCATCAGCCCGGAAATGTTCACGCTGCAGCTCTCGATCGAGTTCATCATCGTGATCCTGATCGGCGGCGCATTCAGCCTGCACGGCGCGGTGCTGGGGGCGATCTTCATTGTCATGATCGACCCGTTTCTGACCTTCCTCAAGGACGATGTCCCGGGCCTTGCCGCCGGCATCGCCGCGACGCTCGGCGCCGGCGCCGAGCGGGCGGCGCATATCCAGGACCATGTCGCCGCATTCGCCTCCGCCAACGGCCTGAAGGGCGCCATCTACGGCATCATCATCGTCCTGTTCGTCCAGTTCGAGCCGCTTGGCCTTTACGGACGCTGGCTCAAGATCAAGCTCTTCTTCCAGCTGTTCCCGCTCTACAAGCGGGCGACCTTCAAGCGGCAGAAGATCTACGTGAAATCGGAGCGGAACCGGTGAGCTATTTCCGCGCCGAAAACCTCTCGCTGCATTTCGGCGGCCTCAAGGCGGTCGACGCCGTCAATTTCGCGGTCGAGAAGGGCGAGATACTTTCGATCATCGGCCCCAACGGAGCCGGCAAGAGTTCGATCTTCAACCTGATCTCGCGAATCTACAGCCCAACCTCGGGCCGGATCTATTTCGAGGACCAGGACATCACCCAGCAGCCGGCATTCGACATCGCCAAGCTCGGCATCGCCCGCACCTTCCAGAACATCGAACTGTTCGAGAATGCGACCGTGCTCAGCAACCTTCTGGTCGGCCGGCACCGGCATTCCACCACACGGCTGTGGCAGGAACTGCTGTTCATGCCGGGCGTGCGCAGCGCCGAGAAGGTCCATCGCCGCCGCGTCGAGCAGGTCATCGAATTTCTCGATCTCGCGCCCTACCGCGACAAGCTGATCTCCGGCCTTCCTTACGGCGTGCGAAAGGTGATCGAGCTTGCCCGCGCGCTGTGCACCGAGCCGAAGCTGATCCTGCTCGACGAGCCGTCGTCCGGACTGAACGTCGAGGAGACCGACGACATGTCGTTCTGGATCCGCGACATGAAGACCGAGCTCGGCATCACCGTGCTGATGGTCGAGCACGACATGACGCTGGTGAACCGGGTATCCGACCGGGTCATCGCGCTGAACTACGGCAAGGTGCTGGCGAGCGGATCGCCGGCCGAAGTCCAGATCCATCCCGACGTCGTCGCTGCCTATCTCGGCGCCTGAGGATGATGCCATGAACGCGCCCGCCATCAACGCTCCGAACACGAACACTCCCGACATCATCCTGAAGCTCAGCAATATCGAGAGCTATTACGGGCCGATCATGGCCATTCGCGGCATCAGCCTCGAGGTCCCGCGCGGCAGGATCGTGACCCTGCTCGGCGCCAACGGCGCCGGCAAGACCACGGTGCTGAAGACGATTTCCGGTATCCTCGATCCGCAGAAGGGCACCATCGAGTTTCTGGGCAAGCCGATCCAGCGCGTCGAAGCCGACAAGATCGTGCGGCTCGGTCTCAGCCACGTGCCCGAGGGGCGCGAGGTGTTTCCGTTCCTGAGCGTGCGCGAGAACCTGATGATGGGCGCCTATCCACGCCGGGATCGCGACGGCGTCGCCGACGACTTGGAGCGGGTTTACGGATATTTTCCGCGGCTGCGGGAGCGGCTCGACCAGCCGGCCGGGCAGCTCTCGGGCGGCGAGCAGCAGATGCTGGCGATCGGGCGCGCATTGATGAACCGGCCGACGCTCTTGCTGCTCGACGAGCCGTCGCTCGGCCTGTCGCCGCTGCTGGTGAAGGAGATTTTCACCATCATCCGCCGCGTCAACGAAGAGCAGGGCATGTCGATCCTGCTGGTCGAGCAAAACGCCAAGGTCGCGCTCGAGACGGCGCATTATGGCTATGTGTTGGAAATCGGCCGGATCGTCATGAACGACAGTTGCGAGCGGCTGATGCGTTCCAAAGACATTCAGGAATTCTACCTCGGCGCCAAGGAAGCCGGTGCGCGCGGCGAACGGCGCTGGAAGAAGAAGAAAACGTGGCGTTAAGAAGGACTTGTGGTTAAATTACAGGTTCCGTCTCGGGAACAAGACCGGCGCTCAAGGCCGGCGTCCGAAGCGGAGCCGGCATCCGGAGCGGAGCCGGGAGGCGGAGGGAACGTGCAATGGCGAGACCCGCAGTGCTGACTGTGGCGGACACGATTGCGAAGAGTTTTCTGCTGGCGGCGGAAACCCGCGGCGACGAGCCGGCGATCCGCGAGAAGAAGTTCGGCATCTGGCAGCCGACCAGCTGGCGGCAGTGGCTGCAGATATCGAAAGAGATCGCCTACGGACTGCACGCTATCGGTTTCCGGCCCGGAGACGTCGCCTCGATCATGGCCAACGCGGTGCCGGAATGGGTGTTCGCCGATATGGGCATCCTGTGCGCCGGCGGCATTTCGTCGGGTATCTATCCGACCGATTCGGCCGCCCAGGTGGAATATCTTGTCAACGATTCCCGCACCCGGGTGATCTTCGCCGAGGACGAGGAGCAGCTCGACAAGGTGCTGTCGTGCCGCGCGCGCTGTCCCAGCTTGCAGACGATCGTCGTGTTCGACATGGAAGGCCTGAGCGGCTTTATCGATCCGATGGTGATGTCGCTCGCCGAATTCATGGCGACGGGACGCAACCACATCGACGGCCGCGCGGCGCTGTGGGATGAAATGGTCGCGAGCCGCGGCGCCGGCGATCTCGCCATCCTGGTTTACACCTCGGGCACCACCGGTCCGCCCAAAGGCGCGATGCATTCCAATCGCGGCGTCACGCATCAGATGCGCCACGCCAACGACCTGTTTCCCTCCACCGATCGTGAAGAGCGCCTGGTGTTCCTGCCGCTCTGCCACGTCGCCGAACGGGTCGGCGGCTACTACACGTCACTGGCGCTGGGCTCGGTGATGAATTTCGCCGAAAGCCCGGAAACGGTGCCTGACAATCTCCGCGAGGTGCAGCCGACGGCGTTTCTCGCGGTGCCGCGGATCTGGGAGAAGTTCTATTCCGGCGTGACCATCGCGCTGAAGGATGCCACCCCGTTCCAGAACTGGATGTATCGCCGCGCGATGGCGGTGGGCTATCGCATGACCGATGGCAGGCTCGATGGCGAGACGCCTTCGCTTGTCTTGCGGCTCGCCAACCGGGCCGCGTACTGGCTGGTGTTCCGCAACATCAGGCGCATGCTCGGGCTCGACCGCTGCCGGATAGCCTTCACCGGGGCGGCGCCGATCGCGCCTGATCTGATCCGCTGGTATCTCGCGCTCGGCATCGACATGCGCGAGGTCTATGGCCAGACCGAGAATTGCGGCGTCGCCACCCTGATGCCGTCGGATCGCATCAAGCTCGGCTCGGTCGGAAAAGCCGCCCCCTGGGGCGAGGTCAAGATCTCGCCCGAGGGCGAAATCCTGATCAAGGGCGACTACCTGTTCATGGGGTATCTCAATCAGCCCGAGAAAACCGCGGAGACCATCGACGCCAGGGGGTGGCTGCACACCGGCGACGTCGGCTCGATCGACAATGAAGGCTTTGTCAAGATCACCGACCGGATGAAGGACATCATCATCACCTCGGGCGGCAAGAACATCACGCCATCGGAAATCGAGAACCAGCTCAAGTTCTCGCCCTACATTTCGGACGCCGTCGTGATCGGCGACAAGCGGCCTTATCTGACCTGCCTGGTGATGATCGATCAGGAGAACGTCGAGAAGTTCGCCCAGGATCACGACATTCCCTTCACCAATTATGCCAGCCTGTGCCGGGCGGTCGAGGTCCAGGACTTGATCCAGCGCGAGATCGAGGCGGTGAACGCCAATTTCGCGCGGGTCGAAACCGTCAAGAGATTCTTCCTGATCGAACGCCAGCTCACGCCCGAGGACGAGGAGCTGACGCCGACCATGAAGCTGAAGCGGAATTTCGTGAACAAGCGTTACGCGATCGAGATCGAGGCCATGTATGGCGACCGCGCGGTGGCGTGAGCCGATGCGGCTGGCGGAAAACGGCGAGGGATTCGAAGGCCCCACCCTTCGCCCAACACGGGCCAAACAAGAGGAGACTGCCATGTCGAAATTGTTCAAGGCGCTGGGCCTCGCGGTGGGCGCCCTGGCGCTGACCCATCTGCCGGCTTTTGCGCAGACCAAGGTCACCAATGAAGGTATCTCGCCGACCGAGATCGTGATCGGCACCCATCAGGATCTGTCCGGCCCGATCAAGGTATGGGGCGTGCCGGTCTCCAACGGCATGAAAATGGCGGTCGGGGAAATCAACGCCGCCGGCGGCATCAACGGCCGCAAGCTTCGGATGATCCTTGAGGACAACGGTTACGATCCAAAGAAGGCGGTGTTGGCATCGCAGAAGATGATCGAGAGCGACAAGATATTCGCCATGGTCGGCCCGATGGGGTCGCCGACCGTGCTTGCCGCGCAGGACATTCTGTTCGATGCGGGTGTGTTGCAGCTGTTTCCGCTGACCGCGGCCGAATTCACCTTCAAGTTCGACCCGGCGAAGCCGCAGGAACGGCTGAAGTTCAACAACCTGCTGCCCTATGTCGAGAGCACCCGCGCCGCGCTCAAATACATGATGGAAGCGAAGAATTTCAAGAAACCCTGCCTGATGCATCAGGACGACGAGTACGGCAGAAGCGTGCTGCAGGGTTTCACGGAGCAGCTTGCGGCGATGAAGGTAACGCCGGCTTCCATCACCAGCTACAAGCGCGGCGCGTCCGATTTCAGCGCGCAGGTCGCCAAGATGAAATCCGACGGCTGCGATCTGGTCATGCTCGGCACCGTCATCCGCGAAACCATCGGCGCGATGGGTGAGGCGAGGAAGCTCGGATGGGACGTGACCTTCCTCGGCGCCACGCCGACCAACGTGCTTGAAGTGCCGCTGCTCGGCAAGGACGCCGTGGAAGGCCTCTACGCCGCCTCGGGCTTCGAAATCCCTTACGAGGATACGGCCAAGGGAAAGGTCAAGGAATGGCTCGCCAACTACAAGAAGGAGTTTGGCACCGACGCCAACACCCAGGCCATCATCGGCTACAATGCGATCATGACGTTTGCGTACTACGCGACCAAGGCGGGCAAGGATCTGACCGGTCAGAAGATGCTCGACGAACTGGAGTCAGGCGACAAGTTCCTGGATATCTTCAACTCTCCGCCGACCAAGTTCTCCAAGACCGACCACCTCGCCAACACCGTAACGCAGGTTCAGCAGATCCAGAAGGGCCGCTGGGTGCTGATGAAGGATAGCCTGTCGTTCTGATCGGCAGTTCTGCGCGCGCAATCATGGAAGCTTGCGCGCGCAGGTCTCAAGGCTTGTGCGCGCCGTTTGCTTGCTGCCTCTCGGCTTGATCGCGTCGGCGCTGCCTTGAATGAAGGCCTGGTGAAGTCGGCCATGCCCCGACCCATGAACGGCCCCTTGAACACGATGTCCTTGGGATTGGCGATTTCCTCCGCCGGGACGTAGCCGAGGTTCCGCCGGTGCAGCCGGACGCGAGCCGGTGTGTTGCTGATTGTTGCTCTGCGGTCTGGTGCCAGACTTGCCGGAAAGCTTGTTGATCCGAACCGTGTCGCACTCGAATTTCGCGAGGTTGCCGAACAGCAGCGTGCCGAACACATCAAGCTGTCCGAAAGCGCCAAAAAGGCCGATGAAGCCAAGGTATTGCGCCGGGATCGGGCTGCGTTCGTTGGCCAGTGCCTGGACAGCTAATCGTCGGATCGATGATGCTGGGTCCCTTGTCCACCGGTTGCGAGCCCCGTTCGCAGTTGACTTTAGATGCCTTTCTTCGACCGTGAAAGTATCCTAGGGTATCTTGGAGTTTCCCGGCTTCAGCGCCGTTATCAAGGCAACGCTGGTTGATTCGGTTGGCTGGCGGAGAGCGGGAAATGGTCGAGGCAACTACCGGCAATGCGAGGTTTTTCCGCAGAAGCGGACCTTATCCACTTGCGCTTGTTGCCGGTACGGCGGGCGGCATTGCCGAAGAACTCGAATTGCTTCTCGAAGGCGTGGCCCCGCTGCAGACCGCTGGCCCGAACGAGGTGAGCTTTCTGGACAACCGGCGTTACTCATCGGCGCTCGATCAGACGTCGGCCGGTGCGGTGATCGTGCATCCGGACATGGCCGCGCGCGTGCCAAGGAATACGGCGGCAATCCTGACCACCGAACCCTATGCCGGCTGGGCGCGGGTTGCCGCCTTGTTCTATCCCGCGCCGCCGGTTTGTCCGGGCATTCACCGGTCCGCGATTGTGGCCGAGGGTGCGCTGATTGATCCGTCCGCGGAGATCGGACCGCTTTCCGTGATCGAGGCCGGGGTCGAGATCGGCCCCGGTTGCCGGGTCGGAGCGTGCGCGTTCATCGGCACCGGCGTGATCGTCGGCCGGGACTGCCGGATTGGCTCGCATGTCAGCTTGAGCTACGCGATTCTGGGAGCCCGGGTCTACGTTTATCCCGGCGCGCGGATCGGGCAGGAAGGCTTTGGATTCGCCTCCACCAAGGACGGATTTCTGTCGGTCCCCCAACTCGGCCGGGTCATTCTGGAAGACGATGTCGAGGTTGGGTCCAATAGCACGATCGATCGGGGATCGTCCCGGGACACGGTGATCGGCGCCGGCTCGCGCCTCGATAATCTGGTGCAGATCGGCCACAATGTGACCCTCGGCCGCTGTTGCGTTATCGTCGCGCAGGTCGGTATTTCAGGCTCGACCGTGCTCGAGGATCACGTCCGCGTCGGCGGGCAGGCGGCGATGGCCGGGCATCTGCGAATTGGAGAAGGTGCGGTGATCGGACCGCAGGCCGGCGTCATTTCGGATACGGCTGCAGGCGCGACCGTGCTGGGAAGCCCGGCTCAGCCCAAGAAAGACTTCTTCCGGCAGATTGCGACGCTCAAAAAGATGATAAAGGGAGAGGGATAGAACGAGCCTCATATTTCTGGCGTAGATTTGGAAGACAGGCGTTTTTTGAAATCACAGCGATGAATAATCCGGACTGACCTTCTGCTTTAAATGGGCGTATCCGTGATCGGATGATCGGCGGACATTGATATGTTCGAAATGATATTCGAAAATTCGAGGCGAATGGGCATGAACCGCGCTCGCGCGCTCGCCGCGACCCTTTTCCTGGTGCCCGCATTATTGGCCCACCAGCCAGCTTCGGCTCAACGCGGCAACGCCATCGGCGCGCTTGATGCGCAAATCCAGCAGGCCGCGCAGACAGGACGCGCGGCGGAAGGGCTGGCGATGGCGCAAAAGCTCGAAGGCCTGGTCCGCCGGCAGCAGGGCACCGACAATATGAATTACGCGGGCGTGCTGCATAATGAGGGCATGTTCCTGCAAAATCTTGGACGATATCAGGAGGCGGTGGAAAAGCTGAACGCGGCGCTGGCGATCAAGCTGCGCAACAACGATCCGGCATCGACGCTGCGCACCTCCAATATCCTGACGGCGTCGCTGGCGTCGCTGGATCGCCGTGCCGAGGCGTCGGTGGTGGCTGAACGCGCGCTGGCGATCGGAACCCAGGCGTTTGGTCCGGATGATGTGCGGTTGACCGGAGCGCTTGCGGCGCTGGGTGATCTCGCGCGCGATCAGGAGAACTACAAGGACGCTCAACGTTATTTCGAACGCGCACTTGCGGGCCTGCAAAAATGGCCGAATGCAACCGCTTTCGATCTGGCGGCCGCGATGGACGACCTCGGCGATCTCTACGGGCTGCAAGGCCGTTTCGACGACGGTGAGCGGCTGTTGCAGCAAGGCCTGAAACTGGTCGAGCAAGCCTACGGCCCGGGTGTCCAGACGGCGCCGAACTACGCCAAGATCCTCAACGACCTTGGCAATCTCTACAGGGACGCTGGACGCCTCCACGATGCGGAGACGGCGTTCGGTCGTGCGATCGCCGCCGGACGTGCCACGCGCGGCGAAGACCACCCCAATGTCGCGGCGGCGATGGGCAACCTCGCCACCGTTCTGGAAAATGAGTCGCGTTTCGCCGAGGCCGAGGACCTCTACAAGCGAACGCTGGCGACTTACGAAAAGCTGTTCGGGTCGAATCATCCGACCACCGCCATTGGCCTGAACAACCTCGCCAATGTCTATGCCGATCAGGGCCGCGCCCTGGAAGCGGCGGGCCTGCAGCAGCGCGTCCTTGCGATCTATGAAAGGGCCTTCGGTCCCGATAGCCCGGATGTCGCCCGCAGCCTGACCAATCTTGCCAACAGCTATCGGGACATGGGACGGAAAGACGAGGCGCTTCCGCTCTACCAGCGCGCGCTGGGCATCATGGAGCGCAAATTCGGCGAGAACAGCGGCCCCACCGCGCTTGCGCTTGGCGCCACCGGTCGGGTGTTGCAGGATGACGGGCGTTTCGAAGAGGCCGCGCAGGATTTCGACCGCGCGCTGCAAATCGACGAGCGCGTGCTGGGGCCGGAGCATCCGGAGATCGTCAACGACCTTCGCAGCATCGGCTTTCTCGACATCAAGACCGGGAACTATTCCGATGCGCGAAAACGGTTCGAGCGCGCCTTGACGATCGCGCAGGCCAAACTCGGATCAGGCCATCACGATACCATCGCAACCATGATCAATCTCGCCGCTGTCGATAGCCATGACGGCAAGTGGCCGGATGCGCTGGCGATGCTGCGGCGCGCGTCGGCCGCCATGAACGGGCAGCAGGCCGTCGGCAACAACAATGAGCAATTCAAGCGCTTCACCGAACTCGACACCGATTTGATGGAAGCGGTCTGGCATGTCGCGGATGGGCGGCCGGACGGCACCGCCAGCAACGAAGCCTTCGAAGCCGCGCAGCGGGCCCATGAGACGCAGGCCGGAGCGGCGCTGGCGCAGATGGCCGCCCGGTTCGGCGCCGGTAACGACGCGATGGCGTCCGTCGTGCGCCGGCAGCAGGACCTCAAGGCCGCGCTCGACAATCTCGACAAGCGCATCGCGACCGAACTTGGCGCCCCCGACGGCAAGCGGAACGACGCCTTGATCGCGAGTCTGCATGCGGAAAGCGCTCGTGCGCGGCAATCGTTCAATGAAACGTCGGCGCAGATCGCACGCGAATTCCCCGCCTATGCCGAGTTATCCAGCCCGGCGCCGCTGTCGGTCGCGCAGACGCAGGCTTTGCTCAGGCCTGACGAGGCGCTGGTCTCGTTCATCAGCCTGGGTGACAAAAGCTATGTGTTCGCCGTCACCCGCGAGGGCAACGTGTGGCGGCAAATTCCGCTCGGCGACAAGGCGATCGGCGATCGCGTCAGCAAACTGCGCCTCGGCCTGTTCGATCCCGCGCCGGATGCCACACCGAAACCGTTCGATCTCGAGGCGTCATTCGAGCTCTATTCGGCCATCATGGGTCCGGTTGAGAGCATGATCGCTGGCAAACCGAAGCTGCTGGTTGTGCCCACCGGCGCGCTGACGAGCTTGCCGTTTCATGTCCTTGTTACCCGGAAGCCTGATCCGGCGGCCGCGCCGGATGATCGCTATCGCCAGGCGGCGTGGCTGCTCAATGACAAGGCAATCACCGTGCTACCGTCAGTGGCGAGCCTGCGCGCCCTGCGCAGCTTCGCCAAGGCTTCACGCGCGATCAAACCCTTCATCGGATTCGGCGATCCGCAGTTGCAGCGCTCCGGCAACGTGGACAAGCGAGGGGCGGCGCGCAGCGTGCAGGCCTATCAGACCTATTATAAGGGCACGCAGGTCGATATCGATCGGTTGCGCACCGGGCTGCCCGCGTTGCCCGATACCGCCGATGAGCTGCGTGCGGTGGCGCACGATCTCGGCGCGTCTGACGATGATGTAAAACTCGGCCGGGCCGCCACGGTCACGACGGTAAAGACCTTGCCGCTTGAGCAGTATCGGGTGATCGATTTTGCAACCCACGGCCTGGTTGCCGGCGAGGTCAGCGGCTTGAGTGAACCCGCACTGGTGCTCAGCCTGCCGGACAAGCCCACGGCAGAGGATGATGGCCTGCTCACTGCAAGCCGCATCGCCAAGCTTAACCTTGACGCGGATTGGGCGGTGTTGTCGGCGTGCAATACCGCAGCGGGAGACAAGCCTGGCGCGGAAGGCCTTTCCGGTCTCGCGCGTGCTTTCTTCTATGCGGGCGCACGCTCGCTACTGGTGTCGCACTGGCCGGTGGATTCCGAAGCCGCTGTCAAGCTGACGACGGGTGCTTTCGCGGAACTGGCCAAAAGTCCGCAGATCGGTCGTGCCGAAGCGCTGCGCCGATCGATGCGAGCCCTGATTGCTGACCATTCATCCCTGCACAACGCCGATCCGTCGAACTGGGCGCCGTTCGTGCTGGTCGGAGAGGGGAGCTAGGCGGACGCCTATCCGAGGTAAAGCGGAGGAAGTGATGGTTTCGTAACATCGATGCACATGACACACCGCGGGCATTTCATCGGTCTCTGCGACTTCAATATTCAGTGAACGTCACCAACGCTCCTTCGGGACCGTCGAGGGTGTTGCTACAGAGACACGCATTGGTGATAAAATTGGTTAATTGCCTTCCTGCCCGCTGTTGCGGATGCAGGCGTCGGGCTACTACCGTTTGGCGATGCAACAATCGGAACGTCTTCAAGAGGACCTTATGAAGCCAGATGGCAACTATGCGGGGCTTGTCGATTGGATCTCGACCCGGTTCCGGCGCCGGTCGCGCCCGCTGCGGGCGACCGCGATAACCCTGGCGCTGCTGTTACTTCCGCTCGCCGCCAATCCGGCAAAGGCGGCGGCATCGGATGCGCATGTTTATCTCCTGCGCGGCGTGCTCAATATCTTTTCCCTGGGTCTGGACGATATCGCGGCGAGGCTGCGCCAGCAGGGTATCAACGCAACCGTAGACAATTATCTCTCCTGGGAATCCCTCGCCCAGGAAGCCGCCGCAGAATACCGGAGCGGGCGGGCGAGAACCATCATTCTGGTCGGGCACTCCTCCGGCGCGACGGTGCTGCCTAACATGGCGGCTCGCCTCGACCAGCTTGGCGCTCCCGTCACGCTTGCCATCGGCCTCGATTCGGTCTTCCAGACGAGCGTTGCTGGACATGTCGGGCGTTATTTGAATTTCTATGTTTCCAATGGAGCCGGCACGCAGGTCGGGAAGACCAGTCAGTTTCACGGCGCGCTAGAGAATGTCGACGTCGGCAGAATGGGTGTCGGGCACCTCACCATCGACAAGGACCTGGCCATGCAGCAGAAGGTCATCGGCGCCATCGACGCGGTCGTCTTCAGCCGAGCGCGAGGGACGTCTGCGACGCAGAAGCAGCTGGAACCAGGCGCGACCAGGCAGCGTTCTGCCGCGGCACCGGCTGCGGCGCAATAACCCCGGCTGGTTCCGCGCCCGCGCCAGCGCGCCTCAGATTCCGCAAATTCGACGGCCATCCAGCATCTGGCGCCAGATGGCCGGCCTCCGCTTTTGGGGCCGGAAGCCTCCGTTCCGATTCAATCGGAGCGGAAAAGGCTCTGGCGGGCCGGGCACGAGCGGGAGTGCATGATCAAGCCACCTCGAATTGCAACGATCACTGCCGGGGCAATGCTTTCCGCGTGCCTCCTCTTTTTCAGCTTCGATCCGGCGGCGGCAAATCCGGTCGCAACGCCGAGCGTGGCTGCGACATCGCCGCCCGTCGCCACCCCGCCGCCTTCGCCGCACATGCGCGCCTACCTGTTCCGCGGCGCGCTCGGTCCGATCTTTTCGCGCGGGATGGACCATCTGGCGGAGCGGATCGAAAAGGCCGGCATCCCGGCCGATGTCAACGAGTTCACGATTTGCCGCCTGATCGCCGAGAACGCGATCCGCAAGTATCGCGAGGATCCCGCCCTGATCATCCTGATCGGGCATTCGATGGGCGGATTTTGCGTGCTGAAGTTTTCGGAAATGCTGCAGGCCGAGGGCATCTCGGTCAGCCTCGCAGTCATGATCGAGCCGCCCCAAATCAGTCCCCCCGTGCCGCTCAATATCGAGCGATGCATCAACATCTTCCTGTCGAAAGACGTCCTCGGTGGCAGCCACATCAAAACGGCACAAGGTTATCAGGGGCACTTTGCAAGCTTCGATCTTTCGCAGCACGACGAAGTCTACCACGTCAATATCGACAAGATGGACGGCGTCCACGACCAAGTAATCGCCAAGATCCTGCAGCTGGCGACGACGCCGGCGAAAGCCGGAGGCGAGGCGGTGCCGCTCAACTATGTCGTTCCACCCGGTAACGACATCGAGTTGTGGGACAGCGGCATGCCGGTGTTCGCCCGTCCGGGCGATACGTTGCAAACGATCGCGGGGCTTTACCATGTGCCGCTGTGGTCGCTCACCCAGGCCAACAAGGGGCTGACGGAGAGCGGGCCGCTGGTGCCCGGCGAGCGCATCGTCGTGCCGCGCCATCTGGTGCCGATCGCTGAGGTCTCGCGACAGTCGCCCGCCAAGCGCTGATATCGCGGATCAGCGGCGTTCACGGCAGGTGTTTAGCGTTGCGGCAGGAACGGGATCAGCATTGGAACGCGGCGGCAGTAAGGACCGTAGGCATCCGCACCGAGTTCCGTTGTCAGAAAGCCTTCTTCCATCCGGGCCTTCTGCCAAAGCCCGAACGTGATCAGCAGCGTGCCGAGCAGTGCGGTGATCGTTCCGACCGCGATGCCCGTCGCCAGCATGGCGCCGATCAGCCCGGTATAGATCGGGTGACGAACCAGCCCGTAGGGGCCGGTGTCGATGACCCGGTGGCCTTCCTTGCGCGTGATCGCGTTCGACCAGAAGCGTCCGAGATGAATTCGCGCCCACCAGGTGAACAGCGTACCTGCGAGGGTCAGAGCCGCCAGCAGGTAGGTACCGCCCTTGCCGACATTCCAGAGCGGCTGTTCCCCGAGGACCTGGGCGGTCCAGGGCGTCAGCAGCACGGCGCCCACGAGTATGGGCAGGCGATAGGCCCGCGAGTCCCAGGTCATGACGTGCTTTTCGGTTCGGCCGGAAAAGAACGATCCCACCCCCCAGCTCACAAGCCATGCGAGCCAGATCAGCGCCAGCAATTGCGTGGGCCAGGTGGCGGTCCAGCCACTCCAGAAGAAGGCTAGAAATGGGTGCAGTTTATCAAGCATGTCTCAGGATATATGACCGGATTGCATCAACCTGGCAACTCCGGCGAGACCGTTGAATACGCCGAGGACTGACCTGGATTAAGACCTGGATTGATCTGGCCTGGACCAAATCCCTCGGGATGGGCGCCGGCACCGAGCAGAAAAGCAATGGTATCCCGCAATGCGGGCTCGATCGGCCGGGGCGTGTAGCCGAGTTCGCGCTGCGCCTTTTCGATCGACAGTGCTCGCGCCCGCAACGCGATCCGGACTCCCTCGACGGTGCCGGAGGGAGGACGGCCGGTCACGTGATCGGCGACGAACTCCATTACAGCGGTGGTCATTCGCGAGGCGCGGCCGGAAACCGGAATCAACAGACTGCGGCGGCCGCTGATTGCCGCCATCAGCTGAAGAACTTTCTTCAGCGGAATGCTTTCGCCGCCGAGAATATAGCGATGTCCAACCTGTCCATGTTCCATGGCGAGAACCAACCCCGCCGCGGCATCGCGCACGTCGACGAGGTTGACGATAAAGTCGAGATACAATTGAAGACGCTCGCCGAGAAAGTGCCGGAGCATGGCCGCTGGCGGAGTGAGGCTGTGATCATGAGGTCCGATCGGCATCGTCGGACAGCCGATGATCACCGGAAAACCGGACGCCGCGGCTTGCGCCGCCAGCTTCTCCGCGAGCAATTTCGAGCGCGTATACGGGCCCGGCATGTCGTTGGCTGACAGCGAGGCGTTTTCCGCAACGGCATTTTCCGAGGGCGAAGGATGGAAAAGAATCGATTCCGTCGAGCAGTGCAGGAACCGTGCAACGCCCCGCTTGCGCGCGGCCGCGATGACGATCTGTGTGCCGTCGCAATTGACGGCTTGGAAATCCTTCTTGCGCGGCGTCCACATTCCGGGCAGGCCGGCGAGGTGATAAACCTGCTCGACGCCCTCCAACGCGTGATCCACGAGGTCCGGATCAAGCACCGAGCCTTCGACATAGTGCACGTCCGGCAAGGCGCGCCCCGGCGGCCGCAGATCGAGAACCCGCACCCATTGGCCCTGCGCCGCGAGCGTCGCTACCAGATGCTGTCCGATGAAGCCGGTGCCGCCAGTGACAAGTATCCGTGTCATGAGTGCGGATGCGCCTCGCCCTGGCGTTCCCCGGGATAAAGCGAAGAGCTTTGCTGTGCCTGTTGCGGAACCTGTTGGATGATCGCGGCGAGATCATGCCGGAAGCCGAGCGCGATGAACAGTTTCGCCATCACGAATGTCGGTCCGAGCAGCAAATGAGGCGGGTTGTCCAGCAGCGCCGGCTTTCGGCGTTCGAACACCTGATGTCCGATAGTTTGCACGGCGAAGCCGACGACGATCAAGACGCCGGTAATCGACCACGTGGTGGCAGCGCTCGAATGGCTCACGATCGTCGCTGCGGCTACCAGCAACAGCACGGCAGCGCCGAGGATGGCTGTTCCGAGCGCGGTATCGAGCAGCAGCCAGTAGATCAGGACCGGCACAACCGAAATCGTCGCCGCGGTGGTCTGCACGCCAAATGGATGGACGGTCCACGTGCTGAGGGGGAGAACCGCGGCCAGAAACAAGAATACGATGCCGAAGACGTGCATCGCGCAGTTCCAGGGATCGCGATGATATTCAACGTAATCCGCAAGTTGGCGTCTAAAATAGCCATTCATACTGTGCTCGCTACTGCTCTCGCGTGCGCGATCATTCAGCCCGGACAAGCTGACCCATGTTAGTAGAACGAGAGATCGGCCCAAGTCAAATGGGCCGCCCGATGCTTGTTGTGTGGGCAGGAACCGGTCAAAATGACGACTTAACGACGATATGTGTCTATTCGTTGCATCGGCCTTTTGAATGACCGCTGGTCGAATTATCCCGGCGCTCAGGAACGCCATTGGCCATGAAAAAATTGGCTACCGCCGCAATCCCGATGCGACGACGGACGTTCAATGAAACGGGGCCGTGCCGATCCGATCGCAGACGGAAACGTTTCAGTTGAAAGGTGAGATCAAGCCGGGCTCGGCATTCAGCGTGGCCGACCGAGCGAGATCCGTCGGAGCAAGATTCGCCGGGGCAGGAGCCGAGCCCGGCAGGCCAGCCAGCAGCGGCGCATCGACATACTCCATGATGCCGTATTGATCGATCACAAAGGTCGGCCGGTAGTTCCTGACCTGCGCGTCCTCGATCATCGCCATCCGGCGATTATCCAGCGTCAGCCAATGCCCATCCAGCCGCGCGGCGGCAACGGCATGGTCCTCGCCGCGGATGGTGTCGCGCATGATCACGATCCGCAGATCGCCGGGGGCGACGCCGGCCAGACGCAAGGCGACGAACTTTGCGATCGCATAGTCTTCGCAATCGCCGGCGCCATGCGCGAAGGTGGCCAGCGGTGAACTCCAGACGTCGATCTCGCCATATTGAGCGAGATCGCTCATCGGGCGGATCGCAAGATTGATCGCGCGATTGATCTCGCCGAGGCGGGCGCGGCCGTCGCGGGCTCTCGCATTGTCGACAATGGCGAGCAATTGCAGCGCGGCCGGAGACACGCAGCGCTCGCGGTCTCCGTCGCAAAGCGCCAGTTGCACCCCTTCGTCGTCGAGCTTGCGCGCGACGCCGCGCCATTTTTCCCGCAAGGCCCCCGCGGACAGGACAGAGGCGGATAGTCCGAACGGCTCGGCCGATCGGTCGATGACTTCCGGTGTTCCGGCGCTATCCAGCGTGCCGGCCCGGAGGTCAGCCGCCGGCGCGAACCAGACCATGCCCCATGCGAGTATGACGGCACGCCATCCGTGCCTGCGACCGAGAATCCCCATCTGACGCCCCATGTCCGGGCATCGGCGAGGCTGATTAGCCAGCTCGTGACCGGATCGTTTCGTCGGGGATGATGGGCGGCGGGGCTTTTACTCTGCTTAAGGCCGGTTGCGCCGGGCCGAAAAGCACGAAACAGGTTGAAATCCGTCTCGCCATTTTGCTGAAAATTTTATGCATCGCCGCCCCGAGGACCAAAATCCCCTCGCGGGGCCGAAAAGGACGTTCGATTGTTGTGACTTGTGGCAATTTCCGCACGATATGGCTAATTCGCCGGAATGGTTCCATTTGTTATCCGGAACACAGTTTTGGCGCTGCCATTGACGCAGAATCCTGCAACGGGCTGTAGGGGAAAGATACTTCAAGTATTGGCGCGAGGTTTATTACTCAGGAATACATCGGCGGACCGGAATGGCGGGTTCCGTAACGTCAATATACTTCGACCGGGAAGCTGAATATCCTGGAATCTGAGCAATCGGCAGATCAGACATCGCGTCGTGGTTCTGCCGAATACAATTGTTCAATCAAATAGATGGTTTCGCAACGCACGCGCCGGTGATATGCAAGCTTAGACTGCGAAATATTATATAATTATTAACCATATTGCGGTGGCTAATTGAATTTCGTCGGCAAATTCGATTCCAAGCTGCATATCGACGGTTCGGGTGTTCATCCCGGTGCCCGTCTTCATGTCGATTCGATGTCCACGCACGCGCCGTCGGACGCCATCATCGTTCCGGACGCGGATTTACTGTTCCACGGCGACTTCAAGCGGTCCGGCGTCGACCTGATCCTCTCCAGGGACGACCACGAGCTGGTCGTGCAGGATTACTTCAAGGGCGAAAAGCGCGCCGCGCTGGCGTCGCCCGACGGCGCCCACCTCACCGGCGACGTCATCAACGCGCTGGCCGGCCATGTCCAATTTGCGCAGGCCGATGGCAGCGCCGGCGCCGGCAAGGTGATCGGACACGTCACCAAGCTCGTCGGCACCGCGACCGCGATCCGTAACGGCGTCTCGATCATCCTGAACCACGGCGACAATGTCGAAAAAGGCGACGTGGTCCAGTCCGGCTCCGGTTCGACGCTCGGCGTCACCTTCATCGACGGCACCGTGTTCGGCCTGTCGGCGAATGCGCGCATGGTGCTCAACGAAATGGTCTACGACCCCAACGGGTCGGACAATTCCTCGCTGATCAGCCTGGTGGCGGGAACGATCTCGTTTGTCGCCGGCCAGACCGCCAAGCATGGCGACATGAAGATCGACACGCCGGTCGCGACCATGGGCATCCGCGGCACCGCGGTGCTGGTCGAGATCGACTTCGACGTTCCCGGCCAGAACGGCACGCCCGAGGCGAAATTCCAGGTTCTGGTCGAGCCGGACGGCACCACGGGCTCCTACATCCTGTTCGACAAGAACACGCTGGCTCCGATCGCGATTGTCGATAAGGCCGGACAGCAGGTGCATATCAGCAACAACAATGTGAGTTTCTCGGACTCGCCGTTGTCGCCCGAGTTGCAAAAGCTCATCACCGATGTCTTCACCCTGAAATTCTCGAATACGAATCCTCAGTCGTTCACTCATTTTACCGACACGCTGATCCCGCAAAGCATTTCCGATGGCGCCATGGCCGAATGGAGTGACGCCGACGGCGGTGGTTTTGACCGTCAGCCCGACAACCCTGATCAGCGGGACGTCTGCCTCCACGGCGGCGGCCGTCCCGAATGCGCTCCCGCATATCAATCAGCCGCCGGTGGTCATCACGGCCGACAGTTCGCTGACCGAGCGGTCCCATCTCACCGGCAGTTCCGCCATCGATACCACGTCCGGCACGATCAGCTTTGCCGACATCAACCTCGGCGATCGGCCCACGGTGAAGGCGACGTTCAGTTCGTTCACCTATCAGAACGCGCAGCAGCAGAACGTCGTGCTCAATGCACAGCAGCTCGCCGATATTAAGGCGTTGGAAGTCCCGCTGGCCGTGGTGCAAGCCCCGGGCAACACCTACAACGGTACGGCGACCTGGACCTACAGCATCCGGGACAAGGATTTTGATTTCCTCGCGGCCGGCGAGACGCTGACGCTGACCTATATGGCGGAAGTCGATTCGAATTACGCGGGCGGCAACCTTGCGACCCTTGTGCCGTTCACGATCTCGATCACCGGCACCAACGACGCTCCGGTCATCACCAGCCCGCATCAAAACGTCAATTTCGTCTCCGCCGGCACGGATACAAAAGGCGGCGAACTGATCCCAAACACCGCGACCGCGGGAAAGCTGGCCTTCACGGATCCCGATCTGACCGACACCCACACGGTCGCTGTAAAAATGACGAGCGCGCTGCTTGACGGGCAGAGCTTCGCGACAACAGTCGGGCCAGTTGTGATCGATGAACTTGCAGCGGCTCTCACTGCCAAGATCACGACAGCGGACGACACCACGGGGACCGGCACCGGAACGGTCGAATGGGCGCTTGCGAACCTTCAGGTTTACTTGGCGGACCTCGTTCCCGCCAACGGGTCGCTGGTCCTCACTTATGCCGTCACTGTGACGGATTCGCAGAATGCGACCTCCACCCAGGACATCGTTGTCACGATTAGCGGCAACAACGGGGCAGCGGTCGTCTGGACCGATACCAACTCAATACCGCCGGGCGGTGCGCTATGGAGCACCGCTTCGAATTGGGAAGGCGACAGGACTCCGAACAGCAGCGATGATGTGTTCATTGGCACGGATCAGGTGCTGCCAGCAACGCCAACGTTTCCGGTAACGGTCGATGCCACGGCAGGGGCCAAATCGCTGACCATGGATTACTTCACTGACTTCGGGACTGCGATCCCGGAGTTGGATGTCGAATCGGCTGGCATCTTGACGATTGCCGGTGCGCTTAACCTGGACACGAGCACGAATTCTCTCTCTCCCCTGACCGCCGAATCGATTATCAAGAATTCCGGAAATATCAGCGTTGGCGGCATTGCCACGCTCTCGAAGCGTAGTGTCCTGGACAACTACGGCACGATCACTCTCGCCCACGGCGGCGTTTTTGGTGATCAGAGCAGCATCACAAATTCCGGGACCATCGCGGTTGCCACCGGCACGCTCACTTCCGAGATCGGCATTGCCAATTCCGTCACCACTACACCCGGCACGATCCAGATCGACGGTGGTGCGACGCTGGCGCTGACCGACGGCGCTGTCGTCACCAACGGCAAGGTGACGCTCGGCAGCGGCAGCACGCTCGACGTCGAAAGCCCCGGCGGCGCGACGCTGGATGGCGTCACCGTGACCGGCACCAATGCGAGCACCGGGCCGACGGTGGCGGCGAGCCTGATCGAGGTTGGGACCACCGGCTCCTCGACGTTGAAGCTCGACGACGGCACGTCGATCAAGAACGGCAACTTAACGATCGCCGGGGGCAGCACACTCGATGTCGAGAGCACCAGCGTCGAGACGATCGATGGCGTCAAGGTCACGGGGGCCGGCACCATGGGCCCCGGGGCGAGCACGATTGCGATCGGCGAGACCACCAGCGCCGGTTCGATCCTGAAGCTGGACGACGGCACCTCGATCAAGAGCGGCACGTTGAACATCGCCGCCGGCAGCACGCTGGACATCGAGAAGGGCGCGACCGGTCCCGGTGCGACGCTGGATGGCGTCACCGTCATCGGGACCGGCGCCACCAGCACGATCGATGTCGGCACCACGGCGTCGGGCGCGACGATCGCGCTGCTGGACGACGGCACCTCGATCACAAACGCCACGCTGAACATTGCCGCCGGCAGCACGCTGGATATCGAGAAGGGCACGACCGGCCCCGGCGCGACGCTCGACGGCGTCGCGGTGATCGGAACCGACACCACCAGCACGATCGATGTCGGCACCACGACGCCTAGCGCAACGGTCGCGCTGCTGGATGACGGCACCTCGATCAAGAACGTCACGCTGAACATTGCCGCCGACAGCACGCTCGACATCGAAAAGGGCGTGACCGGTCCCGGCGCGACGCTCGATGGCGTCACGGTTATCGGGTCTGGCACCACCAGCACGATCGATGTCGGCACCATGCCTTCAGGCGTGACCCTGACACTAGACGACGCCACCTCGATCACCAGCAGCCAGCTAGTATTCGGCGGCAGTTCGGACAGGATTTTCGTCGGCAGCGGCGGGGCGACCCTGGTCGATGTGACCGTCAGTGGCGGCGGCGAGACCGACATTGGTTCGGCGACGGTGACGGGCATGACCCTGACGCTCGACGGCACCACCATCATCGGCGGCACGATCAACGACGGTACCAGCACCGCTGGCGGTATCATTCATGTCACCGCCAACAGCACGATCGAGGGCGTTGTCAACGGCTTGGTCACGACCAATGCCAGCCTGAGCAACGGCGCCGTCAACATCGACGCCAATACCACGTTGAAGCTCGACAACGTCACCGTCACGGGCACCGCCTTCAACGACACGGCGAACGCGACCAGCAGCATCATTCAGATCGACACTGGCGATACGCTGCAACTGCAGGGCGGTGCGTCGGTCACCGGCGGCAGCCTTGTCAATGACGGCACGCTGCAGATCGAGACCTCGTTGGACGCGACGCTGGATGGCGTCACGGTCAGCGGCGGCGGCGCCATCAATGTTGATCAAAGTACAGGTCCAGGATCGCCACCAGCGCCAACTCCGGCGACGCTGACGCTTCAAGGCGGCACCAGCATCACCGGGGGCGCGCTCAAGATCGGCAGTGTAGGCACGCTAGATGTCGAGAGCGTGTCCGGAGCGACTCTGGATCAGGTCACGGTCACCGGAACCGATGCGGTCACCGGCGGCACACCTGCACCGGCGAGCGCAATCAATGTCGGCTCGACGGCTTCGGGTGCGGCGACGCTGAAGCTGGACGACGGCACTTCGATCACTAACGGCAATCTGACGATCGCCGCAGGCAGCGCGCTCGATGTCGAGAGCATCGGCGGTGCGACGCTGGATGGCGTCACCGTGACCGGCACCAATGCGAGCACCGGGCCGACTGTCGTGGCCAGCACGATTGAGGTCGGGGCCGCCGGCGCAGCAACGCTGAAGCTGGACGACGGCACCTCGATCAAGAGCGGCACGCTGACGATTGCCGCCGGCAGCACGCTTGATGTCGAGGCCGGCACCAATGGTCCCGGCGCGACATTCGACGGCGTCACCGTTATCGGCAACGGCACCACCGGCGCGATCGATGTCGGGACGACGGCATCTGGCGCGACGATCGCGCTGCTGGATGACGGCACCTCGGTCAAGAACGTCACGCTGAACATCGCCGCCGGCAGCACGCTTGACGTCGAGAAGGGCACGACCGGCCCCGGCGCGACGCTGGATGGCGTCACCGTCGTCGGGACTGGCACCACCAGCACGATCGATGTCGGCACCACGGCATCTGGCGCGACGGTGGCGCTGCTGGACGACGGCACCTCGATCACAAACGCCACGCTGAACATTGCCGCCGGCAGCACGCTGGATATCGAGAAGGGCACGACCGGTCCCGGCGCGACGCTGGATGGCGTCACGGTCATCGGAAACGGCACCACGAGCACGATCGATATCGGCACCACGGCGTCGGGCGCGACGGTGGCGCTGCTGGATGACGGCACCTCGATCACAAACGCCACGCTGAACATTGCCGCCGGCAGCACGCTGGACATCGAGAAGGGCGCGACCGGTCCCGGCGCGACGCTGGATGGCGTCACGGTCATCGGCAACGGCACCACGAGCACGATCGATATCGGCACCACGGCGTCGGGCGCGACGGTGGCGCTGCTGGATGACGGCACCTCGATCAAGAGCGCCACGCTGAACATCGCCGCCGGCAGCACGCTGGATATCGAGAAGGGTGCGACCGGCCCCGGCGCGACGCTGGATGGCGTCACGGTGATCGGTATCGATGCGGTCGCGGCAGTTGCTGGAAATCCAGCTACTCCAGCCGTATTGACCAGCACGATCGAGGTCGGGGCCACCAGCGCGGCGATCCTGCTGCTGGACGACGGCACCATCATCAGGAACGGCGCGCTGACGATCGGCAGCCTTGGCACCCTCGATGTCGAAAGCACCGGTGGCGCGACGCTCGATGGTGTTGCTGTGACGAATGGCGGCCACATCGATATCGGCACGGCGTCGTCGACTACCGACGATCCGCCGATCACGCTGGAAGACAACACGGTCATCACCAACGGCACGATGACGCTGGGCAGCCTCGGCGTGCTCGATGTCGAAAAGGGCACGGCAACGCTTGCCGCCGGAACTCCCGATGCCACGCTCGACCATGTCAGCGTCATCAGTTCCGCTGCCGGCAGCGCGATCGAGGTCGGGGCTTCCAGCAACGCGACGCTACTGCTCACGGATGGGGCCGGCGTCATCAATGTTGACATAACGGTCGATGCCACCAACTCGACACACTTCTCGACGCTGGATCTGGACAACTCCACGATCACCGGCGGTACGCTCACCATCAACGGGGAGCTGGATTCGACCGGCATCAGCTTCATCACCGGCGCGACGATCATCAATTCCAGCCATATCGACGTCGTCAGCGGCATGCTGACCATCGATCCTGCGCCGGTGACCAATACCGGGACGATCGAGGTGAAGGGCGACAGCACCCTGGTGCTGAGCGATGAAATCATTACCAATACTGACAGCACCACGAAGGGCGTTATCCAGGTCGATGCCGATCTGACACATACGGCGACGCTCGATCTGGCGGGTTCCACGATCAATGGCGGGACGCTCACGATCTCCGGCGTGCTGGTTTCGACCGGCGACAGCTTCATCACTGGTACTGATATCACCAACACCGGCACGATCGACGTCACCGGCGGCACACTGATCATCGACGCGACCAGCATTCTCAACAATACCGGGACGCTGGAGACGAACGGCGGCAACCTGATCATCGACACCGCGTTCGCGGGTAGCCTCGAGATCAAGGGCGCCGCGGCGCTTGAACTCGGCTCGAGTTTGGCCAACGCATATTCGCAGGTTACCGTCACGTTTGAGCCGGGAGCGACGGGTACCGTGAAGCTCGATCATTCGGAGATATTCAGCGGGACGATTGCAGGCCTTGACGATAACACGATCGATCTCGTCGATATCGCTTACGGATCGAACCCGACTGTCAGTTATGCGGGGGATGCCTCCGGTGGTATTCTTTCGGTCTTCGTAAATGGGGTTGACGTTTCCAACGTCAAGCTCACCGGCGACTATCTTGGCGTGCACTGGACTCTCACCGATGACGGGTCCTCCCGGCACGGCACGGATGTGATGGAAGCTCCAGGCGCTGTCGCCGGGCTTGACCCCAACGGCAATGCGATCCAGGGCGTCGCGTTGACCGCCTCGATCACGGATGGCGGCCAGACGGTCTCCGGCGCCACCTATGACTGGCAGGTGTCGTCTGACGGCGGCAAGACCTGGGCCGATGCCAGCGGCACCAATGGTTTATCAAGCTACACGCCGGTCGAGGCCGACGAGGGCCAGTTGCTTCGGGTTGCTTTGTCTTTCGCAGATTACAGCGGCGAACCCGAGACGAGTTTTGTGTCGGCTGGAGTGGTGCAGGAGAGCTTGACCGACGACCTGGTTGCGACGCTAGACAGCCACGCCGCGCAGCAGGGTGTGACGATGCACGTCCTCGGGGTTAAGGACGGCGGTATCACCGTCACGACAGATCTCACCTATGCCTGGCAGGATTCTACTGACAACGGCCTAACCTGGCATACCGTCGCCACCGATTCCAGCTATACGCCGGGTGAATCCGACGAAGGCAAGCTGATGCAGCTTGTCGTGACCTATGCTGACGTATCGGGCAGCGAAAGCAGCATCTACAGTCTCGGCATGCCGAACGACCTCACCGCGACGCTCGACAGCACGACCGCACAGCAGGGTTTGGCGATCCATGTCACCGGGGTCAAGGACGGCGGCACCACCGTATCGAATGGTCTCAGTTACGCCTGGCAGGTTTCCAGCGACAACGGCAAGGACTGGACCACCGTAGGCACCCATTCCGATTATACGCCCACGGCAGCCTATGCCTGCGACCTGCTGCAGGTGGTCGTCACTTACATGGACTCGCATGAAAACGAGAGTGCAACCTATTCCCTGGGCTCTGTCGCGCCAGCGAAGGAATGGTTGGGCGGTACCCATGATTGGCAAATTGACAGTCAGTGGGCTACTTCCGACGCTCCTACCCCCAACGACAACGCAGTGATCGACGCCGGCGGCTTCTACACAGTCAAGATCGACGAGGCTGCTGCGGCGCACTCGCTGGTCGTGAACGACTTGGGGGCCGCGGTCGAAATCCTGGCAGGCAACACACTCACCCTCGGCGGGAGCGCGACGATCGAGGCCGGAATACTTGAGGTCGACTCCGGAGCTACGCTGAAAGATATCGCCGCCTCCGCCACGATTACGGGTGCGTTCATCGACAACGGGACCGTGGAAGCCGCCGGCGGCACGCTGGAAGTTACAAGCGCGATCAGTTTCGGTGCAGGGAAGTTTAAGATCGACGCGGGAGCGACCCTGCAGCTTGATCATGCTGACACACTCAAAGTGGCTTTTTCGGGCGCCGGCGAGCTGATCCTCAAGGATCCCACCCACTTCACCGGCATCATCTCTGACGTCGGAGGCAGTTTAACCTCTACCGATGTTGTGGATGTGGCTGGCTTCGACACCGGTGCTTCCGTCAGCTATTCTGGATTCAAGTGGGGCGGCATTGTTACCATCAGCGAGACAGGCCACACCGCCGCGAACCTGATAGTCGGAGCGAATTCCACCCACTGGAGCGCGCCGGTTACCGATGGTCACGGAGGAATTTTGATCCACGACCCGCCGGCCGATACCAGCGGCCAAGCCTTAGGTAGCGTCGTCATGCACGATGCCGGCCCCGCCGCCACCGGCACCATCGTCGCCGGCGGTCCGAACCAGATCCTGACCGGTCATGCCGCCAGCGACAGCTTTGCGTTCAATTTCGCCGGCGTCGGCCATACGACGGTGACGGACTTCGATACGGCGACGGATACGCTCCAGTTCAGCAGCCACCTGTTTGCGAATCTGCAGGCGGCCCTGAACGCAACGCTTGATGATGGTCACGGCGATACGGTCATCGCGCTCGATGCCCATGACACGATCACCTTGAGCGGGATCCTCAAGGCCCAGTTGCACGCCAGCGATTTTCACTTTGCTTGATGCGGCGCGCTTTACAGCAGCCGCGGAATTCCGAGGCGGTCGACTTCGTCGAGCACGGCTCTGATGTTCTGGTGCCCGGCGCCGAAACGGCTGTTCGGGTCGCGCAGCGCGATTGTTTCGACGCCCGGCAGCCGGTAATATTTGTCATGAACGAGGCAGTTTGCCCGGATCAGCGGCCACAGCAACAGGCCGAGCATGCGCTGATCGTGCCCGTATCGTGCGGTGGGGCCCGATGTGAAGCTGAAATAGCGCCGCATCAGTTCAACCATGTCGATGCCGCAGTCGGTTCGTCCGGCCCAGATGCAGCCGATCATCAACTCGTTGTGCATCACGTGGTCGCGCACGACGTGAAACGGGCGCCCGCTCTCGATCCATTGCCGGACGAGGTCGGCTTCGCCCGGCGAGAGCCGCGCGTCGCAGTCGCGGACCAGGAAGCGTCCGACCGTCGGGTCGTTCATGACCAGGAAACGCTGAAACAGGCCGACACCGGGATATTCATCTTCGATGTTCCTGACGTCGGCGCCGTTGTCGCGCAGATATGCGACACACGGTTTCGGGACGGCCGCATCGACGTAGTAACGGCAGCTCCAGCCAGGATAGACGGTCCGGCTCAGCACCAGATTGATCATGGCGCCATAGCAGTAAAATGGCGCCGTTCCCCACAGCGAAAACGAAATGACGTCGCGTCCCGAAGGCGGCCCTTTCGGCACGGTGATGGGGCTCGGCGGCGCATGGCGGGTGGCCTCCGCGTCCCGGATGTCGAGCGCGCGCTGCCCGTAGTGCACCGCTTCATCGACCTTTCCGGTGTAATAATAGGCGACCTTGAGCGCATCGAGCATGGTCAGGTCTTCGCCGTGCCGGTCAATATATCGGGCGGCCCTGCACGATGGTCTCGTCATAGCGTTTCATGTTGGACAGCGTCGCGGTCAGCGCCTTCTCCAGCCGGGCGATGCCGGGCTGCTGCCGCGCCAGCCCCTCGGCCAGGGCAAGCGCCGGCGCCCAGTCGCGCTTCTGAAAAAATGCGTCAAACAACAGCTCCTTGGCCACAAGGTCGTTGGGCTCGGTAATATGGATGGCGCAGAGCTGGACGATCGCCTCGTCATTTCGGCCGGTCCGCAGCAGCGCGCGGATCGCTTCATGCCGCGGAGGGGTTTGCGGGATCGGGCCGTCGGCAACGTTTGACATCATCATCTCCGCGTTCGACCACCCAAAAACAGTTTGCACGCTCCCGCGTGCAAGGCCAAGATCAATGCGCTGCCCGATTTTCCGAAGCTGCCACCTTACTGGATTTGCCGGATTTGAAACGCCCGGAGCGGGCTCATTGCGGACCTGACTGTTCAAATTGCCCCAACCTGATATCCAGACAGCATGAAACGACCAAGGGTATTGCGACGGTGGTTCAAGCGGAAGTTCGGCTATGCGAGGCTGGTGTGCCTGGCGCTCCTGATCGGCGTCGCGGCCCTGCGCATCGCCGATCCGGCTCCGATCGAGGAGCTTCGCGTCCGGACCTTCGATACCTTCCAGCGCATCGAACCGCGCGCGAAGATGGCCAGGCCGCCGGTCGCTATCGTCGATATCGACGAAAAGAGTCTGGCGAAACTCGGTCAGTTTCCCTGGCCGCGAACCCGAATCGCGGACATCGTCACCAATCTGACCAGGCTCGGCGCCGCGGCGATTGCCTTCGATATCATGTTCGCGGAGCCCGACCGGCTCAACCCCGACGTAGCGGCCGACACGTTTCGCAATCTCGATGAAGAAACCCGAGCCAGGCTGCGCCAGCTGCCGAGCAACGATCAGCTCTTCGCCGATACGATGCAGCGCTCGCGCGTCGTGCTCGGCGAAACCGGATTGCCCCATATCCGCTCGGAACTCGACAAGACACTCCCGGTGACGGGGCTCGCGATGCTGGGCGAAGATCCGCAGAAATTCATGTTCAAATTTCCGGGCCTGCTGCGCAACACGGAGGTGCTGGAAAAGGCGGCCGGCGGCCGCGGCCTGCTCACCATCAATCCCGAACGCGATGGCATTGTGCGGCGGGTGCCGATGATCACGGAGGCCCAGGGCACGATCATGCCCTCGCTGAGCTTCGAAATATTGCGGCTGGTGACAGGCACCGACACCATCTTCATCAAGACCGATCAGGCCGGTATCCAGAGTATCGGCGTCAAGGGATTCCAAATTCCGACCGACCTCAATGGCCAGCTTTGGGTGCATTTTGCGCGTAGCGATCCCTCGATCTATGTTTCGGCAGCCGACGTGCTCGACGGCAGCGTTGCGCCCGAAACTATCAAGGGCAAGCTGGTGCTGGTCGGAACCTCCGCGGCGGGGCTCAACGACATCAAGACCACGCCGGTCGACCCGGCGATGCCCGGCGTCGAGATTCACGCGCAGGTGCTGGAGAGCGCGCTGACCCATGCGGTGCTGGCGCAGCCTTATTACGGCCCGGCACTGGAATTCTTTTCCGCGCTGATACTCGGGCTCCTGGTGATCGCGTTCGCACCCGGGTTCGGACCGATCACGCTGGTGGTGGTCGGCGCGCTGTTTGCAGCCATTCTGATCGGAACGTCCTGGTATTTCTACACCGAGCACCGGCTGCTGATCGACTTTACCTATCCGCTGCTTTCGACCTCCTTGATCTATCTCACCTTGATCTTCACCAGTTTCGTGCGGGAGCAGGCGCAGCGGCGGCAGATTCGCTCGGCGTTCGGCCAGTACCTGTCGCCGGCGCTGATCGAGCAGCTGGCGCAGTCGCCGGAAAAACTCGTGCTCGGCGGCGAGGAGCGCGAGATGACCATCATGTTCTCCGACGTCCGGGGCTTCACCACCATCTCGGAGTCCTACAAGCACGATCCGCAAGGCCTCACCGCGCTGATGAACCGGTTCCTGACGCCGCTGACCAATGCGATTCTGGCGCGCAAGGGCACTATCGACAAATATATGGGCGACGCCATCATGGCGTTCTGGAATGCCCCGCTCGACGACAGGGAACATCAGTTCAATGCCTGCGAAGCCGCGATCGACATGCTGGAGCGGATCGACGAGCTGAACAAGGAGCGCGAGCTCGAGGCCCAGGATGGCGGCCACCCCTACATTCCGATCAATGTCGGCGTCGGGCTCAATACCGGCACCTGCGTGGTCGGCAATATGGGATCCGACCTGCGGTTCGACTATTCCGTGCTGGGCGATAGCGTCAACCTGGCCTCGCGCCTCGAGGGACAATCCAAGGAATATGGATTTCCGATCATCGTCGGCTCCAAAACCGCGCTCGCGGTCAAGGACAGCTTTGCGATCCTCGAGCTCGATTTCATCATGGTCAAGGGCAAGAAGGAGCCGGAGGTCATCTATGCCATTGCCGGCCGACAGGACACCGCGCAATCCGGCCGCTTCCAGCGGCTGCGCAACCTGACCATCGAGATGCTGGCGTGTTATCGCAGCCGCGACTGGGACGGCGCGCTGGCGGCGATCGAGCGCGGCCGCCGCACCGACGAAGCCCGTGCGCTGGAGTTGCTCTACAATCTGTATGAAGCGCGCATTGTCGGCTACCGGAAGAACCCGCCGCCGGAGGACTGGAACGGCGCCTTTGCCTTGTTGACGAAATAGCGACACGGCGGCCTGGCGTTTTCCGGCGGGCCATCCGGTGCCGAACCGGCGATGTGATCGGCGTATTGCTGCACCCCGGCAAGCGCATGCTGGCCCGTCGCGGTGCTGTGTTATATCGCCTTACCGCTATCAGGGGAGCAGACGCCGCATGACCAGACCGACGCCCAGGGAGATCAAGGCCATCGCTGACGTGGCCGGTGTGCCTGTCAGTGCCGATGTCGCCGCGCGCATCGCCAATTCCGTCGGTCCGATGTTTGAAGGTTTTGCCGCGGTCGCGGGCACGCTGCCGTTCGATCTGGAGCCGGCGACCTTTGTCGCCGTGCAGGCCGCCGCGATTGCCGATCGCGAAAAGGCCGCGTCATGAGCACCGAGCCGGCCTTGATGTCGCTGACGTCGGTCGCGCAGGCGATTGCGCAGAAGCGACTGTCGTCGCGCGAGGCGACGCAATCCTGTCTCGACCGGATTGCGCGGTGCGAGCCGCGCCTCAATGCGTTCATCGCGATCGAAGCGGACGAGGCGCTAAAGGCAGCCGATGCCGCCGATGCGGCGCTGGCGAAGGGCCACGCCAGTGGCGCGCTGCACGGCGTGCCGCTGGCGCACAAGGACATGTATTACGAGGCCGGCAGGGTCGCGACCTGCGGCTCCAAAATCCGGCGCGATTTCGTCGCGACGACGACCTCGACGGCGTTGCAGCGCCTGAAGGATGCCGGCACGATTCGGCTCGGCACGCTGCAAATGGCGGAGTTCGCCTATGGACCGACCGGCCACAACGCGCATTTTGGCCCGGTCCATAATCCCTGGGCCTTCGATCGCATCACCGGCGGCTCGTCGTCGGGATCGGGTGCCGCGGTCGCCGCCCGGCTGACCTTTGCGGCGCTGGGCTCGGACACCGGCGGCTCGGTGCGGATGCCGGCGCATTTCTGCGGCGTCACCGGATTGAAGACGACGGTGGGCCGCATCAGCCGTGCCGGCGCCATGCCGCTGTCGCAGTCGCTCGACACCGTCGGGCCACTCGCGCGCACCGCCGGGGATTGCGCATTGCTGCTGGGCCTGATGGCGGGCGCGGACCCCGAGGACCCGACCGCGATCAGCGGGCCGCTGCCGGATTACATGGCGGCGGTGCAGCGGCCGGTCAAAGGTCTCGCGATCGGCATACCTGCGGCCTTCTATGTCGATGATCTCGATTCCGAAGTCGCGCGCATCCTCGACGAAACCGTCGCGGTTCTGAAGCGCGAGGGCGCAACGGTCGTTCAGGTCGACCTGCCGGACCAGCGTCAGCTTACAGCGGCCTCTCAATTGGTTCTCGCGGTCGAGGCGGCGGCGTTTCACAAGCGATGGATGATCGAACGTCCGCAGGATTACGGCCCGCAGGTTCTGATGCGGCTGCAGAACGGCTTGGCGATCCCGGCGGTGTCCTATCTCGAAGCGATGCGCTGGCGCGGTCCGGCGCTCGCCGCGCATCTTGCGGCGGTGGCCGGCGTCGATGCCGTGATCGCGCCGGTGGCGCCGGTCGCCGCTCCGACCATCGCCGAGAGCGATGTCGGCAACGGTCCCGACGCCGAAGCGGTGATCCAGCGGCTGACCCGTTTTACGAGGCCGGTCAATTATCTCGGGCTGCCGTCGCTGGCTATCCCGGCGGGTTTCACCCGCAACGGTCTTCCGGTTGGAATGCAGTTGATCGGCCGCCCGTTCGATGAAGCCACGCTGCTGCGGATCGGCGCCGCGTTCCAGCGCGCGACCGATTTTCACGACCGCATGCCGGAGCTCACCTGATTGGAGCGTTTTCCAGCGAAGTGGATACCGGTTCGCGTCAAGAAAACGCGTCAAATAAAGAAATGGAGCCTCTGTTCCGATTCCATCGGAACAGAAAAGGCTTCAGTCCTGTTAAATCTTGTCAAGGCGAACGCTTTGGTGACCGAGGCCCGGATCGGCCCAGCTTTCGATCTGCGACGCGGCGATGACCTGCTTGGGCCGATGCGGGTTGAGCGTGCCGGCGCTCGCCGACCAGCCCTTGGCCAGGACCTGCATGGCGAACAGCTTGGCGTCGACTTCCGATTTGAAGGTCCGGGTTGAACGCACCGTGCCGGTGGCGCTGGCGTCCGTTTTCACCGCTCTGTCCCGCCCATAGGCTACATACCAGATATCGGGTTGTGTCATTGCTGCATAACGCCAGCCGTGCGTGAAAGTTTCGTCCGACATCGGAAATGGTTGCGGTGCTGATCCCGCATGGCGCAAGCCCGCGAGCCGGCCGGTCCGCAGATTCGAGTCGTCACATCAGGCAATTATGGCTAGGTTCGAATGCAGCGTGCAGGAATCGCGCGCATCAACAGGGGGAAATTTTGATGCAAATATCCAATGAGGGCATTCTGGTTATTTTGTTCGTCGGCCTGATCGCGGGCTGGCTCGCCGGCAAGGTGGTGCGGGGCACCGGCTTCGGGATCATCGGCGATCTTATCGTCGGTATTGCCGGCGCGCTGGTCGCCAGCCTGCTGTTTCCGAGGTTAGGCATCCACCTCGGCACCGGCCTGATATCCGAGATCATCTATTCCGCGATCGGCGCCGTCGTGCTGCTGTTGATTGTGCGGCTGCTTCGCGGCCGCTTCTAGAGTGTTTTTTCTTCCGTGGCTTGATCCTTCGCGCGTCTCGAACCATGAGGCCGGAGAATAAGCGGCAACGATTCGGGTGAACCGGAAAACACTCTTAAACGTGATCGTTGAAAACAATGGGGCCGTCCCGAAAGGACGGCCCCATTGCACGTTAAACAACGCCGTGCTGTTCGACGAGCGCGTTACTCGACGATCTCGACGATCCGGCGGGTGCGCGGTTCGACCAGAACCGTGCGGCCGTTCACGACCGTGTAGCGATAATCCCGAACGCCGTATTCGGGCGGGACGTCATAATAGGTCACGCCCTGTTCCGGCAGAACCGCGCCGACCCGGACCGGCTCGTTATATTCGTAGGAAGGGCGGCGCTGCTCGACCACATAGCTGCGGAAGCGGGGACGCTGATCGACGCCGAGAACCCCGGCCACGCCACCCACCACGCCGCCGACGACACCGCCAACGACGGCGCCGACCGGACCGGCTGCTCTTTCGCCCTCGCGGGAGCCTTGCTCGACGCCACCGGGGACCCCTTGGGCCTGCGCCACAACGGGAAGCGCGATGGCGGCGACGAGGGCAGTAATTCCGATAAAGCGACGGATCATGATAGCTCCACTGATGTCGGTTGAGGTGCCCATACAACGGGCGGGCGGCCCGTTACGTTCCATAAAAACACCGGGGAACAAAACGGCCGGTGCCGGATGACTTTCGGAAGTGCGCTCCCTCTCCCACGGGAAGAGGTGACGTGAACCCTCCACCGTTGCCATCACATCGGCGGGCCGGCGGCGTTTAGGTTAATACGACTTGAATGGACGATTGTGCGAAACATCGGTAAGACTAGGGCTCCCGCACCCTCGTAACGAGATCAGGTTGAATGGCAGCGGCTCCCGGCGTCCGGCGTTCCGAACTCGGTGATGCGCTGCGCGCCTGTCGCGGCGCCTTCATCGGCGTCGGCGTCATGAGTTGCATGATCAACCTGCTGTATTTGACCGGCTCGCTGTTCATGCTGGAGGTTTACGACCGGGTGCTGCCGAGCCGCAGCGTGCCGACCCTTGTCGGCCTGGCGATTCTCGCCGGCGGATTGTACATGGCCCAGGGCGTTCTCGACCTGATCCGCGTGCGAATCCTCGGCCGTATCGGAACCGCGCTCGACGAATCCCTCAACAGCCGGGTGTTCGATACCATTGTGCGCCTGCCCTTGACGGCCGGCGCACGCAACGAGGGCCTGCAGCCGCTGCGGGATCTCGACAATATTCGCTCGTTCCTCTCCGGCATGGGCCCGGGCGCGTTCTTCGACCTGCCCTGGCTGCCGTTCTATCTGGCGATCTGCTTTGCTTTCCATGTGATGATCGGCCTGACCGCGCTGGTCGGCGCGATCATTCTGATCACCCTCACCGTCGTGACCGAGTTCATGTCGCGCACGCCGGCGCGGGAGGCCCTGGGCCTGGCGGCGCGCCGCAACGATCTCGCCGCCACCGGCCGGCGCAACGCCGAGGTGTTGGTCGCGATGGGAATGTCCGGGCGTCTCAACAAGCGCTGGAGCGAGGCCAACCAGAATTATCTCGCGGGCAATCAGCGCGCCAGCGACGTCGCCGGAGGTCTCGGCGCCATGGCCAAGGTCATGCGCATGACCCTGCAGTCCGCCGTCCTCGCCGTCGGCGCCTATCTGGTGATTCATCAGGAGGCGACCGCCGGCATTATCATCGCGGGCTCGATCCTGAGCGCGCGGGCGCTGGCGCCGGTCGATCTGGCGATCGCGCACTGGAAAGGTTTCGTGGCCGCACGTCAGAGCTGGCATCGCCTCAGCCGGTTGCTCGAATCGTTACCCGCGCAGCCGGCGCAAATGCTGCTGCAGAACCCGTCGAGCCGCCTGGCGGTCGAGGCCGTCAGCATCGTGCCGCCCGGCGATCAGAAGATTGTGGTGCAGGATGTGACCTTCGCGCTCGAGGCCGGCAACGGACTGGGCGTGATCGGTCCGAGCGGATCGGGCAAGTCTTCGCTGGTCCGCGCGCTGGTCGGCGTCTGGCAGCCGTTCCGCGGCAAGGTACGGCTCGATGGCGCAGCACTCGATCAGTGGTCGTCCGATGTGCGTGGCCGTCACGTCGGCTATTTGCCGCAGGATGTCGAGTTGTTCGCGGGCTCCGTCGCCCAGAATATTTGCCGGTTCGATCCCGAGGCGCGTTCGGAGGCCATCATCGCCGCCGCCAAGGAAGCCGGCGTGCACCAGATGATCATCAAGATGCGCGACGGCTACGATACCCAGATCGGCGAGCAGGGGGCGGCACTTTCCGCCGGCCAGGCGCAACGCGTGGCGCTGGCGCGGGCGCTCTATGGCGATCCGTTCCTGATCGTTCTTGACGAGCCGAATTCCAATCTCGATACCGAAGGCGACGAGGCGCTGACGCGGGCGGTTCGCTCGGCGCGCGAGCGCGGCGCCATCGTGGTGGTGGTTGCGCATCGGCCGGTCGGCATCGAGGCGGTCGATATGCTTCTTGTTCTGAAGGAGGGCCGCATGCACGCTTTCGGTCCCAAGGACACGGTGCTGGGGCAGGTGCTGCAGCGCGTGGCGCCGCCGGCTTCTCCGATCAAGATCGTATCCGAGGCAGGAGCTGCCAAATCATGACCGGCGGCGAGATCAAGGGCGCGCGACGGTCGATACGGCTGCATTTGATGATCGGACTGGCCGTAGTGGGGGTGCTGGCGGGCGGGCTCGGCGGCTGGGCATCCACGGCCGAGATCTCGGGCGCCTTGATCGCGCCGGGCTCGATCGTGGTCGAATTGAGCGTCAAGAAAGTGCAGCATCCGACCGGCGGCGTGGTCGGCGAGGTGCGGGCGCGTGACGGCGATGTCGTCAAGGCCGGCGACGTGGTGGTGCGGCTCGACGACACCGTCACCAAGGCGAGCCTCGCCATTGTCACCAAGAATCTCGACGGCTTGTGGGCGCGGGCGGCGCGGCTCGAAGCCGAACAGCAGGGCCTCGACCGAATCGTATTTCCGCGGATGCTGCTCGATCGCGCCGATGATCCCGACGTCAAGAACGTGATGGCGAGCGAGTCCAAATTGTTCGAGGTTCGCACCATGGGGCGGATCGGACAAAAGGCGCAGTTGCGCGAACGGATCACGCAGTTGAACGAGGAAATCGCCGGCCTCGAGGCGCAGGAGAAGGCCAAAGACCAGGAGATTGCGCTGGTGGAAAAGGAACTGATCGGGGTCCGCTCGCTCTACGATCAGCATTTGGTGCAGATGACACGCCTGACCACGCTGGAGCGCGACGCGGCCCGGCTGGCCGGCGAGCGCGCGCAATATGTTGCGTCGCGGGCGCAGGCCAGGGGCAAGATCACCGAAACCGAACTGCAGATCATTCAGGTCGACAAGGATATGGTCAGCGACGTTTCCAAGGATCTGCGCGAGACCAATGACAAGATCGGCGAATTCGTCGAGCGCAAGGTCACCGCCGAAGATCAGTTGCGGCGGACCGATATTCGCGCGCCCCAGGACGGCATGGTCGAGCAGTCGACGGTTCATACCGTCGGCGGGGTGATCACCGCCGGCGATGCCATCATGATGATTGTTCCGCAGGCCGACGATCTTCAGGTCGAGGCCAGGGTCAATCCGCAGGATATCGACAAGTTGCAGATCGGCCAGAAGACCCTGCTGCGGCTGTCGGCCTTCAACCAGCGCACGACGCCGGAATTGAACGGCTTTGTCACCCGCGTTTCGCCCGACGTCACCACCGACCAGCGCACCGGGCAGTCCTATTACACCATCCGTGTTTCGATGCCGCCGGAAGAAGTCGCCCGTCTCGGCGAGGCAAAATTGATTCCCGGCATGCCGGTGGAAGCGTTTGTGCAGACCGGCGACCGCACCATGCTGTCCTATCTGATCAAGCCGCTGAAGGATCAGCTGATGCGCGCGTTCCGGGAAAAGTGACGCGGCTGCGCCGCTCAATACAATGATCGTTATTCCGGGGTCTGCGCCAAGGGGCGCATCCCGGAATGACGAAAATAGAAATTTGCCGTCATGGCCGGGGCAAGCCCGGGCATGACGAGGGAGCGCGCCCGTCGGGCAAATCGGTAGTTCGCCTGTCCAGTCCCCTCTGCAAAAATATTCCAGTTCTCTTTTGACCCAAATCACTTCTATATCGCTCGCATCCCGGCCCACACAGAGGGGCGTTTCGCGATCGTCACGAACGTAGGGCAGGGGATGCGATGGACGCGGAAGCACGAGAGCGCAAATATTTTGCGCGGACGAACGGCGCTGATGCGGACGGCGAAGTCGTGTGGTCCTGACGCCTCGACGCCGGCGTCAAGTTGGTGAAAGAAATTTCACCGATGACGGTGACAAGAAAGCCCGATCACCGGGGAGAGTACGAAGGAAACCGTTAAAACCATCGCGTGCGGGAATGCCGGGTGATTCCGGTGCGACCGTGGTGACCAACGCGCGTGCTTTCTACACACCACGCGCGGCTGCGGGTGCATCGGGCACCCGGCATTCCCCGCGCCCTCTATGGGCGAAGGATCCCTGCACAACTCGGGCGCATCGTGCCGCGGGAAGGCGGACTCATGTTGTGAGACCGTCATCGCTCGCGAAAGCGGGCGATCCAGTATTCCGAGACGTCAAATGATCAAGCCGATAAATTGCGGCGTACTGGATACTCCGCTTTCGCGGAGTATGACGACTTGAAAACCGAATCCATTGCCGGTAGCCCGGATGAGCGAACGCGAAATCCGGAGCAGCGTTGCGTTCGGTCCCGGATGTCGCTTCGCTCATCCGGGTTTCGAGAATCTCTGCAATCCCTAGCGCGAAAGGTTCTGCAGCAGGAAGTTCAGCGCCGTGTTGGCGAATACGTGCATGTTGGCGAGCCGGTCGGGGCTGCCGGTCTCGAGCGTCATCGCCGATGGCTCGAGGCCCGCGATCGCGATGCAGCTATGGCCGGCGGCGTCGCCATAGCGGTTGCCGGTCGGCCCGGTGGCGCCGGTCTCGGACAAGCCCCAGTCCGCGGCGAAGCGCTGGCGGATCTGGCCGGCCAGCAATTTGGCATAGACTTCCGAGGCCGAACGGATGCCCTTCATCGCATCATCGGGAATGTCCATCAGGATCCGCCGCGCGTCCCGGGTATAGACCACGGCGGAGCCGAGGAAATAGGCCGAGGCGCCGGGCACCGCGAGCAGCGCGGCCGAGATCAGGCCGCCGGTCGAGGATTCGGCGACCGCGATGGTCTGACGCCGCTCAATCAGTTTCGCGGCAATTTTCTCCGCGACCGCAACCAGTTCTTTCATCGAATGTCCTTCTTGTCGGCGTCTGCCATGTGGTTTCCTAGCACACGATGGCAGCGTTGCCGAGTTGCGAGCGATGGCGGAGCCTGCTTGAATGCGGCTCAAGGACGAGGCGACGCGGTGACCACTCGCGAAGCCACAGGAAACCCAAGAGAAACTTCAAGGGGAAACCCGGGAGGAAATCACCGTCATGACGTCACCGATCGCGGGCGGCGTGGATTGCGATCTGCATCCCGCCGTTCCTCATTTGACGAGCCTGTTGCCCTATCTCAACGATTATTGGCGCGATCAGGTCGTGACCCGCGGCATGACCGATCTGGTGTCGCAATCCTACCCGGCACATTCGCCGATCACCTCGCGGCCGGACTGGCGGCCGGCGGAGGGCAAGCCGGGATCGAACCTTGAAGACATGAAGGCGCACGCGCTCGATCCTTTTGGCGTTAGCTACGCCATCTGCAACCCGCTGTACGGCGTGCAGATGGTGTTCAGCGAGGACATGGCGGACGCGTTTTGCCGCGCGCTGAACGACTGGCTGGTGAAGGAATGGCTCGACAAGGATACCCGGCTGCGCGGCTCGATCGTGATTCCGGTCCAGAGTGTCGAGAAGTCAGTCGCGGAGATCGAGCGCTGCGCGGGCGATCCGCGTTTCGTTCAGGTGCTGATGCTGGTGATGGGCGATATGCCGCTCGGCAAGCGCGCCTACTGGCCGATTTATGCCGCCGCGGAGCGGCTGGGCTTGCCGGTCGGCATCCACGCCGGCAGCAATTACCATAACCCGCCGACCTCGGTGGGCTGGGGTTCCTATCACATCGAGGACTATGTCGCGCAGGCGCAAGCCTTTCAGACGCAATTGACCAGCCTGATCGTGGAGGGTGTTTTCGCGCGGCATCCGAAGCTGAAAATGGTGATGCTGGAGTCCGGGTTCACCTGGCTGCCGTCCTATCTGTGGCGTTTGCATAAATTCTGGCGCGGCATCCGCATGGAAACGCCGTGGGTGGATCGCGCACCGCTGGAGATTGTGCGCAGCAATATCCGATTTTCGCTGCAGCCGATCGATGCGCCGCCGGATCCGGCGACATTAAATCGCCTGTTTGACCATATGCAGTCGGATGAATTGCTTCTATTCTCGACCGATTATCCGCACTGGCAATTCGACGGCGAGGCGGTGCTGCCGGAGGGAATGTCGTCCGATCTTGTGCGCAAGATCATGATCGATAACCCGCACGCGACCTACGGCCGTTTGAAGGAATCGGTACGGGCGTGATCCCGGAAAGTGAAATCCGGTTTTCGGGAAAGATCACGCCCAAGCCAAGAGGAGACGACACCATGAACGTGCAGTTCCGCAAGAGCCCGGAGCAGGCTTCGTCCGTTCATGCCAAGACCGCCGTCGCCGATTGCGACATCCATCCGGCGCGTGCGACCAAGACCGAATTGTATCCCTATCTCGCCAGGCGCTGGCATGCGCATCTCGAGACCTACGACAAGCATCCCTATCAGGGCATGATGGAGGGGCCGCCCTATCCGAAGGCGCAGCCCAACGCGTCGCGCCGCGATGCCTATCCGCCGGAAGGCGGCCCGCAGGGGTCGTCGCTGTCGTTCATGCAGAAGCAGCATCTCGATCCCAACAATGTCGTGCTGGGCGTGCTCAATCCGCTGGCGACCGGGCAGGGCATCCGCAATCACGATCTGTCCGCGGCGATCTGCTCGGCGATCAACGACTGGCAGATCGAGAAATGGACCAGCAAGGACAGCCGCCTGAAGGGCTCCGTGGTGGTCGCCAATGAGGACGGTCCGGCTGCGGCCGCTGAAATCCGCAAGCGCGCCGGCGACAGGAATTTTGTCCAGGTGCTGCTGCTCAGCCGCAATGTCGAGCCGCTGGGTCAACGCCGCTACTGGCCGATCTATGAGGCGGCGGAGGAGGCAGGCCTGCCGGTCGGCGTGCATGCGTTCGGCTTCGGCGGCAATCCCATCACCGCGTCGGGCTGGCCGAGCTTCTATATCGAGGAGATGGTCGGCCATTCGCAATGCCAGCAGACGGCGCTGGCGAGCATTGTGCTGGAAGGCGTGCTCGAGCGGCATCCGAAACTCAAGATGGTGATGATCGAGGCCGGGTTCGGCTGGGCGCCGTCCTTGTCGTGGCGGCTGGACAAGAGCTGGCAGCGGATGCGAAGCGAAGTGCCGCATGTGAAACGGCCGCCGTCCGAATATATTCGCGACCACATCTTCTGGACCACCCAGCCGATGGAAGACCCGGAACGGCGCGATCATCTGTTCGACGTGATCGACTGGGTCGGTTGGGACAAGCTGCTGTTCGCGACCGATTATCCGCATTGGGATTTTGACGAGCCGTCGCGGGTATTGCCGGCCGGCGTCAGCGAGGCCAACCGTGACGCGTTTTATCTCGGCAATGCGCGCAAGCTGTATGGGCTGGCATAGCATGATCCGAAAAAGTGGGAACCGGTTTTTCGAAAGATCATGCGTCAGAAAGTAACATGACCCGTCACGTCGTTGCCCCGGTGGACGAACTGCCGCCGGGCACCCGCAAATTTCTCACCATCGATGGACGGCCGATCGCGGTGTTCAATATCAAGGGCGAGTTCTTCGGCCTGTTGAACCGCTGCCCGCATCAAGGCGCGGCGCTGTGCGAAGGGCCGCTGATCGGGCTTGCGCAGTCGTCCGATCCCGGCGCCATCGAATACACGAGGCTGGGTGAAATCCTCCGCTGCCCCTGGCACGGCTGGGAATTCGATATAAGGACCGGTCAATCCTACTGCGACCCGAAACGATTTCGCGCCCGGGCCTACCCCGTCAATGTCGAGCCCGGCTTGAGCGTGGTGAAGGGACCTTACGTGGCCGAGACCATCGCGGTGTCGGTGGAAAGCGATTACGTGGTGGTGGACTTGTAATGCCGTCAACACATCCGTCATTGCGATTTAAACGATGTGCCCTGCTTGCCGCCGCTCGCGCGCATAGCGCACCAGCGCGACATAGCGATAGATGCCGTGCACGAACTTGCCGTAGGGCATGGTGATGAACAGGGAGAACACCACGCCGAGATGCAGCGCCAGCAGGGGCCCCATCGCCGGGGTCTCGCGCCAGAGCAGCAGCGCGATGCCGGTGAAGCTGGTCATGAACAGCATCGCGATGAACGCGACATCCATGCCGGTGCGGGCGGAATCGACCAGCGCGGGATCGCGCTTCCATCTTTCCGCCAGCAATCCGGCCGGACCCGCCAGCAGTCCGATGCCGCCGAGCGTGCCGAGCACGACCGGCACATCCCACCACGGATACGGCGCCTCGCGCGCGAGCAGATAATGATAGAGCGTCGCGACAACGGTGGCGGCAAAACACAAAAGGAAGCCGTAGAACGTCAAATGATGATAGATCCTGCGCCGGTCGCTCGGCCGCTCGTCTTCATTGACGCAGCCGACGCCGCCGCCATCGAGATAGCGGAGCGAGCCTGCATCCTTCATCGCCTGCCACAGCGAAGGCGTATCCATCAGCATGCCGATAGGCTCACCGATATCGCGCCAGAAGGCGCGAACCCCCATCGCCAGTGCCGCGATCGCATAGAGCAATGCCACCCCGAACAGCAGCGCCATGGCATTATGCGGCATCAGCCGATAAAACGCGCCGGGCCCGGTATGGATGCCGAACAGAACCTGGCGGTTGTTCAAGGCGGCAAAGCCGAAAATGAATGCCGCGACGCTCAAGGCCGCGATCAGGCTGATGGCGAGGCCGTTGCGCGCGAACAGGCCGGAGCAGGCCTGCGGCCAGGCATAGGCGGCATAGGATTCGGCGCGCGCGATCGCCAGCGTTTTGGGAACATTGACATTGAATTCGTGCGGCGGCGAGAACTGGCAGTCGGTGTAGCAGGCGCCGCAGCTGTGGCAGAGATTGGCGAGGTAGTTGAGGTCGCCGTCAGAGAACGAGCGGCGCATCTCCATCGCCGGAAACACCGCACACAGGCCCTCGCAGTAGCGGCACGAATTGCAGACCGTCATCAGCCGGTCGGCTTCCTCCAGGATCTTAGTTCCGTGCATGTTTAGCCGCTTCCCGTCCTGCGACCCGGCCGAACACGCTGCCGATGGTCATTCCGATTCCGGCGGCGTAGCCCTTGCCCAGCACATTGCCGGCCATGATCTCGCCGGCGGCGAACATGTTGGCGGCAGGCTTGCCGTCGTTCATCAGCATGCGCGCCTGCCGGTTCACGCGGGTACCCAGATAAGTGAAGGTGATGCCCGGCCGGACCGGGTAGGCATAGTAAGGCGGCGCCTCGATCCGCCGCGCCCAATGGCTCTTCGGCGGCGTCAGGCCCTCGGTGCGGCAATCGTCGAGGATGGTGTGATCGAAGCTGCCAGGACGCACCGCCGCATTGAAGTCGGCGATGGTCCTCTCCAGCACGCTCGCCTCGAGCTCGAGTTTGCTGGCCAACTCTGTGATCGAGCCGGCCTCGATCGGCGGAAACAAGGACGGCATGAAGCTGTTGCGCGAGGTTGCGTCGAAGATGATGTAGGCGATCTGGTCCGGCTGGGCGGCGACCAGGCGGCCCCAGATCGCGTAGCGCTTCGGCCAGATATCCTCACCCTCGTCATAGAAGCGCACCGCCTGCTTGTTGACGACGACGCCGAACACCACGCAATCGAGCCGCGTGATGATGCCGCCGTCGAATTTCGGCGCGCGGGCGTCGATTGCGACCGCGTGGCATTGCGTGGGGTCGCCGACTTCCTGCACGCCCTTGGTCAAGAGCATCTTGAGGATCGAGCCGCGGTTGTAGGGGGTGCCGCGGATCAGGAAATTATCGGCAGCCTCGCCCCAATACTGCTTCAGCCATTCGATGTTGGCCTCAAAGCCGCCGGCGGCGGCGACCAGGGTCGAGGCGCGGACGTCCGTGCTGCCATCGATCGGTTGCTTCAGGGTCGCGGAGAGAAACATGCCGTCTTCGATTGTGAGGTCGAGCACTTCGGCGTCGTAGAGAATGTCGACGCCGAGCCGTTCGGCGGTGAGATAGAGCGCGTTCAGCATCGCCCGGCCGCCGCCGAGAAAGAACGAATTGGTCCGGCCAAGGCTCAGCGTGCCGCCCAGCGACGGCTGCCAGCGCACACCCTGTTCGACGATCCAGTTCAGGATGTCCTTCGACTCGCTGATCATGAAGCGCGCCAGCTCCTGGTCGGTCTGGCCGCCGGTCACCCGCTGCAGGTCTTCCCAGAATTCCTGCTCGGTATAGGGCCCGGTGAGGATGTCGGTCGCAGCGTCATGGGCGCAGCGCATATTGCGGGTGTGGCGGGTGTTGCCGCCCCGATAGAATTTCGGAGCGCCTTCCAGCACCAGCACGGAAGCGCCGTTTCGCCGCGCGCTGATCGCGGCGCACAGCGCGGCATTGCCGCCACCGATCACCAGCACATCATATTTACACGTCAAGTCGACCATGCCGTGTTGTTATCTCGTTTGCATGGAAATCGAAACCGTCACTGGAGCAAGGCGATCTGCTTGCTCCGGCATGACTTAGCCGGGGGTCGCGACGGCCTCCTGGACAGCAATGGTCTTGCCGCCGCGATAGGCCACGAGGGCGGCGATGATGCCAAGGACGGCGGCACACATCAGCCAGAATCCGGGAGAGGCGCTGTCGCCGGTGTGATTGATCAGCCATGTCGATGCGAACGGCGTGAAGGTTCCGAACAGCCCCGCAGCCAGCGCAAAAGCCATCGAGAAGCAGGTGGTGCGGACATGCGCCGGCACTATCTCGACCAGCGCGCCCAGCATGGTCCCGCTGTAGACGCCGAAATAGAACGAGAACATCATTTCAACCGTCAGCATCTTGCCGAAAGTTGGCGCGGCCGTGAGCCAGTGCAGAGCGGGATAGGCGGTTAGCAGTGACAGGCCCGCAATCGTCAGCAGCACTGGCTTGCGGCCGAGACGGTCGGACACCGCGCCTCCGACCGGATTCCAGATGAAGTTGGTCACCGCCACCAGAAGGGTGACCAGAAGAGCGTCCTGCGAGGTGAGTTTCAGCACGTTCCTGCCGAAGGTCGGCGTGTAAACGGTGACGAAATAGAAGGTCGTGGTGGTCAGCACCGCGATCATCATGCCGAGCACGATGATCTTCCAGTTCACCGCGGCGGATCGGAAGACCTCGGACGTGGACGGATGTTTCTTCATCGCCAGGAATTCCGGTGTCTCTTCCAGCGTTCGGCGAAGGAAGAAAATGAAGGGAATGATGAGGCAGCCGATGAAGAACGGAATTCGCCACTTGGCGAATTCAATCCCCCCGAGCAATGCAATCGTATCGCCTGTCACGGCTTCATTCAGCGCAAATCCGATGGTCGCGGCGACGAAGATCGCGACTTGCTGGCTCGAGGACTGGAACGAGGTGTAGAAGCCCTTGTTGCCGGGTGTGGCGATCTCGGAGAGATAGACCGAGACACCGCCAAGTTCGACGCCGGCGGAAAAGCCCTGCAGCAGCCGGCCGACCAGAACGATGATCGGTGCTGCAACGCCGATGCGGGGATAGGTCGGACAGACCGCAATCGTCACCGTGCCGATCGCCATGATCGCCAGCGTGACGATCAGACCCTTGCGGCGGCCGATTCGGTCGATATAGGAGCCGAGCACGATCGCGCCGATCGGGCGCATCAGGGCGCCCAGCCAGAAGACGCCGAAGGCGTTGAGCAACGCGGCGGTTTCGTCATGGGATGGAAAGAACGCCTTGGCGATGTAGGGCGCATAAAAGCCGAACAGGAAGAAATCGAACTGCTCGAGGAAGTTGCCGCTGGTCGACCGCAGAATGGCGCCGAGCCGCGATTTGAGGTGCGGTGGTGGCGAATTGGCCGATTGCGACATCACTGATTTCCCCCGTGGTCCGGCGGCCGGCGCAAAATCGCTCTGCTCCGGCCGAGACAATTGCTCTGTCTTCTCGCGGCAATCTGCCCTGTCCGCGCCGCGCGACCAACTGGAAAACACGGAAGACCGGGTATGGCGACGCAGAAAGTTCGTCAGCTCTTGCTCTGCACCGAGGTGAGCAGCCATTGCCGAAAGGCCGACAGCTTGGGCGAATCCGCTCGGGCCTCGGGCGAGACCAGATAGAAGCCGGCGTCCGCAGGTAGCGTAATCTTGAATGGAACCACGAGCCGGCCCTTGGCGATATCGGCTTCGACGTAAGAGGTTCGGCCCATCGCGACGCCGATCCCGTCGATTGCGGCCTGCACCGTCATGAAGATCAAGTCGAAGGTCAGCCCTGGCTGCTTTGAGATATTCGACGGCAGCCCCGCGGCGGTCAGCCATAGCCGCCAGTCGTCGTCATAGCCGCCGCTGCTATGCAGCAGCGTCCGATCGGCCAGATCCTCCGGGCACCGCAGCGGCTTGTCGCCGGTAAGCAGCGCCGGGCTGCAGACCGGAAATAACTGGTCGGCCATCAGCCAGTCGGCGCGCAGCCCCGGCCATTGGCCGCGCCCATAACGGATCGCGGCATCGACATCGCCGCTCTTGAAATCGACCAGGCTCGCCGACGTGGTGATTCGGACATCGATGCCGGGATGTTCCTCCTGAAATCTCGAAAGCCTCGGCAGCAGCCACTTGGCGGCCAGCGACGCCAGCGTGCTGACCGTCAGCACATGGTCATTGTCCTTGCGCAACAGCCGGTCGGTGGCGAACCGCAGATCATTAAACGCCGCGCGGACACCGGGCAGATAATCCCGGGCTTCCGGGGTCAATGTCAGCGCGCGGTTCTGCCGGACGAACAGGCGAACCCCCAACTCCTGCTCCAGCCGCCGGATCTGATGGCTGATGGCGGTTTGGGTGACATTCAGTTCGGAGGCCGCGTTGGTGAAGCTCAGGTGCCGGGCCGCCGCCTCAAACGCGCGCAGCCCATTGAGCGAAGGCAGCCGCGCGGTCATTTGGCGAAAAATTCATGCATGAGTTTATGTCATCTGAAGAGGAACAAAGTGTCGTTTGCGGAAACCCGACTTGGCGCAGATATTCGCACCAACAGGTTAGCTTTAGGAGATGAGGATGTCCACTTGTTCACATGAATCGATGACAAATCATCATGAACCCGGGCTTTTGGCGCAGCTCAGCGAAACCATTCACGTCTGGCGTGATCGCCAGCGTCAACGTCGCGAACTGACCCATTGGACCGATCGCGACCTGCATGACGTCGGGCTTTCGTGGAGCGACATCGTGCATGAGGCCGAAAAGCCGTTTTGGCGGGCATGAGCATGCAGCCAGGCTGGCGTTGCCCCTTTTGGGGGACGCCGGCCATCCTCTTGTTCGGAACCTGCGGGAGCTCGCGATGATAGCGCTTCGTTTTGATGACCTGCGGCAACACACTGATGTTCTGCGCTTGCGTAACGGCCAATCGCTGACGGTGCGTTTTGTCGAGCCGCAAGATGCGGAAGCACTGCAGGATTATTTCCGGTCGCTCTCGGTTGGCTCCCGCTACAACCGCTTCCTCGGCGCCATGCGTGAGCTGCCGCAAGCAGAGCTCGGTCACTTTATCCACCCCGGCGAGGATGATCGGTTCAGCGTGATCGCCCTGATGACGATCGACGGCTTCGAGACCATCGCCGGCGAAGCCCGCTACGGGTTCGAACCTGATACGGGCAGCTTTGAGTTCGGCTTGTCGGTCGACGACCGCTGGCAGGGCCAGGGTATCGGTTCGGCATTGCTCAGGAATCTGGAATGCCGCGCGGCCGCATTTGGCGCCGAGCGTGTGTTCGGCGATACCCTGCGCTCCAACGCCGCGATGATTGGGCTCGCCCGCAAATCCGGCTTCGCCTTCACGGCCACCCCCAACGACTGGAAGCTGGTGCGCTTCGAGAAAACATATCGGCGTTGCGCCGCAGGACATTCCCTGCGCAAGCTGGCGGGTTGCCGCAGCTTCGCTTCACTCCCCGTCTGCTTCATTGGCCAGTTGATCAGCGCAAGTGAGGTTCTGATCGATCTTGTCGGGCAAGGTCGTCGTCGCCTCGGCAACACCGCCTGGACCCGTACACCCTTCTGCGCAAGCTCGTGTTGCAGCGATTGGTTGGGGCAGATCAGCCTTGTCGTTGAGATCGGCCGCGATCGCTAACTCCGGTAAAAGCCCAAATAATCGCTGGTCGGTTCGTGTCGGTCACTATCACTGCCTTCCGCGTCGGAGGACGTATCAAGCACATCGATTGGTCCGATCATGGGACGGAATTTCTCGTGTGTCAGGTGACTGTCTAGGCTTGTCGAACCAACAATCAGAGATAATGGATCCAAGACATGATTATTCGTTCTATTCTGGCCAGTGTCGCCGTCTCGGCGATACTGAGCTATTCGACCGCGGTCTTTGCAGACACGACGGTACACCCGCCGCAGATTGCCTTCACCGCCAATCAACTCTATCCGGAGACTGCGAGTTGGTCTGCGAAGGAAAACGCATTTTTTGTTAGCTCAGTCCGTCATGGTACAGTGGGTAAGGTCACTCTTGACGGGAAATACACGCCTTTCATCACCGACGACAAGCTCGTCACCACCGTGGGACTTCTCGCCGACGACGCGCATAACACGTTGTGGGTGACCAATTCCGACCCCGGCGCGGGCGATCGCACCAATGCGGGGACCCAAGGCAAGCTCGCCGGCGTAGCGGCCTATGATGAAACCACAGGCGCGCGCCGCGCCTATTATGACCTGGGCAGTCTGAGTCCAGGCGCGCATTTCGCGAACGACGTTTCAGTTGACGACGCAGGCGACGTTTATGTTAGCGACAGCTTTTCACCCACTATCTTCCGGATCGGTGCCGACGGTAAAACATCGATCTTTGCCCAAAACGCACTGTTTGGCGAGGGCAACGGCTTCAATCTCAACGGCATCGCCTGGCATAAAGACGGTTTTCTCCTCGTCGGGAAGTACAATAGCGGCGAATTGTTTCGCGTAAACATCGCTGATCCAACCAAAGTCGACAAGATTGAACTGTCTGAGGTGCTCAAGGGTGCGGACGGCCTTCATCTTGTGGATAGTCAGCATCTCATCGTCGCGCAGAGCCTCGGCGTCGACCGCACTGTGGAATTGGTTTCCACCGACGGCTGGAAGTCCGCCAGAGTTGTACGCAGTCTGAAGAGCGTGATGTCGATGCCGAGTTCGGCGACTCAGGTGGGTCACGATATTTACATTCTCAATTCGCGAGTCGACAACCTTTTCGACCCCAAGGCCGCGAAGGTGAGCGACTTCTTGCTGCAGAAGTTCTGAGCGGTTCAAGGCTCGCTGAGCGAGCAGGAACGCTCAGCGAGCCTCAGGGCGTCTTCGGTTTCTCCCAAAAGAGCGCCGCGGTCCGGAAAGGCCTCCGGTTGGAGCCGGTGCATCGCAATTCTTGACGGAACCTCCGGACCGAGCTTGCGCGCCTTGTCGAAGTCCACCGCCGGCCGGGACGAAGTTTCCAGAGACTGCACGATTCGGGACATGGTGCGCGTCGAGCACGAGATGGTCACCGAAGGGCTCCGTCTTACCGGCCTGTTGACCTCGCCGGACCTTCGATGGGCTCATTCCAAGGAATTGAGATCGCGGAGCCGCGACGCCGGTATGGATGTTTCGTTGCGGTTAGGTCGCAAGCGGCCGCGCCATGCCATCGTCCTACAATGCGCGCCGCCCGCTGGTCGCCTGCATGACCTGCTTGCGCAGCCACGCATGGGCTGGGTCGGTCCGCATTCTCGGATGCCAAAAGAGTTTCATCTCAAAAGGCGCGAGCGTAAGCGGCGGCGCGTAAATCTCGAGCACGGTTTTGAATCGCTCCAGGAACCGGCTCGGCAACGTACATAGACAGTCGCTATTGCTCATGACGAGCGGTGCGAGGGCGTAACTTTGGATCGAGAGCGATACGGAGCGCTCGCGGCCCAGCTCGGCAAGCGCGGCATCGATCATGCCCTGGAACTGGCCGCCACTCGTCGAAATTAGGAGGTGGTCCGATAAACAAAATTCGTCGAGGGTTATTGGCTGTTTCCCGCGTGGGTGTCCGAGCCTCTGGGCTGTCACAAACTGATCTTCGAATAATGTCGTGGCGATGAGTTCATTCGACCCGTCTTCGGCCGTACCAACAAACAGATCGATTTCCCCTTGTTCGAGATGAGTCGCGATCCTGGCCTTGTCCGGCAGCGTGAAAGCTATTTTCGCCTGAGGGGCGTTCGCCTTGACTATCGGGATCAAATCTGGCGCGAGGATCGCGGCGGGGTTGTCGGTCGCGGCAATCCTGAACACGCGCTTGCTGTTTTGAGGATCGAACACATGTGCCGTGTTGATGAAATCGTTTAGTCGATCGATGAGCTCGATCAGCTCCGGCTGAAGCGCGCTTGCGTGAGGTGTTGGTATCATTCCACGACCTGATGCCGCCGGAATGAACAAGGGATCATTAAGGAGTTGGCGAAGACGCGTCAGCCTGGCCGAGAGGGCGGACTGTGTTATGTTGAGCCGCGATGCCGCATGCGTAACGTTCTGGTCCTTTAACAGGGCGTCAAGGGTCAACAGCAGGCCAGTGTCAAAGTCCGCGAACGCTTGTGCCAAGTGATGCCTCTGATTCGCACGTGATTACCGTCGACGACTTGTCTTCACCGATTTCGCGGTCGTCACGCGGAGCAGGTCACGCACTTCGTCCCGCAACCAGGCGGCCGCCGGCTCGCGGTCGGTTTGCGCCGGCCACACCATCGAAATGGGACGGATATCGAGATTTAACGGCACGGGACTTGTCGCTAATCCAAATAAGGGGGCGTATTCGTCGACGATCCGCGAGGGCAAGGTGGCAAGAAGAGGCCCTTTATGCACGGCCGTCAGTACAGTGAGGAACTCCGGGGCCGCCATCGCGATGTTCAGTTCCACACCCAGGTGCCGCAAGGCTCGGTCCAAACAGCCCTCGATAGCTTCGCCATGCGACACAAGAGCGTGCGGCAGTTCGAGATAGGTCTTTCGGTCGATCGGCGACTGTACGTCGATCAGCCCGGCGTTGAAGCAACACAACAAGAAGCGCTGGAACAAAATCTCACGGCGATGGCGCTCGCCGCCATCTTCATACCCGCCGACGGCGAGGTCGAGGTCGCCGTCATCCAGCAGCCGAAAGACCTTGTCGGGAAGCGCGGGACTGCCCAACAACTTGATTGCCGGAGCAGACGTCCGCAGGCGAGCGCTCAAGCGCGGCATCAGGAGCACTTCCACCTCGCTCGAAAAGCCCACGCGAAAGGTTCGCTCGTCACGGAGCGGGTCGAACGTATCCTTTGACGTCAATATTCCTTGAGCCTGCGAGAGGACATGTCGAACTGGCGCGGCCAAGGCATGGGCGCGCGCTGTTGGGACCATGTCTCGTCCGACGCGGATGAAAAGCTCGTCCTGGACCAATATCCTCAGGGTCGACAAATTGTGACTCATGGCGGGCTGTTGAAGACGCAGACGTGCCGCCGCCTTGGTCACGTTGCGATCGCGCATCAACGCGTCGAATGCGACCAGCAAGTTCAGGTCGAACGACCATAAATTAAAATGATCGATTGATCGAATATCGTCCATTGAGCGTATCATTGCAAACCCGCGCGGGGGGTCAAGGCACCGAACCATGCGGAAGGTTAGGTCGATCGCAGATACCTGCGTGGAGCGACAACCCGCAGATGCGTCATTACATCGATAATGTCGATTTATATTATTCTATCCATCGATTGGATTATTGATCTTATCAGGCGTAGGAGTCGGTGCCGTCCGCCACCCACAAGTCAACCAAAGTGATCGCGTGCGGAACTGGCTCGTTAGAAGCTCGCTTCGGAGAACTTACATGCCCGACCCGAACAGGATCTATAAAATCGGCGATCTGACTGTGACAAAAATCGAGGAGCAACTCATCCCTGGAATTCCTCCAGCATACCTCTATCCGAAGATGTCCGCGGAAGAGTTCGCCGCTGTAGAACCGGGACTTGCGGCCGACGATTTGGGACCGACACGATCGGATTTCAACATTTCAGTCCATACATGGCTCGTCCGAACTCCGAAGCATACGATACTGGTCGACACCGGAAGCGGAAATAACAAGGAACACCCTCAGAACCCACTCTTCCATCGACTGGATATCCCCTATCTCAAGCGATTGGCCGACGCGGGGGTCCGTCCGGAAGATGTCGACTACGTCTTCAATACCCATCTCCATGTCGATCACGTTGGCTGGAACACGGTCCTCGAAAAAAACAAATGGGTGCCGACCTTTCCGAACGCGCGCTACATCATGCCGTCCGTCGAGCGCGACTATTATTCCAGCCCCGCCAGCCACAACGAAGTCAATATCCCGAGCTTGGGAACCTATGAAGACAGCGTCCTCCCCATCATCGAAGCCGGGCTCGTTGATTTCATAGGTCCCCAGGGCGGACCTGTACTCGACAATTTCTTGTTCGTGCCGACGCCGGGCCACAGCATCGGCCACATGTCCATTCAGTTCTCGTCGAAGGAAGAGAACGCCATTTTCGCGGGTGATGTCATGCATAGCCCCGCTCAGGTCATCAGACCTGACATCAATTCCGTTTTCTGCGAGTTCCTCGATCAGGCCACGAGCTCCCGCATGAATATCTTGGACCATGTCGCCCAAAATGATGCGCTGTATTTCGGAACCCACTTTGCCGGTCAATCCGTGGGTCGCGTCACCGGAAACGAAAGGGGATATCTGTGGATTCCCGAGTGAAGCCAAGAGACATTCCCACCGAAACACGCGGCGCGCCCCAAGGTATTATGTTCGAGGAGCACCGCATTCCCAGCGACACCGCAGGAATTGAGCTTTACGTCAGAAACAAGCGCGCGACGCACATCGCCGAATATCGGCCGGAAAGAACGATCGTCATGGTCCATGGCGCGACTTTCTCGTCCGGCAGTTTGTACGACGTAGCGTTCGGCGGTTTCAGCTTCCTGGACTACTTGGCGGGAGCGGGCTTCGACGTCTTCGCCGTCGACGTGAGAGGTTACGGACGTTCGACGCGACCGCCGGAGATGGAAATCGACGCATCGCTAAATCTGCCGTTGGTCGATACGGAGCGGGGTGTCGGCGACTTCGCGGCCGCTGTCGAGTTCGTCCTTCGCCATCGCGGACTTGATAGCGTCAATCTATTTGCGATGTCGTGGGGCGGAACGGTTGCGGGCACTTTTGCAGCCCGCAACCCGGGCAAGGTCGTCAAGCTGGCCCTGCTCGCCCCGCAATGGATATCCGATCAACCGATCCCGCTGGATATCGGCGGACATCTCGATTCCTACCGACTTGTCGGTGTGCGCGAATCGATCTCGAGATGGCTCGCCGGAGCACCGGAGGCCCGACGAGACGGCCTCATTCCGTCGGGTTGGTTCGAGTCGTGGGCGACGGCGACGTTGGCGGAGGACGCGTGGAGTGTCGAAATGGCGCCAGGAAAGCTTCGCGCGACCAACGGCCCAATTCAAGACATTCGCTCCTACTGGAGCGTCGGACGACCTTTCTATGACCCGTCGGCCATAGCGGCGCCCGTTCTGTTGCTCCACGGCGAATGGGATCGCGACGTTCCGCTCAACATCGCGCGGGATTATTTCTTGCGGCTGCGAAGCGCCGCCTATCGGCGCTGGGTAGAGATCGGTGAAGCAACCCACATGATGTTATTGGAGAAAAACAGGTTGCAGGCGTTCAAGTCGGTGGAGTGCTTCTTTCTCGAGGATTTCCTCCCGGAATAACGCTTGGGGCTCCGTCCTGGATAGTTGAGAGGCTTCGACGTCCCGGCTTGTCTAACCGCGCCTTCGGCAATCCCAGGTTCGGCGGGTCGACGAGCGTCCGATGCATGGCTTGACGCTCTTTCGCGTGACGTCAAACTGCTCGAGGCAGGCTGCAAAGCGGTCCGCAAATCAGCTGCCCTTGAAGACGGCCTTGCGCTTTTCGATGAAGGCCTGCACCGCCTCGCGGTGGTCCGACGTCATCGTGGTGCGGATCAGGCGTTCCGCCTCATGGTCGCGCGCGGTGGCGAAATCGAACAACAGGGCTTCGTCGAGATTGTCCTTCATGTAGCGCAGCGCAATCGTCGGCCCTTCGGCCATCGATCTGGCCATCGCAAAAGCTTCATCCTGGAGCCTCGCGTCAGCGACCACACGGTTGACGAGGCCGATCGTCTCGCACCGCATGGCGCTGACCTTGTCGGCGGTAAACATCAATTCCCGCGCCCGCGAGGTGCCCACCAGCCGCGTCAACAGCCACGCAATGCCATAATCGCCGCTCAGGCCCACCCGCAGATAGCCGGTGGAAACGAATGCCGATTCCGCGGCAATGCGGATGTCGCAGGCCATCGCGATGGCGAGGCCGGCGCCGACCGCGGGACCCGGCAACGCCGCGATGGTCGGCTTGCGCACCGAGATCAGCGCGCCGGTCAGCAGTCGCTGTCGTTCCTGCAGGTCCGCGACCTTTTCGTCATAGGACATGTCCAGCTTCTTCTTGTCGCGATGGGCGCCCATGCCCTTGACGTCGCCGCCCGCACAGAACGCGGTGCCGGCGCCGGTGATCAACAGCGCGCCGACGCCGGGGTTCTCGCCGCAGGTCTTGATCATGCTGCGAAGCGCCGGCGTCAGATGGTCCGACAGCGCATTGCGCGCCTCCGGCCGGTTCAGCGTGATGACAGCGACGCGGTCGCGGATGGCGCACAGTAATTCGCTGGTGCCGGTGTCGATGGTGATTTCGGCCGTCGTCATGTTGGAATTCCCACTGCCCTAGAATTTCTCGACCCATGGCCGCAATTCGAGTTCCCAAGTCCATGCGCTGCGCGGCTGTCGCAACACGCTCCAATAGCTGGCGGCGATGGCATCGGGGTCGAGCATTGAATCCGGCCGGTCTGCGGGTTCGGCGCGCGCGACGCTGCGGATGCCGCCGTCAATGACGAAATGCGCGACATGAATCCCCTGCGGCGACAATTCGCGCGCCATGCTCTGCGCCAGACCGCGCAGCGCGAACTTTCCCATCGCGAAAGGCGCCGATTGCGGATAGCCCTTGACGCTGGCGGAAGCGCCGGTGAACAGGATCGCGCCATGGCGCTTGGGCAGCATCCGCTTTGCCGCCTGCTGTGCCACCAGAAAGCCGCCGAACGCGCTGACGGATATCGCCTGCGCGACGTCACCCGGGACCAGATCGACGAATGCGCCGCGCGCCCGCCCGCTGGCATTGTAGACCACAAGGTCGGGCACCGCGATCTCGCGCTCGACCAGCCCGAACAAACGCTCGACGTCGCCGGGCTCGGTCGCGTTGCAGGCAAACGCTTTCGCGCCGGTCTCATGGCAGAGCGCGCCAAGCTTTTCGATGCCACGCGCGGCCAGCGCGACACGAATGCCTTCGCGGGCGAATAGCCGCGCCAGCGAGGCGCTCAGACCTTCGCCCGCGCCTACGATCAGGGCCGTATTGTATTTCGGTATTTCCATCGGCGTTTTCCTTGACTGATCGGAATGATGTTTTCAGCCGCGCAACCCCGCCAGGCAGCCCGCGGCTTCCAGAACGGCATTGAGGGTGGGTTTGTCGGCGACTTCGGCATATTTGGCACGCAGCATGCCGAGCGATCGCGCGTGATATTTCTGCGGCTTCTGGGTCCACTCCTTGCCGTCGAGCGCGACGCTGAATTCTTCCTGCTTTTCCGCGAGGGCTTTCTCGTTGGCTGATGTCCACGGCATGAATTGCCTGCCGACCTGCCGGGTCAGGATAGGCATCAGGGTCGGCTCCAGCGTCGACCAGGTTTCAAATTTGCCCTCGGCCCTGGGCCAGAGCATGCGGTGTACCCAATCGAGCACGTGCGGTGCGCCGCCCTCGATCAGGGCGCCGGCGGTCGGGTCGGTCCATAGTTCATAGAATTGGCCCCAGAGGCCAAAGTCGCCGAATGCGGGCCGTCCGCCGAACAGATAGGGCCGACTTTCGAGATGGCTGTCCAGCAATCCCAGCATATCGAGGAATCCAGCCTCGATCTGCGGCGCGGTCATGGCGTTGGAGCCGACGAACCAGAGGCGATCCACCATGCGGGCCCGGATTTGGCCGGCGAACTTGGCGTGCTCCGCCTCGCTGGCTTTCGGGCCGCGCATGCGCGCGATGCGTCCTGCCGAGCAGATCTGGTCGACATCGCGCGCCCAGCGGTAGTGGAACATCCATTTATTGCCCCACTCATCGCCGAATTCCTCGATCAGTGCCGAAATGAAGCGCGCGACCGGCTCATCGGGGTAGATCGACGGCTCCGGATAAAGCTTCTCCATCTGATCGATGATCGGAGTGGAGTCTTGAATGCCGACATCCTCGGGCGTAACCACCAGAGGGATGATCGGCATTTTGGCGTATTTCTCGTATTCCGCCTGGCTGCCGGCATTTCGCAAAATCCATTGATGCGGGATGGCTTTGTAGCGAAAATAGGAGCGTATCTTGACCGAGTAGGGCGACATCTCCGCGCCGAAGATGCGATAGCCGTCAGCCATGGGGTGGTCCTCCGATTTGCGTTTGTTGACGGCTTTGTCGCCTGCTCTATCTGGAGATGGTCTATAGGATCGCAATACAGGGCGGAACGAACAAGAGTTGTAAATGCAGCAGCTAAGCAAAATTGATACAGCAACTCCAGCCGACCAGCCGGGATTGCTCGCACCCGATACCTCCGGCATGAATTTCTACCGGGCCGATCCGGCGCTGACCGATCTGTTGCGCATCCATCTGCCAGATCCGCTGTTTCGCCATATCGAGCCGCATCTCGACCGGCTGGGTGGGCTGGCCGGTGGTCATCTCGACGAATGCGCGCGGCTTGCCGACCGGCACGTGCCGGAACTGCATCAGCGCGACCGCTTCGGCCGCGACGCCCAGTGGATCGAGTATCATCCGGCCTATCGCGAGTTGGAGCGCGCTGCCTTCGGCGAGTTCGGCATCCACGCGATGTCGGTCCGCAAGGGCATCCTGGGCTGGCCGCAGACGTACCCGGTGGTGGCCAAGCATGCCTTCACGTTTCTGTTCAACCAGGCGGAGTTCGGGCTCGGTTGCCCGATCAATGTCACCGATGGCTGCGCCAAGCTGCTGTCGCGCTTCGGCGACGAGGCGCTGAAGGCCAAATATCTCGACGGACTGACCCAGACCGACATGAGCCGGCTGACCCAGGGCGGCCAGTTCATGACCGAGAAGGAAGGCGGCTCCGACGTCGGCAAGCTCACCACGTCAGCGGTTCAGGAAGGCGACCACTGGCGGCTGTCGGGCGAGAAATGGTTCTGCTCCAACGCGGACGCTGAAGTGGTGATGCTGCTGGCGCGGCCGCAGGGCGCGCCAGGCGGCACGCGCGGCGTCGGCCTTTTCTTGATGCCGCGCCGGCTCGATGACGGCTCGCCCAATCATTATCGGATCGTCCGTCTCAAGGACAAGCTCGGCACCCGTTCCATGGCATCGGGCGAAATCAAGCTGGAGGGCGCAATCGCCTATGCGGTCGGAAGGCTCGATCGCGGCTTCGTGCAGATGGCCGAAATGGTCAATTCCTCGCGGCTTTCCAACGGCGTCAAATCCACCGCGCTGATGCGGCGCGCACATCACGACGCGATGACGGTGGCGCAACATCGCGTGGTGTTCGGCCAGCGCATCATCGATCTGCCGTTGGCGCGGCGGCAATTGATGAAGATCATGCTCGCGACCGAGCAGGCGCTGTCGATGAGCTTTCTCACCGCGGATGCCCTCGACCGCGCCGAGGCCGGCAGCCAGGACGCCGCCGCGCTGTTGCGCATCCTGACGCCGACCCTGAAATTCCGCGCTACCCGCGATGCGCGCAAGGTCTGCGGCGACGCGCTGGAGATGCGCGGCGGCATTGGCTACATCGAGGAATTCGCCACCGCGCGGCTGCTGCGCGACGCGCATCTCGGCTCGATCTGGGAAGGCACCGGCAACATCGTAGCACTTGACGCATTGAAGCGGGCGGTCGGCCGCCACGGCGCCGATGCCGCGCTGGCGGCTGATCTGCACGCCCGCCTCGACGACAGCGCCAACGTGCCGCAAGCCTGGCGGAATCGTTTGCGCGATCTGGCCGACCGCGCCGTCGGCTTTGCCCGCGACGTGGCCGCGCGTACCGACAACGAAGCCGAAGCGCGGCGCGCGACCAGTTTGCTTTATCACGTTGCCAGCGCGGTCGCACTGGCGTGGGAGGGCGGACGCATCCACGAGACGCGCGGCGATGCACGCCGGCTGCTGTTGTCGCGGATGGTGATCGATCACCGGGTGTCGGCGAACGATCCGTTCCGGCTCACGGAAAATCCGCTGCAGCGCGCGATCACCGGCCATCTGCTCGGCGAGCGCGCCGTCGGGATCGCCGAGGTTGGCGAATTGCTGAAGGTGGCTTAGGGTCTGAAGCGTGATCTTACCTCTCCCACAAGGGGAGAGGGAGCGCACTTTCCGCGTCTCACAGCTTATACATAAACAAAAGAGGGAACACCGATGAAGGCCGCCGTCCTGTACGAAGTGAACAAGCCGCTGGTGATCGAGGACGTCAGCCTGCAGAAACCCGGTCCGCGCGAGGTCTTGATCCGCACCACCGTCGCCGGGCTATGTCACTCCGATCTGCATTTCATGGAAGGGCTTTATCCGCATCCGCTGCCGGCGGTGCTCGGCCACGAATCCGCAGGCGTCGTCGAGCAGGTCGGCTCCGATGTGACCTATGTGAAGCCCGGCGATCATGTCGTGACCTGCCTGTCGGTATTTTGCGGCACCTGCGACAATTGCTCCACCGGGCGTCCGGTGCTGTGCACCGACACCACCGTGAAAATGCTGCCGGGGGTATCGAACCGGCTGTCATGGGCTCGATCGGAAAAGCTGAACCAGTTTCTCAACCTGTCGTCATTCGCCGAGCAGATGCTGGTGCACGAAAACGCCATCGTGAAAATCCGGAAGGACATGCCGCTGGAACTGGCGGCGCTGATCGGTTGCGGCGTCATTACTGGCTATGGCGCCGTGGTCAACACCGCGAAGGTCGCGCCCGGCGAGACCGTGGCCGTGATCGGCTGCGGCGGCGTCGGCATGGCGGCGATCAACGGCGCACAGATTGCCGGCGCCGGCCGCATCATCGCGGTCGATACCAATCCGGCCAAACTTCAGTTGGCCACCAAGCTCGGCGCCACCGACATCGTCGATCCCGCCAATGGCGATGTGGTGAAGCAGGTGCGCGATCTTACCAACGGCGGCGTGCATCATTCGTTCGAGGTTCTGGGCCGCAAGGAGACCGCGGAGCAGGCCTTCGCTATGCTGGCGGCCGGCGGCACCGCGACCATCGTCGGGATGATTCCGTTCGGCCAGAAGATCGAACTGCACGGCTTCGACTTCCTGCGCGAACGCAGGATCCAGGGATCGTCCATGGGGTCGAATTATTTCCGCGTCGACATGCCGCGCCTCGTCGAGTTCTACATGCGCGGCAAGCTGCACCTCGAGGACTGGATTTCGGCGAGGCTGAAATTGTCCGAAATCAACGAGGGTTTTGCCGCGATGAAGGCCGGCAAGACCGTACGCAGCGTGATCATGTTTGATGCTTAGAGAGGCTCGTCATTCCGGGATGCGCCGCTTGGCGCAGGCCCGGAATCCATACTCCCTGTCGTGGTTATGGATTCCGGGCTCGCTCGTTTCACTCGCGCCCCGGAATGACGAATTTTATCTGGACACATGCGCCGAGACAGCGAGCCAGCGGCCGTTCTGCCGCGCCCAGCAATCGGTGTAGCGTCCCGCGGCCTGTTGACCGTCCGGCATGGTGTAGCTGGTGCGGGCGTGGATGATCGCAAAGTCGCCCATCACGCGAATCTTGACGTCGTGGGCCTCGAGATTGCTGATTTTGACGGGTATCGCGGTCTGCTTGAGAAAGCCGGCGCGGTCGACCAGCGACTTGTCGGGATTGGAGCAGTAGAAATCGTCAGCCAGAATCTCGTCGAAGCGCTTGACGTCCGAATTTTGCACGGAATTGACGTAGTCGCGATTGAGCGCCGTCAGTTCGTCGAGGTCCTTGTTCATCGTTTTCTTCCTCCTCTCGTATTCTTGTCATTCCGGGTTCGCCTACGGCGCCCCGGAATGACGAAGTTCAAATATCAATCATCAAACATCGGCGGTGGAACGAAGCCGCCGAATTCGTGCTCGATCAGTTCGGCCAGTTTCAACGGCGTGCGATCTTCGAGCCACGGACCGACGATCTGCACGCCGACCGGCAATCCTTCCCGCGAAAGGCCGATCGGTATCGCGGTGGAGGGCAGGCCGGGCAGGGTCGCGATGCCGGGCCATGCCAGTTGGTCGGGGTACGGATAATTCTCGCCGTCGATATCGATGTGACGCAACTCCTGGTCCGGCGAATGATCATGCGGATAGGCCGGGGTCGGCATCACCGGACAGATCACCACGTCAAAATTCCTGAACAGTTCGCGCCATTGCGCCCGCAAGCGGGTCCGTCCGCCATCGGCCATTAGCCAGTCGCGATGGCTGAGCACGATGCCGCGCAAGCGTTCCGCCGCCAGACTCATGTCTTCAGGCGCGAGCTTGGCCGCCGCCGTCTGGGCACCGGCATAGTTTTCCGGCGTGAAGGACGCCGCGAGAAACGACATCAGCATCCGCATATAGAGCCGCGACGAGGCGGCAAAGTCCGGCAGCAGCGGGCTTGCACGCGTCACGGTCACGCCGGTCCTGCCGAGATTGGTTGCGAGTTTTTCGATCGCCGTGCGTACGCTTTTTGAGGTCGGCATCACCGGATCGGTGTCGATCAGGAGCACGCGAAAGCTCTTCAGGTCGCTGTGGCGCGGCGGCGGCAGCGTGAGCTGGTACGCCTTGCCGGCTTCCAGCGGGTCGGGTCCCGCCACCACATCGAGCAACAGCGCGAGGTCCGCGGCGCTGCGCGCCATCGGCCCGATCACCGACAGGTCGCGGTCGAACGGCAGCGGCGGAAACGGCGGCGGCGTATGTCCGCGCGACGCCACCAACGCGAAGGTCGGCTTGTGGGCATAGACGCCGCAATGAAACGCCGGCACGCGCAGCGAGCCGCCGATATCGGAGCCAAGCGACAGTGGCCCGTAACCCGCGGCCAGCGCCGCCGAGGATCCGCCGGAGGAGCCGCCGGGGGTGCGGCCGAGATCGAACGGATTGTTGGTCGTGCCGTAGATCTCGTTGTAGCTCTGCCAGTCGCCGAGCCCGAGCGGCACATTGGTCTTGCCGAGGATCACGCCGCCGGCGGCCTTGACCCGGCAGATCGACAGCGCGTCCTCCGCGGGCACGAAATCCTTTTGCGCCGGATTGCCCCATGTCGTGGGCAGTCCAGCGATGTTGTAGGATTCCTTGATCGTCAAGGGTATGCCGAGCAGCGGCCTGGTCTCGCCGCGCGCGATCGCGGCATCGGCGGCGCGGGCGGCTTCCAGGGCGCGGTCGAAATCGCGAACGCAAATCGCGTTGATCTTGCCGTCGTGACGCTCGATGCGGCCGATCGCATCCTGTGCCAGTTCGACGGCCGAAACTTTCTTTGCCGCAAGAGCGGCCGATGATTCGGTCGCGCTCTTGAAGCTCCATCGCGATTTTGCCAAGGCGTTGCTCCTGCTGTGTTTCGCTTGCTGGAGCCGGATGATGCCTCGTTCCGGTGACGGCCGCTAGACTGCTATTGCTGCCGGGGAACGCTAGCCTGGAAGCATCCGCTGCATGACGCGGTCGCGATAGATGAAGAGATGAGCCAGCGCCGCCGCCACATGGAGGCCGATCACCACCAGCAACGTCCATTCCATCACCTGATGCCAGCCGTCGATTGCCTTGCCGGCGGCCGCATTTTCGGAAGCCAGCATCGGTAGCGGCACGAGATAAAACAACGACATCGACCAGCCGCGAAACGACGCGAACAGCCAGCCGGTCATCGTGGTCGCCAATACCAGCGCGTAGAGCAGCCAATGCGTGGCTTGCGACGTCACCCGTTGCCACGCCGGAAGCGTACTTTCCGGGGCCACGGGATGCGTCAGCCGCCATACCAGCCGGGTAACGATGAGGAGCAGGATCACGATTCCAAGCGAGACATGGAATGACATGGCGGCACCGGGTTTCATGCCGCGATGAATGTCCGGCATCAGCCAGCCCAGGGGGTATTGCACGAGCAGCAGCGCCAGCACGAACCAGTGGAACACCTTCGCGGTGGTCCCATATTGCGAACGATCGGTCATGATTTCCCTTGATCCCAGAGCTAGCGCATTTTCCGGCGCGGCGGAATCCGGACCGCCGCTGGAAATACTCTAATCATGTGCGGATATTTCAGCGCAGCCAGCAGCGCTACGCAGCTCCAATCAGAATGCCGACGGCGAGCACGATGGCGCCGCCGAGCACGATCTGGAACACCGCCTGCAGGAATGGCGTATCCATATATCGCGCGCGGATATATGCGATCGCCCACAACTCGAAAAACACCACGATGCCCGCGATCGCGGTGGCGATCCAGAACGCATTGGCCCATGAATCCGGAACCAGATAGGGCAGGGCGTGACCGAGACCGCCGACGGTGGTCATGACGCCGCAGGTCAAGCCGCGCAGCCAGGGTGAGCCGCGTCCGGTCAGCGATCCATCGTCGGACAGGGCTTCGGCGAACCCCATGCTGATACCGGCGCCGATCGAGGCGGCAAGTCCAACCAGGAAGGTCTGCCAGTTATGATGTGTCGCAAAGGCTGCAGCGAACAGCGGTGCGAGCGTCGACACCGACCCGTCCATCAGACCGGCAAGACCCGGCTGCACATATTGCAGCACGAACACGCGCCGGCGCGTCCGGTCCTCTTCGGCGCGCACGTCCGGGCTGAGGATCCGGTCGGTCAGTTTTTCTGCAAGCTTTTCGTGCCCCTTTTCGGCTTCCGCAAGATCGCCGAGCAGGCGGCGAACGCCGACATCCTGGGTCTGTTCGGCAGCCTTGACGTAGAACCGCTCGGCTTCGAACTCCATCGTCCCGACTTCCTTGCGGATGGTGTCGAGTGACAGGTTCTTGGTCAGCCAGATCGGACGGCGGCGCAAAAATCCGCGGACGTCTTCCCTTCGGATCGGCGGAAGGTTGCTGCCGAAACGCTGCTCGTAGAGTTCCAGGAGCTGGTGGCGATGGCCTTTTTCCTCCTCGGCCATCTGCTCGAAGATCTTCGCCGAGTCCGGATAACGCTCCGCGAGATCCTCCGCGAAGGTCATATAAATGCGGCTGTCTTCCTCCTCCGCGGAGATCGCAACCGCCAGCACTTCCCGCTCGGTCAAATCGGCGAAATTCTTCACGACGGCGCCTTTTCTATGATTTAGAACGGTTCTAAAGTCGTTATAGAAGCTGGATTTGACCGGGTCAAACCGAAAAGTCGTTCACACGTGTGCGGGTTGCGCAACAGCATCATCCACGTTTCTGTAAAGATCACCCGCAGGCGCTGGGCTTCTGCGAACCTGCAATTTGGAACCGTTGCGGTCGGCATCCGTTCGAGGTCCTGTTGAAGGATCAATCCAACCGGAGTTCTCATGGACAAGGTCAAATACCGCTTGAACGATCCGCGGCTGGCGCCGCGTCGAACCAGGCTCGAGATTCCCGGATGGGCAGGCCAGCGCGAACCTCGCGCCGATGGTTCGCGCGAACAGGTGTGGCACTGCGTTCCGTTCTCCGAAGGCGCGCAATACGGGATCGAACTGTTCTACCCTTACGACAATGAACTGCACGTCAGCACCAGGGACGGCCAATTGATATTGGATGGAGATTGGGGCCCGGCGCCTGACGGCGGGCTGCAGTGGCCGCCGTTCCGAAATTTCGGTGACCATTTTTATACCTACCAGATCCTTCTCGACCTCAAGGTCGAAAAGGGCATGGCGATCAGGACCGAACCGCATCCGCGATTCTATACCGACCGCACCGACACCGTGCCGATTGCGGTTCCGGCGCTGGTGCGGAATTGGTGGCCGATGATGTTCTTTACGGTCTTCAAGGCGCCGGCCGAGGGCCGCACCCATATTTTCAGGCCGAATGAGCCGTTCGCGCAGATCATTGTGATCCCCGAGGAAGCCTCTTTCGAACTCGAGAAGATGGGCGCGGAGGAATTGGCCGAACGCGAGCTGCAAGCGCGGCGCATCTACAACAGCCGGCCGAAGCTAGCGCAGGGGACGGAATGGACCTCCTCGACCGACACCGTGTTCGACGGCACCTATCGTCACCTGCATCGCGCGGCGAAGGAAAAGACCCGGCAAAGCTGAGGCGAAGGGCCGAACTTAAGCCTTCATCGACCCGCTTGGACGCACAAAAAGAACCTCAAAGCTCGCGCTTTGGGGTCCTTTTTTCTCAGCGCAGTCTGCGCAGTGTCAATAGCGATAGTAGCCATGGTGGTGGTGATGATGGTGATGATGGTGGTGGTGCCAGCGGCGATGCGGCACCACGACGATCGGTCCATAGCGGTAGTAGCCGTGGTGATGATGGTGATGGTGATGATGATACTGCGCCAGCTGCACATTTGCGTCGGCTGATTTTTGCGGAGCTTGCTCGTCGACCGCCTGCAACAGCGCTAGGGCGTTCGGGATCGGCTCCAGCAGGTCGGCATAGGAATTCGCCTGCATGGCATCCGCGGGCACAGGGGCCGGTGTGGCCTGGGCGGTGCCCATTGTGCTGAGCGCCGCCACCGCTCCCAAAAGTCCAGCGATCTTCTTTTCCATAACAACTCCTTCAATGCGCTTTGCCCCGGATCAAACGCTGAAGCGAGATCAATGTTCCCTCGATTGCGCAACCCTTGGGAAGCAAACAGATCAGTGATAGCGGTAATAATCGCGACCAAATAAAGGCGATCGCGCGCGGAAACCACAGCAAGGCAGAGGGCTCCCGGCGACGATGCTCCCAGCCGGGCGACGCGTCCGTACCTAACGGATCAGGACCTGTCGTTGTCCCGCCTGTTCCAGGAATTGCAGCAGCAAGCGAGTGACCTCGCCGGGCTTTTCCTGCTGCACCCAATGCCCTGCGCCGTCGACCAGATGACAGCCGAGCATGCGGCTGCAGGCGCTCGCCTGCATCGCTTCGAATACGCCAGGGCGCTGGTAGGTGCCCCAGTCCTGCTTGCCTGAAATGAAACAGGAGGGCACGTCGATGTGACGGCCCGACCAGGTTTCGAGTTCGGCGGTGAAGGCGCCCGAGGTGCCGCAGCGATACCATTGCAGGCCGCCCTGGAATCCGGTGCGCGCATATTCGGCGCTGTAGAACGAAAGTTCGCGGTCGGGCAGCCAGGCGTTGGCCGCGATCTCGGCGGCGGACGGCATTTCGGCCGCGACGGTCTCGGCCATGGTGCTCGCAAGATCCATCACGTAATAGGTCGGCAGTTTTGCCAGTTCGCCCGCGGACCACGATTTGAGCGGATAGGGCTGGTTGGCTTTCCAGTCCGCGCTCTTGTGATGGTAATAGCCGCGCAGGAAATCATGCACGCCTTGCGGCGCGCGCTGCATGTCGGCGTTGGCTTCGCGCGTCGAGTAGTACCATTGATAATGCTTGCGGGGCCGCGGCAGTGCCGCCAGCTCGCGATGCACGGGGTCGACGGGCCTCGTCGCTGGCGGCGCGTCGGATGTGCCGAACGGCAGCTGCGGCGGTCCGGCGAACGGCGCGCTCATCAGCGCAACCGACCGAAACACGTCGGGCCGCACCAGCGCACACCATGCAGCGACCGAACTGCCGAAATCGTGCCCGACCACCGCCTCCACCGAATGATAGCCGAACGCCGACACCAGCCCGAGCGCATCACGCACGAGATTGAGCAGCCGGAACGAGTTGAGGTCGCCGTCATAATCGCCGTCCCAGCCGGTAGTGCGGCCATAGCCGCGCTGGTCCGGCGCGATCACGTGATAGCCGGCCTCCGCCAGTGCCGGCATCACCTTGCGCCAGCTGTAGGCGAGTTCGGGAAAGCCGTGCAGCAACAGCACGCACGGCCGGCCCGAGGGCTCATGGCCCGCTTCCAGCACATGCAGGCGCAGGCCGTTGATGCCTTCAACGAAGCGCGAGCGGATGCCGGAGGGAAGGGGGATGTCGGGGAGATTGGTCATGGCGTTTCCTCGTCATGGCCGGGCAAAAGCGCGAAGCGCATCTTCGCTAGAGATGTCCCAGCCATCCACGTCTTCTTTAGGGCGGACTCTAAAGACGTGGATGCCCGGGACAAGCCCGGGCATGACGAAAATCAATGCAATGACACAACGAGATTCGCCTACGCCCGCGCCGGGGCCTTCGGCCAGTATTTGTCGCGCAGATGCCGTTTCACCAGCTTGCCGGTGGGGGTGCGCGGCAGTTCGGCCTCGAAGTCGATGCTGCGCGGGCATTTGATCGGCGACAGGTGTTTGCGGCAAAACGCCATCAGCTCGGCTTCCAGGTCTTTCCCTGCCTGCGCCATGTCGTGCGGCTGCACCACCGCCTTGACCTCTTCGCCCATCTCCTCGTTCGGGACGCCGAATACCGCGACATCGGCCACGTCAGGGTGGGTGATCAACACGTCCTCGGTTTCCTGCGGGTAGATGTTCACGCCGCCGGAGATGATCATGTAGGACTTGCGGTCGGTGAGATAGAGAAAGCCCTCGTCGTCGAGATAACCGACGTCGCCGAGGGTTGACCAGCCCCTCGCGTTGTAGGCGCGTTTCGTCTTGTCGGGATCGTTGTGATAGGAAAACACCGGTGCGTCGGCGAAATACACCGTGCCGATCTGCCCCGTAGGCAATTCCTGATCGTTTTCGTCGAGGATTTTGATTTTGCCGACCACCGCGCGGCCGACGGTGCCGCGATGCGACAACCATTGTTGCGAGGTCGACACGGTGACGCCGTTGCCTTCGGAGCCGGCGTAATATTCGATCAGGATCGGTCCCCACCATTCGATCATCCTGGCCTTGACGTCGACCGGGCAGGGGGCGGCGGCATGGATCGCGCCCTTCAGCGAGGAGACGTCGTAGCGCAGGCGGACATCTTCCGGCAGCTTCAGCATCCGCACGAACATGGTCGGTACCAGCTGCGATTGGGTGATCTTGTGCTTTTCGACCAGCGCCAGGAATTGCTCGGCGTCGAACGATTCCATGATGATCGAGGTGCCGCCGAGCGTGATCGCCATCATGTTGAAGCGCAAGGGTGCGGCGTGATAGAGCGGCGCCGGCGACAGATAGATGCTGTCGGCATTCATTCCGCACATGTCGGCGCACAGAATCTTCAGGAACGGGTTCGGCACATCGATCGGACTGTGATCGGAGGCGCGCTTGATGCCTTTGGGCCGGCCCGTCGTGCCCGATGAATAAAGCATGTCGTAACCGGCCACTTCATCCGGTATCGGCGTGGTCGCCTGCTGTGCGGTCTCGCGGTCCCAGGAGCGGAAGCCCGGCAGCGGCTCGTCGAGCATATAGAACAGCGGCGCGTCCGCTGCATCCGAGATCAGGCCCTTGATCTGGTCGGCACATTTCGGCGAGGTGATGACAACGCGCGCGCCGCAATCCCCGACGATGTAGCCGATCTCGTCCTGGGTCAGGTAGCGGCTGATCGCGGTGTAATAGAGTCCGCTTCTTTGGGCCGCCCAGCAGATTTCCATGAACGCCAGCCGGTTCTCCATCAGGAACGCGATATGATCGCCTTCCTTCAGGCCGAGCGAACGCAACAGATGTGCGCCCTGGTTCGATAGCTCGTCGAGTTCGCGATAGGTGATCGCCTTGCCGCTGCCCGCCATCTGATAGGCGATCTTGTCTGGCTGGGTCCGCGCGTAGATCGACGGGTGAGTCATGGGATTCCTCAAAAACGCGAATGACGAGCGGCGAGTGGCGAATAGGCAAGAAGAGCAGGGACTGCCCTTCACCTACTCACCATTCGCTACTCGCCACTCGCTGTTCTCTTCTTCTAAAGCCGCTCGACGATCGTCACATTGGCCATGCCGCCGCCCTCGCACATGGTCTGCAGGCCGTAGCGCTTGTTGCGTTGCTTGAGCGCGTTGACCAGCGTGGTCATCAGCTTGGTGCCGGAGCAGCCGAGCGGATGGCCGAGTGCGATGGCGCCGCCGTTGACGTTGAGCCGCGCGGGGTCCGCGCCGGTGGTTTTCAGCCACGCCGTCGGCACCGATGCGAAGGCCTCATTGACCTCGAACAGGTCGATGTCGTTGATCGACATGCCGGCCTTCTTCAGCGCGCGTTCGGTCGCCGGGAGCGGCGCCTCCAGCATGATCACGGGATCGCCGCCGATCATGGTCATGTGATGAATTCGCGCCATCGGCTTGACGCCGAGCGACTTCAGTCCCTTTTCGTTGACGACCATCACGCCCGAAGCGCCGTCGCAGATCTGGCTGGCGCTGGCGGCGGTGAGCTTGCCGTTTTCGGCGATCAGCTTGACGTTGCGGATGCCCTCGAGGCTGGCGTCGAAACGGATGCCCTCGTCGATGTGATGGGTGTCGGTCGAGCCATCGGCGCGGGTGATCTGCACCGGAACGATCTCGTCCTTGAACTTGCCGGCCTGGGTCGCGGCGATCGCGCGCTGGTGGCTTTCATAGGCGTATTGGTCGAGTTGGTCTTTGGAGAGGCCGTATTTCTCCGCCATCATTTCAGCGCCTGTGAACTGGCTGAAGACGATGTTCGGATAATGCCTCTCGATGCCCGGGCTCTTGTAGTTACCGAAGCCGTTCTTGGCAGGCAATTGCGAGGAAAGACCCATCGGAACCCGCGTCATCGATTCGACGCCGGCGGCGATCACGCAATCCATGCTGCCGGACATCACGGCCTGTGCCGCGAAATGCAGTGCCTGCTGCGACGAGCCGCACTGCCGGTCGATCGAGGTGCCGGGTACGCTCTCCGGCAGTTTCGAGGCCATGACGGCATTGCGCGCAACGTTGTTGGACTGTTCGCCGGTCTGGCTGACGCAACCCATGATCACGTCTTCAACCTGGTCGGGTGCCGCGCCCGAACGCTCGATCAGTGCATCCAGCACGGAGGCCGCAAGATCCGCCGGGTGCCAACCTGCGAGGCGTCCTCCCTTGCGGCCGCCAGCGGTGCGTGCGGCGGCGACGATGTAAGCCTCGGCCATGTGCGTTCTCCCTGATTGTTCCGGGTGGGGTTTTGAATGACGGCGCGATTTAAGTGGCGCGGGGGTATTTAGTCAATCAATCAATTAACTCTTGAGTGCGGCGGCGGCATCGGCTTATCTGCGCCCGCATTTCCCGACAGGCAGGTCTTGGGAACAGGCAGGTATGGGATCAGAGTTGAATACCAGCGTACCGACCCGGCTTCCGGGCGCCAAAAATACCACTGCCGACAAGCTGCTGGTGGCGGCCAGCGAACTCATGATCGAGCGCAGCTCGATCGAGGTGTCGCTGAGCGACATCGCGCAGAAATCCGGCGTCAATGCCGCCCTGGTGAAATACCATTTCGGCAACAAGGACGGGCTGTTGCTGGCATTGCTGGCGCGGGATGCCGCAATCGAGGTGACGCATCTCGAATACCTCCTGGCGCAGCCGATTGCGCCGACCGCCAAGCTCCGGCTGCATATCGCCGGTATCATCCGGGCCTATCGCCAGTTTCCCTATATGAACAGGCTGATTCATTACCTGCTGCATGAAAGCAGTGCCGCCGCCGCCGATGAAGTGTCGAAATTCTTTGTCGCGCCGCTTCTGGATTTCCAACGCCGCCTGCTCGCGGAAGGCGTCAAGGCCGGCGAATTCCGCGACGTCGATCCGGTGCTGTTCTACACCAGCCTGGTCGGCGCCTGCGATCATCTGTTTTTCGGGCGGCATGCCATGTCGCGCGCGATCGGCGTCGGGCCGGTCACCGATGAAGTCTGCCGCCAATATATCGGGCACATGGAATCGCTGATTTGCGGTGGTCTGCTGACGAAGGGCGAATGGGGAGTAGCGAATAGTGAATAGATATCAGCCGTGTCTTTTCTTTACTTTACATTCGCTACTCCCTATTCGCCATTCGCCCGTTTCTAAAGAAACGTCCAAACACCATTCGAGGAAAGTTCAGGGAAAGGTTCTACCATGCAGTTGAAAGACGTTGCCGTTCTCATCACCGGCGGTGGCTCCGGTCTCGGCGCCGCCACCGCGCGCGCCATGGCCGCCAAGGGCGCGAAAATCGCCGTGCTCGATCAGAGCAAGGAGAATGCCGAGAAGGTCGCGGCCGAGGTGAAGGGCATCGCCGTCGTTGCCGACGTTACCGACGAGGAGCAGGTCAAGGCGGCGATCGCCAAGGCCGAAGCCGCCCATGGCGTCGCGCGGGTGCTGATGAACTGCGCCGGCATCGGCGGATCGCAGCGCATCGTCGGCAAGGACGGGGTTTATCCGCTCGCCAAGTTCGTCCGCATCATCAACGTCAACCTGATCGGCACCTTCAACGTGCTGCGGCTGTTCTCCGAGCGCCTTTTGACGGAAGCCCCGATCGGTGAAGAGCGCGGCGTCATCATCAACACCGCGAGCGTCGCGGCATATGAAGGCCAGATCGGCCAGATCGCCTATTCGGCTTCGAAGGGCGGCGTGGTCGGCCTGACCTTGCCGGCGGCGCGCGATCTCGCCCAGCACAAGATCCGCGTCAACACCATCGCGCCCGGCCTGTTCCTGACGCCGCTGTTGATGGGGCTGAACGAAGAGGCGCGCAAGAGTCTCGGCGCGCAGGTGCCGCATCCGGCGCGGCTCGGCGATGCCTCCGAATACGGCAATCTCGCGGTGCACATCGTCGAGAACGCAATGCTGAACGGCGAGACCATCCGGCTCGACGGCGCGATCCGCATGGCGCCGCGGTAGTTTTCTTGGCGTCCCCGCGAATGCGGGGACGCCGGGACGACCATAATACGGAGCACTGCGTGACCAAACCGCTGCTGATCGAACATGATGACGGGGTCGACCGGGTGACGCTCAATCGCCCGGACAGCCTCAACGCGCTCGATCCGGCGCTGATCGACGCGCTCAACGATTATTTTCAAAGCCTGCAGCGCAACCGCACCACCCGCGTGGTGGTCCTGAAGGGAGCCGGCCCGGCGTTCTGCGCCGGCCTCGATCTCAAGGATGCGATGAAACGGCACGCCGGACAAAAGGAGCCGCCCGGGGTGACCGAGTCGCTGGATTTGCAGCGCCGGATCGCCGACATCGTGATGCTGATGCGGCGCTGCCCGCAACCGATCATCGCGCTGGTGCAAGGGGCCGCTGCCGGCGGCGGTTTCGCGCTGGCGCTGGCGGCCGATATCCGCATCGCCACTAAATCGGCGCGGATGAACTGCGCCTTCATCAGGCTCGGGCTTGGCGGCTGTGACATCGGCACCAGCTATTTTCTGCCGCGGCTCGTCGGGGTGTCGGTGGCCTCTGAGTTGATCCTGACCGGCCGCTTCATCGGCGCCGAGCGCGCGCTGGCGGTAGGTTTGGTCTCGGAGGTGGTGGAGGAAGGCGGTCTCGACGCAGCCGCCGCACCCTATCTCGATGCGATGATGACGGCGTCGCCGGTGGGTTTGCGGCTCTCGAAGGAATGCCTCAATATGAGCGTCGACGCCGGCTCGATAGAAGCGGTGATTGCGATGGAAGACCGCAATCAGGTGTTGTGCAGCCGCTCGGAAGATTTCAGCGAAGGCATCAGAGCCTTTATGGAGAAGCGAAAACCGGTCTATATCCGGCGATAAGGATAAAAGGGTCCAGCAAGAGATCGGTCAGGGAGCTATTGAGATGAGTGGGAATGCAGCCACGGTGCTGACGAAGCCGGCCTTTCGCAAAAACAAATGGCTGGAGCGGGATATCGCCGTCGAGCGGCGGCCCGATGGCGTCATCATCTTGAAGTCGCGGATTCCGCTCAAGCCCTATGAGAAGCATATTCCGGCTTCGCTCGCGAAATGGGCGGCCGGGCAGCCCGACCGTATCTGGCTGGCGCAGCGTGGCGGCCCGGACCGTCAATGGCGCAAAGTGTCTTATGGCGAGGCCAAGCGCACGGTGGATGCGCTGACGCAAGGCATCCTCGATCTCGGACTCGAGCCCGGGCGCCCCGTCGCGATCCTGTCAGGCAATTCGATCGAGCACGCACTGATGACGCAGGCGGCGATGCAGGCGCGGTATCCGGCCGCACCGGTATCGCCGGCCTATTCGCTGATGAGCCAGGACCACGTCAAGCTGAAATATTTGTTCGATCTGATCAAGCCGGCGCTGGTGATGGTGCAGGACGGCCCGACCTTCGAGAAGGCCTTGAAGGCGCTCGATCTCGACGGCGTCACCGTCGTCCATGTTGCGCGCCCCTGCGAGGGCATCAGGAGCATCGCCTTTGCCGATCTCGCCGCAACGCCGGTCACCGGGGATGTCGAAGACTCCATCGCAAAAATCACCCCGGAGACCGTCGGCAAACTGCTGTTTACCTCGGGTTCGACCGGAATGCCCAAGGCTGTCATCAACACGCAGGCCATGATGTGCGCCAATGCCGCGATGATGATGCAGGTTCGGCCGCGCGATCCGGATGCGCCGCAGGCCACTTATCTTGACTGGATGCCGTGGAACCACACCATGGGCGGCAATGCGCTGTTCAACCCGGTGCTGATCGAGGGCGGCGCACTCTATATCGACGATGGCCGTCCGATGCCTGGCATGATCGAGGAAACGCTGCGCAATCTGCGCGAGATTTCGCCGACCTATTACGCCAACGTGCCGGCGGGTTACGCCGCGCTCGCGGCCGCCATGGAAAAGGACGACGCGTTGTGCCGCAGCTTCTTCAAGAATCTTGGTCTGATGGCCTATGGCGGCGCGCGGCTGCCCGACGATCTCTATGACCGGATGCAGGCGCTGGCGGTGCGCGCCACCGGAGAGCGCCTGGTGTTCTATACCGGCTGGGGATCGACCGAGACCGGGCCGACCTCGACCGGGACCTATTGGGATACCGAGCGCGTCGGCCTGATCGGGTTGCCGTTTCCCGGCGTCGAATTGAAGATGATCCCGGCCGGATCGAAATATGAATTGCGCTTGCGCGGGGTCAACGTCACGCCGGGCTATTTCGGCCGGCCCGATCTCACTGAGGCGGCGTTCGACGAGGAAGGCTTTTACTGCATCGGCGACGCCGGCGTGTTCGTCGACCCGAACGATCCGGTGCAGGGCATCATCTTCGCGGGCCGCGTGGTGGAGGATTTCAAGCTCACCACAGGCACCTTCGTCCACGTCGGGTCGCTACGGACCGACGCCATCGCGGCGACGACCCCGGTGGTGCAGGACGCGCTGGTCGCGGGGCAGGATCGCCCGTTCGTTGGACTGTTGGCCTGGCCCAATCTCCATGCCTGCCGGCAGATCGTCGGCAATCCCGACGCGAGCTATGAGGATGTCGTCAAGCATCCCGACGTATTGGCATGCCTCAAACGCGGCCTGCAGGCCCATAACAAATCGACCGAAGGCGCCAGCAGCATGCGGATCGCGCGTGCGATGCTGATGACCGAGCCGGCCTCGATCGACGGCAATGAACTTACCGACAAGGGCTACATCAATCAGCGTGCCGGGCTCGAACGCCGCGCCGCGCTGGTGGAGCGGCTCTATGCCGATCACCCCGGCGAGGATGTCATCATCTTGAATTGAGGAAAGTTACGTCGCGAGCATCACACCGCCATTCCGGACGGTCCGTCTTCGGACCGATCCGGAATCCAGAGGTTCCTTACATCGAGATTCCGGGTTCGCGAGCTTCGCCCGCGCCCCGGAATGACCAGTTAAGCAAAGGTACACCGTCATGAATTTCGATTTCTCCGACGAACAAAAGCAGCTGCGCGACGAGGCCCGCAAGTTTCTCGCCGAAAAATGCCCGCCCAAGGCGGTGCGCGCAGTGCTCGACGGCAAGGCGCCGTACGATCGCGAATTGTGGCAGGGCCTCGCCGACATGGGGTTTCTCGGTGTCGCGATCCCCGAACAATTTGGTGGCGCAGGCGCCGGGCATCTCGAACTCTGCGTCGTCGCCGAGGAGATGGGCCGCGCATTGGCTCCGGTGCCGTTTTCCTCAACGGTGTATCTCGCGGCGGAAGCCATCCTGCTCGCCGGAAGCGATGCGCAAAAGCAAAAGTGGCTTTCCGCGATCGCATCGGGTGCTGCGATCGGCACGCTGGCCCTGTTCGAAGGCAAGGGCAATCCGTCGCCGCAGGCGATCAAGCTCACCGCCGTCGGCGGCAACCTCAACGGCGTGAAGAAGCCGGTGCCCGATGGCGCCGTCGCCGATTTCGCCATTGTTGCCGCGCGCACCGGATCGAGCGGGCGCGACACCGACATCTCGCTGTTCCTGGTCGACATGAAGGCCGAAGGCGTCGAGGCCAAACCACTCACCAATATCGACCCGTCGCGCGGTCAGGCCGAGCTCACCTTCAAGAACTGCAAGGCCGAGCCGCTCGGTCCGGCCAATGAAGGCTGGGGCATTCTTTCCCAGGTGCTCGACCGCGCCGCGGTGCTGATGGCGTTCGAGCAGGTCGGCGGCGCCGACCGCGCGCTCGAAATGGGCCGCGATTATGCGCTCGATCGCATCGCCTTCGGCCGGCCGATCGGCTCGTTCCAGGCGGTCAAGCATATGCTCGCCGACATGTATGTCTCCGCGACGCTGGCACGGTCGAATTGTTATTACGGGGCATGGGCGCTCTCGACCAACGCGTCGGAACTGCCGGAAGCCGCCGCCGCCGCGCGGATCAGCGCGACGCAGGCGTTCCAGCATTGCGCCAAGAACAACATCCAGGTCCATGGCGGCATGGGTTTCACCTGGGAGTTCGACTGCCACATGTATTACCGCCGCGCCAACGCCACCGCGCTGGGGCTCGGCAGCCTGTCTTACTGGGAAGACGCGCTGATCGACCGGATGCGCAAGAAGAATGCGGCGTGAAGTGATTCATGTCCCGGACGCGGGTGCGGCGCGCAAGTGCCGCGCCGCAGAGCCGGGACCCACAGGGGCCTGATCAGTGGACCCCGGACCAGCTGCGCACCGCTTCGCGCTGCGCAGCATCCGGGGAACAGACCGAGAGAAAGAACGCTCATGAATTTCGATGACACCCCGCCGGAAGCCGCGTTCCGCGCCGAGGCCAAGGCCTGGATCGCGGCCAACGCGCCGAAGCAATATGAGGACGAGCTGAAGAAGGCGTCGCTCGGCCGCACCGAACTCAAGGGCGCTGATATCCTCGAGGTCGCGAAAGCCTGGCAGAAGAAGAAGGCCGACGCCGGCTGGGCCTGTCTGCACTGGCCCAGGGAATATGGCGGTCGCGGCGCGACACCGATCGAGCGCGTGATCTGGCAGGAGGAAGAGGGTGCCTTCGGCAAGCTCAGCGGTATTTTCATCATCGGCCACGGCATGTGCGGACCGACCATGATGGCCTTTGCCGGCGAAGAACAGAAACGCAAATATCTGCCGCCGCTCGCTTCCGGCGAAAAAGTCTGGTGCCAGCTGTTTTCCGAACCCGCCGGCGGCTCCGACGTCGCCGGGCTTCGCACCCGCGCCGAAAAACGCGGCGACGACTGGATCATCAACGGCCAGAAGATCTGGACCTCGGGCGCACATTATTCCGACTACGGCATCCTGCTGACGCGCACCGATCCGAATGTCGCCAAGCACAAGGGCCTGACCATGTTCTTCCTGGACATGAAGTCCCCGGGCATCGAGATCAAGCCGATCAAGCAGGCCAATGGCGCATCCGATTTCAACGAGGTGTATTTCACCGATGTCAAAATCCCGGACGCGCAGCGGCTTGGCGCGGTCAATGACGGCTGGAACGTGTCGCTGACGACGTTGATGAACGAGCGGATGTCGATCGGCGCGAGGGTTGCGACCGGCTTTCCTGAATTGTTCGAGTTCTGCAGCAATCTGATGCTGGAGGACGGGCTGGCGATCGACGATCACGCGGTGCGCTCCAAGCTTGCCAACTGGGCGGTGCGCGCCAGCGGACTGAAATACACCAGCATGCGCGCGATCTCGGCGCTGTCGAAGGGCGAGCGGCCCGGACCGGAGAATTCGATCGGCAAGCTGGTCGCAGGTTCCATGATCCAGGATATCGCGGCCTATGCGCTGGACTTGCAGGGTGCGGCAGGCGCGCTGAGCGGACCTGAAGACGCCGAGATTGCCGGAAAATTCCAGGCGATGCTGCTGCGCGCGCCCGGAACCCGGGTCGAGGGCGGCACCGACGAGATCATGCGCAACATCATCGCCGAGCGCGTGCTCGGACTGCCCGGCGATATCCGGGTCGACAAGGATGTCCCGTTCAACAAGATACCGACCAGGGGACGATAGATCATCGTGTCCCGGACGCGGTGCGGCGTGCTTTACGCTGCTCCGCAGAGCCGGGACCCACAGAGACGGCCAGTTGATGGACACCGGATCAGCGGCGCACCGCCATAGCGCGTCGAAGACGCGCGTAAACGCGCTTATGGCGCTGCGCAGCATCCGGGGAACGATTCAGAGATAGGAGAGCCAAATGAATTTCGATGACACCCCGCAGGAATCCGCGTTCCGCGCCGAGGCCCGCAAATGGATCGGCGCCAACGCGCCGAAGCAGTTCGAGGCGGAGCTTTCCAAATCCTCGCTCGGCCGCATCAAGCTCAAGAACGACGACATCGTCGAGGTCGCAAAGGCCTGGCAGAAGAAGAAATCCGACGGCGGCTGGGTCTGCCTGCACTGGCCCAAGGAATATGGCGGCCGCGGTGCGACGCCGGTCGAGCGCGTGATCTGGCAGCAGGAAGAGGGCGTTTACGGCAAGCTCACCAGCCCGTTCCAGATCGGCGAGGGCATGTGCGGGCCGACGATGATGGCCTATGGCAGCGAACAGGACAAGCGGCGCTATCTGCCGAAGATCGCTTCCGGCGAGGAAATCTGGTGCCAGTTGTTCTCGGAGCCCGCCGGCGGTTCGGACGTCGCCGGCTTGCGCACCCGCGCCGAGCGCGACGGCGATCACTGGATCATCAACGGCCAGAAGATCTGGACCTCGGGCGCGCATTATTCCGATTACGGCCTGCTGATCACCCGCACCGACCCCAATGTGGCCAAGCACAAGGGGCTGACGATGTTCTACATCGACATGAAAAGCAGGGGGGTCGAGGTCAAGCCGATCAAGCAGGCCAACGGCATGCAGGAATTCAATGAGGTGTTCTTCACCGATTTGCGGATTCCGGATTCGCAACGGCTCGGCGCCGTCGGCGACGGCTGGAACGTCTCGCTGACCACGCTGATGAACGAACGCATGTCGATCGGCTCGCGGCTGGCGACCGGATTTTCCGAGATTTTCGATTTCTGCAGCAACCTGATGACCGATGACGGCCTTGCGATCGACGATCGCGCCACGCGTTCGAGACTGGCCAATTGGGCGGTGAAGAACAGCGGCCTGAAATACACCAGCCACCGTGCAGTCTCGGCGCTGTCGAAGGGCGAGCGTCCGGGGCCGGAGAATTCGATCGGCAAGCTGGTGGCCGGCTCGATGCTGCAGGACATCGCCACCTACGCGATGGATTTGCAGGGCGCGAGCGGGGTACTCACCGACCCCGAGACCGCCGAGGCGGCCGGCCAGTTCCAGGCCATGCTGCTGTCGTCGCCATCGATGCGGATCGCCGGCGGCACCGACGAGATCCTCCGCAACATCATCGCCGAGCGGGTGCTCGGCCTGCCCGGCGACATCCGGGTCGACAAGGATGTTCCGTTCAACAAGATTCCGACCAAGGGGCGCTGAATATGGCGGATGCCGCCAAGAAGACGCCGGCTGGCCGACACAGCATCGAGGAGCGAATCGGCGTCCTGGAGGAGTTGCTGGACGAGCGGTATTCATGCCGCGCGTACCGGCCTGATCCGGTGCCGCGCCCGACCATCAACCGGATTTTGACGGCGGCCCAGCGTACCGCGTCGTGGTGCAACAGTCAGCCGTGGCAGGTCGTGATCGCGAGCGGCGAGGCAAAGGAAAAATTCCGCAAACTGATTTATGCCGAGGCCGCTTCCGGCGCCGGCGACGACCATGATTTTACCCCGCCACGCGAATATCTCGGCGTCTATCTGGAACGCCGCCGCGAAAGCGGTTTCCAGCTCTACAACACGCTCGGCATCGCGCGCGGCGACAAGGCGGCCTATAGCAGGCAGGCGCTGGAGAATTACAATTTCTTCGGCGCACCGCATGTCGCGATCATTCATACCGACGAGGCGCTCGGGATTTACGGGGCGATCGATTGCGGCGCCTATGTCGGCAATTTCCTGCTGGCCGCGCAGGCATTGGGTCTCGGCACCATCCCGCAGGCGGCGCTCGCGCGCCACTCCGGCCTGATCCGGCGCCATTTCAAGCTCGGCGACGACCGGCGCGTGGTGTGTGGCATTTCGTTCGGCTTCCCGGACCGGGATCACAAGATCAACAGCTACCGGACCTCGCGCGCCCGCATTACGGACGCCGCGACGTTTATCGACGAGTAGCCGTTCTCGAAGATAAATAAGATATATCGTGCCCGGACGCGGTGCAGCGTCCGTTACGCTGCTCCGCAGAGCCGGGACCCACATGCAGCAATAGACCCGGATCAGCAGCGCATCGCGCCGCAAATGCGGCGCACTGCACAGCATCCGGGGGAACGCAACCAACGTCAGCTAAAACTTCGGCGGCCGCTTCTCGGCGAACGCCTTGATTCCTTCCTTGATCTCGGCGCTGCGCATGCTCTCGCGGGCGCGGCGGTCGGCGGCTTCTTCATCCAGCCTGCCGCGGGCGAATTCGTTGATCGCGCGCTTCATGCCGCGCATCGCGACCGGCGCATTGCCGGCGAGAATGGCCGCGAGCTTGTCGACCTCCTGGTCGAGCGCCTCAGCCGGTACCATCGCGGTGAGATAACCGATCCGCAACATCTCGGCGGCGTCGATCTTCTGCGCGGTCAGGAACAGCTTCTTGGCGTTGTCGACGCCTAGCCGCGACACATAGCGCACGATGCCGCTCTTGTAATAATGCAGTCCGAGCCGCGCCGCCGGCATGAACATCTCGCCGCTGTCGACGCCGATGCGGAAATCGCAGGCCAGCGCCAGATCGGTCGAGCCGCCATAGACGCCGCCATTGAGCCGGCAGATCGTCGGAACCCCGAGGTCTTCAAGCCGGTTGACCACGACCTCGAACGCCGATCCGGCGCTCTGTTGCTCCGGCGCGCTGGCGGCGCGCTCGGCGATCGAGCCCAGATCGTAGCCGGCGCTGAAGGCGCGACCGGTGCCGGTCAGCACCAGCACCCGGATGGCGGGATCGGCCTCGATCCGGTCGAACAGTTTGAGCAGCGCATCGAGGTCATCGGGCTGCAGCCGGTTCAGATGCTTCGGCCGGTTGAGGCGGATGGTGGCGCGCGCGCCATTGATGTCGAGCAGCGGTGTGCTCGCCGTCGCGGCGGCGTCCGACATGGTTTTCTCCATTGGATTTGAGCATGATCGTTTCGGAAAACCGGTTTCCACTTTTCCGGATCATGCTCTACTTGTTCTCGAGTTCGCGCCGTCTGGCTTCGGCGTCAATGGTTTCGGCAAGATCGGGATGCCGCGCCATCAGTATGCGGAAGTCCACGAGATCGAGCACCAATAGCTTCGACACCCGCGTGGTGGTGATATTGGCCGAGCGCAGATTGTTGCCGAGCAGCGCCATCTCGCCGAAGAATGCGCCGTCGCCGAGCGTCACCTTGTTGCCCGGCAAATCGACCTCGACCTCGCCGGCGGCGATGAAATACATGCAGTCGCCGGTCTGGCCCTTGCGGATGATCATGGTGCGCGCCGGCAGGTCCATGGTGCGCAGCATGTGCGTCACGTCGGCGATTGCCGACGGACCAAGGGCGGCAAAGAACGGGACCTTGCTGACCGACTCCCAGGTCTTGAGGAAATTGTCGCGGCGTGTCTCGGCGGCAAAGCCGGTGGCGAGAATACCGGTCCAGAGCCCGAACACGCCGAGCCCGCAGATCATCACAAGAGCGGCGACCAGCCGGCCGAGCGGCGTGATCGGCACTACGTCGCCATATCCCGTCGTGGTCAGCGTTGCGACCGCCCACCACAGGGCAGCGGGAATGTTGCCGAAGGTCCCCGGCTGAACGTCGCGCTCCAGAAAATAGGCCGCCACCGAGGCCAGGAACAGCACCATCAGAAAGATCACCAGCACGCTCAAAAGCGGTCCGGATTCCTGCACCAGCACCCGGCGCAATTGCCGCAGCCCCGGGATTCCCGGGATCACCTTGAGCAGCCACACCACGCCCAGCAACCAAGCGGTTTTGGGGTCGACGCCAAGCACGAGCGCGACCGGCACCGCGGCGGCGGCCGCAGCATCGACCAGTCCGCGGCCGGACACGGCGTAAGTCAAGCCGCGATGCTCCTGAATGGCATGGCGAAGCCGGACCACCCATTCGAATATGAAGAACACGAGGCACGCCCATAGCAGCGCGTCGATCCAGTGACGGCCCACCTCATAGGCGGGATCGACGGTGAGAAGAATCATCATGGCGACGCCGGTCGCCACGGCGACATAGGCCGCCTTGGTCATGTTGCGACCGGCCGTCGCGGTCATGAATTGCGCCAGAACGGCGGAAATCAGCGGCGTGGGCATCGGAAAGCGGGCGCCTGTCGGTGAAAGAAAGCCTGATACGGCCATGCCGGGCGTGACCGGTTCCACAACGTGCCCGGCCGGCGGCAACCCGTCAACGACACACGGAAAACAGCGTTATCGCCGGGGCCGCCGGGGGGCGTCCGCCGGTGCCGGCCTGCGCGGCCGCCTCGCCGGAGCAGGTCTGGATCGGCGAAGCCACGTCGCACCGCGCCCGGGAAACGCTGAATTGCGCGCCCCGGCGCCGGGCGAGCGGGAATTTTGGCCGCGATCGGCTGGAATCCCGCGCAAATCGTCGCCTTTTGCCCATATATCAAAAGCTCCGGCGGACATTATGATGACGGGCGCGCCGAACACTGATCGCGAAGACATTCACTCTTCTAGAATTGGCTGGCTTCCCATGGATACCTCACATCTCGTAGAGCACGCTGGCGCCGCCGGCAGCTTTTTTGCGTCGATCTTCGTGGTCGCGACCCTCTCGATGCGGACGATGATTCCGCTGCGGGTGTTTGGCATCCTTACCAACGTCATCCTGATCGCTTCGGCGATACCGAGCCACAATTACGCGACGCTGTTGCTGCACTCGGTGCTGCTGCCGCTCAATTCCTACCGGCTGCACCAGATGCTGCAGCTGGTGCGCGACGTGAAGAAATCGGTCAACAGCGATCTGTCGATGGAATGGCTGAAGCCGTTCATGACCGAGCGCAAATGCGCGGCCGGCGAGGTGCTGTTCTACAAGGACGAGAAGGCCGAAAGCATGTTCTACATTGTCAGCGGCCGTTACCAGCTGGTCGAATCCGGCATCGAATTGCCGGTGGGCGCCATCGTCGGCGAACTCGGCATGCTGTCGCCCTCCAACATGCGAACCCAGACGCTGGAATGCATCGAAGCCGGCCTGATCCTGAGCGTCAGCTACAAGCAGGTTGAGGAGCTCTATGTGCAGAATCCGGCCTTCGGCTTCTACTTCCTTCGTCTCGCCAGTGCCCGGCTCTTTCAGAACATCGGAACGCTGGAGCAGCGGCTGGCGGAATATGCCACGCCCGCGCCGGCCGCCGCCGCGCCCAAGCCGGCTTGAAGGACCACCATCGTGGCAGGTGTTCTGTCTTCGCTGCGTTATTTGCTCGCCGATTTCATCGGCGAGGACGATGACACAACGCCATTCCTGCCTGACGGGTTGCCCGACGGTGTCGCGGCGGTCGTCAGCGAAGGCATCCACCTGCTGACCGACTACCAGGGCGCCAGCTACGCGAGGCTTTACGTCGAGCGGCTGCAGCGCTTCGTCGGCCGGCACGATGTCGACGATGCGATGCTCGGCGAAATCGCGCGGCTGATGGCCATGCGGATGAGTTACGAGGATGCGATCCGGATTGCGCAGTTGAAGCTCGCTGAAGCCGGTGACGGAAATGCGCCGGTTCAAGCGGCCGATGATGTGAGGAAATTGCGGCTCGATGAACTGGTGGACGCGCTGCCCGCGGTGGTCGCGGCGCCCGTTCTCGATATCTGCGAACGCCTGGGATGGACGCACAAGTCGGTATCGGTCCGCTTCAGCACCGCAAGCCGATGGGGCGTTCGACGCCTGAAGATCGAAGCGTCACTGCGGCGATGGCGGCTGTTTTCAGTGCGCTATGCCGAGGAGCGTGTCTGGGTCGAACGCTGGCTGCACATGATCGGCCGCAGCCTGACCAAGCAGCCCAAGGCGGCGTCCGAGATCGTGCAAACCGCAACCATGGTACAAGGTTATGGCGACCCCTATCGGCAGGGTCTCGCCGACTGGCATGCGATCATTGACGGGCTGGCCAAGCCGACATTCGACGGCGCGCTGCCGCTGGCGGATCTCGCCGGCGCGGTGGCGGAGGCGCGCGCGGCAGCGATGCCCGATCCGCGGCAGGCCGCGCTCAAGCGCACGATCGCGCAGATCCGGGCGCGGGCGTTGGGCCAAGCCCAACAACCCGTCGCCGTCGTCAACGCGGACGACCCTTAATCCTTGACGATATCCTTGACGATCATGGGCTCGCCGGCGACGGCCATGCCGGCGCCCGAACGAGATTGTAAATATCTAAAAAAGAACGATAATTTCCGTTTCACGGACCGGTAACCTTGGCGCCGGTTCCGTACCGGCGTTGAGTGCTGCATCGCGGAAGATCACAGCTTTTTTCGGGTTCCGCGGTGGTGCATTCTGCTGCGCAAGGTGTCATAAATGAGCAATACCGGTTAAATCGTCCGCTTTGAAGTTGTGCTGAACGCCTCCAGTTCCGCCTGCGCCGTTCCAAGTCAGTCCCAGCAAAGGGCGTCAGCTTTGTTGTTTCCTCCCATGTCGTCGTCGGTTGCGGTAGGCGCGCTGGTCGGATGGATGCTCGTCCTCACCGTCAAGCACGTCATCGCCGATTTTGTCCTGCAAACGTCCTGGATGGCGCTCGGCAAGGACCAGAAGACCGGATGGGCGCTGCCGCTGCTGGCGCATTGTCTCGTGCATCTGGCGGTTGCGATGGCGGTGATCCTGATCATCGCGCCGCGTTTCTGGTTCGTGGCATTTATCGATTTTGCCATTCACATCACGATCGACCGCGCCAAGGGACTTTGCACCTCGACATTTGGCGTGAACCACGAGCACCCGTGGTTCTGGACCTTGATCGGCGTCGATCAGGCGCTGCATCATCTCACGGGATTCGGCCTGTCGATCTTCATGGCGGCGAACTAACGATCCTGCCGGCTTCGGGATTGGCGTCCATCCACGCGGTCATACCCGCGTAATCGGAGCATCGCGTATTACGTGGCAGCACTACTAAAACTCGGAACCTGCGGAATACTGGATCATCCGCTGGGGCCCGTCATCAGGCTCGTCGGAGGCGAGACCTGGTGGCGGCTGATGACATCGGAACCAGTGATCGCGCGGATCGAGAGAAGCCATGACCGAACAACCACTCGCTAAAAAGACCGTCGATGTCCTCGACGCCCGCATCGCCTACCACGAACGCGGCGGGGGAGCGCCGGTGTTGTTCCTGCACGGCAACCCGACCTCGTCCTATCTCTGGCGCGATGTGATTCCCGAACTCGAGGGCTATGGCCGGCTGATCGCGCCGGACCTGATCGGCATGGGCGATTCCGCCAGGCTGCCAAATCCCGATGCGGACACCTACCGCTTCACGACCCACCGCAAATACCTCGGAGCCTTCATCGATGCCGTGATCGGCGCACAGGAATCCATCGTGCTCGTGGTGCATGACTGGGGTTCGGCGCTCGGTTTCGACTGGGCCAACCATCACCGCGACCGGATCCGCGGCATCGCCTATATGGAAGCGATCGTGCGGCCGATCGCCTCCTGGGACGAATGGAGCGCATCGGCGACGCCGATCTTCCAGGGCTTTCGTTCCGACAAGGGTGAGACGATGATTCTCGAGCGCAACATGTTCATCGAGCGGGTGCTGCCGGGGTCGATCTTGCGGAAACTGACCGAGGCCGAGATGACGGAATATCGCCGGCCCTTTCTGCACGCCGCGGATCGCTGGCCGATGCTGACCTGGCCGCGGCAGATTCCGATATCCGGCGAGCCCGCCGAGGTGGTGCGGATTGCGGCGGATTATTCGCAGTGGATGGCGCAGAACGACCTGCCGAAGCTGTTCGTCAACGCCGAGCCCGGCGCGATCCTGATCGGCGCGCTGCGGGACTTCTGCCGAAGCTGGAAGAACCAGACCGAGGTGACCGTGCCAGGCTCGCACTTCATTCAGGAGGATTCCGGGCCGGTGATCGGTCGGGCGGTGGCCAACTGGATCAAGGCAAACTCGCTATAGGAGACCGAATCGGGCGGCTGTCTGATTCGGCCGGCCCGTTCAAGCCACCTCCGGGAACTTACGGAGGCGGTGGTTAACCTTTCGTTAGAGAATTGCACTGCATCCTGCGGATTGGGGGATATGCAAATGTTTTCAAGCCGCGAAGCCTTCGAGAACGATTTCTGTCCGGTCCGGGAAGAATTGCTCGGCGAACTGTATCGCGCCAACCAGAACGGTCTGCCTCAACTGGTGGAGAGTGTCTCTTCCGAGGTTCGGGCCATGCTGGCGCTGTTCTGCTATCGCAGAAGCCATCTGTACTCGCTGGCGCTCTCGATCGCGGCGAGCTGCAGCGAACGCGAACTGATCCAGTTGGGTGGGCGCGTCGGCTCAACGCTCCATGCGCTGTCGCGCGAGGCGCCGACAGCGCGTTCGGCGCCGTCATCGTCCTACGGCAACCGCAAGCCGATCACGCTCTCGACCAAGCCGCTCAGCACGTTCTCGCCGATCGAGGACGAGTTCGACGACGACTTTGCTCAGGCCGCCACGGCGTAATTCTAACCCCGCCGTCTCGACGTTCGCCGGGACGATCGGTCAGAATGATACGAGCGCCGGCAGGCCGTGCCGTCTTCGCGCCATCTCGCATTCGACATCGCCGGGCATGCAGGTCCGGCAGACTTCGGGCCGCACCGGGTAAATCCCGCACGACGTCGCCACGCCGACTTTGCCCGACAGCGCCGAGCACCGATCGCCGTCGCAGCGCATTCCCGAGAGTCTCTCGTTGACGAACCTTTCCGGAATGAGATCGAGCGTCGCCTCGTCCTCGGTGGTGAACCGCGGCCAGTTCGACGAATACGAGCAGCACGCGCCGCAGGCCTGGCAGGGGTTCCCGACATCCATGGCCGGATTGCTGTTTTCCATGGATCCGGTTTAGCGCGTTTTCGGGCGAGAGCCAGCCCCGCACCTGATGCGGGAGCCTGCCCCGGACTTGATCCGGGGTGGATATCGGTTCGCGTGAAAACCCGTCAGGTCTCCTCCGGCTGCTCCCAGACCAGGCTCCTTCGCCATCGCGCCCGGAGCAGGTCGCGCCGTTCCGGATATTTCTCGTCGAGATAAACCGCGTCGAGGACGCGGTCGGTCCGAAAACTGCGAAAATCGCGGCGCAGTTCGCACCATGCCGCCAGTATCCGCACCGCTTCGTGATAGCCGATGGCGATCGGCCAGATATTGCGTTCGCTGTCGCGGCCATGTTCGTCGCGATAGCGCAGGCTGATTTTCTTGCCTTCGTGAATCTGCGCACGCGTCCGTGCCATGTCGATGCGGTCAGGCTCCTTGCGCCAACCCGGGCGGGCGCGACTGGCGGGCTCAAGCACAAAGGGCCTTAGCCGTTCCGGGACGGTGTCGGCGATTTTGGCAGTCAGGTCCTGCGCGGCTCGCGACAGCACCGGGTCGGCATGGCCTGCCACCCATTGCGCGCCGAGCACGCAAGCTTCGATCTCATCGGGTGTCAGCATCAGCGGTGGCAGGTCAAAACCCTTCTCCAGAATATAACCCATTCCGGCCTCGCCGCGGATCGGCACGCGCTGTCCGATCAGGGTGGCGATGTCGCGGTAGATCGTGCGTTTCGAGGTTTCCAGCTCGACCGCGATCGCATCGGCGGTCAGCGGGTTGCGGGTGCGCCGGAGCACCTGAATGATCTGAAACAGCCGGTCGGCGCGTCTCATCGGACTTCTCTTTTCTTTTCACCAGGCGATCCGGGCGATGCTGACAGCATGTTGGCAGCAGGCGGCAAGTATACCGGGACAACACTCGAACCAAGAGGATTTTGTCCATGATCATTCTCTACGGCCTCGACCTCTGGACAACGATGTCGCCGCTGCTGACACCACGGTGGCAGCAGGGGCTGGCTAGCCTGAAACGCCTGCTCAACAAATCGGGAGCGCCCTCGTGATTATTCTTTATGGCTTCGGCCCCGGCTTTGGCTTGCCGGAAATCAGCCCTTTTGTGACCAAGACCGAGGTCCAGTTGAAAATGGCCGGTCTGGCCTATCGCAAGGAGAAAGCCAGGCCGCCGGCCTCTCCCAAGGGGCAACTGCCTTACATCGTCGACGAGGCGGAGAGCATTGCCGATTCGACCTTTATTCGGGCGCACCTGGAAGGCAAATACGGCTTCGATTTCGACGCGCCGCTGAATTTGCAAGCCCGTGCGCAGGCCTGGGCATTCGAGCGAATGATCGAGCACCACGTTTATTGGGCGCTGATCGGCGCACGCTGGGTCGATCCCGAGAATTTTGCCAAAGGCCCGACGCATTTCTTCGATGGCGCTCCGGAGCATCTGCGCGACAAGCTCCGCGAGGACGCCCAATTCCGTGTCGCCGAGAATTATCTCTTGAGCGGTCTTGGCCGCCACGCGCCGGAGGAGGACATCGACCTTGCCATCCGCTCCCTGTTTGCGTTGTCGGTGCAGCTTGGCGACAACCCCTATCTGATGGGTGACACGCCATGCGGCACCGATGCCACTGCCTTCGGCGCGCTGGCCGGAATCCTGACGCCGTTCTTCACTTCCAAATTGCGCGAGCGAGCCGAGCATTTCAAGAATCTGACGGCCTATGTCGACCGCATGATGCTGCAATATTATCCCGATTTCGCCTGGGCTCCGCTGCGACAAGCCGCCTGAGATTATTGCGCCGGGGCAGGCTGGCTCTTCAATGCCGCCAGCTCCGCTTCCAGTTCGGCAATGCGTGCATCGCGATAGGCCAGCGCCGCCGCTACATCGGCGGCGTCGAATTTTTGCGGAATATGCTGCGGGCAGTTGGTGTCCCATGCCGCGATCCGGAACAGGATGACCTGTTCGGGCCGCGCCTTGTAACCCTGCGGCATCAAGGATTGCAGCAACGCCGGATCGTCGTCCACCACGCGCGCCTCGCCCCAGATTTTCACACGGCGGCGATGGGCATAATCGATCAGGAAGATGTTGGCCTTGGGGTTCTCCGAGAGATTGCCCTGGGTGATGTATTGCCGGTTGCCGCCGTAATCGGCGAATGCCAGCGTCCCCTTGTCGAGAATCCGGATGAAGCCTTTCGGGCCGCCGCGATGCTGGATATAGGGCTGGCCGTCTGCGGAGGCGGTTGCCAGGAACATGCTGTTCTGCTCCGCGAGGAATGCGGTCAGGTCGGCGTCGATTTCGGTGCGCCACCCGCCGTTCTGCTCGACGCGGGCATAGGCATCGCGCGATCCCTTGCGGGTTTGGACTGCCTTCACCGCGGGGGTAAACGCCACGTCGCTCGAATAACGGTGCATGTCCGACATCGGAGAATCCTCGGGAAGCTCGTTCCGGGCCCTGCGCGTGCCCGCCTGCCCTTTCCAACATCGGCGCTTTCCGGATTTCAGCAATCCTCCGGATTGACACTTTATCATTGCAGGATATGAAATAATGGCATGGATCGCATCGACGCCATGCAGGCCTTTGTCGCGGTGGCCGACCTCAAGGGATTCGCCCCCGCGGCCCGCAAACTCGGCATCTCGCCGTCAGGCGTGACGCGGCTGGTGGCGGCACTCGAGGATCGTCTCGGCGCGCGATTATTGCAGCGGACCACGCGATCGGTGACGCTGACCGATGTCGGCGCACGCTATCTGGTGCGCGCCCGCCGTATTCTCGCCGATGTCGAGGAAGCCGAAGGCTCGACGCAGGATGAACGCACGCGGCCGAACGGGCGGCTGGCGGTCTCGGCGCCGGTCGGATTCGGACGCCTCCATGTCAGCCCGGTGATGTCGGCGTATCTGACACGCTTTCCCGAGGTCAGCGGCGAATTGCGGTTGTCGGATCGCACGATCAATCTGGTGGAGGAGGGCGTCGATCTCGCCGTCAGGATTGGCCATCTTCCAGATTCCAGCCTGGTGGCGCGCCACGTCGGCGAGATGCGGCGAATCGTGGTCGCCTCGAACAGCTATCTCAAGCAGCACGGCGAGCCGATGACGCCGGAGGCGATTGCGTCGCACGAAACGATTCAGTTCGGCGCCATCAGCGCGTCGCCGGATTGGCGCTTTGTCAGGGATGACCGCGAGATCCGCGTGGCGTGCACGCCGCGGTTCAGCACCAACAGCGCCGACGCCGCGATCCAGTATGCCGAGCAGGATGGCGGCCTGACGCGGGTGCTGGCCTATCAGGCGGCCGACGCGATCAAGGGCGGACGGCTCAGGATCGTGCTGGCAAAATTCGAGCCGCCGCCGTTGCCGATCCATATCGTCTATCCGACGTCGCGGTTGCTGTCGTCCAAGGTGCGGACCTTCATCGATCTCGTCACCGAGATAAGCGATTGGCATTTCGGCTAGCGGTCGTTCCGGGAACTCGCCGGGAATCTCAAGGCTTCCGGGCTCGCGCTAGGCGCGCCCAGCGACGACGGCGTCCGTTTTCGGCACCACCCGGAACGTCGCGTTGGCCCGCGCAATCACGGCGTCATCGGCCTTGATGAAACTTTGCGCAAAGCAGATCGTGCTGCCGGTCTTGATCACGTCGGTCTCGACCGCGAGCCATTGTCCGACCTGCGCGGTGCCGACGAAATCGACCGCGAGCCCGATCGTCACCAGCGAAGACGCTCCGCCCATCTGATGCGCGCAGCTATAGCCCATCGCGTTGTCGGCAAGGGCTGCGATCAATCCGCCGTGAATCAGGCCGCGGCCGTTGGTATGTGGTTTGGCGAGCCGCAATCCGATGATCACGGCTTTATCCGTCCGCTTCGAATATAACGGCTCCCAGGGATCGGTCAGCGGGCTCTTGCGGAAATGGGGCTCGAAGCCGTCGGGAATATCGGTGGAGGTCATGCGGGAAGCTCGTGTTGACGACACATTCCCTATTGAACGCGATCCATGCGTGAAATGCACCGAATACAAAGTTTAAAACGAGATTTCGGCACTCGTTTAAAACGAGCGGCGTCGGCCAGATCGAGCCGACGTATTAGCCGCTTAATACGGCAGGCCGACGTAATTCTCCGACAGCGACGCCATCGCCGCTTGCGAGCCGACCAGATAATTCAATTCGGCCAGTTGAATTCGCGCGCCGAAACCTTCGGTGTCGGGAAACCGATGCAGCATCGCGGTCATCCACCACGAGAAGCGAACCGCCTTCCAGACCCGCGCCAGCGCCGTTTCGGAATAGCGATCGATGCCGGTGGAGGATTTCTCGTCGTAAAATTCGCGCAACGCGCGCGACAGATAATGCACGTCGCTGGCGGCAAGGTTCAGTCCCTTGGCACCGGTCGGCGGCACGATGTGCGCGGCGTCGCCGGCGAGGAACATGCGGCCGAACCGCATCGGCTCGGCGACGAAACTGCGCAGCGGCGCGATGCTCTTCTCGATCGATGGCCCGGTGACGAGTTCGTCGACCGCCTTCTGGTCCAACCTTCGCTTCAACTCGTCCCAGAACCGCTCGTCCGGCCATTGTTCGATGCGGTCGTCGAGCGGACATTGCACATAATAGCGGCTGCGATGGGTCGAGCGCATGGTGCAGAGGGCAAATCCCCGCGCATGGTTGGTGTAGATCAATTCGCTCGAGACCGGCGGCGTCTCCGACAGGATGCCGAGCCAGCCGAACGGATAGACCCGTTCGAAGGTCTCGATCGCCGAAGGCTTGACGCTCGCACGACTGACGCCGTGAAAGCCGTCGCAGCCGGCGATGAAATCGCAGGCGATCTCGTGGCCGACGCCGTCCCTGACAAAGGAAACGCGTGGATGATCGGTGTCGAAGTCATGCGGCTTGACGTCGGCGGCCTGATAAATCGTGGTGAGGCCGGCAGCCTTGCGCGCGTTCATCAGATCGAGCGTCACCTCGGTCTGGCCGTAGATCATCACGGTCTTGCCGGTGGCGGATGTCATGTCGATGCGATGGCGCGCACCGCCGAAAGCAAGCTCGACGCCATGGTGGATCAGGCCTTCGCGGTGCGCGCGCTGGCCGGCGCCCACTTGATCGAGCAGCGCCACCGTTCCTTCTTCAAGCAGACCGGCGCGGATGCGGCCGAGCACATAATCCGGCGTCTGGCGCTCCAGGATGACGTTGTCGATTCCGTAGGTGTGAAGCAGTTGTCCCAGCAGCAATCCCGCTGGCCCCGCGCCTATGATTGCTACTTTTGTCCGCAATGCTTGCTCCCCGGGGTTCCTGTAGGCTGCAAGGCAACGCCCAAAGGCAACGCTTGCGGCAGGCTTGCAATAATAATTATATCATATAACAAATTTCGCAACGGACGTTGGTACGAAACCACATGCTCGATTCCGCTGCACTGCAGGAATATTGCGTGACCGATTTTCCGTGGAGGTCCCGGGCCCGACATCCGGCTTGAAAAAACCGACAAACTAGATAACATGTTAATTAACAAGATCGGGCACTGAAGCCCGCCCTCACGCTCAAAGGGAGAGAATGTCGATGAGAAAAGCGATTTTGGCGCTGCTGTTGGCCGCCAGCGTGACGCCTGCACTGGCGCAGGACAAGACCGTCAACATGAAGGTGTCGCTGTGGGTGCCCCCGGCGCATCCGCTGGTACCGGCGACGCAGGCATGGGCCGCCGATATCGAGAAAGCCTCGGGCGGCACCATCAAGATTTCGGTATTTCCCTCCGAACAGCTCGGCAAGGCCTTCGACCATTACGACATGGCGCGCGACGGTATCGCCGACATCACCTATGTCAATCCCGGCTATCAGCCCGGCCGTTTCCCGATCGCCGCCGCCGGTCAGCTTCCCTTCGTGTTCTCCGACGGCAAGAAAGGCACCCTGGCGCTGAACGAGTGGTACCACAAATATGCGCCGACCGAGATGAAGGACACCCATCTCTGCTTCGCGTTCATCCACGATCCCGGTGCGCTGCACGGCAAGAAGAAAATTCTGGTGCCGACCGATCTCAAGGGGCTGAAAGTGCGGCCGGCGCAGAGCACCATCGGCGAGATGGTGAAAATGTTCGGCGGCACCAATGTTCAGGCCTCGGCTCCGGAAGCGCGCGACGCGATCGAGCGCGGCGTCGCCGACGAGATCACCTTCCCCTGGGGATCGATCTTCCTGTTCGGCATCGACAAGGTCGTGAAGTATCACATGGACGTGCCGCTCTATACGACGGTATTCACCTACAACATCAACCTGGACAAATACAATTCGCTGTCGCCGGCGCAGAAGAAAGTCATCGACGATCACTGCACGCCGGAATGGGCCTCCAGGGTCACCGATCCCTGGACCGATTTCGAGGCCAACGGCCGCGTCAAGATGAAGGCCTTGCCCGACCATGAGGTCTATCCGCTGACGGCGGAGCAACTCGCCGAGTGGAAGCACGCGGTGAAGCCGCTGCACGACAGCTGGGCCGAGGCGGTGAAGAAGGCGGGCGGCGACGCCGCGGCCATCGATGCCGATCTGCAAGCGGCGCTGAAGAAGTATGGGGCGGGGATTTAGGCGCGTCGGACGCCGTTGACGTCGTCATGCCCGGGCAAAAGCGCGAAGCGCGTCTTCGCGCTAGATGTCCCGGGCATCCACGTCTTTGATGTGTCGACGAAGCAAGACGTGGATGCCCGGGACAAGCCCGGCCATGACGAGACTGGATCAAGCACGGGTCGATCATGACTGCCAATCCCGAAGTGACTCCAGAAGGCCTGCTCACCGCCCCGCCCGAACCGATGCGCAAGGGCGCCATGGACCGCTTCATCGATTCCATCGAATGGATCGCGGCGTTCTTTGTCGGCATCGTCGCGCTGAATACCTTTACCGCGGTGTTCATGCGCAAGTTTTTCGCGGTGACGATTCCGGACTACTACAATTTCGGCCAGTTCCTGCTGGGGATCCTGATTTTCTGGGGCATCGCCGCCACCAGCTATCGCGGCACCCACATCACCGTCGATCTGGTCTGGGCCAATGCGACGCCGAAATACCAGCGCTGGATCGACGTGTTCGCAACCCTGGTGCTCTTGTTCGTGGTGACGGTGCAGACCTATACGCTGTTCGACAAGGTGGTGAGCACGCGTGCCGATCATATCGTGACCATGGATCTGCAGGTGCCGATCTGGCCGTTCTTTCTGGTGTCGTGGATCGGCGACGTCTCGGCCGTGCTGCTGATCGCGATCCGGACCTGGCGGCTGATTTTCCATCCGGATCAGATGCACGATCTCAAAATCAAGACGGTGGAGTAGGCCGGCATGAGCAACGGGGCCGTTGCCCTCGCGGGCTTTGTCAGTCTGTTCGCGCTGATGCTGCTCCGCGTGCCGGTCGGCATGGCGATGGGCCTCGTCGGCATCACCGGGTTCGGCTATCTCACCGGCTTTGCCCCGGCGCTGAAACTGGTCGGTCAGACCACGATGCGCACGGTGACGGATTATTCCTTTGGCGTCATTCCGATGTTCCTTTTGATGGGCGCCTTCGTCTCGGTCTCCGGCATCAGCCGCGAACTGTTCCGCGCCGCCAACACCTTCGTCGGCCACTGGAAGGGCGGATTGGGGATCGCGACCATCGCGGCCTGCGGCGGCTTTGCGGCGATTTCCGGCTCGTCGGTTGCGACGGCTGCGACCTTCTCGGCGGTGGCCTATCCGGAAATGCGCCGCTACGGCTATCCGCAATCCTTTGCCACCGGCGTGATCGCGGTCGGCGGCACGCTCGGCGCGATGCTGCCGCCGTCGACCGTGCTCGCGGTCTACGGCATCATCACCCAGCAGGATATCGGCAAGCTGTTCATCGCCGGCATCGTGCCGGGATTGCTGGCGATCGTGATGCACATGATCACGATCGGGATCATCGGCGCCGCCAGGCCGGGATTTCTCCCCGCAGGTCCGCGCGCTTCGTGGAGGGATCGCCTCGCCGCGATCCGCGACGTCTGGTCGCCGCTGCTGTTGTTCCTGTTCGTGATCGGCGGCCTCTATGGCGGATTCTTCATTCCGACCGAGGCCGGCGCGGTCGGCGCGGTCGGCGCCTTTATCATCGGCGTGCTCAGGGGCAAGTTGACCAAGGACGGCATCCTGCAGTCGCTGCTGCAGGCGACGCGCACGGCGGCCGCGGTCTTCACCGTGCTGATCGGCGCATTATGCTTTGGATATTTCCTCACCATCACCCAGACGCCGCAGAACATCACCGCGTTTCTGACCGGCCTTGGCATCGGCCCCTACGGCGTACTGGCGCTGATCCTCCTGATGTATCTGGTGCTGGGCTGCCTGATGGATGCGATGGCGATGGTGATCCTCACCGTGCCGATCGTGTTTCCGGTGGTGACGGCGCTGGGCTTCGATCCGATCTGGTTCGGCATCGTCATCGTCATGACGGTCGAACTCGGGCTCATTCATCCGCCGGTCGGCATGAACGTGTTTGTCATCAAGAGCGTGATCAAGGATGTCAACATGTCGACGGTATTCATCGGCGTGCTGCCGTTCGTGGTGACCGACTTGATCAGGCTGGTGATCCTGATTCTGTTTCCGTTGCTGGCGACCTGGCTGCCGCAACGCATGATTGGATAACGCATGATCCGGAAAAGTGGGCACCGGTTTTCCGATCAGATCGTGCTCGAATGGAAAGGCTTTGCATGACCCCGCAGCTATCGACCCGATATGTCTTCACCATCACCGCCCTGATCGGCGGCGTGACATCCGCCGGCGATATCGGTCATGGCGTTCGCCGCATTATTCCGGTCATCGGCGGAGAGGTGCGCGGCGAGGGTATCAACGGCAAGATCTGTGCGTTCGGCGCGGACTTCCAGATCATCAGGCCCAACGAGCTGATCGAACTCGAAGCCAAATATGCGTTCGAGACCGACGACGGCGCGGTGATCTATGTCGAGAACAAGGGCATTCGTTTCGGGCCGGTCGAACTGCTGCAACGGCTGAAGCGCGGCGAACCGGTCGATCCGAAATTGATCTATTTCCGCACCGTGCCGAGGTTCGAGACCGGCAGCGAAAAGTACCGCTGGTTGATGGAATACCTGTTCGTCGCGTCGGCGGCACGCCACGCTGACCGTGTCGTGCTCGACGTCCATCAGGTGCTGTAAGGGGTCCTGCTCTTATCCTCCCCTGGTGGGGAGGGTCGGCTCGCACCGCGCGAAGCAAGATGCGAGACGGGGTGGGGTGAAGCTGCGGGACCAGGTGCCACCCCACCCCGCCGCTCATTTCATTCGCGTCGACCCGAGAGCGAGCTTCGCTCGTCTCGACCCCTCCAGGGGAGGGCGAAGGGCCCGATACCAGATTGACTCCCGCCCCAATAGTTATAAAATATAACTATTCTGTACAGGACGTAATAAAAGCCATGGGAAACGCCGTATCCGTCGCGACCGCGGAACCCGCCGCGCTGCTCAGGATCGAGACCGCAGGCCCGGTGCTGTCGGTAGGGCTCAACCGCCCAGCCAAGCGCAATGCGCTGAACGACGGCATTATTCTCGCGATCCAGGATTGTTTCTCGAATCTCCCCGACGGCATCGGCGCGATCGTCATCCATGGCGTCGGCGATCATTTTTCATCCGGTCTCGATTTGTCGGAGCTGACCGAGCACGATGCCACCGATGGCTTGCGGCATTCGCAGATGTGGCACCGGGTGTTCGACCGGATTCAATACAGCCGCGTGCCGGTGATCGCCGCTCTCCGCGGCGCCGTCATCGGCGGCGGGCTGGAACTCGCCTGTGCGGCGCATATTCGCGTCGCCGAACCTTCAGCCTATTTCGCGCTGCCAGAGGGACAGCGCGGCATCTTCGTCGGCGGTGGCGGATCGGTCCGGCTGCCGCGGTTGATCGGGGTTGCACGGATGACCGATATGATGCTGACTGGCCGGGTCTATTCCGCGACCGAGGGTGCATCCTACGGCTTCGCGCAATATCTTACCGAGGAAGGCAACGCCTACGCCAAGGCGATGGAGCTTGCCCATAAAGTCGCGAAGAATGCGCCGCTGACCAATTTCGCCGTGTTGCAGGCGCTGCCGATGATCGCCGAGGCCAATCCGCAAACCGGCCTGCTGATGGAATCGCTGATGGCGACGGTGGCGCAGAGCGACAAGGAGGCCAAGCTTCGGATCCGCGCGTTTCTGGACCGCAAGACCGCAAAAGTGAAGCCGACCTGACATGAGCGCGCAACCCAACATGTCCGTCCCGGCCGCAAGCAGCGACAGGCCGCCGCTTGCCGCTAGGGATCATCCGCTGCGGCCGATTTCGTTCGGCAACCCCGCCGTCAGGATCGACCGCCGCGACAACGGCACCATCTACCTGAAGCCTAAAATGGCGCTTGGCGAATATCCGGCCCGTCTCACCGATCGCCTGCATCATTGGGCCGGGTTGGAGCCGAACCGCGTCTTCATGGCGGAGCGTGACGCAAGTCGTGACTGGCGGCAAATCACCTACGCGCAATTGCTGGCCTCGACCCGGAGCATCGCGTCGGCGCTGCTGGCGCGCGGGCTCTCGCCCGACGCGCCGATCGTCATCCTGTCCGGCAATTCGATCGATCACGCGCTGATGGCGTTTGGCGCGCTCTATGCGGGAATCCCGTTCTGTCCGGTATCGCCGGCCTATTCGCTGGTGTCGAAGGATTACGGCAAGCTCGCTTTTCTGATGAAGCTCTTGACGCCCGGCCTGGTGTTCGCCGACGACGCCACCAAATTCGCCGGTGCGCTCGGCGCCCATGTTCCCGACCAAGCCGAGATCGCTGCCTCGCAGGGCACGGTGCCCGGTCGCGGCGTGACGATGCTCGCCGATCTCCTGGCAACGCCGGAGCATCCGGCCCTCGATGCGGCGCATGACGCGATCGGTCCGGATACGGTTGCGAAATTCCTGCTGACCTCGGGCTCGACCGGAAACCCGAAGGCCGTCATCAACACCCAGCGGATGATCTGCGCCAACCAGGTGATGCTGCGCGAAACGCTGGCCTTCCTGAAGGACGAGCCGCCGGTCATCGTCGACTGGCTGCCGTGGAATCACACCTTCGGCGGCAATCACAATATCGGGTTGACGCTGTTCAACGGCGGGTCGATGTATCTCGACGACGGCAAGCCGATGCCCGGCGGCATCGAGGCGACGGTGCGCAATCTCGCCGAGATTTCGCCGACGGTCTATTTCAACGTGCCGAAAGGGTATGAATCGCTGCTGCCCTATCTGCGCGACGATTCCACGCTGCGCGCGAAATTCTTTCATCGGCTGCACGCGATGTTCTTCAGTGGTGCGGCGCTGTCGCCTTATGTCTGGAACAGTCTCGACGAGCTTGCCGTGCAGGAAACCGGACATCGCGTGCCAATGCTGACCGGCCTTGGCGCCACCGAGACCGCGCCGTTTTTCATGTCGGTCACTCCCGCCACCAGCCGCTCCGGCCATGTCGGACTTCCGGTGTCCGGCAATGAAGCGAAGCTGGTCCCGAACAATGGCAAGCTGGAAGTCCGCGCCCGCGGGCCCAACGTCACGCCGGGCTACTGGCGCCAGCCGGAACTGACCGCCGCCGCGTTCGATGCGGAAGGATTCTACAAATTCGGCGACGCCCTCAAGCCGGTCGATCCCGATGATCTCGGTGCCGGTTTCGATTTCGACGGCCGCATTGCCGAGGATTTCAAGCTCGCCAGCGGCACCTGGGTCAGCGTCGGGCCGCTTCGCGCACGCTTTGTCGCCGCTTGCGCGCCGCTGGTGCGCGATGTGGTGATTGCCGGCATCAACCGCGATGAAGTGTCGGCGCTGGTCATGCTCGATCTCGACGGCTGCCGTCTCGTCAACCCGGCGCTTCCACCCGGCGACCTCGCTGCCGCGGCGTCCAATTCGGCGATCCGCGCCGCGTTTCGCGAACGGCTGATCGGTTTTCTGGCGACATCGACCGGATCGTCGACGCGGATCACCCGCGCCGTGCTGATCGATACCCCGCTGTCGATCGACCGCGGCGAGGTCACCGACAAGGGCTCGATCAACCAGCGCGCGGTATTGGAGCATCGCAGCGGCCTGATCGACGAGCTTTATGCGCCGGCACCGGCCGCACACGTGATAACGCTGAGCTAGAGCATGATCCGGAAAAGTGGGAACCGGCTTTCCGAACAGATCATGCTCAGACAAAGGATTTATTCAATCGGTTCATGAGCCGGAGCCGAGCGACCATTTCGTCAGGGAGAAAATCATGCAGTTGAAGGATCAGGCCGTCATCGTCACCGGGGGCGCATCGGGACTGGGAGCGGCGACCGCGCGCCGGCTCGCGAAAGAGGGCGCCCGGGTCGCCGTCTGCGACCTCAACGCCAAGCTCGCGCAGAGCGTTGCCGCCGAAATCGGCGGCGTCGCGGTGGTCTGCGACGTCTCCGACGGGGCCTCCGCCGAGGCCGCTATCGTCGCGGCGTCGAAGGCCCATGGTCCGGCGCGGGTGCTGGTGAACTGCGCCGGCATCGGCATCGCCAAGCGGGTGTTCGGCCGCGAAGGTCCGATGCCGCTCGCCGATTTCGACAAGGTGATCCGGGTCAATCTGATCGGCTCCTTCAACATGTTGCGGCTGGCGACCGCGGAAATGTCGAAGCTGGAGCCGCTGTCGACCGGCGAACGCGGCGTCGTGATTTCGACCGCATCGGTCGCGGCCTATGACGGCCAGATCGGGCAATCGGCCTATTCGGCCTCGAAGGGCGGCATCGTCGCGATGACGCTGCCGATCGCGCGGGAGCTGGCGCAATTCGGCATTCGCGTGCTCACCATCGCGCCAGGCCTGTTCCTGACGCCGCTGTTGGCCAATTTGCCGCAAGAGGCGCAGGACAGTCTGGCGGCGGCGATTCCGTTTCCGCGCCGGCTCGGCCAGGCCGACGAATTCGCGTCGCTGGCGCTGCACATGATCGACAATCCCTATCTGAACGGCGAGGTGGTGCGGCTCGACGCCGCGCTTCGCATGGCGCCGCGCTAGGGCTAGGGCGTTGAGTTCGAAATCAGAACGTGCGGTGTGCTGTCCTTCACCTCTCCCATGGGGAGAGGTCGGATCGCGCAGCGATCCGGGTGAAGGGGGAAGAACTATCGTTGATGGCGTAACCCCTCACCCCAACCCTCTCCCTATGGGAGAGGGAGCGCGCTGCCGTTGTCGCGCCGCATCCGCCTGGTTATTCTGCATGAGAGTTTGGTGAAGCGATGTTCGTCAACCGCAGGGACGTGCAGATCCAGTGGGGCGACTGCGACCCCGCCAACATCGTCTATTATCCGCGCTACTTCGAGATGTTCGACGATTCGACCTCGATCATGTTCGAGGCTGCCGGCTTCTCCAAGCAGGACCTCATCAAACGATATGGCCTGGTCGGCATCCCGATGGTGGATACAAGGGCGAAATTTCACATCGCATCGACCCATGGCGACTGGATCACCATCGAAAGCCGGATCGAGAGTTTCAAGCGCTCGAGCTTCGAGGTGACCCACAGGGTGTTCAAGGGCGAGGCGTTGGCGATCGAGGCATTCGAGACCCGGGTGCTGGTGGGACGTCATCCGGATGACCCGGCGCGGCTGAAATCGTCGCCGATGCCGGCGGAAATCATTGCGAAATTCACGCAGGGCTGATCCGGCGAACGCGTCGCCTGCACGGCGTATCGTCTAAAGAAGGGGCTGAATTGGCAACCGGATTTTGATCTACACTGGGACTAAAACCCGAGGGAGGAATCAATGAAATCAATGAAAAAGCTTTATTTGTCCGCGGCAATCATCGCGGCGTCGCTGGCGCTGCCGGGAAAACCTCTGCTGGCGCAATCCAGTGAGATCGTGATCGGGATTTCCATCACGACGACGGGCCCCGCCGCCGCGCTCGGCATTCCCGAGCGCAACGCGCTGGAATTCGTCGCCAAGGAAATCGGCGGCGTGCCGCTCAAGGTGATCGTGCTCGACGATGGCGGCGATCCGACCAACGCCACCACCAATGCCCGCCGTTTCGTGACCGAGTCCAAGGCCGACGTCATCATGGGCTCGTCGACGACGCCGTCGACGATCGCGGTGTCCAACGTCGCCAATGAAGCGGGTATTCCTCATATCGGCCTGGCGCCGTTCCCGATCACCCCGGAGCGCGCCAAATGGTCGGTGTCGATGCCGCAACCGATCCCGATCATGGGCAAGGTGCTGTATGAGCACATGAAGGCGCACAATATCAAGACCGTCGGCTACATCGGCTACTCCGATTCCTACGGCGATCTGTGGTTCAACGACCTCAAGAAACAGGCCGTTCCGATGGGCGTCACGATCGTCGACGAAGAGCGATTCGCGCGGCCGGATACCTCGGTGGCGGGGCAGGTGCTGAAGCTGGTTGCGGCCAATCCCGATGCGATCCTCGTCGGTGCCTCCGGCACCGCGGCAGCGTTGCCGCAGACCGCCCTGCGCGAACGCGGTTACACCGGCCTGATCTATCAGACCCATGGCGCGGCGAGCATGGACTTCATCCGCATCGCCGGAAAGGCGGCGGAGGGCGTGCTGATGGCTTCGGGTCCGGTGATGGATCCCGAGGATCAGCCCGACAGCGCGCTGACCAAAAAGCCGGGACTGGCGCTCGACAAGGCCTACGAGGCCAAATACGGCGCCAACAGCCGCAGCCAGTTCGCCGGGCATTCCTACGATGCGTTTCTGGTCCTCGATCGCGTCATCCCGGTTGCCCTGAAGACGGCAAAGCCCGGAACGCCGGAATTCCGCGAGGCCATCCGTCAGGCGCTGTTGAGCGAGCACGAAATCGCCGCAAGCCAGGGCGTCTACAATTTCACCGAAAAAGACCGCTACGGCCTCGACGATCGCTCGCGCATTATCCTGACGGTCAAGGACGGCAAATACGTTCCGGCGAAGTGAGTTGCTTCTCCCCTCCCCTTGCGGGGAGGGGAGTCTCGCAGATGGGATAGGATCAAAGCTTGGTTGATGCGCGGGACAGAAGTTTCCAGTCCGCGCCCTGTTTTTGCCAGTTCATCAGGACGTGGAGATTGGTGGCGCTTTTCTTGCCATCGGCGATGGCCTCGCTTTCGCCGACCCAGTGAAATCGCACGATCGCTGCGGGGCCGACCACACGAATACTCACGTCCTGGTAATCCAGCGACAGCCATTTCGATTTTCCGCTGGTGGCATTGGCGAGAAAGGTAGCCTTGTCCTCGATCCTTGCGTCGGAGTGGCTGTAGCTGAGTTCGGCGGCGCAGAGCCCGTCCAGTGTTTTGCCGTCGTGGGCAAACTGAGCGGCGCGAAACGCCTCGACATTCCTGGCGACGGCGTCTTCATCCGCGCCCGCGAAGGCGGGGACTATTCCCAGGAGCCCGATGGCAAGCACCGGCAACGCCAGCTGGCGACGAGCGAGGTTCATTGTTTCCTCCGTTTTCCATTATTGTGAGGGCCGTCTTGATGATGAGGGCAGTCTTGCAGTCGCGCTCAAATTTGTCGAGCGTTCTCCGCTCCCCGCAGGGAGGAGTTGCGCCGTGATGCGCAGATCGATGCGACTTTAAACCGCGCTGGCGCCTTCGTGCTGGAAGCCGAGATAGCTCGCGACCACGCGCGCGTTGGTCGCGATCTCGGCCGCCGGCCCGCTCAGGATCAATTCACCGAGTTCCATCACATAGGCGCGGTCGGCGATTTTCAGCGCGGCCTGCGCGTTCTGCTCGACCAGCAGCACCGATACGCCGGCGGCGCGCAATTCGCCGATGGTCCGGAAAATATCGGCGACGATGATCGGCGCCAGCCCGAGGCTCGGCTCATCCAGCATCAACAGCCGCGGCGCGCCCATCAAGGCTCGCCCCATCGCCAGCATTTGCTGCTCGCCGCCCGACAGCGTTCCCGCCAGTTGCTTGCGCCGTTCCTTCAGCCGCGGAAACAGCGTGTAGACCCGCTCGAATGATTTCGCCGCGACGGCCTTTGCGATCCGGAACGCGCCGAGCTGCAGATTGTCCTCGATGTTCATGGTGCCGAACAATTCGCGATGCTCCGGCACCAGGCTGAGACCGGCCGCAACCCGGTCCTCGATGTCGAGCTGGGCCATGTCGGCACCGGCGAAGCTGGCGCGGCCCTTCAGCGGCAGGATCCCCATGATGGCGTTCAACAGCGTGGTCTTGCCGGCGCCGTTGGCGCCGATGATGGTGACGATCTCGTTGTCGGCGACATCGAGCGACACCGCGCGGACGGCTTCGACCTTGCCATACGCGACATGCGCATCGGACACCGACAGCAGCGCGCTCGTGCCGGGATTCATGACGCGGCTCCCAGATAGGCCCGGATCACTTCCGGGTTGGTCTTGATCGCATCAGGCGTGCCTTCGGCAATCTTGGTGCCGAAGTCGAGCACCACGATACGGTCGGCCAGATCCATCACAAATCCCATGTCGTGCTCGACCAGCAGCACCGACATGCCGCCGGCGCGCAACTGGCGCAGCAGGGTTGCGAGCTGTTGCTTTTCCATGTGCCGCAAGCCCGCCGCCGGCTCGTCGAGCAGCAGCAGCATCGGGTCGACGCACAGCGCGCGCGCGATCTCGACGATGCGCTGCTGGCCGAGCGACAGGCTCCCCGCCGGCATGTCGATCTGGTCGGCGAGGCCGACGCGCTCGATCTGGCGCGCCGCTTCCGCCAGCAATTTCGCTTCGTCTGCGCGGTCGAGGCGAAGCATGCTGGAGATCGCGCCGGCGTGGCCGCGCAGATGCGCGCCGATCGCGACGTTTTCCAGCACGCTCATGTCCGGCACCAGTTTGACATGCTGGAAGGTGCGGGCGATGCCTAGCCGGGTTACTTCCTGCGGCGGCGCGTTGTCGATGTTCCGGCCGAGCACCGAGATCGTGCCGCCCGACGAGGTCAGCACGCCGGTCACCAGATTGAAGGTCGTGCTCTTGCCGGCGCCGTTCGGGCCGATCAGCGCCACGATCTCGCGGGCCTGGACGTCGAAGGAGACGTCGTTGACCGCGATCACGCCGCCGAACTGCTTGCGCGCATGATCGATCTGCAGCAGCACGGCGGAAGAGCCGGCCGCTCTCGCCCGCGCCGGCAATGTCAGCGAGGTGTCGGGGCGATTGCGACGTGGCCTGAACGGCAGGCGCGCCATCAGCCAGGGCCAGACGCCGGTCGGCGCCAGTTGCAGCAGCACCACCAGCAGGATGCCGAACACGATGGTCTCGAGCTGGCCTTCGCCGTGAAACAGGTACGGCAGATAGCTTTGCAGGATTTCCTTCAGGATGACGACGATGGCCGCACCAAGCACGCCGCCCCAGACATAGCCGGCGCCGCCGACCACCGCGATGAAGAGATATTCGATTCCGGCCTGGGCGCCGAACGGCGTCGGGTTGGTGGCGCGCTCGAAATGCGCATAGAGCCAGCCGGACAGGCCGGCCAATACGGCCGCATAGATGAAAACCAGAAGCTTGGCGCGGGGCGTCTGCACGCCGAACGCTTCGGCGGCGATATGGCCGCGGCGCAAGGCGCGGATCGCGCGGCCGGTGCGTGAGTCCAGGAGGTTCATCGTGAGCAGCGCAGCTACCAGCACCGCGATCCAGATCGCGAAATAGATCGTTCCGGGGTCGATCATCCTGAGCGAGCCGATCGAGAGCGGCGGAATGCTGGAGATGCCGTCGTTGCGGCCGAGGAATTCGAGCTTGCTGAACAGGTAAAACAGGCCGATGCCCCAGGCGAGGGTGCCGAGCGGCAGATAGTGACCCGACAGCCGCACCGTGACGAGGCCGAGCACGACGGCCGCAAGGCCGCTGACCAATAGCGACAGTGGCAGCGTCAGCCACGGCGACACCCCGTAGGCCGTCGTCAGCACCGCCGTGGTATAGGCGCCGAAGCCGCAGAACGCGGCCTGGCCGAACGACGTCAGGCCGCCGACGCCGGTCAGCAGCACGAGCCCCATCGCCACCAGTGCCGAGAGCCCGATATTGTCCAGGATCACGATCCAGAACGGCGGCATGCCCGGAATGAACGGGATCGCCGCCATCACCAGCGCGAACACGATCACCGGCAACCGTTGCGGCATCGCGCTCAATCCTTCTCTTCCTCAGGCGCGGGCGCCGCCAGCGACCGCAACACGAGAACCGGAAGGATCAGCGTGAAGACGATGACCTCCTTGAAATTGCTGGCATAGAACGAGGAGAACGCCTCGACCGAGCCGACCACCAGTGCGGCGATCGCGGTGAGCGGATAGCTGACAAGGCCGCCGATGATCGCGGCGATGAAGCCCTTCAGGCCGATCAGGAAGCCGGTGTCGTAATACAGCGTCGTGATCGGCACGATCAGGATTCCCGATATCGCCCCGATCACCGAGGCCATCAGGAAGGCGAGTTGGCCCGACAGCGTGGTTCGGATCCCGACCAGACGCGCGCCGAGCCGATTGACGGCGGTGGCGCGCAACGCCTTGCCGTAGAGCGTGAAGCCGAAGAACAGCCACAGGCCGATGATGAAGGCGACCGTGATGGCGTAGACGGCGATGCTCTGGCCGGTGAAGCGGAGCGCGCCGACGGTGAAGGCCGCACTCGAGATCGGCGGTCCGCGCTGGCCCTCGGCGCCGAAAAACAGCAGGCCGAAGCCCTGCAAGGCCAGATGGCAGCCGACGGCGGCGATCAGCAATACCAGCACCGACGTATGGGCGAGGGGTTGAAACGCGATGCGATAGAGAAACAGCCCGATCGCCGCGACAATCGACAGCGACAGCGCGATATTGACCGCGATCGGGGCGTGGTGGCCGGCGAACCAGAATGTCAGCCCCAAGATCACGCAAGGCAGGATGATATTGACCGCGAAAGCCCGTCCGACCAGCCGCAGGTGCAGCGACCGGCGGCCGGCGAAGATGTCGAGGCCGAACGCCACCACGCCCATGGCGACGGCGAGCCGCGCGGTGCCCGGCATCTGGCCGGCCGACAGCGACGCATAGGTCAGCGCGCCATAGGTGACGAACTCGCCCTGTGGAATCAGGATCACGCGCGTGACCGCGAACACCAGCACCAGCGCCAGGCCGAGCAACGCATAGATCGCGCCGTTGGTGATGCCGTCCTGCACCAGGAACAGCATGATCGTGGTGTTCAAGCGCTCCCCCTCTTGCGTCGGGAAGGACGCGACCCTCAGGGGCCGTTCGGCCGTCCGACGACAGCAGTTGAAACAGGCTGCCGATATTTGATATAGTGGATAACAATTATCGAATATAATCTCAAGGGTCAGCCGTTCCGCGGGGGGCCTTCCAACCTACCGGGATTGCGAGCCTCGAGCGATGACCGTTTCCAAAACCGCCGTCGATCCCGCCAAGGCACCCCGTTCCGGCCGCAAGGAGCCAGCCGAGCCTGCCGCGGAAAGCACCATCCTGCAGTTGGGCGAATTGTCCGAACTGCTCGGCTATTCGCTCAAGCGTGCGCAATTGAAGGTCTTTGAAGACTTTCTGCGCTGCGTCGCGCCGCTGCAACTGACCCCGGCGCAATTTTCGGTGCTGCTGCTGCTCGACCGGAATCCGGGGCGCAACCAGACCGAAATCGCCAACACGCTGGGCATCCTGCGGCCGAATTTCGTGGCGATGCTGGATGGCCTGGAGAGCCGCGATCTGTGCGCGCGGATGCGCTCGACCAACGATCGCCGCTCCCACATCCTGGTGCTGACCGACAAGGGCCGGGCGGTGCTGGCGCGGGCGAAGAAACTCGTCGCCGCCAAGCATGAAGCGCGTCTCAACGAATTGCTCGGCTCGGCCAACCGCGCCGCGCTGCTGGCGATGCTGGCCAGGATCGCCAGCGATTTTTGAGGCGCGGGCGCGGCCGAGGATGGCGTGCCCCGGATGCAGCGCAGCGCGCCGCACTTGCGGCGTGATGCACTGCTGATCCGGGGTCCTTGCTGTGGAAGCGGCGATGGGTCCCGGCTCTGCGGAGCAGCGTAAACGCTGCACCGCGTCCGGGACACGCGCGATAGCCTAATCCACCAGGATCACCCTGACGTCATTGACGTTGGTGAGCGTCGGGCCGGTCAGCAGCAGATCGCCGGTCGCGGTGAAGAACGCCGTGGCGTCGTTGTTGTCGAGATAGGTTTTGGCATCGAGGCCGAGCGAGACCATCCTGGCAAAAGTGCCGGCGTCGATCATGGCCCCGGCGGGATCGGCCGCGCTGCCGGCGCCGCCGTCGGCGCCATCGGTATCCGCCGCCAGCGCCGAAATGCCTGACGTGTTCCTGAGCAGTGCTGCCAGCGCCAGCGCATATTCCTGGTTGGGACCGCCGCGGCCGTTGCCGCGCACGGTCACGGTGAGTTCGCCGCCCGACAGGATCGCGACGCGCTTGCCCTCGGCGCGCGCCCGCAACGCCAGTCGGGCGTGATCGGCGGCGACATCGCGGGCCTCGCCTTCAAGGTCAGCGCCGAGATCGATGACCTCGTAGCCGGCGTCCTTTGCGACCTTGTTCGCGGCCTCGAGCGAAGCCTTCGGCCGGGCGATGATTTCGAACTGCGCGCGTGCAAAGGCGGGATCGCCGGGCTTGCAGCTTTCATTATGGGGGTCGTTGAGGGCGTCGCGGATGGCGTCGTCGACCTTAAGGTCATATTTCGCGAGTATGCCGCGCGCCTCGGCCAGCGTCGTCGGATCCGGCACGGTCGGTCCGGAGGCGATCGCGGAGGGATCGTCATGCGGCACGTCGGAGATTGCCAGCGTCACGATCTCGGCGCGGCGGCCGGCGCGGGCGAGCCGTCCGCCCTTGATCCGCGACAGGTGCTTGCGCACGGTGTTGACCTCGCCGATCGGCGCGCCGGAGCGCAGCAGCGCCCGGGTGATCTGTTGTTTCTGGGCGAACGACACCCCCTGGGCCGGTGCGATCCAGTTGGCCGAGCCGCCGCCCGACAGCAGCACCAGCAGGAGATCGTCGGCATCGGCGTCCGCGGCCAGGCGCAGGCTCTCTTCCGCGCCCTTCAGTCCGGCCTCGTCCGGCACCGGATGGCCGGCTTCGATCACCTTGATCCGCCGCGTCGGCACGCCATGGCCGTGGCGGGTGGTGGCGACGCCCGAGAGCCGTGACGGAGCAAGTCCAAGCTGGTCGAGATAATGCCGTTCCGCGGCTGCCGCCATTGCCGCGGCGGCCTTGCCGGCGGCCAGACAGATCACCCGGCCTTTCGGCACGGGGCGCAGATGCGCCGACAGCACGACGTCGGGATGCGCGGCAGCAACCGCGGCATCGAAGATCGCGCGCAGTAACGGGCGTTTGTCGGTCATCGCTTGCCTTGATTCCGGATGGACAACGTGCGGCGCCGGTTATCCATCCGATGGCCGCAAAAGAAAACCCCCGCGGCGAACCGCGGGGGTTTTGCATGAATGGCGAGGGCGCTCAGCCTCCGACGTCGGCGCTGATGATGTCGCCGAACATCTGCCATTTCTCGCCCTTGAACTTCATCAACTGAAGCTGGCTGAGCGGGGCGAAATCGGTCGCGCTGGTATTGATCTTGATGCCGGGCAGCAGGACCTCGGTCCGGAAGTCCTTGAGGCTGGCCGCCTGCTTCATGACGTTTTCGCGGGTGAGGTCGTCACCGCACTGCTTCAGCACCTGAACCAGGGTCTGTGCGACGCCGTAACCGACCACCGTCCCGCCATCGAGCTTGTTGCCCTCCGGGAAGTCCTTGGCGAGGAACTCGTAGAACTGCTTCATCCCGGGATCGTTGTCCCACTGCGGATCGGAGGCGTCCTTCAGATAGGTCGCCGAGATGATGTCCTGCGAGTTCTCATAACCGGCCGGCTTGATGACGCTGCCGACCGAGGCCGAAACGTTGTTGAGGAAATGGGTCGGCTTCCATCCGATCTCGGCGATCTTCTTGATCGCCTGCGCGGCGAATTTCGGTGTCGTGATGTTGACGAACACGTCGGCGCCGCTGGATTTGAGCTTGACGATATGGTTATCGACGGTCGGCTCGGTGGTCTCATAGCTTTCCTCGGCAATGATCATGGAGGAAGCCTTGGCGCCGAGCCCGTCCTTCAGGCCCTTGAGGTAGTCCTTGCCGTAGTCGTCATTCTGGTACAGCACCGCGATCTTGGCGTTCGGCATCTGCTTCAGAATGTACTTGGCGTAAATCTGGGTTTCGCTCTGGTAGTTCGGTTGCCACCCCATGGTCCAGGGAAACTCCTTGGGATCGTTCCATTTGGTGGCGCCGGTGGCGACGAACAGTTGCGGCACCTTCTTTGAATTCATGTATTTGTAAATCGCGGAATTCGGCGGCGTGCCGAGCGAGTTGAAGATCAGCAATACCTCGTCGCTCTCGACCAGCTTGCGGGCCTGCTCGACCGTCTTCGGCGGGCTGTAGCCGTCGTCATAGCTGATGAAGTTGATCTTGCGGCCATTGATGCCGCCGGCATCGTTGATCTTCTTGAAGTAAGCGGCTTCGGTCCTGCCGATCACGCCGTAGGCGGACGCGGGGCCGCTGTAGGGCATGATGTTGCCGATCTTGATTTCGGTGTCGGTGGCGCCGGTGTCGTATTTCTTTTGCGCGAGCGCGCCGCTGCTCGACGCCGCGAGTATCACGAGCGCAGCCGAGGCAATCGCTAATCTGCTTGACGCAACAGGCATTTCGGGTCTCCCATTGATGGACGTTGTGTGCGCTTTTTTTCTTTTGTCGAAAAATTTGTTTGACGCGACCGGATTGAATACCATTTGGCGGCAGCCATCAAGAAAAAGCCCCTGCGAAACCGGCGCAGGGGCTGCTTCTTTAGTAGCCAGCCGGGCCGGAAAGGCCGGGCCCGGCAAGATGGGTCAGCCGCCCACCTCGGCGCTGATGATGTCGCCAAACAGATGCCAGGTTTCGCCCTGGAGTTTTTCGAGCCGAAGTTGCTCGATCGGTGCAAAGTCGGTCGCGCTTGTCCTGATCTTGATGCCGGGCAGCAAGCCGTCCAGTTCCAGGCCCTTGATGCTGGCCGCCTGCTTCATGACGTTCTCACGGGTAAGGTCGTCACCGCACTGCTTCAGCACATACACCATGTTCTGCGCGACGGTGTAGCCATAGACCACGAAAGCGTCGTTTCGGTTGGCTTCAGGATAATATTTGTCGAGGAAGGCATTGAAGGTCTTCATTCCCTTGTCGTCCTTCCACTGCGGATCGGTCGGATCCTTGATGTAGGCCGACGAGATGATGTTCTGCGCGGCGTCGAACCCGGCCGGCTTGATGGTGGCGCCGATCGAACTCGACACGCTGTTCAGAAAGTGAACCGGCTTCCATTCGATCTCGGCGTTTTTCTTGATCGCCTGCGCGGCGAACTTCGGAATCGTAATGTCGACGAACACGTCGGCGCCGCTCGCCTTCAGCTTGACGATCTCCGAATCGATGGTGGGTTGTGTGGTTTCGTAGCTTTGTTCGGCGACGATCATCGAGGCCGCCTTGGCGCCAAGACCGTCCTGGAGGCCTTTCAGGTAGTCCTTGCCGTAGTCGTCGTTCTGGTACAGCACCGCGATCTTGGCGTTGGGAAGATTCTTGAGAATGTATTTCGCGTAGATCTGGGTTTCGCTCTGGTAGCTGGGCTGCCAGCCCATGGTCCACGGAAAGTTCTTCGGATCGTTCCATTTGGTGGCCCCGGTCGCGACGAACAGTTGCGGCACCTTCTTCATGTTCATGTATTTCTGGATCGCCGAATTCGGCGGTGTGCCGAGCGAGTTGAAGATCAGCAATACCTCGTCGCTCTCCACCAGCTTGCGCGCCTGCTCGACGGTCTTGGGCGGGCTGTAGCCGTCGTCGTAGGAGATGAAGTTGATCTTGCGGCCGTTGATGCCGCCCTCGGCATTGATTTTCCTGAAATAGGCCTCTTCGGTCTTGCCGATCACGCCGTAGGAGGACGCCGGTCCGCTGTAGGGCATGATATTGCCGATCTTGATCTCGGTGTCGGTGGCGCCGGTGTCGTATTTCTTTTGCGCGAGCGCGCCGCTGCTGGTTGCAGCAAGTACTGCGAGGGCAGCCGAAAAGGCCCCCAATCGCAACTGGATAGCAGCCATTGTGATCTCTCCCTGGTTTGGTCTCCTTGATGTCGGTCGAATACCTGTTTTTTGACGGGAAGCGCTTGCCGGCTCCTTCCCGCATTGAACACCCTTCGAGGGCACCCATCAACAAAAAGGCCCCCTGCGATCGGCTCGCAGGGGGCGTCATTTAGTCGAACAGGCCCGGAGCGTATTCCGCCCGGTCCCAAAAACCGGGCAGGCCGCGGCCCGTTAAACCGGCCCTCAGTTGCTCAGTTCGGCACTGATGATGTCGCCGAACAGGTCCCATTTCTCGCCCTTGAACCGCATCATCTGAAGCTGCTCGATCGGGGCGAAATTGGTCGGGCTGGTATTGATCTTGATGCCGGGCAACAAGGTGTCGGGCGTAAAGTCCTTCAGGCTTGCCGCCTGCTTCATGACGTTTTCGCGGGTCAGGTCGTCGCCGCACATCTCGATCACCTTGGCCATGGTCTGCGCCGCGCCGTAACCGTACACCACGGAGCCGTCGAGCTTGTTGGCTTCGGGAAAGTACTTCGCAAGGAACGCGTAGAATTTCTTCATACCGGGGTCGTTGTCCCACTGCCGGTCGGCGCCGTCCTTGGCGTAGGCGGCGGAAAGAATGCCTTGCGAGTTTTCGAATCCCGCCGGCTTCATCACGCCGCCGACCGAGGCGGAGACATTGGCGACGATATGCACCGGCTTCCACTCGATCTCGGCGAGTTTCTTGATCGCCTGTGCCGCGAATTTCGGGGTGGTGATGCTGACGAACACGTCGGCGCCGCTGGCTCTCAGCTTGACGATATGACCGTCGATCGCCGGCTCCGAGGTCTCGTAGCTTTCCTCGGCTGCTATCATCGACGTCTTGGCGCCGAGCCCGTCCTTCAGGCCCTTGAGGTAATCCTTGCCGAAATCGTCGTTCTGGTACAGCACGGCGATCTTGGCGTCGGGCTTCTGCTTGATCAGATATTTCGCATAGATCCGCGCTTCACTCTGATAGCTGGGCTGCCATCCCATGGTCCAGGGAAAGTTCTTCGGATCGTTCCACTTGGTGGCGCCGGTCGCGACGAACAGTTGCGGCACCTTCTTGGCGTTGAGATATTTCTGGATCGCCGAATTCGACGGTGTGCCGAGTGAGTTGAAGATCAGCAATACCTCGTCGCTCTCCACCAGCTTGCGCGCCTGCTCGACGGCCTTTGGCGGGCTGTAGGCATCGTCATAGCTGATGAAAGTGATCTTGCGGCCGTTGATGCCGCCCTCGGCGTTGATCTTGTTGAAGTAGGCTTCCTCGGTCTTGCCGATCACGCCATAGGCGGAGGCCGGACCGCTATAGGGCATGATGTTGCCGATCTTGATTTCGGTGTCGGTGGCGCCGGTGTCGTATTTCTTCTGGGCGAGTGCGCTGCCGGTCGTGGCAGCTAAAGCGATGACCGCCGTCGTGAACGCGGCGATACGTAGTTGTTGTCTGGAAAGCATAGTCCTCCTCACTCCTCAGTTTTTCTTGAGCTTGCCGATCAGGTTCTGGGCAACCATGGCCACCTGCCGCGCGCCGTGCGGGACCAGGAAGATGACGAGGAACAGCAGCACGCCGAACACGGCGCCGGACAGGCCCTTGGAAATTCCCTCCGCGATGTTCGGCACGAAGATAATGAAGGCCGAGCCGACGATCGATCCGGGCAACCAGCCGACGCCACCAACGACCATGCCGAGGAACAGCGAGATCGCAAAGGTGATGGTATAGCTGTCGGGCGCGACGAATTGCACGGCAATGGCGCCGAGGCCACCGGCCACGCCGGTAATGCCGGCCGAGACGCCGAACGCCAGCGTCTTGTACAGCGCGACGTCGATGCCCATCGCGGAGGCCGCGATCTCGTTATCGCGGATCGCCATGAAGGCGCGGCCGGAGCGGGATCTCAGCAGATTGACGGAGAAGATATAGATCGCGATCGAGATGGCGAGCGTGAAATAATACAGCCACATGTCCTGCGAGATATGAAGTCCGAACGGGGCGTCGGGCTTGGTCACCACCAGCCCCTGCACGCCGCCGGTCCAGTACTCGAACACCCCGAGCTTCAATAGTTGTGGCATCGCGGTCGCCAAAGCAAAGGTCGCCAGCGCCAGATAGACCCCGCTCAGACGCAACGCCGGCTGGCCGAACAGGAATCCGAAGGCAAAGCAGATGATCCCGGCGATCGGCAGTGTCAGGACGTAGTTGATGTCGGCGTGCTCCATCAGGATCGCCGACGTGTAGGCGCCGACCGCGTAAAATGCACTCTGGCCCAGCGAGAACTGGCCGCTGCCGCCGGTCAGGATGTTCAGCGCCAGCACCGCGAGCGCGTAGATCAGCAGCATCGTCAGCTGGAAGATGATGAAGTTCTTCACGAACAGCGGCACGATGATCAGCAGCGCCAGTATCACCAGCGAGGTTCCGTAGCCGAGCGTCATGGCCTTCTTGGGAACGGCATCGAGGGTCGGCGCTTCGGTGACGGCTTCCTGGACTGCGCTCATGATCAAACTCGCTTCACGATGGGCCGGCCAAACAGGCCGGCGGGTTTGACGACCAATACGGTGATAATCAGTGCCAGCGCGATCGGCAGTTTCAGTTCATTGCCGACGCCGGGGATATAGGTTCCGGCGAGATTCTCGAAGATGCCGACCAGGAAGCCGCCGATCACCGCGCCGAACGGGCTGGTGAGGCCGCCGAGCACGGCGGCGGCAAATCCGTAGAGCAGCACGCCGATCATCATGTTCGGCTCGAGGAACACCACCGGTGCGATCAGCATGCCGGCGATCGAGCCGATCGCGGCCGCCATGCCCCAGCCGAGCGCGATCATCCAGCTGGTATTGATGCCGACCAGCCGTGCCGATTCAGGCAGCGATGCGGCGGCGCGCATCGCCAGGCCCATTCGCGTGAACCGGAAGAAGAAGAACAGCAGGATGAGCAATACCAGCGTGACGCCGATCATGCCGGCCTGATGGGTGCTGATGAGCTGGCTGCCCAGAAACGGCGACGATCCGAACGGCGTCGGGAATTGCTTGATGGTGAAGTCCCAGATCAGGCCGGAGCAACTGTTGATGATCGCAAACAGCGCGATGAAACCGGCGACATTGGTCAAAATCGGCGCCTTGGCCAGCGGCTTGAACAACAGCCGTTCGATGACGATGCCGCCGATGAACGAAAATACCAGCGTGAGCAGGAACGCTCCCCAATAGGGCACGCCCCATTGCATCAATTGCCAGGCGACGAAGGTCGAGAACGTCGCCATTTCACCCTGGGCGAAGTTGAGATGATCGATCGCCTGGTAGATCATGACGACGGCGAGCGCCATGCAGGCATAGATCGCTCCGGTGGCGATGCCAGCCAGGATTTGGTTGGTAAAAAGCTCCATGGCCGCGCTCCTCAGTAACCCAGATAGGATTTACGGACGTCTTCATTATTGGCGATTTCGGCGGCAGTCCCCGACATCACGATGCGGCCGGTTTCGATGACGTAGGCCTTGTCGGCGAGCTCCAGCGCCAGTTGCGCGTTCTGCTCGACCACCAGGATGGTCACCTTGTCCTCGCGGTTGATCTTGCCGAGGATCTTGAACAGGTCGCGCACGATCAGCGGTGCGAGGCCGAACGACGGCTCGTCCAGCAGCATCAGCCGCGGCCGCAACATCAAGGCGCGGGCGACCGCCAGCATCTGCTGTTCGCCGCCCGACAGCGTTCCCGCCTGCTGGGTGTGCCGCGCCTTCAGCACCGGGAAATGATCGTACATGCGCTCGATGTCGGACACGATCCCGGCCTTGTCCTTGCGCGTGATCGAGCCGAGCTGAAGATTTTCTTCCACCGTCATGGTGGTGAAGGTGCCGCGGCCCTGCGGCACATGGGCGATGCCGAGGCGGACGATATTTTCGGTCGAGCGGCCGGTGAGGGGTGCGCCTTCGAATTCGATCGAGCCGGTGGTGCGCACCATGTTGCAGATCGCGCGCAGCGTTGTGGTCTTGCCGGCGCCGTTGGCGCCGAGCAGCGTGGTCAGGCTGCCTTCATTGAGACCGAACTCGAGACCGTGAAGCGCCTGGACCTGGCCGTAATAGGCCCGCAAATCCCTTACATTGAGCATGGTGGTCATTGGTCCTTGCTCCCCAGATAGGCCTTGATGACATCCGGGTCGGACTGCACCGCCGCCGGCGTGCCTTCGGCGAGCTTGCGGCCGAAATTCAACGCGACCACATGGTCGGCGATCGACATCACCATGCCCATGTGATGTTCGACCAGCAGCACGGTCATCTTCCGCTCGTCGCGAATCCGGCGGATCAGGTCGCCCAGCACGTGGACTTCCTCGTGGTTGAGGCCGCCGGCCGGCTCGTCGAGCAGCAGGATTTTCGGATCGGCGGCCAGCGCGCGCGCCAGCTCCACCCGTTTCTGGGTGCCGAACGGCAAGCCGGAAACCGTGACATGGGCGACGTCTTCGAGCTCGAGATAGGCGAGGATTTCGTGGACCCGCTTGTTGACGGCGGCTTCGCCGCGGCGGACCCAGGGCAGTTTCAGCGAGTCGCTGAAAATGTCGCTGTTGGTGCGGGCATGGGTGCCGACCCGAACATTGTCCAGCACCGAAAGATTGGGAAACAGCGCGACGTTCTGGAAGGTGCGTCCGATGCCGATTTCGGCGATCCGGTGCGGCGGGCGCTTCAGGATGCTCCGGCCTTCCATCAGAATGTCGCCGGCGCTCGGCTGGTAGAGCCGGCTCAGGCAATTGAAGAGGGTGGTCTTGCCGGCGCCGTTCGGCCCGATCAGGCCGAGGATCTGGCCCTGATGCATGTCAAAGGACACGCCGTTCAACGCGATGATGCCGCCGAACACGACGCTGACGTCGCGAACCGCAAGCAGGGGATCCTGTCCCTGCGCGAGCTGTGCCTGCATCATCTCGTTCCGCCCAAATGTCTCGTTGGGCCGCAATGATCGTGCGAATTCGTCCGCCGGTCATCACGATAGCGATGCAGGCTACCTGATCCCCTCAACCACACGTGCAACTCTCCCTCCTGCTCTTAACTTTTTGTTTGCTGCTTTTTTTGATTGTGGCGCCGCGCCGCCGAGCGCCGCCTCGATGTTCCTTACCATCGCCACAAGGCGAGGTCCAATATCGCTGCGCAGCCGGTCTTCCGTAAAGCGGAATGCGGGCGCGCCACAATTAAAGGCATAGGGACCGGTTCCGTCATTAAGCTTGAGTGCGACGCCGACCGCATGCACGTCGTCCTGCCACTCGCCCGCCGAGATTGCAAAGCCGAACTTCTCCACGGTCTCGCCGGCGCGTTCGATGCCATCGCGCATCCGGGGCCAACGGCTGCCGTAGTGCTCGCGGAGTTCGCGCAATAAAGAGGCACGCTCATCGGCCGGCAGTGCCCAGATATAGGCGCGGCCCATCGCCGTGGTTGCGATCGGGATTCGCGAGCCGACATCCAGTTGAACCCCCAGCGTGAGACCGTTGCGGCTTTGTCCAAAGTAAATCATGCTGAGACGGTCGCGGCCGCCGACGGCAACGGCCCCGCCGGTCTCGCGCATGACCTGCTCGCGGTAGGCCTCGGACAAATGCCGAACGCCGAGGTTTGCAAGGGCGGCATACCCCAGCGCCATGGCTGATGGCGTCAGCTGATATTTCTCGAACCGGGCAACCGGTGTAAGGTAGCCGAGCTTGGTCAAAGTATAGGTCAACCGTGAAACGGTCGGCTTTGGCAAGTTGGTACGGGCCGCGATCTCCTGATTGCCAAGAAGCCCGTCGTTGGGTTGGAATGCGCGCAATACATCAAGCCCGCGGGAAAGCGCGACGACGAAGCTGCGATCAGTCGTCACCTTCTTGCCTGGACGTTTCATTGCCTGCTGCTGCGCGGACCTCGTTGACAAGGGACGTGCTTCAAAATAACCCTCGCTGTCAAGATGTGGAATTAAATTCCGCAGTGCGAAATTTATCAAGAACGGGATACCCAGGGAGAATCGCGTGAACGAAGTGGTCAAGCTCGAACGTCATGACGTGGTCGCCATTGTCACGATCAACAGCCCTCCCGTGAACGCGCTCAGCGCCGCCGTCCGCGGCGGCATTCTAGAGTGCATGAAGAGCGCCATCGCCGATCCCGAAGTGAAGGCGATCGTCCTGACCTGCGGCGGCCGCACCTTTATCGCCGGCGCCGACATCACCGAATTCGGCAAGCCGCCGAAGCCGCCGGGTCTTCAGGAGGCGCTGGTCGCGATGGAGAACAGTCCGAAGCCGATCATTGCCGCCATTCACGGCACCGCGCTGGGCGGCGGTCTCGAAGTCGCGCTCGCCTGCCATTTCCGCGTCGCGACAAAGGAAGCCAGGCTCGGCCTGCCCGAGGTGAAATTGGGCTTGCTGCCGGGCGCCGGCGGAACGCAGCGCTTGCCGCGCGCGGTCGGTCCTGAGCTTGCGGTCAAGATGATCGTCGGCGGCGATCCGATCAGCGCGACTGAGGCGCTCAAGCACGGCCTGATCGAGGAAATCGTCGAAGGTCCGGCTTCCGGCGGCGAGGCGTTTGCCCGCAAGGTGCTGGCCGAGAAGCGGCCGCTGCGCAAGCTGCGCGATGACGACAGCAAGCTCGCGGCGGCCAGGGCCGACCGCTCGATCTTCACCAGCGCGGTCGCGGCCCTCACCAAGAAGGCGCGCGGGCTGGAAGCGCCGTTCGCCGCCGCCGACGCGGTCGGCGCCGCCATCGACCTGCCGTTCGATGAAGGCCTGAAGAAGGAGCGCGAAGGTTTCCTCAAGCTGGTGGCCAGCGATCAGTCGAAGGCGCAGCGTTACGCCTTCTTCTCCGAGCGCGAAGCGGCCAAGGTCGCGGGCGTTCCCGAAGGCACCAAGCCGCGCCCGGTCGAGCGCGTCGCCATCATCGGCGCCGGCACCATGGGCGGCGGTATCGCGATGTCGTTCGCCAATGCCGGTATCCCGGTGACTCTGATCGAGACCGGCGACGAGCAGCTCAAGCGCGGCATGGGCGTGATGCAGAAGAACTACGAGGCGACCGCGGCGCGCGGCGGCATTCCGGCCGATGCGCCGGCCAAGCGCATGGGCCTGATCAAGGGCGTGGTCGGGCTTGAGAATGTCAAGGATGCGGACCTGATCATCGAAGCCGTGTTCGAAACCATGGCGATCAAGAAGGACGTGTTCGCCGCGCTCGACAAATTCGCCAAGCCCGGCGCCGTGCTGGCCTCCAACACCTCCTACCTCAACATCGACCAGATCGCGGCCGTCACCAAGCGTCCGCAGGATGTGCTGGGCATGCACTTCTTCAGCCCCGCCAATGTGATGAAGCTGTGCGAGATCGTGCGCGCGGAAAAAACCGCGCCGGATGCGCTGACGACCGCGGTCGCGGTGGCGCGCCGCATCGCCAAGGTGCCGGCGGTGGTCGGGGTCTGCGACGGCTTCGTCGGCAACCGGATGCTGGCGCAGCGCGGCAAGCAGGCGGAGAAATTGCTGTTCGAGGGCGCGCTGCCGCAGCAGGTCGACGCGGTGGTGACCAAGTTCGGCATGCCGATGGGACCGTTCGCGATGGGCGATCTCGCCGGCCTCGATATCGGTTGGCGCTCGCGCCAGGATCGCGGCATCAAGTCGGAAATCGCCGACGCGCTGTGCGAAGCCGGCCGTTTCGGCCAGAAGACCGGCAAGGGCTATTACAAATATGAGGCGGGTTCGCGCGCGCCGCTGCCCGATCCGGAAGTCGAGAAGCTGATCGATGAGACCCTGCAGCGATTGGGGCGCAAGCGCCGCGTGGTCAGCGACGACGAGATCCTCGAGCGCATGATGTATCCGATGATCAACGAGGGCGCGCGGATCCTGGAAGAAAAGGTCGCGGCGCGTCCGAGCGATATCGACGTGATCTGGCTCTACGGTTACGGCTGGCCGATCTATCGCGGCGGCCCGATGTTCTATGCCGATTCCGTCGGCCTCAAGCACATCGCGGACCGGCTGTCGTTCTACGCCAGGGAAACCAACGATCCGAGCCTCGAACCGGCGCCGCTCCTGAAGCGGCTCGCTGCGGAAGGCAAGACCTTCGCGTCGCTGGCGGCCTCGAAAGCAGCGTGATGGGGCTTTGCCATCACCACTCGTCATTCCGGGATGCGCCTCTTGGCGCAGGCCCGGAATCCATACTCCCTGTCGGGGTTATGGATTCCGGGCTCGCTCGCAAACGGCTCGCGCCCCGGAATGACGGCAGAATGTGCGGAGACACCGTGCCCTCCTCCTGCCGGACAGAACGCACATGATCCATCCCGGCGAAAAGTTCTATCCGGAAGGCGTCCGTTGGGACGATGCGATCGCGCGCGGGACGCTGCCCGATCTGTTGTCGACCGCGGCGGCGCAATTTGCCGCGCGGCCGGTGATCGAATTCCGCGATCGGCCCATCAGCTATGCCGAACTGGAAGCCATGGTCGAGGTGGCGGCCTCCGCCTTCCTGCGCGCCGGCTACGGCAGGAACTCGTCGGTGGCGCTGTTCCTCGGCAATTCGCCGGATCACCCGGTGAATTTCTTTGGCGCGCTGAAGGCCGGCGCCCGGGTCGTGCATCTCAGCGCGCTCGACGGCGAGATCGCGCTCTCTCATAAATTGAGCGACAGCGGCGCGCGCATTCTCGTCACCAGCGACCTCGCCACGCTGTTGCCGATGGCGCTGAAGTTTCTGGAAAAAGGCCTGCTCGACCGCCTGATCGTCTGTGAAGACGATGATTGGGGCGCGGTCGGCAATCCGCACGCGCCGATTCCCTCTCATCCGGCGATCGTCACCTACAAGGCGTTCGTGCAGGGCGCGACCGCGCCGGCGCAGTGGCCACAGATCTCGGCCGATGACGTCGCATTGCTGCAATATACCGGCGGCACCACCGGCTTGCCGAAGGGCGCGATGCTCAGCCATGGCAATTTGACGTCGGCGGTATCGATCTACGATGTCTGGGGCAAGCCGGCGCGCGCCAAGCGCGACGCCATCGAGCGCGTGATCTGCGTGCTGCCGCTGTTTCATATCTTTGCGCTGACGGTGGTGTTGCTGTCGTCGATCCGGCGCGGCCACCTGATCTCGCTGCACCAGCGCTTCGACGTCGAGGCGGTGATGCGCGATATCGAAGTCAAGCGCGCCACCGCGTTTCCCGGCGTGCCGACGATGTGGATCGCGATCGCGAGCCTGCCCGATCTGGAAAGCCGCGATCTGTCGTCGCTGGTTTCCTGCGGATCGGGCGGCGCGCCGCTGCCGGTCGAGGTCGCGAGGATCTTCGAGCGCAAGGTCAAGATGAAGCTGAAGAGCGGCTGGGGCATGACCGAGACCTGCTCGCCCGGCACCGGCCACCCCGCGGAGGGACCGGACAAGCCGGGTTCGATCGGGCTGATGCTGCCGGGCATCGAAATGGATGTGGTGTCGCTGGACGATCCCAAGAAAGTCCTGCCCACCGGCGAGGTCGGCGAAATCCGCATCAAGGGGCCGAACGTCACCAGGGGCTACTGGAACCGGCCGAAGGAAACCGCGGAAGCCTTTGTCGGCGACCACTTCCTGACCGGCGACATCGGCTACATGGACAGCGACGGCTATTTCTTTCTGGTCGATCGCAAGAAGGACATGATCATCTCCGGCGGCTTCAACGTCTATCCGCAGATGATCGAGCAGGCGATCTATACCCATCCGGCGGTGCAGGAAGTGCTCGTGATCGGCATCCCCGACGATTACCGCGGCGAGGCGGCGAAGGCCTTTGTGAAGCTGCGCGCCGGCGCCGATCCGTTCACGCTGGAAGAGCTCAAGGCATTTCTCGCCGGCAAGCTCGGCAAGCACGAAATTCCGGCGGCGCTGGATTTCGTCGACGAACTGCCGCGCACTTCAGTCGGCAAACTCTCGCGCCACGAATTGCGGATCCAGCAACCCTCGCAACAATCTTCGCAACCCAAACAACAACTCGCAACAGGAGGTCGTTCATGACCGAAGCCGTTATCGTTTCCACTGCCCGCACCCCGATCGGCAAGGCCTATCGCGGCGCCCTCAACGCCACCGAGGGCGCGACCCTGCTCGGCCACGCCATTGGCGAGGCCGTGGCGCGCGCCAAGGTCGATCCGAAGGAGATCGAGGATGTGGTGATGGGGGCGGCCCTCCAGCAGGGCTCGACCGGCGGCAACATCGCCCGCAAGGCGCTGCTGCGCGCGGGCCTGCCCGTCACCGTCGGCGGCACCACCATCGACCGGCAATGCGCCTCGGGCCTGCAGGCGATTGCGCTGGCGGCGCGTTCGGTGCTTTTCGACGGTGTCGAGATCGCGGTCGGCGGCGGCGGCGAGTCGATCAGCCTGGTGCAGAACGAGCATGCCAACAGCTTTCACGCGCAGGATCCGGCGCTGCTCAAGATCAAGGGCGAAGTCTACATGCCGATGATCGACACCGCCGAAGTGGTGGCCAAGCGCTACGGCATTTCGCGCGAGCGTCAGGACGAATATTCGCTGGAAAGCCAGCGCCGCACCGCCGCCGCCCAGCAGGGCGGCAAGTTCAACGACGAAGTGGCGCCGATCACCACCAAGATGGGCGTCACCGACAAGGCCACCGGCGAGGTTTCCTTCAAGGAGATCACCTTCTCCAAGGATGAAGGCCCGCGGCCCGACACCTCGGCCGAAGGCCTGGCCGGCCTCAAGCCGGTGCGCGGCGAAGGCTTTACCATCACCGCGGGCAATGCCAGCCAACTGTCGGACGGCGCCAGCGCCGCGGTGATCATGAGCGACAAGGAAGCCTCCAGGCGCGGCCTGAAGCCGCTCGGCATCTTCCGCGGCTTCGTCGCTGCCGGCTGCGAGCCGGATGAGATGGGCATCGGGCCGGTATTCGCGGTGCCGCGCTTGCTCAAGCGCCACGGCCTCAAGGTCGACGACATCGATCTCTGGGAATTGAACGAGGCCTTCGCGGTGCAGGTGCTCTATTGCCGCGACAAGCTCGGCATCGATCCGGAGAAGATCAATGTCGACGGCGGCGCGATTGCGGTCGGCCATCCCTACGGCATGTCGGGCGCGCGTCTCACCGGTCACGCGCTGATCGAAGGCCGCCGCCGCAAGGCCAAATACGCTGTCGTCACCATGTGCGTCGGCGGCGGCATGGGCGCTGCCGGCCTGTTCGAGATCGTGCAGTAAGGAGTACTACTTCCGTCATTCCGGGATGCGCCATTTGGCGCAGGCCCGGAATCCATACTCCCCGTCGTGGTTATGGATTCCGGGCTCGCTCGTTTCACTCGCGCCCCGGAATGACGGCTCTGATTTTTGCAGAATAGTCTAAGTCGCTCACAGGAGGATCCGATGGATCTCAGCTTCAGCAAGGAAGAAGTGGCATTTCGCGACGAGGTGCGGGCCTTCTTCAGGGACCACGTGCCGCCGGCGACGCGCCAGAAATTGCAGGAGGGCCGCCATCTCGGCAAAGAGGAGATGATCGATTGGTGGCGCATCCTGAACAAGAAGGGCTGGGGCGTCTCGCACTGGCCCAAGGAATATGGCGGCACCGGCTGGACCTCGGTACAGCATTACATCTTCAACGAGGAATTGCAGATGCATCCGGCGCCGGCGCCGCTCGCCTTCGGCGTCAGCATGGTCGGCCCGGTGATCTACACCTTCGGCAACGAGGAACAAAAGAAGCGCTATCTGCCGCGCATCGCCAATGTCGACGACTGGTGGTGCCAGGGCTTCTCGGAGCCCGGTTCCGGCTCCGACCTCGCCTCGCTCAAGACCAAGGCCGAGCGCAAGGGCGACAAGTGGATCATCAACGGCCAGAAGACCTGGACCACGCTGGCGCAATATGCCGACATGATCTTCTGCCTGTGCCGCACCGATCCCAGCGCCAAGAAGCAGACCGGCATTTCCTTCATCGTGTTCAGCATGAAGTCGAAGGGCGTCACGGTGCGTCCGATCCAGACCATCGACGGCGGCCACGAGGTCAACGAGGTGTTCTTCGATGACGTCGAGGTGCCTTACGAAAACCTGATCGGCGAGGAGAACAAGGGCTGGGACTACGCCAAGTTCCTGCTCGGCAACGAGCGCACCGGCATCGCCCGCGTCGGCGTTTCCAAGGAGCGCATCCGCCGCATCAAGGAACTGGCGTCGAAGGTGGAGTCCGGCGGCAAGCCGGTGCTTGAAGACCAGAAATTCCGCGAGAAACTCGCCGAAGTCGAGATCGAGCTGAAGGCGCTCGAGCTGACGCAGCTTCGCGTCGTCGCCGACGAAAACAAGCACGGCAAGGGCAAGCCCAATCCGGCCTCTTCGGTGCTCAAGATCAAGGGCTCGGAAATCCAGCAGACCACCACTGAGTTGCTGATGGAAGTGATCGGCCCGTTCGCCGCCCCGTTCGACGAGCATGGCGACGACGGCAGCAACGAGGCGATGGACTGGACCGCGCAGATCGCGCCGAGCTATTTCAACAACCGCAAGGTCTCGATCTACGGCGGCTCCAACGAAATCCAGCGCAACATCATCACCAAGGCCGTGCTGGGGCTGTAGGCGACGGAGTGAGATAGCAACAAGCGTCGTCCCCCGCGAAAGCGGCGAGAGAGTTGGGGCGGGGAGCGGGCTCCAATCCCAATTGTCATTCCGGGGCGCGAGCGAAGCGAGCGAGCCCGGAATCCATAACCCCGACAGGGAGTACGGATTCCGGGCCTGCGCCAAGTGGCGCATCCCGGAATGACGCATTTTTTTCTGAATACGAGGAAGTGAAACATGGATTTTGATTTGTCCGAGGAGCAGCGGCTTCTCAAGGAAAGCGTCGACGGGCTGCTCGGCAGTTCCTACGATTTCGAGCAGCGCAAGAAATACATGGCGGAGAAGGGCGGCTGGAGCAAAGGCGTCTGGGGCAAGCTCGCCGAGCAGGGGCTGCTCGGCCTGCCGTTCTCGGAAGACGATGGCGGCTTCGGCGCCGGCGGGGTCGAGACCATGATCGTGATGGAAGCCCTGGGCAAGGCGCTGGTGCTGGAGCCATATCTGGCGACTGTCGTGCTGGCCGGCGGTTTCCTGCGCCGCGGCGGCTCGGCTGAACAGAAGGCGGCCCACATTCCCGGCATCATCGACGGCAGCAAGACCTTTGCCTTCGCGCAGCTGGAGAAGAATTCGCGCTACGATCTTTCTGACGTTTCGACCTCGGCCAAGAAAAAGGGCGCCGGATGGGTGATCGACGGCGAGAAATTCGTCGTGCTCAACGGCGAGACCGCCGACATGCTGGTGGTGACCGCGCGCACCAAGGGCAGCCAGCACGACAAGAGCGGCATCGGGGTGTTTCTGGTGCCCGGCAACGCCAAGGGCGTGGTCAGGAAAGGCTATCCGACCCAGGACGGCCTGCATGCGGCCGACATCACCTTCACCGGCGTCGAGGTCGGCGCCGACGCCGTCATCGGCGATCCGGAAAATGCACTTCCGCTGATCGAGCGCGTGGTCGACGATGCCCGCATCGCGCTGTGCGCGGAAGCCGTCGGGCTGATGGATGAATCGCTGAAGACCACCGTCGAATACCTCAAGACCCGCACCCAGTTCGGGGTGCCGATCGGCAGCTTCCAGACCCTGCAGCATCGCGCCGCCGACATGTTCGTCGCCGTCGAACAGGCCCGCAGCATGTCGATGTTCGCGACCATGGCTGCCGACCTCGACGACGCCAAGGAGCGCGCCACCGCGGTGGCCGCGGCGAAAGTGCAGATCGGCAAGTCGGCGAAGTTCGTCGGCCAGCAGTCGATCCAGCTCCATGGCGGCATCGGCATGACCATGGAAGCCAGGATCGGCCACTACTTCAAGCGGCTGACCATGATCGAGAACACCTTCGGCGACACCGACTATCATTTGCGCCGCGTCACCGACGCGGGCGGGCTGATGTAGCAGGCCTCTCCTTCCCGTCCTTCCGGGGCGCGCGTCAGCGCGAGCCCGGAATCCATAACCACGACAGGGCGTATGGATTCCGGGCCTGCGCCAAGAGGCGCATCCCGGAATGACGAAAGGAATCCTCCGTGAAAAACACCCCGTTCGATCTCGCCGGGAAGGTCGCCGTCGTCACCGGCTCGAGCCGCGGCATCGGCCGCTCGTCGGCTGAATTGCTGGCGCGGCTGGGCGCGAAAGTCGTGATCTCCAGCCGCAAGGCTGACGCCTGCGAAGAGGTCGCCAAAGGCATCCGGAAGGAGGGCGGCGATGCGCTCGTCATCCCCTGCAACATCTCCCGCCGCGCGGAAATCGACGCGCTGATCGCAGGGACCATCAAGCATTACGGCAAGATCGACATCCTGGTCTGCAACGCCGCGGTCAATCCGTATTTCGGACCATTGCTCGACATCAGCGACGAGGCGTTCGACAAGATCATGGGCTCCAACGTCAAGAGCAACATCTGGCTGTGCTCGGGCGTGATCCCGGCGATGGCCGAGCGCGGCAACGGTTCGGTGGTGATCATTTCCTCGATCGGCGGCCTGCGCGGCTCGCCGGTGCTCGGCGCCTACGGGATTTCCAAGGCGGCGGATTTCTCGCTGTGCCGCAGCCTTGCCGGCGAATGGGGGCCGAAGGGCGTCCGCGTCAATTGCGTGGCGCCCGGTCTGATCAAGACCGATTTCGCCCGCGCGCTGTGGGAAGACGAAGAGCGCCTGAAACGCCGCTGCGCCACCACGCCGCTGCGCCGGATCGGCGAGCCCGACGAAATCGCCGGTGCGGTCGCCTATCTCGGCTCCGATGCGTCGAGCTTTATGACCGGGCAGACCATCGTGGTCGACGGCGGCGTGACGACCGCGTCGGTGTAGCTCTCTTTCTTCTCCCTCGCCCCGCGCTTGCGGGGAGAGGGTCGGGGTGAGGGGCTCTTTCTTTTCTTTGTGAGAGTCATCAACCCCCTCACCCGGATCGCCGAGGGCGATCCGACCTCTCCCCGCAAGCGGGGCGAGGTGAAATCCGCAGCGATGGCGTTTTCTCTCCCGGCCTGCGCCGGGACGACGTGAGGATGATATTGACCTTCGCCGCCCAATCCGCTTGCCTGAGCGCCATCGCCAAAACCAACACACCTTCCGGGAAGCAACGTCATGTCCTTTGTGCTGGCCATCGATCAGGGCACCACATCCTCGCGCGCCATCGTGTTTCGCGCCGACATTTCCATCGCCGCGACCGCGCAAGCCGAATTCCCGCAGCATTTTCCGGCCTCCGGCTGGGTCGAGCATGAGCCGGAAGACATCTGGACCTCCACCATCGCCACCTGCCGCGAAGCCCTGCGAAAAGCCAACGTCACCGCGCGCGATATCGCCGCCATCGGCATCACCAACCAGCGCGAGACCACGGTGGTGTGGGACCGCGCCACCGGCACCGCCGTGCACCGCGCCATCGTCTGGCAGGACCGCCGCACCGCGGATATCTGCGCGCACCTCAAGGCCGAAGGCCACGAGCCGGCCATCTCGGCGAAGACCGGCCTGATCATCGATCCCTATTTTTCCGGAACTAAAGTCGCATGGATCCTCGACCACGTGCCCGGCGCGCGCGAACGCGCCGACCGAGGCGAGCTGATGTTCGGCACGGTCGATTGCTATCTGCTGTGGCGGCTGACCGGCGGCCGGGCGCATGCCACCGACGCCACCAACGCCTCGCGCACGCTGTTGTTCAACATCCACACCGGGCAGTGGGACGATGAGCTGCTGAAAATCCTGCGGGTGCCGCGCTCGATGCTCCCGGAGGTGAAGGATTCCTCGGCCAATTTCGGCGACAGCGTCGCTGAACTGTTCGGCGGCAGCATCGCGATATCAGGCATCGCCGGCGACCAGCAGGCCGCCACCATCGGGCAGGCGTGTTTTTCGCCGGGCATGATGAAGTCGACCTACGGCACCGGCTGCTTTGCGCTGCTCAACACCGGCGCCACGCCGGTGGCGTCCAAAAACAAGCTGCTCACGACGATTGCCTATCAGCTGAAGGGCCAGCGCACCTATGCGCTGGAGGGCTCGATCTTCGTCGCCGGCTCCTCGGTGCAGTGGCTGCGCGACGGCCTCGGGATCATCAAGCAGGCCTCTGAGACCGGCCCGCTTGCCGACCAGTCCGATTCCACGCAAAGCGTCTATCTGGTGCCGGCGTTCGTCGGCCTGGGCGCGCCGTACTGGAATCCGCGGGTGCGCGGCGCGCTGTTCGGGCTGACCCGCAACACCGGCCCGGCTGAACTGGCGCATGCCGCGCTGGAGAGTGTTTGTTACCAGACGTTTGATCTGTGGGCGGCGATGCGCGCCGACTGGCCCGACGCCAGGGCCGCCAACGTCGTGCTGCGCGTCGACGGCGGCATGACGGCGTCAGACTGGACCATGCAGCGCCTCGCGGATTTGCTCGACGCGCCGGTCGACCGCCCGATGATCCAGGAAACCACCGCGCTCGGCGCGGCCTATCTCGCGGGGCTTTCCGCCGGCGTCTATCCCGAGCCTGCAAAGTTCGCCGACAACTGGCGGCTCGAACACCGCTTCAAGCCCAACATGAGCCAGGCCACGCGGGAGCGAAAGCTGAAAGGCTGGGCGCGCGCGGTGAGGGGACTGCTCGCGAGCGATGAGGGGGAGGGGTGAACGTAGGTCAAAATGAAAAAGACAAAGAAGTTCATTAATGCTGAAAAATTCGATCCGCTTAGGCGGTTTCTAGATAATCGTGATGCGCTAACAAAGCACATTAGCGCAACTGAATTGGCCTATGCGCTCGCTGTTTGTACACTTTCTGATAATCGGCTCAAAGGAACGGAAAGATCGGCCTTCGACAAAGTTACAAACTATTCTGCTGCTGATTTTGGGGTCAAAAGTATTAAGCGTCTTTATGGCTGGGTCACTCTCAAAGAATTCGCGGAACTAGAGAAGTTATCAATTAAGGAGGTTCGAAGCAGGTTAAATCGGGGAGAACTTGGAGCATTACAAAAGCATCCCCGCAAGAGGACCAATATCGTAATGTGGCCCACAAGCAAATGCGGCACCATAGAAGCCGAGTCTCTCCAATTGGGTATGAGCAAGTGGGAAGGTCAAATTCGCGGACCCAGTAAGATAGCGAAAGTCTCTATTAATACGGAAGACGAAGATTCCTTGGACGAGGCGCGAAATGATCTGATTTTTCTTGGTCGCAAGCTCGGAGAGTCGTCGACAATTTATGAAGAAGCGCAAGAATTATTTTATCGAGGTTCATTTCTGAATTTGTGGTCTTGCTTCGAAATATTCATCAAGGACAGTTTTGGTGAATTGGTTCGACGCTTTCCGATGGCGCTTGCGAATTTGCCGGATTGGAAAAAACTCACCCTTGCTTATGCAGATTTGGTTCTTCGGACAGGCGGTCTCCAAGAGATTACCTCTCTTCGGGAAGAGTTAATTGCGTCTGAAATAGCCAAAGCAGAAATTGGAGGAAGGAGTATATCAGGTCTGATCAACGTTATGAAATCGATCTTTGATTGGCCAAACGACGTATATCAAAGACCGTACCGGGAGCAGGGCGTAAATTTAAAAACTAGATATCTCGATCTGAATGAAATTAAGGAAGTCCGAAATGTCCTTGCACATCAGCACTACCGACAACCGGAAATATTGAAGAAATCAAAGCGATTGAGATTTTTGCATGATCGTCCCGTAATTGATAAGGCTTATTTCAAGTGGGCCGAACTCGTTATGAGCGCCATTGCTCACGGGATTGCCGAAGACATCGTCGCAGAACGACTTTCTCCTAGAGGGAGTGGCTGAACCCAGCTAGCAGGAAAGATTATCGCGCGTTCACACAGGCGAAACGACGATCCTTCAAGGTAGAGGAGGTCGCTGACATGATTGCTGTTCTTATTCACTGGCGAGTTAAACCAGATTCCGTCAGTAACGCCGCCTTTCTTGAACACTGGAAACGCAATAACACCATCGGTAACCGTAAGGGGCTAATAGCGGAATTTCTAAGCGATTCTCTTCCAGTAAAGAAGTTTCCGGACACCACTTGGCATTTAGACCCGGAATCTCTTGGCGATTTTAGATCTTACGTGACCGTGGGACTTTGGAGCGACGCGGAGGCTTTTCAAGCGGAAGTCGGTGCTTACTTCAACGACCAGAAGGCGCTCCTTGATTTCGAGAAATATCGACGAAGGCGAGTTATGTTTGATCCGGTAGGATGGAGAATTGGAGAGGCATCGCTACCATCTGTCGACTCTCCGGATGTTCAGTAAAATGCCTCGCCAGCCACTTCTCCGGGATGAGCACCTCCACTCACTGCGCCCGCCGGGCAAATCACCGACTCGCTGTCCAGCCCCCTCCACAAAAATAATCCTGTTCTCTTTTTACCCAAATCACTTCCATAGTCGCGTCATCCCGTCCCACTTGAGGGACGTATCGCGATCGTCACGGACGTTGGTGCGGGATGCGGTGGACGTAGCGGCGCGTTGACGAAGGCGTCTAGCTGCGGACGGCGAAGCCGTGTGGTCCTGACGCCCCGACGCTGGCGTCAAGCGTCGCAGAAGTATCTGCGAGGCGACGGTGGCAAGAAAGCCCGGTCACCGGGGAGAGCGCGGAGTAGACCGTTAAAACCATTGCGCGGGGAATGCCGGGTGATTCCGGCGTGACCGTGGTGACTAACGCGTGTGCTTTTTACCACTGCGCACGCGGCTGCGGATGCGCCGAGCATCCGGCATTCCCTGCTCCCCTCTTGGGGTAGCACTGCGCCCTCTGTTTTTCGAGGGACGTTGACCCAGCAACTCGGGCGCATTTGCGCCGCGAGGATGCGGGGGTGTGTTTGAAATTGGCGCGACGTCATTGCGGGGAGCCAACGGGTCCGGCCTTTCGGCCGGCCCGATGACAGGCTCCGCGACGAAGCAATCCATCGCCTTTTGTGGCGTCGCAATGGATTGCTTCGCTTCGCTCGCAATGACGGTGCAGGGCTGTTTGAAAATTGAATCAAGAAATCAACAACCGTCATGGCCGGGCTTGTCCCGGCCATCTACGTCTTCACTTCGCGATGGTTTCGTAGAGATCGTTCCAATCCGGATTTGTTGCGACAATCTTTCGTACCTTCCATGCTCGCGACCAGTGCTTGATATTGTGCTCGCGCTGGATGGCATCCCGGATGTCGTCAAACTGCTCGAGATAGACGAGCCTGTTTAATCCGTATCGTTTGGTAAAGCCTTCGACAAAACCCGACCGATGCTCGAACACCCGGCGGACCAGATCACTCGTCACGCCGACATAAAGAATGCCGTTCGGTCGATTGGTTAGAATGTAAATGTACCCGCCGCTTGCCATGTCGAAATATCGCAAGACGTGGATGGCCGGGACAAGCCCGGCCATGACGATGAGTATAATTGGTCCAGTTGGGTGCTACCCCGCCCTCGCAGCCTTCTTGCGCCAGGCCAGATGCACGGCGCAATTGCAGCCGGGCGGGTGCGAGGCCACTTCGTCGGGCACAACATCGTTGGCGGGGGCGGCCGAAACGGGGGCCACGGTCGGCATCGCTTCTTTCACGCGACGATCCTGCGCCGACTGGTCCTGCGCCGGAATGTAGTTCAGCACCGGCGCCAGCCAGCGTTCGGCTTCCGCCACGCTCCAGCCCTTGCGCGCGGCGTAATCCTCGACCTGGTCGCGCTCGATCTTGCCGACGCCGAAATAGAAGCTTTCCGCATGGCTGAAATAAAGTCCCGGACACCGACGAACCCGGCCACATCGCATAGCTCTCGGTCAGTTTCACGCCGGCGGTTTTCTCGGCATCCAGCAACGCAAACAGCGTCGCCTTTTCGGTGTGATCGGGCTGCGCGGGATAGCCGGGCGCCGGGCGGATGCCGGCATATTGCTCGAGGATCAACTCCTCGGGCTTCAGCGCCTCGTCCGGCGCATAGCCCCAGAATTCCCGGCGCACCCGCGCGTGCATCCGCTCGGCGAAGGCTTCCGCGAGCCGATCCGCCAGCGCCTTGCACAGGATCGACGAGTAATCGTCATTGGCATGCTTGAAGCGGTCGGCCACGATATCCTCGCCGATCCCGGCGGTGACCACGAACGAGCCGATATAATCAGGCACGCCCGACGCAACCGGCGCGATGAAATCCGACAGCGCCGAATTGAAGCGGCCTTCGCGCTTCTCGAGTTGCTGGCGCAGGGTGTGGAAGGTGGCGATCTTGGTTTTACGGGTGTCGTCGGCATAGACCACGATGTCGTCGCCATCGGCATTGGCCGGCCAGAAGCCGATCGAGGCCTGCGCCGTGAACCATTTTTCCTTGACGATGAGGTCGAGCATCTTGCGGGCGTCGGCATAGAGCGAGCGCGCCACCTCGCCTACCTTGGGATCGTCGAGAATGGCGGGGAAACGCCCGGTCAGTTCCCAGGTCTGGAAGAACGGCGTCCAGTCGATGTAGTCGGCCAACTCGGCGAGATCGTAATCGGCAAAACTGCGGACGCCGAAGAACGTTGGTTTCTTGGGCGGCGTCCTGGCAAAATCGATGGTCAGCGCGTTGGCGCGAGCATCGGCCAGCTTCAGGCGCTTTTTGTCGGCTTGGGCGCGGAAATGCGCCGCGGAAATCTTGGCGTAGTCGGCGCGCACTTCGGCCGCATAGGCCTCGCGCCGCTCCGGCGACAACAATGCGGAAGCCACGCCGACGGCGCGGCTGGCGTCGTTGACATGCACCACCGGGCCGCGGCGATAGTTCGGGTCGATCTTCACGGCGGTGTGGACGCGGCTGGTGGTGGCGCCGCCGATCATCAGCGGCAGCGCCAGGCCCTGGCGCTCCATCTCGCCGGCAAGGAAGCTCATCTCGTCGAGCGACGGCGTGATCAGGCCGGACAGGCCGATGATGTCGGCGCCTTCGGCTTTCGCGGTCTCGATGATTTTCGCCGCCGGCACCATGACGCCGAGATCGATCACCTCGAAATTGTTACATTGCAGCACGATGCCGACGATGTTCTTGCCGATGTCGTGGACGTCGCCCTTGACGGTGGCGAGCACGATCTTGCCGGCGGAGCTGCGGCCATCGCCGACGATGCCATTGGCCTTGTTGCGTGCCTTTTCCTCTTCCATGAACGGCATCAGATAGGCGACCGCCTGCTTCATCACGCGGGCGGATTTCACCACCTGCGGCAGAAACATCTTGCCGTCGCCGAAGAGATCGCCGACCACGTTCATCCCCGCCATCAACGGGCCCTCGATGACATTGAGCGGGCGCTCGGCGACGGCCGCGCGGCCTCGGTATCGGCCTCGATGAATTCGGTGATGCCGTGCACCAGCGCGTGGGAGAGCCGCTTGTCGACCGGCCATTCGCGCCAGGCCAGTCTTGTTCCTTGGTCTGCTTCTCCTTGCCGCGGAATTTTTCAGCCAATGCCAGCAGGCGCTCGGAAGCGCCGGGGTCGCGGTTGAGGATGACGTCTTCGCAGGTTTGGCGCAGTTCGGGATCGATGTCGTCATAGACGATCATCTGGCCGGCGTTGACGATGCCCATATCCATGCCGGCCTTGATGGCATGATACAGGAACACCGAATGCATGGCCTCGCGCACCGGCTCGTTGCCGCGGAACGAGAACGACAGGTTGGAGACGCCGCCGGAGATATGGGCGTGCGGCAGGTTCTGGCGGATCCAGCGCGTCGCCTCGATGAAATCGACGCCGTAATTATTGTGCTCCTCGAGCCCGGTCGCGATCGCGAAAATATTCGGATCGAAGATGATGTCCTCGGGCGGAAAGTTGAGTTGCCCGACCAGGATATCGTAGGCGCGCTTGCAGATTTCGGTCTTGCGCGCGAACGTGTCGGCCTGGCCGGCTTCGTCGAACGCCATCACCACCACGGCCGCGCCATGGCGCCGCGCGATGGTGGCCTCGTGAATGAACTTCGCCTCGCCTTCCTTCATCGAGATCGAATTGACCACCGGCTTGCCCTGAACGCATTTCAACCCGGCTTCGATCACGGCGAATTTCGAGGAATCGACCATCACAGGCACGCGGGCGATGTCCGGCTCGGCGGCGACGAGGTTGAGGAACGTCACCATCGCGGCTTCGGAATCCAGCAAGCCCTCGTCCATGTTGACGTCGATGATCTGGGCGCCGTTCTCGACCTGGTCGCGCGCCACTTGAAGTGCGGCGGTGTAGTCGCCGGCGGTGATCAATTTACGGAATTTCGCCGATCCGGTGACGTTGGTCCGCTCGCCGACATTGACAAAGGGAATCGCCGGCGTCAGCTCAAACGGCTCCAGGCCCGAGAGCCGCAGGCGCGGTTCAATTTCGGGGATCGCGCGGGGCTTGTGCGGCGCGACCGCGGCAGCGATCGCCGCGATATGGCCGGGCGTGGTGCCGCAGCAACCGCCGACGATATTGACCAGGCCGGCCGCTGCGAATTCGCCGATCAGCCCGGCCATGAATTCCGGGCTCTCATCGTACTGGCCGAACTCATTGGGCAATCCGGCGTTGGGATAGGCGCAGACCAATGTATCGGCGACGCGGCCGATGTCGGCGATATGGGCGCGCAGATCCTCGGCGCCGAGCGCGCAGTTGAAGCCGACCGTGATCGGCCTGGCGTGACGGACCGAATTCCAGAACGCTTCGGGCAATTGCCCCGACAGCAGGCGGCCGGATTTATCGGTGATGGTGCCGGAGATCATCACCGGCACGTCGATGCCGCGGGCCTCCGCGATTTCCGAAATGGCGTACAGCGCCGCCTTGGCGTTGAGCGTGTCGAAGATGGTTTCTACCAGCAAGACGTCGGCGCCGCCGTCGAGCAAGCCGTTGATCTGTTCGCCGTACGCCTTGCGCAGATCGTCGAAGGTGACGGCGCGGAAGCCGGGACTGGAAACGTCCGGCGAGATCGAGGCGGTGCGGTTGGTCGGGCCGATGGCGCCGGCGACGAATCGTTGCTTGCCGTCCTCGGCGGCAACGCGGGTGGCGGCGGCGCGCGCGAGCTTGGCGCCTTCGAGGTTCATCTCGTAGGCCAAGCCCGAGAGGTCGTAATCGGCCTGCGCGATCGAGGTCGAGGAAAACGTGTTGGTGGCGACGATGTCGGCGCCGGCGCGCAGATAATCGGCGTGGATGTCCTCGATCGCCTTCGGCTGCGTCAGGATCAACAGGTCGTTGTTGCCGCGGAGGTCGCGGTGGAAATCCTTGAAGCGTTCGCCGCGAAACGCCGCCTCGTCATATTCGAGGCCCTGGATCATGGTGCCCATGGCGCCGTCGAGCACCAGGATGCGTTCGCTCGCTGCCGCGAGCAGGGCGGTTCGCTTCGGAGAAACGGTCACGGTCATGGATCAGGCAGCTTTCTGTGCGCCTTGCGGGCGGATGCCCAGCAAATGGCAGATCGCGAACACCAGATCCGCGCGGTTCATGGTGTAGAAGTGGAAGGTGTCGACGCCGTGCTTGGCGAGCTTCTGGACCTGGCCCGCCGCGACCGTCGCCGCCACCAGCTTGCGGGTGTCGGCATCGTCATCGAGGCCGTCGAATTTGGCGGCGAGCCAGTCGGGCACGCTGGTGCCCGCGCGGGTCACGAAGGCTCTCGCCTGTTTGAAATTGTGCATCGGCATGATGCCGGGCACGATCGGAATCGAGATGCCGCGGGCGCGAACCCGGTCGAGGTAACGGAAGTAGAGGTCGTTGTCGAAGAACACCTGGGTGATGGCGCGGGTGGCGCCGGCATCGACCTTGGCTTTCAGCACATCGATATCGGCATCGAAATCCCTGCTTTCCGGATGCTTCTCGGGATACGCGGAAACCGAAATCTCGATATCGGGATGGCGCTTCTTGATGCTGGCCACGAGTTCGGCCGAACTCCGGTAGCCGTCGGGATGCGTGGCGTAGGCGGTGCCGATGCCGCCCGGCGGATCGCCGCGCAGCGCCACGATGTGGCGGACGCCGACATCATGATAGCGGTCGACGATCTCGTCGATTTCGCCGCGCGCGGCGCCGACGCAGGTCAGATGCGCGGCCGGGGTCAAATCGGTCTCAGCCAGGATGCGGGTGATGGTGGAATGGGTGCGCTCGCGGGTCGATCCACCGGCGCCATAGGTCACCGATACGAAATTGGGTGCGAGCGTTGCCAGCCGGTTGATGGTGTCCCACAGGCTGCGCTCCATCTCCTCGGTCTTGGGCGGAAAGAACTCAAAGGAGATCGCCGGGAGTTTTGGCGCGGCATGGCGGTCCTGCGCGGCGGTCGTCATCTCGGTCATGGCACCACAAACTCCACGGCGGCCATATGGACATCAGGTCTGGCGGCCGGCGGCCAAAATAGGCCAAACGCATCGACTCAAACAGCCCATCGTAAAATGGGAAATTGCCCAATTATTGCAGATAAATCATATACCAAGCCCAATATTTCAAGAAGTGGGCAATGCGGAGGCGCGGCGATATGCGCGACGAGCCGAGAGAAAATGGCTGCATTATATGGGTATTGTGCAGAAGAAGCCTTAATTCTGCCTCAACCAATATCTCGGATTTCGATTGTGGGCAAAAGATAATGTTGTCTTAATACAGACATATTGTCCCACCAGCTGCTCCGGATCGCGATCGGCTCGTCCTGCCGGCGCGCGCCTGATCTGCGCAGCGGAGGTCTTTGTCGGCCCGGCCTGGCGCACTACTGTGATGCCATGATTCCGCTCTCGATCCTCGACCTCTCCGTCGTCACCACCGGCACCAAGCCGGCCGCGGCGCTGCGCAACAGCATCGATCTGGCGCGCGAAGCCGATGCGCTGGGCTATGTCCGCTACTGGCTGGCCGAACATCATAACCTTGCCTCGGTGGCGAGCCCCGCGCCCGACGTCATGATTGGGCAGATCGCCGCGGTGACGAGCCGCATCCGGGTCGGCTCCGGCGGCGTGATGCTGCCGAACCATGCGCCGCTGGTGGTCGCCGAGCGCTTCAAGATGCTCGAGGCGCTGTTTCCCGGCCGGATCGATCTCGGGATCGGCCGGGCGCCGGGCACCGATGGCGCCACCGCGCATGCGCTGCGCAGTCGGCTCGATCGCCGCGAGGGCGACGACTTCCTCGAGCGGCTGCATGAACTGACATTGTGGGAGACCCGCGATTTTCCGCCCGGCCATCCCTACAACAATGTGGTGGCGATGCCCGATGACACGCCGCTGCCGCCGATCTGGCTGCTCGGCTCCAGCGACTACAGTTCGGAGCTTGCCGCCCAGGTCGGCATGGGCTTTGCGTTCGCGCATCATTTTGCCGCCCATGACGCGGTCGACGCGCTGACCCATTACCGCGCGCGCTTCAAGCCGTCGGGCTGGCGCGCGACGCCGTATGGCATTCTCGCGGTCGCGGTGGTCGCGGCTGAAACCGATGCGGAGGCCGAGCGGCTTGCCTCGTCGATGGATCTCAACCGGTTGCGCCGCGACCGCGGTCAATACTCGCCGTTGCCCAGCGTCGAGGAAGCGCTCGCCTATCCCTATACCGAGAGCGAGCGCGCTTCGATCGCGCGCAATCGCTCACGGCTGTTCGTCGGCAGTCCGGCGACCGTGATGGCGAAGCTGCAGCCGATGATCGCGGCAAGCCAGGCCGACGAGCTGATGGTCATCACCGCGGTCTATGATCACGACGCGCGCAAGAAATCCTATTCCCTGCTGGCGGACGCGTTCGGGCTCGGCAAGAAAGCCGCGGCGTAGGCGATTGAGGGGAATCCAGAGCGCCGCTATTTCCACCTGTTGCCGCGCCCGCCGCGATTTGCGAAAACACCGACTTCCCGGCAACCGTGCCGCCTAACCCTGTCAAGGTCCCGTCCCATGCCCGCTTATCGCTCGCGTACCTCCACCCACGGCCGCAACATGGCGGGGGCCCGTGGCCTTTGGCGCGCGACCGGCATGAAGGACGGCGATTTCGGCAAGCCGATCATCGCCATCGCCAACAGCTTCACGCAGTTCGTGCCGGGCCACGTCCATCTCAAGGACCTCGGCCAACTCGTCGCGCGCGAGGTCGAGAAGGCCGGCGGTGTCGCCAAGGAGTTCAACACCATCGCGGTCGATGACGGCATCGCGATGGGCCATGACGGCATGCTTTATTCGCTGCCGAGCCGCGAGATCATCGCCGACAGCGTCGAATATATGGTCAACGCCCATTGCGCCGACGCGCTGATCTGCATCTCCAATTGCGACAAGATCACGCCGGGCATGCTGATGGCAGCACTGCGCCTCAACATCCCGGCGGTGTTTGTCTCCGGCGGCCCGATGGAGGCCGGCAAGGTCACGGTCGCCGGCAAGGTCAAGAAGGTCGACCTGATCGACGCGATGGTGGCGGCCGCCGATTCGGCGGTCTCCGACGCCGACGTCGCGGTGATCGAACGCTCGGCCTGCCCGACCTGCGGCTCCTGCTCGGGCATGTTCACCGCCAATTCGATGAACTGCCTGACCGAAGCGCTCGGTCTCGCGCTGCCCGGCAATGGCACCATTGTCGCGACCCACGCCGACCGCAAACGGCTGTTTGTCGAGGCCGGCCACCTCGTCGTCGATCTCGCCCGCCGCTACTACGAGCAGGGCGACGAAAGCGTATTGCCACGCAGCATCGCCAATTTCGGCGCCTTCGAAAACGCGATGACGCTCGATATCTCGATGGGCGGCTCGACCAACACCGTGCTGCATCTGCTCGCCGCCGCCTATGAGGGCGGCATCGATTTCAACATGAGCGATATCGACCGCCTGTCGCGCCGCGTCCCGGTGCTGTGCAAGGTCGCCCCGTCGGTGCCCGACGTTCATGTCGAGGACGTGCATCGCGCCGGCGGCATCATGGGCATTCTGGGCGAACTTGACCGCGCCGGACTGCTCAATCGCGATACGCCGATGGTGCATGCGGCGACGCTGGGCGCTGCCCTCGAGCGCAACGACATCAAGCGAAGCGCCGGCGCGTCGGTGCGCGAGTTCTTCCAGGCCGCGCCCGGCGGCGTTCCGACCCAGGTCGCGTTCAACCAGGCCTCGCGCTATGAATCGCTCGACGAAGATCGCGCCGGCGGCACGATCCGTGACGTCGAACACGCGTTCTCCAAGGACGGCGGTCTCGCGGTTCTTTACGGCAACCTCGCCGAAGACGGCTGCATCGTGAAAACCGCAGGCGTCGATTCCGGAAGCCTGAAATTTGCGGGGCCGGTGAAGCTGTTCGAGAGCCAGGACGACGCGGTCACCGGAATCCTGACCGGCAAGGTCGAGGCCGGCGATGTCGTGGTGATCCGCTATGAGGGGCCGCGCGGCGGTCCGGGCATGCAGGAAATGCTCTATCCCACAAGCTATCTGAAATCGAAGGGCCTCGGCAAAGCCTGCGCGCTCATCACCGACGGGCGGTTCTCCGGGGGAACGTCGGGTCTCTCGATCGGGCATGTCTCGCCTGAAGCCGCCGAGGGCGGCGCGATCGGCCTCGTCGAGGCGGGCGACCGGATCGAGATCGATATTCCCGCCCGCTCCATCAAGCTCGTGGTATCCGACGAAGAACTGGCGCGCCGCCGCGCCGCGATGCAGCAGAAGGGCGCCGACGCCTGGAAGCCGGCCAGGCCGCGCAAGCGCAATGTGACGACGGCGCTGAAAGCCTATGCCGCGCTGACCACCAGTGCAGCACGTGGCGCGGTTCGGGAGATTCCGGCATCACTGAGATGAAAACGGGCGTCGACGCGCGGGAAATCCCGTCGTCCGCCAATCATCCCTGCTGCTCGCTGAACGTCGCCCGGAACGGATGGGCCGGATAAACCCCGACGATACGGAATTCGCGCGAGAAGAATTTCAGCTCGTCGAGCGCGAAAGCGAGATTCCTGTCGTCGGGATGGCCGTCGACATCGGCGTAGAATTGCGTGGCGAAGAAATTGCCGTCGACCATGTAGCTTTCCAGCTTGGTCATGTTGACGCCGTTGGTGGCAAAGCCGCCCAGCGCCTTGTAGAGTGCTGCGGGAAGGTTGCGCACCCGAAAAACAAAAGTGGTGACCAGCGGCCCCGATCCCTGGGCGGCCCAGCTGGCCTCGCGCGCCAGCACCACAAACCGCGTGGTGTTGTGGGCCTCGTCCTCGACATTCTCGGCCAGGATATCGAGGCCGTAGATTTCCGAGGCGAGCTTCGAGGCGATCGAGGCGCAGGATTTGTCGCCGCGTTCGGCGACGATGCGCGCCGAGCCCGCGGTATCGCCCGATACGATCGGCTTGATGCCGAGCTTGCGGATGATGCGGCGGCATTGCCCGAGCGCATGGACGTGGCTCTCGACGGTCTTGATGTCGGCAAGTTTGGCGCCGCGCGGCGCCATCAACTGATGATGGACGGGCAGGAACCATTCGCCGACGATGAACAGGCCGGATTGCGGCAGCAGATGATGAATGTCGGCGACGCGGCCGGCGACCGAATTTTCGATCGGGATCATGCCGAGGTCAGCCTCCCCCGAGGTGATGGCGGCCAGCGCGTCCTCGAATGTCGGGCACGCCAGCGCCTCGGCGTCGGGATAGGCCTCGGTGATGGCGATATGGGAATTCGCGCCCGGTTCGCCCTGGAACGCAACTTTCACGGTCTTGGTCGCTGTTTTGGTCATGGCGCGCCTTGTAGCAGCCGCTCAGCTTTTCGCCAGTAGATCGCGGGTCGTCACCAGGTCGGCAGGCGTGTCGACGCCGCGCGGCACTGTGTCCACCAGGGTGACGTCGATCCGCATGCCGGCCTCGATGGCCCGAAGCTGCTCGAGTTTCTCGCGTTGTTCCAGCGTCGAAGGGGCAAGCTTGACAAAGCGCTGCAGCGCTGCGCGCCGATAGGCATAGAGGCCGATGTGATGGTAGCGCGGTCCCTCGCCCCAGGGGGCGGTGGCGCGGGTGAAATAAAGCGCGCGCAGGCGGTGCGCGCTGATCGGCGAGCCGACCACCTTCACCACGTTCGGATTGGTATCTTCTTCCTCGGTATGAATCTGGGCGGCGAGGGTCGCGATATCGACCGCGGGGTCGGCAAGCGGGCCGAGCACGCTGCGGATGTTGTCGGGCCGAATGGTCGGAAAATCGCCCTGCAGGTTGACGACGATTTCGGTCTCGCCCTTGGGATCGAGCTTGCCGAGCGCCTCACAGATCCGGTCGGACCCGGAAGGATGATCGGCGCGTGTCATGACCACTTCACCGCCGTGGGACGTCACTGCCGCCGCGATCTCGGGCGTATCGGTGGCAACCGCCACGCGGCCGATCCGGGCGGCCTCGGCCCGCCGCAGCACATGGACGATCATCGGCAGGCCGGCGATCTCCAGTAGCGGTTTGCCGGGCAGGCGCGTGGAGGCCATGCGGGCGGGAATCAGCACCAAAGTGCGGGTTTCGGTCATCGGGGTGAGGTCTGGACCCGGCTGATAACAGCCGGGAAATAATGGGGATCGGTCGGAAGCCGGCGCATTTATACGGGTTGCCAGAGCGCGGGCAAACCGATATCTCATCGTGGCTTCGGGTGCGGTGCGAAAGCCTGATTCCTGATGTTTTTCCGCGGCCGTTCAGCCGGCCTAAAGTCGACCTTCCGGCCTGGAGCCTGATCCAAAATGGACTCCTTCGAAATCAATAAAATTCTGGGTGCCGTCCTTGGTACCTGTATCATTCTGCTGGTCACGAGCTTTGCGGCCGGTGCGATTTTCGCGCCCGTCAAACCAGCAAAGCCGGGTTACGAGATTGCCGTGAAGGAAGAGGCGCCCGGCGGCGGCAAGGAAGCCGCGGCCGCGCCCTCCGAGCCGATCGAGAAGCTGCTGCAGACCGCCTCGGTGGAGAAGGGTGAGGCTGCCGCCAAGAAATGCGGCGCCTGCCACACCTTCGAGAAGGGCGGCCCCAACCGCGTCGGCCCGAATCTGTACGGGGTCGTCGGGGATAAAAAGGGTGAGGGACGCGGGTTTAATTTCTCGGCGGCGATGAAGGCCAAGGGCGGCACCTGGACCTATGACGACCTCAATCAGTTCATCGCCAATCCCAAGGGCTTCGTCCCGGGCACCGCGATGGGCTTTGCCGGCATCCAGAAGGACAGCGAGCGCGCCGACGTCATCGACTATCTGCATACCCTTGCGGATAGCCCGGTTCCGTTGCCGGCGGCGGCGAAGTAGCGCTTAACGGCGCTGCATGGACTTTCGTATCAGCGGCGGCCAGGCTTGTGCCTGGCCGTTTTCGTTTGTGAGCCCGCCCGGCCGTTTTCGTGTGGTCGGCTCGCGTCTTTGTTATCGGGACGTTTGGCCGCAGAAAGACCGGCTACGGGGTGCTTTCATGAGCAAAAAGCAACATAATCTGTCGAACCGTTGCCTTATATTGCGTTCTCAATAGTGTTCCATACCCAACAGGACATGATCATTTGGCGATTACCCGACGACATCTTCTTCAAAGCGGAGCTTTTGCCGCGGCCGCCCCGGCTTTAGCCGCCGCAACCGGCCTTCCGCTGGCGAGCCCGGCCCGAGCCGAGGCCATCACAGGCGAACCGGTCTGGCGCCATGCGCTTTCGCTGTTCGGCAACGTCAAATATCCAGCCGACTTCGCGCGCTTCGATTATGTCAATCCGGATGCCCCCAAGGGCGGCGTCGCGCGGCAGATCATGATCGGGACATTCGACAATTTTAATCCGACGGTGGCAGGCGTCAAAGGCTCGATCGCGTCCGCCGTCGGGTTGATTTACGAATCTCTGACGACGCCGTCGGAGGACGAGGTTTCGACCGAATACGGCGCGCTGGCCGAGTCGGTCAGTCACCCTGAGGATTTTTCGTCCGTGACCTATCGCCTGCGCCCGCAGGCAAAATGGCACGACGGCGAGCCGGTGACGCCGGAAGACGTGATCTTCTCGCTGGATTCGTTCAAGAAATATCATCCGCAGTATTCGGCCTATTACCGTCACGTGGTGAAGGCGGAAAAGGCCGGCGAGCGCGACGTCAAATTTACTTTCGATGCACCGGGCAACCGCGAACTTCCGCAGATCGTCGGGCAATTGACGGTGCTGCCGAAGCATTGGTGGGAAGGCACGGACGGCGAAGGCCGCAAGCGCGATATCTCCGCGACCACGCTGGAGAAGCCGCTCGGCAGCGGCGCTTACCGCATCAAGGAATTCGTGCCGGGCCGCTCGATCGCGCTGGAACGGGCAAAGGATTATTGGGGACGCGATCTCAACATCAATATCGGGCGGCACAATTTTGATGAGCTGCGTTACGAATATTTTCGCGATTCGACGGTGGCGCTGGAGGCATTCAAGGGCGATCAGGTTGATTGGCGCACCGAGAACAGCGCGAAAAACTGGGCCACCTACTACGACTTTCCGGCCGTTACTGAAAAGCGGGTATTAAAGGAAGAGTTTCCCAACCGCAGTTCCGGAATCATGCAAGCGTTCGCGCTGAATATTCGTCGCGAGAAATTCAGCGATCCGCGGGTGCGCCGCGCTTTGAATTTCGCGTTCGATTTCGAGGAGATGAACAAGCAGATTTTCTTCGACCAGTACAAGCGCATCAGCAGTTATTTCGACGGCACTGAACTCGCGTCCAGCGGGCTGCCGCAGGGCAGGGAACTGGAAATCCTCGAGACCGTTCGCGCGCAGGTTCCGGCGGAAGTGTTCACGACGGCCTATACCAATCCGGTCGGCGGCAATCCGGAGGCAGTGCGGGAGAATTTGCGTGAAGCGCTGCGCCTGCTCAAGGAAGCCGGTTACGAAGTGCGCGACCGCAAGCTGGTTGACGTCAAGACAGGAACGCAGTTCGCGCTCGAATTGCTGGTCGATGATCCGAGCTTCGAGCGGGTGATGCTTTTCTTCAAGCCCTCGCTGGAACGCCTCGGCATCGCCGTCAGCGTGCGCATCATTGATCCGACACAATATGAAAACCGGCTTCGCAGCTGGGATTTCGACGTCGTGACATCGAGCTGGCCTGAATTGCTGTCGCCGGGCAATGAACAGCGCGAATATTGGGGCTCGCAGTCGGCCGACGCGTCAGGTTCACGCAACATCATCGGCATCAAGAATCCGGCGATCGATAAATTGATCGATCGGGTGATCTTCACCAAGGACCGTGACGATCTGGTTGCGGCGACCAAGGCGCTGGACCGGGTGCTGTTGTGGAATCATTATGTGGTGCCGCAGTGGAATTATCCGAAGGTCCGTACCGCGCGCTGGGACCGCTTCGGCCGGCCATCCGAATTGCCGAAATACGGCCTGTCGGGATTTCCGGCCTTGTGGTGGTTCGATCCTGACAGGGCCGCCAGGATCGGCAAGCGATCTTGAGGGATTCTCCGCGGATGGCGCAGCTTTCCCGCCGGCACGTCATCGGTCTCGGCATTGGCGCTGTCAGCGCGTCGTGGTTGCGGCCGGCGGCGGCTGATTCCAGCACCGAGATTCATGGCATATCGGTATTCGGCGATCTGAAATACCCGGCCGACTTTCATCATTTCGACTATGTCAACACCGCCGCGCCCAAGGGCGGCGTATTCTCTCTGATACCCTCGTCACGCGCCTACAACCAGTCCTTCTTTACGTTCAATTCGCTCAACGCCTACATCCTGAAGGGTGAAGGCGCGCAAGGCATGGATATGACATTTGCGCCGCTTATGGCGCGCGCCGCGGACGAGCCGGACGCCATGTACGGCCTGGTTGCGAAGTCGGTGCATATCTCGGCGGACAAAACCAGCTATCGGTTCACGTTGCGGCCCGAAGCCAGGTTTCATGACGGTACAAAACTGACGGCGCATGACGCGGCCTTCTCGCTCACCACGCTGAAGGCAAAAGGTCATCCGCTGATTCTGCAGCAGATGCGCGACATGGTGAAAGCCGAGGCGTCTGGCGACGCGACCCTGGTCGTCACCTTTGCCGAAAAGCGCGCCCGAGATGTGCCGCTCTATGTCGCGAGCCTGCCGATTTTCTCGCAAGCCTATTACGCGAACCGTCCATTCGACGAGTCGACGCTCGACATTCCCCTGGGGTCGGGGCCGTACAAGGTGGGAAAGTTCGAGGTCAACCGCTACATCGAGTTCGAACGGGTGAAGGATTGGTGGGGCGCAGATCTTCCGGTCTCGCAGGGGCTCTACAATTTCGACCTGGTGCGCTACGAGTTCTACCGCGATCGCGACGTCGCTTTTGAAGGGTTCACCGCGAAGAGCTACCTGTTTCGCGAGGAATTCACCGCAAAGGTATGGGCGACGCGCTACAACTTCCCTGCGGTCAAGGACGGTCGCGTCAAGCTCGAAACCTTGCCCGACGAAACACCGTCAGGCGGGCAGGGCTGGTTCATGAATACCCGCCGTGAGCAGTTCAGGGATTCGCGGGTACGCGAGGCGCTGATCCAGGCGTTCGATTTCGAGTGGACCAACAAGACCATCATGTATGGTGCCTACAAGCGCACCATTTCTCCGTTCCAGAATTCGGATATGGTGGCGGAAGGACCGCCTTCTCCGCAAGAACTCAAACTGCTGGAGCCATTCCGCGGCAAGGTGCCGGACGAGGTGTTCGGGATGCCATTCGTACCGCCGGTGTCGGACGGATCGGGGCAGGACAGGGCATTGCTGCGCAAGGCTTCGCAACTGTTGCAGGAGGCCGGATTCGTCATCAAGGACGGCAAGCGGCTGCTGCCGAATGGTGAGGTATTCAGAATCGAATTTCTCAACGACGAGCCGTCGTTTGAGCCGCACCATGCGCCCTATATCAAGAATCTGGGCACGCTCGGGATCGAGGCGAGCGTGCGGCTTGTTGACCCCGTGCAATTCCGGGCTCGTGTGGAAGACTTCGACTTCGATGTCACCATTGAGCGGCTGCCGGCATTGGCGACGCCGGGGGACGCCATGCGTCCGTTCTTCTCCTCGCAGGCCGCCGCGACCAAGGGCTCTTACAACCTCGCCGGAATCGCCGATCCCGTCATTGATGCGCTGATCGAGAAAATTCTTGCGGCCGAAACCCGCGCTGATCTGACGATCGCGTGTCGCGCCTTCGATCGGGTGTTTCGCGCCGGGCGTTATTGGGTGCCGCAGTGGTATCGCGCCACGCACCCGATCGCCTATTGGGATCTGTTCGCACATCCCGGACAGCCGCCGCGCTATGCGCAAGGCGTCGGCGCACCGGAGAGCTGGTGGTCGGATCCAGCCAAGGTCGTCAACGCCGAGCAGGCAAAATAGCCAATGACCGCCTACATCGTCCGCCGCATCTTCCTGATGATCCCGACCCTGCTCGGGATTCTGTTCGTGTCCTTTGTGGTGGTGCAGTTTGCGCCGGGCGGGCCGGTGGAACGCGTGATCGCGCAGCTGAGCGGCGCCGACACCGGCGGTACCTCGCGGATTTCAGGCTCGGGCAGCGATTTCGGCGCACGCGGCCAGGTCGGCATCTCCAGCGATGCCGTCGCATCGAAGTACCGCGGCGCCCAGGGCCTCGATCCCGAATTCGTCAAGAGCCTTGAAAAGCAGTTCGGCTTCGACAAGCCTGCGCCGGAACGCTTTGCGTTAATGCTGTGGAATTTCGCCCGTTTCGATTTCGGCAAGAGCTATTTTCGCGATGTCAGCGTGCTGCAACTGATCAAGGAAAAGCTGCCGGTCTCGATGTCGCTGGGAATCTGGATGACACTCCTGACCTACCTGATCTCGATCCCTCTCGGTATTCGCAAGGCGGTGAAGGACGGCTCGAGGTTCGACACCTGGACTTCGGCGGTGGTCATTGTCGGTTTCGCCATTCCGGGATTCCTGTTCGCGATCCTCTTGATCATCCTGTTCGCCGGCGGATCGTTCTTCAATATTTTTCCGCTGCGCGGGCTCACCTCGGACGGCTGGTCGCAGTTTCCCTGGTACTGGAAGATCCTCGACTATTTCTGGCACATCACGCTGCCGCTGATCTCGATGGCGCTCGGCGCCTTCGCCACCATGACGCTGCTGACGAAAAATTCGTTCCTCGATGAAATCCGCAAGCAATATGTCATGACCGCGCGTGCCAAGGGCTGCAGCGAGCGGCAGGTGCTCTACAATCACGTCTTCCGCAACGCCATGCTGATCGTGATCGCCGGCTTTCCCGGGGCGTTCATTCACGCCTTCTTCTCGGGATCGCTGTTGATCGAAACGATCTTCTCGCTGGATGGGCTGGGCCTGCTCGGCTTTGAAAGCGTGCTGAACCGCGATTATCCGGTGGTGTTCGGAACGCTGTTCATCTTTTCGCTGGTCGGGCTCGTGGTCAATTTGATCTCCGATCTGGCCTATATGTGGATCGATCCGCGGATCGATTTCGAGGCGCGGGAAGTCTGATGACCATCATCGCGCCACCGCCGGTCGAAACCACCACGCAGACGCCGCTCGGCGAGGCGGTGCCGACGACGCGGCACCGCTTCAGTCCGTCACCGCTGAACCGCCGCCGCTGGCAGAATTTCAAATCCAACCGCCGCGGCTACTGGTCGTTGTGGATCTTCCTGATCCTGTTCTTCATTTCGCTGTTCGCCGAGCTGATCGCCAACGATCGTCCGTTCCTGATCAAGTTCGACGGCCATCTTTATTGGCCGGCCTTCGTCAGCTATCCCGAGACCGCTTTCGGCGGCGATTTCGAGACCGCCGCGGATTATCGCGATCCATATTTGCAGAAGCTGATCGCGGCCAAGGGCGGCACCGTGATCTGGCCGCTGATCCGCTATTCCTACGATACCCACAATCTCGATCTTCCGACGCCGGCGCCATCGAAGCCGACCTGGTTGCTGACCGAGGCGCAGTGCAAGGAAGTGGTGCAGCGGAAGGGCCTGAAGAGCTGTCGCGACCTGGAATACAACTGGCTCGGCACCGACGATCAGGGCCGCGACGTGGTCGCGCGCCTGATCTACGGCTTTCGCATCTCGGTGCTGTTCGGCCTCAGCCTGACTATCATTTCGTCGATCATCGGCGTCGCCGCCGGCGGCGTGCAGGGCTATTTCGGCGGCTGGGTCGATCTCGGGTTTCAGCGATTGATCGAAGTCTGGAGTGCGATTCCTTCGCTCTATCTGCTGCTGATCCTGTCATCGGTGCTGGTGCCGGGCTTCTTCGTCCTGCTCGGCATCCTCCTGCTGTTCTCATGGGTCTCGCTGGTCGGCCTGGTGCGCGCTGAATTCCTGCGCGGCCGCAACTTCGAATACATCATGGCGGCGCGCGCGCTCGGGGTGTCCAACGCCGTGATCATGTTCCGTCATCTGTTGCCGAACGCCATGGTGGCGACCATGACGTTCCTGCCGTTCATCGTCTCTTCGTCGGTGATGACGCTGACGGCGCTGGACTTTCTCGGTTTCGGATTGCCGCCGGGTTCGCCGTCGCTGGGCGAATTGCTGTCGCAGGGCAAGGCCAACGTCCAGGCGCCGTGGCTCGGCTTCACCGGCTTTTTCGCAGTCGCGATCATGCTGTCGCTCTTGATCTTCGTCGGCGAAGCAGTGCGCGACGCCTTCGATCCGCGCAAGACGTTTCGATAGGTCGCCCGCATGGATGCCATCAACCAGCCCCTGCTCGACGTTCGCGATCTTTCCGTGGCGTTTCATCAGCCGAGCGGAACTTCGCTTGCAGTCGACCGCATCTCGTTCGAGATCAGGCGCGGTGAGTGCGTGGCGCTGGTCGGCGAATCCGGTTCCGGAAAATCGGTCAGCGCGCTGTCGATCCTCAAGCTGCTGCCGTACCCGACCGCATCGCATCCGTCGGGCAGCATTCACTTCAAGGGCCGCGAACTGCTCGACCTGTCGGAGCGCGAGATTCGCAGCATTCGCGGCAACGACATTTCGATCATCTTCCAGGAGCCGATGACGTCGCTCAATCCGCTGCATACGATCGAGTCGCAGATCGGCGAGATCCTGCAACTGCACAGTGGAATTCGCGGGGGCATGGCGCGGGCGCGGACGCTCGAACTGCTCACCCAGGTCGGCATTCCCGAGCCGGAAACCCGGCTCGCGAGCTATCCGCATCAACTGTCCGGCGGCCAGCGCCAGCGGGTGATGATCGCGATGGCGCTCGCAAACGAGCCGGATTTGCTGATTGCGGACGAGCCGACCACCGCGCTCGATGTCACCGTGCAGGCGCAGATTCTGGCGCTCTTGGCCGAGATTCGCGGCCGGCTCGGCATGAGCCTGTTGTTCATCACCCACGATCTCGGCATCGTGCGCCGCATAGCCGATGTGGTCTGCGTCATGAACGGCGGCAGGATCGTCGAGCAGGGACCGGTGGAGCAGGTCTTTACCGCGCCGAAACATCCCTACACCCGCGCATTGCTCGCCGCCGAGCCGAAGCCCGATCCGGCGCCGCCGCGACCTCTGTCTCCGGTGGTGATATCGGCCGACGATTTGAAGGTCTGGTTTCCGGTCAAGCGCGGCGTGCTCCGCACCACGGTCGGTCATATCAAGGCGGTGGACGGCGTCAGCCTCTCGGTGCGCAAGGGCGAAACGCTCGGCGTGGTCGGCGAATCCGGCTCCGGAAAGACCACGCTGGGTCTGGCGCTGCTTCGGCTGATTTCATCCGACGGGCCGATTGTCTTTCTCGGCAGCAATATCCAGGGCCTGCGTTTCAAGGCGATGCGGCCGTTCCGCCGCGACATGCAGATCGTGTTTCAGGATCCGTTCGGCGCGCTCAGCCCGCGGATGTCGATCGGAGATATTGTTGCCGAAGGCCTCAGCGTGCATCAGCGCGTGCTAACGGAGGCCGAACGCGAAGCGCGCGTGATCAAGGCGCTCAGGGATGTCGGCATGGATCCCGCGACGCGATTCCGCTATCCGCACGAATTCTCCGGCGGCCAGCGCCAACGTATCAGCATTGCCCGCGCGGCGGTACTGGAGCCGAATTTCGTCGTGCTGGACGAGCCGACCAGCGCGCTCGACATGCTGTTCCAGGCGCAGATGGTCGATCTGCTGCGCGAACTGCAACGCAAGCGCGACCTGACCTACATGTTCATTTCGCACGACTTGCGGGTGGTGGCCTCGCTCGCGAGCCATCTGATCGTGATGCGTCACGGCAAGGTGGTGGAGGAGGGAGCCGCTTCGGAGCTGTTCAAGAATCCGAAGACCGACTACACCCGCGCGCTGTTCGCCGCCGCGTTCCGGCTTGAGACGGCGCCGGGCGGCGCGACCGCCACTTGAAGGCGATCATGTCAGCCGTTTGATCGCGGTGATCTCGCTGCCTGAAGCCTTGATGCGGGCGATGGCGTCGCGCGCGTTTTCGATCACGGTTGCCATGTGGTGCGCGTTGGCATGGACGATGGTGCTGGAATCCCGTGCGATCGCGACATGGCCTTTCCAGAAAATCAGATCGCCGCGCTGCAATTTTTTCGATTCCGTTGCGTCCAGTGTCTTGCCGAGGCTATCCTGCTGCATGTCGCTGTCGCGCGGGCAGCCGGTGCCCGCCGCGGTCAACGATATCTGAACCAGGCCGGAGCAATCAATGCCGAAGCTGCTCTTGCCGCCCCACAGATAGGGCGTGCCGATGAACCGCTCGGCCACCGCGACGAAATCGTTCTCATGACTGTCGATACCGCCGACATGCCGCAGCGGCAGATACCAGCCCTCGCGCGTGACAGCGAAAGCGCCTTCCTCGCGCAGCACCGTCAGCGTTGTCCCCATCACGAGCGTTTCGACCGGCGGCAATTTGATCGAGGGACCCGGAAACGCAAATGTCCGGAGCGCGGTGATCTTGTGCGTTGGCGTCGCCGCAGGCTTTGCCAGCGCGCGATCGGGAAGCCAGCCAACATAACCGTCGCTGTTCAATTGACCCCAGGCCCAGCCTTCGCCGTCGCGGTCGTAAATCGTCACGCGCTCGCCCTTCAGCGCCTGCGTCAACAGCGTGGCATTGGAGGATGGCTCACCGCGCAGCGGCGCGATGCTGTCGACGATCTCCAGGGTCTCGCCGGCGGCATAGCGCGCCGCCTCGATCTTGCCTTTGAGATATAGCGCGGCGAGGTCGGGCCGCGCCGGCGTCAGGCGTGGATCATCCATAGCGTTCGCCCAGCAGTTTATAGATCGCGCGCGCGGCCTGGCATTCGCCGCCTTCCGGGCGCGCCGGCTTTGCCGAAGGCGTCCAGCCATAGATGTCGACATGCAGCCAGCTTTTGGCGTTCTCGACGAAACGCTGCAGGAACAGCGCGCAGGTGATGGAGCCGGCAAACGTACCGGACGGCGCGTTGTTGATATTGGCGACCTTGGAATTGAGCCAGCTATCGTACGCCGGCCACAACGGCAATCGCCACAACGGATCGTTCTCCTCTTTCGCGCAGCGTGCGACGTCCTGCGCCAGTGTCTCATCATTGGTGTAGAACGGCGGCAAATCCGGGCCCAGCGCTACGCGCGCCGCACCGGTCAGGGTCCCCATATCGATGAGCAGATCGGGCTTTTCCTCGTCGGCAAGCGCCAGCGCGTCGGCCAGCACCAGCCGGCCTTCGGCGTCTGTATTGCCGATCTCCACGCTCAGTCCCTTGCGCGAGGGGAAGATATCGAGCGGGCGGAAGGCGTTGCCCGCGACCGCGTTCTCGACCGCCGGAATCAGAACCCGCAAGCGCACCTTGAGCCTGGCGTCCATCACCATCGACGCCAGCGCCAGCACGTTGGCGGCCCCGCCCATGTCCTTCTTCATGATCAGCATGCCGCTGGACGGTTTCAGATCCAGCCCGCCGGTGTCAAAGCAGACCCCCTTGCCAACCAGCGTCACCTTGGGATGAGTCGGTTCGCCCCAGGTCAAGTCGATCAGGCGCGGCGCGCGTGACGACGCCATGCCGACCGCATGAATCAGCGGAAAGTTCTGCCGCGTGAGATCGTCGCCGACGATGCAGTTGAAACTGGCGCCGAAGCGCTTTGCAAGATTCTGTGCCGCCTGCGCCAGCTCCTCAGGTCCCATGTCGTTCGCCGGCGTGTTGATGAGATCGCGGGCAAGTGCCGCGGCTTCCGCCGTTCGGGCAATCGTCGCGATGTCGATACCATCGGGCGGCACCAGCCTGACGTCAGCTGCATCCGCCTTGCGGTAGCGGCGGAATCGATAACTGCCGAGCGCGAAGGCGAGGACCGCAAGACGTGTGTCGTGCGGCGCATTGGCAAAGCGATAGACGCCCGATGGCAGCAGGCCAGGCAACTGGCCGGGCCTGAACGGGTCGCGGAATTTGCTGGACTCGTCTTCCAGGCCGAAGACGACCTGTGCGATTTGTCCGTCCGCCGAGGGCAGGGCGAGGCATGCGCCGGGTTTTGCAGCAAAGCCATGACTTTGCGCGAATTGCCGGGCCGGCGCGGGGAGATTGGCTGAGATCGCCTCCCATGTCGCCTTGGTCGCAAACGTGATCGGAATAGCCGATGTGGCGGGCGCGGTCTCGAACACTGAATTCATGCTTCTCTCGGTCTTCAATTGAACGGATGGAAATCAAACCGGCAGGCGGAGCCGGACGTTGCAGGCTTTTCGGGCTTTCTACAATGGCCTGCCATGTCGAGCCAGCGCGATCGGTGCGCTACAAAGCTTGTCAACCTTCAGGATTCACGCTCAACACGAGGGTGCGGAGAGACCGGATGTGAAATGCGACCTTCCGGCATTCGATTGTGAAGGTCATGCGACGTTTGTTGCGAAGTGCCGATCTGCGATTGGCCGATCTGCATCGAACCTGGCGAGGATAACGTTGAGGTGATTTGACCCACGACGTGCGTGGCACCTACCGTCATTGACGATAATTTTTGCAAATTTGCCTGTGCGTGCACGGGTCAGGGAAGGAATATCAATGACCCGGAACGGTACGAGCTACCGCAACATGCTGACGCGCGGTTTGTCGGTGATAGCCTTGGTCGCCGTTTGTGGCTTCGGCGTTGTCGGCACATCGGCTGTCTTGCTGGGCGCTTCCAGCACGGCGGCCCTTGCCCATGGCGGTGGAGGTCATGGCGGTGGTGGCGGTCACGGTGGCGGTCATGGCGGCGGCTTCCACGGTGGTGGTTTCCGAGGAGGTGGTTTCCGCGGCGGCGGCTTTGGTTTCGGTTTTTGGGGCCCGGGATATGACTATCCCTACGGCTACGAAGGTTATTACGAAGGCGAGCCCGCTTGCTATCTGGTCCGGCGTCGCGTCATGACGCGCCACGGCTGGCGAATACGCCGCGTACAGATCTGCGGCTGATTGCGAATTTTCGATCCTGCAATCGGCTGGGCCGATTGCCAAGCGATTGCAGGAAGTTTCCCGGCGATCCAAGACCGACCGGCCTCAGCGCAGCCCGCTGAGGCCGTTTCTTTGACTGGGGGTGTTTGACTTGAGGAATTTTCCGGCGGGATCGTATTCAGATTTGGCCGCCATCGTCTATCGACCGCAATTCGATACATTGCCGATCGGTGTCTGTGTCCAGCGCGGGCCGAAACCGTCGCCCGTCCAGCGCCCCCGATAGAAACCCGTGCCGCCGTACCAATAGGCCGGAGGCCGATTCTGCGCCCGTTTCGACTCCCATTCGATTTGCTGGGTCTGCGATAGCCGGGCAAAAAGCCATATCCGTGCCAGCGACGCGCCACGTGACTTTTTCCGTGCGACGGTGCAGCAAATGTCGCTGTAGCTAAGAGTAGGGAGGCTGTGATCGCAACCGGACCGGATAGATTTCGTAATATTGAAGACCGTCCTATTCCGCCTGTTCTATTCTGCTTGTTCAACCATTACGCATCGCCGCGGTCGAGGCGCGCGGGCGGCGGCATTCAATCGATCGAAGCAGGCCCCGTCAAAAAAATCACCTTAAGTCCGTAGTGCGATAACTCATGCCATTGATCGGCAAGAACGCCTGATCGATTTCTTAACAGCCAATGGGCACAACCGACTACACGTTTCTCCGTGACCATGATAGGCTTCGCGCTTTAGTTCGTCATTTCGGGAGGATCAAATGGCTAAGAAGACCAAGAAGAGCTTGGACGGACGGCACCGCGATACGACCGGCCGCATCGACAAGAAGCATGGCAACACCCGCGTCAAGTCGCTGCGAAAAACCTATGGCGAGCATTTTGCGAAGGGCCGGCGCGGTGACATGATGCTCAAGACTTTGCTGGCCGAGACCGGTACGGATTCGCTTCACGCCTATCTGCGCAAACATCACAAGTAATTGGATGCAGGGCTGATACCTCGTCCGGTCCGCGAGGCGAGCAAGACTTGTTGTCGAGCAAGCCTTCTGAGCACGGCCCCGGGATTATGCAGCTCTTCCGGATTATCATTTCCAGGATTATCAGGATCGTATTGTCGTTTTCCCCGGGGGATACGAACGATTCTTGTTGGGCATGGGTTCTCCCGTCGCTTGTATCGCAGCGAAGAAAGCTTCTGGCTGGATCGATCGCACACGGATCGTGACAGGCGGTGCCTGCGGCGTCGCTCGCGGCGTTTGCCAGATATCGATAAGCGAAGCCAAGCGCCATGGGTCGGCAGCCGACCATCCGGTTTGCTGCGGCAGATGACCGATCGCATTCCCGGCAAACGCCCAAAATTCTGATGCCCGCCGGCACACCTTGCAGAAATGCCGCGCGCTATGACCAGAGCGCCCGAGGCTGGCTAATTTCGCAGTTGCGAACATTAACCCGGCGTTAGGGTTAACAGCCTATTGCTGGGCGCATTCGGCTCCATCAATCCGCCTGATATCGTGAGTCAAAGTGCCATGCGTCAGCAATCCAGTCTTGCCCGGCTTCTTGCCTCCGCAGCCGTGACGGCGGTTTTGGCCGCGGGGCTTGGCGGCTGCCAGACCGTATCTGACGTCACCGGATCGCTATCGTCGAAGGCCGATACCAGCCCTGAGGCCGGTCCGCGGCATTCAGTGGAAGTCGCCGGCGACCGCTACCGTGCCGATCCCAAGGATGCAGACGCCGCCCTGGCCTATGGCCAGGCACTGCGCGCGACGGGCCAGCGCGCCCAGGCCGCCGCCATGCTGGAGCAGGCCACCATCGCCCATCCCGGCAACAAGGCGTTGCTCGCCGCCTTCGGCCGGGCGCTGGCCGATAACGGTAATTTCCAGCAGGCGTTCGACGTTCTCTCGCGTGCCCATTCGCCGGATAATCCTGACTGGCGGATCCTTTCGGTGCAGGGAACCGTACTCGATCAGCTTGGCCGGCATGACGAAGCGCGCCGCTATTACGCCAGCGCCCTGAACATCGTGCCTGGAGAGCCGTCGGTGCTGTCCAATCTCGGCCTCTCCTACGTTCTTTCCAAGGACTTGCCGAAGGCGGAAGAAGTCCTGCGTCAGGCGTTTAACAGCGGCAAAGCCGATGCGCGGGTGCGGCAGAATCTGGGCCTTGTGGTCGGCCTGCAGGGCCGCTTCGCCGAGGCTGAAAGCATTGTCAGGGCCGATCTGCCGGAAGCCGAGGCGGCGGCAAATGTCACCTATCTGAAACAGATGCTGAGCCGCAAAGACGACCCGCGCGGGGGCACCGGAACGGTGCCGATGGCTTCTCTCAGCCGTTCTGGCTGAGATCGGCCCAGTCGAACCAATCCAAACCAAATCAAATCCGAGCCGTCGCAATTCAGGCGACCGGCAATCGCTGACTTCAGCCTTTGCCGGTCACCAAGCCGGGTGACGACAGGATGAAATGGGCCTGTCTACGCTCGGCCCGGCAGCGTCACTGCATCGCTGCGACTTTGATGCCGGTCGGCCCCAGGATGACGACAAACAAGACCGGCAGGAAGAACAGGATCATCGGCACCGTCAATTTGGGCGGCAGCGCCGCCGCCTTCTTCTCGGCCTCGTTCATGCGCATGTCGCGATTTTCCTGCGCCATCACGCGCAGGCTCTGGCCGAGCGGCGTCCCGTAACGTTCCGATTGCTGCAAGGCCAGGCAAACCGATTTTACGCCCTCGAGGCCGGTACGCTTCGCCAGGTTTTCGTACGCGACCTTGCGGTCCTGCAGATAGGACAGTTCGGCCGTGGTCAGTGTGAATTCCTCGGACAGCGCGACCGACTGGGTTGCGATCTCGATGCTGACCTTGCGGAATGCGGCTTCGATCGACATGCCGGACTCGATACAGATCAGCAGCAGATCGAGCGCATCGGGAAACGCGCGCCTGATCGAGAGCTGCCGCTTGGTGATGGCGTTCTTCAGGAACAGCATCGGCGCCTGCAATCCGAGATAGGCCGCGACGATGCACATGCCGATTTTCACCGGAACCGACTTCTCCATGTGCGAGATCAGGAAAACGTACACGATCGCGCCGACGAAAAGCAGCAGGGGCGTCACCAGCCGGAAGAACAGGAAGGTAATGTAAGGCGCCTGCCCGCGATAGCCGGCCATGATGAGCTTGTCGCGCGCGGCTTCCTGCGCCAGCCATTTTCCGAGGTTGAAGTCTTCCACCACCCTGGCGACCAGTTGCTTCGGCGCCTGGCGCAACGATACCTTTTCGGTCGCGGAAAGACGATCGCGCTCGCGTTGCCGGATCCGTTCGCGCTCGCTCGCGACCGCCTTCATGCGTTTTGCCAGCTCTTCGCCTGCAAACAGCGGCATGATCAACGTATACGCCGTCGCGCTAACGGCGATGGCGGCGAGCAGCATGGTCATGAACCGTGCGTCGTGGATCTTGCCGATCAGAAAATCAATCATGCTGCACCGTCAGAAGTCGAAGTTGATCATTTTTTTCATCACGAGGACACCGATGGACATCCAGATCACGCAGCCGCAGAGCATCAACTGACCGGTCGGATGGGTCCACAGCAGCGAGATATAGTCGGGGGTCGAGAGGTAGACGAGCAGCATGACAATGGGCGGCAACGAGCCAATGATGCCGGCGGACGCCTTGGCTTCCATCGACATCGCCTGGATCTTCTCGGCCATCTTCCTGCGGTCGCGCAGCACTTTCGACAGGTTGCCCAGAGCTTCGGACAGGTTGCCGCCGGATTTCTGCTGGATCGCGATGACGATCCCGAAAAAATTCGCTTCCGGCACCGGCATCCGTTCGAACAGGCGCGCACATGCCTCGCCGAGCGGCATGCCGATCGCCTGGGTCTCGATGATGGCCAGAAATTCGCTCTTCAGCGGTTCCGGAGCGTCGGCTGCGACGACCTTGATGGAGTTGAACAGCGGCAGGCCCGCCTTGATGCCGCGAACGATCACGTCGACGGCGTCCGGCAGCGCGCGAAGAAATTTCTTTTCGCGGCGAGTCTTGAGAAAGCTCAGCGCCCAGCGCGGCAGGCCGAAGCCCCCCGCGAACGCCAGCCCTATGCCTGCCAGCGGTCCTCCTCCGACCAGCATCGCAATCGCAAAGCAGACGGCCGCAAGAACGCCGGAGATGATCATGAATTTCTGCGGTGACCAGGTTAAACCGGCCTGAGTGAGCCGGGTGCCCAGCGCGATCTTCTTTTGCTTCTGGCTGCGCGCCTCGATTTCCCTCAGCGAGCCTTCGACCTGTTCGCGCCGCGAGCGCTGGCCTCTGTCAACTTGACGCGCGACCGGCTCCGCTTTGGCGATGGAGGCGCGGCGATGGTCGGCCTTTCTCTCTCCCGACAGCAAGGGATAAACAAAGACCCATGCCAGACCGCCAAGGGTGGTTGCCGCGAGGAAGGCCAGCGCGAGCGCCTGTATCTTCATGGCCCGCTCCCCTAGATCGCCACGTTGACTTCGGCGGCATCGAGCGCTGCCGCAAGGCGCTTCTCTTCACCGTAGTAGCGCGCGCGCTCCCAAAAGCGCGGCCGTCCAATGCCGGTCGAGCGATGTCGCCCGATAATGTGCCCGTTGGCGTCCTCGCCGACCATATCGTAAAGGAACAGGTCCTGGGTAATGATGGTGTCGCCTTCCATGCCCATCACCTCGGTGATGTGGGTGATGCGCCGGGAGCCATCGCGCAAACGGGCGGCCTGGATGATGACGTCGATCGAGGCGCAGATCATCTCGCGAATGGTTCGGGATGGCAGTGAAAATCCGCCCATCGTGATCATCGATTCGCAGCGCGACAGCGCTTCGCGCGGATTGTTGGCGTGCAGCGTTCCCATCGATCCGTCGTGACCGGTGTTCATGGCCTGCAGGAGGTCGAATGCTTCCGGTCCGCGGACTTCGCCGACGATGATGCGTTCAGGGCGCATGCGGAGGCAGTTGCGGACCAGTTCGCGCATGCTGACCTGACCCTCGCCCTCGATGTTCGGCGGACGGGTTTCCAGCCGCACCACATGTGGCTGCTGCAGTTGAAGTTCGGCGGCGTCTTCGCAAGTGATGATGCGTTCGTCGTCGTCGATATATTGGGTCAGGCAATTCAGCAGCGTCGTCTTGCCGGAGCCGGTACCGCCGGAGATCAACACGTTCGCCCGGCAACGCCCGATGATCTGCAGAATGGTCGCGCCTTCCGGCGTGATAGCTCCGAATTTGACCAGCTGATCCAGGGTCAGCTTGTCCTTCTTGAATTTGCGGATTGTCAGTGCGGGGCCGTCGATCGCCAGCGGCGGAACGATGGCGTTGACGCGCGATCCGTCGGCGAGGCGGGCGTCGCAGATCGGCGAGGATTTGTCGACGCGCCGGCCGACCTGGCTGACGATGCGCTGACAGATATTCAGGAGTTGCTGGTTGTCGCGGAAACGGATTCCGGTGCGCTGGATGCGGCCGGCGACTTCGATGAACACCGTTCCGGCGCCATTGACCATGATATCGGAAATGTCGTCACGCGACAGCAGCGGCTCGAGCGGGCCGTATCCGAGAACGTCGTTGCAGATGTCGTCGAGCAGCTCTTCCTGCTCGGCAATCGACATCACGATGTTCTTGATCGCGATGATCTCGTTGACGATATCGCGGATTTCCTCGCGGGCCGATTCGCCGTCGAGTTTGGCGAGCTGAGCAAGGTCGATCGCTTCGATCAAGGCGCCGAAGATCGTCGCCTTGACCTGATAATAGGTGTCGGAGCGCCGCGCGTCGATGACGGGCGCCGGCGCCGGCTTGGCCGGCGAGAGTGGTGGCGAGGAAACGGCTGGCGCAGGCGTGTCGCGCAAAACGGCGACCGCCGCACCGGAGGACGGTTCCAGCGCACCGGCGCCGGGTTTCACCGCCCGGGAATCGTTTTCTGTTCCGCTACGCTTACCAAACACGACGGTACTCCACGCAGGTAACCTACCTTGCCCGCAGCTTTTCGATCAGGGGTGCCAGAAACGAGCCCCGCGGCTTTTTGGTCTCGCCGCGGCCTGTCAGCCGTTGCGCGATCTGAAGAAACATCTCGGTGGTGCGATGACCGGCGGAAACTTCCGCGATCATCTGGCCATTGTTGGCCGCCGATCCGAATATTTGCGGGTCGAATGGAATGGCCGCGATCGGCTTGCATTCGATCGCCTTGGCAAATTCGCTGGCGTTGATTTCCGGCCGTTTCGGCACACCGACCTGATTGAGGCAGTACAGCGGCGCCCGGTCATTGGGCCGCGATGCCTTCAACAGGTCGAATATGTTCTTGGTGTTGCGCAGGTTGGCGAGGTCGGGTGCTGCGACGATCAGAATATCGTCCGCACCGATCAGAGCGCGCTTGGTCCACCCCGACCATTGATGGGGAACGTCGAGCACGATGCACGGCATGGTGGTGCGCAGCGTGTCGAAGATCGAATCGAAGGCTTCGATGCCGAAATCGTAGACCCGGTCGAGCGTCGCCGGCGCCGCCAGCAGACTGAGATGGTCGGTGCATTTCGACAGCAGGCGATCGATAAACGCCGTATCGATGCGATCGGGCGAGAACACCGCGTCGGCGATCCCCTGCGGGGGGTCTTGATTGTAGTCGAGGCCGGCGGTGCCGAATGCCAGATCGAGATCGGCGACGACGGAATCCATCGCGAGATCGCGGGCGATCGCCCATGCGACATTGTGCGCGATGGTGGATGCACCGACGCCGCCCTTGGCGCCGACAACAGCGATGATCCGGCCGACGGCTTTTGCTTCCGGCGTCGAGAACAGGCCGCATACCGAACGCACCACGTCGAGCGCATTGACCGGCGCAATCACGTAGTCGCTGACGCCGCGGCGCACCAGTTCCCGATAAAGCGCGACGTCGTTGACACGGCCGATCACGACGACGCGGGTTCCGGGATCGCATACGGTCGCGAGTTGATCGAGGCCTGCAAGAATGTCGCTGCGGCCCTCGGTTTCCAGGATGATCACATTCGGAGTAGGCGCGGTACGATAGGCCTCGATGGCCGCGGCCATGCCGCCCATCTGGATTTTAAGGTGAGCCTTGCCAAGGCGGCGGTCTTCGCCAGCCGATTGTACGGCTGCCGCGGTTTCCACCGTCTCGCAAAATGCCTGCACAGACACGCGCGGCGACGGGGCGATGTGATCGTCCGCGGGCGGCGGTGTAGCGTCCGGCTGCTGCTCGGGATTTTGACGGGCGTAGCTGATCATTTGCCTGTATCGCTGAGTTTGGCCTTGTCGGATTCGGGATAGACGGTCGCGGTCGTGGCACCCCTGCGATACTTCTCGAAACCTTCCGTGCGACGCACCGTATAGGCTGGAGTTTCAGGCCGCGGTTGCACGAGATCCGAAGGGTTGTCGACCATCGCCGCCATGTTGCGCTGATAGGCACAGCCGAAATTGTAATACGGCTTGTTTTCGAGATAGCTCTTGTCGTTGATCGCGGGGCCGAGATCTTCGGGCCACAGGCCGCAGGGCCCGGCTACCGCCGACATTTTCGGATAATTCAGCCGGATCGTGGCCATCTGGCGCGGATCATCCGGATGATAGCGGTGGACGATGATCCCGCGTGGCGGCACGCCGGCCGCCACCAGCAGCGCATGGATTTCCCGGAAGGCATCGGCGGCTGCCGCGGCGTTGGAGGTTTTGACCGGCACGTCGGCGACGATCGTGCCGGTTCCTTCATGGAGCCAGCTTTGCGCCAGCCCCACCACGTCGGAACGTTCGGAAGCGGAAAGGCCGCCGCGACCATGGCCGACAAAGATCACGACGGAGCGGTCCGCTTCCTGAATCGCGATCGGATGACGCTGCCGGTAATCGTTAGGAATGCTCGACGTCACTTCCTCGTGGTGCGCGCAAGCGCCGAGCACGACGGCGAGACCAACGAGCACGCCTGCCATACGGAAGGAGCGGCTGCGGTCGACGGGTATTCTGGTTGTCATCGTCGTGTCCTCGTCCCGCCTCAGTCGGTGATGAAGCCGTAGGTGCCGCGATAATTCTGGGCCGGCTCGACGCGGCCCGGCACGCCGTAGATGCGATTGATGCTGCCCAGCAGATCCGCCTGCGGATCCGAAGCGGCGGCAAATCCGTCATCCGGCCGCGACAGGTCCTTTTGCGCAACCGCCCGGACGATAAAGGGTGTCACGATCACCATCAGTTCGGTCTGGTTGTTGATGAAATCCCGGCTGCGGAACAGCGTCCCGAGAACCGGCAATGTCGACAGGCCGGGCAGTCCGTTGATCGCCTGCTTGGTCTGGTCCTGGATCAAGCCGGCCATGGCCATCGCCCCGCCGGAGGGAATTTCCAGCGTCGTTTCAGCACGGCGGGTCTTGATCGAAGGAACGATAAGCCCACTGATGTTGATCGAATTGTCACTCGAGACTTCGGATACTTCCGTCATCACCCGCAGGCTGATCCGGCCTTCGGAGAGCACGACCGGCGTGAAATTGAGCGAGATGCCGAACTTCTTGAAGGCGACCGATGGCTGGCAGTTCCCGACCGAGCCGCTCGCCGTCGTCAGGCACGTCACGCCTGTTGGGATCGGAAATTCGCCGCCTGCGATGAACGTCGCGGACTTGCCCGAGATGGCCGTCAAGTTGGGTTCGGCCAGCGTCCGGATCACGCCGGCGCTCTCCATCGCCCGGATGGTGGCCTTCACCGACGGGGTAGAGCCGAACGACGTCGTCAAGGCGTTGCTGGTGATGGGCCCATTATTGACCGTGAACGGGTTGGCGTTGTTGAAGGTCACGGCAGTGGTGCCGTAGTTCAGGCTGGCGCTGAGATCGATGCCCATCTGCTTGATGATCGAGCGGTAGACCTCGGCAACCGTGACCTTGAGCATCACCTGATCGCGGCCCCGGACCGTGATGCTGTTGACGACCTTCTCGGCACCGCCCGCCAGCCGCGCGGCGAGATCGCCCGCCTGTTGCGCCTCGATCGGACTCGACACCGAGCCGGACAGCATCACGCCGTCGCCCACGCCCTCGATCTGGATGTCGGAGTTCGGCAACGTCTGCTTCAGTGCCGCGCGTACGCCGTTGAGGTCGCGTTTCACGGCGATGTCGTAGGCGGCGATCTGCTGACCGGCGGAATCGAAGAACACGATATTGGTCTGACCGACCGCCGCGCCAATAATATAGGCGCGCTGCGCCGTGCGGACGACCGCGGTCGCAATCTTCGGATCGGCGACCAGTACATCCTTGATATCACGCGGCAAATCGATCACGACGGACTTGCCGATGCCGAGCGCTAGAAAGCGCGCATTCATCTGTCCATCCGCGGCGACCGGCGCGACGGCACGATTGTCGCCCGCGATCACCGGGGTCAGGACCAGGTTGAGCGTCAGCGCCGCGACGGCTGAAAACGACAGGGCGCGAACCAGAGAGGTTCGCATTAACTGTTGATGTCCCCTGCATTTCATATCGGGCGTCCTTTCGGTCACTTCAGTGTCTTGGTCGGGCTTGGGACGCGGATGCCGGCGGGCAGCATCGCCGCCATGCCGCCATCAAGTCCGCCCCAACGGCCTCGACCGGCTCGTCTTTCGCCACGAGAGCGTCCATGGCCGGCAGCGGCGCAACCGGCTCGGCCGGGAGGGACTTGTTGTCGGACCGGTTGGCGAGATATGCGGCAATGCCGCCGGCGCCGTCAGCGGTGCTCAGGACCACAATGCGTGCGGTATTCATACGCTTCACTTTCCACATTACGCCGCGACGCTTCCGCCGCCGTGATGGGGAGTTGACCAGTTATTCGTCAAAGCATGGTTAATGAGGCGTATCTAAATCGCCTTAACGGGGCGTTTACCCGCGCGATCAGCGAATGACGAAGTGGGTCAGGTCGACCGCCTTGATCCATTCTGTCTCCGGATAGATCAGCAATGCGCCGATGGCCAGCGCGATGCCGTAGGGGATCCCGCTGTCCTTGGCATGCAGCTTGAGCAGCCAGGCCTGTCCCGCGAGCGGGTAGGGCAGCGGCCATTGCCGGAACTGGAGCAACAACAGCGTCAGCACGCCGCCGAACAATGAGGCGTAGACGAGGTAGTTCAGCAGATGGCCAAAGCCGAACCAGAGTGCCGCCGCGGCGGCCACCTTGGCATCCCCGCCGCCGATCCAGCCCATGGCAAAGCAGGCAAAAGCCGCCGTGAGAACGGCGGCACCTGCGCCGACATGTGCCAGGATCTCGTAGAATCCCATGCCGCTTAGAACGGCGAGGGCCAGGAATCCCGCCGCCAGCGCCAGCGACACCCGGTTGGAAATCGTCATCGTGAAAAGATCGCTCGCTGCCGCGAATGCCATCAGGGCCGGAAACAGCAGCAGACGTGCGATATCGAGGATCATGGGACTACGCAGCTCATGTTGCTGACGCGAGGTCGAAGCAGGGCTCGAACCTAGCCATCAGAGATGAACAATCGGGAAACGGCCGAGCCATCACCAGACGCTTGCAATCCGCAAAGCCAGAACGAAAAGCGCCAGCGCCAGCGCCAGACAGATCAATCCGGCCGGCGTGTCATCGCGGCGGCCGGCGGCCAACGAGGCTTTTCTTGTCGCCATAGCGGGGGCAGCGGGCTTGCGCATATCTACATCAAACCATCCGGCCGAAACAACAAAGGCCCCGGATCACCGAGGCCTTTGTCGCCTGCCCGTAACCGCTGCTTACTTCAGCGAGGTGTTGATCGAGCTGAACTTGGTGTTCAGCGAGCTGCCGATGCCGTTGACCACAGCGATGATCGCGAGCGAAATACCGGCCGCAATCAGGCCGTATTCGATAGCGGTAGCGCCGGACTCGTCTTTCACAAAACGCGCAATCAGGTTCTTCATAGGTAACTCCATATGCACACGTGGCTGATCGAACTAATGTTTGGTCTCGCCGGCGTTCTCAGCACCGTGACCATGGCGTCACCGTACGGTCGGAGAATTGCGGCGCAGTTAATTCGATTGAGTAAATATCGCTGGAATTGGCTGTTCTTGAGCAGAGTAAATTTGGAATTAAGGCCCTTCGCAAAATGCGATATTGCTTCGATCACTTCTAATATGGGGGTTTGCGCTGGCGTGACCGCTGCCGATTTACGGCTCCTTAAGCACGAGCAAGTACCTCTGAGGTCGCCGATCAGATGAGGTGGCCATGTCCAATCTATCCCTGGAAGTCGTCGAGATGCTCGCCCAGACGATCGCCAAGGTGGTGCCGATCACGATCGTGCTGGCTGTGGTGTTCTCGGTACTGACCCACTTCTGGGCCTGCAATCCCGGAACACCCTGGTGGCGCAAGCGAGGTCTCGTCACCGACATCTGCTACTGGTTCTTCGTGCCATTGTTCGCGCGCGTGTTCCGGATCGGGCTCCTGGTGCTCGGCGCCAGCGTCATCTTCAATATTCACGACGCCGACGATCTGATTGCCTTTTACGACAACGGCCATGGACCGCTGTCCGAGCTGCCGCTGTGGTTCCAGGCCGTGCTGTTCCTGGTGCTGTCGGACTTCATGCTGTATTGGCTGCACCGCCTGTTTCATGGCGGCGCGTTCTGGAAGTATCACGCGATCCACCATTCGTCCGAAGATCTGGACTGGATATCGGCGGCACGCTTCCATCCGGTGAACCTGCTTATCGGCACCATAGCGGTCGACGTCATATTGTTGATGGCGGGTATCTCGCCGAACATCATGCTCTGGGTCGGGCCGTTCACGACGTTCCATTCGGCGTTCGTCCACGCCAATCTCAACTGGTCGCTTGGTCCATTCAAATACGTGCTGGCGACGCCCATGTTCCATCGCTGGCATCACACCGCGCTCGAAGAAGGCGGCAATACCAACTTTGCCGGGACCTTCCCGATCTGGGATATCCTGTTCGGAACCTTCCGGATGCCGGCAAACAAGCTGCCCGACAATTACGGCAGGGACGAATTGGCGATGCCGTCCGAGATTGTCGGACAGTTGGCCTATCCGTTCCGGCAATAGCGTCCGAGCCGGCAGAGCATCGGTTAGCCTTGTCGGCCTTCGGTTTGCAGTTCCTTCATCTATTAAGGTCAGATTAGCCAAACTAGGGTCAGATTAGCCAAACCTGAATGGTCAGGTCCGAATGGCCAGGTTTCAGGTCGGGATTGCTGTGTCCGGCTGCGGTCTGCCGCATATCGACCGATTTGCAGGACTTCCGAGGTCAGTAGAGTAGCGTATCAAGAGTAGAGTAAAGCGTATGAAAACCGCGCGCCTTGTCGTTCTGGGCATAGCTTTATCCGCCGGCGGCGTCGCCGCCTATCTCGCAAGCGGCTCTGAAAAGGCAGTTGTGCCCGAGCCCACGGTGCAATTGCCGACCGTCGATGTTCTGGTGGCGAAATCCGATATCGGGCTTGGGCAATCCGTCGGCCCGGACGACGTGCAATGGCAGACCTGGCCGGCGGCGACGGCGAGCAACAACTTCATTCGTCGTACCGAACGCCCGGATGCGACCACCCAGATCGCCGGATCGATCGCGCGATCGCCATTCATTGCGGGCGAGCCGATCCGCGAACCGAAGCTGGTCAAGGCCAATGGCTCCGGATTCATGGCGGCAGTGCTGCCGGGCGGCATGCGCGCGGTGTCGACCGAGATTTCGCCTGAAACGGGCGCCGGTGGCTTTATCCTGCCGAACGACCGCGTCGATGTAATCCTGTCGCGACACGAGAAGAGCGGCGATCATGACGTCATCACTTCCGAAATCATCCTGGGCAATATCCGCGTGCTTGCCATCGATCAGGCGCCGCGGGAAAAGGATGGCCAGAATTCGGTCGTCGGCAAGACCGCCACGCTCGAATTGAAGCCGGGGCAGGCCGAGGTTCTGGCCCGGTCGCGGCAGACCGGCTCGATCTCGCTGGCGTTGCGCAGCCTGGTCGATGCCAGCGCGCCGAGCGCTCCGCGCAATGAGGGATCGGGCGACGGAATGGTCACGGTTTTCCGTGGCGGCGAGGAGCGCGAAATCTATTCGTGTACGCCGCAATGCAAGCGGGGCGCGGGCGGCGGTTAATGCGCTTTTGCCGCCGCCGGTTAACGATCGGTTAATCCAAACGGGCAGTTTGTCGAGATCCTGACCGGCTAGGCGCAGACCGAGTCCCTCACCCAGGCCCAGTTTCAAAATTATGTCTGCAGCCAGCTTCCCGTTGCCGGGGTTGTTCACCTGCGCCAATGGTTATGTCGACGCCGAGAGCTATCCCTCTTCCACAGGCTCCTCATGCTCCACGTTCTCCAACGTGGTCATCAACAACCAGATCGACAGCGTGATGGCGAAGGCCGCAATTACCTTGCACGACGTAGCCTATACGCCGCCACGCCAGTCGCTTTGCATTTTCTATCCGACGACAAATCCACTGCCCGCCAATTGTCCAACGTTGTGATGCCGGGCGGTTCGGCCACCATCCCGTGATGCGAACCCTGCACCGCGCAAATCAAAAGGCCGCGCTGACAGCACGGCCTTTTTTAGTCGATACGGATGGAATTTCGAAAGTCTCGGCTTTCGCGAGCCGGACCGAACGAGATTCGCTCAGCCTGCGGCGCGCAGATTGTCGGCCGAAGACTTGCCAGAGCGGCGATCAGCAACGATTTCGTAGCTGATCTTCTGGCCTTCACGCAGCGTTCCAAGTCCGGCGCGCTCTACGGCGCTGATGTGCACGAACACGTCGTTGCCACCATCATCCGGTTGAATGAAGCCGAAGCCCTTGGTCGCGTTAAACCACTTCACGGTTCCCATGCTCACGGGGGTAGTCCCTTCTCAAGATAGATATAGTAGAAGCCCACTTTCGATGGGCTGGTGAGATCGAATTTTTGGAAGGGTCGTCAGCGTCTAAACCGGCTGTACCGGTGGATAGCTAATGTCGTCCGGCCGAAAATCGATTAGTCCATATTATGCGATGCCAGCCCTCAAAACAATCCTGAGGTGCACGATTTTTTGATTTGCCGGGATTTGCAGGTGCGACCGGAAACCGCGTACCGACGTCATCTTGTCATACGCGGTTTCGACGCAGTTGCGGCGGTACCTACCGGCGGCGGAATTGGCCGCGCGGCGGCGCACCACGCGGAGCTCCGCCACCCGGACGTTCATCCTTGTGGCGGAAGATGAGGCGGCCCTTCTCCAGGTCATAGGGCGACATCTCGATCGTCACCCGATCGCCCGCCAGTGTCTTGATCCGGTTCTTTTTCATCTTGCCCGCGGTGTAGGCGACGATTTCGTGGCCGGCATCGAGCTGCACGCGATAACGTGCGTCGGGGAGGATTTCGGTCACCAGTCCTTCGAACTGGATCAGCTCTTCTTTAGCCATGTTTATCTCCAGGTCGATCGACAGCTAGCGTTGTGGCCGCTGGGTTCGGTTGGGTCGGGTATTCGGTCGGCTTTCGCGATGCAAAAAGGCAACTCCCTGCATCCCTTCGGCCTTGCCGTCGCCATGCGACGGACGGGACGGCTCCGGCCGGTTGGTCTGCTGAGCGCCATTATTACCACCGGGACGGCGGTGACGGCGAGGCCCTTTCGCGCCCGGCGCAGCGTCGTGGCCCCTGGCAGGGTGCACGCGCGGCCCGGACCGCGCGCCTCGGTGCTGCGCCGGTGCCGGCGCCGTGTCGCGATGACCCGGCGTGCGGCGGTCTTCTCTGGGCAATGTGATGCGGATCAGTTTCTCGATGTCGCGCAAATACGCGATCTCCTCGCCGGCGCAGAGCGAGATCGCCACACCGTCCGCGCCGGCGCGCGCGGTGCGGCCGATGCGATGGACATAGGTCTCGGGCACATTGGGAAGGTCGAAATTCACCACATGGCTGATGCCGTCGACATCGATGCCGCGGGCGGCGATATCAGTGGCAACCAGCGTGCGGATCTCGCCGGAGCGGAATGCCGCCAGCACCCGCTCGCGATGATTCTGCGACTTGTTGCCGTGGATCGCGTCGGCGGTGATGCCGGCCCTTGCTAGGCCTTTCACCACCTTGTCCGCGCCATGCTTGGTGCGGGTAAAGATCAGCGCGCGATCGACCGGCTCCTGCTTCAGGAGTTGCGCCAGCAATGCCGGCTTGGCGGAGTGATCGACCTGAATGATGCGCTGGGTGATGCGCTCGACCGTCGAGGCAACCGGCGTCACGGCCACGCGTGCCGGATCGCGCAGCATCTGCTCGGCGAGTTCGGCGATGTCTTTCGGCATCGTCGCCGAGAAGAACAGCGTCTGCCGCTTGACCGGCAGTTTGGCGACGATTTTCCGGATGTCGTTGATGAAGCCCATGTCCAGCATGCGGTCGGCCTCGTCGAGCACGAGGAACTCGACCTGTCCGAGCTTCAGGCCGTTGCTTTGCACGAGATCGAGCAGGCGGCCGGGCGTGGCCACCATGACTTCGACCCCTTGCATGACCGAGCGGACCTGGCGTCCCATCGGCACGCCGCCGATCGCCAGCGCCGATGTCAGACGCATGTGGCGACCGTAGGCGTTGAAGCTGTCGAGAATCTGTCCCGACAGTTCGCGCGTCGGGCTGAGCACCAGCACGCGGCAGGCCTTGGGCTGCGGTCTGATACGGTTCTCCAGAATGCGGTGCAGGATCGGAAGCGCGAAGGCTGCGGTCTTGCCGGTGCCGGTTTGGGCGATACCGACGACGTCGCGGCCAGCGAGTGCGAGGGGAATGGTTTGGGCCTGGATCGGAGTGGGCGTGACATAATTCTCTTCTTTGAGCGCACGCGAGATGGGATCGGCGAGGCCGAAATCCTGAAAGGAGGTCAAAAGGTTGGTTCTTTCCATTATAAAAGGCAGGCGCCCGGCAGCAATCGCCAGGAGCGCGCGAGGGGGGTGTCAGAGACACCCGCGTGTCTGGGGCGTCGGTTTTGGTTAGCTGAAGGGGCAAGCCAGAAACCGTTGAACGGGCTCAGAACACGCGGCTCGCAATGACCCGAAGAATCCGGGGTCGTGGCGCTCATATGGAACATGAACGCGGCGCTTTCAAGGTGAATCATGAAATGAAGATTTGGCTTGGCCAAGAAAGCGCGAAATAGCCTGGTTTGCGCCTTGATTGCTCCTCGTTTCTGCACGGCGACGTCAAAATCCCATGCTAAAAATATAGCCAATCTATCACGATTGCTTAATAATTAGACAGTTTGCCGATGAAGTATACATTTTTACAGTCCAAATATTAGGCATGAATGTTGCCATTTCAGTGCGCAGCGCGGAATTCCTCAATGAAGCCATCCAGTTATCTCTCGCTGGCACCGTGGCATGGTTCTTGCGATTCCGTTAACGCAGGCGGCCGTGGGCCGTTTCGCAGCGTTTAACGTCTGCGTCAGGGAGATGACACCTCATGCCTATTCAACGAACTCACGATATAGCGATACCTCTGAGCCGCCGCCGCTGGCTGGTGGCGACCGCAGGGCTGGTTCTTGGCCTGGCCGCGTTTACGTCGGCCAAGGCGGAGGACACCATCAAGGTCGGCGTTCTTCACTCGCTCTCTGGCACCATGGCCATCAGCGAAACCACGCTGAAGGATACCGTCCTGTTCATGATCGATCAGCAGAACAAGAAGGGTGGCGTTCTCGGCAAGAAGCTTGAGGCCGTGGTCGTCGACCCCGCCTCGAACTGGCCGCTGTTCGCGGAAAAAGCCCGTGAGTTGATCACCAAGGACAAGGTCTCCGTCGTGTTCGGCTGCTGGACCTCGGTGTCGCGCAAATCCGTGCTGCCGGTGTTCAAGGAGCTGAACTCGATCCTGTTCTACCCCGTGCAGTACGAGGGCGAAGAGAGCGAGCGCAACGTGTTCTACACCGGTGCGGCGCCGAACCAGCAGGCGATTCCCGCGGTCGATTACCTCATGAAGGAGGAGAAGGTGAAGCGCTGGGTGCTGGCCGGCACCGATTACGTCTATCCGCGCACCACCAACAAGATTCTCGAAGCTTATTTGAAGTCAAAGGGTGTTGCCCAAGAAGACATTATGATCAACTACACTCCATTCGGTCACTCCGATTGGCAGACCATCGTCGCCGACATCAAGAAGTTCGGCTCGGCCGGCAAGAAGACCGCGGTGGTCTCGACCATTAACGGCGACGCCAACGTTCCCTTCTACAAGGAACTCGGCAACCAGGGCATCAAGGCAACCGACATTCCGGTCGTCGCGTTCTCGGTGGGCGAGGAAGAACTGGCCGGCATCGATACCAAGCCGCTGGTCGGCCATCTCGCGGCCTGGAACTACTTCGAGTCGATCAAGACTCCGGCCAACGAGACGTTCATCAAGGAATGGCAGGCCTACACCAAGAACCCGAAGCGCACGACCAACGACCCGATGGAAGCCACCTATATCGGCTTCAATATGTGGGTGAAGGCGGTCGAAAAGGCGAAGTCGGTCGATGCTGACAAGGTGATCGACGCGCTTCCCGGCACCAAGACGCCGAATCTGACGGGCGGTGTGTCTGAGCTGCTTCCGAACCATCACATCACCAAGCCGGTGTTCATTGGCGAAATCAAAGCCAACGGCCAGTTCGATGTGGTGTGGAAGACGCCCGGTCTGGTCGCCGGCGACGCCTGGTCGAAGGAGCTGCCGGATTCCAAGGACCTGATCGGTGACTGGGTTGGCAAGAAATGCGGCAACTACAACACCAAGACCAACAAGTGCGGCGGCCAGGGTTCCTGATTGAGAGGAATCCTGATTAATTGCTGACTACAAACAAATAAGGGAAGGCGGCGATAACCGCCGCCTTCCTTCTGCCGATGCCGGGGTCGTCCAGTGCTTGCCAATGCTCTCAAGAACTTCCGCACGCTCCCTTTTGCCTTGTTGCTGATTTTCGCGATGGTGCTGCCCGCCGTGGCGGGACCGTTCGAGGACGCGGTCGGCAAATTCGCCAATGACGAGTATTCCGACACCGAGGACGCGGTCGATGTGCTCGCGACCAGCAGCAATCCGCTGGCCTACACCATCGTGAGCGCGCTCCAGGATGGCCGGTTGATGGCCGATCCCGATACCAAGAAAATCTATGTCACCCAGCCCGACGGCAAGATCATCGACGCGATCACCGGCGCGGCCGTCGCCAGCATTCCGGATAGCGCCGCCGCCGTGCGCCTCAACAATAAATTGCGACGCCACGTCGAGGCGGCGCTCGGCAGTCTGACATTGCAGTCGCCCGACCCCGCCAAGCGGATCCAGGCCGCGCAATCGGTTTTCAAGACCCATGACGAGGCCATGCTGCCGGCCATCGACGGCGCGCTGCAGAAGGAAACCGACAGGGGCGCGAAGCTGGCGTTCAGCGAAGCGCGCGCCGCGATCCTGTTGTTCAAGCCGGACGCCACCGATGCCGAAAAGCTGGAGGCTATCGCCACCATCAAGGCGCGCGGCGATCAGGAAGCGCTGGCGCTGCTGACCGGGCTCGCCGGGGACCAGCCGCCCGCGATTGCGCACGCCGCGGCCAGTGCGACGTCGGCGATCCAGAACAACATCGCGTTGTGGTCGATCCTGCAGAATGCCTGGTACGGCCTGTCGCTCGGCTCGGTCCTGCTGCTTGCCGCCATCGGCCTTGCCATTACCTTCGGGGTGATGGGCGTCATCAACATGGCCCATGGCGAGATGGTCATGATCGGCGCCTATGTGACCTTCGTGGTGCAGGAAACCATCCGCGCCCGCTTTCCCGGGTTGTTCGACTATTCGCTGCTGATGGCCGTGCCGCTGGCCTTCATCGTCGCCGGCGCCATCGGCATCCTGATCGAGCGAAGCATCATTCGCTTTCTCTACGGCCGCCCGCTGGAAACGCTGCTGGCGACGTGGGGCCTGTCGCTGGTGTTGCAGCAGGCGGTGCGCACCATGTTCGGTCCCACCAATCAGGAAGTCGGCAATCCCTCCTGGATGAGCGGTGCCTTCGAGATCGGACAGATCACGATCACCTACAACCGGCTCTGGATTCTCTGCTTCACGCTGGCGGTATTCGCGATCCTGCTGGCCATGCTGCGCTATACAAGTCTCGGACTTGAGATGCGTGCGGTGACGCAAAACCGCAGAATGGCGGCCTCGATGGGAATTGCGACCTCGCGGGTGGATGCACTGACATTCGGCCTGGGTTCGGGCATTGCCGGGATCGCCGGCGTGGCGCTTTCGCAGATCGACAATGTCAGCCCCAATCTCGGCCAGAGCTATATCATCGACTCCTTCATGGTGGTGGTGTTCGGCGGTGTCGGCAATTTATGGGGCACGCTGGTCGGCGCCTTCACGCTCGGCATTGCCAACAAATTCCTGGAGCCGGTGGCCGGTGCGGTGCTCGGGAAGATCGCCATTCTGGTCCTGATCATCCTGTTCATCCAGAAACGCCCCCGCGGCCTGTTCGCGCTCAAAGGGCGGGCGGTGGAAGCATGATGCCGACGTCGAACGAGGGGCAGGGGCGACGATGATGCCGCACGTGCTCACGCGTTCGCTGGACCGCAGCGCGACGGTATTTCTGATCGTGGTTGCCGCGGCCGGCGTTCTGATCCCGCTGTCGAACCTGCTGTTGCCGGCGGGCTCCATGTTTCAGGTGCCGACCTATCTGGTGGCGCTGTTCGGAAAATATGTCTGCTACGCCATCCTGGCGCTCGCGATCGACCTGATCTGGGGATATTGCGGCATTCTCTCGCTCGGCCATGGTGCTTTCTTCGCCCTCGGCGGCTACGCGATGGGCATGTACCTGATGCGGCAGATCGGCAGCCGTGGTGTCTACGGCAACCCCGTCTTGCCTGATTTCATGGTGTTCCTGAACTATCCGAAACTGCCCTGGTACTGGCACGGCTTCGACATGTTCTGGTTCGCGGCCCTGATGGTCGTCCTGGTCCCGGGCCTGTTGGCATTCGGCTTCGGCTGGCTGGCGTTTCGTTCCCGCGTCACCGGCGTCTATCTCTCGATCATCACCCAGGCGATGACCTACGCGCTGTTGCTCGGATTCTTCCGCAACGATTTTGGCTTCGGCGGCAACAACGGCCTCACCGATTTCAAGGACATTCTCGGCTTCAACGTGCAGGCCGAGGGTACCCGCGCGGCGCTGTTTGCGCTGAGCTGCCTTGCACTGATGATCGGATTCCTGATCTGTCGCGCGGTGGTGACATCGAAGCTCGGCAAGGTGCTGATCGCGATCCGCGATGCCGAATCCCGCACACGATTTCTCGGCTACCGCGTCGAATCCTACAAGCTGTTCGTGTTCACGCTTTCAGCGTGCATGGCCGGCGTCGCCGGCGCGCTCTACGTGCCGCAGGTCGGTATCATCAATCCCGGCGAATTCGCCCCGGGAAACTCGATCGAGGCGGTGATCTGGGTCGCCGTCGGCGGCCGCGGCACGCTGATCGGGGCGGCCCTCGGCGCCGTCGTCGTAAACTACGCCAAGACCGTATTCACCTCCGGCCCTTTGGCGCCGTACTGGCTGTTCATGCTGGGCGCATTGTTCATCCTGGTGACGCTGCTGCTGCCGCGGGGGATCGTCGGCACCTTCAACGCCTGGTGGGAGCCCTGGAAGGCGCGACGCATGAGCCCGAGTGCCGAGAGCGCCGCGCGCGAAGACGGCGTCAGCGAACCGAACATGGCGGAGTGAGCGATGAACGTCATGGACACCCGCGCAACTTCCGCGCTGCTCTATCTCGACGGCGTACACGTCTCGTTCGACGGCTTTCACGCCATCAACAACCTGTCGCTGACGCTCGCACCCGGCGAAATGCGCGCCATCATCGGTCCGAACGGCGCCGGCAAGACCACGATGATGGATATCATTACCGGCAAGACCAAGCCGGACGAAGGGGCTGTGCTGTTCGACGGCGTCACCGACCTGACCCGGCTCGATGAAACCCGGATAGCCGAACTCGGGATCGGCCGGAAATTCCAGAAGCCGACGGTGTTCGAGAGCCAGACCATCGAGGACAATCTGCTGCTGGCGCTGAATGTCGACCATCGGGTGCGGGGCACGCTGTTCTGGCGGGAATCCAAACCCGAGTCCGAACGCATCGAGCGTGTGCTGGAAACCATCCGCCTGACCGACGCGCGTGACCGGCTGGCGGGGAGCCTGTCGCACGGCCAGAAGCAGTGGCTCGAAATTGGGATGCTGTTGGCGCAGGATCCGAAATTGCTGCTGGTCGACGAGCCGGTCGCCGGCATGACCGACGTCGAGACCCACCAGACCGCCGAACTGCTGAAAGAGATCAATCGCGAGAAAACCATCATGGTCGTCGAGCATGACATGACCTTTGTCCGCGAACTCGGCGTCAAGGTCACCTGCCTGCACGAAGGTTCGGTGCTGGCCGAAGGAACCATCGATCAGGTTTCGTCGAATGAGCGGGTGATCGAAGTGTATCTGGGACGCTGATCATGCTCGAGGTCAAGGACATCAACCTCTATTACGGCGCGGCCCAGGCGCTGCGCGGCGTCTCGATCTCGGCCGAACCGGGCAAGGTGATGTGCGTGCTTGGCCGCAACGGCGTCGGCAAGACCAGCCTGCTGCGCGCGATGGTCGGCCAATACCCCATCGCCTCCGGCTCGATCACCTTCGACGGCACGGAGATTTCGAACCTCAAGCCCTATGAGCGCGCGCGCCGCGGCATCGGCTTCGTGCCGCAGGGCCGCGAGATTTTTCCGCTCCTCACCGTGGAGGAAAATCTCAAGACCGGCTTTGGCCCGTTGAAGCGCGAAAATCGCAATATTCCCGATGATGTGTTCTCGCTGTTTCCGGTGCTGCAATCGATGCTCGGCCGCCGTGGCGGCGATCTGTCCGGGGGCCAGCAGCAGCAGCTTGCCATCGGGCGTGCGCTGGTGATGCGGCCGAAACTGCTGCTGCTTGATGAGCCGACCGAGGGCATTCAGCCCTCGATCATCAAGGACATCGGGCGCGCGATCTCCTATCTTCGCAGCCTGGGCAACATCGCGATCGTGCTGGTCGAGCAATATCTCGACTTTGCCTGTGAACTCGGCGACAATTTTGCGGTGATGGACCGCGGCGCGGTGAAATATGCCTGCGATCGCAGTCATCTCGATCCCGGCGAAATCAGCCGCCAGATGGCGCTTTGACATGGCTTTGTGATCCGACCGGCCAGGGTCGCACGTCGTTCTGGAGCGTTTTCGAGCGAACTGGGCACCGGTTCGCGTGAAGAGAACGCGTCAAAATAAAAGATTGGGGCCGCGGTTCTGATTCAATCAGAACCGATCAGGCTCTGGGGGACGAGTTGGGGCGGATGAAGACCGATACCACAAGTGCTGCCTCAGTGATTTTTGCGGCCAACCGTGCCCAGGGCGCGGTGAGGTTCGATGTGCACCAGGTCGAGGGTGTCACCCGCCGCCGCCACTTGCATGAATCCGGCTCGCTGCGGGTGCGATTCCCTTCACCCGAAACGGACGGTCTCTCGGCGGTTTTCGTCAACACGGCAGGCGGTGTCGCCGGCGGCGATCGTTTCGATATCGACATCGTGGCCGGGGAGGGATCGCGTCTTGCGGTGACGACCGCGGCCGCGGAAAAAATCTACCGGGCCCAGGGACCGGCCGCGCAGCTCAATATTGCCTTGAAGGCCGCGGCGGGGGCGCAGCTCGCCTGGCTGCCGCAAGAGACCATCTTGTTCGATGGTGCGCGGGTGTCGCGACGGATCGGCATCGATCTTGCGGAAAGCGCGTCGCTGCTGCTCTGTGAAATCGTGGTGTTCGGCCGTGCGGCGATGGGTGAACGGATGCTGCGCGGCGAATTTGTCGATCGCTGGCGACTGCGGCGCGGCGGCAGGCTGGTGTTCGCGGAAACCATACGGCTCGACGGCGCCATCGGCGAAAAACTCGCCAAACCGGCGATCGCAAAGGCCGGCGCTGCGGTCGGCACGGCGCTGATCGTGCCCGGTGACGAGGCGCTGGTGGAGCGCATTCGCGAGCTTTCGGCAACGTTCGGCGGCGAGGTCGGCATCTCCTGCTGGAATGGATTTGCAATGGCGCGCTTCTGCGCACAAGATGCGGCCCGGCTTCGCGTCGATATGATGGCGGTGCTCGGCCGCGCCAGCGGTTCGGCGCTGCCGCGGTTGTGGCTCAATTAGGTCAGTCCGGAACTAGAGTGTTCGCATGAATTTGTCTCCCCGCGAAAAGGACAAGCTTCTGATTTCGATGGCGGCCATGGTGGCGCGGCGGCGGCTGGAACGCGGCGTCAAGCTCAACCATCCCGAGGCCATCGCGATCATTTCCGATTTCATCGTCGAGGGCGCGCGCGACGGCCGTACCGTGGCCGAACTGATGCAGGCCGGCGCCCAGGTGCTGACCCGCGCGCAGGTGATGCCCGGCATTGCGGAAATGATTCACGACATTCAGGTGGAGGCGACGTTTCCGGACGGCACCAAGCTTGTCACCGTGCATGAGCCGATCAGATGAGATGGAAGGTCGTCGTTCCGCCCCGGAATGACTGAGGAGAGCACACATGATCCCCGGCGAACTGTTCATCAAGGACGGTAAGATCGAACTCAATGCCGGCCGCAAGACGGTGACGCTCACCGTCGCCAATTCAGGCGACCGGCCGATCCAGGTCGGCTCGCACTACCATTTCTTCGAGACCAATCCGGCGCTGAAATTCGACCGCAAGAAGGCCCGCGGCATGCGGCTTGATATTGCGGCCGGCACCGCGGTGCGGTTCGAGCCCGGGCAAACCCGCGACGTTCAGCTCGTGGCGCTGGCCGGCAAGCGCGTCGTCTATGGCTTCCGTGGCGACGTGATGGGGAAGCTGTGAACAGGTACGAAATGGCGGGGGCCGAATCATGTCGGTGAAAATCAAACGTTCGGTCTATGCCGACATGTTCGGGCCGACCACCGGCGACCGGGTGCGGCTCGCCGACACCGACCTCATCATCGAGGTGGAAAAGGATTTCACCGTCTACGGCGAGGAGGTGAAATTCGGCGGCGGCAAGGTGATCCGCGACGGCATGGGTCAATCCCAGGTCACCAACAGGCAAGGCGCTGCCGATACCGTCATCACCAATGCGCTGATCGTCGATCACTGGGGTATCGTGAAGGCCGACGTCGCCATCAAGGAAGGCCACATCAGCGCTATCGGCAAGGCCGGCAATCCCGACATCCAGCCTGGCGTGACCATCGTGATCGGTCCCGGCACGGATGTCATCGCAGGCGAGGGGAAAATCCTCACCGCCGGCGGCTTCGACAGCCACATTCATTTCATCTGCCCGCAGCAGATCGAGCACGCCTTGATGTCCGGCGTCACCTCGATGCTCGGCGGCGGCACCGGCCCATCGCATGGCACCTTTGCCACCACCTGCACGCCCGGCCCCTGGCATATGGCGCGCATGATCCAGTCGTTCGATGCGTTTCCGGTCAATCTCGGCATTTCGGGCAAGGGCAACGCCTCGCGTCCGGCGGCGCTGGTGGAGATGATCAAGGCCGGCGCCTGCGCGCTCAAGCTGCATGAGGATTGGGGCACCACGCCCGCGGCGATCGACAATTGCCTTTCGGTGGCCGACGATCACGACATCCAGGTGATGATCCATTCCGACACGTTGAATGAGTCCGGCTTCGTCGAGGATACTGTCAAGGCATTCAAGGGCCGCACCATTCACGCCTTCCATACCGAAGGCGCCGGCGGCGGACATGCGCCCGACATCATCAAGATCGCAGGCCTGAAAAACGTTCTTCCTTCCTCGACCAATCCGACCCGGCCGTTCACCCGCAACACCATCGACGAGCATCTCGATATGCTGATGGTTTGCCACCATCTCGATCCCTCGATTGCCGAAGATCTCGCCTTCGCCGAAAGCCGCATCCGCAAGGAAACCATTGCGGCCGAGGACATTCTGCACGATCTGGGCGCGCTTTCGATGATGTCTTCGGATTCCCAGGCCATGGGCCGGCTCGGCGAGGTCATCATCCGGACCTGGCAAACCGCCGACAAGATGAAGAAGCAGCGCGGCTCGTTGCCGCAGGACACCGGCAATAACGATAATTTCCGGGTCAAGCGCTACATTGCGAAATACACCATCAACCCCGCGATCGCGCACGGGGTGTCGAAACTGATCGGGTCGGTGGAAAAGGGCAAGCTCGCCGATCTGGTGCTGTGGTCGCCGGCCTTCTTTGGCGTGAAGCCCGATTGCATCATCAAGGGCGGCTCGATCGTCGCCGCCCCGATGGGCGATCCCAACGCCTCGATCCCGACGCCGCAGCCGGTGCACTATCAGCCGATGTTCGCAGCCTACGGCAAGGCGCTGACCGCCTCGTCGGTGGTATTCTCCTCGAAGGCGGCCGTGGCGTCGGGGCTGGCGCGGAAGCTCGGCATCGCCAAGAAGCTCTATGCGGTGCAAAACACCCGTGACGGCATCTCCAAGAAGAGCATGATCCACAATGGCGCCACGCCCAAGATCGAGGTCGATGCCGAAACCTATGAGGTGCGTGCCGACGGCGAATTGCTGACCTGCGCGCCCGCCGAGGTGCTGCCCATGGCGCAGCGCTATTTCATGTTCTAAGCTTGCTCCCGGCGCTCAAAGCCAGAACAAAGCCCGGGAGGATTTCGTGATTTACGTCGTTGCCACACTGACCGTGAAGCCTGAAACACGCGCCGAATTCATTGCCGCTGCCACAGCGTGTATCAAGGAAACCCGCAAAGAAGCCGGCAATATCGCCTACGACCTGCACGAAAGCGTTACCGATCCGGCCAAGATGGTGTTCGTCGAGCAGTGGGAAAATGCCGAGGTGCTGGTGCCGCACCGGACCGCGGAGCACATGAAGACCTTTGGCCGGGTCGCCGTGAAATGCATGGCCGCGCCGCCAAAGATCGAGATCATCACGCCCGCAAAAGTCGATGTCCGATAATCAGGAAAAACAGCCGGAAGGACCGAGCCATGATCTATGTCGTCGCCACCTCTCAGGTGAAGCCGGAATCGCGGGACGCGTTCATCAAGGGCGCCAGGGAATGCATCGCCGCCACCCGCAAGGAAAAAGGCTGCATCGCTTATGAAAGCCACACCAGCATCAACGATCCCAATCTTTTTGTGGTGGTGGAGCGCTGGGAAACCCGCGAAGACCTCAATGCGCACGGCCGGGCACCGCACATGAAGATCTGGCGTGAATATTCCGCGCCGTTGAAGGTGTCGCCGACCGTGATCGAGATCATCAGCGACGGCAAGGTCGAGAAGCTGTGAGGATTTTCGCATGATCCGCGCGAGCCAGGTTCGCGTGCACCATCGTTGGACCGACGCGCCGGCCGATACCGTCGTGCTCGGCTTCGACGATCGTCACCGGCGGCGGATGGCGATGACGGGCACGCGCGGACTTGAATTCCTGCTCGACCTGGAAAACGCGGTGGCGCTGCGCGGTGGCGATGCGCTGGTGCTCGACGATGGCCGGTTGATCGAGGTGGTCGCGGCGCCGGAGCCGCTGATCGAGATCCGGGGCAGCGATCCGCTTCATCTGGTTCGGGTCGCCTGGCATCTCGGCAATCGCCATCTGCCGACGCAGATCATGGCCAAGGGTCTGCGCATCAGGCGCGACCACGTCATCGAGGCGATGGTGAAGGGGCTCGGTGTGCGCGTGATCGAGATCGAAGCGCCGTTCGATCCCGAAGGCGGCGCCTATGCCGGCGACGGCCATGCCCACGCGCCGGATCCGCACGACCACGCCGCGCATGGCGCGTCATCCCATGATCATGGCGATCATCATCACCATGACGGCCATCATCATGACGAGCACTGCGACCATGACCACCACCACGGCCATTCCCATGCTCATGACCACAAATAAGACGCCGGCCACACCGCGGCGGCGCGCGGCAGCGCCGGCGGCCGCGACGAACCCGTCCAAAGGCAGGGTTGAAGCATCGTCCAGCGAACCCACCACGCAACCGGCCGGTGACCGGAACGCAATGAGCGAAAACGAGGCCGCGGCGCTGTACCGGCTGATGACCTGGCTGTCGCCATCCTTTCCGGTCGGCGCGTTCTCCTATTCCAGCGGTATCGAATGGGCAGTGGAAGCCGGCGATATCGTCGACGCGGCATCCTTGCGGGATTGGCTTGGTGCGATGCTTGCGGACGGGCCGGGATTTTGCGATGGCGTGTTTCTGGCGCACGCGCATCGGGCCGCTGCGTTGGGGGACGAAATGGCGCTGCGCGATATCGCCGAGCTTGCGGCGGCTTTCGTGCCCTCGCGCGAACGCCAGCTTGAGACCTCGGCGCAGGGTCGCGCGTTCATCGACATCGCGCGCGCGGCATGGAATTGCGGCGGGCTTGATCGAATGATTTCACATTGCGGTGGAACGATCGTTTATCCGGTCGCGGTCGGTCTGGTCAGTGCGGCCCATGCGATCCCGCTTGCCCCCGCCTTGCACGGCTTCTTTCATGCGCTGGCTTCGAACTGGATATCCGCCGGCGCGCGGCTGGTTCCTCTCGGGCAGACCGACAGCCAGCGCGTGCTGGCCTTGCTGGAGCCGGTCGTCGTGACGACCGCGCAACGCGCCCTGACGGCAACGCTTGACGATCTCGGCAGCGCGACCTTTCGCGCCGACCTTGCCAGCATGCGGCACGAGACGCAGTACACCCGGCTGTTCAGGTCATGACCTCGCCGCAGAAACGACGTCAGGGAGAGCGCTTCACATGTCCAGCCTGAACGGCCCGCTTCGTGTCGGCATCGGCGGTCCCGTCGGGTCGGGAAAAACCGCGCTGATGGACTTGCTCTGCAAGGCGATGCGGGAGCGGTACGAGATCGCCGCGATCACCAACGACATATATACCAAATGGGATGCCGAATTTCTGGTGCGCTCGGGGTCGCTGACCCCTGATCGTATCGCCGGTGTCGAGACCGGGGGGTGTCCGCACACCGCGATTCGCGAGGACGCCTCGATGAATCTCGCCGCGGTGGCTGACATGCGGATGAAATTTCCGGATCTCGACCTGGTGCTGATCGAATCCGGCGGTGACAATCTCGCCGCCACCTTCTCGCCCGAACTGGCCGATCTCACGATTTATGTCATCGACGTGGCGGCGGGCGACAAGATCCCTTCCAAGGGAGGGCCGGGCATTACCCGGTCAGACCTTCTCGTCATCAACAAAATTGACCTCGCGCCCTATGTCGGCGCATCGCTGGACAAAATGGACACCGACGCGAGGCGAATGCGTGGCGAGCGGCCATTTGTGATGACCAATCTCAGGAAGAGCGAAGGTCTGGAGCGCATTATCCGCTTTATCGAAGCCAAGGGTGGGCTCGGCAAACCTGCGCGAAGCTGAGTTCGTTAACACTTGTGGCCGCGCCCTGCGGCCTCAGCCGCGGTAACTGATTTTCGTCGTCGCCCGGAACAAAACGCATCTGATGCGATTAACATCTTTCGCACCCGACCTGCGCAGGACGCGTGGGCAGCGTTTACCCTCGTAGCCAACTGCAGTTGCGTATCGATGATCGCTCCTTCATTATCCCCGGTAGTTGGCTCGCATTTTGTCTCGATTTGTTGCCGCCTCGGCGGACGCCAGATGCTTCGTTTATTTCTTCGCCAACTTCTCATTTTCGAGTAAGCGAGTGGTTCGGCTGGGTTTCATCATTGGCTTTATCGCGTTCATCGGGGTCCTGCTCTCCGGTCTTGCAGCCTATCGCGTGCACGATCAGGAATTGACGGTCGAGGGCATCGCGCTGGCGCGCGCCATCGACGTCCACGCCAGCCTGGTACAGGACCGGCTGACCGAGCGTGAACTGCTCGCCCGCGTCGCCTCGGGCCTGTTCCATGCGCCGTCCGTGATCAAGGCCGATATGCTGCAGCCGCTGCGGACGTCGATCTATGCTTTCAAGACCGATTTCGTCGTCGCAGGCTGGATTGCGCGGCTCCAGCCGAGCGAGCTTGCGGCGGCGAGCAAGGAACTGGCGAGCGCCGGATTTTCGGATCCGACCATTCGCAGCTTCGATGATTCACCGCGCGATACGCAGTCCCTCAACAAGCCGATCGATGTGTTGATGGACGTTGAACCGCGCAATGCGCTGACGATGGCTTTCCCCGGCCGTTCGCTTGACCAGCACCCGATTCTGGGGCCGATGTTTGCGCAGGCCATGACCCACGGCAAGCCGGTGTCGTCCGACCCGCTTCGGCTGATGGGCCCGGACGGGCCGATGGGGATCGTTCTGGCCGCGCCCGTACTCCAGGAGGGTAACGCCTCGCCGGTGGGCTTCGTGACGTTTTCCTATGAACTGGCGCCGCTGATGCTGGCGAACGACGATCTTTCGCTGTTCTCGGTGGTGCTGAAGGATCCGCGCAACGCCGATAGCGAGCTGATCGCAAACGATCAGGGCGTCGTCTCCTCGAGGTCGGTTGCGCAGGATCGGCCTGCGCCGTCGATGGTAAGAACGGTGATGTTCGGCGGCCGCGACTGGTCGCTCGGCTACTACGCCAAGACCAATGCGGTGAGGCGGGCAGACCAGACCGCGGCGATCGTAGCGGCGATCGGCTTCGCACTGACCGGTATCGTCTGCGGGCTGTTCGGATATGTCGCTTACAATAACTTACGGCTCAGCCGCGAAATCCAGGTCCGGATCGGCTTCGAGCGTCGATTGACCGCGGTCATCGACGAGCTCAATCACCGGGTCAAGAACATCCTGGCAGTGATCCAGTCGATCGTTACCCGCACGCTACGCCATGGTTCGGATATTGATGTTGCCCGCGAACTGCTGATCGGCCGGATCCACGCCATGTCGAACGTGGTCTCGCTGTTGAGCGAAAGCCAGTGGCAGGGCGTGAAACTGAAGGGGCTGTTCGAGTCGCGCGCCATTCCGCATGCGGAGCGCATCGCCGTGAGCGGCCCGGATATCGCCGTCAGCGCGCGGGCCGCGCAGAGTCTTTCGCTGCTGTTCTTCGAACTGGCGTCGCATTCCGACGAGGGGCTTTCGCTGGTCGGCAAGCACCCGCACATCGTCGCGCACTGGGAAGTGACCGGAGAAGATCCCGATTCGACGTTTCATTTCCGCTGGGAAGAATTCAACACCAGTGCGGCAACCCGCCGCGAGGACAGCGACTTCGGCGTCATCCTGCTCGAGCGCGTCGCGCCCGAGGCGCTCGGCGGCACGTCGAAGCGGTATTTTACCGATGTGAGCTATGTCTATGAACTCACCGCTCCGATGGAGACCGTCATCGACATGACGGAGAGGGACCGGACCGAACAATTGTCGGTTCTGCCCAAAGCAGGGCGGTAGGTCTATCCTTCAGGGGCGAACTCATCAGTGGGAGCCAGAGGGTCGCGCGAACGCGCAGCCTGTCATCGGGCCGGCCGAAAGGCCGGACCCGTTGGCTCCTCGCCATGACGGCAAATGAAACCCTACCCGCCGCTACCGCCGATCACCGCCCGGACCGTTTCATCGGGGCCGAAATCTTCGGCGCCGTCGACGTAGAGCAGGGCGCTCAGTTTCGATCGCGCACGGTTGACACGGCTCTTGATGGTACCGACCGCGCAGCCGCAAATCGCCGCGGCGTCCTCATAGGAGAAGCCCGAGGCCCCGACCAGAATCAGCGCTTCGCGCTGGTCCTGGGGCAGCTTCTCGAGCGCGGCACGGAATTCCTCGAATTCGAGATGCGCGCCCTGCGCAGGCTGCGTCTTCAGGGTCTTGGCATAGCTGCCGTCGGCATCCTCGACCTCCCGCCGCCGCTTGCGATAATCGGAGCGGAACAGGTTGCGCAGGATCGTGAACAGCCATGCCGGCAAATTCGAGCCGGGCTGAAACGAGTCGATATTGGCTAGCGCACGGAGCAGGGTTTCCTGGACCAGATCGTCGGCGCGATCACCATTGCCGCTGAGCGAGATCGCAAAGGCGCGCAGGCTCGGAACCGACGCCAGGATGTCGTCGCGGAGTTCGTTTGTGAGAGGCATTAGTCCCTCCCGTCATTTTTTTCGCCCGCTGTTCCCATTTGGGGGTTCGCATCGGACGCATCAAGCTTTCGAATCAAATCTGCGAAGCGGTCCGGTACTCCCTGCCGCACGACATCGTCGTACATGGCGCGAAGCTGGTGCCCGATTCTCGACTGAATCTCAGCGTTGAGGCCGCCCTGCTTGCCAGGCGTGGCATTCTTGCTCTTTGGATCTTTCATGACCTGTTCCACGCTTCCCCGAGAGTTAAGTCACTGATAATTCAAGAATTATCGTTGATTTTTGAAGCCTTTGCGGCAACGCTGATGGGTGCTAATTCAAACTCGGCCCGAAAGTTCCGGGACGCGGGAACTTTTATCGGCCTCGGGCGTAGACAGGCACGTCAGGGGGAACCGGGTCGCCCCCGTCGAGATGCTTTGACCCAAGAACTTTGACCCAAAAGACAATGATGGAGTGGGGATGTCCCGATCACAGCTTGTTGCCGAACATCTACCGCTATTGCGGCGCTATGCCCGCGCGTTGACGGGAAACCAGGCGTCGGGCGACGCATATGTCGGAGCCATGCTTGAAGCCCTGCTTCAGGACCCGTCTCTGCTCGACGAACAGCATGGCCCGCGCGCCGGGCTATTCCGGCTGTTTACGCAGATCTGGAATTCGGTTTCGCTCAACGAGGATTCCGATGTGGCGACCCTGCCGATGCCTTCCGAGCGCCGGCTTTCAAATATCACCCCGTTGCCGCGCCAGGCTTTCCTGCTGCTGTCGCTGGAAGGCTTCTCGGAGGAAGAGGTGGCGTTCATTCTCGCGACCGATGTGGCCGAGACCCGCAAGCTCGCCGATACCGCGGGCCGGGAAATGGCGGCCGAGATCGCGACCGATGTGTTGATCATCGAGGACGAGACCTTCATCGCGATGGATCTTGAAAGCCTGGTGAGAAACCTCGGCCATAACGTGATCGGCGTTGCCCGCACCCATTCCGACGCCGTCGCGCTGGCGAAGAACAAGAAGCCGGGCCTGATCCTGGCCGATATCCAGCTTGCAGACGGCAGTTCCGGTCTCGACGCGGTGAACGAACTGTTGCGGATTTTCGAGGTGCCGGTGGTCTTCATCACGGCCTATCCCGAACGCTTCCTCACCGGCGAGCGTCCCGAACCGGCGTTCCTGATCTCGAAGCCGTTCCAGCCCGCGATGGTCTCGGCCGTCGCCAGCCAGGCGTTGTTCTTCCAGCGCAATTCGCGCAATCGTGCGCCTCGCGCGGCGGCTTCCTGATCCCATTCTATTGAAATGAGCCCGGCGCGCTTCAAGGCGCGCCGGCGCCATGCCGCCATCAGTGGGGTCGGTTCGCGTACCAAGTTTTGATTTCTGCATAAAACATAAAAGCAGGGCGCGGCTGGCATCACCACAGCCGCGCCCTACGTCGCCGGTTAATGGGGCAGGGGGAGTAACCGGCTCGCGGGATGACGCGCGGCCCCCGGGAGTCGTTCCCGCCGCCACCAACTTTTTTCATACACGGTTAAGTGATGACCGACTTTCAGAACCTCGCGGGTTCCGTCGCGTTATTTGCCAGATCGCCATGGGGCGATGAACGAGGGCGGGCGCAACATGTCGCAGGTCTCGAGGCAAGCCTTATTCAAGGGAATTCTGGGTGCGTCCGCCGTCTCGCTGACGTTCGGCGCGGTGCAATTGGCCTCCGGCCGCGATCTCGGCCGGGTATCGCAAGCCCCTGTTTTGCAGGTTTCCTTGCTGTCCGCCGGAGCCGGCATCAATCGTGCAGCCAAGGCCGATCGCGCGGCCGGCGTGTCGGCATCGGTGCGGCGGACGCAGACGATCTCGCTTCGGCTCGACGGTCTTTCGGATACGTCTGTGCTGGTTCGCGTGCCGGTCGCCCACCCGGCCCGCGACACTTCGTTCGCCAAACCGGGCGATCGGAAGGTGGCATGCGAGCCCGTCGTCAGCGTGTTGACCGAGGTCGCCAAGCATCTCGAGCCGGGCCGCTGCGTGACCTGAGATCCGATCATCTGGATTGAACTGCTTGGCGGTCGCATGGATGGAAGGCTGCTCCCTCTCCCTGCGGGAGGGTTGGTTGGGGTTTAGACCTATCGTCTGGCTGTAACCCCTCACCGGGATCGCCGAGGCGATCCGACTCCCAATGGCAGAGGTGGCGCGTACCGCGCGCAGCGTTCCAAATTCAAGAAAATTATTCCGCCGGCGCTTGATCGCTCGACGAACCGCGGGTCGCGAGAAATCCCAACGCTAATCCACCCACCGCCAGAAGCGGGATCAGGCGTTTCACGCCGATTGCGCGCACGATCTGAATGCCTGTCGCGACCAGCATCGGATCGGCCAATGCGGTTTGAAGCGTGGATTTCTGGGTCTGCGCCGCGCGGGCCTTGAGCTGCCGTTTGCGCGCCATGTAACAGCCGGCCGCGATCAGCGTAACGACAAAGAACACGCCGGCGCCCGCCAGGCAGGCTTCGATCGGGCCATAACGCTGAAGCACGTAGACAAAGGCCGCGGCGCAGAGAAACGATAGCGTGATCCCCAGCGCCAAGGCCGCTGCTGCCGCGAGCGATGTCTGCCGCAACGCCCTGCCCATGGAATCCCTGAAATCATCGATCATTCGCGCAAACATGGACGCCTCAATTCAAAAATATCACCGCTGAACGAAATGACGGCGCATTCGCGCCGCCGTTCGAAGTCGGTTCTCGCAATGAACGGCTGTCGTTACCGGCGCCACGCGGCGCCGATCAGGAAACCAAGACCGAGCGCGAGCCCGATGGTCGCCAGCGGCCGCTGCTGGACAAGGTCCTCCAGCGCTTCTTCGATTGAACTGGCGGCGTCCTGGGCGGCGTCCATCGCAGCGCCGCCGCGCTCCGAGAGATCATCCACGGCCGAATCGACATTGGCACGCGCCTGCTTGTAGCCGCGGCGCGCCTGTTTGCCGGCGGTGCCGGCAAACGAGTTGAGCGCGTCGGTGATCTGCTCGGTCAAGGCTGAGATATCGTTTTTCACGGCTGCTACATCCTTCTCAAGGCGTTCATAGGTCGCTTTATCCGTCAGATTCTTGATTCCGAATTCGCCGTCCGTACCCGACATCAAAAGCTCCCAGATATCCAAATGACTGAAATGATGTATGGAACAAACGTTTCGCTTCAGCGGAAGTTCCGGTCAGCCCGGCGGCAGTTGCGGCGAAGCCACCGGCAAAAGATGATCCTTGAGAATAAGGGCCACGATCAAAAGCGGCGACGACAGGAAGCCGCCCATCGGTCCCCATAACCAGGTCCAGAACGCCAGCGCGATGAACACCGCCAGTGCATTGAGCTCGAGCCGCCGGCCGATGATGGTCGGTGTGACAAAATGACCCTCAAGAAAAGTAAGCCCGACAAACGCCAGTGGTGCGATCAGCCCGGCGCTGATCGTGGAGAAGGCGATCACGCCGACCCCCATCAGGATCACGAACATCGCAACCGGGCCGATGATCGGAAAGAAATTCAAGGTCGCGGCCAGCGCTCCGAGCCCGGCCGGATTGGGCATTCCGGTGACCGCGCAGATGATGCCGGTCGCGGCACCGACCCCGAGATTGATCATTGTCACGGTGAGCAGGTAGCCGCCAAGCTGTCCTTCGATCTCGTTCAAAATCCTTAAAGTCCGCAGCCGCGCAGCATGATCGGCGAATGTCATGATCAACGTGCGCCGCAGGTCTTTCCAGCTCGCGATGAACAGCACCAACGTCGCAAGGAACAACAGGAATTCGGTAAAGGTCGGCGACAGGAACTGGAACGTCGGTTGCACCCAATCGATTTTTGGTACCTCGAAGGGTACCGCTGAAAACGTGTCGGATCCGCCCAGCATGCTCTGCAGTTGATGCCAGAGCGCGAGCGGCCGATCGAACACGTGTAGCTTGTCCCGCAGCATCGAGCCCAATTCCGGCAGCCGTGTGCTCCATTCCACCAACGGAGAGGAGATCAAACCGATCATGAAAGTGGTTGCGGCGCCCACCGCGGTCACGATCAGAACCGCCGACACCGCGCGGGGAATCCGATGCCGCTCCAGAAAACCTGCGGCCGGCGACAGCATGGTGCCGACCACGAAGGCCGTCACTACCGGAAGGAAGAAAGCTTTCGCGACATAGAGAACGGCGACCACGCAGATGACCAGTAGCGCGACCAGGACGAAGGCCACCACCTCGGCGCGGCGAATGACCGGCGGCAGGTCGGTCTTGCTGTCCGGCAGCGGGGTTCCGACCGATGCGCCGGGAAGCGCACGCTCATTGGGAAGGACACGCAACCGGCTCTCACTCCCTGCAACGGTGGATGTGGCTTTCAGTCCCGAGAGCGCGCCGCGAACCGGGGTCTCTGCGCAAAAACCCGCTACGCAGCCGAAAGTTCCATCGCAGAAAGGTGAAGGATGACCTTCTTGACAGCATCGGTCTGTTACTGAGTTCGAGCGGGAACTGCGGGGGCGCAGCCGCGTTGGTGGTGCAGAGCATCGATCCGATGCGCATCACCGAACGGGGCAGGCTCATGGCACAGAGATCCACAGCCGATCGCAGGCAATCATGGCGCACGACCAACGCGCTGATCCTCGCCGGGACGTTGCTGGTCGGGCCCGCCATCTTCTCCAGCGCGGCGAGCGCACAGATTCTGGGCTATGCGCCTTCGCCGCAAGGCTTGTTTCCGTCCGATAATATGACGGTCGCGCCGTCTGAACCGGCGCCGACCAATCAAGGCGATGGCAGTTCCAGCGTGCTGCCCGAGCGGCTGCGGCGTACCGTCGTTACGTTGGATACCCGCGAAGCGCCCGGCACCGTGATCATCGATACCGGCAACACCGCGCTCTATTACGTGCTCGGCCAGAACCGCGCCATCCGCTATGGCGTCGGTGTCGGCCGCGAGGGCTTTACCTGGTCCGGCACGCAAACCGTCACCCGCAAGGCGGAATGGCCGGATTGGCATCCGCCGGCGCAGATGATCGCGCGCCAGCCCTATCTGCCGCGCTTTATGGCGGGTGGCCCCGGCAATCCGCTCGGCGCGCGCGCGATGTATCTCGGCTCCAGCGAATACCGCATTCACGGCACCAACGATCCCTCGACGATCGGCAAGTTTGTGTCCAGCGGCTGCATCCGCCTGACCAATGAGGACGTCGCCGACCTGTTCAGCCGCGTCGAGGTCGGCACCAGGGTCGTGGTGCTGGCGAAGAATGCGCCGCATCTCGAAGCAAGGGCAACGACCGCCGTTCGCCCGGCCACCGCGCCGCTGCGTCCAATTGCGACAACACGCGCTGCGGGCCGTCAGGCCATGAACCTTTCAATGTCGCAGCTGTACTGAGGCTAACAACCCCCGTCGCGGGCGGTGAACATGCGTTGGAGATCGGTCAGGTTGATCACATGGGGCGCGGCGGCGGTAGTGTGCGCATCGGCCCTGGCTCCGGCGGCGCAAGCCGAAGACTTTCTGTCGGCGCTGTTCGGCGCCTTCGGTGCACGACCGCAGGCTCCTGCCGTCCCCCTGTCGTTCGCGAACGAGGGAGACACCCGGGCTCCGCAGAGCGGAGTCCATTCACGATCGGGCTATTCCGGCGGCTCGCAGGCCTATTGCGTGCGCACATGCGACGGGCGCTATTTCCCCATCAGCGGATCCAGCGGCCAGAGCCGCGCCGCATCGTGCAACGATTTCTGCCCGGCCAGCGAAACAAAAGTCGTCTACGGCAGCAATATCGATAATGCCGCAACCGAGAGCGGAAAGCCCTATTCGGAGCTGCCGAACGCCTTTCGCTACCGTAACGAGCTGGTTGCGGGATGCACCTGCAACGGCAAGGACCAGATCGGCCTCGCGCCGGTCAAAATCGAGAACGATCCCACGCTTCGCAAGGGCGATCTCGTTGCCGGGGCCGACGGGCTGATGGTCGCCGGCCGCGTCGCTGACAAACGCGGTGCGTCGCTGAATTTCTCGCCCGCTTCGGAATCGTTGCGTGCACGTGTGCCGATAGTGGCGTCTGAATAATCCAGCGGACATCGAGGGCCGTTTCCGTTCCGATTGAACGGAGGAGAAGTTTTGCCTTTTTATTTGGCGCGTTTTCTTCACGCGACCCTGTGGCCACCCCCGCATCAAGTGTGGGGCAGGCTTTCGCCGGAAAGCGCCTGGATTCCGATGGCCGCCAAGTGTCGGTTCCGGAACCGGCTGCTTGCGCAGGCGTTGGGATCGGCAGAACGGCCAGCGGACTATCTCCGTCGGCGATGCCCAAGGGGAATTCAAAAATGCTTATCAGCGCGCTGGTCACATTTCTCGTCGTTATCCTTATTCTCTATCTGATCAATATGCTGCCGCTCGACGGCCGCGCCAAGCAAATCGCGCGCGTCGTAGTGATCGTGCTCGGTGTGATTTCGCTGCTGAAATACATCGCGGTTTTCTAGAGCATGATGAGTGCCTCAACAAAAAGCCCCGGCGATTTTGCCGGGGCTTTCGATTGTGCGACGTAGTTCAGCGTCCCGAACCCGTCATCGATATTCCTGCGGGAAGTCAGCCGGCTGCCTTGGCTTCCCGGCGCCGCGCGGTCAGGATGAACTCGGTGTAGCCGTTTGGCTGCTCGCGTCCCCTAAAGATGAGATCGCAGGCCGCCTTGAAAGCGACGCCATCGAAACCGGGCGCCATCGGCCGGTACAGCGGGTCGCCTTTATTCTGCCCATCGACCACGATCGCCATGCGCTTCAGCGCCTCCATCACCTGCTCCTTGGTGATGACGCCCTGATGCAGCCAGTTCGCCAGATGCTGGCTCGAGATTCGCAAGGTGGCGCGGTCTTCCATCAAGCCAACGTCGTGGATGTCGGGCACCTTCGAACAGCCGACGCCCTGATCGATCCATCGCACCACATAGCCCAGAATGCCCTGGCAATTGTTGTCGATTTCCTGCTTCACGTCGTCGGGGGCCCAGTTCGATTGCGATACCGGGATGGTGAGGATGTCAGACAGTTTGGCGCGCGGGCCGGCCTTGGCCAGTTCCTGCTGGCGCGCCTGCACATTGACCTGATGATAATGCAATGCGTGCAGCGTGGCCGCGGTCGGCGAGGGCACCCAGGCGGTGGTGGCGCCGGCTTGCGGGTGCGCGATCTTCTGCGCCAGCATGTCCGCCATCTTGTCGGGGGCGGCCCACATGCCCTTGCCGATCTGGGCATGGCCGGGCAGACCGTCGATCAGGCCGACATCGACGTTCCAGTCTTCATAGGCCTTGATCCAGGGCTGCGCCTTCATGTCGTTCTTGCGGATCATCGGGCCGGCTTCCATCGAGGTATGGATCTCGTCGCCGGTGCGATCGAGGAAGCCGGTGTTGATGAACACGATGCGCCTTGATGCATTCTGGATGCAGGCCTTGAGGTTGACCGTGGTGCGGCGCTCCTCGTCCATGATGCCGACCTTCAGGGTATTTTCCGGCAGCGACAGCATCTTCTCGACCCGGCCGAACAGCTCGCAGGTCAGCGCGACCTCATCGGGGCCGTGCATCTTCGGCTTGACGATATAGACCGAGCCGGTCCGGCTGTTGCGGGTTTTCGACGTGCCCTTGAGATCGTGGATCGCAAGCAGGCCGGCGACGGCGGCGTCGAGGATGCCTTCCGGGATTTCTTCGCCGCTGGGGTCGAGCACGGCGTCGGTGAACATGTGGTGGCCGACATTGCGCATCAGCAACAGGCTGCGGCCGTGCAGCTTGAGCTCTTTGCCGTCCGGCGTTTGGTAGATGCGGTCGGGATTGAGCGCGCGCGTAAGTGTCTTGCCGCCCTTCTCGAAGTCGGCCGATAGCGTGCCGTTCATCAGACCGAGCGTATTGCGGTAGATCAACACCTTGTCTTCGGCATCAACCGCCGCGACGCTGTCTTCCATGTCGAGAATGGTGCTGACCGCCGATTCCAGGATCATATCGGCGACGCCGGCCGGATCGTCCTTGCCGATGCTGTGGCTGCGATCGATTTTGATCTCGATATGCATGCCGTTGTTGACCAGCAGGATCGCGGTCGGGGCGGCGGGATCGCCCCGATAGCCGGCGAACTGCTCGTTTGATTTCAGCGCGGTGGCATTGCCGCTCTTGAGCTTGGCGGCGAGCTTGCCTGACATGACGCCGTAGGAGGTCACGTCGGTGTGGCTTCCGGTCGCCAGCGGCGCGGCAGCATCCAGAAAGGCCTTTGCTTTCGCGATCACCTTGTCGCCGCGGGTCTTGTTGTAACCCTTGCCGCCTTCGCCGGCTTCGTGCGGGATTGCGTCGGTGCCATAAAATGCGTCGTAAAGGCTGCCCCAGCGCGCATTGGCGGCATTCAGGGCGTAGCGCGCATTGGTGAGCGGCACCACCAGCTGCGGTCCGCAGATCTTGCCGATTTCGTCATCGACGTTCGCGGTCTCGACCTTGTGGGTTGCCGGCTCCGGCAGCAAATAGCCGATCTCCCTCAAAAACGCCGTGTACGCATTCATGTCGAACGGCTTGCCCTTGTGGGCGCGGTGCCAGCCGTCGATTTTCGCCTGCAAGGCGTCGCGCACCGCGAGCAGGTCGCGATTTTTGGGCGCGAGATCGCGAATGACGGCGGCAAGCCCGGCCCAGAATGCGTCGGGCGAAATCCCGGTCTTGGGGGTCGCTTCCTTGGCTATGAAATCGAACAGAATGGGAGCGATCTTCAGTCCGTGGGCGTCGATACGATTCATGATAAAACTCTCGCGGGAAGCGGCGGTTACACGGTGTTTTCGGGCAAAAACAAAAGAGCGCCGCGAGGGGCGGCGTTCAGCCCCCTTTTAGCGCCAAAGCCGGGCCCCTGAGAAGGCCTTTCGCAGGCCCGGATTGCGCAAAACAACGCCCGACCGCAGGCCTGGAGCCCTTTTCGGTTCCGATCGATCGGAAGTAACGGCCCTCTAGATATTGGCGCCGAGGTCGACGAGTTCGTCGAACAGAATGCCGCTTGCCGCCAGCATCCGCTCGATCTCGTCGGTCGCCTCGGTGACCGGGCGCGTCGAGGTGTCGATCGTCAATTCGCATTCGGTCGGCGGCTGGTAGTCGTTGCCGATGCCGGTGAATGCGTGCAGCGCCCCGGCCCGCGCCTTGGCGTAATGGCCCTTGGGATCGCGGCTCTCGCACACTTCGGCGGGCGTCGCGACATAGATTTCGCGGAACGCCGTGTCGGCGATGCGGCGCGCCGCGGCGCGGTCCTCGCGCGAGGGCGAGACCGCGGCGACGATGGCGATGTGGCCATTGCGCGCCAGATGAACCGCAACTTCGGCCAGCCGGCGAATGTTTTCGCTGCGGTGCTGTGCGGAGAATCCGAGATCGCTGTTGAGGCCGGCGCGCAGCGTATCGCCGTCCAGCAACACCGGCGAACCGCCATTGTTGAACAGCCGGCGTTCCAGCGCGCGCGCCAGCGTCGATTTTCCGGAGCCCGGCAGGCCCGTCAGCCAGATCACCGCGCCGCTGTGGCGGTAGCGCGCCGAACGTTCGTCGGGGCGCAATGCGGATTCCACCGGCACGATGTCGATCGGAAGCCCGCGTTGTCCGGCGTCGACCGACAGCACCAGTCCGCCGCCGGCAATGCGGCCGTTGACCTCGATCACCAGACGCCCGGTGCGCGGATTGTCGATGTAGGAATTGGCCGCCAGCGACTGGGCCAGCGAAATGTCGATCTCGCCGACATGGTTGCGCGCGATTGAGTTCGTCTCCACGCTCGAAAGTTCGCCGGGATCGACGGCTTTCTCGATCGCGACCACGGTGGCGCGGGTTTCCTTGGTGCCGAGGCGAACCAGAATGGAAGCGTCGGTCGCCAGCGGCTTGTCGTGCAGCCAGAAAATGCGCGCGCGGATCCGGCGCGTATCGCGCGGGCTGCTTCCGGCATGGGCAATCACATCGCCGCGTTCGAGGAACAGCTCGCGGTCGAGCGTGATGCCGACCGACCGACCCGCGGTTTGGGGCTCATTGAGCGGAGTGGCCGGCCAGCCCTCGACGGTTCGGATCTTGGCGATCTTGCCCGCGGGCATGATGACGATCTCGTCGCCGGCGGCAAGGCCGCCGGATTCGATGCGGCCTGCGACAATGCGGCGGTCGTCGAATTTGTAGATCGCCTGCACCGGCAACCGCAGCGCAAGCTGTTCCAGCGGCCGGGCCGGCTCCAGCGCATCGAGCGCCTCGACCACGGTCGGGCCGCCATACCACTGGATTTTCGGCGTGCGCGCGGCAACCCCGTCGCCATCGCGCGCCGAAATCGGGATCACCGCCGCCGGGGTGACGCCGAGGCCGGTCAGATGCGCGGAAATCTCGTCGCTGATTTCGTTGAATCGTGCCGCGCTGAAATCGACCCGGTCCATCTTGTTGACGACAACGGCGACCTGTTTGACGCCAAGAAGATGCAGCAGATAGCCGTGACGCCGGGTCTGGTCGCGCACGCCCTCCAGCGCATCGATGATCAGCACCGCGCCATCCGCCTGCGAGGCGCCGGTGATCATGTTGCGCAGGAACTCGGCGTGGCCCGGCGCGTCGATCAGCACGACGTCGCGGGACCTGGTACGGAAGCGAATCTGTGTGGTGTCGATGGTGATGCCCTGGTCGCGTTCGGTCTGCAGTGCGTCGAGCAGGAACGACCATTCGAACGGCATGCCGCGCCGCGCGCTGACGGCTTTGAGCATTTCCAGCTTGCCCTCGGGCAGGCTGCCGGTCTCGTGCAGCAGGCGCCCGACCAGGGTGGACTTGCCGTGATCGACGTGGCCGACGATGACGATGCGAACCTGCGGACGCGTGGTGCCGTTGGGCGTCGCTGATATCGCTGTGGGGACAATCATGTTCATCGAAGCACTCAACTCAGGATTCGTTAGAGATAGCCGGCGACGCGCAGCCGCTCGAAGGCGTCTTCGGTTTCGTGATCGAGCGCGCGCCCGGAGCGCTCCGGCACCTTGGTGCTGTCAAGCTCGATCAGGATCTCCTCGATATTCGATGCGGTCGATGGCACTGGATGGGTGATGTCGGCGTCGCCCAGCGAGCGGTAGCGCTTGCCGTTGCGCGTCAGATAGAGCGGGATGATCGGGATGTTTTCGCGCTTGGTATAGGCCCAGATGTCGGCTTCGGTCCAATGCAGGATCGGATGAATGCGCAGGTGCGCGCCGGGCGGCGGCGAGGCGTTGAACTGGTCCCAGAATTCCGGCGGCTGGTCGCGCACGTCCCATCCGCCCTCGGTGCCGCGCGGCGAGAACACACGCTCCTTGGCGCGGGTGGCCTCTTCGTCGCGGCGAATGCCGGCGATCAATCCGTCGAAACCATATTTGGCGAGCGCCAGTTTCAATCCTTCGGTCTTGCGCGCCGCGGACCGGGCGGCCGGCGGCAAGGTCGGATCAACGCTCTCCAGCGGCGGGCAGGGTTCGATCTTCAGATCGAGCTCCCATTCCTTGCCGTAGCGATCGCGGAACGCATACATCTCCGGAAACTTCTTGCCGGTATCGACATGCAAGGCAGGGAACGGCACGCGGCCGAAGAAGGCCTTGCGCGCCAGCCAGATCATCACATTGGAATCCTTGCCGAGCGACCACAACAGCGCCAGCTTCTTCAGCCGCGCGAAGGCTTCCCTGAAGATGTAGATGCTCTGGGCCTCAAGGGCGTCCAAATGATCCATGGCGGGACCTGTCGGGGGCACAAGGGAAAGACTATCAGCCGGTATTTGCTCGGCCGTAAATCCGCCGGTCGGAGCCGCGCGACGCAACTGGTCTATAGCTTGGTCGTTGTCGGGAAGATGCATCTCTGGCCCTTGGCCTTTGAAGGTGAAAATTCTATAGTTGCAACGCAATAGAGAAGAAACAATTTTCTCTTTGCGCGCGCTGAATGAGACATATATAGAAAATAATTCCAGTCAACCCCGTAAGTTGGGGAAGCGAGCATCGTATGCGATTTCTGCCGGTATTTCTCGATCTGCAAACCGGTCCTGTGCTGCTCGTCGGAGCCGGCGATCTGGCGCGGGCGAAATTGCGCTTGCTGGCCGCGGCCGGCGCGCGCGTTCGCTGGTTCGCGACCGATGGCCGTCATGATGTCGCTGGACTAGAGCCCGCCGACGCGGCCCGGATCGAGTTTGCCGAAGGCGATCCCTTGGCGGCCGATCTCGGCGGTGTGATTGCGATTTTTTGCGCAGGAGTCGGCGACATTGGAATTGCGATGTCGTTGCGGGCAAAGGCGGTCGGCCTGCCGGTCAATGTGATGGACGACCTGACGCATTCGACCTTCATCTTTCCTGCGATCGTCGACCGCGGTGACGTGGTGGTGGCGGTCGGCACCGGCGGAGCGTCGCCGGTGGTGGCGCGCCGCGTACGCGAGCGCATCGAAGCGATGCTGCCGGCACGGATCGGCGATCTCGCGACCTTCATCGGCCGCTGGCGCAAACAGCTCCACACCCGCATTGCGGAGATGCCCTTGCGCCGTCGCTTCTGGGAGCGCGTGATCGATGGTCCGATCGGCGCGCTGGTGCTCGCCGGGCGCAGCGACGAAGCCGACGCCGCACTGAAGAATATTCCCGATCCATCCGCTTTCGCCGGCGCGCAGGCGTCAGGCCAGGCGGAGGGCCGGGTGACGCTGGTCGGCGCCGGTCCGGGCGATCCGGATTTGCTGACCGTCAAGGCGTTGCGCGCCCTGCAGGACGCCGACGTGGTGTTTTACGATGAACTGGTCTCGCCTGAAATTCTCGATCGCGCGCGCCGCGATGCGTCGCGGGTGCCGGTCGGCCGCCGCGTCGGGAAGCCCGGCATCGGCCAGCGGGTGATCAACCGGCTTTTGATCGAAGCGGCAAGGTCAGGACAGCGCGCGGTACGTCTCAAGGGCGGCGATCCCTTTGTGTTTGGCCGCGGCGGCGAGGAAGTCGAAGCGCTGCGCGAGGCCGGCATTGCCTATTCGATCGTGCCGGGAATTAGCGCCGGGCTTGGCGCCGCCGCGCAATTCGAGGTGCCGCTGACTTTCCGGCATGAGGCGCTGCGCATCACGTTCCTCACCGCGCACAAGGCCAAGGACACGGAGGCCGTCGATTGGTCGACGCTGACGGACGAGAAGATGACGGTGGTGGTCTATATGGGAATGACCGCGGCGCCGTCGGTGCGAGCCGGCCTGTTGGCGGCCGGGCGCTCGCCGCAAACGCCGGTCGGGGTATTCGCGCGGGTGACGCGGCCCGACGCCCGGGCGGTGGTCGGAACCCTCGATGAATTGCCGGCGCTGATCGGCCAGGTCGATGGCGGTCCTGCGATCCTCGTGATCGGCGACGTCGTCGCGCATTCCGCGCCATGGCGCCATTCGAACCTCAATCACGTCATCACCGGAATTTTGGAAGCTGCCGAATGACCTCCCCGCTCGAACAGAAAAAAATCAGGATCACCGGCCCGTCCATGGTGACGGCCAACCGCACCTGGGACGGTGTCGTGATCTACCGCACTGCCCAGCAGGGCTGGTCGGCAGATTTGTCGGACGCGGCGATCGTCCGCACCTCCGATGAAGCGCGGGCGTTGCTCAGCGAAGCGGAGGCCGACGATGTCGGCGCGGTCGGCGCCTATATCGCTCCGGTCGAAGTCAAGGATACCGGGGCGATCAAGCCCGGCAATTTGCGCGAACATATCCGGTCGGAAGGCGTCACCATCGATCTTCCGGTCCCGGCATAAGGCTATCGGCTCATGTATGCATATGACGAACTCGACCGCACGCTCATCAACGAACGTGTTTCAGAATTTCGCGACCAGGTGAAACGCCGGCTGTCCGGCGAACTCACCGAGGACGAATTCAAGATGTTGCGGCTGCAGAACGGCGTTTATCTGCAACTGCACGCCTACATGTTTCGCGTAGCGATTCCCTACGGAACGCTGTCGTCGGAGCAATTGCGGCGGCTGGCGCATGTGGCGCGCCGCTACGATCGCGGCTACGGGCACTTCACCACGCGACAGAATATCCAGTACAACTGGATCAAGCTCGCTGAATTGCCGGATGCGCTGTCGGATCTCGCCGAGGTCGGCATCCATGCCATGCAGACGTCAGGCAACAACACCCGTAACGTCACCTCGGACCAATGGGCAGGTGTGGCGCCCGGCGAGGTCGAGGATCCCCGGATCTGGTCGGAGCTGTTGCGCCAATACACCACGCTGCATCCGGAGTTCTCGTTCCTGCCGCGCAAGTTCAAATTCGCGATTACCGCCTCGGAGCACGATCGCGCCGCGATCAAGGTTCACGATATCGGCCTGCGCCTGCACAAGAACGCCGAAGGCGAGACCGGATTCGAGGTGCTGGTCGGCGGCGGGCTTGGCCGCACGCCATTCATCGCCAAGACCATCAAGTCGTTCGTGCCGGGCCGTGATCTGTTGAGCTATGTCGAAGCCATTCTGCGCGTCTACAATCAGTATGGCCGCCGCGACAACATCTACAAGGCCCGCATCAAGATCCTGGTGCACGAGCTCGGCATCGAGAAATTCGCGCAGGAAGTCGAGGACGAATGGCTGCAGATGGGCGACAGCGCGCTGACGCTGGACGACGCGGTGGTCGAGGAAATCCGTTCGCGCTTCACCTATCCGACCTATGAAAAACTGCCGCATATGCCGGACGAATTGAAGAAGGCGGCGCACGATCCGCATTTCGAGGCGTGGCGCAAGAATTCGGTCGCGCCTCACAAGGTACCGGGCTATGCGATCGTGACGCTGTCGCTGAAGCCGGTGGGCGGGCCGCCAGGCGATGCCACCGCCGAGCAGATGGACGCGATTGCCGACCTCGCCGACAAATATTCCTTCGGTGAAATTCGCGTCGGCCATGAACAGAACCTGGCGCTGCCCCATGTCGCAAGACGCGACCTGCCGGCGCTGTGGCGGGCGCTTGACAAGATCGGCGTCGCGACGCCGAACATCAATCTGGTCTCCGACATCATCGCCTGCCCGGGGCTGGACTATTGTTCGCTCGCCAATGCGCGCTCGATCCCGATCGCGCAGGAGCTGACGCGGCGCTTCGCCAATCACGACACCGCCAACCTGATTGGACGGCTGCATGTCAATATTTCCGGCTGCATCAATGCCTGCGGCCATCATCATGTCGGCCACATCGGCATTCTCGGCGTCGAGAAGAACGGCGAGGAATTCTACCAGATCACGATCGGCGGCCGGGCCGACGAGAATGCCGTGGTCGGCACCTTGATCGGCCCCGCCGTGCCCTATGGCGAGGTCGCCGACGTGGTCGAGGACATTGTCGAGGCCTATCTGGCGCTTCGGGAGCGTCCGGACGAACTTTTCATCGACGCGGTCAAGCGGCTTGGCGTCGAACCATTCAGGGAGCGGGTCTATGCCACTCGTTAAGAGCGGAAAAATCACCGGTGATGCGTTCGTCCACGTCGCGGACGACGATCCGCTTCCGGACGGCGGCGCGATCCTGATTTCGGCCGCGCGCTTTCTTGGCGATGCCGAGGCGCTGTCGCGCCGGGTCGGCAGGACCGGCGTGATCTGGCCGAACAACCGCGACGTCGATGATCTCGTGCCCTATCTCGACCGGCTCGCGGTGGTCGCCCTGGTGTTTCCGACCTTCCGCGACGGCCGCGCCTACAGCCAGGCGCGGCTGCTGCGGGAGCGTTACGGTTTTCGCGGCGAATTGCGCGCCACCGGGCAGGTCTTGCGCGACCAGTTCGTATTCATGCTGCGTGCCGGATTCGATGCATTCGAAGTGAAAAAGGAAAGCGACGCGGAGGCGTTCACCAATACCGCGAAGCGCTACTCGGTGTTCTATCAGCCGACCGGCGATGGCCGCCTCACCGCGCTTCACCGGCGCATGCAGTTGCGCCATTCGGAGAGTGCCAGCCAGTGACCGCTTCTGCCCACCAGGTGTTACCGGAGCGGAAAGCTCGCTTGCCGGATTTGCCGCCGGCGCAGGAGCTCGATCGCGCGCTGCGCACCGCATCGCCCGCGGATGTGATCGCGGCGGCGCTGCAGGCCGTCGGCCGGGAGCATCTGGCAGTCGTTTCATCATTCGGCACCGAATTGGCCGCGCTGCTCAAGGTGATGGCCGACGTCGATCCGGCGATTCCGGTGATCTTTCTCGATACCGGATGGCTGTTCGAGGAGACGCTCGCCTATCGCGATACTCTGATCGCGACGCTGGGCCTGCGCGATGTCCGTTCCATCCAGCCGCTGGAAGCGACGCTGTCGCGCGAGGATCCGGATCGCGAATTGTGGTTTTCCGATCCCGACGCCTGCTGCCGGATCCGGAAAGTCGAGCCCTTGGCACGCGCGCTGGCGCCGTTCGATGCATGGGTCAACGGCCGCAAACGTTTCCAGGGTGGCGCCCGCGCCGTGATTCCCGTGGTCGAGGACGACGGCGCCAGGCTGAAATTCAATCCGTTCGCCAACGTCTCCCGCGAAGAGATCGCGGCGATATACACGCTTGCAAAGCTGCCGCCGCATCCGCTGGTGGCGACCGGCTATCTGTCGGTCGGATGCATGCCCTGCACGAGCCGGACCTCTCCCGATGAAGACGCGCGCGCGGGCCGCTGGCGCGGCAGGCCCAAGACCGAATGCGGCATCCACACCGTCAAGTCGTCGTAGGATCAGATCTTCGCGAGGCCGGGTCTTGGTAGCACAACGACGCTGCTGTGCCGCCAACAATGAAATGCTGTTTCGTTGACTTGGGGGCGCCCGGTCGCGAGTTATGTCGACAGGCTCGCGATGACCATGCTGTCGCCGGAGCGAATGGAGACCGGGATGGTCCGTCGTATTTTGCCGATCGTCGCCGGCCTGTTGTGGGCAAGTTCGGCGTTTGCCGCCGACGTGACGCTGCTCAACGCGTCCTACGATCCGACCCGCGAGCTCTATGCGGATTTCAACAAGGCGTTCGCCGCGAACTATCAAAAGGAAACCGGCAAGAGCGTCGAGATCAAGCAATCGCACGGCGGCTCCGGCTCGCAGGCGCGCGGGGTGATCGACGGCCTGCAGGCCGACGTGGTCTCGCTCGCGCTTGCCTATGATATCGATGCCATCGCCGCCAAGGGCCTGATCGCCGCCGACTGGCAGAAGCGCCTGCCGCTGAATGCCTCGCCCTATACCTCGACGATCGTGTTCCTGGTGCGCAAGGGCAATCCCAAGGGCATCAGGGATTGGGACGATCTGATCAAGCCCGGCGTCGGCGTGGTCACGCCGAATCCGAAAACCTCCGGCGGCGCGCGCTGGAATTACCTCGCCGCATGGGGCTACGCGCTGAAAAAATTCGGCTCCGCCGACAAGGCAAAGCAGTTTGTCGGCGACCTCTACAACAACGTACCGGTGCTGGACACCGGTGCGCGCGGCGCGACCGTCACCTTCGTCGAGCGCGGCGTCGGCGACGTGCTGTTGGCATGGGAAAACGAGGCATTTCTCGCCCTGCGCGAATTCGGCAAGGACAAGTTCGAAATCGTGTCGCCGTCGCTGTCCATCCTGGCGGAGCCGCCGCTGTCTGTGGTCGATACGGTCGCGGACAGGAAAGGTACGCGCGCGGTGGCCGAGGCCTATCTGAGATACTGGTATTCGAAGGAGGGGCAGGAAATTGCCGCGCGGAATTCCTATCGTCCGCGCGATCCCGAGATCGCCAAGGAATATGAAAACTCGTTTGCCAAAGTCGAATTGTTCACGGTCGACGACGTCGTCGGCGGCTGGGCCAGGGCGCAGAAGGAACACTTCAGCGAAGGCGGCATCTTCGACCAGATCTACAAGAACTGATTTGACCGCGGGCAGGCAGGGGACATCGTGAGCGAAAAGGCGGCGCGACGCAGCACATTGCCGGGGTTCGGTCTCACCATGGGACTGACGCTGACGTGGCTCTCGATCATCATCCTGATCCCGCTCGCGGGCCTGTTCCTCAAGACATTCGAACTGAGCTTCGACCAGTTGTGTGCTATCGTCACCAGCCGCCGCACCCTGCATGCCCTGAAGGTTTCGTTCGGCCTCGCCTTTGCCGCCGCGTCGGTCAATCTCGTGATGGGAACGATCATTGTCTGGGCGCTGGTTCGCTATCGCTTCCCGGGCCGCCGGCTGTTCGACGCCATCGTCGACGTGCCATTTGCGTTGCCCACCGCGGTCGCCGGTGTCGCGTTGACATCGTTGTTCGCGCAGAACGGCTGGCTCGGCGCGCCGCTTGCCGAACTCGGCATCAAGGTGGCGTTCACGCCGGTCGGCATTTTTGTGGCGATGATCTTCATCGGCATCCCGTTCGTGGTGCGGACGGTTCAGCCGGTGCTGATCGACCTTGACGTCGAGATCGAGGAAGCCGCCGCCAGTCTCGGCGCCAGCCGCTGGCATACGGTCTCCAGAGTGATCCTGCCGAGCTTGATCCCGGCGCTGTTGACCGGATTTGCGCTGGCGTTCGCCCGCGCCGTCGGCGAATACGGTTCGGTGATCTTCATCGCCGGCAATCTGCCGAACGTATCCGAGATCGCGCCGCTCCTGATCGTGATCCGGCTCTCGGAGTTTCGCTATGCCGATGCTACCGCGATCGCCGTCGTGATGCTGGTGGCGTCATTCCTGGTCATCTTCGCGGTCAATCGTCTGCAGCGCTTTGCGCAAACCCGCATTCCCGCGCATTAGAGATCGTCCATGACGCTTGAAAATGCCGCGGCGACGAGTTGGGTTCACCTCTCCCTTAGGGAGAGGTCGGATCGCCTTGGCGATCCGGGTGAGGGGGTACGGACTATCGATAGACCGTACCCCCTCACCCCAACCCTCTCCCCACGGGAGAGGGAGCGGACCGTCGCCGTTGAGACGTCCGCGCCACCAATCTCGCTGGTCTCGGCGCGGAACGATTTGCGCACCGAGCCCGGACCGATCCGGCTGGTCATCATTGCGATGGCGCTGGTGTTTCTCACGGTGTTTGTCGTGCTGCCGCTGGTCGTGGTGTTTGCACAGGCCTTTTCCAAAGGGATCGGCGCCTATTTCTCCGCGCTGTCCGACCCGGAAGCGCTGTCCGCGATCCGGCTGACGCTTTGGGTCGCGGCGATTTCGGTCGGCCTCAATCTGGTGTTCGGGCTGGTCGCGGCCTGGGCGATCGCCAAATTCGATTTTCGCGGCAAGACCTTGCTGATCTCGCTGATCGATCTGCCGTTCTCGGTCAGCCCGGTGATTGCCGGGCTTGTCTTCGTGCTGCTGTTCGGCGCGCAAGGCTATTGGGGGCCATGGCTGCAAAGCCATAACCTCCATGTGCTGTTCGCAGTGCCGGGCATTACGCTCGCAACCGTGTTCGTGACATTTCCGTTCGTCGCGCGTGCGCTGATTCCGCTGATGCAGGAACAGGGCACGCAGGAGGAAGAGGCCGCGGTCTCGCTGGGCGCATCGGGATTGCAGACCTTCTTCCGCGTCACCTTGCCGAATATCAAATGGGGCGTGCTGTACGGCGTGCTGCTGTGCAATGCGCGGGCGATGGGTGAATTCGGTGCGGTGTCGGTGGTATCGGGACATATTCGCGGCGAAACCAACACCATGCCGCTGCAGGTTGAGATCCTCTACAATGAATATCAGTTCGTGGCGGCGTTCGCGATCGCCTCGTTGCTGGCGATGCTGGCGTTGATCACGCTGGTGGCGAAAACCATTCTCGAACGGCATCTGGACGAAGGGCAACATTCCCGTGACGATTGAAGTCAGGAATATCGTAAAGAAATTCGGCGCGTTTACCGCCCTTGATGGTGTCGACCTGAAGGTCGCCAACGGCGAATTGCTGGCGCTGCTGGGGCCGTCCGGCTCGGGCAAGACCACGCTGCTGCGGATCATCGCCGGCCTCGACTGGCCGGATTACGGCGAGGTGACGTTCGATGGTGAAGACGCGCTCGCCCGCGGTGCCGGCGAGCGCGATGTCGGATTCGTGTTCCAGCATTACGCGCTGTTCCGCCACATGACGGTGTTCGAAAACGTCGCGTTCGGCCTGCGGGTGCAGCCGCGCGCGGTGCGCAAAAACGAAGCGCGCATCCGCGCCCGCGTCAAGGAATTGCTGGATCTGGTGCAGCTCGACTGGCTTTCGGACCGCTATCCGAGCCAGTTGTCCGGTGGCCAGCGCCAGCGCATCGCGCTGGCACGGGCGCTGGCGATCGAGCCCCGCATCCTGTTGCTCGACGAGCCGTTCGGCGCGCTCGACGCCAAGGTTCGCAAGGAATTGCGGCAATGGCTGCGCTCGCTGCATTCCGAAATCAATATGACCTCGATCTTCGTCACCCACGACCAGGAAGAGGCGCTCGAAGTGGCAAACCGGGTGGTGGTGATGGACAAGGGCCGCATCGAGCAGATCGGCACGCCCGGCGAGGTCTATGATCATCCGGCAACGGCGTTCGTGCACGGCTTCATCGGCGAATTGATCGTGTTGCCGGTGGATGTTGGCGACGGCGGGGTGCGGCTCGGCGGCAAGGCGCTCAATCTCGCGGTGAACGGCGCATCTGCCGGCGCCTCGAAATTGTTTGTCCGCCGTCATGATATGCAGGTCGGGCCGCCCGGCAGTGGCGCATTCGAAGGCGCGGTGCAGCGGGTCAGGACGTTCGGCCCGGTCCAGCGCGCCGAAGTCGCCTTGTCCGCGGACAAGACCGTGATCGAAATCGACGCGCCGCGGGATCGGGAGCTTCGAACCGGCGATATTGTCGGACTGCAGCCCCGCCGTTACCGGATTTTCGCCGCTCAGGATTAGGCCCACTTGTCATTCCGGGGCGCGTGTGCGTGAACCTCAGATGTGCAATTGCACATCGGGGAACCCCACGACGAACATCCGCAGATTCCGGGTTCGCTGCGCGCCCCGGAATGACGTTCGAATTCGAGTCCCCGTTCACCATTCAGCCACGGTTGGTATGCAATAACGCGACCGAACCGGGGGATTCGAATGATACGGGCGATGATCGCCATGATCGGGCTGCTGGCGCTGGGCGGCTGCGCGGCGGATGCGCCATCGACCGAGCAGCCGGCAATGTATCTCAGCATGGCCAATAGCGGCGCCAGGCTCGATCCCCAGGCCGCGGCGTCGATGATCTCGCTCTATCGGCAGAACAACGGCCTAGGCGCGGTGGTGGTCGACCCCGAGCTGATGAAGCTTGCCGAAGCACAGTCGCAGACGATGGCCAACCGCAACAAGCTCGATCATGACGTCAAAGCCCCGCTGGCGCGGCGCCTGAATGCGGCGGGATATCCTGCGAGTGTCGCGGTGGAAAATGTGTCCGCCGGCTACCACACCCTGGCTGAGGCATTTTCGGGCTGGCGCGATTCGCCCCCACACCGGGAAAATATGCTCAATAGCGGTGTCACAAATTTAGGCATTGCGGCGAGCTATGCTCCGAACACCAAGTACAAGGTGTTCTGGACGCTCATTCTTGCATCAGCGGACAAGCGATGACTTCGGCGTGATCCGCTTTGATGCCTCTCCCTGATTGACGCCATCGCCAACTGACGCCACGGTACAATTGCTTTTTGATTTTTCGATCGATGGTCATGATGGATACCTCCAATCCAGCGCCGGCGCAGTCACCCGCGAGGGCCCAACGCGTGCTCGTGCTGCAGGGGGGCGGCGCGCTCGGCTCCTACCAGGCCGGCGCCTATCAAGCGCTGTGTCACCATGATTTCGAGCCGGACTGGGTTGCCGGCATCTCGATTGGCGCCATCAATGCTGCGATCATCGCCGGTAACCCGCCTGAAAGGCGGATCCAGCGGCTCAAGGAATTCTGGGAGATGGTTTCAGCGCCGGTACCCTGGAGTCCCATCACCTCCGATGACCGCGGTCGTTCCTTTTTTAACGAGGCCAGCGCCGCCATGATTGCAACCTTCGGCGTGCCCGGCTTCTTCACGCCGCGCTTCCCGCCGGCGCCGCTGTGGCCGCAGGGCAGCCCGGAGTCCCAGAGCTATTACGATACCGGGCCGCTTCGCGCGACGCTGGAGCATCTGGTGGATTTCGACCGGATCAACGATCTCAAGACCCGGCTCAGCGTCGGCGCGGTCGGCGTGACGTCGGGGAACTTCACATATTTCGATAATTTCGAATTCAAAAAGCTGGGCAAGAAGATCGAGCCGGAACACATCATGGCCTCCGGTGCGCTGCCGCCGGGCTTTCCATCCATCGTCATCGACGGCGAGCACTATTGGGACGGCGGCATCGCCTCCAACACGCCGCTCGATTACGTGCTGGATAAAGACATAACCAACGCGCTTTTGATCTTCCAGATCGACCTGTTCAGCGCGCGGGGCCCTTTGCCGATCTCGCTGATTGAAGCGGCCGAACGTGAAAAGGACATTCGCTTTTCCAGCCGCACCCGGATGAACACCGACAAGAACAAGCAGATCCACAATGCCCGCAAGGCGCTGCGCGACCTGATCGGCAAGCTGCCCGAGGAGTTGAAGAACGATCCGGCGGTCGAAGTCCTGCGCAATGTCACCAAGGAAAATACGGTCACCGTGGTGCACCTGATCTATCGCAGCAAGAATTACGAATTGTCCTCCAAGGATTACGATTTCTCGCGCGTCGGCATGGTCGAACATTGGGGCGCGGGCGAGCGCGACGTTCATCTGTCGATGCGCCACACCGAATGGCTCGAACGGCCGCAGACCGGCGAAACCATGATGACTTACGATCTCACCGGGGATGGCACCTAGAGCGTTTTCGAGCGAAAGCGCGTCGGCAAAACGCGTCAAAACAACAGACGGGAGCATGATCCGATTCAATCTGGTCGGATCATGCTCCGAACCCTCGATGGCAAACAGGAGTAGATGAAATGGGTACGTTGACAGGCAAGACCGCGGTGGTGACCGGTTCGACCAGCGGCATCGGATTGGCGTATGCGCGCGCCTTTGCCGGCGCCGGCGCCAATATCGTCATCAATGGCATGGGCGCCCCCGCCGACATCGAGAGGGAGCGCGCCGCCATCGAGAGCGACTTCAAGGTCAAGGCGGTCCATTCGCCGGCCGACATGACCAAGCCCGCGGAGATCGCCGGCATGATCGCGTTCGGGGAAAAGACCTTCGGGTCGGTCGACGTTCTCGTCAACAATGCCGGCATCCAGTTCGTGTCGCCGATCGAGGAATTCCCGATCGAGAAATGGGACGCCATCATCGCGATCAACCTGTCGTCGGCGTTTCACGGCATCCGCGCCGCGGTGCCCGGCATGAAGAAGCGCGGCTGGGGCCGCATCATCAATACCGCCTCGGCGCATTCGCTGGTGGCCTCGCCATTCAAGTCGGCCTATGTGTCGGCCAAGCACGGCATCGCCGGCCTCACCAAGACCGTGGCGCTGGAGCTTGCGACCTTCAAGATCACCTGCAACTGCATCAGTCCCGGCTATGTCTGGACGCCGCTGGTCGAGCATCAGATCCCCGACACCATGAAGGCGCGCAACATGACCAAGGAGCAGGTCATCCGCGACGTTCTGCTCGAAGCGCAGCCGACCAAGGAGTTCGTCACCTCCGAGCAGGTTGCGGCACTGGCGCTGTTCCTCTGCGGCGACGACGCGGCACAGATCACCGGCGCCAACCTCTCGATCGACGGCGGCTGGACTGCGGAGTAGGGCGCAGATGCCCCGCTTTCGCGGGTGATGACGCTGAACTAGACCGCGCGGTTGCCGAACGCCAGCACGTGCAGGCCGAGCCGCTGGCGCACGATCCAGAACAGCAGTACGGTTTCGAATGTCAGCGACATCGAGGTCGCGGCCGCGGCGCCATGGCCGCCGAAGCGCGGCACCAGCGCAATGCAGAGCACCACGTTCATGACAAAGGACAGCGCATAGGCCAGCGCGCAGATGTGCTGATGCCCGAGCATGTTGAGCAGGCGCTCCACCGGACCGATCGCGGAGCGCACCACGAGGCCGATGGCGGCGATGAACATGATTTCGTAACCGACGACGAATTGCGGTCCGAACAGCCACAAGAGCGGCTTGCCCAGGGCCAGCAGCAAAATGGTGGCGGCGAGTGACGGCCAGAACGTCCATTTGATCGCATGCGCGACGTAGGCCGACAGCCGGGCGTTGTCGCCGAGGGCGTGATATTCGGCAAAACGATGCGCCGTCGTCGCGGACATCGCATAGTGAATGAACGACACCAGCGCCAGCGTCTTGACCACGGCGAAATAGACGCCGACTTCGGCCGAGGAACGAAATTGCTGCAGCACCAGCACGTCGGTGTAGGACAATAGCAGATAGAATCCCTCTACCATCAGGATCGGCAGCGAGATCGCGAGCCATCCGCGGAAATCGTAGGCTTTGGCGCCGGGCTCGACATGGCTGTCGAGGCGGCGGTTCAGCACGATCATCTGCCCGATCATGGAGATCCACACCGCTGCCGCGCTGGCGAGCATCGCAGCGGTCGCGCCAAGGTGGAAACCGAGCGCGAAAGCGCCGGCGGTCAATCCGATGATCAGCGACTGGCGCACGATGAATTGCGGCATCAATCCGAGGCGCATCCAGTCATGCGAGCGCGCGATGCCGTCCTGGGTATTGGCGACCACGAAGGCCGGCAGCGTGATGCAGCCGATGTAAAGCGGAACGACCTCGCTTGCGCCGATCCACGGCGACAGCGCTTTCACGACAGCCGCCAGCAGAACCGAGACGACGGCGGAGGCGATCAACGTCATCCAGCGGCTGCCGGAAAGGAAACCGCGCAGCAGCGCATGTTCGCCGCGGGTGCGATATTCCGGAATGATTTTTTGCGCCGACGCCGAGATGCCGAAATCCATCATGCTGCCGAGCAGCAGCACCCAGGTCCAGACGTAGACATAGACGCCGTAATCCGAGCCGCCCATCCAGCGCGCCAGCAGGATCTGCGAAAGGTAGGCCAGTGCGGCGCTGACGACGCGGATGATGAAAATCGTGCCGGCCAGCCGTCTCGTCACCGACGCCTCGCCGGAGCCGGCAAGCAAATCACCCAGCATCGATCGCAGCCGCGCGATCATGGCTGTGGGGAGGGTTGGTGCGGATGGCGCATCGATCGCGGCCACGGCGGGAAATCCTCAACGATGCCGCAGGCTGCGGCGACCATCCGGCCTATCAACGATTCGTTAAGATTCGGTTGGATGGGATATTCCAGTCCTCAAGCCGTCATTCCGGGGCATGCGAAGCATGAACCCGGAATCTCGAGATTCCCCGATGTGCAATTGCACATCTGAGGTCTGGTCCTTTGGACCATCCCGGAATGACCCTTCGGGTCAATCCAGATTGATATTGAATTCGTAGGAACGGTCGCCGCCGACCAGCGTCAGTTTCAACGCAGCCCCTTCGGGGTTCGTATCCGGAGGCAGGCCATCGAGCTCGAAACTGAAGCGCTTGACCCCGGGCGGGCCGTGTTCCAGCAATTTCGGAACCGGCAGCGCCCAGTCCGGGGTCGGCCCTTCAACAAACAGGCTGATATTGCCGGCCCCGGGCGGAGCGATCACATCGACCAGCACGGCCGACTTGCCCTCGCGCTTGACGTCGCGGATCGTCAGCGGATTGGGATCGCCGACATTGGCCGGCTTAGGCACCGTGTCGAGAGCTGCGAACAGCGCACTGTCCTCGGTGCTCGCCACGCTGGTGAAGGCAAGTTCGACATCGGCCTCAACGGGAACGCACAATTTGTCGCAGACCGCGTAATCAACGGCGGCGCGAAGCGTCACCGGCTTGTCTGCATTTTTCGCGACAATCCGCAACGGCAGCACAACCTGGTCGTGATAGCCCAGCGAACTGCCACCTGCGCCGTCTTCGAATTTCGTCGGCGCCGGCCACAAGACGGTCACGGCTTCGATATTTTCCGATTTGGAGAAGTCGAAACGCGGCGGCACGCCGGAATTGCCCGGCGTGCGCCAGTAGGTTTTCCATCCCGGCTGTAGCTGAAAGGCGATGCCGCCGAGCAGCACCGCGCCGCTGCGCGATCCCGCCAGCAGCCGGACCGCCGAGTGTCCATCCCGCTGCCATGGTGAGGCATCCTGGGCGCAAGCCTCGGCCGCCAGCGACGACATCAATATGGTTGTGGCAAAGCCAAGCGCAATGCGGAGGGGAACTATGACGATCATGAGACGTCTTTACAGACTAGTCAGCCTGCAAACCATTGAATTGCTTGTGATGTATGCCTAAACGCGTCGCGAAGCTTGATTGACATCACCGGCACCCGATATCAGGATGTAGACGAACACGAGAGTCCTTTGCGGATGGACCCTGAAGGTAAAAGACCCAAGACAGTTCGCCGCAAAGACGCCGGCACCGGCGATCATTTGTCCGGGCACGGCTACCTCGACGGTCAGTTGCTGATCGCGATGCCGGTGATGGGAGATCCACGCTTCGAACGTTCGGTGATTTATCTCTGCGCGCATTCCTCCGAGGGCGCGATGGGGATCATCGTCAATCGCCCGGCGGGCAGCATCGACTTCCCCGAGCTGCTGGTGCAACTCGACATCATCGAGAAGGCCGACCAGATCAAGCTGCCGGAAAACGCCGAAACCATGAAAGTGCTGAAAGGCGGCCCGGTCGAGACCGGCCGCGGCTTCGTGCTGCATTCGAGCGATTTCTTCATCCAGGATGCGACACTCAAGATCGACGACGGGATTTGCCTCACCGCAACCGTCGACATTCTCAAGGCGATTGCCAAGGGCGCCGGCCCGAAGCATGCAATCCTCGCGCTCGGCTATGCGGGCTGGGCGCCGGGACAGCTGGAGACCGAAATCCAGGACAACGGCTGGCTGCACTGCGATGCCGATCCAGATCTGGTGTTCGGCGGCGACGTCGAGGAGAAATACCTGCGGGCGCTGCGCAAGATCGGAATCGATCCGGGCATGCTGTCGAACGAAGCGGGGCATGCGTAGTGGAATTTCACACCGCCGTTTGAAGCAGATACTGCGTCGTCCCGGCGTAAGCGGGACCGATACGCCGTGTCCTCCGTTTGAAGCGCTGCGGCGGACGCATCAATCGACAAGTTACGCCGGTGGTTACGGGTCCCCGCTTTCGCGGGGACGACGGCATTTTCGGATCTACTCCGCCGCCTGCTGCGCGACGGTCGGCGCCGTGCCGGCCACCGTTGCGCGGCGCATGTCGCGTGGCTGCGACTGGTCGTAGCGGCGCACCCGGTGCATCGTCTGGCGGTTATCCCACATCACGAGGTCATGCAGCGTCCATTTGTGGACGTAGACAAATTCGCGCTGGGTGGCGTGCTCGGTGAGGTCGCGCAGCAACAGCCGAGCCTCCGGCACCGTCATGCCGACGATGCCCCCGGCATGCGACGACAGGTACAGCGATTTGCGGCCGTGACCCGGATGGGTCCGCACCAGGCGCTGCAACACCGGCTTGAACATCTGCTTTTCTTCCTCGGTGTAGTCGAGGAAGCCCAGCGAACCCCGCGAATACATCAGCGAATGCTCGCAGATCATGTCCTCGATCTCGGCCTTGGTCTCGTCGTCGAGCGCGTCATAGGCCGCGCGCATGTCGGCGAACTCAGTGTTGCCGCCCTTGGGATTGACCACGCGCGCCGACAGCAGCGAGAACTTCGCCGGGATCGGCCGGAATGAACTGTCGGAATGCCACAGGCAGTTGCCGAGATTGAACAGATGGGTGCGGTGATCGCGCGGCAGCGGCTTGCCGTCCTTGCCGAGGTTGGAGACATCGTTCAGGCCGGATGTCAGCCGGTAGTCTTCCTTCCTGGTGACGGTGCCGCCGCGCGCATTCTCGCGCTCGCCGAAATTCAGGGCAAAGGCCAATTGCTGTTCGTCGGTGATATCCTGCCCGCGGAACAGCAGCACGGCGTATTTGTCCATGCCGGCTTCGATATCGGCGGCCTCCTGCGGCGTCAGCGGCTTTCGCAAATCGACGCCGGAGACTTCGCCGAAAAAATGCGGATGAAGCTGCCGGATCGAGACAGTCATGGCGTTTCTCCTGGTCGGGGCGAGCGGTTGCCCCGCTCATTTGGCTGAAAAATTACGCTCCGATCGGGCGATGTCAACGCTGCGCAGGACATACGGCTTTGCGTTATCCGTGTCCCGGACGCGGTGCAGCGTCTCTTGACGGTGCGCCGCAGAGCCGGGACCCACATGGCTGCCATGGACCCCGGATCAGCGGCGCAACATTCCAGGTTGCGCAGCGTCCGGGGAACGCCTCAGGCATTGCGGGCCATCAGGCCGCCGTCCACCGGAATGATGGCGCCGGTCAGGAACGAGGCCGCGGGCAGGCACAGGCTCAGCGTCATGTGGGCGACCTCTTCGGGATCGCCGTAGCGGCCGAGCGCGGTCCGGCGTCGCGCATAGATCGCCTTGTGCTCGTCATTGATCCGCGCCGTCATGCCGGTGGTGATCGGGCCGGGACAGATGCAGTTCACGGTGATGCCGTCGCGGCCGAGCTCGACCGCGAGCGAACGCGTCAAGCCCACCACGCCCGCTTTCGCTGCCGAATAGGGGCTGTGCAATGCGGTAGCGCCGAGCGCTTCGGTGGAGGCGATATTGACGATCCGCGGGCTGCGGGATTTGCGCAGGTAGGGCAGCGCGGCGCGGATGATGCGCGGATGCGCCGTGAGCAAAACCGCGATGCTCTTTTCCCAGGCCGCGTCATAGCCGTCGCCGTCGATCGGGGTCGCGACCGAAATGCCGGCATTGTTGACGACGATATCGAGTCCTCCGAAATGCTTGGCGATCTCGTTGACGACGGCGTTGATGTTGTCGAGGTTTGCCACGTCGAGGTTCCAGGCCTTCGCGGTACCGCCGTTCGCAACGATTTCGGCGGTGACGGCCTCTGCGCCTCCCGCAACGAAATCCGTCACCGCAACGTTTGCGCCTTCGGCCGCGAATACCCGCGCGGTGGCGCGGCCCATGCCGCTGGCTGCGCCGGTGACGAGGACCGTCAATCCGGCGACCGACCGGCTGAGTTGTTTGAAATCCGACATTGAATGCTCGCTGAGTGGTGTCATGCCAAGATCGGCAGGGCTTGTATCGATAAAAGGCTTGTGTCGATAAGGCTGGCATCGATCCCGCGAGAGGTCAAACCGCATGAAAAAAGCATCGCGGGCGCGGGGCCTGATTCCAGCGGAAACCGGGCTAAGGCGTTCCGGAACCGAATCCGGCCTCGTCGGTTAGCTCACCGAGAATCATCTCAAAAGCGCGTATTTCGCCAAAGCATGTTTCCGGACAGGCTCCGGGGACGGGAAGCGGTTTTGCGACCGCAACAGGCCAACAAGGAGTAACCGCGATGGACAAGGATCGAGTAGCCGGTATGGCAAAGGATGTCGCCGGTAAGGTCGAAGGCACCGTCGGCGATATCGCAGGCAATGCCCAAGCTCAGGCCGCCGGCCGCACCCGGGAAGCCGCCGGCACGGTGCAGAACCTCTATGGCCAGGCCAAGGATGCCGCGCGCGACGCCGGTGATGCAGCCGCCAGCTACGCCAAGGAGGCTTACAACAACGCCTATCAGAACAGCGGCGACACTCTCCGCGACGGCTCGCAAGCCGTGGCAAGAAAGGTGCAGGACAATCCGCTCGGCGCGCTGTTGATCGCCGGCGGCATCGGCTTTGCGCTGGCGCTGCTGATGACGCGTCCGCCGCGCCGGCCGCCGCCGCGCTGGCGATATCAGGGCTAAGAATCTTCAGGGCAAAGGCACGGCATTTTCCGACAGCGGGTGCGCGCGCTACGTGATCCGACCTCCCCCCATGGGAGAGGTCGGTACGGTAAACTTCGACGCCTCGAATCCTAAAAGCGTTAGCGCGTGAAGAAGTCCGGAACCGACGCCGCGCGTCCGAGGTCGCCCGGGGGACGCTGCGGCCGCGGCGCCACCGGCTGCGGCGGTTGAGGCTGGCGCGGCGCAGTTCCAAATCCGAAGAAGTCGCGGATCGACGGCGCGCCGGTTTGAATCGGACGCGGCTTTTTCGGCTTCGGCGGTGCGACCGGAGCGGGAGCCGCCGCTGTTCCATCCGGTGAAACGGAAGCCACCGGTGTCTCGCCCTTCGCCTGTTCGTGTCCGATCTCGCGGCGCGGCCAGACAAAATCATCGGCGCGGCCGGCGGGCGGCGCGAGCGGCTCGCCCTTGACCAGGGTTCGCGCCGCGAGCGGGTCGACCGCGGCCGGGCGCGATCCCGGACCGCCGAGCAGTTGATCGGTGCCGACAGAGGATTCCACCAGCGGCAGGATCGGTCCCGCCAGCGGGCGCGGCGCCGGCTGGCCGGGCTTGGCATTGGCGTCGGGGGTAGCCGGTTCGGTCGGCAGCGCGATCGGCGCGGAACGCCCCGCCAACAGCCGCGTGATCTCGCGCTCGACATAATGCGCGAGCTTGCGGGCGCCGGCCTGGGTGAAGTACACGCCGTCATAGGAGCGCAGCCGGCGAATCTGGCCCTCGAAATCCGGGCCCTGCTGCAAGTAGCGGCCGGCTTCATCGACGAAGCCATCCCAGACATCGACATAGGTGATGCCGGCCTTGCCGGCGGCTTCGCGATACAGCGAATCCAGGAACAGCATGTCGGCAGTCGTTTTGGTGCCGCGCACTGCGGGAAGTCCGACCCACAGCACCGGCACGCCCTTGGACTTCAAGACGGCGATCAGTTCCTCGATTTTCCTGTTGTAGAGCTCGACCCAGCGCTCCTCACGAAATTCATAGAGGCCGTTCGGCGAGCGCGTGCTCTTCTCCGGCGCGGTGACCGGCGGCGCGTCGCTGTCGGCGGCATCGTCCGGCGGCAATTCAGTGTCGACGGCTTTTTCGCCTGGCTTGCCCGCGGCGTCATCCGGCTTCACGCCGGGTTTCGCGTCCGCAGGCTTGGCCTCCGGTTTGACGCGGGCGTCCTTTTTCTCGGTCGACTTGGCGTCGGATTTATCGACCGCAGGCTCGCGCATCGAGATGCGGTCGTTGAGACCGAGCATGACGACGATGGCTTCGGGTTTCTCGGTGGCGAGGATGCCCTTGGCGGCGGCGACCCAGTCGGCCGGATCGCCCTTGGGCTGATATTTGATGAGACCGGAGTAGGTCTTTGGCTTGCGGATCACGCCCATGTCGGGCTGATCGGCATAGGTGTCCTCAAGACCGTAGGCGAGCCAGTCCGCCATGCCGTCGCCGAGCACCAGCACGTTGCGCTCCGGCACGGTCTCGCGCTTCTCCGGTGGCGGCGCGCGGGAATAATCCTCGCGGATTCGTTTCGGCGCCTGCTGCTGAAATGGTGCGAACAGATCGCCACCCGGCCAACCGAATCCGCCAGGTGCGCCGCCGCGTTGCGGCAGCCCTTGTGGAGGCCGGGGCGGTCCGCCGAAGCCGAAATTAAAAAACTGCGCCGATGCCGGTCCGGCGATCCCGGCCAGCAGCACCACCGCGACGGCCAACGCGATCAGCGGGCCGCTTTCGGTGAAAACCCGGAAAAAGGACTTCGGATTTGGCATGCGTTTCGATCGTCATGGCAGATCAGGCAACCGCTATATAGTAGCGGAATCAGGCCGCAAGCGGGCAGATTCTCCACCATAAGCCGGGCATCGCCGCCGCCGTCAAGGTTGCTGCGGCATTGTCGTTTTCAAGGTTACTTTTGGGGCGTGGGGCCGTGTTTCAATGCCCGCGCAGCCGCTCCAGCACGTCGGAGGAGGCAAATCCGTCCGCAGCGGCGCCGATCGAGGCCTGGAAGCTGCGCAACGCATCCCTGGTCTGGCCCCCGAGCTGGCCGTCCGGGACGCCGCGATAGAAGCCGCGCTGGGCCAGCAACTGCTGCAGTTCCAGCCGCTCGGCACGCGATAATTCCCGCTCCTGCCGCGGCCAGGGCTGTACGAACGGCGCCCCGCCGCGCAGCCGGTCGGCGAAGTGGCCGATCGCCAGCGCATAGGCTTCCGCCGGGTTGTATTTCATGATCACCCGGAAGTTCTGCAGCATCAGGAACCCGGGGCCCTCGGCGCCGGCCGGCGCCAGCAGATAGGCCTTTTCGGCCGGATGCGGGAAGGGCTGGCCGCCGGGGCGCTTGAGCCCCAGATGTTCCCACTGCGCCACCGTCATCGCCCTGGCGCGGTCGGCCAGCATGTAATTGAACCCGGGCGGCACCGCGACCTCAAAGCCCCAGGTCTGGCCGGGCTGCCAGCCGTCCTTTTTCAGGTTGTTGGCGGTGGAAGCGATCAGATCGGCGGGGTCGTCGACCACGTCGCGGCGGCCGTCGCCGTCGGCATCGACTGCGTAACGCTTGAACGCCGTCGGCATGAATTGCGTCGGCCCGAACGCGCCGGCCCAGGAACCGCGCATCTGTTCGGGACGCAGATCGCCATGGTGCAGGATTTCCAGCGCCGAGAGGAACTCGTCCCTGAAATATCTCTGGCGGCGGCCGATGCAGGACAGGGTCGCGGTGGATTGCAGCACGCTGCGATCGCCCATCTGGGTCGAGTAGTTCGATTCGATGCCCCAGATCGCCGCGACCACATAACGGTCGACGCCGTAGGTCCTCTCCGCCGCGTCGAATTGCGGCCTGTATTTGGCCAGGATTTCGCGGCCCTTGGCGAGGCGGTTGTCGTTGACCAGAATATCGAGATAATCCCAGATCGACTTGGTGAATTCCGGCTGCGAATCCATCAGATCCATGATGCGCAAATCTGGCGTCAGGCCGGCGGTGAAGCGCTCGAAGCTTTGTTGCGAGATGCCGCGGCGTGCGGCGTCGGGCCACATCGAGGCGACGCAATGATCGAAATTCGCCGCCGCCTCGCGGATCGCGCTCGCGGTCATCAAGGGATGGCCGGAGGCGCCGTCCTCGCCGCTCCATGGCTGCGGCGCGCTGCTCGCGGCGGGCGCCGGCTGCGCCTGCGCCGAGGTTCCCGGCCGCTGCCCCGACGGCGGGGTCTGGCTGCCTTTCGACAGCGAGCCGGTAAAGACGTTATCGAAGAAGCTGAACGGGCCGCCGCCGGAGGACTGCGCGTGCGTCTCGCCACACAGCAACAGCGCCGCCGTCATGATGACCGCGCCGCTTCGCAGTTTCGCCCATCGTGCCATCAATCCCGTCATGTCCTGCCTGCACCCTCCCTGAACATCCCGCTTTCAGGAGGCCTCGTCGAGGTTTCCAATAGCTTAACAAGGCGGTTTTTTGTCGCGTGATTCTTGTCCATGGAGGTGGTGAATCCGCCTTTGTTCCGGCCCGCAAACCGGCTACCAACAGGCGATCAAGCCGCTATGTTCCACCTGCCCGCTGAAGGTTCCACGACATCGCCATGAAAATCCGCAAAGCTGTTTTCCCGGTGGCCGGTCTCGGCACCCGCGTCCTGCCCGCCACCAAGGCGATGCCGAAGGAAATGCTGACCATCGTCGACCGGCCGCTGATCCAGTATGTGGTCGATGAGGCGCGGGAAGCCGGCATCGAACATTTCATCTTCGTCACCGGCCGCAACAAGGGGGTGATCGAGGATCATTTCGACCGGATGTTCGAGCTCGACGCCACGCTTGCCGCGCGCGGCAAGAAGGCCGAGATGGAGGTTCTGGCGCGCGACCAGCCCGAGGCCGGCGCCATCAGCTTCACCCGGCAACAGGCGCCGCTCGGCCTCGGTCATGCGGTGTGGTGCGCCCGCGACATCGTCGGCAACGAACCGTTCGCGGTGGTGCTGCCGGACGAGCTGGTGCTGAATACGCCGGGTTGTCTCGCCCAGATGATTGAAGCTGCGGGCAAGCTCGGCGACAAATCCAACCTGATCGCGGTGGAGGAAGTGCCGGCGCATCTCACCCATCAATACGGCATTTGCGGCGTCGGCAAGCGCCTCGAACAGGGCCATGTGTTCGAGGTCGACGGCATGGTCGAAAAGCCGCCCAAGGGCACCGCGCCGTCGAATCTTTCGATCACCGGGCGCTACATCCTGCAACCGGAGATCTTCAAGATCCTGGAAACCCAGGAGCGCGGCGCCGGCGGCGAGATCCAGCTCACCGACGCCATGATCGGGCTGGCCAAGACGCAAAGCTTCTACGGCGTCGAGTTCGAGGGCGAGCGGCACGATTGCGGCTCCAAGGCCGGTTTCCTGCGCGCCAACATCGCGTTCGGCCTGGCGCGCGCCGATCTGCGCGACGGCCTGCGCGCGGAGATGAAGACATATCTGGACCGCCCGTGAACGATTACGACGCGCTGCGCGATTATCTGAAGAAGCAGACGCGGCCCGAATTCGTGCTGCGCTTCGACGAGATCGAGGAGATCATCGATGCGGCACTGCCGCGCGCGGCGCACCGCGCCTCGTGGTGGGAAACGCTGCGCAGCCCGCAGGAGAAGATGCCGCAGCGCGAGGCCTGCCTTGCCGGCGGCTACGTCGCCACCCGACTCGCCGACGGCAAGAGTGTGCGGTTCAGGCGGATCAAGTAGGGCTTTCAACGTGGCTCAATCGATGTCGTCGTCCGGCGAAGGTTAGGACGCTTACCGCGAGATAGACAGGGTCGTTCACAGCTTTCGGCTAATATACTAACAGGCCATAAAGGCCTCTGCCACAGCAGCCGCGACTACCTTGCCTATAAGAAAGCCGAATTGTCCTCCTCCAAAACTGAATTCGACAAACGGATCGAGCGTGCGCGTACAGCCCTCGCCCCGGTGTGGCCTGTCCTTGGCGTACTGTTCGAGAAGCCGTAACGTCTGGTGCTATCGCCTGCGCGCCGGTCAGCACCACATCCAGGTGCAGCCTATGAAGCGGTAGCGGCGGATGACGATGGTGTGTGAGCGGCCCGAGGCGACATGGCGCACGGGCGTCGTGGCGGGGGGCGGCACGTCGGGGTTCTGGCTGTCGGGGTCGACCTGCTGCGCGCGGGCGCGGAGCGCCCCGGCCTGCTCCAGATTCTTGCCGCCGAGCAGGCCGCGCTCGTTCATGATGGCCAGGAATTTGAGCGCATAGCCGTCGTCGAGGTCGGCGGCCTGTTTGAAATATTCGGCCGCCGCGTGGTAGTCGCGTTCGACGCCCTTGCCGGAGAAATACATGACGCCGAGCTGGTTGAGCGAAAACGAACTGCCGCCCTCGATTGCCTTCTCGTAATAGTCGAGCGCCTTGGCATAGTCCTGTTTCACGAACAAGCCGTTGCTGTACATTGATCCGAGGTCGGAAATCGCCTCGGGATTGCCGGCCGCTGCGGACTTGCTGAAGAGTTCGAAGGCGCGCTCGGGGTTTTTGAGCACTCCGTGGCCGGTCGCGAAATTGACCCCCAGCGACACCATCGCGTCAGTATCGCCGCCGTCCGCCGCCATCTTTACCCGCCGCAGCGCTTCGACGACGTTGTTGGTCTTGTCGAGCGCCAGGCCGTAATAATACTGCATGCGCATGTCGTTCGGCCGCTCGGCGACGACGGCCGCGCACGCGGCGGCGGCGGCCGGCCAGTTGACGTGCTTGGCGCGCTTGAGCTGCTCAGGTGTCGCAAACGGCGGGGCAAAGGCGATCAGTCGGTCGCAGTCGTTTTGCGGCGGCGCGTCCGGTTTTGGTCCCGCCGTGAGCGCCGATGGCGGGGCGCCCGTCATTGCGGCGAGCTGGCCGTTGGCGCGGGAGCCGTCGGCGACCTCGCTTTTGGCTGGTGCCGGCGCGGGCGGCGCGGCTGGCGCCGGCGCGCTCGCGACCGGTTGCGCCGACGGTGCGCCGGCAAGATAGATGTCGCCGGTGAGCGAGGAGCTGTCCCATGGCGTCTGGCGCCGATCCGTCGCGGCGAGCACGTCGCCACGCACGCGCGACAGCATCTGCCGCACTTCGATCCCGGGCGTGATGACATGCTTGAGCAATGCGGCGGTGAAGGGAGAGTTGCGCCCGGCGCCATCGAGCGCGACGTTGTTGGGTTGCGTCGAATAGACGATCAGCGAGCCTTCCCCCGCCGCGTCGATCCGGCCGAGGCCGCGCGAGGGTGCCGCGCGGCCGCTCTGGGCAAGGCGGTCGGCGAAGGGATTGTTGCGACAGGCATCGAGGATGATGATGTTGACGCGTCCGCTCCCCTCCATCTCCTGCTGGATGTCGGTGAGATCGACGGTGTTGAAGCGCACATCCGCAGGACTCTGGATGTCGGCGTCGACGGGCAGGAGATAGTTCTCGCCGTTCAACTGGATGCCGTGGCCGGCATAGAAGAACAGTGCGACCTCGGTGCCGCGCAGGCGGGCGGAGAACTCGCGCAGCGCCTTGGTCATCGCCTCGCGCGACGCATCCTGCTGCTCGATGACCTCGAAGCCGACGCCGCGCAGCGCCTTGGCGAGATCGGCTGAGTTGTTGGCGGGGTTTTCCAGCGCCGGCGCGTTGACATATTTGCCGTTGCCGATGACGAGCGCGAGGCGCACGCCGGCATCGGCCGGCGCCGCTGCAGAAACGACAGCCGCTAGCATCAGGAACATGGCGACCAGGCAGCGGTGCATGGGCGAACTCCTCGGGATGCTGCGGACGACGTCCGTCAATGACTTTAAAAATCGAATGCGGGATCGTCACGACAATCGGCGGGTCAAATTTTGATGAAAAAACCGGAGAAGGCAATCCCGGAGCGTCACACCGCGAGGCCCGGCGAACATCAATATTTTGCTGTCATGTTGAACCGACGCGGGTCTCAAGCCGACCTAGCAATCTTGATTCCGGAGCACGCCTTAGCTCGCCGCCTCAAGCCGTTCTTCGGTGAGCAGCCGCATCGCCGCGTCGGCGTCCATCGGCTCGCCGAACGCGAAGCCCTGGGCGTATTCGCAGCCGAGCTGATAGAGTTCGACCGCATCCGAATCGGTCTCGGCGCCCTCGGCGACCACGTCCATGCCGAGGTCGTGCGCCAGCGCGATGATCGATTTCAGGATCACCGGCCGGGTACCTCGGCTGGTGGTGCGCACGAACGACTGGTCGATCTTGATGGTGTCGAACGGAAAGCGCTGCAGATAGGCCAGCGACGAGTGGCCGGTGCCGAAATCGTCCAGCGACAGTCCGGTGCCGAGTTCGCGAATCCGGGTCAGCATCTGCGCGGCATGTTCCGGGTTTTCCATCACCAGCGATTCCGTCAATTCCAGCTTGAGCGTACCGCGCGCCACCGACGAGCGCGACAGCACCGTGCGGATGTCGTGGATCAAATCGTGCCGCAGCAATTGCCGCGAGGAGACGTTGACGCTGGCGAAGATCGGCTCGCGCGAGCGCATCGCGCGCTGCCAGATCGCGAGCTGCTTGGCGGTCTGGTCCAGCACGAACATGCCGAGATCGACGATCAGGCCGATCTCCTCGGCGATGGCGATGAATTCCACCGGCGACATCCGGCCGAGCTTCGGATGATCCCAGCGCGCCAGCGCCTCGAAGCCGGCGATCGAGCGGTCTTCCAGCCGCACGATCGGCTGATACAGGATGGTGATTTCCTCGCGCTCGATGGCGCGGCGCAGTTCGGACTCCAATGTCAGCCGGTCGGTCTTGCGCGCGCGCATCGCGGGCTTGTAGACGTCGATGCGGTCGCCGCCGATGCGCTTGGAGTGATACATCGCCAGCTCGGCGTCCTTGATGATCTCATCGGACAATTGGGTTTGCGGATCGCTCAGCGCGAGGCCAATCGAGGCGGTGAGAAAAATCTCGCGGTCGTTGAAGGCAATCGGCGCGCGGATGGTTTTGCGGATGGTTTCGGCGAAGGCGGTGATGCGGGCCGGATCCTGTTCCGACATCAGGATCAGGCCGAACTGGTCGCCGGCGAGGCGGGCCAGCGTGTCCTGCGGCTTGAGGATCCGGGTCAGCCGCCGCGCCAGCGTCAGCAGGATCGAATTGCCGACCGCGATGCCGACGGAATCGTTGACCTGCTTGAAGCGGTCGAGATCGATCACCATCAGCGTCGGCCGCAGGTTCGGCATGGTCTTGGCGAAATTGGCGACCGCGCCGAGGCGGTCGATGAACAGTTTGCGGTTCGGCAGGCCGGTGAGATTGTCATGCACGGAATCGTGCAGCAGCCGTTCCTCGGCGTTCTTGGATTCGGTGACGTCGGTCAGCGTGCCCACCACGCGCGAGACTTCGCCGTCGGAGCCGACCACCGGCCGGGCCTTCAGCGCGAACCACATGAAATGGCCGTCGGGCGTGCGCAGCCGGAAATCCTGCACCAGCCGGCCGCGGCGCTGGTCGAGCACGCTGTCGAGGGCGGCGCGAAAACGATCCTGATCGAGCGGGTGCAGCACCTCGAGCCATTTCGCGGCAGGCCCTTCCAGCGTGCCGCGCTTCAGTCCAAGCAGGCTTTCGGTCTCGGGGCTGGTGAAGACCTTGTCGGCGGAGACGTCCCAATCCCAGATCAGGTCGCCGGAGCCGGTCAGCGCCAGCGCCCGGCGCTCGACGTCGGAGACCACGCCGGTGCTCGCGCCGCCGCCGGCGAAAGCGTGCTGCATGACCGTAAACCCGATCAGCATCACGATCAGCACCAGGCCGCCGAGCAGCGCGGGGCCGACGATGTCATTGGTGACGCTTCCCGCGACCGTCATGCCGGCCGCGATCACCCAGACCACCAGCAGGAACCAGGTCGGGATCAGCAGCACCGCGCGATCGAAGCCATGGGTCGACAGGTAAACGATCAGCGCGAAGCCGGCGAAGGCGATCAGCACCAGCGATATGCGCGCGATGCCGGAGGCCACCGCGGGATCGAACAGAGCGAGCGCCACCAGCGAGCCGAGAAAGGCAAGCCAGCCGACGGTGATATGCGAGTAGCGGACATGCCAGCGGCTGAGATTGAGATAGGCGAACAAGAACACCAATAGCGTCGCGGCCAGGATCGCTTCGCCGGCGGCGCGCCACACCCGCTCGGCATTGTTCGACATGTCGAGCACCTTGCCCCAGAAGCCGAAATCGACGCCGATATAGACCAGCACCGCCCAGGCCAGCGCCGCGGCGGCGGGAAACATGATGCTGCCCTTGACCACGAACAGGATGGTCAGCACCAGCGCCAGCAATCCGGAGATGCCGATCACGATACCCTGATAGAGCGTGAACGAGTTGACCTTGTCCTTGTAGGCGTCGGGTTCCCACAGATAGAGCTGCGGCAATTTGTCGGTGCGCAATTCCGCGACAAAGGTGATGACGGCGCCGGGATCGAGCGTGATGCGGAAGATGTCCGCGGTCGCGCTCTCCTGGCGTTCGGGGCGGTCGCCGGTCGACGGCGTGATGGTGGCGATGCGCGACAGACCAAGATCGGGCCACAACAGCCCTGACGACACGATGCGATAATGAGGAGCGACGATCAGGCGGTCGAGCTGGTCGTCGGTGTTGTTGGCGAGCGCGAACACCACCCAGTTCTGCCCGCCTTCGCGGGCGCGGACTTCAATGCGGCGGACGATGCCGTCGGTGCCTGGCGCGGTCGAGACCTGAATGCGGTCAGTGTCGCTGTGCTGATGATCGAGGATCGCGGTCAAGTCGATCGCGGGCGCGTCACTGCGGACGCTGACTGCGTCGATGGCGCGCGCCTGCGGCGCGGCGGCAAAAATCATGAGGCCCAGCGCGAGGGGCGCAAGGCACCTGATCAGACGCAATGTCAGTTCTCCGCGATCAACAGCATATCCGGGCGAAGCGAACCGCCCGGCGTGGCGCGATAAATGACATGAATGTAAGGGAAATCAAAGGGTTTCCGGACCGCCTTCGGTCGGCCGCATTAAATCACCAACACAATTTTGCCAATATGTTCGCTGGTTTCCATGCGGCGATGCGCATCGGCGGCCTTTTCCAGCGGGAATGTGCTGTCCATCAAGGGCTTGACGCGCCCTTCGCGCAACAGCGGCATCACCTTGGCTTCGATCGCGGCGACCATCGCCGCCTTGTCGGCATTGCTGCGCGGGCGCAGCGTCGAGCCGGTGTGGTGCAGCCTTTTCACCATCAGCTTGGCAAAATTAACATTTGCCTTGGGGCCGCCGAGAAAGGCGATCTGGACCACGCGGCCATCGACCGCGGCCGCCTCGTAATTGCGCTCGATGTAATCGCCGCCGACCATGTCGAGAATGACGTTGGCGCCGGCGTCCGATGTCGCCTTCTTCACTTCAGAGACGAAGTCTTCGGTCTTGTAGTTGATGGCGCGGTCGGCGCCGAGCTTGAGACAGGCGTCGGCCTTGTCCTTCGATCCGACGGTGACGATCACTTTGGAACCGAAGGCCTTGGCGAGCTGGATCGCCATGGTGCCGATGCCGGACGAGCCGCCATGGATCAGCAGGGTTTCGGCGGGCTTCAAGGCGCCACGCTCGAACACATTGTGCCAGACCGTCATCAGCGTTTCCGGAATGGCGCCGGCCTCCGGCATCGACAGCACCGGGGGCACCGCCATCGCCTGGCCATCGTGCGCGATGCAATATTGCGCGTAGCCGCCGCCGGCCACCAGCGACATCACCTTGTCGCCGAGCTTGTGCCTGACGGCGCCGGGGCCGACGGCCACGACCGTGCCCGCGACCTCAAGGCCCGGCAGATCGCTGGCGCCGGGCGGCGGCGGATAGGCCCCCGACCGCTGCATGACATCGGGACGGTTGACCCCCGCGGCGGCAACCTTGATCAGGATCTCGCCTGGCCCGGGCGCCGGCACCGCGCGGGTCTCGGGCAAAAGCACCTCCGGACCGCCGGGCTTGCTGATGCCGATGACGGTCATTTGCGCGGGCAGCTTTTCCATGGTTTTTCCTTGTGAAAGGCTCAGAATTCGCTAAGCGGCACCTGATTAGCCAGCCGCACCCCGGCTGGCAACCGCTTCACGGATCGTTGAGCACGGAGGACAACGGATGGCCATCGAGGACGACGACAGACCGAGGAAGAAAATCAGCCACGAAATCGGACAGGACCTGTCGTTGCTGTCGGTCGAGGAACTCGCCGAGCGCATCGCGCTGATGACGTCGGAAATCGATCGGCTGCAGGCGGCCATGACCAGGAAGCGCGCCTCCAGGGACGCCGCGAACAATTTTTTCAAATCGTGAAATGAACGTACCTGCCTCTTCCGTCATGCCCGGCCTTGTGCCGGGCATCCAGGTCTTTGCTCCGGCAACCAAAACAAGACGTGGATGGCCGGAACGAGCCCGGCCAAGACGATAGGCCAATGGCCGACATGGCAAATGAAGGCTGAAGAAAATCCCTCGTTTACGATCAATTAAGCTTTCTCGTTTATGACTGGGATCGTCCTCTTTGGACACCGAGTGGCTCCTGTCCACTCTGTTTGACGCCTCCCTGTTATCAACTTCAAAAGCCGCCGGAAACGGCGGCTCTTTTTTGGCGTCTTCGGCGGCCCTCCACCCCGGCTGGAAACCATAAGAAACCATAAAGAGTCTTGCGGCTGGACTCTCGTCCACGGCCGCGCAATGATTTGTTCATCATAAGCTGCCGCGCTTTCGGGCCGGCGGGGGTAAGTAAATAGTGGCGTGAGGCGTTAACCATGTCGGACCGTTCGCAAGGCGAAACCGCTCTGGTGCAATTCAGCGAGCGGCTGACCAATTCGGCGGCATTCGGCACCCTGTTCCGGGAAGGCATGGATCTGGTCGAGGAGACCGCCGCCTATCTCGATGGCGTCGGCCGCACCGAGGCCAAGGCGCTCGACCGCTCCGTCAGTCTCACCTATGCGACCGAAAGCATGCGGCTGACCACCCGCCTGATGCAGTTGGCGTCCTGGCTGTTGCTGCACCGGGCGGTCAAGGAAGGCGAGATGACGCTGACCCAGGCCAATCGCGAAAAGACCAAGGTCAAGCTCAGCGCCGCCGATCCCGGCTCGAACGACATGATCGAAAAGCTGCCGCCGCAGTTGCAGGAACTGATTGCGCGTTCGATGACGCTGCAAGCCAAGGTCCGCCGTCTCGATACCACCATCCATGCGCCGGCGGCGGAGCGCACCGCGATCGGCAATCCGCTGGTTCCGCAGCTCAATCGCCTCAAGGCGGCGTTCGAGCGCTAGTCTTTCGTTTCGACGCGTTTTTTGAACCGTTTTCCTTGCGCGAACCGATACCCCCGCGCCAAGTGCAGGGCAGGCTTTCGCTCGAAACCGCTCTGGCGCTGGATCGTTAGCCGCGCCTGCGTTAAGCCGCCTGCGTCGACAATCGACGTGAGAATCATCCGGCTTTGCTGACCCCCTTTTCCGTTTTGCTGGTGCTATCGGCCGCGCTCATGCACGCGAGCTGGAATGCGTTGCTGCGCGGCGGCGCGGATCGTGCGCAGTCGATGCTGGTCATGAACGTCACCGTCGGCGTCATCGGCCTGGCGATGATGGCCTTCGCCGGCCTGCCGCCGGCGGCGAGCGCCGTCTACGTCGTCGCCTCGGGCCTGATTCATCTGGTCTACAATGCGCTGTTGGTGCGGATGTATCGCAGCGGCGATCTCGGCGAGACCTACCCGGTGGCGCGCGGCTCATCGCCGGCGCTGGTCGCGCTCGGCGGCAGCCTGTTCGCCGGCGAGTGGATGAACCTGATCGGCGCTGCCGGCATCGGCCTCGTCTGCACGGGTATTTTCATGCTGGCGGCAGCCCGGGCGCGCTCGGCAAAACAGCCGTCCGGCTTTGCGTCCGATCGCGCGCTGGAAAAGGTGGTCGGCCTGCATGTGATGAATTTGCCCGCCGCGCTGGCGACCGGCGCCAGCATTGCCGCCTATACCGTCGTCGACGGCCTCGGCGTGCGCGCCTCCGGCAACTGGGTCGCCTACACCGGCGGCGTGTTCGCGTTCTTTCTCGCCGTGCCGCTGTGGTATCTGGCGCGCGGGCGGCGCGCGATGTTCAAGGTATCGCCGGCGGAAGCGGGCAAGGCGGCCAGCGGCGGCGCGATCTCGCTTCTGGCCTACGGCGCCATCATCTGGGCGATGCAGGCAAGCCCGATGGGGGCGGTGTCGGCGCTGCGCGAGACCAGCGTGGTGTTCGCGGCCTTGCTCGGGGCTGCGTTTCTCGGCGAACGCCTGACCGCGCTTCGGATCGCGGCGTGCTGCATCATTGCCGCCGGTGCGGCCTGCGTCGGCTGGCGCTTTTGACTTCGGCGCTGCCGGAAGCGACGCCAGCGTCACCGGACAGTGACAGCTCGCTAAAGAATGCGCGTGTTCGCGTCGTCGCGCCGGGACCCGGATGAAACCGCACGGTTTCAGCGCTCACCTCATCGCCACCGCTCTTCAAACGCAACGGCGACACCGGCCGGCCTTCCTTGTCGGTCACCAGGACCGGCGGCCTTTCCGCGGATAACCAGGTGTCGCCCCACTGCATCAGGGCGACCATGGCCGGCAGCAGCGCATGACCTTTTTCGGTGAGTTGATAGACGGGACGCTTTTCGGACCCGCCGCGCTTGAGGATGTCGTTCACGGTCAGACGCTCTAACCGCATCGCCAGAATATTTTTTGCGATTCCGAGGCTCCTCTGGAAATCGCCGAAACGGCGCACGCCGAGGAAGGCATCGCGAATGATCAACAGCGTCCACCAGTCTCCCACGACCTCCAGCGTCCTCGCCAGCGAACAGTTCAGTCTCGAAAGATCCGTCTTTCCGGGCATGGTTGCACAGTGAAACCTTTTGACATATGGTTTCACTGTGCAACCAAAACGGCGGCCACGCAACAGGAGTTGGAGATGACTGACGCCAGCCCAGCGGCGCTTGCTCCCGGCGCGACAAGGGAGAGGGACGTGAGGGTTTCGAACCTGACGGTAGGCGGCGCGGCGGTCGCGCTGGGATCCCTCGGTGTTACCGCGGCGAGCGTGCTTTATGCGCTTTCACCGCCTGCCGCCGCCCTGCCGGCGCAGCCGTTCAACTACGCATTGGCACTGGCCGGGGCGGTCGCCGGCGCGCGGACCATGTTTGGGGCCGGAACTGTCGGCATTTTCTCGGATATCGTGATGGCGGTGGGCGCGCTTCTTGTCGCGTCTGAATTGGCACGCCGCGGAAGAGGTGTCGCGGCCGCGGGTTGGATCGCGATCCTTTTGAGTATTGTCGTCTTTACGTTTGTCGATGCGATCGTCGGCTATGTGCTGGGCCCCGTTGCCGCAATGAAAGATGCCGCCGCCGCATTTACCGGGTTCAAGCGTCTGTTTGACGTGCTGTTTCTGTTGGGGACGACGGCATTCGGAGCCGGCGCCACGCTCGCATTGACGAATGAAATGCGGTCCGCTGTGCCGATGGCGAGCAGGCCCGTCGTGCTCGCGGGCGCGATGACGGGATTGGCGGGCGTGCTAGCCGCAGCGGCCTGTTTCGCAGGATTTCCATTGGAACAGGGCGTCGGCATCAGCATCGGCCTTGGTTCAGCAGTTTTTGTCGCGATCGGCCTGCAGATGATGCTGAAGTCGCAACAGGGCGCGCTGTGACGGCAGCGAAAGCGCATGGCCGGCCTTTAAAACAAAAAAACGCCCCGGGCGAACCGGGGGCGTTTTGATATCTTGCCGCGAGCGGAGGGACTAAAGCGTTTTCGAGCGAAGTGGGCACCGGTTGGCGTGAAGAAAACGCGTCAAAACAAAAAATTAGAGCGTGATCGGTTCTGATTCAATCAGAACCGATCACGCTCTGCGCGCCCTCAATCCTTCTTGAGAAAGCCTGAGAACTTCTTCTGGAACCGCGACACGCGGCCGCCGCGGTCGAGCATCTGCTGGGCGCCGCCGGTCCAGGCTGGGTGGGACTTGGAGTCGATATCGAGGTTCAGCTTGTCGCCCTCTTTGCCCCAGGTCGACCGCGTCTGGTATTCCGTGCCATCGGTCATCACGACCGTAATCATATGATATTCCGGGTGAATTTCGGCTTTCATGGCAGATCCTTCGGCGCGCCGGCGCCCGTCTTCAAAATGGCTGTGGGGACGGATTTGGGCCGCTCTATAACGCAGCAGGCCCTGCAAAACAAGCCACGTAATCCCGATTTGCCAGCGCAGGCGGCGGGGCCTATCTGGGGGGTGGCAATAGCGATTGGTCAGATCTCATGAGTGCTGCGGAACAAGTTGAAGGCCGGCATGGCGACGCGCCGGCACGGCACGATCCGGCCCCGACGGACGTGCCGGCGATCGAGGCCGTGCTGACCGAGCAGGCGGCCAAAAGCGGTGCGCGGCTGCGTCCGCTGCTGGAGCTTGCGCCCTATGTGGCGCGCTACCGGGGCCGCGCGATCCTGGCGCTGATCGCGCTGACGATCGCGGCGATAACGACCCTGGTGGTGCCGGTCGCAGTCCGGCGCATGATCGACTTTGGGTTCACTCCCGAAGGCATCGCCTTGATCAACAGCTATTTCAGCGTGATGATCGCGGTGGTGGCGGTGCTCGCCGGCGCGAGCGCGTCGCGGTTCTATCTGGTGATGACCATCGGCGAGCGCATCGTCGCCGATCTCAGGCGAGATGTGTTCGCTCATCTGATTTCGCTGTCGCCGGCATTCTTCGATTCGACCCGCAGCGGCGAACTGATCTCGCGTCTCACCGCCGATACAACCCAGATCAAATCCGCGGTCGGCGCGTCGGTATCGATCGCGCTGCGCAACCTGATGCTGTTCTTCGGCGCCACCGCGATGATGGTGATCACCAGCCCGCGGCTTTCCGGCTTCGTGCTGCTGGCGATCCCGGTGATCGTGATTCCGCTGGTCGCGTTCGGCCGCTGGGTGCGGCGGCTATCGCGCGGCGCGCAGGATACGCTGGCGGATGCGACCGCCTACGCTTCCGAACTGATCGGGGCCATCCGCACCGTGCAGGCCTATACCAGCGAGCGGCTGGCCAATGCGCGTTTCGGCGGCGAGGTCGAACAGGCCTATGAAGCGGCGCGCAGCTCCACCCGCGCGCGCTCGGTGCTGACCGCGATCATTATCTTCATCGTCTTTACCAGCGTGGTGCTGATCCTCTGGGTCGGATCGCATGACGTCCTGACCGGCTCCATCACTCCCGGCCGGCTCAGCCAGTTCGTGCTGTATGCGGCGTTCGCCGCCACCGGGCTGGGCCAGCTCAGCGAAGTCTGGGGCGAGATCTCGGCCGCCTCCGGCGCATCGGAACGGCTGTTCGAAATCCTCCGCGTCAAGTCGGCGATAACAGCGCCGGCTTCACCGCGCGCTCTGCCGGTGCCGGCGCGCGGCGACGTCAGTTTCGAGAATGTCCGTTTCGCCTATCCGACCCGGCCGGACGCCTGGGCGGTTGACGGCGTTTCGCTGTCGGTGCGCGCCGGCGAGAAGGTCGCGATCGTCGGCCCGTCGGGCGCGGGCAAGAGCACGCTGTTTCATCTGCTGCTCCGTTTCTATGATCCGGCACAAGGTTCGATCGCGATCGACGGCGTCCCGGTCAGGGACGCCGATCCACGCGAGGTGCGCTCGCGCATCGCGCTGGTGCCGCAGGACGCGGTGGCGTTCGCCGCGACCGCGCGCGAGAATATCAGGTTCGGACGGCCCGACGCCACCGATGCCGAAGTCGAGCGTGCCGCCGGGCTCGCCCACGCCACCGAATTCATCCACCGCCTGCCGGGCGGTTTCGAGGCGCAGCTCGGCGAGCGCGGCGTCACGCTGTCGGGCGGCCAGCGCCAGCGCATCGCCATCGCGCGCGCGATCCTGCGCGACGCGCCGCTGCTGCTGCTCGACGAGGCCACCTCGTCGCTCGATGCCGAATCCGAGACGCTGGTGCAGACCGCGCTGGAGGAATTGATGCGCCACCGCACCACGCTGGTGATCGCGCATCGGCTCGCCACCGTCTTGTCCTGCGACCGGATCATGGTGATGGATCAGGGCCGCATCGTCGAACAGGGTACCCACGCCTCGCTGGTCGCCGCGGGCGGGCTCTATGCACGGCTGGCGAGGCTGCAGTTCGAAGGGGTGTGAGGCTCAGCGATCCGGTGCGCATTTGGGCGAAAGCATCGGGACGTTGGCCCATACCCAGTTTTTCCATGAGCCATCGGCACCGACGCAGGCCGAGGACGGCGTCTGTGCGTGATCTCGATCGCCCGATGCGACGCTGTTGTCGATGGCCGCGGCGAAGTGCCGGTCGAGCGAGGTCGCCGACAGCCATCCGGCGGCGGCAACGGCGATAAACGTGGCCGAGCCGGCTGCAAGTTCGGTTCGCGTCATCGGACTTCTCCGCTGTTATCTGAGCTTTCCAGCTTCCCCTTCCACTCCATCCGCAGCACCGGCCGGCCGGAGGTTGGATTGACGTCTTGGCCGGCGTGGACAAAACCGTTGCGCGCGTAAAAGCGGATGGCGCGGGCATTGTCTGAATTGACCAGCAGCGTGATGCGATCCGGCGACAATCGCTTGGCCTCGGTCACCAGCGCATTGCCGAGTTCCGAACCCCATTGGTCGGGCGCTACCACGAGCTGATCGAGATAGCCGTCGGGATCGATGGTGACGAACCCGACCAGCGCGCCGGCCTGTTCGGCGACCATGATCGCTGCGTTCGGCACCAGCTCGTTCCGCCAGCGCGCGCGCCACCACGGCACGCGCGCGGCGAAATCGATCGAGGGGTAGGCGTGCTGCCAGGTCGCAAGCCACAGCGCGATGGTTTCCTCCTCGTCGTCGGCGCGATAGGGGCGCAGGGTGAATATCGACGTCATCGTGTCCCGGGCGAGTGGTGCGAGGGCATCGCCCGAGCGGAACGAGACCCGGGACCCAGCGCAAGAATCTTCATCTTCCATGCTGGGTCCCGGATCAGCGCTCGCAAGTGCTCGCTTGTCCGGGACACGAGACCTACCGTTCCGTCAGCTTCAGCTCGATGCGGCGATTGCGCTTGTAGGCCTCCTCGGTGGCGGCGGTGTCGAGCGGCTCGAATTCCGCGAAGCCGGCGGCGACCAGCCGCTGCGCCGGCACGCCGAGCGAAATCAGATACTGCACCACCGAGATCGCGCGCGCCGACGACAATTCCCAGTTCGACTTGAACAGCGGGCTGTTGATCGGCCGCACATCGGTATGGCCGTCGACCCGCAGCACCCAGGCGATCTCGCTCGGGATCTGCTTGTCGAGATCGATCAGCGCGGTCGCCAGCTTGTCGAGTTCGGCGCGGCCTTCGGGCAGCAGCAGCGCCTGTCCGGTGTCGAAGAACACTTCCGACTGGAACACGAAGCGGTCGCCGACGATCCGGATATCCGGCCGGTTGCCGAGGATGGTGCGCAGGCGCCCGAAGAATTCCGAACGGTAGCGCGACAATTCCTGCACCCGCTGCGCCAGCGCCACGTTGAGGCGCTGCCCGAGATCGGCGATCCGCCCCTGCAACTCCTTGTCGCGTTTCTCCGAGGCGTCGAGCGCTTCTTCCAGTGCCGCAAGCTGGCGGCGCAGGGCGCTGATCTGCTGATTGAGCACCTCGATCTGCGCCAGCGCGCGCGATGATACCTGCCTTTCGGAATCCAGCGCCTTGTTGAGTTCGGTGGTGCGGCCGGCGGCATCGCCGCCGGCGCTGGCAAGCCCTTCATAAAGGCCCTTGACGCGGTCGCGCTCGGCTTCGGCGGTGGCGAGCCCGGCGCGCAACTGCGCGAGCTGGTCGTCGAGATTGAGCTTGCCGAGTTTTTCCAGCGACAGCAGGTCGTTGAGCTGCGCGATCTTGGCGTTGAGCTGCTCCAGCGCCTTGTCCTTTCCAGTGACTTCCTGCGACAGGAAGAACTGCACCACCAGAAACACCGACAGCAGGAACACGATCGAGAGCACCAGCGTCGACAGCGCATCGACAAAGCCCGGCCAGTAGTTGAAACCGGCTTCGTTGCGGCGTGTACGTGCGAGGGCCATGTGAGAGTTCTCCGCAGTAGAATCTGACTTTAAGTCAGAATCTATCTCAAGTTCAGGTTCACCTCTCCCAGAGGGAGAGGTCGGCGCGTAGCGCCGGGTGAGGGGTCATGGCCTAACGACAGACCTTACCCCTCTCCCACTCGAAGTCGGATATATCCGACTTCGACATTTTGGATGTCCCAACTCGGGTAAACCCGAGTTGGGTGGGAGAGCGAGCGCGTTTCCGCTGCCTCAACTTTTCGTTCCTAATTATTCTCGGGCTGGCGCGCGATCCGCTCGAGCAGTTTCTTGATCTCGCGGTTTTGCTCGCCCTGGCCGTCGGCCCATTCACGGATCATCTGCTGCTCGCTGCGCATATGCGCGACCAGTCCCTGAATGGCTTCGGCGAGGTTGGCCATCGCCGCGGTGGTGCCGCGGCTGCTGCCGCCTTCCTCCATGGTCGCGCGCAACCGTTCGATGGCGTTCTGCAGGTCGCCGCCGGCGGCGTCGCCGGAATAACCGCGCACCGTGGAGGCGAGCCAGTCTTCGAGATCGGTATAGAAGCGGTTCTGCGCCTGGCTCGATTGCAGATCGAGAAAGCCGAGAATCAGTGAACCGGCGAGGCCGAACAGCGACGACGAAAACGAAATGCCCATGCCGCCGAGCGGCGCGGCCAGACCTTCCTTCAGGGTGTCGAACAAGGCGCCGGCGTCGCCGCCGACCTTGAGGCCGTCGATCACCTTGCCGACCGAGCCGACGGTTTCGATCAGGCCCCAGAAGGTGCCGAGCAGCCCGAGGAATACCAGGAGGCCGGTCATGTAGCGCGAGATGTCGCGGGCCTCGTCAAGCCGGGTGGCGATCGAGTCCAAGAGATGCCGCATGGTCTGCTGCGAGATCGTCATCCGGCCGGTGCGTTCGCCGCCGAGGATCGCCGCCATCGGCGCCAGCAGCCTCGGGTGTTGTCGTTCGACGGCAAGGCCGGGATCGGCGATGCGGAAATTGTTGACCCAGGCGACTTCCGGGTAGAGCCGGATCACCTGGCGAAACGACAGGATGGTGCCGACCAGCAGCACCAGGCCGATCAGCGCGTTGAGGCCGGGATTGGCGAAGAACGCCAGAATGATCTGCTTGTAGAGCACCACCGTCAGCAGCGCGCACAGCACCAGGAACACCAGCATCCGCACCAGGAAGATCCGTGGTGAGGACAGCTTGTTCAGTTCGATTTCCATCGTGGAACGGGGAGGGGGGCCTGAAGGCATCGGCTGATCGTCACCTGTTGCGGGGGGAACGCTTTCGGGCACCAATATGGCACAGCGGCGTCGGGAAAAAAGGCCAGTTAAGACCGGTTAGGGGCAGAAGCATGGAACTTCGGCGTGAAACCGCGCTTAGGCTTGTAGCGTATCTTACAAAGCTTCGACGCCACAGCCGCTTAACGGGCATTTGCATGATCATTTTATATCTTGAGGCGCTGGCCGCGATGGCGCTGTCGCTGTCGATCCTGATGGCCGGCGCCTGGATGGTGCAGCAGCGAACCGGCAATTCCGGCTGGGTCGACACCATCTGGACGTTCGCGGTCGGGCTGGTCGGCGCCGGCAGCGCGCTATGGCCGGTGGCCGATGCGGCGCCGAATGCCCGGCAATGGCTGGTTGCGGCTTTGGTGGCGATCTGGTCGGTCCGGCTCGGCCTCCATATTGCGGTGCGCACGGCCGGGATTACCGACGACCCGCGCTACGCCGCCTTCGCCCGCGAATGGGGCGCCGATTCGCCGCGCCGGATGTTCGTGTTTCTGCAAAATCAGGGCTTCGGATCGATCCCGCTGGTGTTCGCGATTTTCGTGGCGGCGCGATTTCCGCAGGCCGCGCTGCGGTTTCATGATTATCTCGGCGCGTTGATCCTGTTGATCGGCATCGCCGGCGAGGCGCTCGCCGACGCCCAGCTCCGGAATTTCCGCCTCGACCCCGCCAACAAGGGCCGGGTATGCGACGTCGGCCTGTGGCGCTGGTCGCGCCATCCGAATTATTTCTTCGAATGGTTCGGCTGGCTCGCCTATCCCGTGATCGCGATCTCGATCCGGGACCCGCTGACTTATCCTTTTTATTATCCTTGGGGCTGGGCCAGTTTGCTGGCGCCGGTCTTCATGTACTGGATCCTGGTGCATGTCACCGGCATTCCGCCGCTCGAGCAGCAGATGCTGCGTGCGCGCGGCGAGCGCTATCGCGACTATCAGTCGCGCACCAGCATGTTCTTCCCGCTGCCGCCGCAAAAGGAAGGGGTCACATGAACGTCGTCTCCAGAATCATCGGCGCCGCCGAACGGGTGCCGCTGCCCGATCTCGTGATCCGTGCCGCCATCCAGCGGCTGTGCTCGCGCACCGCGACGCGGCTCGCCAGCGGCAACGCGGAGAGCGACGCCTCGTTTGCCGATGAGATGGCGGCGCGCGCCATTGCCGAACATGCCGATGCGGCCAACGCCCAGCATTACGAAGTGCCGGCGGCATTCTTCGCCCGCGTGCTCGGGCCGAACCGCAAATATTCCGCGTGTTTCTACAAGGAGCCAAAATCCACGCTGCGGGAAGCCGAGGAAGAAGCGCTGCGCCAGACCGTCGAGCATGCCGATCTCGCCGACGGCCAGTCGATCCTCGAACTCGGCTGCGGCTGGGGCTCGCTGTCGCTATGGATGGCGCGGCAATTCCCGAGATCCGAGATCACCGCGGTGTCGAATTCGCAGTCGCAACGGCACTATATCGAGGGCGAGGCCGCGGCGCGCGGATTGAAAAATCTGCGCGTGGTGACCGAGGACATGAATGTGTTCGACGCCAGGCGGCGGTTCGATCGCATCGTATCGGTCGAAATGTTCGAGCACATGATGAACTGGCGCCAGTTGATGACGCGGGTGAAATCCTGGCTGGCGCCGGATGGCCGCTTCTTCCTGCACATCTTCACCCATCGTGCCGGCGCCTATCTGTTCGATCGCGCCGACCGGGAGGACTGGATCGCGCAGCATTTCTTCACCGGCGGCGTGATGCCGAGCCATCATCTGATCCGGCAATATTCCGATTTGTTCGAGGTCGAGAAGGAATGGCGCTGGAGCGGCACGCATTACCAGCGCACCGCGCTCGACTGGCTCGCCAATTTCGATGCCCGCCGCGACGAGGTCGAGGGCATTCTTCGTGAACTCTACGGTGGCGACACCGCGTTGTGGATGCGGCGCTGGCGCTGGTTCTTCCTCGCCACATCAGGACTGTTCGGCTACGCCGACGGCATCGAATGGGGCGTCAGCCATTTCAGGATGAAGGCGGTGTAGCAATTGTCGTCGCCCTGACGGACGGTGCGTGTCGCGTTTGGAGCGAGGGATCACAGCCTATAGCGTCTTGTTGAGCAGAGCCGGCCATGATTTGTCGCATGATTGAAACATCCGCAGCAATCGATCGACGATTTTCATGTCCGTTGTCGAAATAGCTGGCGGTTCGCGCCGCTTGCAAGGTTGCGGACGCGGATCCACATACAGGTCAGTCGAACAAGATCGGTTCTTGCAAAACGGGATCGGGCGATGTGGCGGACAAGAGGAAATGCGCTGGCGATACTGCTTCTCGCGGGGATGATCGGTGCACCGGGGACTGCCGATGCTGACGAAATCTCGGGCGTCGGGACGAGCGATACCGAGATCCGCATCGGAAACATCATGCCTTATACGGGCCTGCTGGCAGGGTTCGCGACAATCGGAAAGGCCGAAGCGGCCTATTTCGACATGGTCAACGAAAATGGCGGGATCAACGGCCGCAAGGTCAGGTTCATTTCCTACGATGACAGTTCCGATCCGGCGGCGGCCATCGAGCTGACCCGGAAGCTGGTCGAGACCGACAAGGTTCTCCTGATGTTCGGTTCATTCGGTACACCGGACAATCTGGCGACCAGGTCGTATCTGAATGATCGCAGGATTCCTCAGCTCTTTGTGGCTTCCGGTGATAACGAGTTCGCCAATCCCAAGGCATTCGGCTGGACGATGGGGTGGCAACCCCCGTTTTGGGTCGAGGGCCGCATTTACGCGAACTACATTCAAGCCGACTATTCAGAGCGCAAGATTGCAGTGCTTTGGCAAGACGATCAATTCGGCAGGAACCTTTTCCAAGGGTTGCAGGATGGTCTAGGGGATTGGGCGCGGATGATCGTTGCCGACACGACGTTCGATCTTTCGGAATCCACCTCGCTCGATGCGCAGATAGAGGTTCTGAAGAGTTCCGGCGCTGACATATTGTTGCTCGACGTCGCACCGGCTTTCGCGGCTCGCGCGTTACGGAAAATAGCCGAACTCGATTGGCACCCGGTTACCCTTCTCGACAACGCCTCCGCGTCGATCGCAAATGCGTTGAGGCCGGCTGGTCTTCAGAACTCGTCGGGGGTCATCTCGACTTCGTTCCTGAAGGATGCCGCCGACCCGGAATGGGCAGATGATCCGGCCATGAAGGCCTTCCTCTCCTTCATGGACAAATATTATCCCGACGGAGACAGGGATGATGGCAACGTCGCCTTCGGATATGCGGCAGCCGAGACGTTGTTTCACGTGCTGAGCCAGTGCGGAGACGATCTTTCGCGGGAAAACATCATGAAACAGTCGGCTTCCTTGAAGGCCTACCATAACTCGATTGTGCTGCCGGGCATCACGATCAGCACCGGGTCGACGGATTTCCATCCGATCAAGCAGATGCGTCTGGTGCAGTTTGACGGAACCGCGTGGCAGCCGATCGGCGACGTGATCGAAAATGCCTTCATCGGCGACGCAGGCCAGGTAAACCCGTGACAGGTAAACCCGTGACAGTCGGGCCCTGCCGCGTTCGGAGACGGCGGCCTACTTCCCCAGCGTCTTGAGAATCTTCAGCAGTTCGGCGTGGACGAATTCATTGCCGCAGACCACATTGCCCGTCTTGAGCGGGTCGTCGTCGCCCGCAAAGCCGCTGACGATGCCGCCGGCCTCGCGCACGATAATCTGGCCCGCCGCCATGTCCCATGGCTTCAGATTGCGCTCCCAATAGCCGTCGAAGCGGCCCGCGGCGACGAAAGCCATGTCGAGCGCGGCTGAGCCGAACCGGCGCAGGCCCGCGACCTTCGCCTGTATCGCGGTCATCTCGGCGCGCCACAGGTCGATGTCGCCGCGTCCGACATGCGGCAGCCCGCACGCCATCACGCATTCGTCGAGCTTGCGGCGTCCGGCGACGCGCAGCCGCTGGTCGTTGAGGAAGGCGCCCTTGCCGCGCTCGGCGATGTAGAGGTCGTCATTGGCCGGATTGTAGATCAGGCCGGCGATAACGGTGCCCTCGCGCTGCAGGCCGATCGAAACCGCGAATTGCGGGATGCCGTGCAGGAAGTTGGTGGTGCCGTCGAGCGGATCGACGATCCAGGTGTGGCTCTTGTCCTCGCCTTCGCGAGTGCCGCCTTCTTCGCCGATAAAGCCGTAACCCGGGCGCGCCTTGATGAGGTCGGTGTACAGCATCTCCTCGGCGCGCCGGTCGGCCATGGTGACGAAATTGGCGGGGCCTTTCAGCGAGACCTGGAGATTCTCGACCTCGCCGAGATCGCGCTTGAGACTGCGGCCGGCGCGGCGCGCGGCTTTGACCATGACGTTGATGAGGGCTGAATGCAGCATGATCCCGGCTTGCGATTGACGTTTCGACGGTGAAAACCCGCTCCCTCTCCCCGCCGCGGAGAGGTGAGACGGCGGCCCGAAGGCAAAATCGGGCCTTGGCAGATCGAGCCTTGGCAAATCTAGCCTTGGCAAATCTAGCCTTGGATAGTGGGTGCCCTGTGGTTGGGGTGGCGTCAAGGCGCATCATTTGCTGCCCAGCCATTTGCGCGCCGCCGCCTCGGCCTTGGCGTGGTCCTCCGGACTGAGTTCCGAGAACGCTTCGTCGAGTATGGGGTCGCCCTTGCCGACGCCTTTCGCGATCAGGTGCCATTTGAGGCCCTCGATCTTGTCCATCGGGGCGCCCTTTCCGCTCAGCAGCACATACGCGAGACGGTTTTGTGCGATCGGACTGTTCTGGCGGGCGGCCTTGCGCAGCAGCGCCACCGCGGCGGGTCGGTTCTGTGGCGTGCCGGTGCCGTTATAGAGCGCGATGGCGTATTCGACTTCGGCGTCGACATTGTCGGCGAGCGATGCCGCCTGCAGCAGCCGGACCGCCTTTTCGAGGTCTTTCGGAACGCCGTTGCCTTCCTTGTAGAAGGTCGCGAGCGCGTATTGGGCTTCCGGGTTGCCGGCATCCGCGGCGATGCGCAGCAATTCGGCCGCGCGTTTGACGTCCTGCGGCAAGGTCTGGCCGTCAAGATAGAGTAGCGCCAGATTGTAGGCGGCCTTCGGTTCGCCGAGCTTGGCCGAGGACGCCAGCAATTTGACGGCTTCCTCGCGGTTGACGGGACCGCCGCGGCCGGCGAGCCGAAGCATCGCCAGCGCGAACATGCCCTCGCGGTCGCCCCCGTCGGCGGCGCGCTGGTACCATTCCACGGCCTTCGCATCGTCGCGCTTGACACCCATCGCATTGGCATAGAGCTCGCCGAGCATCGTCATCGCCTTCGGATCGCCCCTCTCCTGCACGCGCTGGGTCGCAAGATCGAAGGCGGTCTTGTATTGCCCGCGCTGGTAGGCGCCGAACACCAGGTCGACATTGGGATCGTCGGGAACGGGAGCAGGGGTCACGGTGGCGGCCGGCGCAACCGGAGCGGCGGCCGGTTTGGCCGTGGCGGCGGATGCCGCGGGCCTGGTGATGGTGTGCGGCCTCACCCTCGGCTTGGTGATCGGCTTGCTCGCCGGCGGGGGTTGCGCGCCCGGAGGCGCCAGCGAAACTTGTGCCGCAGCAGTGCTTGCCGCCAGCAGCAGGCAACCTGCCAGGATCGAGAAGGTCGAAAGCGGGCGCGGGATCTTCATTTCCGACGCTATCCCAGTTCGGCTTTGGCTTTTCCGGAACTCGCGGCGTGCGCCTGCCGGATCGTCTGCTCGACCTCGACCAGGGCTGCCGCCGCGCCGCGCGGATCGGCCCAGATGAAATCGCCGACCAGAACGAAATCCGCGCCGGCTTCGGCAAATTCGTAAGCTTCCTCGCGCGATGCCGCAAAGCCGACGCAGGGCGGCTCAAACAGCTCGGCCCACCATTGCAGGCGTTCGGCGATCGCCTCGACCGATGGCCGCTGGCCGTTCGCATCGGGCTCGCCGAACAGCACATAATCCGCGCCGGCTTCGCCCGCCGCCATCGAATTGTGCCGGGTCGAGAGGCCGCCGACGCCAAGGATGCGGTCGGGTTTCAACGTCGGCAGCGCATCTTCCATGGCTGCGAAGCCGGTCAGATGGGCGCCGTCGGCGCCGGCACGGGCGACCAGTTCGACATGACCGTCGAGCAAAAGCGCCGCGCCAGAGTCCTGCACGGCCGGCGCCAGCGCCTTGACGCGCGAGATCATGGTGCGCTGGTCGGTCGGCTTGAGCCGCACCAGCACCGCCGCGACATCGACGCCGGCGAGCAGGCCCGGCAGGCTTGCCGTCAATACCGACGGATCGTCCACGACCGGCGTCGCCAGATAGAGACGCGGCACGGGGCGCGGCGGAGGTTTAGTGGCCATGATGTCGGCTTGATGCCCCCGGACTGCGGCCAAAAAAGGGGCAGGGCGATACCCGCGGCGGCATCGTCATGCGACTTTCGGATCGAGCTCGCCCTTGATATAGCGCTTCGCCATCTCGGCGGTGGTCAGCACTTTCTTGAACTTGCTGGCCTGGCCGGCGGTATTGAATTCCTGCAGCCGCTGTTTGCAAAGCCTGGTCATCGCTTCCATCGCCGGCTTGAGGTATTTGCGCGGATCGAACTCGGCCGGATCCTCGCGGAGCACCTTGCGGATCTGGCCGGTCATCGCCATCCGGTTGTCGGTGTCGATGTTGATCTTGCGAACGCCGTGCTTGATGCCGCGCTGGATCTCGGCGACCGGCACGCCCCAGGTCGGTTTCATCCTGCCGCCATTGGCATTGATGATGTCCTGCAGGTCCTGCGGCACCGACGACGAACCATGCATCACCAGATGCGTGTTGGGCAGCTTGCGGTGAATTTCCTCGATCACGTTCATGGCCAGGATGTCGCCGTCGGGCTTGCGCGTGAATTTGTAGGCGCCGTGCGAGGTGCCCATCGCGATCGCCAGCGCATCGACCTTGGTCTCCCTGACAAACTTGACCGCCTCGTCGGGATTGGTGAGCAACTGGTCGTGCGAGAGCTTGCCTTCGGCGCCGTGGCCGTCCTCCTTGTCGCCCATGCCGGTCTCGAGCGAACCCAGCACGCCGAGTTCACCCTCCACCGAAATGCCGCCGAGATGGGCCATGTCGGTGACGGTTTTGGTGACGCCGACATTGTAGTCCCAGTCGCCCGGCGTCTTGCCGTCGGTCTTCAGCGAGCCGTCCATCATGACCGAGGTGAAGCCGGCCTGGATCGCGGTCATGCAGGTCGCGGGTTCGTTGCCGTGATCGAGGTGCACGCAGACCGGAATCTGCGGATGGATCTCCGTGACCGCGTCCATCATGTGCCTCAGCATCACGTCGTTGGCGTAGGACCGCGCGCCGCGCGAGGCCTGGATGATCACCGGCGCGTCGAGGCTGGAGGCGGCGTCCATGATCGCGAGCGCCTGCTCCATGTTGTTGATGTTGAAGGCCGGCACGCCGTAGTCGTGTTCCGCCGCGTGGTCGAGCAATTGACGCAACGTGATACGAGCCATGTTATCTATTCTCCGCGTTGGGGTATCTAGCGTACCCGTAAAACCTCGACACCCGGCAATGGTTTGCCTTCCATCCATTCAAGAAACGCGCCGCCTGCGGTCGAAACATAGGTGAAATCGCCGGCAACGCCGGCCTGGTTCAGCGCTGCCACCGTGTCGCCGCCGCCGGCGACCGAGATCAGCTTTTTTGCCTTGGTCCGGCTCGCCGCATGTTTCGCCGCCACCATGGTGCCGCGATCGAACGGCGTCATCTCGAAGGCGCCGAGCGGGCCGTTCCAGACCAATGTCGCGGCGTCGTCGATCGCGGCATGAATTCGCGCGATCGATTGCGGGCCGACATCGAGGATCATGCCCTCGGGCGGGATCGCATCGAGGCCATAGGCATGGGACGGCGAATTGGCAGCGAAATGAAACGCCACCACGGCGTCGACCGGCAGGATGATGGCGCAATTGGCGGCGTCCGCCTTGTCGATGATCCGCAGCGCGGTCGCGGCGAGGTCCTTCTCCGCCAGCGACTTGCCGATGCCGACGCCCTGCGCATGCAGGAAGGTGTTGGCCATGCCGCCGCCGATCACCAGCGCATCGACCTTGGTGACGAGGTTTTCCAGAAGATCGATCTTGGTCGAGACCTTGGCGCCGCCGATGATCGCGATCACCGGCTTGGTCGGTGCTTCCAGCGCCTTGCCGAGCGCGTCGAGTTCGGCCTGCATGGTTCGTCCGGCATAGGCCGGCAGCTTGTGGCCGAGGCCCTCGGTCGACGCATGCGCGCGGTGCGCCGCCGAGAAGGCGTCGTTGACCCAGATATCGCCGAGCTTCGCCAGCTCGGCTGCGAAGGCCGGGTCGTTCTTTTCTTCCTCCTTGTGGAAGCGGGTATTTTCCAGGCACAGGATGTCGCCGTCCTTCATGCCGGCGACCGCCTTGGCCGCGACCTCGCCGACGCACTCATCGGCAAACGCCACCGGCTTCTTGATCACCTGCGCCAGCGCGGCGGCGACGGGCTTCAGCGAGTCCTTGGGATCTCGTCCCTTCGGCCGGCCGAAATGCGCGAGCAGGATCACCTTGCCGCCCTTGTCGGATATCTCGGTGATGGTCGGCGAAACGCGTTCGAGCCGGGTGGCGTCGGTGACGTGCCCGTTCTCCATGGGTACGTTGAGGTCGACGCGCAGCAGCACGCGCTTGCCCTTTACGTCGACGTCATCGAGGGTGCGGAATGTTTTGGACATTTTTTACTCTTGTCCCGGGCGCGGCGCGAGCAGCGAAGCGGTGCGCTGCAGAACCGGGACCCATGTTACTGGTCACGGCGTGTATGGGTCCCGGCTCTGCGGAGCAGCGCTACGGGCGCTGCGCCGCGTCCGGGACACGAGACTTACAGCAGCTTCCCCATCGCCACGGCGGTGTCGGCCATGCGGTTGGAGAAACCCCATTCGTTGTCGTACCACGACATCACCCGCACCAGCGTGCCGTTCTGCACCTTGGTCTGGTCCATATGGAAAGTGGAGGAATGGGAATCGTGGTTGAAGTCGATCGAGACATTGGGCGCGGTGGTGTAGCCGAGGATGCCCTTCATCTGCTGCTCGCTGGCGCGTTTCATCGCCTCATTGATTTCCTTCACCTCGGTCTTGCGCGAAGCTACGATCTTGAGATCGATCACCGAGACATTCGGGGTGGGAACGCGGATCGCGACGCCGTCGAGCTTGCCTTGCAGTTCCGGCAGCACCAGGCCGATCGCCTTGGCGGCACCCGTGGAGGTCGGGATCATCGACATCGCCGCGGCACGGCCGCGATAGAGATCGTGGTGCAGCGTATCCAGCGTCGGCTGGTCGCCGGTATAGGCGTGGATCGTGGTCATGAAGCCGGTCTCGATGCCGACGGTGTCGTTCAGCACCTTGGCCACCGGCGCCAGGCAATTGGTGGTGCAGGAGCCGTTTGAAACGACCAGATGATCCTTGGTCAGCTTGTCGTGATTGACCCCGTACACGATCGTCATGTCGGCGCCGTCGGAAGGCGCCGACACCAGTACGCGCTTGGCGCCCGCGGTCAGATGCGCCGAGGCCTTGGCCTTGGCGCTGAAGATGCCGGTGCATTCCAGCGCGATGTCGACGCCGAGGTCCTTCCACGGCAGTGTATTGGGATCGCGGTGCGCGGTGACCTTGATCTTGCCGTGGCCGAGGCTGATCGAATTGCCGTCCACCGTCACCGTGCCGGGAAAGCGGCCATGCACCGAATTGTAGCGCAACAGATGGGCGTTGGTTTCGACCGGGCCGAGATCGTTGATGGCGACGACTTCGATGTCGTTGCGTTTGGCTTCGTAAATGGCGCGCAAGACATTGCGGCCAATACGGCCAAATCCGTTGATCGCGACCCGGACTGCCATGACGTGGTTCTCCCTTAATAGCTGATGTCATCTCCGCGGGTGCGGCTTTCGCCATCCACGGAGGTGCTTGCTGCAGATCGCCCGGTTCGGCCGGGCGAGAACGGACCATATGACGGCTAGGTAACCCTTTTTTGGGGCAATCTCAACCGTCGCAGACGCGCTAGACCCGCTTCAGGACGGCGTTGACCGTGGCCTCGGCGGTAATTCCGAAATGCTTGAAAAGGTCCTTGGCCGGCGCGCTGGCGCCGAATCCGTGCATGCCGATGAATTCGCCGTCGTGCCCGATCACGGCGTCCCAGCCGAACCGGACCGCGGCCTCGATCGCCACCTTGACCGGGGCGTCGCCGATGATGGCCTTCTGCCTTTCCGCCGGCTGCGCCAGCAGCAATTCCAGCGCGGGCACCGACACCACCCGCGACGCGATGCCGCGCCCGGCGAGTTGCTTCTGGGCGGCGACCGCGATCTCGACCTCGGAGCCGGAGGCGAACAACGACACCTTGGCCTCGCCCTGGGCGGCGACCAGCTCATAGGCGCCGTGGCGGCATGGATTTTCCGGCGGCGCCGAGGTGCGCAATTGCGGCAGGTTCTGGCGGGTCAGCACCAATACCGTCGGGCCGTCGATCCGGTTCAGCGCCAGCTCCCAGCACTCCGTCACCTCGATCGCATCGCAGGGGCGGAACACGCGCATGTTGGGAATGGCGCGCAGCGCTGCGAGATGCTCGACCGGCTGATGGGTCGGTCCGTCTTCGCCGAGCCCGATCGAATCGTGGGTCATCACATAGACCACGCCGGTGCCCATCAATGCGGCGAGCCGCATCGCAGGCCGGGCATAATCAGTGAAGCAAAGGAAGGTAGCGCCGTTGGGCGCAAAGCCGCCATGCAGGAAGATGCCGTTCATGGCCGCCGCCATGCCGTGCTCGCGGATGCCGTAATGGATGAAGCGGCCCTTCGGCGTCTTGGCCGAGAAGTTCACCGCGCTCTTCGCCTTGTTGTTGTTGGAGCCGGTGAGATCGGCGGAGCCCGCGAGGAATTCCATCGGCATCACGGTGGCGATCGCATCGATCACCGATTCCGACGATTTGCGGGTGGCGATGTTCTGCGGCGTTTCCAGCAGCGACTTGCGGTGCGCCTTGAGCGTTTTGGCCAGCACCGCCGGCCGCTCATGCCGCAGGCGGCGGTCGAACTCGGCGCGCTTGCGGTTCGACAGTGTCGCCATCCGCGCTTCCCATTCCTTGCGCGCACCGACGCCGCGGCTGCCCGCTTCGCGCCAGGCCTTCAGCACGTCGTCGGGCACCGAGAACGGCTCCAGCGAGATGCCGAGTTTTTCCTTGGCGCCCTTGAGCTCCTCGGCGCCGAGCGCCTCGCCATGGGCCTTGTTGGTGCCGGCCTTGGTCGGGGCGCCATAACCGATCGTGGTCTTGCAGGCGATCAGCGACGGCTTGTTGGACTTCTGCGCCCGCGTGATTGCGGCCGCGATCGCCGCCTGGTCCTGACCGTCGATCAGTTCGGCCTGCCAGCCGGCGGACTTGAAGCGCTTCACCTGGTCGACCGAGTTGGCGAGCGAGGTCGGGCCGTCGATCGAAATGCCGTTGTCGTCATACAGCACGATCAGCTTGTGGAGCTTCCAGTGGCCGGCGAGCGCGATCGCTTCCTGCGAGACGCCTTCCATCAGGTCGCCGTCGGAGGCCAGCACATAGGTGTGGTGGTCGACGGCCTTCTTGCCGAACTCGGCGGCCAGCATCTTCTCGGCCAGCGCCATCCCGACCGAGGTGGCGATGCCCTGGCCAAGCGGGCCGGTGGTAGTCTCGATGCCCTTGGTGTGGAAATTCTCCGGATGCCCCGGCGTCAGCGATCCCAGCTGCCGGAAGTGCTTGATCTGGTCGAGCGTCATGTCCTTGTTGCCGGTGAGATAGAGCACCGCATACAGCAACATCGAGCCGTGGCCGGCCGACAAAACGAAACGGTCGCGGTCCGGCCAGTTCGGCTCGGCGGCGTCGAATTTCAGGAACTGCGTGAACAGCACGGTGGCGATGTCGGCCGCGCCCATCGGCAGGCCGGGATGGCCGGATTTGGCCTTCTCCACGGCATCCATGGCGAGCCCGCGGATCGCATTGGCCATACGGGAATGATCGACGCTCGTCATGATGAAAATCCGTCTGAAATGAGATGCTTGGTGGCGATCCGCCCCGTGGGCGAACGTCTGGGCACGAGCCTGGGAGGGAACCGGAAGTCAGGGGTGGATAGCATCTGTATTTCGCTGAGTCCAAGGCCGGCTACAGGGCCGGCCGCAAGGCCGTGTCCAAGGCCTGTTTCAAGGGCCTGCTCCAGGGTTTAGGTCCGGGGATTGGTCCAGGCCGGTGCAACGCGCGGCAACGCCGAAAAGTTGCTTTGCAGTGCATAGTTCCGCAGCGGCGTTGCGCTGGCCTCGCTTGCCACGTAAATTTCAGCGCCTAAACACTTGCCGAGCCGCGAATTTCCGGGGTACGCGGCCGGCTCAGATGAGGTCCGCGCTGTCCGCATGAACGATCGTCCTGCCAACGGTTCCGGCACCGCCGAGCCGGCCTCCGTCGATATCGACGCCGCGACGCGGCGGCTGATGGCGGCGCTCGACGCGCTGGAAAGCGCGGTGGAGCGGCGGCGCGAGGCCGATCGCGACGAGAACGAACTGGCGTCGCGGATTCAGGCGCTGGGCGCCGATCGGTCGCGGCTGGCCGACGAGCTCGACGGATCGCTGGTGAAATCGCGCCGGCTGGAGCGCGCCAATCGCGAGATCGCCGAACGGCTGGATGCGGCGATCGGCACCATCCGCTCCGTGCTCGATGCGGGAGAGACGTCATGAGCCATGTCAACGTCACCATCAACGGCCGGCAATACCGGATGGCCTGCGAGCCCGGCCAGGAGACGCGGCTGTTGCAACTGGCGGAGGGTTTCGAGGCGCGGATCGGCAACCTGCGCGGCAAGTTCGGCGAGATCGGCGACGCGCGCCTGACGGTGATGGCGGCGCTGACGGCGTGCGACGAATTGATCGACGCCGGTCATCGCATCCGCAGCCTTGAGGAGGAGCTCGATGCCTTGCGCGGCGTTCGCACCGCAGCCGCCGACCGCGCCCGGGCGACGCAGAACGCGGTCGCCAATGCGCTCAATTCCGCCGCCGACCGCATCGAGAAGACCACGCAGGTGCTGAACCGCACCATCGGCGGCGGCGTCGCGATCGGGTAGCGTTTCACTTACCCTCCCTGGGGGACCCTCCAGGGGAGGGTTGGAAGGGATCCGTGTGTCGTCATCAAAGCTATTGCCCGCCTTAGCGCTGGCGGTTTGCGGTCAGCGTGGTTACATTGGCGTTGCGAAGCTGTGTCGCGCGTCAGGAGCCATATATCCCCGGGGCCTTATCGATCCTTCCGGGAACTGTCCCTGGCCAGGTCCGTGGACTTGGTCACATGGTGCCCACCTACTTTCGTAGGGAACTCCGGGATCGAGCGCTCCAACGGCCATCGCGGCTTCGCACTCTTTTTAAACTCGATAATCGTCGTCATGGCCGGGCTTGTCCCGGCCATCCACGTCTTTAGCATGTGTACGAAAGAAAGACGTGGATGCCCGGCACAAGGCCGGGCATGACGGTGGTGGATGTCGAACGCCTTGAATTCCTCCGGCTCATCGAAAGCGAACCTCCGCGCCGCGGCGCTCGCGGCGCGCGACGCGTTGAGCGCCGAGCAGCGCACCGCCGCGGCACAGGCCATCGCCGCGCGCGGACTGCCGTTTGCCATCGCGCGCGGCGCGATTGTCTCCGGCTATTCGCCGATCCGCAGCGAGATCGATCCGGTGCCGCTGATGCAAGCGCTCGCGGGGCAGGGCGCGCGGCTGGCGCTGCCGGCGGTGATGGCGCGCGGCAAATCGCTGGCGTTTCGGGCCTGGTCCGCCGGCGACCGGCTGATGCTGGGGCCGCTCGGCATTCTCGAGCCGTCGCCGGCGGCCGCCGAGCTGATCCCCGACATCATGCTGGTGCCGCTGGCTGCGTTCGATCGCGCCGGCCATCGCATCGGCTATGGCGCCGGCCATTACGACTACACCCTGGCGCATTTGCGGAAAGTGAAGCCGATCGCGGCCATCGGCCTTGCCTTCGCGGCGCAGGAAATCGAGGCGGTGCCGGCGTTGCCGCACGACGTGGCGCTGGATTATGTGCTAACGGAAACCGACGCATTCGATTTCCGGAGTTCATGATCTTGCGCATTCTTTTCGTCGGTGACGTGGTCGGCAGGTCCGGGCGCACCGTCCTGTCGGAGCATCTGCCCGGCTTCATCCGCGACTGGGCGCTCGATCTCGTCGTCGTCAACGGCGAGAACGCCGCCGGCGGCTTCGGCATCACCGAGGCGATCTACCAGGAATTCCTCGACATCGGCGCCGACGCGGTCACGCTCGGCAACCACGCCTGGGACCAGCGCGAGGCGCTGGTGTTCATCGAGCGCGCCCCGCGGCTGGTTCGCCCGGCGAATTTCCCAAAGGGCACGCCGGGCCGCGGCACCGCGCTGATCGACACCAGGAACGGCAAGCGGGCGCTGGTCGTCAACGCCATCGGCCGCGTCTTCATGACGCCGTTCGACGATCCGTTCGCGACCGTCAACCGCGAGCTCGAAGCCTGTCCGCTGCGGACGGCGGCGGACGCGATCGTGGTCGACTTTCATTGCGAGGCGACCAGCGAAAAGCAGGCGATCGGATTTTTCTGCGACGGCCGCGCCAGTCTCGTTGTCGGCACCCACACCCATGTGCCGACCGCCGACCACCAGATCCTGCCCGGCGGCACCGCCTACATGACCGACGCCGGCATGACCGGCGATTACGATTCGATCATCGGCATGCAGAAGGAAGAACCGCTGCGGCGGTTCACGACGGGGATTCCGTCGGGAAGGTTCGAGGCGGCGCATGGCATCGCCACGCTCTCCGGCGTCGCGGTCGAGACCGACGATGCGACGGGACTGGCGCTGCGCATCGCGCCGGTGCGGATCGGCGGCAGGCTGCAGCCGACGCTGCCGCCGTTTTGGGCGGGGTAGGGCATGATCCGGAAAAGCGGACACCGGTTTTCCTCGCGACAAACGCGAAGCGTTTGCGCGGAGGTCATGCTCAAACAAAAATAGCCGGATCAAACCTTCAGGTCCCGCGCGATCGCCTTGCGTGTCGCTGCGCCATAGGGCGGCTTGAAGCCTGCGAGCTTCGCCACGTCGATCTTGGGTTGCTTGTAGACGCTGCGCGCATGGCTGAACGTCTTGAAGCCATCCTGGCCGTGATAGCTGCCCATGCCCGATGGTCCGATCCCGCCAAACGGCAGGTCTTCCATGGCGACGTGGAAGACCACGTCATTGAGCGTCACGCCGCCGGATACCGTGCGATTCAGCACCTGACGCTGTTCCGTCTGGTCCGCGCCGAAATAATACAGGCCGAGCGGGCGATCGTGGCGATTCACATAGTCGATCGCCTCCTCGACGCCGCGATAGCGCATGATCGGCAGGATCGGGCCGAAGATCTCCTCCCGCATCACCGTCATGTCCTCCTTGACGTTGCGGAGCAGATAGAGCGGCATCTTCTGCCCGTTGGACGCAGCGAAATCCTCACCGGCCGGATTGACCTCGACCACGTCGGCGCCCTTGGCGCGGGCGTCGTCGAGATAGCCGTTGAGGCGCGTCACATGCCGCTCGTTCGCCACCGACGTATAATCGGGATTGGACAGCAGCGTCGGATAGAGCTTGGCCGCGGCCTGTTTGATATGCCCGACGATCGCGTCTTCCTGCTCCTCGGGCACCATCAGATAGTCCGGAGCGAGGCAGATCTGGCCCGCGTTCATCATCTTGCCGAGCGTGATCCGCTCGGCCGCCTGCGCGACGTTGGCGCTGCGCCCGACGATCGTCGGCGATTTTCCGCCAAGCTCCAGCGTTACGGGGGTGAGGCTGTCCGCAGCGGCATGCAGGATGTGACGTCCGATTGCCGTGGCGCCGGTGAAGATGAGATGATCGAAGGGCAGCGCGGAAAAGGCTTTACCGGTCTCGGGGCCACCGGAGATGAAAACCAGTTCCTCGCGGGCGAAGTAACGCGGCGCAAGTTCCTCGAGCAATGCCGCGACGCGGGGGGTGTATTCGGAGGATTTCGCCATCACCCGGTTGCCCGCGGCGAACGCACCCGCGATCGGTCCCATCGTGAGCGAAATCGGAAAGTTCCACGGCGCGATCACGCCGACCACGCCTTTGGGTTGATATTCGACCCAGGCTTTTGCACCAAGCAGGCCGAGCGGAAAGTCGAGTTTGCGCTTCTCGTTCCGCGCCCAGCGATCGACGTGCTTGATCGCATGCTTGAAGGTACGGATCGGGCCGACGATGTCGGCCAACATCGACTGTTCGCGGCTGCGGTGTCCAAAATCGTCGGAGAGCGCGGCGCACAAGGCCTCGCTGTTGTCGACCAGCAAGGTTATCGCGCGTTGCATGCGATCCTTGCGCACGGCAAGGCCGACCGGCATCTCCGCCATGAATGCCGCGCGTTGCGCTTCCAGCAGCGCCCGCAAATCCCGAGCCGTGATCTCCACCATCTCACGTCCCTCCCTCGACCGTTGTCTCATGGTGTCACGGATCGCGGGGAGGCGGAACACATATTCCGGCGTCAGGAGGAGCGCGCCGTTGGGTCGACCCGGATGATGCTGATCAGTGCGGCGATCCCGGTCAATCTGCCATACGGACAAGGGTGGCCTCAAAGGCCAGGCCCGGCGCCTGTTTAGCGGTCCCGGTGCACGATGCAGTCGTCGGCGCCGATGTGCCGGTCAGCGTCAAATCGAGGTTGTCGATGCCAAAAACGGACGGCGGCCCCGGCGTGTGCCGCCACGTCGTGACAACAGCCGAAAATCGATCGCCGTTTTGGAAGTATGTCCCGGTGTAGCCGAGCACGGCATCACCACCCGTGATCTTGCCGTCGTTAAGCACGATAACGCCCGTTCCCTCTCTCAGCGGGGTTCTGTACCAAGCCGAATAGCTCCCGTTTCGAAGCATGGTTACCTTAGAGCGCCGTGCGGATTTCCGGCGGACGCAGTATCATCTATAGGTTGCCGGATGGTTTACTGGCTCGCGGGTTTTGATTTGATCTCTAGCGATCTCGCGCCGGCTTGCGGCCTTCGCCCTTGTCATCGGACCCCGCCTGGCACGGTCCCGTCGGGCTCAATCCGCCCTTTGGCTAATTTTTTGGATTAATTTTTCTTGGGCTGATCTTTCTCCGCCTTATGCTTCTCGATGCTGTGCTTGATGAAGCCCACGACCAGCATCAGGCAGCCGCCCGCCGCGAGCCCGGTGAGGCCTTGCAGGACGGCATTGTCGGCGGCGCCGATCTCGTTCAGGCTGCCGCTGGCCGTCACCACGGTGACCGCAAGCTTTTGCAGGAAATAGCCGCTCAAGGCGCCCCCGACCGCGCCGACGATGGTGTGGCCGAGAAATCCGAAGCCGTGCTCCTGGGCGGCGCTCGCCGCAAAATGCGCGCCCAGCACACCCGTGACAATTTGAATCACAAGATTGGTTGTCGTCCAGATCATCCCGCGCCCCCTGGTTTGCGTAAGGATCCTGATCGATGCTGCCCGAATCGCTCAGTCCAGCATACTACCGCGGGCAGCATGCCGAACCGGGAGACGATGCGGCCCAAAGGCTCGGCTTTTCGTGATCACCGTTGCGGACCCGACAGGTTCAGGTCCCGCTCGGCGCGGAACACATTGCCGTAGAGGTTGGCGATCCACTGCCGCCCGCTGGAAGTGACATTGAGATAGCGGATCGCCGTCTGAATTTGCGGAGCGACGTTCTTCCAATAGAACTGCGGATACTTGTAGACCACGTCGGCGGGCGTATCGTAGCCGAGGGTCTTGTTCAAACCGATTTCTTCAAATTCGTAGAACAGCGCATTGGCCTTCTTCAGGTAGTTGGGATCACCGAGTTGACCGATCAGATCGGCAGCTCGCAGCAACAAACCCTCCTCTTCGATCAGGTCGTCGTTCGAGGACGATGCATACGGAAAGCGCGTATATTCGATCGCCCGCGCAATCCGGTCGGCGTCAACTTCATCGGTGCCGCCGAGGCGCTCGGCGACGAACAGCTTTGAGCGGTCGACATGATAGGGTGCGAGTGCCGCATCGGACGATCCTCGCGGCAGGCGAACCGTACGGCCGCTGAGATCCGCGACATAGGACTCGTGATCGTCGCCCTGCAAAATTCCGCGCACATATCCGATGTCATGGGCCAGGCACGCCAGGATGAAATTCGCATAATCGCTTGCGGTCGTCGTCCGTGACATCTGCCGCCCCATCAGGATGTCATGGCCGGCGAGGGTGACCAGCATGGAGTGCTCGATGTTGTGATACAGCGCGTCGCTGTTGCCGATGCAATCCAATGTCAGTCGGGCCGCGAAAGGAAGAACTTCGGCGAGGCGGGCATGTGACGAGCCAAACCGGCTTTTGGTTTCCGAAGTCAGGAACGATCCCAAAGCCTGCGCGACCAGTTCCGGAATTGTGATCATCTGAACACCCATCTGGCCGAGTGCCGTGGTGTGACAACAGTTCTTCGCAGCCCCGATGATAGCACATCGGTCCTGTCTGCGCCGGCAAATGTCATCTCATGATACCGATGACGGCGTGACGACTGCGTTGAACGATGTCCGCGCTCGTCCTTCTGCCCGGCGCCGGCCCTGTCTTGCATTGCCTTGTCTTTTCCCCCAGTATCTTGCGAACGATGACGCCGGCTCACATGCAAATTGGCCGCCGGACAAGATCATCGGCGTGATCAAAAGCATGAGGGAGCGCCACGATATGAGGAACGGCATCTTACGTCTGTTCGCCGTCGCCGCGGTCGCCATCGCACTGTCGGTATCCCAGGCGTCAGCGCAAAAGAAATATGACACCGGTGCAACCGATACCGAGATCAAGATCGGCCAGACGGTGCCGTTCAGCGGGCCGGCATCGGCCTATGCGGGTATCGGCAAGACCCAGGCCGCCTATCTCAGGATGATCAACGATCAAGGCGGCATCAACGGCCGCAAGCTCAACCTCATCCAGTATGACGACGCCTACAGTCCGCCGAAAGCGGTCGAGCAGGTGCGCAAACTGGTCGAAGGCGACGAGGTTCTGTTCACCTTCCAGATCATCGGCACGCCCTCCAACGCGGCCGTTCAGAAGTACCTCAACGCCAAGAAGGTGCCGCAGCTGCTGGCCGGCACCGGAGCGTCGCGTTTCTCGGATCCGCAAAACGCGCCCTGGACCATCGCGTTCAATCCCAACTACCAGTCCGAAGGCCGGATCTACGCGAAGTACATTCTGCAAAATCACCCCGATGCCAGGATCGGCATCCTCTACCAGAACGATGACCTCGGCCGCGACTACATTACCGGCCTGAAGGCCGGCCTGGGCGACAAGGCCGCGACCATGATCGTCGGCGAGGCGTCCTACGAGCTTTCGGATCCGACGATCGATTCGCAAATCGTCAAGCTGAAATCGCTCGGCGCCGACCTGCTCTATGATGCCTCGACGCCGAGATTCGCGGCGCAGGCGATCAAGAAGGTCGCCGACCTCGGCTGGAAGCCGGTGCACATCCTCGACATCAATGCGAGCCCGGTGTCGGCCACGCTGAAGCCCGCGGGTCTCGATATCTCAAAGGACATCATCAGCACGAATTACGGCAAGGACCCGGGCGACCCGCAATGGAAGGATGATCCCGGCCTGAAGGCCTATTTTGCCTTCATGGACAAATATTATCCGGAGGGCGACAAGCTCAACACCGTCAACACCTATGGCTATTCGACCGCCGAATTGCTGGTGCAGATCCTGCGCCAGTGCGGCGACGATCTCACGCGTGAAAACATCATGCGGCAGGCGACCAGTCTGAAGAACTTCACCGCCAGCCTGGCGTTGCCCGGCATGACCATCAATACGTCGCCGACCGATTACCGCATCAACAAGCAGATGCAGATGATGAAGTTCAACGGCGAGCGCTGGGAATTGTTCGGTCCGATCATCGCCGATACCGGCCCGGCGGGTTAGAGCCGCGCACCGGCGGCACGAACGACCGGCGGCTTTTCCCAAGGCTGCCTGCTGACATCCCGTCAAGACGGGGCTGCCTATCGTCCGCACGTCGCCGGTCGATGCCAAGGCCGGTTTCTCGCAGCTATGCAGCTAAACTGCCAACGGGAACAACAGCCGTCGAGCAGCGGACGCAGGCGGCATGCGGCTGGGTCGGCCTAGGTCGAGGGGTAGGGCTCGTTTCGGAATGCTGCTGTAGTGCACAGCAGTCGATACCCGCCGTTCAAATTCGTGATGTTGTATCCCAGCCCAGTGACGATCTGCGGCCACTGGTAGAATAACTGAACGATGACAACGCTACCGGGACCGCCGGGATCATACTGCATGTTGTTGACGAACGTTCCATTGCTGATCGGGCAGGTTGCGGTCAAGGTTTGGAATGAGGAAAAGCTTTGTACGTTGACGTAAATATTGTTGCAGCTGAACAAAGCTGCGACTTGGCTACAGATATAGCTTTGAAATTGCGCCTGAGTATAATTGCCGTTCTGTGCCTGACCCGTCTGGATCATACGAGCGCCATCTTGCGTGAGAGTTTCCAGATATTGATTGGCAAAGAAAATGATCCCGGTCTCGAGAATTGCAAACAGCAGCGCGCAAAACACCGGGGCAATCAAAGCGAATTCGACGGCGGCTGATCCTGTCCGGTTGCGGCCAAACCGGCGGTACAAGTCTCTAGCTATCGAAACAATACGCGGAAACATGAGAAGCCCAACATTACTGGAAAGAGCCCAAGCCTACGTCGAAATGCTTGTGAAATGCTTAGCGACTGCCTCGTTGCCGAGCTTTGCGACTTAATAGAGTGTTAATGCTTTGCCAATGCCTCCGATATCAAAACCGCCAGAACACAACGATTTGTGGTTGGTATTTACCGGAGGTTCATTTTGAAATTCCAATATGGGTGACGGATTGATTTGAATAATCGAGAGTACTCGCGCAAACGGGTCCATTTAATGATGCTCAAGCACCAATTTTCAGATCAGCTGTCGAAACTTGCTCGGCGCTTTGGGAGCAACAGCAATGGCAACGTCGCAATCATTTTTGCGATTGCAAGCATCCCAATGCTCGCGGCGGTCGGTTGTGCCGTTGATTATTCCCTCGCGGTCAGGATGAAATCAAAGATGCAATCCGCGGCTGACGCGGCGAGCGTTGGCGCAATATCTCAGAGTTCTCCGGGTTACGCGACAGCGGAAGCGATGACCGGGGATGGCTCGGTTACCACCGGTGTTACGGACGCGAACAATATTTTCATGAGCAATCTGTGTGGACCCACACCAAATGGCTGCACTGATGTAAACGGCTATTCAAATCTGGTAGTTACACCCACTGTTACCAAAACTGGCTCAAAGCTATTGTCAGTTGTGAGTTTTACTGCCCAAGTGCCGGTAACTTTTCTCCAGGTAATCGGATGGCATACACTGACGATTTCGGGCACTTCGACATCGAGTGCCGCGATGTCCACATATCTCGATTTCTATCTGACGCTGGACGTTTCGGGATCGATGGGGTTGCCATCGACGACAGCAGAAGCCCAGAGGATGCAGGCCGTCAATCCGGATAATTTTGTGCAATATCCAACCGGCTGTACCCTGGCCTGTCATTTTGCGCCGCAAAAGAGCGCCTGCATCGATGATCCCAATGTTACTCCTCCTAACAATTACCCTGCCAATCCTTCAACCACGACCACCTCGTATACCCAGCAATACAGTACGAGCAGCTATTGCATGGGTTATATTTATTCGCGCCTGAGTCAGAGCGCGCTCAAGACCATGCTTAATTTTCCGTCGAGTGCTACCGGCACTTACGGGCTAAAGCAGGTTCCCGGCTTGCCGGATGCGATGCTTCCGAACCTGAATAACTCAATTACCGGCCCGAATTCGCTGATTGCGGGCAACTCCAAAAGCCTGTCGTATAGCCTGACCGCGGCTACGTCCTGCCCTACCGACGGAACCGATGCCTGCATTCAATTGCGGCTCGATGCCGTCGGCTATGCCGTAAACCAACTGCTGCAATACGCCAACCAGACCGAAGCGGCCACCAACGTCCCCAACCAGTTTAGGATCGGCCTCTATCCCTTCATCGAGCAACTTTATGCCTATTTTCCTTTGACCACCAGCATCAACGGTTCTCCTACAAATTCTTCCACGATCAACTACGCCGCCGCAAACCTCGCCACGCTGCTTGACACCAATATGAACTCAAATCTCGGCTCCGGCGGCACTCATATCGACGTCGCGCTCAATACCCTGAATTCGACCATAGTCAACGTCGGCAATGGGAGCTCATCGACCAACACGCAGCCGTTCGTCTTCCTCGTCACCGACGGAGCACAGGATCCTCAAACGAAAGGCGTCCCCAATGGGGGCTGGTCAGGAACCAATCACGCGACGGTGTTAAACAACTCTAGCGAGGTCAGCTATCCGAACGCCTGCCAGACGCTCAAGAACCGCGGCATCATTGTCGGCGTGCTGTACATTCCCTATCAGACGATCAGCCCGGTAAACTCATCCTTTGCAGGTGACGAGGATGACTATGCTAACAACAATATCCCGAATATTCCGGCCAGTCTGCAGGCCTGCGCGTCCCCGAATTTCTTTTTTACCGCGAGCACGCCGGCAGCTATCAACGCAGCCCTGCAGCAGATGTTTCAGCAGTCGCTGATCACGGCCCACATAACCAACTAATTTCCTGGCCACTTTGTTTTCCAGGAAGGTTGTCGACGCCCTTGTAACTGAACCTACTGAGTAGGGTGAGATTGCTAGTTAAACGCCAAACGGTAAATTTGCGTCCTGACGCCGCGCAGCGGCTGAGTACAATTGAGTAGAATGATGACGATCACACCGGAATGGCTGAGAGCACGTGCCCTGGGCGTAGCTCTGTCGAGAAACACAAGCGGAGTCGCGGCGGTTGAGTTCGCGATGATCTTGCCGATCGTGCTCGTACTGTTTTTCGGAACCGTCGAGATATCGAATGGCGTGGCCGTCTATCGCAAGGTCACGCTGATGGCCCATACTCTGTCGGACCTGACATCTCAATCACAAGAAGTTCAAGACTCGGATCTTTCCAATTTTTTTGCGGCGAGCACCGGCGTTATGATGCCATATTCATCGACGCCGATCTCGCAGACCATCACCGAGCTCTGGGTCAATCCCAGCGGACAAGCGTTTGTACAGTGGAGCACTGGGACGGCGGCGCTTACGCCGGGATCAACATTCTCCAGCCTTCCAGCCAATCTTGCCGTTCCCAATAGCTATGTAATTTTCAGCCAGGTCAGCTATCTCTACACGCCCGTGGTCGGCTATGTGATCTCCAAGACCGGTATCACCTTGAGCGACTTTGCCTATACCCGCCCGCGCGTGTTTGCTTGCGTCCTGTACGATCCGACGCTGCCGCTTTCGTCGCCGCCGCCAGCCTGTCCGCAAACCTCCTGATATTTTCGTCGCGCGTCAATCTCGGTTACACGATCAGCGGGACCGTAGTGCTTGGAGATAGCTATTACTTCTCCCCGCGCTGTTCAACGAACAGCCCCGGCAACTCAAGCTTTGCCTATTATGACGGCACAACACATGCAGCAAAAGTCCTGTTAGCTCCGCGCGCAGCGGTAACGGCAGCTTCTCGTTGGGGAGTAAGCAGCACCAGCTACTATTTGTTTCCGAGAAACTCGTCGTCAATCCCGTGCAGCGGCTGCTGATCGTTCGCGGTCGTGGTCTCTGATGACCTGGCGACATCGGGCGTCGCGTACGTAGTACGTTGCGTTCGATTCGGACAACTGATGCGGCATGGAATACATGAGTGTCAGGTGCTTCTCAGTTGCATGGCGCACTGATCTGCCCGGCAGGCCGCTCGGTGAGGTGCCTGTCCAGCCCCTTCGCAAAAACATTCCTGTTCTCTTCAAACCGGCGCATCGCAGGGCATTCCAAAAATATCAAACTTGAAACCGGATCCCGAGAGGATTTTTCGGATGGAAATTCGGCATGCCGCTGCGGGAGTGTCGGAACATTAGCTGCGAATGGCGATTAGTTGCCCATGCCAGGAGGTGGAAAATGGACAGTCTCAAGAAGAGAGTGTCTCCGGACCGCAGCAAGATCAACATGCACGAGCCTTACGAGGTCAAGTATTGGACCAAGGAACTCGGCGTGAGCATGGAACAACTCCAACAGGTCGTCGACAAGGTCGGTAACGCGGCCGCGGCGGTTCGCAAGGAGTTGGCGACGTAAGTCACCATGTACCCGCGGGTGTTCCGGCGAGTTTCGGAGCCGGGACCGCGAACTCGCCGGAACAAATTTCCGTCTTTCTGGTTTGTCGAATTCAAGCATAAGGATCAAAACTATGGGCATCTTCACCAAAGACATCAAAACCATGGAAGACCTTTTTCTGCATCAGCTGGAGGACATCTATTACGCGGAGCAACAGCTCACCAAGGCGATTCCGAAGATGGCGGACATTTCTACCAACGCTGATTTGAGGGCCGGGCTGAAATCCCACCTGATCGATACCAAAATCAGATTGAACGCCTCGACAAGGTGTTCGGAAAACTTGGAAAGCAACCAAAGGGCACGGACTGCCCGGCAATCGACGGCCTGATCAGGGAAGCCGACGAAACGGCCGGCGAGATCCAGGACAAGGCGGTACTTGACGCCGCCATCGTCGCGAATTCCCAGGCCATCGAGCACTACGAAATGTCTCGCTACGGCACGCTTATCGCGTGGGCCGAAGAACTGGGACACGACGATGTCGTTCGACTGTTGACGACAAACCTGAACGAAGAGAAGGCGGCTAACACCAAGCTCAACACCGTGGCGCTTCGCAAGGGCGTGAACAGGAAAGCATCCGCTGCGTAGCGCGGATGTAGCCCACGAAGCAGAAAAGGCCCCGACTGGTTCGGGGCCTTTTCGTTTCGTGATCGCTTCTTCCGATAGCGGGAACTGGTGATCTATTCGGCTGCCTTGTCGGGGATAACCGAGAAGTCTTTGGACTTCTGGCCGTCCCCGACTTCGCCAAATCCTTCGGCGACCATGCCGCGCTTGAGCAACTCGCGAATGGCCGCGGCCCTGCTCGGCATTCGCTTCGAGAAACGCCAGGTATCGACGATCCGCAGTTCCTCGTGCGTGAGCATGATCTGGAGCCGCTCGCCTCGGCTGAGTTCGCCCATCTTCCTCTCCGTAATACTCGCTCCTAGAACGCGAGAACCGCAAAATTAGTTCCTTACTGTTTTTACTCATTAATCTGCTCTTTGGGGTTTGGCGCCTAGAGCAACAAAGGCGGTCAATGCATCAGTAACGCCTTGAACTTACTATTGTTTTGTTGATTTAGGATTTCTCTTCGCGCACATTGTGGACTTGAAGGGACGCGCGAAATGTCAATCTTGATCGAAGACGATGTCGGGATGGCCGAGGCCGACCATCGGATTGCGAACAATCTGGCCAGCCTGAGCGGCGTTGTTCGCCTTCAGCGCAACGCGATTTCCAGGAGCAGCGACCAAACCTTCACGACGAAGCAGGTCTGCATGCTGCTCGACGATATCGGTGCGCGCATCGAGGTCACGGCGAAACTGCACAAGTCGCTGGCGCTGACCGTGCACGGCAATGGCGTAAACCTTGGCGATTTCCTGCAGGAAATTTCCGAGATGATTGGAACGCTCGGCCCGGAAGGAAAGATGGACTTGACCTTCGATCATTCCTGCGATGGCTGCATCGACCCGCGCCACGCCCTTCATGCCGCGCTCATTGCCGCCGAGCTTCTGACCAACGCCTGCAAATACGCGCATCCGACGGGGCTGCCCGTGAAGGTCCATGTCCGCTGCGAGACAAACGGCGACGGCTCGTTCGTGGTGGAAGTGACTGACGACGGCGTCGGTTTCCCGGAGAGTTTCGATCCAGCCACGGATGGAGGACTGGGCTTTCAACTGATGCGAGCCTTGGCGAACGGGCTTGGTGCCGAGCTTCAATTCGAACATAGCAGTCTTGGTGTCTGTGGCCGCCTCGTTAAGCCCAAAATATCGGGCATGTTGAATTAATGGAAAGCCGGAGGAGCAACAGCATGTCGTCATCCCGACTATTGATCACTGCAATCGAGCGCCCACGCTGTCCGCGATGCCAGCGGCGAATGAAACTCGAACGCGTATCGCCGGGGCCGAGAGGTTTCGAACATAGATCGTTCGAGTGCTCCAAATGCGATCATGCCGAAACCCGGGCGGTACCGGACCCGATCAAGTCGAAAGCGGTCAGGTGGTTCGCAGGAGAGCTGAGGGCCCCGGAATAATCTCGCAGCTGTTCTGAACCTCCGGCCGGTTTGTCGCGAGGGCAATTCCCGGGGGTCCATTTTTAAGCCAACTCGCACCACCGATTGCCTGCCGGGCAAATCACGGACCCGCCTGTCCAGCCCTTCGCGCAAAAATATTCTGGTGTTCTTCAGACCCAAATCACTTCTATATCCATCGCTATCCCGTCCCGCTTGAGGGCGTATCGCGATCGTCACGGACGTTGGGTGCGGGATGCGGTGGACGCGAGCTTCGTCAAGAGACGAATGATGTTGCGGCGGACGGCGAAGCCGTGTGGTCCTGACGCCCCGACGCTGGCGTCAAGTTTCGCGGAAGACAATTTCCGCGGGCGACGGTGACAAACAAGCCCGGTCACCGGGGAGAGCACGGAGGAAACCGTTAAAACCATTGCGCAGGGAAGGCCGGTGTTCCGGTGAACCTGTGGTGACTAACGCGTGTGCTTTCTACACTTGCGCACGCGGCTGCGGGTGCAACCGGCACCCGGCTTTCCCTGCGCCCTCTGTTTTTCTGGGGCGGAACATTCACGGCGGAACTCGCGCATACGCGGCGAGATCGCGGACGCGCGTCAACGCTGATGCGCTTTTCCCTGCTGGCCGATGCCGGCCATATCTGCTTTGGTTCTCACTCCCGGCACGCGGAAGTCATGGCGAACAGCAATACACAATCTCGTTTTTCCCGGCTCCGTGAGATTCCGTCGGCGATATGGGCCCTCGGCTTCGTCTCGCTGCTGATGGACACTTCCTCCGAGATCATTCACGCTCTGTTGCCGGTCTACCTGGTCACGTCGCTCGGCGCATCGATGGTTACTGTTGGTTTTATCGAAGGCGTGGCCGAGGCGACGGCGTCAATCACCAAGGTGTTTTCCGGTGCGCTCTCGGACTGGTGGGGCAAGCGCAAATTACTTGCCGTCATTGGTTACGGACTGGCGGCTGTCAGCAAGCCGATTTTCCCGCTCGCACCGTCGGTGAGCTGGCTGGTCGCCGCGCGCATTCTCGATCGCATCGGGAAGGGCATCCGGGGAGCCCCGCGGGATGCGCTGGTCGCGGATCTTGCGCCCGCGCATTTGCGCGGCGCGAGCTTCGGACTGCGGCAATCGCTCGATACTGTCGGGGCCTTTGTTGGCCCGGCCTTCGCCATCGCGCTGATGTGGTTGACGGCGAATGATTTTCGGACGGTTTTCTGGGTTGCCGTCGTTCCGGCGTTTCTGGCCGTGGCGCTGCTCGTCTTCGCGGTCAATGAACCTGAACGCCCTGCCGGTCTTCGCAAGGTACGATCGCCTTTGAGTATCGTTGAACTCGGGCGACTCGGCCTGGCTTATTGGCTCGTTGTCGGCATCGCGGTGGTGTTCTCGCTTGCACGGTTTAGCGAGGCCTTCCTGATCCTGCGTGCCCAGGCTGTCGGCCTTCCGGTGATGCTCGTGCCTTTGGTTTTAGTGCTGATGAATATCGTCTATGCGTTCGCGGCCTACCCCGCCGGCGCCCTGTCGGATCGCGTCAATCGCATCTTCATTCTCGGTCTGGGCTGCGCATCCCTGGTGGCGGCCGATCTCGTCCTGGCGTTCACGAACCGGATCGAAGGCGTCGCCGTCGGTGTGGCCTTGTGGGGATTGCACCTGGGATTCTCTCAGGGGTTACTCGCCACCCTTGTCGCGGATGCGGCTCCGCCGGAGTTGCGCGGGACGGCCTATGGGATGTTCAATCTGCTCAGCGGACTGGCGCTTCTGATTGCCAGCGTGCTTGCGGGATTATTGTGGGAGAGGGTCGGGCCCGAGGGCACCTTCCTCGCGGGAGCGGCGTTTACGATCCTGGCTTTCGCCGGTCTTGTGGCTACCCGTCGGATCGCGCCCGCGCTCGGTGATCGCGCCAAATCTGATGAGGGGCAGGATGCTTGAGGTCTCCGGTGATTGGCTTCAACTCGGCCCGCTCACGACAGCCGAAAGCCCATCCGGAAGGCGCCCCAATGGCGGCCGCGAACGCGGATCGGCGAGGAGAGGTCTTTCATCAGGACGAAATTGCCGCCGCCCATGTCGCGCCGGTAGGTCTGCAGCAGGAACGGCTTGGTATTCGCAGCCACCTTGCGCACCGCGCGATCGTCGAACAGCCGACGGTTTCGGCAATTGGCATTGTTCCAGACCGGGTCGGGCCCCTGCGGCTTGCGGTAGTTCGGATTGTGGGTCGGGAGATAGCCGCCTTTGGCCCATGCGACGCAGAACACGATTCGCGGGTCGGTCTTTTGAATCGGATCCTGGATCGGCGGCAGGATCCGGTCGGTCAAGGCGACATAGTCGGTGAGATATTGCTTGGGGTTGGTGCCGGGGATTTCGCGGTATTTCTCGTCCATCAACTGATCGAGGCGGATATCGCCGCGCTCCAGCGCGGCCTCGAACTCATCGGAGATTCGCTTGGCGGTCTCGATCACGACGCGGATCAACGGCGCATCGGAGGTTTCCACGCCGCTGTCGGCGATCAGCTCGATCAGTTCCTCGGAATGGTCGAGCAGTCTGGCGACCCTGTCATCGGCCTGCTTCAGATCGGTCGACGACAGATCGACGCCCTTGGCGAGGCTGCCGAGTTCGTCGATCACCATGTCGCATTGCGCCAGATTGGAGGTGGCCGCCTGCGCAACGCCATCGATCTCGCGGCCGACGCCGGTGAAGCCGTCCTGCACGCGCACGATAATGCTCTGGATCTGCTGGGCGCCTTCGCCTGCGTTCTTGGCCCGAAGCGAGGCGTCGCCGCTCTCGCCGATCAGGCTGCCGACCTGGCCGTCAAGATCGCGGACGGTATTGTTGATCAGCTGGGTCGCCTGGCGCGTCGCCTCGGCGAGGCTCTTCACCTCGGAGGCAACCACGGCAAAGCCTTTTCCCGCCGCACCGGCACGGGCGGCCTCGATGGTGGCGTTCAGCGCCAGCAGGTTGGTCTGCTTGGCGATCGCCTCGATCGATCCGGATACCTTGGCGACCTGCGCCAGCGCGGTGCCGACCGAACCGAGACGCAGCTCGATGCGGCCGACGGCTTCGATCAATTCGGCGATGTGCTGCACCGCCGTCTCCACCGCGTTGCGCGATTGCGTGATGTCGTCGACCGCGGCCGATGCGGCCAACTGCACCGCGCGCGAGGCGCCGGCGATGTCATGATTGGCGGAAACCATGGTCTCGGCGGCCTTTTGCAACTGCCCGAACCGGTCGGACTGGCTGGAGACGCGGCCGGCGACTTCACGCAAATTGCCGGCGACGTCCGCAAGCTCAACCCCGAGGCCGCCGATCCGGTTCGCCAACTGATCGACCAGACGTTCGCTCTCCGACGGCATGGCTGCGGCACCCTCCAGCGTTGCGGTTTGCGCAACCGGCATCACGACATTCCTCTTGCTGAACAAATCCGAAAAGGGGGCATGATCGATCGCTCCGGATCAAAACTTGTAGGCGGTGCGGAAACCGCCCCAGTGCCGGCCATTGACCCGGACCGGCACGTCGATCTCGCGCATCATGATGGTCTTGCCGTTGCCCATGTCGCGGGCATAGCTCTGGATCAGATAGGAGCGCAGGTTGCGGCCGGCGGCGAGGCCCGCGACATCGTTGAAGATCCGGCGATTGCGGCTATTGGCGGTGTTCCAGGCGACGTCGCCGGGACGCTGCGGATGCGAGTAGATCTTGTTGTGAACGGGCAGGTAGCCGTTGCGGTCGATCATCACGCAGAACACCATGCGCGGGTCCTTGGCGAGGAACGCCTCCTGAAACGGCGGCAGCGCGCGATCCGCCCAGCCCAGAATTCGGGTGCGGTGCTGCAGCGGATTGGTGCCGGCGATCTCGACATAATCCTCGTCGAACATGTCGTCGATGGAGATGGCACCACTGGCGACGGCCTGCTCGAACATGCTGCTCAGCGCGGTGCCGGCCTCCATGGCGCGGGTGATGAATTCGGTGTTCTCGTCATGGATCGCCCACAGCCGGTCCTCGATCTTCTCTGTAAGCGCGGCGTCGGGCGCCTCGAACCGCGCCCGCGCGCCCGCGGTGGAGCGCTCACTGATGCGAATCCGGCAGGCGCCGACGCTTTCCAGCGTGGCCTCGAGGTTTTGGTTGAGCGGCAGCCGTTCGGCGGCCGGTCCGCCGACCAGGATGCCTTGCATGGAAATCTCGTAGACTTCGGCAGCGATGGGGCCGTGCGCGGTCTGAATTTCGATCTTGAGGTGACAGGGCAGCCGTTCGTGCTTGCGCTGGTCCTCGCGCTCGTTTTGGCGCAGCAACACTGCGCAGCGCGATTTGAGCTTTTGCGCGAACATGGTGACGGCGTTGCCGGCCTTGGCGACGCTTTCGCCATGGGCTTCCGCCTCTCTTGTGGCGCTGTCGATTTCGGCGGCGCTGTCGCCGACCGAAACGATGAAACGCGATGTGTTGGCGGCGTTGTCCGACATCTCGCTGGTGGTTTCGTTCTGCTCGGCCACCGCGCCGTTGACGTTTTCGAACACCGGGCGGATCGCCTCGATCGCCTGCGAAATCCGGTGCACCGCATCGACCGAACCCGCGGCATCCTTCTGCAGCGCCTCGATCTTTCTGGTGATCTCCTCGGTGGCGTTCTGGGTCTGCACCGCGAGCGCCTTGACCTCGGAGGCGACCACGGCAAAGCCGCGCCCGGCGGCACCGGCCCGCGCCGCCTCGATGGTGGAGTTGAGCGCGAGCAGCGTGGTCTGCTTGGCGATCTGCGCGATCAGGTTGACGACATTGCCGATCGCAGCCGACGACTCGCGCAACCGGTCGACGTTGAGGCTGGCGTCACGGGCAGCGGTGCCGGCCTCGTCGGCGAGCTTGCTGGCGTCGCGAACCTGGGAGCCGATACCCTGCGCCGAAAGGGTGAACTTGTCGGTCGCCTGCGAGAACGAGGTTGCGGTATTCTGGGCGGCGCTGGTGCGCCCGGTCAGGGCGTCGGTGCGCTGGCGGATGGTCGAGAGGGTCGCCGCTGTCGCCTCGGCGCCGCCGGCGACCGAATTGGCCGCGCGTTCGAGCTGCCGGATCATCGCACCGAGTTCGAGTTCGAGCAGCTCGAGGATTTCGCTCGCCGAATTGCTGGCCGGCGTGGCGGAGGCTTCGGCCGCAGCCACCGGCACCCCGGCCGGCGGCACCGCGGCCGGCGGCGCGATGGCCGGCGCGGCCGGTTCCGGCAGACGTCTTCGAAACAGGTTGAACGCCATCGGGCCTCTCTCGGCGCACATGAAATTCCGATGGCATCCTCTCATCCCGGCATGAAGTCATGGTTAACAATTGCCTCATCGGCAGGCAGTGGGCACTACCAAAATACCAAAAACACCGACATCTCTTTGATTTATCGGGGGTCGCGGCCTATAACGCCGCGCTTTCCAACCCAATCATCCCGGACGAATCCTGAAAGAAATCGCATGGCCGGACATTCCCAGTTCAAGAACATCATGCACCGCAAGGGCCGGCAGGACGCCCAGAAGTCGAAACTGTTCAGCAAGCTGGCGCGGGAAATCACCGTCGCGGCCAAGCTGGGCCAGCCCGACCCGGCGATGAATGCGCGGCTGCGCGCCGCGATCATCTCCGCCCGCCAGGAGAACATGTCGAAGGACTTGATCGAGCGCGCCGTGAAGAAGGCGAGCGGCAACGAGGGCGAGAATTACGACGAGATTCGCTATGAGGGCTATGGTCCGGGCGGCGTCGCCGTGATCGTCGAGGCCTTGACCGACAACCGCAACCGCGCGGCGTCCGATATCCGCTCCTACTTCACCAAGTCCGGCGGCAATCTCGGCGAGACCGGCTCGGTGGCGTTCATGTTCGATCGCACCGGCGTCATCGAATATGACGCCAAGGTCGCCTCCGACGATGCGATGCTGGAGGCGGCGATCGAGGCCGGCGCCGACGACGTGTCTTCGAGCGAGAACGGCCACGAGGTCTATGCCTCGCCGGAGACCTTCCGCGAGGTCGCCAAGGCGCTGGAGGCGAAATTCGGCGAGCCCCGCAAGGCGGCGCTGACCTGGAAGCCGCAGAATACCGTGCCGGTGGACGACGAGACCGGCGAGAAGCTGTTGAAGCTGATCGACCTGTTGAACGAGCACGACGACGTGCAGAATGTCTACGCCAATTTCGAGGTTTCCGACGCGCTGGTCGCCAAGATGGGAGGATAGATCGGTTCCGTGTCCTGACACCGTGCCGAGTATGACGTTGACAGGAAATAGCCCGCGCTAGGCGCAAGACTCCGGCATGGAGTATAAAATACCCCATGACACCTGCGCCGATTCGCCACCCCGTCCGCATTCTTGGCATCGATCCGGGCCTGCGCCGCACCGGCTGGGGCGTGATCGAAATCGACGGCAACCGGCTCGCCTTTGTCGGCTGCGGCTCGGTGGAACCGGCCGAAGGCCTGCCGCTGGCGAGCCGTCTGCTCGCGATCCATGAGGGGCTTGCGGCCGTGCTTGGCGATTTCCGCCCCGTCGAGGCCGCGGTCGAACAGACCTTTGTGAACAAGGACGGCGTTGCCACGCTGAAGCTCGGCCAGGCGCGCGGGGTTGCGATGCTGGCGCCGGCGATGTTCGGGATCTCGGTCGCCGAATACGCCCCGAACCAGGTGAAGAAAACCGTGGTCGGCGCCGGTCATGCCGACAAGAACCAGATTCTGGTGATGCTGAAAATCCTGCTGCCGAAGGCCGATCCGCAATCTCCCGACGCCGCCGATGCGCTGGCGATCGCCATCACGCATGCGCATCACCGCGCCAGCGCAGCCCTGCGGCTGAGGGTGGCGGGAGCATGATCGGCAAGCTGAAAGGCCTGATCGACAGCTATGGCGAGGATTATGTGATCCTCGACGTCGGAGGCGTCGGCTATCAGGTGCATTGTTCGGCGCGGACGCTGCAGGCGCTGCCCGCGCCCCGCGAGGCCGCGGTGCTTTCGATCGAAACCTATGTGCGCGAAGACCAGATCAAGCTGTTCGGCTTCCGCAGCGACGTCGAGCGCGAATGGTTTCGCCTGTTGCAGACCGTGCAGGGCGTCGGCGCCAAGGTCGCGCTCGCCGTGCTCTCGACCCTGCCGCCGTCCGATCTGGCGAACGCGATCGCGCTGCGCGACAAGGCTGCGGTGACGCGTACGCCGGGCGTCGGCCCGAAGGTGGCCGAACGCATCGTCACCGAATTGAAGGACAAGGCGCCGGCCTTCGCCAATGTCGATCCGGCGCTGGTGCATCTATCCGGCGCGATCGACAATGACCGCGCGCCGCGCCCGGTCACCGATGCAATCTCGGCGCTGGTCAATCTGGGCTACGGCCAGCCGCAGGCCGCCGCCGCCATCGCCGGCGCCTCGCGCATCGCCGGCGAGGGCGCGGGGACCGCGCAGCTCATCCGGCTCGGCCTGAAGGAATTGGCGAAGTGAACCCGCCCTCCCGCATCGTCACCCCCGAGCGTCGCGCCGATGATGTCGGCGACACCGCGCTGCGCCCGCAGCTATTGTCCGAATTCGTCGGCCAGGCCCAGGCGCGCGCCAACCTTTCGATTTTCATCGAGGCCGCGCGCAAGCGGGGCGAGGCGCTGGACCATGTGCTGTTCGTCGGCCCTCCCGGCCTCGGCAAGACCACGCTGGCGCAGATCGTGGCCCGCGAGCTTGGCGTCGGATTCCGCGCCACCTCCGGGCCGGTGATCGCCAAGGCCGGCGACCTCGCCGCGCTGCTGACCAATCTCGAAGAGCGCGATGTTCTGTTCATCGACGAAATTCATCGCCTCAGCCCTGCGGTCGAGGAAGTGCTGTATCCGGCAATGGAGGATTTTCAGCTCGATCTGATCATCGGCGAGGGACCGGCGGCGCGCTCGGTCAAGATCGAGCTTGCGAAATTCACGCTGGTCGGTGCCACGACGCGGGCGGGGCTTTTGACCAATCCGCTGCGCGACCGCTTCGGGATTCCGGTGCGGCTGAATTTCTACACCGAGGAAGAGCTGGAAAAGATCGTCAGCCGCGGCGCCCGCGTGCTCAAGATCGGCATGACGCCGGATGGCGCCAACGAAATCGCGCGCCGCGCCCGCGGCACGCCGCGCATTGCCGGCAGGCTGCTGCGCCGCGTGCGGGATTTTGCCTCCGCGGCGGATGCCGCCTCGATCGATCGGGCCATCGCCGACAACGCGCTCGGCGCGCTGGAGGTCGACGCCGCCGGTCTCGACGCCATGGACCGGCGTTATCTCACGACCATCGCGATGAATTACGGCGGCGGCCCGGTCGGCGTGGAGACCATGGCGGCGGCGCTGTCGGAGCCGCGCGATGCGATCGAGGACATCATCGAGCCGTTTTTGATTCAGTGCGGTTATTTGCAGCGCACCCCGCGCGGGCGGCTGTTGACGTCGCATGCGTTCCGGCATCTCGGCCTCGCCGAGCCCGCGCGCGATCCGGCGCAGTTCGGATTGTTCGGCAATGACAGCGAGGAAGAGCCGTGATCGACACCGGCCCGCCGTTGACCGCCCATCTCGACGGCGCGATCCGCGACGGCCGACATCGCATGCAGATTCGTGTCTATTACGAGGACACCGATTTTTCCGGAATCGTCTACCACGCCAATTATTTGCGCTTCATGGAGCGCGGACGCAGCAATTACCTGCGGCTGCTCGGCGCCGACCAGCGTGCGCTGTTCGCCGAAGCCGAGAGCGAGGCGCCGGGCTTTGCTTTCGTGGTGCGCGCGATGCAGCTGGAATTCCTCAAGCCCGCCCGGATGGACGATCTGCTGGAGGTCGTCACCCGGACGCTGGAAGTGAAGGGTGCGTCGATCACGCTGGCGCAGGAGGTGCGGCGCGGCAACATTGTTCTGCTGGAAGCCAAGGTCAAGGTGGCGTTCGTTTCGGGCGGCCAGGCGCGACCGATCCCGAAGGCATTGCGGGCCGCGATGAAGGCCGATTTGATCTAGCTATCGGGCGATAGATAACTGGCCATCGACTTGCCGGAGGGCGGCGGTACAGTTGCGGGTCCGATCAGAGACCGAGGATCACAAGGATCATCATGTCGCGTCCCCCGCTTCCGCCGTTTACGAGAGAGACCGCCGCCCAGAAAGCCCGCATGGCCGAAGATGCCTGGAATTCGCGCGATCCCCAGCGGGTGGCGCTGGCCTATACCGAGGACAGCCGCTGGCGCAACCGGTCCGAATTTTTCGAAGGCCGCGCCGCGATCGTCGCGTTCCTTACCCGCAAATGGAGCAGGGAGCATGAGTATCGCCTGATCAAGGATCTGTGGGCGTTCGACGGCAACCGCATCGCGGTGCGGTTTCAATATGAGTGGCATGACGATGCCGGGCAGTGGCATCGGTCCTACGGCAACGAGCAGTGGGAGTTCGACGACCACGGCCTGATGCGCCGCCGGGAAGCCAGTATCAACGACATCGCGATTGCGGAAAAGGATCGCCGCTTCCGCTGGGCAGCTCCCGGGCCAAGGCCGGCGGAGGTCGCGGGATTGGGTGAGAGCGCGTTTTGAGCCTTGAGATGATCCCGGCGTTCGCCGGGACCACCAATGAAAACATCGTGCCTTACGCCGCTGCCCTGTGCCGCGCGAGTTCGGCCTGGTACAGCTTGAACTCCTCGGCAATCGCGCGGGCGATACTGGGACGCGCACGCAACCGCTCATAATAGGCCTTCACGGCGGGCCATTTCGCAAGCTCGATCGGCGGCGTCGCCATGGTCCAGTTGATCACGGTGACGAGATAGGCGTCCGCGACGCTGAAATGGTCGAGCAGGAATTCGCGCCCCTGCAGGTACTTCTCGAGATAGTCGAGCCGCGACAGTCCCTTGCCGAGGATGTAGGTCTTCACTTCCGGCGGCGCCTTCCTGTCCAGCACCGGCACGAACAGTCCCTTGTGCAGTTCGGTACCGATGAAGCAAAGCCATTGGTGCAGTCGGCTGCGTTCCATGCCGGGTTCGGTAGCAATGCCGGCCTGCGGAAAACGGTCCGCGACATATTGCAGGATCGCCGCGTTCTCGGTCAGCACAAGCCCTTCATCGGTGCGCAGCGTCGGCACCAGCCCGAGCGGGTTCACCTGATAAAAATCCGAACCGTCGTTCTGCACGATCTTGGTCTTGGGATCGACCTCAAGATATCGGGCCTCGGCGCCGGCCTCATAGAGCGCAATGCGCGTCGCCAGTGAGCAGGCGAGGGGCGAGAAATACAGGTCCATGGGTGCCTCCTTGGCGGTTTGGCTCATGTCACTGAGCCCGGTTGATTTTTATACTGTTCCGCATAATATAAATCGCGTCAAGGAATTTATTGCGAAATGGTACAAAAAAGAAGTAAGCCGCCAGCGGCGAAGCCCGAGGCGGTCGCGCCGAAACGCCGCGGTCGTCCGCGCGCCTATCAGCCTGAGATCGCGCTCGGCAAGGCGCTCGATCTGTTCCGGAAGGATGGTTTTGCCGCCACGTCGCTCGACGACCTCAGCGCCGCCACCGGCATGAACCGGCCCAGTCTGTACGGCGCGTTCGGCGACAAGCGCGAACTCTACATCAAGAGCTATCAGCGCTATCGCGCCGACGCCCGCGCCGCGATGGTCGACATTTTCAGGGACCAACTGCCGATCCGGCAACGGCTGGAGCGTATCTACGCGGCGGCGCTCGACATTTATCTCTCCGGCGAGGCTGGTCCGCGCGGTTGCTTCACGGTGATGACGGCGGCCTCCGAAGCGGTGGCCGATCCGGATATCCGCAAGCTGGTGCTGGAGGGTTTTTCCGAACTCGACAAGGCGTTCGCGGCCTGCTTCCGCCTTGCCAAAGAGAACGGCGAACTGCCTGAAAGCGCCGATCCGGTGGTGGTCGCGCAACTCGCCTCAGCGACCATCCACACCATCGCAATCCGGGCGCGCGCCCAGGTGCCGCGCAGGGAGCTGGAGGCGATCGTGAAAGGCGCGTTGGATGTAATGGTGCCGGCGAAGCCTTAATATCCCCGGCCGGGATCGACGACGTTTTCCAGCGCGCCGCCCGCTTCGAAGCACTCGATCTGACGCGCGACATATTTCGAGATCTCGTCGGGATCGGTGTCGGCGGCGTTATGCGGCGTCAGCACGATTTTTGGATGCGACCAGAACGGGCTGTCGGTCGGCAGCGGCTCGGTCGCGTAGACATCGAGCGAGGCCGCGCCGAGCGTGCCGTCCTCCAGGCATTGGAGGATATCGGCTTCGTTCTGCAACCCGCCGCGGCCGGCATTGATCAGGACCGGCGCCCCCATCGGACTGTTGCGATGGAGCTTTTCAAACAATTCACGATTCAAAATGTGCCGTGTATCCGGCGTGAGCGGCAACAGACAGACAAGAATATCGGTGCGCTGCAAAAACGGCTGCAGTTGCGCCTGGCCGTGAAAGCATTCGATGCCGTCGATCTGCTTGGGGCTTCTGCTCCAGCCACAGACGCGGAAGCCTAATCGCCGCAGCACCTCGGCGGCGCTCGATCCCAGCGTGCCAAGGCCCATGATGCCGACGGAAATCGCGCTGGCGGGCCATTGAAATCTCGGCGCCCAGCGTTGCTCGCGCTGGCATTCGCGCAGATAAAGCTCCTGCCGATGATGCATCAGCACATGAAGCACGACATATTCGGTCATGCGATCGGTGAGATCGCCGACCGCGACGCGAACCAGCGGCACCTTGGGCAGGCTGGAATCCGCCATCAGCGCGTCGACGCCGGCGCCCAGATTGAAGATCACGCGCAGGTTCGGAAAGGCCGCGAGTTCGCCGGGGCGCGGCTTCCAGACCGCGGCATAGTGGACCTCGGCGGGATCGAACGCCACATCGGGCATCAGCAAGACCCGCCGGTCGCAGCACATCTCGTCGAACCGGCCTTTCCAGCGTTCCGGCGACCAGTTTTCGGTCCCGCCATGGATCAGCAACGCGAGCGCGCCTTTATTCATCGGATTTTCGCTTCATCCATGCGGAATCGGGGAACCTTATCCGGTGACCGTTGCCGCGCAAAATATTTCCGAAATCCTGTCGGCGCCGGGCATAATGGATCGTCCTTGCAACAAACGGGAACCGATCCGCATGCTCTACGCGATCCTTTGCTATCACGATGAAGATACCGTCGGTTCCTGGACCCCGGAACAGGACGCGGCTGTCATGAAGAAGCTTGCCGTCGTGCAGGACAAATTGACCAGGCAGGGCCGGCTCGGGCCGGTGGCACGCCTGTTGCCGACGACCTCGGCGACCACGCTGCGCAAGGACGATCCGCCGGTCGTGATCGACGGCCCCTATGCCGAGACCAAGGAACAATTGCTCGGCTTTTATGTCATCGATTGCAAGAATCTCGACGAGGCGCTCGACGTCGCCCGCGATCTTGGCGCGGCCAATCCCGGCGGCGCCTATGAAATCCGTCCCGTCGGCGTGCTCAATCCCGGGAGCATTCCGGCGTGACCGACACCGCCTGGATCGATGCCGCGCTGATGTCGGCGCGTCCCCAGGCGGTCGGTGCGCTGCTGCGCTATTTCCGCAATCTCGACACCGCCGAGGAAGCATTCCAGAACGCCTGCCTGCGCGCGCTGAAAAGCTGGCCGCAGAACGGCCCGCCGCGCGATCCGGCGGCGTGGCTGATCATGGTCGGGCGCAATGTTGCGATCGATGACATCCGGCGCAGCCGCAAGCAGCAACCGCTGCCCGAGGACGAGGCGATCTCGGACCTTGACGACGCCGAGGAGGCGCTGGCCGAGCGGCTCGACGGTTCGCATTATCGTGACGATATTCTGCGGCTGCTGTTCATCTGCTGTCATCCCGATCTGCCGGCGACCCAGCAAATCGCATTGGCGCTGCGCATTGTTTCAGGCCTGACCGTGAAGCAGATTGCGCGCGCGTTCCTGGTCGGCGAAGCCGCGATGGAGCAGCGCATCACCCGCGCCAAGGCCCGGGTCGCAAATGCCGATGTGCCGTTCGAAACCCCGGGGGCCGTAGAGCGTACCGAGCGGCTCTCCGCGGTGGCCGCGATGGTTTATTTGATTTTCAACGAGGGCTATTCCGCCGGCGGGGATACCGCTGCGATCCGCGCGCCGTTATGCGAAGAGGCCATTCGCCTGGCGCGGCTGCTGTTGCGGCTGTTCCAGAGCGAGCCCGAGATCATGGGCCTGACGGCGCTGTTGCTGTTGCAGCATGCCCGCGCGGCCGCGCGCTTCGATGCCGCCGGCGCGCTGGTGTTGCTCGACGATCAGGATCGCGCGTTATGGAATCAGAAGATGATCGCCGAAGGGCTGGCGCTGATCGACAAGGCGATGCGGCATCGCCGCAGCGGGCCCTATCAGATTCAGGCCGCGATCGCCGCCTTGCATGCCCGCGCCGCAAAGCCGGAAGACACCGACTGGACGCAGATCGACCTGCTCTACGGGGCGCTTGAAATCATGCAGCCGTCGCCGGTGGTGACGCTCAACCGCGCCGTTGCGGTGTCCAAGGTGCGCGGGCCGGAGGCGGCGCTCGAAATGATCGAGCCGCTGGGCGAGCGGCTGTCGAATTATTTTCATTTCTTCGGCGTGCGCGGCGCGTTCCTGATGCAGCTCGGCCGCAATGATGAGGCGCGGGTGGCATTCGACCGCGCCATCGCGCTCGCCAACACCTCGGCGGAAGCCGCTCATATCCGGATGCATCTCGATCGGTTGATGCGCGACAGCCAGCCGCGCGGCGCGAAGGCCGGGAAGTGACTTCTTCTCTTCCTCTTGTGGGAAGGAAGGTGCGGAACTTCGAAAAATATTTCACGCTCTCTGTCGGACTGCGCCGACGTCGTTCGTCTCTTGGGCATGCATCTACTCTCTAGGGAGCAAGCCATGTCGACGATCGCCGAGACCCCGCCGGTCTCGAAGCCCGCGCTCTGGACCGGCCGCGTTCTCAGCGGTCTCGTCATTCTGTTCATGCTGTTCGACGGCGCCATCAAGTTGGTGCCATGGCCGGTTGTCACCGAAACGATGGACAGGATCGGCTATGGTTCGAGCGAAACGCTGGCGCGAAGCCTTGGGTTCATCACGCTGGCCTGCACCATCCTTTATGCGATACCGCCGACCTCGATTCTTGGTGCGATCCTGCTGACCGGCTATCTCGGTGGTGCGATGGCCTCGCATCTGCGGATCGGCAGTCCGCTGTTCAGCCACATCCTGTTCGGGTTCTATCTTGGACTGATGGTGTGGGGCGGGCTGTGGTTACGGGATCGGAACTTGCGTGCGCTGATGCCGCTGCGACGTTGACCATCCTTCCTGATTTGCCTCGCTGAGTTTACGGAGCCTATCATGTTCGAGATCGTTGCCATCGTCGCCATCGTGCTTGCGGTCGCCCTCGCGATCGTGCTGGTGCTCGCCGCGACCAAGCCGAATGCGTTCAGCGTCGAGCGCGCGACCACGGTCAGGGCATTGCCGGAGAAAATCTTCCCGCTGATCAACGACTTTCATCAATGGGGAAGCTGGTCGCCCTATGAATCCCGGGACCCCGCGATGAAGCGAAGCTACAGCGGCGCGGCAAGCGGCAAGGGCGCGGTCTACGGCTGGGACGGCAACAACAATGTCGGCTCCGGCCGCATGGAAATTCTCGAGGCCTCGGCGCCTGCGAAAATCGTCATCAAGCTGGATTTCTTCAGGCCGTTCGAAGGCCACAACACCGCCGAGTTCACAATACTGCCGCAGGGCGATGACACCAATGTCACCTGGAGGATGTTTGGCCCGGCGCCGTTCATGTCGAGGTTGATGCAGGTGTTCATGAACCTCGACCGCATGATCGGCAAGGATTTTGAAATCGGTCTCGCCAACCTGAAAAGGCTCACCGAAAAGTAGCCGACTATTCGAAGCGTCAATAACCCAAGGAGCAAGCGATGCAGGTCAATCCCTATCTTTATTACAACGGCAATTGTGAAGCGGCGTTCAAGTTTTACGCCAAGGTGCTCGGCGGCGAGATCGACGCCATGCTGACGCATGAGCAGGCGCCGGAGTCGATGCCGATTCCGCCGGAGTGGAAGAAGAAGATCATGCATGCCAAGATGTCGATCGACGGCGAGGTGCTGATGGCGTCCGACGCGCCTCCCGGTCACTTCCACCAGCCGCAGGGTTTTTCGGTCTCCTTGACCGTCGAGGATCCTGTCGAGGGCGAACGCCGCTTCAAGGCTCTGTCCGAGGGCGGTACCGTCAACATGCCGTTTGCCAAGACCTTCTGGGCCAAGGGGTTCGGGATGTGCGTCGATCAGTTCGGCATTCCCTGGATGATCAACTGCCCGATGGAGCAATGATCGATCCAGAGTGTTTTCAAGCGACGCCTTCGCCGCATCCGATGCGAGGTTCGCGCGAAGAAAACGCGTCAAGGCAAGAAATAGAGCCTCCGTTGCGGTTCAATCGCGGGGCTCTGTTTTTTGTTTGAGAGCATGATCTCCTCGCAAACGCTTCGCGTTTGTCGCGAGGGAAAACCGGTAGCCACTTTTCCGGATCATGCTCTATCGGCACGCCGGATAGATTGCCGCGAGTTCGCGCCCGCGCAGCAGCAACAGGTGCGAGGTCAATCCGCCGTGGTGGCGAATCCATCCCCTTACCGCGGAAGGATAGGCCTCCAGCACAAGTTCGGAGGCTTGCGGCTCGGCATAGGTCCTGCCGCGCCGGTCGATCGATCGCGCGGCATGAAATCCCAGTACCGCCCGGCGCGTCACGCAGATGCGGTTGCTCGGCACCACGCTCAGCACCAGCGTACAGGCCGACAGGCACGGCCCGTCGATCACGACGCGTTCGCCCGAGGCGCGCACGTCCTCGAACATATCGAGGAACGGCCCCACCTGTCCGCCCGGACTGGCGAGGATGCGAACCTCGGCTTGTGCCGGCGGCAACATGAGACTGCACAGCATTGCTGCGAGAAAGACTGCTTTCGCATTCACGATCGTCTGCCCACTCCGGCGGGGCACGCATCAGTGCCCCGCTCCGCTCACGTTTTCGGACCGGTCAAGCCGTCCTGTTCTTGATGGCGCCGACGATCGCCGTCAGCACGGCGCCGGCAACGCCACCCCCGGCCACCTGACCGACGATGCTGCCGATATCCGGTGTCGCGCCGGTATTGGCAAGCAGCGGAATCAACATGCCAAGGATTTGTCCGCCAACGCCGCCGCCGATGGCACCCGTGATGGTATTTCCAAGCGTACCGAGATCGACATTCTTGGCGGCTCCGGCGGCAACATTTCCGCCGACGGCGCCGCTAATGACCTGGATGATCAGATTGATGAGCATTCCCGACATAACGTGACACTCCCCCGATCCGGTGTTGAATTTCAACGTCATGCACGACGCCGGACCATCACCGCGCGTCACAACTTAGGAGTTTAGGCTCGAAAGGTCATGCTGCGCCAGCGAAGGATTCAAGCAAAAGTGGAGCGATCGCTTCGGGACCGATCGCATGTCACGCAAGCTTCGTCAAAGCAGGCGCTGCGCGTGCGCGGTCAATCGGCCAAGTGGCGGACGACGGAAAATCGTTCCCGGTCGATGGGTGTTGAGATCCAAGCCGCGAAACGGGAACGCCCACATCACCTCGTCCTGGCCATCACCTTCTCATAGGCCTTCTCAACCGCTCACCTACGCTCGGCCCGGTTTTCCTGCGCCTGGCCACGCCGAGATGGCTCTTGCGCAATTCATCCATGAACTCCGCCCCCATTTTGGGGCCGCGTTCGCGCAGCAGTTTCGCGTGGATGCCGAATTCTTCGCCGACCGGAAGATATTTAAATCCCCAGCCCGACACTCACCGGCATTTTGCTGACTCAGCGAATGATGGATTCACCGCAACCGCCGCGCGCCTTCGTCGATTTCTGGACCTCGACCCATCAGGCCATCGACGATTGAACGTCGCCGGCAACGACCTCTGAAATAATTTTGCTTTTGATGTCGGTGCCACAAGGCCCCATTCGTCGTATTGATGAACGATGGTTCGGCCGGTCAACACCGCAGACGACCGGGTCCTTTGAATTGAAATCCAGTGGAGAGTGAAGATGCGATTCATGATGCTGATGATTCCGTCAGGCTACGAGACGGCGGCCGCCGGCACTATGCCTGCCGCGGATGCGGTCGCCGCGATGATGAAATATAATGAAGCGCTGAAAGTGGCTGGTGTGCTGGTCACGCTCGATGGGCTGCATCCGCCGTCGATGGGGGCACGGGTTTCGTTCGCCGGCGGCAAGCCGGTTGTGACTGACGGTCCCTTCACCGAGGCCAAGGAGGTGCTCGGCGGCTACTGGATGATCGACGTGACATCACGGGATGAGGCCATTGCCTGGGCGAAGCGGTGCCCAGCCTCCGACAATGAAATCATCGAGATCCGCCAGGTGCAGGAAATGTCGGAATTTCCCGATGAGATTCAGAAAGCGGCGGCGGGCTACACCGAACTGCAGGCCAGATCCGCACGCTAGGGTCTAGTGACCTTTTGCACCGGCTCATGTAAAAGCCTTTCACATGAGCTGGCGCAAGGAACAGAGCCGCGCCGAACGCGGCTACCACCACGGCAATCTGAAAGAGGCGCTGCTGCAGGCAGCGCTCCGCCTGATTGCCGAGAAGGGCCCTGCCGGCTTCACCTTCGCCGACGCCGCGCGTTCGGCTGGTGTCAGCCCGGCTGCGCCCTACCGGCATTTTCGCGACCGTGACGAACTGCTTTCGAGCATCGCGCAGCGCGGTTTCGAACAGTTCGAGGCGGTCTTGACCGCGGCCTGGGATGACGGGCGGCCGGACACGGTCACCGCGTTCGAGCGGGTCGGCAAGGCCTATCTCGCCTTCGCGCGCCAGGAGCCGGCGTTCTATTCCGCCATGTTCGAATCAGGGCTTCCCGTCGATCTTAATCCGGCATTGCTGGCTGCGAGCGAGCGTGCTTTCGGCATCATCCGCGCAGCGGCGGAGCGGCTTGCCGCGCTGGCGCCGCCCGGCACGCCGCGGCCACCGGCGTTGATGATGGCATTGCACATCTGGTCGATGTCGCATGGCGTGGCATCGCTGTTTGCGCGAGGCGATGCGGCACGCCGCAAGCTGCCGATGTCGGCGGAGGATCTCTTGGAAGCGGAAGTGCTGATTTATCTGCGCGGTCTCGGCTTCCCGGCCGACCGCAGGCCGTCCGGACCGAAAGACCAGCCGGAGCCAAAGCCGGCCGGACCCTGGGGCAGCCCAAAATAAATTCAGGGTGGCCGCTTGCGCCCGGCTTGACAAAAACCTGGCATGGTTTAGGTATGTAAATGTTATTTACATTCACAACGGCGTGATGCCGTCATGGAGAGGGAAATGGCCTACACCGCAGATGTCCATCGATGGCGCGGCCCAGTCGACGAGCCCTACCGCCCGCAAATGCGCATACACCCCGGCATGGTCATCGCGACCATTCTCGGCTTCCTGTTCTGGTGGCCGGTCGGACTTGCCTTCCTCTTTTTCACACTCAGGAGCACGAAAATGGGTTGCTGGAGTCACCAGGATCGCTGGCAGAATAAAATGGAGCGGATGCAGTACAAGATGGAGCGGATGCGCAACCATATGGAGCGCCGCGGCTTCAACTTCGGCGGCTTCGGTCCGCCCTCGAGCGGCAACCGCGCGTTCGACGAGTACCGCATGGAAACCTTGCGGCGGCTCGAGGAGGAGCAGACCGAATTCAAGGATTTCCTCAATCGGCTGCGTCACGCCAAGGACAAGGAAGAGTTCGACCAGTTCATGGCGCAGCACCGCCCGCGTCCGGCCCCGCCCACCGACGGTCAGCCGCAGGGTTAAATCCGGGTAATAAGGTTGAAGCCTCAGGCGTAGTGCCCCCCATCAAACCTGACGGCGACATCACCGCCCGTTTGCGAAAGCAGACGGGCGGTTCGCTTTTTGTGGGTATTTGCGCCCCGAGGCGCAGGATTGGCGGGGTTCTCGGACGTTCGTATACTTGGCAGTTGGCAAAGCACCGGCACGATTCAGTATGCTGGATTGGCAGATGGGCATGGTCGCGGACGGAAATTCACCGAGCGGAGCGCTGTGGCACTTGATCCGGCGCGAGGCTGAAACGGCCTTGGCCAACGACCCGATATTCGGCCGTTCCTTATCGGCCTCGATCCTCGATCACTCCGATCTCGGCGCTGCGGTGTCCTACCAGATCGGACAGCGGCTCGGCAAAAGCGCCAGTGATCGGCGTCAATTTGCGCGCGTCGCCAGTGAAGCATTTGCGGCGTCGCCTGACCTCGTTGAGGCCGCGCGCCGCGATCTTGCGGGAATCGTTCTTCACGATCCGGCATCGACGGCATTTTTGCCGGCACTGCTCAATTTCAAGGGATACGTGGCGTTGCAAGCCTGGCGCGTGTCGAACTGGCTCTGGCAGCGGAACCGGCACGACTTCGCCCTGCTGTTGCAAAGCGAGTTGTCCGATTCTCTTCAGGTGAGCATCCACCCATCTGCTTCGATCGGGACGGCGGTGTTTTTGATCATGCGACCGGCATCGTGGTCGGATCTTTCGCCACCATCGGCGACGAGGTGACCGTTATGCAGAACGTTACAATCGGGCGGAAGGTCGAAACCCCGAACCGTGCGCCCAAGATCGGCAGAGGCGTCCTGCTCAGCACGGGGGCGACGATTCTCGGCGACATCACTATCGGAGACTTTGCCAAGATCGGCGCCGGCTCGGTCGTGACGTGCGACGTGCCAGGCGGCTGCACGGCGGTCGGCGTCCCCGCGCGCCTGATCAACTGCCCCGAACCGGTTTCAGCCTGATCTCGGGATCGGTTACTCCGAAAAGCTGGCAAAGAGCCCCGACCCGGTTACCGTCATTCGCCGGAAATCCGCTTCGGTAACCTCGCCTTAACCATGATTAGCGTCTGGTTAGGGGCGTAAAGACGCGCTGATAGCCCTCGTTTTGACACGTTGGCAGGGGATGCAGGCCTCGGCTTCGGACGGGCCTCCCATGCGACACGAAATAAGGCCTCTCGCGCTGGCGCTTGCCGCGCCGGGTGCGCGGCTATGGAACCGGCAGCCATTTGCTCCCGGGGGATATGGGACACTTGCGTTGAGAGGATACCGCTCATGAATCCGGCCGACGTGGCTCAGTCAGCCTTGCCAATGGCGTCTAGCGACGTATCGCTGATTGCACTGTTTCTGCAGGCTGCATGGATCGTCAAGGTCGTCATGCTGGGGCTGCTGTCTTGTTCGGTCTGGGTCTGGGCGATCGCGATCGACAAGATCATCCTGTATGCCCGCACCAAGCGGGCCATGGATCGTTTCGAACAGGCATTCTGGTCCGGGCAGTCGATCGAGGAACTTTACCGTGCATTGTCGGCCAAGCCGACGCAATCGATGGCGGCGTGCTTCGTCGCGGCCATGCGCGAGTGGAAACGGTCGTTCGAAAGCCAGGCGCGGTCGTTCGCCGGGCTTCAGATGCGGATCGAGAAGGTGATGAACGTCTCGATTGCCCGCGAGATCGAGCGGCTGGAGCGCCGGCTGCTGGTGCTGGCGACGGTCGGCTCCGCGGGCCCGTTCGTCGGCCTGTTCGGCACGGTCTGGGGGATCATGTCGAGCTTCCAGTCGATCGCCGCCTCGAAAAATACCTCACTGGCGGTCGTGGCCCCCGGCATCGCCGAAGCGCTGTTTGCGACCGCAATCGGCCTTATCGCCGCCATTCCGGCGACTATTTTCTACAATAAATTCACGTCCGAGGTGAACCGGCAGGCCCAGCGGCTGGAAGGTTTTGCCGATGAATTTTCTGCGATCCTGTCGCGGCAGATCGACGAGCGGACGTGAGGAGCGGTATATTGTGAGCGCATTGTGAGCACCAGATCATGGCGATGAACATGGCAGGCTCGCCGGGCGGCGGACGCCGCGGCCGGCGTCGCGCCGTGATGGCGGAGATCAACGTCACGCCGATGGTGGACGTAATGCTGGTGTTGCTGATCATCTTCATGGTCTCGGCGCCGCTATTGACGGTTGGCGTACCGCTCGACCTGCCACAGACGCAGGCCAAGAGCCTGGAGCAGGACAAGACGCCGCTGCAGCTTTCGGTCGACGTCAAGGGAAGGGTGTTCATCAACGACACTGAGGTTGCGATGAACGAACTGGTACCGAAATTAAAGGCGATCACCGACGCCCGCGGCGGCCTCGACGAGCGTATATTCATGCGGGCGGACAAGAAGGCGGACTACGGGACCGTAGCAAGGGTGATGGGACAATTGTCCGGCGCCGGGTTCAAGCGGCTGGCGCTCGTCACCGAAGTGGAGCAGGGGAACTAGGGAGTGAAGGTCGACAAGACACTGGTTGCGTCTGTGGCCCTGCACGTTCTCGTGATCGGGTGGGGACTTGTGTCGTTCTCGTCCAAAGCCTTCGAGTCGATGCCGGAAGAATCCTTGCCGGTCGATATCATTTCCGCCGATCAGCTGGCCAAGGTCACCGCCGGCATGAAATCCGGCAAGAAGGAGAATCCGAAGCCGCTGGTGGAAAAAGTCGCCGAGGCCAAGCCGGTGGATGACACCATCGGCAAGATCAGCGAGAAGCCGCCGGTCGTGACCGACACCTCGCCGCCGCCTCAGCCGAAGCCGGTTGAAAAGCCGGTCGAGAAAAAGCCCGACCCGCCGAAGCCGGTCGCCGAGAGCAAGCCCAAGGAAGAGCCGAAGCCGATCGAGAAGAAGCCGGATCCACCCAAGGTCGATCCGATCGCGGAAGCCTTGAAGAAGGAAGAGAAGAAGCCGCCGCCGAAGCCGCAAGTCCAGGCGGCGACGCCACCGCCGCAGCCGCAAAAGCCGAAGGAACGGACCTTCGATCAGACCAAGATTGCGGAATTGCTCGATAAGCGCGATCCGACCCGGCAGGCGGTCGCCGGCGATACGCTGAATTCCAACGCGGCGCTGGGCCTTGCCAAGGGCAAGGCCGCGGACAATTCAGCGACCTGGGGCGCGATGTTCCAGTCGCAGGTCGAGCGCTGCTGGAAAAAACCCTATGGCGGTATCGAGAGCCAGAATCCCGAGGCAGCCTTCGCCATCAAGCTCAAGCGCGATGGCACGCTGGAAGGGATGCCGGTTCCGGAAGGGACGCCGGCGACGCCGTATCTTCGCGTCTATCGGGAGAGCGCGTTGCGCGCGATCATCGAATGCCAGCCGTATAATCTGCCCGCGGCCTATTTCGACGAATGGAAATATTTTGAGCCGGTATTCACCGAACGAAAGACCTGAGAGCGGTCACCCATTGACGATTGCCGATATGAAATGAAGCCGTACCGATGACCGACAAAGATCGACTGCGTGAGATGCCGTTCCGCCCGAGCCGCCGGCAGATACTTTCCGGGATCGCCACACTGGGCATGTTGGCGGGCGGTGACGTCCGCAGCGCTTTCGCGCAACAGGGTCCGCCCAAGCGGGTCATCGTTCCCGAGGGCGAATTCGTGCCGTTGCCGATCGCGATTCCCAATTTCGTGGCGGGAACGCCGTCGGACGGCGACGTCGGCGCCGGCGTGACCCAGGTCATCACCAATAACCTCAAGCGCAGCGGCTTGTTCGCGCCGATCGATCAGGCAGCCTATATCGAAAGAAATCATCAACTTCGATGCGGCGCCGCAATTCCAGAACTGGAAGACCATCAACGCCCAGGCGCTGGTGATCGGCCGGATGACGCGGCAGGGCGACGGGCGTCTGCATGCCGAGTTTCGGCTCTGGGACGTCGCCACCGGCCAGCAGCTTGGCGGCCAGCAATATAATACGTCGCCGGAAAACTGGCGGCGGATCGCGCACATCATTTCCGACCAGATCTACGAGCGCCTGACCGGAGAGCAAGGCTATTTCGACAGCCGCGTGGTGTTCGTCGATGAATCCGGCTGCGCGCAACGACGTATCAAGCGCCTGGCGCTGATGGATCAGGACGGCGCCAATGTCCGCTATCTGACACGCGGCACCGATCTCGTGCTGACCCCGCGCTTCTCGCCGTCGACCCAGGAAATCACCTATATGGAATTCGGCCAGGGCGACCCGCGGGTCTATCTGTTCAATATCGAGACCGGGCAGCGCGAGATCGTCGGCAACTTCCCCGGCATGTCGTTCTCGCCGCGGTTCTCGCCGGACGGCCAGCGCATCATCATGAGCCTGCAGCAGGGCGGCAATTCGAACCTGTTCGTGATGGACCTGCGTTCGAAATCCACCACGCGCCTGACCGATACGCCGGCGATCGATACCTCGCCGTCCTATGCGCCCGACGGCACCCGGCTGTGCTTCGAATCCGACCGCGGCGGAAAGCCGCAGATCTACGTGATGCCGGCGACCGGTGGACCCGCGCAACGCATCTCGTTCGGAGACGGGACCTATTCTACTCCGGTCTGGTCGCCGCGTGGCGACTACATTGCGTTTACCAAGCAAGGCGGCGGACAGTTTTCGATCGGCATCATGAAGCCCGACGGCTCGGGCGAGCGGATTCTTACGTCCGGCTTCCACAACGAAGGACCGACCTTTGCGCCGAACGGCCGCGTCCTGATGTTCTTCCGCGACCCCGGCGGCAATGACGGACCTTCGCTGTTTACCGTGGACATTTCCGGCCGCAGCGAACAACGGGTTCCTACCCCCGGATTTGCGTCCGATCCGGCCTGGTCGCCCCTGCTGTCCTGATATCGTCGCCGCCGTCCGGCCGGCGCCGGCCTCGCCGCCGGCAAATCTTGCCTAGCCCGCTGATTTAACGGGAGGATTTTCGCCTTGGCGAACCAACGGCAACCTCCCGGTAACGATGTTCCCTCAGAAAGACTTCATCTGCGAGCGCTAGAACTGCAGGCCTGACGAGGACCCGGCGCGCCCGAAAATGCAGCTTGCCAATCAGCGGGAAGTAATCGACCAGAAGATATCGCCGTACCTTCGTGCGGCGTTGATCGATTCGCTGTTCGAGAACTCCTGCTCCAATGCTGACGGGTCTCGTCTTCGGAGCCATCGCGGCGGCCATGACCGCGATGAAGACGGGAGAACCTTTGATCTGGGCGTGTGTCGCCCTTCTCATCGTCGCCGGCGCCGTCCGCGCGTTCGACCTGCAGCGGTACCAGGCGGGCAAATCGACCCTGACCGCCGATGAAGCTATGCGGTGGAAGATGCGCCATCAGATCGGGGCGACGATCCAGGCCGCTGCGGTCGGCACATGGTGCTCCACCACTCTGTTGGTCACTGACGACGCCGTGGCCCATATGATCTGTTTATCCGCAACCACCGGGATTGTGGCGGGAGGTGCGGGCAGGGCCTATGGAAGGCAGTGGGTATTCCAGCTGCAGGTTGCACTCGTCTACGGGTCAACTGTGATCGCGCTGGCATTACGTGGCACACCCTATTACATGGCCATGTCGGTCGTGTGCGCCGCATTTCTTGTGGCTGTCATGCAAATTTCGGCCAATCTGCACAGAATATTCATGCAGGCGCTAATGGCGCGCGAGCGCGAGGCGGCGCTGGCTGGCCAATTCGACACCGCCCTGAACAATATGCCTCACGGCCTGTGCATGTTTGGCGCCGACGGCGGTCTTGCGGTCATGAATTATCGTTTTAGCGAGATGATGAGACTGTCCGACGATCTCGTGCATCGCGGCGCGAGTGCCGCCGATATCATTTCCGCCTGCGTCCGCGTCGGATCGATCTCGGCTGCGAGCGGACAGATAATCCTCTCGGAAATCGAGAATTCGCAGGCAAAGGATGTCATCACCACCGATCCCGACCCTGTCATGGTCCGGTCGCTGTCATGGACGGTTCAACCGATGGCAGGCGGCGGTGCGGTCGTGCTGCTTGAAGACATCACCGAACGGCGCAACGCGGAAGCCAGAATTACCCATCTGGCGCGTTACGACGAGTTGACGGCGCTGCCCAACCGGCTCAATTTCCGCGACGAGATCGAACGTCTGTTGGCGGTTCCGCACAATGCCGACCAATTGTCGGCATTGCTGTTTATCGACCTCGATCAGTTCAAGCAGGTCAACGACACCCTGGGTCATCCGTGCGGTGACCAGCTGTTGTGCGCGGTCGCTGACAGGTTGCGCGAAATGCTGCGCCCGGAGGATTTCGTGGCGCGGTTCGGCGGCGATGAATTTGTGGTGTTCCAGCAAAACATCAAATCGAACGAGGACGCCGCGGGTCTCGCCCGGCGCATAGTCGAGCATTTGAGCGAGCGCTACAAGATCGACAATCACCTGGTCGAGATCGGCGCCAGCGTCGGGATCGCGATGACCTCGCCGCACGGGGTCAGCGCAGATACGCTGCTCAAAAACGCCGACATGGCGCTCTATCGCGCCAAGGCGGATGGCCGTGGAACCTTCTGCTTCTTCCGCGACGAGATGGCGCAAACCGTCGAGTCACGCCGCATTCTGGAATTGGACCTGCGCAAGGCGCTGGCCAACGAGGAATTCGAGCTGTTCTACCAGCCGCTGATCAATCTCAAATCCGGGCGGATATCGACCTGCGAAGCGCTGCTGCGCTGGAACCATCCGGTGCGAGGCACGGTTTCCCCGATCGATATCATTCCGGTCGCCGAGGACATGGGCCTGATCGTGGATCTCGGCCGGTGGATTCTGCGCAAGGCCTGCATGGAATGCATGAAATGGCCCGAGGGCGTCAACGTTGCGGTCAATTTTTCACCGCAGCAATTCCACCAGCGCGACGTGTTGAGCGAGGTTCGCTACGCGCTGGAAGTCTCCGGGCTGCCCGCGCATCGTCTCGAAATCGAGATCACCGAATCGTCCCTGCTGCGTAACACGCAAGTGACCCACGACGTGTTGTCCCAATTGCGCACCCTCGGGGTACGGATTTCACTGGACGATTTCGGCACCGGCTATTCCAGCCTGAGCTACCTGCACAACTTCCCATTGCAGAAAGTGAAGATCGATCGTTCGTTCCTGGAGGGTATCGACAGCGATCGTCCGCTGACCCTGTTGCGCGGCGTGGCGCGGCTCAGTGCCGATCTTGGCATGTCGGTCGTGGTCGAGGGCATCGAAACCAACGAGCAACTGGAACTTATCAGCGCCGACGGCACGGTCACCGAGGCGCAAGGCTACCTGTTCAGCCGGCCGGTACCCGCGGTACGCGTGCGTCAGCTGCTGAACGCGTCGCACGGCCGCCGTGTGCCGGATGAGCCGCTGGTGGTGGTTCCATCGCGATCAATCGCCTGAGGCAACTGATCCCTGCGGGTTCCAAATCCGTGCCGACCCCGGCTTTAACCCTAATCTGTCGATAGCTTTGCAATTTCATTAACGGACTGTTAATCTTTTTCTCCACTCGCATAGGTTGTTTGGAAGTAAGGGGAGCATCAGATGAAGTCCGGAGCCGAACCGCGTGCTTCGCGCTTTGTGCGGGGAGGAGCGCTGTTTGATCGAATCGACTACCGACCCGTCGAAACTCCTGAGGAAAGAGATCAGCTTTATTTAATGCGCTACAGGGCCTATCTGCACGGCGGGTTGATCTTGCCGTCGGAGTCCAAGCGAGTTAGCGATCGTTACGACGATGCGCCCAATGCCTTGACGTTCGGAATCTATGTTGACGGAGAACTCTGTAGCTCTATCCGTCTCCACGTCCTGACGCCGGAATGGCGGACGTCCTATTCCACCGAGTTGTTTGGCGATATTCTTCACCCTCGCCTCGATCAGGGCGAAGTTTTCATCGATCCGGCTCGTTTTGTCGCAGACCCCGAAAAGGCCCAGCGTTTTCCGGAGCTTCCCTATCTGACGGTGCGGCTGGTCTTTCTGGCGTGTGAATATTTCAATGCCGATACCGGACTTGCGCTCGTTCGCGCCGAGCATCAGGCGTTTTATCGCCGGGTCTTTCTGAACGAGACCATCGCCGAGCCGCGTGCGTTTCCGAACGTCACGAAAAAGGTGGCATTGATGGCGTCCGATTTCCGGATCGTGCGGGAAAGGGTCCTGACCCGTTTTCCCATCATGCGCTCAAGTGCATTCGAGCGGCGGATGCTGTTCCAGCGTCATCGTCACTCGTTCCAGGATGCCGTGATCTCGACCTTCGAGCCTGCCTCGATCGTTCCGAGTTCCTGAACAAACCGAGCGAACTGAAATCCCTCGCGAGGGCATGATTCGACGACCCGATAAACAAATCCTTGATTCAGCCCGGCCGGGGACCCGTAGGCCCCCGGGCTAGAGCATGATCCGGAAAAGTGGGTACCGGTTTTCCGAAAAAGATCATGCTCGAACAAGAAGATAGAGCGAGATGGCGATTCGACGAAAAGCCATCTCGCTCTAGGAGTTTCGATCGATGGTTGAGGCGCAAGTCACGGCTCTCTCGGCGAAGCAGGGCGACACGTGCCTGCGGGACGTCCCGCGGTTGCTCACGAAGGAGGAGATCCGCGCCCTTTCAGAGATCGACAGCAGCAAGGTGATGCTGGCGTTCGCCGTCGAAATCCTGCTGGTGGCGGCGGCGGTCGCACTGAGCGAGGCGACCTGGTTCAATCCCTTGACGTATCTTCTCGCGGTCGTCGTGGTCGGCACCCGCATTCTCGGGCTCGGCGGATTGATGCACGAGGCCGCGCACTACCGCGTTTTCCGGAGCCGGGCGCTCAACGACTTCGTCGGCGAACTGATGGCCTTTCCGACCACCGCCTCGATGGCGGGCTACCGCAACAGCCATTTCTCCCACCATCGCGAACTCAACGGCCACAAGGATCCGGACTGGACGCGCAATCTGCTGATCGACGACTACGAATTTCCGATGCCTCAGTACCTGTTCCTGCGGAAGATCCTGCTCCACCTCGTCGGCTTCAAGACCAGGCAGTTGATGGGCAGCTTTCACAACAATCCGGAGACCCGCGAGATCCCGGTCTTGACCGCGCGCCTGCGGCTTGCGGCCTTTGTGGGGCTGTTCGCCGCCTCGATCGCCTTTGGCTTCTGGAAGCATCTCCTGCTCTATTGGGCTGTGCCGCTCCTGACCGTCTTCATCGCCGCAGGTTATCTCAAGAGGGTTTCCGAACACTACGGAGTGCGGCACGAAGGGGTGCTGAACGAGACGCGGACGCTGATCGCCCCGTCCTGGCAGCTGTTCCTGCTGGCGCCATGGGGCCTCAACTACCACCTCGAACATCACCTCTATCCCGGCATTACCTGCTTCAACCTGGCGAAAGCGCATCGCATCCTGATGACCCGGCCGCCCTACGCCGACACCGCCCAGATCACATACGGCTACTTCGGGGGACTTTTCAGGGAATTGGCTTCCGCCAAGCCGGGCGAGCGCAGCGCTGCAGCCGCGGCGCTGGAACTGAGCCCCAAGGCCGAGAGGTCGGATGCCGCCGCCTGACGCTCGTTCTCCGTGACGAGGGCCACCTGTCGCCGGCCGGCCGAAAGCCGGCGGCAATTATTTTTGTGAATGCGACGGCGGCCGAGAATCGTCGAGGTCACGCTGGATGCCGAATTCCTTGACGGCCAAGTTGGGCATCACGTAACAATATTATGCGGCGCTGAAATCTTTGGCATTTTTTGGCCAATATCGCAGTCTTTCGTGTCCTCCGGGCAAAGTTTGCCCCTCAAACCGGGCGATCCGTCCGCATCCCGCTTGCCTTCACCCTCGCGCCACATTTACAACGCATTAACTATCACGGTTGCTTTTCGCCGTTTGCCGGCATTTGATCGTCTCCGGCAACACCCCATCAAGGTTGACGGAACGTTCGCTTAACCCTCGCCCTGTAGACCGGATAACAGTCGAAAAACGTGAGCGTGGAGGCTCCGGAATGAAACATCAGATGCGTATCCTCCAGGGATTGAAACTGGCCGCGGTGTTCGCGGTGGCGTTGTCAATGGGCGCCTGTGCAAACAAGAACCTTGGCGCCGACGGCGCGATGGCAAGTGCTGCGACCCCGGGCAGCCAGCAGGACTTCGTGGTCAATGTCGGCGACCGCGTGTTCTTCGACAGCGACCAGACCGATCTGTCACCGCAGGCGATCGCGACCCTGGAAAAGCAGGCGCAGTGGCTGCAGAGCTACAACCGCTACTCGTTCACCATCGAAGGCCATGCGGACGAGCGCGGCACCCGCGAATACAACATCGCGCTGGGTGCGCGGCGTGCCCAATCGGTTCGCACCTTCCTCGCGTCGCGCGGTATCGATCCGAGCCGGATGCGGACGATCTCTTACGGCAAGGAACGCCCGGTCGCGGTCTGTAACGACATCTCGTGCTGGTCGCAGAACCGCCGCGCCGTCACGGTCTTGAACGCCAGTTCCTGAGCGTTCGGCTGACGCAAAGTTCTTCGCCGGCGCCTTCGGGCGCCGGCTTTGCTTTGGGCACCTTTATTCCGGCACCGTGGCTCGGGCATCGATTTGTCTCAGTCACATTTTTGGCGTACTCCGTCCCTCAATGTATTCCGCTTTCGATGTCACGCCGATTTCGTCGTCAGGCCAAAATGCCATCCAGATTTCATAGAATTACCCGCGTCGCGGCAATGTCGGCGATGCTGGCGCTTGGTTCGCAGGCATTGGTACGACAAGCCCTGGCACAACAGGTTCTGGCGCAATCCGATGACCAAGACCCGGAGATGCGCATTCAGCAGCTCGAGAATCAGCTGCGGCAACTCACCGGCCAGAATGAGGAGCTGCAATACCGCAACCGGCAGCTCGAAGAACGTCTGCGGTTGCTCCAGGGCGGCGCGCAAGTCGCACCCGGCGGTCAGGTCCCGGTCGCCCAGCCCGGCATCGCCGCAGTGGCTCCGACGCAGCCCGGTCCGGCCTACCGTCAGCCACCGGTCCAGCCCGAATATGGCCAGCAGGTCGCAGCCCCGGCGCCGATCGTCCAGGAGCCGGAAGGCGTGCCGCCGGTGCCAGGCCGGCGCCGTGGCGATGCCTTCGATCCCAACCAAAATCCGAATGCTCCCGGCGCGCCGCGCGCGCTTGGCGGTGGCCAGCTCCCGGTCCCGGCTGACGCACCGGTCGGTGCGCCCCGCGGACGCGACGCCGGCGAACCGCTCGATCTTGGCAACGGCAATCCGGCGCAGCCCGGCGCGCGTGCCGGACTGACCACTCTGCCGCCGTCGGCGACGCCGAAGGACGAGTTCGATCTCGGCATCGGTTATATGGAGCGCAAGGATTATGCGCTGGCGGAAGAGACCATGCGCAACTTCGCGCAGAAATACCCCAGCGATCCGCTGACGGCGGATTCGCAATACTGGCTGGGCGAGAGTTTGTTCCAGCGCCAGCGCTATCGCGACGCCGCCGAGGCCTTTCTTGCGGTAACCACCAAATTCGACAAATCGGCGAAAGCGCCGGACGCCTTGCTGCGGCTGGGACAATCGCTGGCGGCCCTGAAGGAGAAGGAGGCCGCCTGCGCCGCGCTCGGCGAGGTGACGCGGAAATATCCGCATGCCTCGAGCGGTATCAAAGCGGCCGTGGACCGCGAGCAGAAGCGGGTTAAGTGCTAGAAGCATGGTTTCGGACCTGATCCGAGATGAAACCGCCTTTTTCCGAACGCCATGCCCGACGACGATCATTCAGCGATCTCGGCACAGGATGCCAAACGTCTGTTCGCGGACTGGAAGGCTGCTCCTGCGATCGTGCTTGCGGTCTCGGGCGGTCCTGATTCCATCGCCTTGATGTGGCTTGCGGCCCGTTGGCGCAGCGCTTTGGCGCGCGGGCCGCGGCTCGTTCGCCGTCACCGTCGATCACGGCTTGCGCGCCGAGTCCGCCGCCGAGGCCCGTGACGTCAAGCGCCTGGCGCGCAGCCTCGAACTGCCGCATCGCACGATGCGATGGACCGGCGCCAAGCCGAAAACCGGATTGCCCGCCGCGGCGCGGGCGGCGCGGTACCATCTGCTGGCGCAGGCCGCGCGGACCCACGGCGCTACCCACATCTTCACCGCGCACACCCGTGACGATCAAGCCGAGACGCTGCTGATGCGCATGATGCGCGGCAGCGGCATCGCCGGTCTGGCGGCGATGGCGCGGCAGTCCGAACGCGATGGCGTGCTGCTGGCGCGTCCGCTCTTGCATGTCGCGAAATCGCAGCTCGTCGCCACCCTGAAGAAAGCCAAGGTCGGCTTTGCCGACGATCCGACCAATCGCGACCTGAATTTCACCCGGCCGCGCCTCCGCGCGGTGATGCCGGCTCTGGCCGCCGAGGGCGGCGACGCCCGCAATCTGGCGCGGCTGGCGTCGCGGCTTGCCCGAGCCAATGCCGCGGTGGAAGTTCTGGTCGATGGCGCCGAACGCTATCTGGCGCTGAGGGATCGCGAGATCCGGCATTCCGGGGTTGGCGCCCAGGCTTTTGACGCCGAGGCTTTTGGAGGCATGCCGGAGGAAATCCGCCTCCGGCTGTTGCTGCGCGCGATCGAGCGGTTCGGTCACGAGGGGCCGGCAGAGCTTGGCAAGGTTGAAGCGTTGCTGGCGGCATTGGATCGCACGGTGGCGGAAAATACCGGCGCGCGCCGGCCGAGGCTGAAGCGAACCCTCGCGGGCGCGCTGGTCAGCCTGATCGACGGCCGGATCCGTGTCGAGCCGGCGCCGCCGCGTCGCCATCGGGCGGATTAGAGCGTTTTCGAGCGAAAGCCTGCGCGGGATGAATTTAGGTAGAAGCGTAGAGGCAACGGCAGCGAGCCCCCTCTCCCGCTTGCGGGGGAGGGTTGTGGGGTGGGGGTGCCTCCGCAGACGCGCGGGTCAAGGTGATAGGCTTTCCCCCACCCGCCGCGCTCCGGCGCGCAATTGCGCTGCCGAGCGCGTCGACCTCCCCCGCAAGCGGGAGAGGTGAAGCAGACTGCCGGCAGAAGCGATTCTACCAAAAGCCATCTCGCTCCAAAGCGGCAACCCGGCGTCGACACCGCTTCCCGACGCCCCGGCACCTTAACCACCTCGGAAAACACCCGTCCCGGCGCCATTATTTGAGCGGGAATCGCGCTAAGATACGCTAAATAGTCCTGCGTGGTTCCCTTGGCAGCGACCGGGGCGGCACCTAGATTGTAAGGCAGTCGAACGGGGGGATTCCCTCGCGCCTGCCCAAGGACATAAGGCCGCGATCCGCGCGACCACGAAGGAAGATCGATGAACGCCAATCTGCGCAATTTCGCCCTCTGGGTCATTATTGTTCTGCTGTTGTTGGCATTGTTCACGCTCTTCCAGAACCCTGGTCAGCATGCCTCCTCGCAGGACATTTCGTTCTCGCAGCTTCTGACCGAGGTCGATCAGGGCCACGTTCGCGACGTCGTGATCCAGGGGCCGGAAATCCACGGCACCTTCAACAACAATTCGAGCTTCCAGACCTATGCGCCGAACGACCCGACGCTGGTCAAGCGGCTGTATGACGGCAAGGTCACCATCACCGCCAAGCCGCCCGGCGACAACGTGCCGTGGTTTGTGTCGCTCCTGGTCTCGTGGTTGCCGTTCATCGCGCTGATCGGCGTGTGGATATTCCTGTCGCGGCAGATGCAGGGCGGCGCCGGCAAGGCGATGGGCTTCGGCAAATCGCGCGCCAAGATGCTGACCGAAGCGCATGGCCGCGTCACCTTCGAGGACGTCGCCGGCGTCGATGAGGCCAAGCAGGATCTGCAGGAGATCGTCGAGTTCCTGCGCGATCCCGGAAAATATCAGCGGCTCGGCGGACGGATTCCGCGCGGCGTGCTGCTGGTCGGCCCTCCCGGCACCGGCAAGACGCTGATCGCGCGCGCGGTGGCCGGCGAAGCCAACGTGCCGTTCTTCACGATTTCGGGCTCGGACTTCGTCGAGATGTTCGTCGGCGTCGGCGCGAGCCGCGTGCGTGACATGTTCGAGCAGGCCAAGAAGAATGCGCCCTGCATCATCTTCATCGACGAAATCGACGCGGTCGGCCGCCATCGCGGCGCCGGCCTCGGCGGCGGCAATGATGAGCGCGAGCAGACGCTGAACCAGTTGCTGGTCGAGATGGACGGCTTCGAGGCCAATGAAGGCGTGATCCTGATCGCGGCCACCAACCGGCCGGACGTGCTCGATCCGGCGCTGCTGCGCCCCGGCCGCTTCGATCGCCAGGTGGTGGTTCCGAATCCGGACGTCGTCGGCCGCGAACAGATCCTCAAGGTCCATGTCCGCAAGGTGCCGCTGGCGCCGGATATCAACCTCAAGACCATTGCCCGCGGCACGCCCGGGTTTTCCGGCGCCGACCTGATGAACCTTGTCAACGAGGCGGCCCTGACGGCGGCGCGGCGCAACAAGCGCATGGTGACGCAGTCCGAATTCGAGGAGGCCAAGGACAAGGTGATGATGGGCGCCGAGCGCAAGTCGCTGGTCATGACCGAGGAAGAGAAGATGCTGACCGCCTATCACGAAGGCGGCCACGCCATCGTCGGCCTCAACGTGATCGCGACCGATCCGATCCACAAGGCCACCATCATTCCGCGCGGCCGTGCGCTCGGCATGGTGATGCAGCTGCCCGAGCGCGACAAGCTGTCGATGTCGCTGGAGCAGATGACCTCGCGCCTGGCCATCATGATGGGCGGCCGTGTCGCCGAAGAGCTGGTGTTCGGCCGCGACAAGGTCACCTCGGGAGCCTCCTCGGACATCGAGCAGGCGACCCGGCTGGCGCGGATGATGGTGACGCGGTGGGGTCTCTCCGAAGAACTCGGCACCGTGTCCTACGGCGAAAACCAGGATGAGGTTTTCCTCGGCATGTCGGTGTCGCGAACCCAGAACGCGTCGGAAGCGACGGTCCAGAAGATCGACAGCGAGATCCGGCGTTTTGTCGAACAGGGCTACAACGAAGCGACGCGGATTCTCACCGAGAAGCGCGCCGACCTTGAAGCGCTGGCAAAAGGCCTGCTTGAATTCGAGACGCTGACCGGCGACGAGATTCAGGACCTGCTGAAAGGCAAGAAGCCCAACCGCGAGTTGGTGCTGGAGCCGTCCACCCCGCGCACCTCGGCGGTGCCGCCGGCCGGCAAGCCGCGCCCGCGCCCCGATCCGGATGCCGGGCTGGAGCCGCAACCGCAGGCGTAAACGCCTGCTCACTGGAAATCGAAAACGCGGCGGCGACGCCGCGTTTTTTTATGTTTGGCGTCCGTCCCGGCGTCATGGCATGTTTCGATGGTGGCGAGAGCGCGAACAACCGCGCCGGGCTGGCCGCCTTGAGCGCGCCAGAACAAAAACGGGGAGGGCGCGTCAATGCGTTTGGTCACGGGATTGGCCGTCCTGAGCGCGATCGCCGTTCTGAGCTTGCCCGTGGCGACCGCCGCGGCCGACATGCGCGGCGTCACCGCTACACGGGGAAAACGCTAGTTTTTCCTTGGCTCGGAATTTGTCACTCGTTAAGATTGTGGCTCTGGGAGATCCTTGCCGGACGTCGAGCTCGGCCCGAGGGGGCGAAGTAACGGCGGGCTAACGCCGTGCACCTAATCTGCGCGCCGCATCGGTGCCGCATTCCTTTTCGTCGGATGAAAGCACAGGACATGAGCCCGAGCCGGGGGCGTTCTTCATGCCACGGTTAAGCGGGGGTAAGATATGGAGTTTTGCGGTGAGCAATGGTGACGTCGCCAAAAAGAAAAAAAAGGACGACGCCAAGCGGTCGCGTAGGAAGATCCGTCCGAAGATCGTTGCGGCAGATTTGTTTTGCGGTGCGGGAGGCCTCACCAACGGACTTGCAAAAGCTGGGATTGACGTACGCGTAGGCGTCGATATCGACCCTGCGTGCGAGTATCCATATACCGCCAACAATGACAGTGAATTTCTGCTGAAGTCCGTCGCCAAATTGTCGGGGGAGGATTTCGACTTTGGGAGTGACCGCAACCTGAAATTGCTGGCCGGCTGTGCTCCCTGCCAGCCCTTCTCAACCTACCATCAGAAGGCGACCACCGCAGATAGGCGCTGGAACCTTCTCAATCATTTTGGCCGTTTGGCCGAAGAGATCCAGCCCGACCTCATCACCATGGAGAACGTGCCGAACCTCGCTAAACAAAAAGTGTTTCGTCAGTTCGTCAATCGGCTGAAGAAGCAGGGATTTAACGTTTCATATGAAGTGATCAACTGTGCGGAATTCGGCGTGCCGCAAACCAGACGGCGGCTTGTTCTCCTCGCCTCGAAGCTCGGGCCTATAAACCTGATGCGAAAACGGAAGCGAAAAGCCAAGACCGTCAAACAGGCGATTTCCAAAATGCCCCGCCTGAAGGCGGGCCAAGTTTACGAGCGTGACCCGTTGCATCAGACCTCCGAACTTTCGGATTTGAATTTGAAGCGTATCCAAGCCTCGAAGCCAGGAGGCACGTGGCGTGATTGGGACAAGGAACTGGTCGCCCCCTGCCATAGGCGCAAGACGGGCAAGACTTACCCCGGTGTGTACGGCCGCATGTCTTGGGGCGAACCGGCGCCGACCATTACGACGCAATACTTTGGATTCGGAAACGGCCGGTTCGGTCATCCCTCACAGGATCGGGCCATTTCGGTCCGTGAAGGCGCCATACTTCAGAGTTTCCCGAAGGCCTATCGGTTCGTGGAACGTGGGGAACCAATATACCTAAAAACGATCGGTCGACTCATTGGGAACGCCGTGCCGGTGAAGTTAGGCGAAGCGATCGGAAATACATTGATCGCTCATAGCAAAAAATACGCACGCAATAAGTCGAAGAAGAACTCGAAATCGGCGAGTTCGTGAGATGGCCCCTAAAAACAACTTCAACTTCGAAATATCGCTCAGTGTTCTAAATCACTTAGGGCGAAACCTTTATCGCAATTCCATTACGGTCTTGGGCGAAGCTATTTCGAATTCGTGGGACGCAGATGCCAAGAACGTTTGGATTACGATTGATAGTCAAAGTGCATCATTCACTATCAAAGACGACGGCGTTGGTATGGATGCGAACGACTTCCAGACAAAATTCCTGAAAATAGGATATACCAAACGTGCCGACGGAAAAATGCAAACAGCGGGAAAACGCCCGTTTATCGGTGCGAAGGGTATCGGCAAGTTAGCGCTTCTATCGTGCGCTGAACGGATCACGATTTTCTCGAAGAAAAAGGGCAGCGCTTATGTCGGGGGCACAATTGATAATTCGGGCCTCGACAAAGCCATCACCAACGATTTGACGCCAGATCAATATCCTCTCGAAGCACCAGATCCGAAGCTGCTCAATTCACTGTCGAAGGATCACCAATCCGGCACCATCATAGTTTTCGAAGGCACCAAAGAACAAATCAGGAGTTCTGTCGACCACATTCGAAAGATGCTTGCGCTGTATTTCCGTTTTTCGATCTTAGATAAGAATTTTTCAATCTACGTAAATGAAGAAAGAGTTGGGTTAGACGATCTTACCGACCTTCTCGACTCCACAGAGTTCGTGTGGATCGTCAACAAGTACGAAGATGAATTCGTAAAGGCGCTTCCGCAGCTGAAAAATAAGCCAATTGCGCTTACGACCGCACTCAGTATCCGAGGCTTTATCGCGACAGTCGAAAAGCCGCGTAATTTGAAGATAACAGGCACTGAAGAGCGGGCGACCTTAGACCTTTTTGTAAATGGCCGGTTGCGCGAGAAAAACATACTCCGGCGCATACCGTCGCAGAGGATCATCGAAAGTTACTTGTACGGACAAATTCATTTCGACAAAATGGACAAGAAAGGGAGTGATCCCTTCACCAGCAGCCGCGAAGGCATTGTCGAGGGCGACAAAAATTTTACCGCACTGCTCAAATACCTGAAGGAAAAAGCACTTCCCAAAATCTTCGATACATGGGACGAGCTTCGTCTGAAGCGCGGTGAGGAAGGAGACGATGAAAACTCTCGCAAATCAAAGAAACAGCGGAAGGCGCGGGATCTCTATACTATCGCCAGTGGAGAATATTCCCCTGACGCGACCTCATCTCGAAGAGATGTAGTCGATGGCTGGCTAGATGAGCTTCGGGACGATGCAGAGTTCAACATCGCATCTTACGTTGACTGTTTCTTGTCGGAAAATCTTGCTCGCCGTTATATCGCCGAGAGGAAGGTCGCATTGGTTCAAGGCGTCAAGCGTGAGGCCGACGATTGGAGAGCTGCCGAATTTAAGAAGAAGACAAAAGCCAATTTGAGTTACGCAATCCGCACGAGCGACAAAGACATCGACTACCTCGGAATGGATGCCTTGGCATTTACCGTAGAAGGCAAAAAGGCGAATACCGGGGAACAGTCCCTCACGCTCGACGCAATCGAATACGCGCCTGTTAGAAACGTCGTCGGACACACCGGGCTCTTGACAGACAACGGAAAAAGATTGCTCAGCCTCAAGCACGAGAACATCAAAGCGCGCATAAAGACGTTGGTGGCACAAAAACCTCCGGCAAAAAAGAAGGACGGGGCAAAAAAGAGCGCGCCTCGGAAGTAATAACATTGGCCGACGACTTTGCCTTGGCGCGATGAAAAAGAGAAAAGTTTCCGATCCGATTGACCCTCAGAGAAGCGCTCTAATGGCGCGCGTGCGGCAACGTCATTCGGCTCCAGAGCAGGTGGTGCGCCAGATACTTCGGTCGCTTGAAATCCCATATCGACTTCACCGAAAGTCCCTTCCTGGTACACCCGATATCGTCGTACCGAGCCGGAAGTGCGTTGTTTTCGTCCATGGGTGTTTCTGGCATCGCCACCTATCCTGCTCCAAGACGACAATGCCTAAGTCTCGGGTTTCATTCTGGGCCGATAAATTCGAAAAGAATGTTGCGAGGGACCGCCGAAATGCGAGGGCTGTCAGGAAGCTCGGCTGGAAAGTCGTGACGGTTTGGGAGTGTCAATGCAAACACCCCGAAAAACTGTCCAAGCGGTTGAAGCGCTCCTTGGGTCTCTGATTTGGCGAGCGTGTCAGCAAGGATCGCATCTTGGAAGCAGGCCGCGAAGGCGTGTCCAAGGAAACAGCGGACAATCTGGTGAAGCTCAAGAAAACCGCCATGGCCGAGGCCGCTGCCCAACGGCTTAAAGGAACCGGGTGGCTTCCGCCCGTGCTGCGGTTGCCGCCGCCGGCCCTTGCCGCCGAATAGCCAAAGCGCCGAAGCCGCGCCATCCGGGCGGCTTCGATCTTTCTACAACCAGAGCTTGCTTCGGGAGCCGTCTGAGTTGAGATAGGGCGCACGCCCATTTCGAGGTACCGCCATGTATTACTCCGATAGCGCCTTGAGAAAGCTGGCTGACGACTACGCCGCGCTCGACGGCAAACTCAGCTATCTACTGGAAAAATACATCACGCTCACCGTGACGAACCCCCGGGCAGGGGAGTTCGCCCGGCAAGGCGTGCCGCGCCGTCTCAAGGTTCTCGCCCGCTGCATCAGCAACGTGTTTACCGAGATTCCGCCCGAGCGGACCGAACTGCCGTCGCGTGACGAACTCTCCGACGCCACGATCAATGTCCAGAGCTTCGTGTTCAACGTCTTCGGCGCAATCGACAACTTGGCTTGGGTATGGATGCACCAGATCGGGCAAAAGCGTGCGGACGGCACGCCGATCCCGGACGGGCATATCGGGCTTGGCCCCAAGAACGCGAATGTACGCGCCACACTTTCGAAAGAGTTTCAGGATTACCTCACCACGCTCGATGAGTGGTTTGATCAACTCGCGGACCTTCGCCACGCGCTCGCCCATCGCATCCCTCTCTACATACCGCCTTACGTGATCGAGCAGAAAGACCACGCTGCTTACATGGAATTCGAGATCAAGATGACGGAGGCCGCCAAGAAGCAAGACTTCGCCGAGTACGACCGGCTCGCGGGCGAGCAGATGAAACTGGGACGCTTCCGCCCATGGGTGCAGCATTCGTTTGAAGAGAAGGCCAAGCCCATCGTGTTTCATGCGCAGATGCTGGCGGACTTCAATACGGTGGACGAGCTCGCCCGCAAGATGCTGGATGAACTTGCGAAGTCGCGCCCCTGACCTGCGCAAAAAAGCGAGATGCGTTGCTCATCGTTGCACCGCCCGGTCTCCTTCAATGGCTGTGCCTTACCGAACGTTCCTCTCCATTCCGCTCAACCGTTCCCGATAACGACTTAAGTTTGTTTGGGATTTTCGGTGACAGTGCACTTAACTGCCCCGCGACGGCACTCCTTTTCAGTCGCGACGGCGCCAACGGGCAACGCACGAGGTGGCTGCCCGCAGCCCATGCGGGGATTGTGGAGCTGAGCCCGCGATAAATCGGGCGTCAGTTCGACGCGTTCGGGCTTTAGAGAAAACAGCTTCTTTCTTGTGATCGTGAAAAGCTGCGATTAACCTCGCCCCTGGATTGCGACCGGTGAACGAATAGAACAAAACAGGGAGGGGATTCGGATGAAGAAGAGCCTTACCAAGATTTTGGCCGAGACAGGCAAGGTCTCGTGTTTTGCCGCGCTTCTGCTGTGCGCCGGCAACGTGCAGGCCGGCGAACCGAAATACAAGGTTGATGCCTCTCAGTTCAAATGCATCACCAAGCTGACCTCAGTAAAGCACTTCTTTGTAGACAATCTCGCCGGCAATCTGGCGGGCACCGTCGATGTCGCCAAGGCGGGTAAGGGTCAATATCCCGAAGGTACCGTGCTGCAACTGATCCCCAACGAGGTGATGGTCAAGCAGCAGAAGGGATTTAGCCCGGCGACGAACGATTGGGAGTTCTTCGCCCTCGACACCGACAAGAACGGCACGAAAATTGTCAGCCACGGAGCGGAGGAAGTTAACAATTTTTTGGGGCTCAATTGCTCCGAATGCCACAAAGCGGCGCGGGCGGAATTCGACTTCGTTTGTGAGCAGGATCATGGCTGCGCGCCATTGCCGCTCACGCGCCAAATGTTCCATGCCATTCAGCACACCGATGCGCGTTGCCCGCCGGAGCAGCTCAGCGCGGAGGACGCCGCCGCGCTGAAAGAACTTGGGCCCATCATAGAGCAGCTCAAGAACGAGACCGCCGCGAACAAGAAATAATATTGAATGACGCGTCGAACAGAGTTTGCGACGCTGGCGCTCGAACACGTGTTGAAAGCCTGCGGCGACGGTCTGTCGACCAAAAATATTCTGAAGCAGGCGTAGCCCGGATGAGCCAACGGGTCGGCGCGAAGCGCCGCCCGATGACAGGCTCCGCGACATCCGGGTCTTCTGATCTTCAGTGATCCCGCATTTCGCTGCGCTCAAGCGGGCTACGCGGGCTGCCTTGATAGCGGGCGCACACCCTGCGCGCTCAGGGCGATTTATTAAACCGGATCAACGCGATGCTACCTGTCCAGTCCCCTCTGCAAAAATATTTTCATTCCCTTTTGACCCAAATCACCTGCATATCGCTCCCCATCCCGGCCCACACAAAGGGGCGTTTCGCGATCGTCACGAACGTAGGGTTGGGATGCGATGGACGCGGGTTGCGCGACTGACGAGAGCGCACTCTTGCGGACGGCGAAGTCGTGTGGTCCTGACGCCCCGACGCTGGCGTCAAGTTCTCGAGAAGCACGCTTCTTGGAGGCGAAGGTGGCAACAAAGCCCGGTCACCTGGGAGAGCGCGAAGTAAGCTGTAAAACCATCGCGTGCGGGAATGCCGGGTGATCCCGGTGCGACCGTGGTGACTAACGCGTGTGTTTTACTACCTTACACACGCGGCTGCGGGTGCAACGGGCACCCGGCATTCCCCGCTCCCCTCTTGGGGTAGCGCCCGCTCCCCTTTGGGGTAGCGCCGCGCCCTTCTTTTGCTGGGCGAAAGTTTCAAGCACAACTCGGGCGCTCGATGCCGCGAGAACGCGAAGGTGTATCTTGCCGTCATTGCGAGCGCAGCGAGCATCCACTCTTGCTTCTCTATTGCCTCATGGATTGCTTCGCGGAGCCTGTCATCGGGCGCGCATTCGCGCGACCCGTTGGCTCGCAATGACGATCCATTCGTTGCCTGACGGTCATGGCCGGCATCAGGCCGTTTCGCCGCCAAATTGGCTCCCCGGAGCGGGCTTTAAGATTTCCTCAAGGCTGTTGGCGTTATTGGTTCAGAGGGTGCGCGCGCCGAACGAATTGTATAGCGCGCCGCGAACAGGACGCCGCATGGCCACGCCCGCCTCTGCTCCGACGATTGCTCCCGGCCACGGCGAGATTCCCCCATCGCTGCTGAACGTCTGCTTTGCGCTGCTGGTGATCAACGCAACGTTTTTTCCGGCGGCCTATGTTGCGCATTGGTGGATCTACGATTCGAACGGCGCGGGTATTCCGACCGATTTCGTCAACGTCTGGGCGGCGGGCCGGCTCGCGCTCGAAGGCCATCCGGCGCAGGCGTGGGACTGGGTGATCCAGAAGCAGGTTGAACTCGCGCTGCTCAAGCAGGATTTTGTCGGCTATTTCGCCTGGCACTATCCGCCGCCATTCCTGTTCGTTGCGTCGTTGCTGGCGCGGTTTCCCTACGCCGCGGCGTTCATCGGCTGGGTTGCGATCAGTTTCCTCCCCTATCTTGCCGTGATGCGCGCGATCGTCGGCCGTCCGTTCGGCCTGGTGCTCGCGGCGGCGTTTCCGGTCGTGTTCAACAACGCACTGGTCGGGCAGAACGGCTTTCTCACCGCGGCCTTGATCGGTGGCACGCTCTATCTGATACCGGTGCGGCCGGTGCTCGCGGGCATTTGTCTGGGGCTGTTGAGCTACAAGCCGCAATACGGGCTGCTGTTTCCGCTGGTGCTGATCGCAGCGGCCCAGTGGACGGTGTTCTGGACGGCGGCTGTCGTTGCGATTGCCATGGCTGTCATGTCGTGGTTCGCCTTCGGCACCGAAAGCTGGCAAGCCTTCTTCCACTGGATGCCGGCTTTTTCGCAGGCCTTCCTGACCGAGGGCAAGGCTCCCTGGTGGAAGATGCAAAGCCTGTTCGCGCTGATCCGTTATTTCGGCGGCACCGAGCAGCTCGCCTGGATATGCCATTGGATCCTGAGCGCCGGCGTTGCGGTGGTGCTGGCGGTGATGTGGCGCAGCCGGGTCAGCTATTCATTGAAGGCCGCCGCGCTGGCGATCGGTACGCTGCTCGTGACCCCCTATCTGTTCATGTACGACTTGATGGTGCTGGCGATACCGGTGGCGTTCCTGGTTCGCATCGGGCTGAAAACCGGCTTCCGTCCCTATGAGCTTCCGGCCTTGGGCTGTGCGCTCGTCTTGATCGTCAGCTTTACGTTCTCCGGCGTGCCGCTCGGGTTAGTTGCAACCCTGATTGTTGCCGGGCTGATCATGCGCCGCGCCGGTCCCTGGCGAGGCGAGCCGGTACCGTTCCTGATGGCCGCCTCCAGCGCCTAGCTGAATTGCGATGTTTGCGTTCCGCGGCGTCTTGTCAATCTCCCTGAATAGTTGTTCAGTTCTTCAAGCGGTTTGCGTCAGATCGCCCCAGAACAAATACCGAAGAAATGCGCCCTCGATCGAGCCCATCGGGTCCGGGCGCGCAGGGACAAGAAACGCACATGGTCTATCGGCGGACCCATCAAGTGGTGAAGCGGCTCGCGGCGCGGCGCAGCGCCATCCTGGCGGCGGCGCGTGAAGCCGCTGCCGCCGGAGGCATGGCCGCGGTACAGATCGCGCCGGTCGCGATCCGCGCCAATGTCGCTGCCGGCACGGTCTACCGCTACTTTCCCTCCAAGGCGGATCTGATTTCCGAGCTGATCGCGGACGTCTCGCGCGACGAACTGGCGGCGATCCGCCGTGCGGCGGACGCAGCCCCGGGACCGTCGTCGGCGCTGGCGGCGGCCGTCACCACGGTCGCGGTGCACGTGCTGTCGCAGCGCCAGCTCGCCTGGGGCATCCTCGCCGAACCCGTCGATGTCGACGTCTCCGCCTCGCGGCTGGCAAGCCGTCGCGAGATCGCCGGCGAACTCGCAGCAAGGATTGACGCTGCGGTGCGCGCCGGACACCTGCCCGCGCAGGATACGGCATTGGCCGCCACCGCGCTGCTCGGCGCGCTGCATGAGGCGCTGGTCGGGCCATTGGCGCCGGACAATATGGACGACCCCGCGAAGCTGCGCGATGCCGTGCAGACCGTGACGCTGCTGGCGCTGCGCGCTGTCGGCGTGATGGACGCGCGTGCCCGCGGTCTCGTGGTGCAGGCGGTGCTGCCGGCAAAAGCGCTGGTCGGGGCCTAACGCCGCGGCATTTTTTTGAAAAACCATCTGGCAGCGTGTTCGGGCCGCCATGGGCGCGGACCCATTCGCCGCATTGGCGGTTAACGAACGTTACTTCTTTCAAATCCCACGGAGCATCCCATGACGACGACATCCGGATCGGCCAAGTGGCAGGGTGGCATCAAGGACGGCAAGGGCGCGATCTCGACCAAGAGCGGCGCGCTGAAGGATTATCCCTATGGCTTCGCCAGCCGTTTCGAGGGCAAGCCGGGCTCGAATCCGGAGGAACTGATCGGGGCCGCGCATGCTGCCTGTTTCACCATGGCGTTGTCGCTGATCCTGGGCGAAGCCAAGCTCGCCGCCGAGCAGATGGAAACCAGAGCCGACGTCACGCTGGAAAAGCAGGGTGACGGTTTTGCCATCACCTCCGTGCACCTGAACCTGACGGCGAAGATTCCCGGCGCGGACAAGGCGAAGTTCGAGGAGTTGGCCGGTAAGGCGAAAGCCGGCTGCCCGGTATCGAAACTGCTCAACACCAAGATCACGCTGGACGCCACGCTGCTCTGATTGCGGGGGGCGCGCTCGCGCAACGACCTGAAGGCGGCCGCGTCTCACATATCGGCGTCGCCGTCGGGGCCGACCGAGGCGATGCGCACCATGTTGGTGGTACCGGGCGTGCCGAGCGGCACGCCGGCGACGATGATGACGCGCTGGCCGGCCCTGGCAAAACCGTCGCGAAACGCGATGCTGCCGGCGCGGCTGACCATGTCGTCCAGATCCTTGGCGTCTTCGGCGACCACGCAATGCACGCCCCAGACGGCGGACAGCCGGCGTCCGGTGACGAGGTTGGGGGTGATCGCCACCACCGGCGGCTTCGGCCGCTCGCGCGCGACCCGCAGCGCGGTCGAGCCCGAACTGGTCCAGCAGATGATGGCGGATAGATCGAGCGTTTCGGCGATCTGCCGCGCGGCGTCGGCGATGGCGTCGCCCACCGTCGGCTCCGGCTCGGCCCGCTGCGCATTAAGCACGCCGCGATAGGTCGGGTCGCGCTCCACTTCCTCGCCGATCCGGTTCATCGTCGAGACCGCCTCGACGGGAAACTTGCCGGCCGCGGATTCGGCCGACAGCATGATGGCGTCGGCGCCTTCATAGACGGCGGTGGCGACGTCCGAGACCTCGGCGCGCGTCGGCACCGGAGACTGGATCATCGATTCCAGCATCTGGGTCGCGACCACCACCGGTTTGCCGGCGCGCCGCGCCAGCCGCGTCATCTGCTTCTGCAGGCTCGGCACCCGTTCCAGCGGCAGCTCGACGCCGAGATCGCCGCGCGCCACCATCAGGGCGTCGGATGCCTCCAGGATTTCGGGAAGCCGCTCGATCGCCTGCGGCTTTTCGATCTTGGCCATGATCGCGGCGCGGCCGCGGATCAGCTTTCTGGCCTCCACGATATCCTCGACGCGCTGGACGAACGACAGCGCGATCCAGTCGACGCCGGTCACCAGCGCTGCCTCAAGGTCGGCGCGATCCTTCGGGGTCATGGCGGACACCGGCAGATCGGTGTCGGGCAGGCTGACGCCCTTGCGATCCGACATCCGGCCGCCGATCACGACACGGGTGACCGCGCGCTCGGGCGAGGTTTCCTCCGCGATCAGGCGCACCTTGCCGTCGTCGAGCAGCAGCGCGTGACCCGGCTTCAGCGCCGCAAGAATTTCCGGATGCGGAAGCTGGACCCGGCTGTTGTCGCCCGGCGCCTTGTCCGAATCGAGCACGAAGCTTTCGCCGTTCTTGAGCTGGATCGCGCCCTCGGCGAACGATCCGAGCCGCAGCTTCGGCCCCTGCAGATCGACCAGAATCCCGATCGGCCGGCCGTAGCTTGATTCGACGTTGCGAATGGTCTTGACCAGTTCGCGCATCTTGTCATGCGGGGTGTGGCTCATATTGATGCGGAAGACGTCCGCGCCGGCCTCGAACAGCCGTCGAATCATGGCGCTGTCGGAGGAAGCCGGGCCGAGCGTGGCGAGGATTTTGATACGGCGCAGGCGTCTCATGGCTTGGTTCCGGGTGCAGCGGCTGGCGGCTGACCAGACACCCCCGGAGACGTTGCGCCCGGCGAATTGGACAGGCGAGGCGTCCCGCCTGGCGAACCGGGAAGGTTTCCGGGCCCTTCAGGCCCCACCGTTCCCGGGATTCCCGGCACCCGTTGTGCGGGCTGTTCGCTGGATTCGGTCAATTGCACGGTCCAGGCGCGCTGCTCACCGGTATCGACCTCGAAGAAGCCGGTGCGGTCGAAACCGCGCGCCAGGCAATTCTCGGTGCCCTTGATGGTGAATTCCTTGTCGCGCGAGCACATGAAAGCCTGTCCCGACCACTCGCCGCCGCGGTCGTAATCGAGCGCGTAGATATAATAAAACCGTGCGACCAGCGTGCCGCGCAGCAGGGTCTCGCAGGTGCGCGACGATACGTTCCACCAGCCCTCGGTGGTCCAGCCCTCGGCATCCTTGTAGCCCAGCGCAATGCCGACCCGGCTGGAGGTGTTGTTGCAGAGACGAAAATCCGCCGCGGCCGGACTGCTCCACAGACACATGAGCGCGAGCGCCAGCGCCGGCATCAAGCCGGCGATCATGTGCGTGGACCTTGGATGGGCGCGATGAGGATGTTCAGAGATCATTTAGCGAGGCTATATCAATTCTTTGCTGATTTCGCGTGACCGAGCCGGGGCTGTCAACGCTCCAGAGGCGCTTTCAGGCAAAGGTTGGCCGAAATTCCTCCGCTTGATACCCTGTTTGCGCTGCGATATGGCAAAATCTGTGACAACTCCCCATTTAATGTCGATATTCTGCGCCTAGCAGCGAGATAACCGGCGAGATAACGGCCATGGCGATTGACGAGAAAACCCGAACGGAACTTGAAGCGGCGGTGTTCCGGCGCCTGGTCGAACATCTGCGCGCCCGCAGCGATGTCCAGAACATCGATCTGATGAATCTCGCGGGCTTCTGCCGCAACTGCCTGTCCAACTGGCTCAAGGAAGCCGCCGACGCCAAGGGTACGCCGATGAGCAAGGACGAGAGCCGCGAGGCCGTCTACGGCATGCCCTACGAGGCCTGGAAATCGGCGCATCAGGGCGCGGCCAGTCCCGAGCAGCTGGCGGCGATGAAAAAGGCCCATAGCGGACATTGAGCGTCCTTGCCTTCATCCCTCTTCTCGCTATGGCCGCTCCTGGCCATGAGGGAAGCTTTCTTCTGTGGGCGCGCTGTGGATGAGCGCGATGTTGCCTTGACGCAAGGCACCGCACTCATGAGGGTCATTCCGAGATGCGCCTCGCGTTGAAGCGTGCGGCGCTTGCCTTCAAGCCTCCAACATCAGTTCATTCAGGAGTACCCGATGGCCACCTCTGCCGCCGTCAAGGAAGCGCCCGCGACAAAATTCGCCAAGGATCAGCTCAAGGCCATCATCGAGCGCATCGAGCGGCTGGAAGAAGAAAAGAAAACGATCTCGGATGATATCCGCGACGTCTATGCGGAAGCCAAGGGCAACGGCTATGACGTCAAGGCGCTGCGCACCATCGTTCGGCTGCGCAAGCAGGACGCCAACGAGCGGGCTGAACAGGAAACCATCCTGGAAACCTACATGCAGGCGTTGGGAATGTTGTGAGGGCAGAGGCTCCCGGGTCCAACAGACCCGCGGGGCCTGGTGTCCGCCAGGTACGGCACCGCAATTGTGAAAGCGGCGGCAGTTTGCGGCGAGGCGGTCAGCGCAGCAATGCGGTCCGCATCACGAATGATTCGGTCGCCAGCGACGCAGTTGCCGATCCGGTGAAGCGGTCGCTCAGCAATCCCATCTGCGGGTCGTCGGAGAAGCTCATCGCGACCGCAGCCTGCGGCTTGACGAAATGCGCGCGCATCGAGGTGAGATCGGCATCGCCGATCACCGTCGAGGACATCGACGTGGTCGCGCTCGGCGCCAGGATCATGACGCGCATCCAGATATCGGTATCGGTAGCTTTGGAAGCGGTGATCCGCGCCGACGTCGAGACCACGCTGCCTTGTCCCTGCGGTCCCTTGGCGACCACCGAGGTGACGTCGGTGACGGCCATTGAGTTGCGGGAAACCGATGCCGGCCGGGCGCTGCGGGGAATCGGCGCGGTGGCTGCGACGATGTTCGAGCGGTCAAGCGGTGAATTGGCTGCGGGCGCATAGGCCAACGCGTCGGAGACGCTGGCGGTCGATTGCGGGTCGGCGGAGGAAACCGCCTGGCGGGCGCCAAGAGCGGCGACCTGCGCGGGCGTTGCCTGCTTCGGCGTCGTGGTGGCGTCGCCCCAGAAACCGCGGGCATTGATGATGTCGGCCGGGGTTTCCGGTTTCGCTTCGGCTTTGTCAGCCGATGCGGCCGCCGTCTGCCTGGGCTTGGCGGGCTGCACGATCTGGACGTCGGCGGAAGCCAGTTGGAGCGTCGCGACGGCTGACGGCTTTGAGCGCGGCATCGGCACGGTTTCGGTGGATTTGGCGGGCGCGGCGGCGGCCATCACGCCGACCGGGGCAGCTTTGTCGCCAGCCGGTCTTTCGCTGACGGCCGGAGCGCTGCCCTCGTCCTCCTCGTCATTCGATTTGCCTTTGAACAGCCTGCTCCACAGGCTCGGGCTGCTCTTGGTCATCGCCCTGTCGTCGCCGTCGCGCTTTTCGATGTCGGCGCGGGCCAGTTCATATCCCTTCAGCGGGGTACCGTCGGTGGGAAGGTGCACGGTGCGTCCGTCAGGGAATACCTTGACCAGCTGTTCACGGGTCATCCGCGGCCAGTGACGAATGCTGCCGGTGTCGAGATGGACGAAGGGCGATCCCGATGTCGGATAGAAACCGACGCCGCCCCGTTGCAGGCGAAGCCCGGCATAGCGGATCTGCTCAAGCGGCACGTCCGGAATAAAGAAATCCATGGCGTGGCCCAGCATGTGCTGGCTGAAGCGGGCCACCCCTGACGAACGGCGGCGGAGCATGGCGTTGGTGGCGGGCGAGCGGTAGGCGGAAATGATCTGGATCGGCTTCTTGCCGTCAACGTCGCGGTAGACTTCCCAGAGGATGTCGAACAGATGACGATCCATCGTGGTCTGGTCCTGGCTGCGCCAGTCGCGGAGGTAGTGATTGAGTTGCTTCAGCGCGTCTTCGTCGTAGCGCCCGTCGCGCTTGAAGGTGACGGTGAGATCTTCGTTGGAGTGGGTGTGGTGAAACGAAAGGGTGCGCGTTTCGTTCAGCGCCGCCGCGTCATGGACCGATCCGGCTCCCGCGAGCAGCAACAGGGATGTCAGGCCGAAATGAAGCCCGACCCTCGGCAGCGACAGGGAGTTGAATTGGCGTGCGCAACCAGCCAGCACGTTTGAGCCCACCCAGAGGACGACCGATCGAGGGACTCTTTCGCTACCCCGTGTGGCGAAAGAGGATGAACGCAGTCTTAAAGCGGGAGGGTTAATCGATGTTTACACCCTGTCCCCAAGTCAGGCCTTAACCTAACCTGTCGAGTGTGGCGAAAAATAGCCCAGTGGTCAAATCTGGGTGGAGAATGGTTAATGTGGATGGGCTCGCCAAAATCCGGCGGGACCATTGGTTTTACTGGAGAAATTCAAACTTCCCGGCGGGAAAGCGCGGTCAGCGGGTGATCACCTGCCGCGGTTGCGGTTGCAGGCGCCTTCGGCCCGGCGGCGGAGGGGCAGGGGTCGCTACACCGAACAGCCGTTCGAAGAACGAAGGTCCGGAATAGTCGCTGGCATAGCTGACGCCGGTCGGCAGATTGCCGACCGGATGGACATAGTTCGGCTGCGAATGCGCAACCACGGTTTCCAGATCCTTGCCCTTGCTGTTGCGGAGCAGCGCCAGCATGGTGGCGTCGCGGCCATAGACGTCGCGGCGGAACTGCAGCTTGCCCGCGTCGTCCACAAACGCCGTCTGATAGGTGATGTTCACCGGGATCGGGGTCGGAAATTTGATGTCGATCTCGCTCTGGCCGTACATGCTGCGGATCTTTTCCGGCGTATAATGATCTTGTGGGTCGGTGATCCCGAGCAGGGTCGCGGCGTATTGATCCGGATTCTGCACCCGCATGCAGCCGTGGCTGAACGCACGATCGGAAGCTGCGAACAGGCTCTTTTCCGGCGTGTCGTGCTGATAGACCAGGAACTTGTTCGGGAAATTGAAGCGGATGCGGCCGAGCGCGTTGGCTTCGCCGGGCGGCTGCGAAATGTGAACGCTGCCATCGTGGCCGTACTCAAGCTTCAGACCCATGCGTTGCAGCACGGTCGGATCCTGCTGCAGGGCTGGCAGGTATTCGTTGTAAATGATCGATGGCGGCACATTCCAGGTCGGATTGACCGTGATGAACTTCATGGTCTCGGTCAAAAGCGGCGTGGCATGAATGCCCGGTTTTCCGGTCACCACCTTGGTGGTCCAGATCTGGGCGCCGTTCTGCATCACCTTGAGCGTATAATCGGGGATGTTGAGAATGACATAGGCGTCGCCGAGCGAGGGTACGCCGAGGTCGCGCGGCAGCCAGCGCCAGCGCTCCATATTGACGATCACGGTGTCGATCTGGCGGTCGCGTCGCGGGCTGTTGATGGCCTTGACGGTCCTGTCGTCCAGCACGCCGGTCGGCTTGAGATCGGCGCCCTGCTGGTATTTGCGCACGGCCTCGGCGACCACCGCATCGTAATGGGTATCGTCGGCGTTTTCGGTGATGCCGAGCTTGGCGCGCAGTTGCGGCACCCGGTCATCTTCCATTTCGACCGCGGCCTGCTTCTTGCCGCGCGCCGGTGTGAATTTCAGCACCGGCCCCTCTGCGATCTGAATGACCGGTCCATTGCCTTCGCCGCGCAACTCGGCAAGCTTCGCCTTTAATTCACGATAGAGCTTTTGCGGCGGGTTGTAGCTGTCGAGCGCAGCGGACGCATCCTTGGCCGTCGTGACATTCGCCAGCACTTCCGCCGGATCGATGGGATGCTCGGGATATTGGATATCACCGCTGACCTGCGAATAGTGCATCCGGCCGCTCTGCGCCTGGCGCGCATAATCCAGCATGCTCGCGGTCAGCTTCAATTCGGCTTCCGCAAGCGCATCCGGATTGGTCGCCGCGGCAAAATCCGGCACCGGATAATCGGCGGCATCGAGGCCGTCGGAGGCCGCGTCCTTGAGACGCGAGATGACGCCCTTGCCGCTCTCCGTCATCGAGCCGCCCTGGGTCCACAGCGGCGCAAATTCGCGCGCGGTATAAAACTTCTCCACCGCGGATCGTTCGGCCTTGCGCTCGAAATAGCGTGAGGACTTTGTGCCCAGCATGTCGCGCAATCTTTCGGCGACCGGCTGATCGGCCGGCGGCACGTTGCTGGCAGCCTTGGTTGCTTCCTTGGCAGGCTCGACGGCCGGCGTTGCGGTCACCGCAGCCGGAGGCGGTTCGGTCGTGGTGGTAGCGGTGTCGCCCTTGCCGGAGTTGACTTTGGTGGAATCGACCTTAGCGGTGTCGGCCTTGGCGGTGTCGGCCTTGGCAGTGTCGGCCTTGGCAGTGTCGGGCTTGCTCGTATCAACCTTGCTCGCGTCGATCTTGGCGGCATCGGCGACCGGAGCAGCGACGACGTCGGATGGTTTGGTTTCCGCGGCCTTCTCCGTCACCTTCGCAGCGTTGGGTGCGGGCGCGGCAGCGTCCGGCTTGAAATCGTTGATGGTCGGAGGCGGGAGGTTGGCGGGTTCGGGACGCGGGATCGCCGCGTCAATTGCCAGTTCCGCGGGGCTGCGGGCCGGACCGGTCTGAGCAAGTGCCGAGGTCGCGGATACCGTGAGGAAAGTCGCCGCGACGGCCATCAGCATGCGGTCAAATCCAGCACGGCTCTTCGAACAGTCAAGCATCGTCAAACCCCTTGGGCGAAACTGCCCCGGCATGGAGCAGCTCTCGAGTATCGTCCGTCACAGCCTTTGCTAAAGCCCCAATCTGATCGGCTCCGAAGCACATTCATCCAGCGGCATCTGGATCGCGTCTCAATGCACTCCGCATCTGAGGCACATCTAAGGTAAGTACGCCTGCGCATAACGATTCATCCGCAAACGATACACGCGCCTCACTTATGCAGCCAGCGCCACGCGGGGCAACTCACGACAAACTGACCTCAAGGACCCGCTTTGCAGCGGATTGAGCGCTTTTTGCCACGCGCGCCCCGCTTTGTCTGTGTCCGGCAGGCAACGGTTCAAATGTTCCAGAACGATCGGCACATTCGGCGTTATCGATTCGGCAGTTCACGCGCGCGCCGCAATTGGGCATCTGCCTCAGTTGGCGTCATTGGCGCCGCCGGCCGGAGAATCGTCGCCGGCGGCCTCGTCGAGTTTGCGATAGAGCGTCGAGCGGCCGATTTTCAGGCGGCGCGCGACTTCGGACATCTGTCCGCGATAATGCGAGATCGCAAACCGGATGATTTCGGCTTCCATTTCTTCCAGCGGCCGGATCTCGCCGGCATTTGTCAGCATCGCGAGGGTGCCCGCGCCCGGCAGCGGCGCGATAGGTATCTCGTTACCAGATACCATGGCCGGCGCGGTTGAGTGAAATCCGGGCGCGATGACGAGCGGTTCGACATGCGTGCCGTGCGATTCCGATAGCGCCTGCGATTGCGCGGCCGCCTGCGGAAAATCCGCAAGGCCGAGCTGGTCGGTTTCGCTCATCACCACGGCGCGATAGACCGCGTTCTCCAACTGGCGGATATTGCCGGGCCAGTCGAGTTGCGACAGCAGCGCCATGGCATCGCCGCTGATGCCGGTGATGGGGCGATTTTCCTCGGCGCAGAATCTCGCCAGGAAATGTCGCAGCAAATGCGGGATGTCCTCGCGCCGCATCCGCAACGGCGGAATCGTCAGCGGCAGGACGTGGAGGCGGTAGAACAGATCCTCGCGAAACTGTCCGCTTTTGACACGGTCGAGCAATTTGCGGTTGGTCGCGGAGATGATGCGGACGTCGACCTTGACCGGTTTGCGGCCGCCGACCGCCTCGACCGCGCCTTCCTGCAGCGCGCGCAGCAGTTTCACCTGGGCGGCCAGCGGCAATTCGCTGACTTCGTCGAGAAAGAGCGTACCGCCGGAGGCCTCGACGAATTTGCCGGTGTGGCGTTCGGTGGCGCCGGTAAACGCGCCCTTCTCGTGGCCGAACAGGATCGACTCCACCAGATTGTCGGGGATGGCGCCGCAATTAACGGCGACGAACGGTTTTGATTTGCGTTCGCCGCTGCCGTGGATGGCGCGTGCGAATAATTCCTTGCCGACGCCGGATTCTCCTTCGACCAGCACCGGTATGGTGGAGCCGGCGGCCTTTTGGGCGGTGCGCAGCACGCTCACCATGGTCTCGCTGCGGGTAACGATATCGGCAAAGGTCAACTTGCCTTCGCGGCTGTGCCGGATGCGCTGCAGCTCGCCTTTCAGCGCGCTGGTATTGAGCGCGTTGCGCAGCGACACCTGAAGCCGCTCGATGCCGACCGGCTTCACCACGAAATCCTGGGCGCCGGCGCGCATCGCCGACACCACATTGTCGATGCCGCCATGGGCGGTTTGCACGATGACGGGGACATTGAGACCGGCTTCGCGGATTTTCGCCAGCACGCCCATGCCGTCCAGGCCGGGCATCACCAGATCGAGCACCACGGCATCGACCGGCTGCGTGTCCGGCGCGGTCAGCATGGCGATAGCCGCGTCGCCGCTGTCGAGGACGGTGGCCTCGTAGCCGCACTTCTGCACCATGTTTTCGACCAGCCGGCGCTGTACGGCGTCGTCATCGACAATCAAAATGCTGGCAGCCATGGCGTTCCTCGGACGTTACAACTATCTGTCTCGAATCGGGGCACTCTGGCGGATGCCGATTAACGCCCTCTTAAATGTTGCGGTCCCGCTCTCGCTCGGCCTTCCAGGCCGAAATGCATACGTCGAAAACGCATAGGCTCGAACCAGATGACCTCGCGCTCCCCATCCGCTCTCCGCAAGTCGCAGGCCCAACGCAAATCGAACGGCCAGAAATCCGCGGCCAAATCCAAGGTAAAATCCAAGGCAAGATCCAAGGCAAAATCCAGCACCGCCAACAAGACCGGCAAGCTGCCGGAATGGAACCTGGCCGATCTCTATTCCGGCATCGATGCGCCCGAAGTCGCAAGCGACCTTGCAAGGCTGGACACAGAATGCGTTGCGTTTGAGGCCGACTACAAAGGCAAGCTTGCAGAACAAACCGGAAAAGAGGGGGGCGGCAAGTGGCTCGCCGAAGCGGTCAGGCGCTACGAGGTGATTGACGATCTTGCTGGCCGCCTTGGATCGTATGCCGGCTTGATTCATGCCGGCGACAGCGTCGATCCGGCGATTACCAAATTCTACGGCGACGTCTCCGAACGGTTGACGTCGGCGTCGGTGCATCTGTTGTTCTTCGCGCTCGAACTCAACCGCATCGAGGATGCGGCCATCGACCGCGCGATGCAGACGCCCGAACTCGGGCATTATCGCCCGTGGATCGAGGATCTGCGCAAGGACAAGCCGTATCAGCTGGAGGATCGCGTCGAGCAGCTGTTTCACGAGAAATCCCAGAGCGGTTATGCCGCCTGGAACAGGCTGTTCGATCAAACCATCTCCGGCCTGCGTTTCAAGGTGGCCGGCGGCGAACTTGCAATCGAGCCGACCTTGAATCTGCTGCAGGATCGCGCGCCGGACAAGCGCAAGGCGGCGGGGCAGGCGCTGGCGAAAACCTTCAAGGCCAATGAGCGGACGTTTGCGCTCATCACCAATACGCTCGCCAAGGACAAGGAGATTTCCGATCGCTGGCGCGGCTTCCAGGATGTCGCGGATTCGCGGCACCTGAACAACCGCGTCGAGCGCGAGGTGGTGGACGCGCTGGTGGGCTCGGTTCGCGCCGCCTATCCGCGGCTGTCGCACCGCTACTATCAGCTCAAGGCAGGCTGGTTCAAGAAGAAGAAACTCGCGCACTGGGATCGCAACGCGCCGCTGCCGTTTGCCGCCACCGGCAGCATCGCGTGGCCCGATGCAAGGAACATGGTGCTGACGGCCTATCGCGGTTTCGCGCCGGAGATGGCCGATATCGCCGAGCGGTTCTTTTCCGATCGCTGGATCGATGCGCCGGTGCGGCCCGGAAAGGCGCCGGGTGCGTTCTCGCATCCCACCACGCCGTCGGCGCATCCCTATGTGCTGATGAACTACCAGGGCAAGCCGCGCGATGTGATGACGCTTGCCCATGAACTCGGCCACGGCGTGCATCAGGTGCTGGCGGCGAAGAACGGCGCGCTGATGGCGCCGACGCCGCTGACGCTGGCGGAAACCGCCAGCGTGTTCGGCGAGATGCTGACCTTCAAGCGGCTATTGGCGCAGACCGGCAGCGCCCGACAGCGCCAGGCGCTGCTCGCCGGCAAGGTCGAGGACATGATCAATACGGTGGTGCGGCAGATCGCGTTCTATTCGTTCGAGCGGGCGATTCATACCGAACGGCGCAACGGCGAATTGACCGCCAAGCGGATCGGCGAAATCTGGCTCAGCGTGCAGGGCGAGAGCCTCGGCCCCGCCATCGACATCCGGCCGGGCTACGAGAATTTCTGGATGTACATCCCGCACTTCATCCATTCGCCGTTTTACGTCTACGCCTATGCGTTCGGCGATTGCCTCGTGAACTCGCTCTACGCGGTCTACGAAAATGCCCAGGCCGGCTTTGCCGAGCGCTATCTGGCGATGCTTTCCGCCGGCGGCACCAAACACTATTCCGAGTTGCTCAAGCCGTTCGGCCTCGACGCCAGGGATCCCAAATTCTGGGACGGCGGGTTGTCGGTGATATCGGGCATGATCGACGAACTGGAGGGGATGGGGTAATCTGTACAACGAGTGTTGAACGTCGCCAAAGGGCATGTTATACAGATGTATAACATGCCCTTTGGCGTTTCCGATCACCGTCCGCGAGGAGACTGACCGTGAAAATTGAAATCAAGAAGATCGGCAATTCCGACGGGTTGCTGTTGCCGCGTGAATTGATGCAGCGGCTTGACCTTAAACGGGGCCAGGAACTGCACATTACCGAACTCCCCGGAGGCGGGTTTCAGGCCATGCCCTACGATCCTGACTTCGAGAAGACCATGGAGATCGCAGACCGGATTATGGACAAGTACCGGGACACGCTCGCGGCGCTTGCAAAATAAACAGAGCGCCGAATGAGCGAGCCCGAAGAGCCGCTTTGGATAACCTACGAGCAGGCCATTGCGATCCATAGCCGCCAACTGCGTCGCTTCGGCGGGGCGCCCGGCTTGCGGGATGAAGGTATGCTGCGATCCGCGCTTGAACGGCCGATCAACAAATGGCGCTATGAACAGTCAGACATGGCGGAGCCGGCGGCAGCCTATGCATTTGGGCTCGCGAAAAATCACGCCTTCGTTGATGGCAATAAGCGCATCGCATTCATGGCCATGATGGGTTTTCTACTCAAGAATGGTATTGCCTTCGACCCGGAACCCGCACCATCGACAACCATCATCCTCGCTCTCGCGGCCGGCGAAGTCAGCGAGAAAAGCCTGACACGCTGGATCAGGGACAATTGGCCGCCCGAACCCCGCAAGTAGCGGCGTGCGTCCGGTGCGTAGGCGGTGCATCGCCGTTGCCCTCCCGCCGGGTTTGCGGTAATTCCACGCCAGAATGCGAACATTGACTGGGGATACCGATGGCAGAGCATAACGAAGTGGCCTACACGACCGCTGATGGCAATGATTATGAGGCCCATGAGCAGACCTATGAGGGCTTCATCATGCTGGTGAAATACGGCACCGCCGCGGTGATCTTCATCGTTGCCATGATGGCGATTTTCCTGACCTGACTGATGGCCGGTCGCGCCGCTGCCGAGCGGCGCGGTTTGGAAAAACTGTACGCTGTCCGCCCGCAAAACCGGTATCCATCTTTGCGAAACAAGCTAGTTTGCTCGCGCGCGCGCATTGCGCCGCCGGAGGCCCCATGAAGATTGCCGTCGCCAAGGAAATCGATCCATCCGAGCCGCGGGTAGCGGCTTCGCCCGACACGGTGAAAAAATATAGGGCGCTGGGCGTCGATATCGCCGTGGAACCAGGCGCCGGCATCAAATCGGGCCTGCCGGATTCGGAATTCACCGCCGCTGGCGCTGTCGTCAGTGCCGACGCGCTCAAGGACGCCGACATCGTCATCAAGGTGAAGCGGCCCGAAGCTTCCGAGCTTGCCAATTACAAGCGCGGCGCGCTGGTCATCGCCATCATGGACCCTTACGGCAATGATGCGGCGTTGAAGGCGATGGCGGATGCCGGCATCTCGGCATTCGCGATGGAATTGATGCCGCGCATCACCCGCGCGCAAGTGATGGACGTGCTGTCGAGCCAGGCCAATCTCGCCGGCTACCGCGCGGTGATCGAGGCGGCGGAGGCGTTCGGCCGCGCCTTTCCGATGATGATGACGGCGGCGGGCACCGTTCCGGCGGCCAAGGTATTCGTGATGGGCGTCGGCGTCGCCGGCCTGCAGGCGATCGCGACGGCGCGGCGGCTCGGCGCCGTCGTCACCGCGACCGATGTTCGCCCCGCCGTGAAAGAGCAGGTCGAGAGTCTCGGCGCCAAATTCCTTGCGGTCGAGGACGAGGAGTTCAAGCAGGCCGAAACCGCCGGCGGCTACGCCAAGGAAATGTCGAAGGAGTATCAGGCCAAGCAGGCTGCGCTCACCGCCGAGCATATCAAGAAGCAGGACATCATCATCACCACCGCGCTGATCCCGGGCCGTCCGGCGCCGAAGCTGGTCTCCGCCGAAATGGTGAAGTCGATGAAGCCGGGCTCGGTGCTGGTCGATCTGGCGGTCGAGCGCGGCGGCAATGTCGAGGGCGCCAGGCCCGGCGAAGTCGCCGATGTCGGCGGCATCAAGATCGTCGGCTTTACCAACGTTGCCGGCCGCGTCGCGGCCTCGGCCTCGAGCCTTTACGCGCGCAACCTGTTTTCCTTCATCGAGACCCTGGTCGACAAATCGACCAAGGCACTTGACGTGAAGTGGGACGACGAACTGGTCAAGGCTACTGCGCTGACCAGGGATGGCGCCGTCATTCATCCGAACTTCCAGCCGAAAGCATAAGGAGCGCCGCCATGGAACATATCGCTCAGGCCGTCGATCCCTTCGTATTCCGGCTGTCGATTTTCGTGCTTGCCGTATTCGTCGGCTATTTCGTGGTGTGGTCGGTGACGCCTGCGCTGCACACGCCGCTGATGTCGGTGACCAACGCGATCTCCTCGGTGATCGTGGTCGGCGCGCTGCTCGCGGTCGGCGTCGCCATGGTCGGCAGCGGCGGGGCCTGGGCGCGCGGCTTCGGTTTCGTTGCGCTGATCTTTGCGTGCGTGAATATCTTCGGCGGCTTCCTGGTCACCCAGCGCATGCTGGCGATGTACAAGAAGAAAGCCAAGTGAGCGGCGTGCACCTCGTGGTGACGAAGACAATGGGGGCCTTGAGATGAACGCCAATCTGTCAGCAGTTTTATACCTTGTCGCCGGCGTCCTGTTCATTTTGTCGCTGCGCGGGCTGTCGAGCCCGGCGTCGTCCCGCCAGGGCAACTTCTTCGGCATGACCGGCATGGGAATCGCGGTGGCGACCACGCTTGCCGCGCATCCGCCGGCCGACGGCGTCGGCTGGCTATTGGTGATTCTCGGCGTCGCCATCGGCGGCGGCATTGGCGCGGTGATCGCGCGGCGGGTGCCGATGACGTCGATGCCGGAACTGGTTGCGGCGTTCCACTCGCTGGTCGGCATGGCCGCGGTGCTGGTCGCGGCAGGCGCCTTCTACGCGCCCGAAGCGTTCGACATCGGCACGCCCGGCCACATCCATCCGCAGAGCCTCGTTGAAATGTCGCTCGGCGTCGCCATCGGCGCGCTGACCTTCACAGGTTCGGTGATCGCTTTCCTGAAACTCTCGGGCCGGATGAGCGGTGCGCCGATCATCCTGCCGGCGCGGCACATCATCAATATCGTTCTCGGCCTGGCGCTGCTGTTCTTCATCGTCGGCCTCGTGTTGTCGGGCGGCGCGATCGACTTCTGGCTGATCACCATCCTCGCTTTGGTGCTCGGCGCGCTCCTGATCATCCCGATCGGCGGCGCCGACATGCCGGTCGTGATCTCGATGCTGAACTCCTATTCCGGCTGGGCCGCCGCCGGTATCGGTTTCACGCTCGGCAATTCGGCGCTGATCATCACCGGCGCGCTGGTCGGCTCATCGGGCGCGATCCTGTCCTACATCATGTGCCATGCGATGAACCGCTCCTTCATCTCGGTCATCCTCGGCGGTTTCGGTGGCGAAACCGCTGCCGCGGGCGCTGGCGCCGGCGGTGAAGCGCGTCCCGTCAAGCTCGGCTCGGCGGACGACGCCGCCTTCATCATGAAGAACGCGCAGAAGGTCATCATCGTGCCCGGCTATGGCATGGCGGTGGCGCAGGCCCAGCACGCCTTGCGGGAGATGGCCGACCAGCTCAAGAAGGAAGGCGTCGAGGTCAAATACGCGATCCATCCGGTGGCGGGCCGCATGCCTGGCCACATGAATGTGCTGCTCGCGGAAGCCAACGTGCCCTATGACGAGGTATTCGAGCTTGAGGATATCAATTCGGAATTCGCCCAGGCCGACGTCGCCTTCGTGATCGGCGCCAACGACGTCACCAACCCGGCGGCCGAAGAGGACAAGACCTCGCCGATCTACGGCATGCCGGTGCTGCAGGTCTGGAAGGCCGGCACCGTGATGTTCATCAAGCGCTCGCTCGCCTCCGGCTATGCCGGCATCGACAATCCGCTGTTCTACCGCGACAACACCATGATGCTGCTCGGCGATGCCAAGAAAATGACCGAGAACATCGTCAAGGCGCTGTGAGGAAATTCACGGCAGATCATGACCGTCCTGAAATGGCTCGTCGTTCTCGTGTCGATCGGCTATTTCGGCGGTCTTGGCGTCGTGTTTTTCGCGCAACGGTCGCTGGTCTTCCCGATACCGCAGAGGTTGCGCACGGCCCCGCAGGCCGCCGGCTTTCCGCAGGCTGAAGAGCATTTTCTGGCAACCGCGGACGGCGAGAAAGTCATCATCTGGCACGTCCCGGCAAAACCGGGACATGCGGTTGTCATCTATTTCCCGGGCAATGGAGATTTTCTCGCAGGCAGCGTCGGCCGCTTTCGAGACATGACCTCGGACGGGACCGGCCTCGTCGCGCTGTCGTATCGAGGGTATGCCGGTTCAAGCGGCCAGCCCAGCGAGAGCGGGCTGCTGCTGGATGCCGATGCGGCCTATGGCTTCACGGCGTCACGATACAGCGCGGAGCGAATTGTGGTCTGGGGTTTCTCGCTGGGAAGCGGGGTTGCGGTGGCGCTGGCGGCCGGGCGGCCGGTCGCGAAAGTGATCCTGGAGGCTCCCTATACCTCGATTGCGGATTTGGCGGCCTTGCGGTTTAGAATCGCGCCGGTACGTTGGCTGATCAGGGATTCGTTTCGATCCGACGCGCGTATCGGGCGTGTCACGGCACGGCTTCTGATCATGCACGGCGAACGCGATCCCGCCATTCCCATCAGATTGGGCGAGCGTTTGTTCACGCTCGCCCATGAGCCGAAACAATTCGTGCGGTTTCCGGAAGGAGGCCATAACGATCTGGACAATTATGGTGCGATTGAAACAGCTCGACAATTCATCGGCGTTTCAACGGGCTGACGGCTGCCGCAGTTGGGGGCTGGGGGTCGATGCCCGGACTCTAGGGATGGGGTGACATGAGCGTGCACGGCCCGATGCCGCGATCGGCATGGATTTTCCCGGCGCTGGCGGTTTTGCTTTTCGCCGGCGCCACCGGGCTCGGCGTCGGCTTCACGCCATCGGCCGCCGGGCTGGTTTTTGCGGCCGTGCTGCTGGTCATCCTGTTCGGCACCGTGTTCGCCGCCGTCCATCATGCCGAGGTGATCGCCGAGCGGATTGGCGAGCCGTACGGCACGCTGCTGCTGACACTGGCGGTCACGATCATCGAGGTCGCCCTGATCGCGACCATCATGCTCGGTGAAAAGCCGGTGCCGACGCTGGCACGTGACACCGTGTTCGCCGTTGTGATGATCGTCTGCAACGGGCTGGTCGGCATTTGCATCCTGGCCGGCGGTCTGCGCTACCGCGAGCAGGATGTTCAGGTCACCGGATCCAATCTCTATCTCAGTGTGCTGAGCGTGCTTGCGACCATCACGCTGATCCTGCCCAATTATACCCTAACCACGCCGGGACCGGTCTATTCCGCGGCGCAGCTTGGCTTCGTCAGTGTCGCTACGCTCATTCTCTATGGGGTGTTTCTGTACACCCAGACCATTCGGCACCGGGATTATTTCATCGGTGAAACCGCCGGCGTCGCCGATGACGGGGCGCACGCGTCGAACCGGACCTTCCTGCTCAGTGTCCTGTTGTTGCTGGTTTCGCTGCTGGCCGTGGTGCTGCTGGCGAAGAAGTTTTCGCTGGTGGTCGATGCGGGTACGGCGCTGATCGGCGCGCCTCCGGCTTTCGCAGGTATTCTGGTGGCGCTGTTGATCCTGCTCCCGGAAAGTGTCGCGGCCATTTCCGCGGCGCGCAAGAACGATCTGCAGAAGAGCATCAATCTGGCGCTCGGCTCATCGCTGGCGACCATCGGGCTGACCATTCCGGCGGTCGCCGTCGCCGCTTACGCGCTGGACAAGCAATTGGTGCTTGGGCTCAAGGTTCAGGATATGGTGCTGCTGGCGCTGACGTTCGTCCTCAGCATGCTCACCTTCGGCACCGGGCGCACCAACATCCTGTTCGGACTGGTTCATCTGGTGGTGTTTGCCGTATTCGTATTTTTGGTGTTCGTGCCGTGACCCGGTGCGGTGAATTCGAAGTTCCCGCCCAGGCCCCTCACGGGAACGTCACGTTCAAATCGGATGATTAATTATATTATAATATTGCTGGTCTTTGATTCCGCGGTTCGAACATGAGGGTGTCGCGAATACCTGCGAATTTTGGAACCGGGAGCACGAGGCCGAGACAGGAACGACCATGATCAGCGCCAAGTCGGATGTTCAGATCGATACGCCGGAAGTCCGCGTCACCGAGTGGCGGCTGGCGCCGGGCAGTGCGACCGGCCATCACATCCACGAAATGGATTACGTCATTGTTCCGGTATGCCCCGGCGAAATGACCATCGTGGCGCCCAACGGGGAACGCTCGAAGGCCCAGCTCGGCCTCGGCAAGTCCTACTTCCGAAAGGCCGGGGTCGAACATGACGTGCTCAACGAGACCGCCACCGAAATCGTATTCCTGGAAGTTGAATTGAAACCATAATGGCGCCATATGCTTAATTGCCACCGATCTGTCGCAGTTGATCCCTCAATGTGCCTCAAAGTTTCCGCATCAAAACCAGCGCGGGGAGTGTCCTGGTCATGCTGAAGTACTTTTCAAAAATTGCCATGGATATACTGCCTTCGGTGGCGGCGACCATCATCGGGGCCTACATCGTCAACCACTACATCGTCGCCAGGCCCGCACCCGACGCCCCGGCGGCGGCCGCGATGTCGTCGGCCAACCCCAAAAAGGTCAACCCCAAGGCCAATTCGAAGCCGTCCGACACCACCTCCGACGTCGCCAACCTCCGGGAGGCGGGGGTCAGGGCCAAGGGTATCTCCGAGAAGGCCATCTCAGAAAAGGCCGCATCCGAAAAGGCGGCCTCTGAAAAGGCAGCTTCTGAAAAGGCCGCCTTGGAGAAATCCGTAGCGGAAAAGCCCGCAGAGAAGCCTGCTGACAAGCCGACGGAGACCGCAAGTATCCCCCCCGCCGACCCGCGCCGGCGTCAGTCTGGGCCACGTGAAAAGACGGTCGCCAAGACGGTTCCGGCGCCGGTCGTCGTGCCGGCGGTCGCCACCCCGGAAGTCGTCGCGCCGAATGCCGCCTCCCCGGTCGAGGCCGCCATCGCCCCCGACGATCACCTCAACGCCAACGAAATCGCCCGCGTGACGCTGGAGCGCCTGCGCGGCACGAACGAAGGTCCGGTCCGTACGCAAGAAGCCGCGCACACGCCGGATCCGCCCCGTCTGGCGTCAACCCCGCCCGTGTCTGCTCCAGCAGTTCGGCCGCTTCCGCCGCCGATCATGGTCTCGACGCCCGGCAACGACAGGTTCAATTCGGCGCCGGGATCGTTCCAGAACCCGCCCTATGCGGCTGCCGCGCCGACCGACGATCCGCGCCGCCCGACGCCGCCAGCCGACATTCCGACCGCGCCGCCGCTCGATCTGCGCGCCGAAGCGGTGGAGGCGCCGCCGGCGCCGGCCCACACCAATGTTGCCGAAGACATGCTGTCGGCGGCGAAATCGGTGTTTCACGCGGTTTTGCCGAAGCCTAGCTCGGAATAGTAGCTCAGAATGTTTCGTAGCTCTGGCCGGCTTTGCCGCCGACGCGCGCAAAGCCGCTGCGGGCGGCTTCATCCTTGGGGCGGATGTTGATGGCGCGGCCATATGAGCCGGCGGCCTTGGTCCTGTCGCCAAGGCGTTCATAGGCAAGCCCCCGGGTAATCCAGATCTGCCCGTTCTGCGGATCGGCCTGCACCGCCTCGTCAAGATCGGCCGCAGCTTCCTTTGCCCTGTCGAGTGCAAGATAACTCAACGCGCGAGCCAGCAGGGGCTCGGCCTGCTGCGGCATCAGACCGCTCGCCACCGTGAAGTCATCGATCGCGAGTTGGTGCTGCTTTTCGCCCTGATAGAGCAGGCCGCGATTGTAATGGGCCTCCGCATTATCGGGATGAAGGCTGATCGCCTTGTTGAAATCCTCCAGCGCTTCCGCCTCCTGCTTCCGCGCCTTGTAGACCATGCCGCGGCCGAGATAGGCCGGGGCGTAACTGGGATCGAGCGCCAGCGCGCGATTGTAGTCGTCCATTGCCTGATCGAGCCGCTTGGTCTTGCGATAGATCAGTCCGCGGTTGGCAAAGGCCTGGCCGTAATTGGGATCGAGGCTGATCGCCTTGTTGAAATCGGCGAGCGCGTCGTCGGTCCTGCCGGCCTGCGCCAGCACCGAGCCGCGCATGTTGTAGGCCTGCGGATCGTTGGAGTTGTTCTTGATCGCTTCGGTGAGCGAGGCGATATTGCTTTGGGAGGCCAGTTGCGCGGGCTGGTCGTGCTCGTCCGAAGGCGACAATGATCCCAGATTGATCGAGCAGCCGCAGAGCACGATCGCGACCAATGCGACCGGCGCGGTCACGCTCGCGACGCGCGAGAACTCCGGGCGGGAAGCGATAGGGAACCGGAATGGCCATCGATACGGAACGCTCACGCGGTTGACGCCGTATTGGTAGCCCGACGCGTGGCAAAATGCATCGGTCAAAACAATGACGCGGGCACCTCTGCCCGCGTCATCAAATCCGGATCTGCAAAATTTTAGATCAGCGCGGCCCGCGCGGGCCTGCGCCCGGACCACCGCGGCCGCCGGCGCCACGTTCAGCGCCCGGACCGGCGCCAAACACCGGCTTCGGCTTCATCGGCAGCAAGCCTTCGCGCTGCAGCTTCTTGCGGGCGAGCTTGCGCGCGCGGCGTACCGCTTCGGCCTTTTCACGGGCCTTTTTCTCGGAAGGCTTTTCGTAGTGGCCGCGGAGCTTCATCTCGCGGAAAATGCCCTCGCGCTGCATCTTCTTCTTCAGCGCCTTGAGAGCTTGATCGACATTGTTATCGCGAACGAGAACCTGCACGCGGCATCCTCTTTCAATTGATCGGATTGGAATCTGGTAAGGCAAAGAGCTGGCGAAAAGCCTGACCCTTAACCTCAAGCGCGCGGATGTATCAGATCAAGGCGGGAATGTCCACCTGCGCAAGCACCATCGCGCGGCCAAATCGGTCCTTTTTCAATCCCGATCAGGCCGTTTTTGGCGGTGCGACCTGCGTCACATGGCCCATCTTGCGGCCCGGCCGCGGCGGCCCCTTGCCATAGAGATGGAGCGTCGCGCCCGGCACCGTCAGCCATCGCTCGTAGTCGTTGATATCGTCCCCGATCAAATTGGTCATGGTGACGGGGCCATGACGGACCGGCTTGCCGAGCGGCCAGCCGGCAATGGCGCGGATGTGCTGCTCGAACTGGGAGATCGAGGCGCCGTCCAGCGTCCAGTGCCCGGAATTATGCACCCGCGGCGCAATCTCGTTGACCAGAACCTTCGGCCCGCCATCTCCGGGTACCACGAACATTTCAACCGCGAGCACGCCGACATAATTCAGGGCGTGCGCGATCCGCTCGGCGATGCCGCGCGCCTGCGCCGCCAGCGCATCGGAGATCGCAGCCGGCGCGCGGGAGAATTTCAGGATGTGGTCGCTGTGCTCGTTTTCGGTGACGTCGAAGCATTCGACCCGGCCGTCGGCACTACGCGCGGCAATCACCGAGATCTCGCGCTCGAACGGAATAAAGGCCTCGAGGATGGCGGATTTTGTGGCGAGGTTCTCCCAGACCTGATCCAGATCGTCGCCGCTGCGGATGATCGCCTGGCCCTTGCCATCATAGCCGAAGCGGCGGGTCTTGATCACCGCGGGCAGGCCGATGCGCGCGATCGCGGTCTGCAACGCCGAGGCCGACGATATGTCGGCGTAGTCGGCGGTGCCGATGCCGAGCCGCGTGACGAAGTCCTTTTCGGCCAGCCGATCCTGGGTGGTTTCCAGGATCTTCCGGTCGGGCAGCACCGGCCGGCGCGCCGCCAGGATCATCGCGGAGGCCGCCGGCACGTTTTCGAATTCGTAGGTGATGACGTCGACGTCGCTGGCGAACAGTTCCAGCGCCTCGACATCGGCATATTCGGCGCATGTCGCGTTCAGCACGACATCGAACGCCGCCGAATCCGGGTCCGGCGAAAACACCTGGCACCGCAAGCCCAGCCGCGCCGCCGCCATCGCCAGCATCCGGCCCAGTTGTCCACCGCCGAGAATTCCGATGGTGTCGCCGGGCTTCAGCTTCACCTGATTGGACGCCGTCACGCCGATCCCTCCGGGCGCTCGCCCACCGCTTCGGTCTGCTGCTTGCGCCAGGCCAGCAGTCGGCCCGACAGCGCCGGATCGTTCAGCGCGAGCACGCCGGCGGCGAGCAGCGCGGCGTTGATAGCGCCGGGCTTGCCGATCGCCAGCGTTCCGACCGGAATCCCGGCCGGCATCTGGACGATGGAATAGAGCGAATTGACGCCGCACAACGCCTTCGATTCGATGGGAACGCCGAATACCGGAAGCTCCGTCAGTGCAGCGGTCATGCCCGGCAGATGGGCGGCGCCGCCGGCGCCGGCGATAATGATCTTGAAGCCGGCTGCCCTGGCGCCCTTGGCAAAGGCGAACAGCCGGTCCGGGGTGCGGTGGGCCGAGACGATGTGTTTTTCGCAAGCCACGCCGAGCGCGGCCAGGGTTTCGGCGGTATGGCGCATGGTGTCCCAGTCCGACTGGCTTCCCATGATGATGGCTACGGGCGCGGTCATGCGGTCAATTCTTTTCGGGAATCCAAAAACATAGGCCGGATTATAGGATTGGCCCAAGGTTCGGCAAGGCGTGGCAAGGGGTTCGGAATGGACTATCCTGTCTTGGTGAATCCCGGCAAGCCTCCTCTCAAGGATGCCCATGAAGAAGAAGGCAAGATCGACCGCTTCGGGCACCTCAAAACGCCGCAAAGGCAGCGTCGCGGGGCGCAAGGCGGCCCCGCCCCGCGTCCGGCGGCGCAAGGCCCAGCCGGCGTCGCCATCGCGGCTGCTGGTCACATCCAACGATGGCAAATCGATCGTTCGCCGGCTCAGGGCCGAATTGGCAGAGGCGCTGAAGCGGATCGACGAATTACAGGCGCACGCCGATACCGATTTCCTGCTGGATATACTCAACCGGCGCGGGTTCGAGCGCGAGCTCAATCGCTCCATCGCCTATATCAAGCGCTATCACGCCAGCGGCGCGCTGATCGTGCTCGACGTCGATCGCTTAAAGCCGATCAACGACGCGTTTGGGCACGCCGCCGGCGACGAGGTGTTGAAGGCCGTCGTGGCCGAGCTGCAGCGTCAGGTGCGCTCTTCCGACGTGATCGGCCGCCTGGGAGGCGATGAGTTTGCGCTGCTGCTGTGGCATCTCAGCGAAACCGACGCGCACGCCAAGGCGGCGGCGCTGGAACAAGCCATCGATCGGCTGACATTCGTGTTTCGCGGCCGCACCGCGACGGCAGGCGTATCCGCCGGGGTCGCGCTGCTCGGCCCGCATGCCGAAGCCGGCAAGGCGCTGGAACAGGCCGATCGAGCCATGTATGTGCGCAAGGCGCAACGGCGGCATGAAAAGTAACGGAAACATAACGAGCAGGACGTCATGACCAGCAAACCCACGCCCTTCACGCTTCACGTCCCGGACGCCGACCTCGCCGACCTGCGCGAGCGCCTCGCCCGTTCACGCTTTCCCGACCAGGCGCCCGGCGAGGCCTGGGCCTATGGCACCGATGTTGCCTATCTTCGCGAGCTTACGGAATACTGGCGTGACGGGTTTGACTGGCGGGCGGAGGAAGCCGCACTCAACGTCTTTCCGCAATTCCGCGTCGCGCTCGACGGCATCGACCTGCATTATCTGCAGGTGCCCGGCGTCGGCCCGAACCCGATGCCGCTGCTCCTGCTGCATGGCTGGCCGGGCTCGGTGTTCGAGTTCCTCGAGATCATTCCGCGCCTCACCGACCCCGCCCGCTTTGGCGGTGACGCGCGCGACGCCTTCACCGTGGTGGCGCCGTCCTTGCCGGGATACGGGCTTTCATTCCGCCCCGGCCAGAAGCGGTACGGCGTCCCGGAGATGGCGGAGTGCGTCGCAGCGCTGATGCATGACGTGCTCGGTTACCGCCGTTTCGGCGCGCAAGGCGGCGATTGGGGTGCCGCGATCACCAGCCGGCTCGGCTATGCGCACAAGGATCGGATGATCGGGATCCACGTCAATTTTATGATGGCCGCAGGCCGCGATGCCGCAGCCTTTCCCGATCCGAACGATGAAGAGAAGCGTTACCTCGGCGATCTCGCGCACTGGACGCGCGAGGAGACCGGTTACCAGTGGATCCAGGGCACCCGCCCGCAGACGCTGGCCTTCGGTCTCACGGATTCACCTGCCGGCCTTGCGGCATGGATCGTGGAGAAATTCCGCGCCTGGTCGGACTGCGGTGGCAACGTTGAGAGCGCAATCGGCCGCGACCGCATGCTCGCCGACATCGCCCTCTACTGGTTTACTGGGGCGATCGGATCGTCGTTCTGGCCCTATTATGCCCGCCTGCACGGCTCACCGGTCCTGCCCGCCGGCGAAACCATCTCGGTGCCCACCGGCTACGCGCAATTCCCGCGCGAGATACTCAGGCCGCCGCGCAGCGCGGCGGCGCGCGTGTTCACCGACATTCGCCGCTGGAGCGTCATGCCCAAGGGAGGGCATTTCGCGGCGCTGGAACAGCCAGCGCTGCTCGCCGATGAGGTGCACGCCTTCTTCCGGGAATTGCGCTGATACGAATTTTGAGACTACAGCCCGCTCAGATCATCCGGCACGTCGCCAAATTTTCTCAGCATTTGCGCGTCGCTGAATTCGCCGATCAGGGGATCGCCGGTGCGGCTGAACGCGACCGCGCCGACGCAGCCCGCGGTCTTTGACAAGATTTCCGCGCGTCGCAGCGCGCCCGAGGAACTCTGGCATTCTTCCGCAGCGCCCGCGACCGGCGAGCCGCCGTCGTCTCGCTGGAATGGCAGCGCAACGTAATAGGTAACATCGGCCATGGTGTTGCTCCCGATTGTGTCGCCCCGGTTCGATCAGGCGGCATCGTCCTTTGCGCGCGGCAATTTTGCGGTATTGCCGTGGTGCGACGTCGCCGCCTGCAGATCCTGCAATTCCGCCTCCAGATACTCATTGGCCATGATGAGCGCCTTGATGGTGCTGCGCATGTTGCCGTCGCACATCGCGATCGCCTCGTCGCAGGCCCGCTCGTAACGGCTGACGTCGGAGAGGGAAGCGGGTTCGGAATTGGCAGGCTCGGATTTGGCAGGTTCGGTCATGGCAAAATTCCCGGACGGCTGGAGGGCAGGAATGAATGTTCCTATTTTGTTCTTTCTGAGTTAAGCGGGCAAGACAAGCCGGAATATCTTTTTCCACCGCGCCAATACGAGACGCCCGACTGGATTTATCGGCCACGGCTTTCGAAACGTGAATCGGTTCTCCTGCGGCGATGCGATGACCCTTGCCCGGTGTCCTGGTTCGCGGATTGGCAGCGCTGGAACTAAAACAAAATCGACGGCTTGTTGATGTTCGCAAGGAGTGAGACGCATGGGTCTTGTCGATTCCAAAAGACCCGTGGTGCTGATCGTCGAGGATGAGTTTCTGTTGCGGATGGATGCGGCCGATATCATCGCCGCCGCCGGGTTCGAAGTTGTCGAAGCCGAAAATGCCGATCGAGCGATCGAAATCCTGGAAGCGCGCCGCGATATCACGGTGGTCTTCACCGACATCCAGATGCCCGGTTCCATGGACGGGTTGAAGCTTGCCCGAGCGGTCAGGGGACGCTGGCCGCCGATCAAGATCGTCGCAACTTCCGGCCACGTCAATGTGGGTGAACGCGACCTGCCCGAAGGCGGACGGTTTCTGTTGAAACCCTACAGTCCGTTACAGGTCACAGGCGTGCTGCGCGAATTGACCGGCGGGTAAATTCAACCCGCGTCCCGGGCTGCGCCGAAGACACGAATCTGCAATCTCGAGATTCCGGGTTCGGTTCATTCGCGCTCCTGGAACGACGACGGCTACGCAATGATATCCGGCGTGATCTGGTCTTCAATGAAGGCGATGCGGTCGCGCAGCTGCAGCTTGCGCTTCTTCAGCCGCTGCAGCCGCAGCAAATCCGGCGCGGGAGATTGATGCAGCGCATCGATCGCCGCGTCGAGATCGCGGTGCTCCTGCTGCAGCCGTGCGAGCTCGGATTGGAGTTCGCGCTCATCTTCGTCGGTCATGGGATACGTTAACTGAAAACGCGATGAGATTGCGAATGGTTGTGAAAGCCGTCCAAGGAATATCGTCCCTGGCGGCCCGGTCCGCAAGCTGGTGGTCTCGGTCGGGAGGTTCGCTTCATTCTCTCTTGCCGGTCTGTTGAGAAACTTCCGAACCGGAACCGCAATGAGCGTATCCGGTGAAAGCTGCCCACTCGATTGGGGTGAATATCGTCCGGAGTGAAAAATCCGGCTCAAAGACAGGAAACAAAGCCTCTCTCCGATTTGATCGGAACGGAAAAGGTCGTGGAATTATGAGTTTCCGCTGTCTAGCAACGCTAAGATAGCTCAAGGCGCGCACGGCTGCGTGGTCCGGATTCGGCACAGGGGCCCGTGGTTCCATCCTCACGATTGGTTACATATGACGGCCAAATATGAGAGCGCCATTTTTGATATCCATCGACAGATTTGCCGGCTCGTGTACACTCGGCCGTCCGGATCGAATTTGAGGTTTAATTCCACCGAGGAGGTTTCGAATGGCAATGCAGGCGCATCTTGTTGAACTAGAACGCAAACACAAGATTCTCGAAAACGAATTGCACGAAGCTCTTGTG
>CAWEYJ010000007.1:0-348994 GCA_963813165.1 uncultured Pseudomonadota bacterium | reverse complement strand
CCGGTAGCTCGTCAGGCTCATAACCTGAAGGTCACAGGTTCAAATCCTGTCCCCGCAACCAAGTTTTAATAGCAATATCAATGAGATGGCCCGCCTCTGGCGGGCTTTTTCATATGTTGCGATGTGTTCCCGTTTATTCCCATCGAGAACCGAGCAATTCCAATTAGTTACGTAGCTTTCTCCAATCGGCTACATGCCCGTCCCAAATTCTCTTGGGTACATGGTGGGCACACGGGCAAACTAATGAACATCCAGAGAGACAACCTCTAGTCGCGTGTAACATAAGCGTTCGCCGAATCGGTGGGGGAATAGCGGAAGAACGCGTTGCTCTAACAGCTCAAGCAGAAACCGTTCAGGTCGAACGCAACGTCGTCTTTCTTAGCAAAGCGACGCCGGGTGACGATGAGCTTGCGCTTTGGCTCGCCCCGAAGCTGGAGGCTGCTGGGTACAAGGTCTTTGCCGATATTCGGACGTTAGAACCAGGTGACAGATGGCGAACCATCATCACTTCCACGCTGCAAAATCAGGCGTGCAAGATGTTGCTGTGCTGTAGCAACGAGACACTCGCTGCCACGGGCGTTCAGGAAGAGATTGAAATCGGCTTGGACCTAGTCAAGGAGCTCAAGGACCCGCGATTTGTGATCCCACTGCGGATCAGGCCGTACAAGAAGCTCTTCGGCATTGGGGGCCTTCAGTATATCGACTTCGTTCGCGGGTGGGCGGAAGGTCTGGAAAAACTTCTTGAAGCGTTGAAGCGGCAAAAGGTCCCCTGTCGCTCCGATGGTATAGTTATTCAACCTAGTTGGGAGCTTTACCGCCGCCGGGGTGCGATTGCTCTGAAGGATGAACCGGAGCGCTTGACGTCTAATTGGCTGCGAATCTCGGAAGCGCCGGACTTCATCAATTATTTCGAACCGAGCGGCGTTATTGATCGCGATGCCCTGGCTGATGTGTCTCCGACCAGCCCATTTCCGGTTGCGCTCATGCAGCAAGGATTTGTGACTTTTCAGTCTGCGGACGAAGTTGCAGCCATCTTCGGTAACGCGGGTCGCTTTGTTTTGAAGCATCAAATTCCACTCACCGAATTCGTCGAAGCCGGATATGCCGCAGCAAACATAAAGCGGCAAGATGCCTCGAACGTCGTGCACTCCATGCTGCGGCAAGGCTACCATGCCATCGCTTCCAATTATTCTCAGTGACATTATGGGGTTAACGAAGATCAATTATAATTCGTGCAATTACAACGATGGGCTGCCTGTAACAGTTCGCTTTGCGAATATGGTTGGCGAGGTGCTGACGATGGGTTCGGCAAAAGGTGCAGATCGTCAGCCGTTCAAATATTATATTTGATGAACAATTGACGGTGACAATGCACTTAATCGATTGGCCGCACGGCGATGTCGATGCGCTCAATTTCGACTTCCGTATATTGTCGGTTATTTAGGTGCACCGTAATTCCATCATGACGAAGTACGGGCCGCCGCCGAATAACCGACGATCCGAGGGCGAGGTTAGTCCTCGCCAGCGTCGCTTCACCTTATACCCACTGATTGCTCCGAAGGCGTTCAGCGATTTCTGCTAATTGATGGGAAGCTGCCTCTGGAAGATACTCGCGAAGATCAAAGTAACGGTGTCCCATGATGCCACCGGGACTCGATTTTCGAAACAGGGTCTCGGCCATTTCATCGCACAGGAAAAACTGGGTCCCTGTTGAGAGGTCCCATTCCTGCTGATCCATTGCTACTTGCGATGCGTGAACGATTCTCCGCCGCTCGTCAGGCGTCAATGCTATCGTTTCGCTGACGACGCTCCCGTCTTTGATCTCGCACTCAACAACCTTAGTGATCGTCCCGATGTGACGAACGGCTTTTTCATAGTAGACGCCCAGATAGCGGGCTTTGCGACGCGACCAACTGGCAGGACAGAAGTAGAGGAGATCCGCGATATTGATTTCACGAGATAAGCCGCAGGGCGGAACAAAGAGTGTCCACTTGTCGACAGGAAGAAGCCCTTCTTCGCTACAAAAATCTTCGTAATCCGTGACTAGGGCGTGCATTTCCTCATCGTAGTCGGTGAGGCAGCCCCGCGCAGCAGCAATGAGATCTTCGAACGTGACGGGGACCAGGGGCACGTTTTTTCCAGTCGCCTCAGCTCGAAGTTCGGCCCAACTGGCGCCCGCAACTTCGGCGCGCTCTGGGCTCAACAGAAACAGGAAACCGCCGTTTGGCGGCGCAAAGGCAGCCAGATGGCGGCGCAACTGCTCCGTGGTGAAGCCATCCGCGCTTCGCTTGGTCTCAATGGCTATCCGAAAACTGTCCTGACAAAGATATCCATCGACAACACTCGCTCCCGTACCCATCTGTTGCTTGATCTGGAGGCCGAGCACGAAGGCGCTGCCTGGCTCTGTTGCAGCATTCCGAAGCAGCTCCGAGAGAAGCCTCTCAAAACGAAAGCGGTTGTAACTGTAGAGCCGATGAAACAGCAACAGCGTGTTGTTGGTCTCGAAGTTCTCTCGTTGCGAGTATCTTGGAAAATAATGGACTTCGGTCATTATCTTTATTTCCCTGCAAGGCAAATCCACCGGTCGGCTGAGTGCTACTGTTTCGCAATCACGCGATGAAGGTACGCTAGCTTTCTGCACAAAGGAAACCACTCAAGAATCGCGGTGACAGCGCACCTAATTGACCGGCATCCCTGCGCCAACATCCTGCCGCATAGCCAGCCTTACTATGTCGCGATCCCGGATCGTATATCGATCCCGGATCGCGCGGAGGCCTGTCATCGGACGCCCGTTGGCGCGATCCACTGGGCTAGAGCTTCGTTCCGATGGAATCGGAACGAAGGCTCTAGTTCTCTATTTGACGCGTTTTCTTCACGCGAACCGGTATCCACTTCGCTCGAAAACGCTCTAATCTGCCCTGCGCGTTCAGCGCGATTTGTTGAACGGGATCAAGCTGATTTGCCCTGTCCAGTCCCCCCTTGCAAAAATATTTCCGTTCCCTTTTAACCCAAATCACTTCTACATCTCGCGTCATCCCGGCCCACACAAAGGGGCGTTTCGCGATCGTCACGAACGTAGGGTTGGGATGCGATGGACGCGGGTGGCGCTGCTGACGAGAGCGCTTATTCTTGCGGACGGCGAAGTCGTGTGGTCCTGACGCCCCGACGCTGGCGTCAAGTTCGTGATGATGCTTCGCATCACGCGGATGATGGTGGCAAGAAAGCCCGGTCACCAGGGAGAGCTCGAAGCAGCCGTTAAAACCATCGCGTGCGGGAATGCCGGGTGATCCCGGTGCGACCGTGGTGACTAACGCGTGTGTTTTACTACTCTACACACGCGGCTGCGGGTGCAACGGGCACCCGGCATTCCCCGCGCCCTTCTTAGGGTCGCGCCGCTCCCCGTTTGGGGTAGCGCCGCTCCCCCTTGGGGTAGCGCCACGCCCTCCATTTCAGGGCGAAGGATTCAGCAACAACTCGGGTGCAATGCGCCGCGGGAATGCGGACTTTTGTCCGAGCTGTTTGAAAATCGAATCGGGAAGCCAGACGGCTGAAATGCCGTCATTGATGCTGATGGCCTGACCCGCGATCGCGGGGTCGTTTCCGTGGCCGCATCGCGCAGGCTGCTGTACACTGCAGGCGTCAGTCTGATCAGGGACAGCATGGATCGACGCGGGTTTATCTCCGGATTGGCCGCCGCCGCGGCGCTTGCAGGCGTCGCGCCGGCGTCCGCCGTGGCCGATGGCAGGCGCGTGGCGCTGGTGATCGGCAACGGCGCCTACAGAAGCGTGCCCGCGCTGCCCAATCCGCCCAACGACGCCGGCGATGTCGCCGCGGCGCTGAAACGCCTCGGCTTCGCGGTGACGCTCATCACCAACGCGGGCTTCGACGAGATGCGGCGCGGCCTGATCGCGCTCGGGCGCGATGCCGCCGGCGCCGACATGGCGACGGTGTATTTCGCCGGCCACGGCATGGAGATCAACGGCGAGAACTGGCTGATCCCGGTGGATGCGGAACTGAAGCGGGACACCGATGCAGCGAACGAAGCCATCAGCCTGCAGAGCGTGATGATGCAGGTCTCCAGCACCTTGAGCCTCGGCCTCGTCATCCTCGACGCCTGCCGCAATAACCCGTTCGCCGCCAAGATGAACCGGTCGCTCGCCGTGCGCGCGGCCGTGAGCGGTGGCCTCGGCCGCATCGAGCCGGTCGGCAACGTGCTGGTCGCCTATGCCGCGCGCGACGGCACCACCGCGCTCGATGGCAACGGACATAACAGCCCGTTCACGGCGGCACTGCTGCGCAATATCGAGACGCCGGGTGTCGAGGTCACCTTCGTGTTTCGCAACATCCGCGATGACGTGATGGAGGCGACCCGCAACGAGCAACAGCCCTTCGTCTACGGCTCGCTTTCGCGCAAGGCGATCTATCTGACGGGCCTGCCGCCGCCGGACTCGGCGAGCACGACGCCGGCGAATGCGATGCCTGCGGCCGCGGCTCCGGCATCACCGGCGCCCGCAACGCCGGCCCCCGCAGTCGATCCCGCGCTGGTCGGCACCTGGGAGATCATGGTGCCCAGCGGCCGCGGCCAGTCGCGCTGGGTCTGGCAGATGTTGGGCGACGGCACCTACAAGTTCCACGCCGAGGGCGGCCGCCCCGCGCCCCCGCATGAGGGCACGATCACCGCCGCGAACGGCCGCTGGATGTTGCACGCGCTCAGGGGCCTCTCGAAGGACTACAGCGACGGCGGCTCCTACGAGATCCACGACACCATCGCCGTGATTACCGGCAAATTGGGAACCGGATACTGGAAGCGGAGCGTGGAGTGAGGGAACATCGCGGCGTTGCGCTGCCGGCTGCGAACGTCTCCAATCGCGGATTTCGCGTGGCGGCAGCAAGACCCGGGAGACCGATTTGGCGGTTTATGTCGAACTAGAGCCGATCGACCGGCATCGCCCGTTCATCGATCATCTCTTCATCCTCCGGGATCGCGGGCGGTTGACCGGCGCCGGACGCAACCTGTTTGCTTCGCCGTTTTCCGAGATTGCCCTGGTAGGCCGGCATCTGGATGACGACAGCGAGGACACCGACAGCAAGGTCATGGAGGGGGTAGTCGCCTGGAAGGCGTTTCACCTGCCGCCGCGCTTCGGACGGCAACCGCGCCGGCACGGCTTTCACGGCTGGATGCTCGGAATTCGGTACCGACCGCTCGCTCTCGATCCGGCAGATGCGCCGCTCGTCGGATTGTCCGAACTCTTCAACGCCAGATTGGAGGGCGCGCGCCAAGATCCATTCGATCCGATCATCGGCGCTTTGGATGCCTGGATCGAGCATCATCTCAGCCCCCGGTTCAACGCCGCCCGGGCGCGCCGGTCAGCCATGGCGGAGAGCGCCGCGGCTCTCGACGGCGCTTTATCGGCAGCGGGACCGGACCCCGGCATTCGCGTTGCCTCGCTGGCCGCGACCGCCGGCGTCGTTCCCCGCACGCTGCAGCGCCATTGTCGCAAACGCACCGGGCTTGCGCCCAAGCGATATGCAGCCGTGCAGCGGTTCAGCGGCGCGTTGAAGCAGGTTGCCCTCGGCGGTGGAAGCCTGGCGCATATCGCGTCGGAATCAGGTTATTGCGATCAAGCCCATCTGACGGCGGATCTGGGCCGGCACGCCGGCCTGTCGCCGCGCCGGTTTCGTGCGCTGGCGCGGCAGCAGATCGTGCGCGACGCTGTCCGATTTTTCAAAGACGCCGACCTTCGGAACCGGGTACGTCTGCTCGTCTGCGATTCAGGCGTAGCCGATGACGAGGAGATAGATGGCGAGATTCAATCCGAAGGATGCAAACTTCGACGCGCGGGTCCGGACAAGCTTTGCGCGCCAAACCGCGATGGCGACGCTGGGCATTGAAATTGCCGATCTGAAGCCCGGCGAAATCGAATTGAGGATGCCGTATGCCACCGCCTATACGCAACAGCATGGTTTCATCCATGCCGGCATCATCACCACCGCGCTCGATACCGCCTGCGGTTATGCCGCCTTCTCGCTGATGCCAGACGATGCGGCGGTGCTGACCGTCGAATTCAAGACCAATCTCGTGGCCCCGGCTCGGGGCGATTTCTTTCTGTTTCGGGCGTGCGTCCTCAAGCCCGGCCGAACCATCACCGTCTGCGACGCGCAAGCGTTTGCGGCCGAGGACGGCAAGGAGAAGCTGGTCGCGACCATGACCGGCACCCTGATGGCGTTGTTCGGTCGCGAGGGCATCGCGCACTAGAATGCGCGACCGTTGCGGTGCCGATGAAATCGCGAATATAAAGGAGATCTGAGCACCAGCCCGGGCGGAACTGCAATGGACCGAAGCACGGCCAAGGCCAGGACACTGCGGCTAGCCGTCATCGGCGCCGGTGCATCCGGCATCGTGACCGCGATCAAGCTGAGAGAGCTCGGCATTTCCGACATCGCCATTTTTGAAAAGGCGACCGATCTCGGCGGCACCTGGCGGGACAATACCTATCCGGGTCTCGCATGCGACGTGCCGTCGCATTTGTACCGGTATTCCTTTGCGCCCAATCCCGAATGGACCCAGCGATACGCTCCCGGGCCGGAAATTCACGCTTACCTGAAGGATGTTGCAAATAAGTATGATGTGAATCAGCTCATCCACTATTCCTGCGAAGTGACCGAAGCGGTTTATCGCGACCATCAATGGCATATTCAAACGAGCCAGGGAAATGAAGGCGCGTTCGATGTCGTCGTGACAGCGACAGGCGTTCTGCATCATCCGGTTTACCCCGATATCCGCGGATTGAAGGAATTCAAAGGACCGGCCTTTCACACCGCGCGCTGGGATCACGGCGTGTCGCTGAAGGGCAAGCGCATCGGGATCATCGGCACGGGCTCGACGGCCTGCCAGATTCTGCCGGCCATTGTCGATGAAGTGGAAAGGGTCCTTCTGTTCCAGCGCACCGCGCAATGGATCATGCCGCAACCCAATGTGCGATATTCGGAAGCAAAACGGCAGCAATACCGGACGGATCCTTCCCTGATGCAGGCGCGCTACGACTATCTCGCGCAAGCCTTCAACGATACCTTCTGTGCCGCTCTCGCTGGTGAAAGCGCCGAGGTTTACGCAGCGATGGCGCAGGCCTGTCAGGCCAATCTCGACAGCGTCGTCGATCCGAACCTGCGGGCGCGGCTGACGCCCGGCTACAAGATGGGATGCAAGCGCCTGATTATCTCGGATCGCTTTTATCAGGCGATCCAGAAGCCGAACGCGGAGCTGGTCGACACCAAAATCGATCGCATCGAAGCCGACGGCGTGCGCATGGCGGATGGCCGCTTGCACGGCCTGGATTGCCTGGTTCTCGCAACCGGCTTCAACACCCACAAACTGTTTCGCCCGATGATGGTTTCAGGTCGCGGCGGCAGGACGCTTGATGAGGCCTGGGCTGATGGAAATAAGGCCTACCGGGCCATCAGCGTTCCGGATTTTCCGAACTTTTTCATGCTGGGAGGGCCGCACAGCCCGATCGGAAACTTTTCATTTCTGATGACCATCGAGCGTCAGCTGAATTATGTGCTTCAGCTCGTGCGTTTGCTCCAGTCGGGCCAGGTAGGGGAAATCTCGGCGAGGAGCGAGCCGACCGAAGCCTACAACGCCGCGCTCCGGGAGAAAGTGGCCGGCTCGATCTGGGCGTCCGGATGCCGAAGCTGGTACATCGACGCCAAGGGAAATGTGGCGTCCTATCCGTGGTCCTTCGAAAGATTCGAACACGACATGCGCGCCCCGATGCTCGAGGATTTCGAGCTCGCCTAAACCGCAACGCCTGTCGAAGACGTCGGAAAAATAAGCCGCGACGAAGATCCTCGCGGCGAGCGCAGCGAATGGCGTTTGTTTGTTCCGAACAGGCTCCGACATTTATCGGCGGCAGCATCAGCGGTACCGGCGCGAAATGCGCAGGGCGGCTGATCATCCAAATTACTAAACAACATCCCTCATCACGTTTCTTTCGACTTCCGTGGAAGTGCTCGCGCTAATGGTTGCAGTGCAGCAACAACTTCGTTTTGCGCAAGCGAGCAAGAGGCCCATTGACTCCTAAAATGTTTAGTGAAAAGCTGATGCTTAACAATAATACTAAACATCATTCCCGTGGTTTTGCTGAAGCGGGATTTAAGTCTGCGTGCATAGACGCCGAACGGCGAAGTGTGGTCGGCAGGACAGGCAGGCAATCGCCTGCAAACAACAGGGAGGTTGTGTAATGATCCAGATGATGCGTGCGTTGGGGGCGACCGCGGTTGTTGTTGCCTCGTGTATGGGAAGTCCGGCGGTTGCCCAGACCAAGCAACTGACCTTGTGCTGGGCGGCGTGGGATCCGGCCAACGCGTTGGTGGAGCTTTCGAAAGACTTCACCGCCAAAACCGGAATTCAAATGAAATATGAGTTCGTCCCCTGGACGAGCTATGCGGACCGGTTTCTCAACGAACTGAATTCAAAGGGAAAACTTTGCGACGTCATCATTGGTGACAGCCAGTGGATCGGCGGGGCCGCCGAGAACGGCCACTACGTTAAACTCAACGATTTCTTCGCCAAGGAAGGAATCTCAATGGACGATTTCATGCCGGCGACGGTGGTCGGCTATTCCGAGTGGCCCAAGAACACGCCGAACTACTGGGCGTTGCCGGCGATGGGCGACGCGATCGGCTGGACCTATCGCAAGGATTGGTTCGCGCGACCGGAAATTCAGGCAGACTTCAAGAAGAAGTACGGACGCGACCTTGCCCCTCCCAAGACCTGGGATGAACTCAAGCAGATCGCCGAGTTTTTCCAGGGAAGGGAGATCGACGGCAAGAAAGTCTACGGAGCCTATATCTATACCGAGCGCGGCTCCGAAGGCATCACCATGGGCGTGACCAACGCGCTCTATGATTGGGGCTTTCAATACGACGACCCGAAGAAGCCCTACCACATGGAGGGCTTCGTAAATTCACCGGAAGCGGTCCAGGGGCTGGAATTCTACAAGTCGCTGTACAAGTGCTGCACTGCGCCGGGCATGAGCAACGCCTACATGTCGGAAGGCCTCGACGCCTTCAAGTCAGGGCAGGTCGCGATGCAGATGAACTTCTTCGCGTTCTTTCCCGGCCTCTACAAGGATCCCAATGTCGGCGGCGACAAGATCGGCTTCTTCGTCAATCCGAAGGAGAAGTTTCACTTTACTCAGCTCGGCGGGCAGGGGATCTCGGTCGTCTCCTACTCGGAACACAAGGACGACGCGCTCGCCTATATCAAATGGTTCGCGCAGCCCGATGTTCAAAAGAAGTGGTGGGCGCTTGGCGGCTATTCCTGCCTCAAGGCGGTGCTCAACGATCCGAGTTTCCCGAAGAGTGCGCCGTTTGCTGCTGACTTCCTGGAGTCGATGGGTATCGTAAAGGACTTCTGGGCCGAACCCTCCTACGCGACACTCCTGCTCGACATGCAGAAGCGCGTCCATGACTATGTCGTGGCCGATAAGGGAACCGCGAAGGAAGCCCTCGATCTCCTGGTCAAGGATTGGCAAAAGGTGTTCAAGGAAGAAGGCAAGATCTAGCTTGATCAACCGTGGTCTCCCGATCTTTCATATCGGGAGACCATCTCCTTTGGCGAATCCCGATCTGTGAACAACAGGACTCAGATGAGCACTCTCGCCGAGCGGGCTGTCACCCGGACACCGCACCGACTGAAAATGCGACTCGGCGGAATGTCCGACAAGGCGATCGCGTGGCTGTTCATTACGCCATCGGTGCTGCTCCTGCTGGCGATCAACATCTTCCCGTTGTTGTGGACGATCCAGCTCTCCTTCACCAACTATCGCGCCAATCGCCCGAATGCGCCGATCGCGTATGTCGGCCTCGACAACTACCGCGACATTTTGACTGACTCCGACGTGTGGCAGGCGATGCAGGCCACAGCTCATTTCGTGCTGTGGTCGATCGTGCTCGAACTGGTCCTGGGGTTCGGGCTGGCGCTTCTGATCAACCGCCGCTTCCGCGGTCACAGCTTCTGGACCACCATCATTCTGTTGCCGATGATGCTCTCCCCGGCGGTGGTCGGGAACTTTTGGACATTTCTGCTCCAGCCGCAGATCGGGCTATTCAACAACGCGGTCGCGCTATTGACTGGAATCGATCCGAGCTCGTTTCAGATGATCGGCGACGTGCGGCTGGCACCATGGTCGATCATTCTGGTCGATACCTGGATGTGGACGCCTTATGTCATGCTGATCTGTCTTGCGGGTTTGCGTTCAATCCCGGATTACATCTATGAGGCGGCCGAGGTCGATCGCGCATCGCCCTGGCGGCAATTCTGGTCGATCACGCTGCCAATGGTGATGCCGTTCCTGATGCTCGCCATTCTTTTTCGAGCTATCGAAAACTTCAAGATGTTCGACATGGTGAATCTGCTCACCTCGGGCGGCCCGGGTTCGACCACGGAGGTTGCGTCGATCACCCTGAAACGCGAGGCTTTCGAGAAATGGCGTACCGGCTATTCGTCGGCCTTGGCCATCATTCTCTTTGTCACGGTGTTTGGCGCCGCCAATATCTATGTCAAAGCCCTCAATCGGGTGAAGCAGCGATGAGAACGCCCGTCACCGCACATTCCGTGGCCGAGCCATCGCCACTGTCGAAGATGGTCGCCTCGTTTCTCGTCGTCACCTACGCGGTGGTGACCATTCTGCCGTTGCTGTGGATATTCCTGACCGGATTCAAGACGCCGCCCGATTCGATCGCCTATCCGCCCAAGATCTTGTTCGAACCTTCGGTCGAAGGCTACGTCAATCTTTTCACGACGCGCTCGCGGCAGACGCCTGAATTTCTCGCCAGCCTGCCGCCGCCGCAGAGCTGGTATGAGCGTCTGGTGCGCTCACGCAACATGGTGATTGGCGGGCCATCGAAGGTGGTGCCGCGCTTTGTGAATTCGATGGTGATCGGCTTCGGCTCGACCTTTCTGGCGGTGTGCTTCGGCACCATCGCGGCCTATGCGTTCTCGCGATTTCGCGTGCCGCTCGCTGACGATCTGCTGTTCTTCATCCTGTCGACACGGATGATGCCGCCGATCGCGGTGGCGATCCCGATCTACCTGATGTTCCGCTACCTCGGATTGACCGATACCAAGCTCGGCATGATCCTGTTGTACACGGCGGTGAATGTCTCGCTGGCGGTGTGGCTATTGAAGGGATTCATGGACGAGATTCCGCGCGAGTATGAAGAGGCTGCGATGGTCGACGGCTATACGCGCCTTCAGGCCTTCTTCAAGGTGGTACTGCCGCAGGCGACCACCGGCATCGCGGCCACCGCGATCTTCTGCCTGATCTTCGCCTGGAACGAGTACGCCTTTGCGGTTCTGCTCACCAGCGGCGACGCGCAGACCATGCCGCCCTTCATTCCGTTCATCATCGGCGAGGGAGGTCAGGACTGGCCCGCGGTGGCTGCCGGGACGACGCTGTTTTTCATCCCGATCCTGTGCTTCACCATCTTGCTGCGTCGGCATCTGTTACGTGGCATCACCTTTGGCGCGGTGCGCAAATGACGGAAAGGATCGCGCATTCCGCATCGAGATGGCCACTCTGGCTCCGTCGCGGCCCTTGCGAAGCCGTCGCGATGGCGTTGATCGGCCTCGGCGTCCTGATGTTGATGCAGCCGCTTTCGCTGGATCTGTACAGCTATTCCTTCGTCACCATCCTGGCCGGGACGCTGGGATTTGTGATCGTCAGCCATTTTCCGGATTAGGCGCCATGGCAGAGATCAAGCTCGAAAGCGTAGCCAAGACGTTCGGAACGTTCGCCGCCGTCAAGGGCGTGAACTTCACGGTCGATCACGGCTCGTTCTTTGTCATTCTCGGCCCCTCGGGCTGCGGCAAAACCACGACATTGCGCATCACCGCAGGGCTCGAACTGCCGACCTCCGGTCGCATTCTGCTCGATGGCGAGAACGTGACGGCGCTGCCGGCGTCAGCGCGCGACATCGCATTTGTATTTCAGCTATTTGCGCTCTATCCACATATGAATGTGCGCCAGAATATCGGCTTTCCGCTGCGATGTCAGAATTTCCCCCGCGCCGAGATCAGGCAAAGCGTCGAGGAAACAGCGAGATTGCTGCGGATCGACCATCTGCTGGAGCGCCGGGTCGGCGGGCTATCCGGCGGCGACCGGCAGCGCGTCGCCCTCGGTCGCGCCATCGTACGCCGCCCCAAGGCTTTTTTGATGGATGAGCCGTTGGGCGCGCTGGATTCGGAGTTTCGCAGGTTGATGTGCGGCGAGTTGCGTGAACTGCACGACCGCATCGATGCGACCACCGTCTACATCACCCACGACCAGCTCGAGGCAATGGCGATGGCCGACCGTATCGCCATCATGAACCAGGGTCGCGTCGAGCAAATCGGAACGCCGCAAGAGATCTATGATCGTCCAGGCACGATGTTCGTCGCGGACTTCATCGGTGCGCCGCCGATGAGCTTTATCGACGTCCAGACCTCACTGCGGCGCGGCGATCGCCATATCCGGATCGATGGCGCCTCTGTTGAAATGCCGGAGCTGTTCGAGGATCGTGCCGAGGGCAAGTTCGCGCTTGGCGTACGGCCGGAGAATGTGTCGTTCGCCGATGCCTCGCCGCTGCGAGGCCGCGTGATTGGCGCCGAGTATCTCGGCACCACGCAAATCGTTACCATCGTCACGGCCAACGGCCGGGTAAAGGCGCGGTTGCCTTCCAGTAAAGCGGTTCGGGTGGGTGAGACAGTGGGGCTTGCGTTGCGGCCGGACAGGCTCTCGCTGTTCGACGCAGCCAGCGGGCAGGCGCTGCATTCGTCGCTTTATGAAGGAGGAAACCGTGGCTGAAGTCGCGCTGGTAGACGTCAGCAAAAGCTTCGGCGCGGTCGAAGCCGTCCGCGGCCTTTCCCTTTCCATCGCGGACGGCGAGTTTGTCGTGCTGCTGGGCCCGACCGGTGCGGGAAAGACGACGACGCTGCGCTTGATTGCCGGCCTGGAACAGCCCGATCGAGGCAATGTGGTGATCCAGGGGCGCGTGGTAACGGACGAAGTGCCGGCCGAGCGCGACGTCGCGTTCGTATTTCAGCAATATTCGCTTTATCCTCATCTGACCGTCTACGACAATCTGGCCTTTCCGTTGCGGTCGCCGGCGCGACGCATGAACGAAGAGGTGGTTCGCCGGAGGGTCCATCAGGTCGCGGAACTGCTTCATATCGGGCAGAAGCTTGGCAATCGAGCCACCGCTCTTTCCGGCGGCGAAATGCAGCGGGTCGCCATCGGCCGGGCGCTGGTCCGCGAGCCGGCGGTCTATCTGATGGACGAGCCGCTGTCTTCGCTGGATGCGAAGCTTCGCGCCGAATTGCGGCTTGAGCTCAAGCGCATCCAGCGCGAGTTGGGAACGACCATCCTCTACGTGACGCATGACCAGACCGAGGCCATGACCATGGCGGACCGGATCGGCGTGATGAACGAAGGGGTACTGATTCAACTCGGCACGCCCAGGGAGATTTATGAGCGGCCGAACAGTACCTATGTGGCTAGCCGTCTTGGGACACCGACTATCAACCTCATTCCGGCGGCGCTCCTCGGCAGCGATGCCGTGCCGGCGCATGTGCAAACCGTGGGCTTGCGGACCGAACACATCAGGATATCTCCGGCGGATCATCCCGGACCGCTGGCGCAGGTGCATTGGGTGGAACATCTCGGCGATCAGAACCACGTTCATCTCAAGCTCGCTACCCACTCGCTCGTGACCCTCGCGGACCCTGTCCAGCATCTCAAGGCAGGGGATCAGGTCTCACTCCAGTTTGCCGAACCGCTTTATTTCGATCAGTCCGGCAACCGGATTGGCACCGACGGATTACGGGGGCGTGCATGATGGTGGATCGACGGGCCCGCAAACTTCTGTTTGAAACGGTGGCGCATCGTGTCATTGCGAGCGCGGACGAATTGACCGACCTCGACCGCGCCATCGGCGACGGCGACCATGGGATCAACATGCGGCGCGGCTTTGAAGCTGTTCTGGCGACGGCCGATGAGCTCTCCGCCAAGAACCTCGGCGAGTCCCTGAAGGGCGTCGGCACGACCCTCGTCATGAAGGTTGGCGGGGCCTCGGGTCCGCTCTACGGCACATTGTTCATGTCGCTCGGCAAGTCGCTGGCAGACGAGGTGACCCGCGAGCAGGCGGCTGATGCGTTTGCCGCCGCGATCGATGCGGTCAAGGCGCGGGGAAAGTCCGATGTCGGTCAGAAAACAATGCTCGACGTGCTGTTTCCGGTGCTAGGCGTCTTGCGCGAAGGGGGAGACGGCATGGCGGGGCGCCTGAAGGCGACGGCCTGGGCCGCTGCCGAGAAAACTATTCCAATGCGGGCAATCCGCGGTCGCGCGTCGTTTCTGGGCGAACGCAGCATTGGTCACATGGACCCCGGCGCACGATCCTCTGCGTTGATCGTCGATGCGGTCGCAGACGTCATGGAAGGATTGGCATGAGCGAAAATGTCGGAATCGTTATCGTGTCTCACTCGGCGGATGTGGCCCGGGGCACCGCGCTGATGGTTGAGCAGATGGTTGGTCGCGAAGTGCCGCTCGGCTGGTGCGGCGGGGATCCGGACGGCGGGTTGGGTACCAGCGTCGAAGCGATCATGAAGGCGATCGATCGGGCGTGGTCCGAACGCGGCGTTGCCATTCTCGTCGATCTCGGCGGCGCGGAGACCAATAGCGAGATGGCGATCGAGATGTTGCCGGAATCGCGCCGCAACCGCGTCGTCGTCTGCAATGCGCCTGTGGTCGAGGGCGCGGTCATGGCGGCGACGGAAGCAGCGTCCGGCGCCACGCTCGAGGCCGTGCGTCGCACCGCCGAAGAGCTGACACCGGTCTGAGGCGGGGCAAGCGTGATGAACAAGTTTCGGGCGTCGGTGCTGATGCGGCATGAGGTCGGGTTGCATGCGCGCCCCTCGGTCAAACTGACCAAGCTCGCGAAGGCCTTTGAATCGCGCATCGATCTCGGCCTGTCGCCGGACGGGCCGTGGGTCGACGCCAAGAGCATCGTCAAGGTCATGGCGACCAAGGCACCGAAGGATTCGACTATTTATTTTCGCGCCGAGGGGAGCGACGCGAAGGCCGCATTGGAAGCGCTGGTGACGCTGGTCGACGGAGATTTCCAGGATGGACGATAGAACGCATCGAACGGCCCATCGCATCGAGGGGAGGCCTGCCGCTCCCGGAATCGCGCTGGGACCGCTCGTGCGCTTGGCTCCCGCCAGGCATGAGGCCCGTCAAAAACGATCTCCGGCGGAGGAGCATCAGGCCCTTGTCGATGCGCTCGCGGCGTCGCAGGCGGATCTCACCGCGCTCGCCGGCCAGGTCGAGGACGCTGATGCGGAGGCGATTCTCTCGTTTCAGATTGCACTTCTCGAAGACGACAATCTTTCAGCGCCGGGGTTCGCCCGCATCGCCGGCGGCGAGGTTGCCACGCGGGCCTGGAGTGCTGCGATCGATCCGGAAATCGCATCCTACGATCAGGCGGAAGATCCCTATTTCCGCGCCCGGGCCTCCGATTTGCGCGACCTCCGCGATCGCGTGCTGAGGCATCTGGCAGGCGAAATGGATCAAACCGTGCCGCCCGGGGTCATCGTTGCGGCCGACGATATGCCTCCTTCGATGTTTCTAGCCAGCGATTGGCGTGACGGCGGCTTGATCTTGCGCCGGGGAAGCCCCAGCAGCCATGTCGCCATTCTAGCCAGGTCGCGCGGCGTGCCGATGATTGTGGGAGTTGACGTCGATCATCTCGAAGGTGGCAGCGATGCCCTGCTCGACGGCGACGCGGGACTTCTCATTGTCGATCCCGACAGCGATACGCGAACGGTATATTGTCAACGTCGTGCCGAACAGTCAAAGCTGCGGCAGGCGGCGGCATCGTTCCGTGGCCCCGCGCTGACGGCTGCTGGCGAACTGGTTCGGGTGATGATCAATGTAACGGGTCTCGCCGAACTTGAGGAACTTGATCCTGCCAATGTCGACGGCATCGGCCTGATGCGGACCGAGTTTCTGTTCCAGGGTCGCGAGCAACTGCCAACCGAGGAAGAGCAATACCGGATCTACCAGCGCATGGTCGAGTGGGCCGCCGGCAAGCCGGTGACGATCCGTACCCTCGACGCTGGAGGCGACAAGCCGATTGCGGGCTTGACGCAAGCCGGAGACATCAATCCATTTCTGGGCGTGCGCGGTGTGCGGCTCTCGTTGCGGCATCTGGACGTGTTTCGCGAGCAGTTGCGGGCGCTGGCCCGCGCTGCCGTCGGAGGCAACCTCAAGGTGATGATTCCCATGGTCACGGTGCCGGAGGAACTAGACCGGTGCCGCGCGCTGCTCGAACAGGCCGTCGAGGAATTGCTCCGCGAGGGCCAGGAAGCGCAATTGCCGCCGCTCGGCATGATGGTCGAAGTGCCGGCGGCGGCGCTCACCATCGAGGACTTCAATGCCGACTTCTTTTCCATCGGCAGCAACGATCTGATCCAGTATATGGCGGCGGCGAGCCGGGACGAGCCTGAGCTCGCCGATCTTGCCCGCCCTTCGCGGGCCGTCTTCAACTTGATCGGGCATGTCGTTGACCATGCGGATCGCTCCGGCCGCGAAACCAGCCTGTGTGGCGATCTTGCCGGCGATCCCGCGCATGTCGCCGCGCTGCTTGATCAAGGCTTGCGCATTCTTTCGGTCGCACCCGGAGCGCTGGGACCTGTGAGGGCTGCGATCACCCGCTATTCCGGTTCTGCCGCATGAGCACGCAGGCGACCCCGGCAGGATCGCAGGATCTGATCGCTGCCTACAAGGCTATCCTTCGCGATGTGCTCGATCGGCGGCCTTCCGGCACACGCCAGCGCCTGGCCGAAGCACTCGGCAAGAATCGCAGCTTCATCACGCAGATTGCCAACCCGGCCTATCAGACGCCGATCCCGGCCCAGCACGTCCATCCCATTATCCAGGTCTGCCATTTCTCGGCGCAGGAGAGGGACCGGTTTCTCGAAGCCTATCACCGGGCGCATCCGCGGCGGCTGCTTCTGCTGAAGGAACGGGAGCGAGGCAGGCGTCTCACCCTCATGCTGCCGGATCTTGGAAGCGAACAGAAGAACCACAGGCTGGATACGCTCTTGAGCGAGTTCGCAGAGAAAGTCGCAAGGCTGATCGAGGATAGCTGACGTCGAGGCGATGCTAATGGGGAGGTCCGAATGAAGAAACTGATCAACGACGTCGAGAACGCGATGAACGAAAGCCTCGCCGGATTCTGTGCGGCGCATTCCGATATTGTGCGTATGGGCGAGCATGCACCGTTCGTGCAGCGTCGGCATCTCAAGCCCGGCAAGGTGGCGTTGATATCGGGTGGGGGCTCCGGGCACGAGCCGCTTCATACCGGATTTGTCGGGTTCGGCATGCTGGATGCCGCCTGTCCCGGTCAGGTTTTCACCTCGCCGACGCCGGATCTCATCCTCGCCGCTGCTGAGGCTGCGGACACCGGCGGCGGCGTATTATTCATCGTCAAGAATTACGAAGGCGACGTCATGAACTTCGAGATGGCGCGCGAGATGTCGGGCAAGTCGATTGCGACCGTGATTACCGACGACGACGTAGCGGTGGAAACTTCGACCTTTTCGACCGGACGGCGCGGCGTTGCCGGCACGCTGATCGTGGAGAAAATCCTGGGTGCGGCCGCCGAACAGGGGCACGATCTCGCTGACCTGAAGGCGCTTGGCGATCGCGTCAATGCGGCTACGCGTTCGATCGGGATAGCTCTGACAAGCTGCACGGTTCCGGCAGCCGGCAAACCAACCTTCGACATCGCCGAGGACGAGATGGAGATCGGGGTTGGCATCCATGGCGAGCCGGGGCGCCGCCGCGTCAAGCTGATGCGGGCAGGTGCCATTGCTGCCGAAATGGTCAACGCCATCGCCGCCGATCTCGGCCAGCATGGCGAGGCTATCCTGCTAATCAACGGCTTCGGAGCGACGCCGCTTTCGGAGCTTTATCTGATGTATGATGCCGTCCGCAAATTGCTCGAACCGGTCGGCATTACCGTGGCGCGATCACTGGTGGGCAATTTTGTCACCTCGCTCGATATGGCCGGTTGCTCGGCAACGATATCGATGGTTGACGAGGACATGAAGCGGCTCTGGGACGCGCCTGTTCATACGCCGGCGTTGCGTTGGGGCATGTAGTTCGCAAAACGCCACACACCCGAACGGCCGCCGATCGGGAGTTCCGCGCATTTCATGCGTGTCATGGCGGTCATCGTATGGGAGCCGCCTCTCGGCGCTCGGTCTAGACTTCGAGCCACTCCTTTCGGACGGACGCATTGGCCTTGAGTTCGTCGGGCGTCCCCTCGAACACGATGCGGCCGTGGCCCATGACGTAGACCCGATGGGATATCCGCATCGCAATCGAGAGCTTCTGTTCGACCAGCAGGATCGCCACTCCGCGCCGGGCGATTTCCGCGATCAGGTCGCCCACCTGCTGAACGATGATCGGCGCCAGACCCTCGGTCGGCTCGTCGATCATGACGAGTTCGGGGTCGCCCATCAGCGTTCGGCAAATCGTCAGCATCTGCTTCTCGCCGCCCGACATCACGCCGGCGGCGGTATCGGCCCTTGCGGCGAGGTTGGGAAACATCTCGAGCATGTCTTCGAGCCGCCACTTGCCCGGACGCCTTGTATCCTTGATGCCCAGCATCAGGTTTTGCCGCACCGTCAGGCCGGGAAAGATATCGCGATGCTCCGGAACATAGCCCAACCCCAGCTGCGCGATCCGATAGCTCGGAAGTCCGGCAATGTTCTCACCCTTGAACCTTATCGAGCCGTGCGGCGGCACCTCGCCCATGATGGCTTTGACCGTCGTGGAGCGCCCAACGCCATTGCGTCCCAGAAGACTGACGACCTCCCCGGCGTCGATATGGATGTCCACGCCCTGCAGGATATGACTCTTGCCGTAATAAGCGTGCAGATCCTTGACCTCCAGCATCAGGCGGCCTCCTCGCCGAGATAGGCTTCCTTGACCTTTGGGTCTGAGCGGATTTCGTCGGGGGTCCCGGAGGCGATGATGTGGCCGTACACCAGCACCGAAATTCGATCGGCCAGGCCAAACACCACGCTCATGTCGTGCTCGACGATCAAAAGCGTCCGGCCTTCCGTAAGGCGGCGAATCAGCGCCACCGCGCGTTCGGTCTCGGCGTGGCTCATGCCAGCGGTAGGCTCGTCGAGCAGAATGACGTGAGCACCGCCCGCCACGGTGATTCCGATTTCGAGGGCGCGCTGTTCGGCATAGGTGAGCAGACCCGCCAGAACGTCCCGGCGCGGCAGCAGATTGATGTCCTGAAGAATCTGCGCCGTCCGCTCGCGCACCTCGGGCAAATTGTCGACATTTTTCCAGAATGCGTAGCGGTGGCCGGTCGCCCAGAGCACGGCGCAGCGGATATTCTCCCACACGCTCATGTTGGCAAACACGTTGGTGACCTGAAAACTGCGCGAGAGGCCGCGGCGATTGATTTGGTAAGGCAGCAAGCCAGAAATAACCTCGCCCTCCAAAAGAACACTGCCAGAGGTCGGCGCGATATAGCCGCTGATCAGGTTGAAAGTGGTCGATTTACCGGCGCCGTTCGGCCCGATGATCGCATGGCGCTCGCCCTTGGCGACGGTCAAATTCAGATCATGGATGATGTTGACATTGCCGAAGCTCTTTTGAACATCGCGCAGCTCGATCGCGGGGGATGTCATGCGTAGACTCCCTTTTCGCGCGCGACGGTCGTCGCATCGTCCCATGCCTGCCCGACCCGGGTCCAGGTTTTGCGCGCCAGCAAAAATCCGGCGATGATAAGAACCGCGGCCACCACCCAGGTGACGGGGCTGGACGCGTCGAATGGAATACCGAACGCCTTCGTGTTCGGATCGTCGCCCGAGTTGACGGTGTAGTGAACGATCGTCTCGATCGCCAGCATAAGGCCCGCGACCATCGCCAGCGTGGGGACCAACGCGATCAGATAGGAGGGCAAAACCTTGCCGAGCGTTCCCGCTTTTAAAAGGGGCCGATGCATCATCAGAAGGCCAGTGATTCCGCCCGGCGCAAACATCACGACCGCGATGAAGAATATTCCGAAATACAGCTGCCACACCGACGTCAGGTCGCTGAGACCGAGCGACAGCAGGGTAACGAATATTGCTCCGACGACCGGTCCGATGAAGTAACTGACCCCTCCGATGTAGGTCGCAAACAGAACCGTTCCGGACTGAACCGCGCCGAGATAGGCCGAGTTGGCGATTTCAAAGTTGATGGCCGCGAGCGCGCCCGCAATTCCGGCAAAGAAGCCGGCGAAGCAGAAAGCCAAATAGCGGACAACATGCGGATCGTAACCGACAAACTGCACGCGCTCGGGATTGTCTCGAACCGCGTTGCACATCCGGCCCAGCGGAGTACGCGTCAGCGCGTACATCGCGATCGCCGCAATCAGCGTCCAGAATGCGACCAGATAGTAGATCTGGATTTGCGATCCGAAATTCAGGTCGAACAAGCGCAGCATCTTGGTTCGATTGGCGGAAACGCCGGCTTCGCCGCCGAAGAAACTGCGCAGGATCAACGCAGAGGAGGCGACGAGTTCGGCAACACCAAGCGAAATCATCGCAAACGCCGTACCGCTTCGACGGGTCGATACCCATCCGAGAACGGCAGCGAAAAACAAGCCCGCCAGCGCGCCTATCAGGGGCACCAGCGGAAGCGGCACAGGCAGCTTCAATCCGGCAATCAGGTTCATGCCGTGAATGGCCAGAAAGCCGCCGAGACCGTAGTAGACCGCGTGACCGAACGACAACATGCCGGTTTGCCCCAGCAGTATATTGTAGGACAGCGAGAAGATGATCGAGATCCCCACCAGGCTGAACGCTGTCAGCGCACCGCCTGATCTGAAAATATAGGGCAGCACAACAAGCACTGCGGCCGTGGCGATCCACCAGCCATAGAAGCGCAGTTTGGCAGCGCTGGGCGCACCTGCAGGAGCCGCGACATTGGAGGGATCGCTCATGATTCACGTTTTCCCAAAAGGCCCATCGGGCGGACGATCAGGATCAACACCAGCAAAAAGTAGGGCATGATGGGCGCGATCTGGGCGATGGTGACGTTCCAGATATCAGCGACAAAGGGGTTCTTGTTGCCAGGCCCGAGAGGTCCGAAAGCGCTCGCCAGCGACCCGTCCATCGATACCGCAAAAGTTTGAACCAGCCCTATCAGCAACGAGGCAATGAACGCTCCAGGCAGGGAGCCCAGCCCGCCGACGACAACGACCACGAACAGGATCGGGCCAAGCAGGCCGGCCATGTTCGATTGCGTCACCAGCGCCGGTCCGGCAATCACGCCCGCGACCGCGGCGAGCGCCGTCCCGACGCCGAACACCAGCATGAAGATACGTCCAACGTTGTGGCCGAGGTGTCCGACCATATGCGGATGGGTAAGCGCCGCCTGCACGATCAGGCCGATACGCGTTTTCTTCAGCACGATCAGCAGCCCTGCGAAGATGATAATCGACACCAGCAGCATGAACATCTTGTAGGCGGGGTAATTGGTCGAGAAAATTGTGAATGCGGGGAAATCGAGCAGGGGCGGCACGCGGAAATCGACCGGACTTTTTCCCCAGATGATCTGCACCACCTCCTCGATCGCGAAGGCGAGGCCAAACGTGAATAGTAGTTCTGCGACGTGACCGTTCTTATGGACCGGGCGGAGACCATACCGCTCAACGGCCGCGCCAATCGCGCCCACCAGCGGTGGTGCAATCAGCAGCGCGGGCCAGAAACCGATCCAGCGACTTATCTGAAATCCGAAGAACGCGCCGAGCATATAGAAGCTGGCGTGGGCAAAATTCAGGACGCCGAGCATGCTGAAGATAACGGTGAGACCGCTCGCCATCAGGAACAGCAGCATGCCGTAGAGCACGCCGTTCAACGTCGATATGACGACCAGTTCAAGCACAGCGGCACCCCCACCCTCAGTCGAGAGGATCGTCGAAAGACCGCCCGCGTTCGCCCCGATATTCGGACCTAACGTTCAATCGGGACGAACGGCGGTACGCGACGATCAGTTTGGCCTGTCCATCTTGCACGTGGTCGGAAGCATGGTTTGCGGCGTGTCGATCTTGGCAACCTGCTTCCAGCCCCAGCCGGTATGTTCCTCGTCGAACGGTTCCTTGTCGGTGCGCTCGCCCAGCGAAGCGATGTAAATCGGCTGGAAGAACTGATGATCGTCCTTGCGCATGAAGCCCTTGCCGCCGTTGAAAACTTCGAACTCCATCCCCTCGAGCGCGGCTGCAACCTTGACCGGATCGAGCGACTTCGCCTTTTCCGCGGCGAGGGCGAACATCCGCATTTCATTGACGGCGCGAGGATAGAACAGGCTAAAGTCGTACTTCGCGCGCAGTGCCTTCTCGAATTCCCGAGACGGCGGATTGTCGACATTCGCGAAACCTTCGGCAACCGTAAACACCTGATGGTTGAGATTGGCCTGCTTGATGGCGGTCGGCCCACCCGTGCCGCCGGCGTAATAGGTGTACCAGTTCGCCTTCAAACCGGAGTTGGCGGCCGCCTTCAGCAGCAACGCGAAATCCTGCCCCCAGTTTCCGGTGATCACGGTGTCAGCGCCAGATGCCTTGATCTTGGCGATGTAGGGAGAAAAGTCGGTGATCTTGAGCAGCGGATGAAGTTCGTTGCCGACGATCTGGATATCCGGCCGTTTCGCGGCGAGCATCGCCTTGGCGGCGGTGCGAACCGATTCCCCGAACGAATAATCCTGATTGATCAGGTAAACCTTTTTGATGCTGGGAACGTTTTTCATGTAGTTGGTAAGCGCTTCCATCTTGATGTCGGAATTCGCGTCCCAACGGAAATGCCAGAAGCTGCACTTGTCGTTGGTGAGAACCGGATCGACCGCGGCATAGTTGAAGTACAGGACTTCCTTGCCCGGGTTGCGATCATTGTACTTGCTGACGAAATCCGACAGCGCGCCGGCGACCGACGAACCATTGCCCTGAGTGAGGTAGCGAACGCCGGAATCGATCGCTTTCTGCGCCTGGATCAGGCTTTCCTGCGGATTCGTCTTGTTGTCGAACGGGACGATCTCGACCTTCTTGCCCAGAATGCCGCCCTTGGCATTGAGTTCTTCGGCGATGAACTGATACGTCTTGAGGCCGATCTCGCCGACGCTGGCGCCGCCGCCCGACAATGGATCGATATAGCCGATCTTCACCGTTTCCTGCGCAATGGCTGTTCCGCTAACCAGCGGCAGCGCAAAAGCAGCAGCTATCATTAATTTACGCATGTCGCTTCTCTCCCTGACATCTTGCCCGTCGAAGGCCTTACCAGTACCCGAGGGCTAGCTCGATCCACTGCGGCCTAAATTCTGCATGAGCTTTATTCATTGTCACGAAAGTGGCAAGCCGCCAAGGCTTTCCTCCATTGCGACGATATTCCGGCTTTCGCGAACGCAGCCATGAACTCACGCAAGGACGTTCGCCATAGGTCGGCGCGTGGTGCGATCACAGGATCACGCGCGGCTTTCAGCGCAATTTCCGTCCGCAAAATACGCGACGCCAGATTGAGCGCTTGGGCTTCGGCAGACGATCTCGTGGCTCAATCGTAAATCCGAAGCACGGCGTCGCAGAGATGCAGGCCGATGTCAGATCGGTGCTCGCACGGGTAACGGGGTCCCGGCGACAGCGGATCCATCACGGACGAAGATCGCTAAGCGCCGGTAGCGGCATGAGCCGGGCAGGCTTGATCGCGCCCGCCAGAACCGCGATGTCGCGCGGGAGCGCTGCCGGGCGGTCGAGCAGGCCTATCGGGCTGATTACCGGGTTATTGCCCAATTGGTGAGTATATGATCTTATCGAAGGCTGGAAACGTGCGATGATCAAGCCCGACCTCATCATTTTCGATTGTGACGGCGTATTGGTCGACAGCGAGGTATTGAGCTGTCGCTGCCTTTCGGATGTCTTGGCCGGGAGCGGAATTGAGGTCGGCGTCGACCAGGTGCTCGATCTATTTCTTGGACGAAGCATCGCGGTGGTGCTGGAGCACTACAGGGGATTGGGACTTCTTAATCCGGAACAGTTTTCCGCCGAGCTGACGGCAAAAATCCGCGCAGCGTTTCGATCGGGGCTCGGCCCCGTCGCCGGAGTAGGCGCCGTGCTGGAGCGCCTGCAGATCCCCTATTGCGTCGCCTCATCCAGCGATTTCGATCGCGTGGCCTTTTCCCTTGCCCTGACCGGTCTCGAATCTCATTTCGACGGACGGCTCTATACGTCGCAGATGGTGAAACACGGCAAGCCCGCGCCCGATCTCTTTCTTTATGCGGCCGAAAAGATGCGGGCAGATCCCGCTCGCACCCTGGTGATTGAGGACAGCGTGAGCGGCGTCAGCGCAGGCAAGGCCGCCGGCATGACGGTGTGGGGATTTATCGGCGGCAGCCACTATCAGTCGCGCGACGGCCGGACCCTCTTGCACAATGCGGGCGCCGATCGCGTCTTTGAACGAATGGCCGATTTCTGGCCCAACCAATCGGAACAGTTTGATGGTCGCGCCTGAGAGTGAGAAATCGCGCCTGGATGAAGCCGCGCGCGCCGGCTGGCTCTATTTCATCGCCGGACACACCCAGGACGAAATCGCCAAGATGCTCAAGGTCTCGCGCGCCTCGGCGCAGCGTCTGGTCTCGTTATGCCTTGCCGAACGCCTGATCACGTTCCGGCTCGAACATCCGATCGCAGCGTGCATGGAGTTAGCCGCGCGGTTAAAGGACTTGTTCCATCTCGTCTACTGCGAGGTGGTGCCGACCGACCCGGCCGCGCCACTGGCTGCCGCGGGAATCGCGGAGCGGGCCGCCGGCATCCTGGAATCGACGTTGCGCACCGAGAAGCCCACCATCGTGGCGTTGGGCACCGGCAGAGCGGTGCGTGCCGCGGTCGAGCGCGTCTCCCCGATCGACTGTCCCAATCATCAGATCGTGTCGCTGGTCGGAAACATCTCAGCCGACGGCTCGGCGAGCTTCTTTGACACCGTCGGGCGTCTCGCCGACCGGACCAAGGCGCGCCACTATCCGATGCCGCTGCCGTTTCTGATGTCGTCCGAGCGCGAACGTAACCAGATGCTTCAGATCGATCCGATCGCCAAGGTGCGGGCGGTCGCCGCCAAGGCCGATTTGCGGCTGGTCGGAATCGGGCAAATGGACCAGCGCGCGCAGGTGCATGTTGACGGCTTCGTCTCGCGCGAGGAACTGTTCGAAATGATGCGGCTGGGCGCTGTCGGCGAATTGGTCGGCTGGGCGTTCGACGCCGAGGGCCGCATCATCGACGGCGGTACAAATCGCCGTCTCACCAGCATTCCACTGCAGGTCCCGGCCGAGGCCGTGACCATCGGAGCCGCGGTCGGCCGCGCCAAGGTCGCAGCGATCAGGGCGGCGCTGAAGGGGCGTTTGATCAACGGATTGATCACCGACGAGGCCACCGCAGCCGCGGTCCTCAAGCCGTAGCGGAATGAGCTGCCGCCTTTGCGCGTCCAGGCCGACCGGAAGGCGAACGGCGTCCCGCCGGCGGCACCGCTTCGGGTTCCCCTTTTGCCCGTCCGCGATCAGCGACGCGAACGCCATTCTGGCCTTGACAAGTCTCCGACACGGTATGAACATAACTTCAACGCGTGGGCATATGCTCAAACGCAAAATAGGGAGGTTACCGTGAAGCACGTCCTCGGCGCCCTGCTGGGCGCGGTTACCCTGTTGGGTTCGGCCCCCTCGATTGCACAGACAACGCTGACGATCGCGACCGTGAACAACGGCGACATGATCCGCATGCAGGGGTTGACGAACGAGTTCACCGCGAAGAACCCCGATATCACCGTGAAATGGGTGACGCTCGAAGAGAACGTGCTGCGCCAGCGCGTCACCACCGATATTGCAACCAAGGGCGGCCAGTTCGATGTGCTGACGATCGGCACCTACGAGGTTCCGATCTGGGCCAAGAAGAACTGGCTCATTCCTCTCGACAATCTCGGACCGGGCTACGACGCGGCGGACCTGCTTCCCAAGATCCGCGATGCGGTTTCGGTGTCGGGCAAACTGTACGCCGCGCCGTTCTACGGCGAGAGCTCAATGGTGATGTATCGCACCGACCTGTTCCAGAAGGCCGGGCTGACGATGCCCGAAAAGCCGACCTGGGACTTCGTGGTCGATGCGGCCAAGAAGCTCACCGACAAATCGGCCGGGGTTTATGGCATCTGTCTGCGGGGCAAGGCGGGCTGGGGCGAGAACATGGCCTTCCTGACCGCGATGGCGAACTCCTTTGGCGCGCGCTTGTTCGATGAAAAATGGCGGCCCCAGTTCGACTCGCCGGAATGGAAGAAGACCCTGTCGACCTACGTCGATCTGATGAAGGCCGCGGGTCCTCCGGGTGCGAGCTCGAACGGCTTCAATGAAAATCTGGCGCTGTTCAACGCTGGCAAATGCGCGATGTGGATCGATGCCACGGTCGCGGCCTCCTTCGTGACCAATCCGAAGGACTCCAAGGTCGCCGACAAGGTCGGCTTTGCTCTCGCGCCGAATGCGGGGCTGGGGAAGAATGCCAACTGGCTGTGGGCGTGGAATCTGGCCATTCCCGCGGGCTCGAAGAAGGTCGAGGCTGCGGAGAAGTTCATCGCCTGGGCGACCAGCAAGGACTACACCAAAATCGTCGCCGCCAAGGAAGGATGGGCCAACGTCCCGCCCGGCACGCGAACCTCGCTCTATCAGAATCCCGATTATCTGAAGGTCGCGCCGTTCGCCAAGCTGACACTCGCCTCGATCGACGCCGCTGATCCGAACAAGCCGACGGTTCAGCCGGTGCCCTACGTTGGCGTGCAATATGCGGCGATTCCGGAATTCCAGGGCATCGGTACCGCGGTCGGCCAGCAATTTGCCGCGGCACTGTCCGGCTCATCGACCGTCGATGCGGCGCTCGCTGCCGCGCAATCGTCCGCGGAGCGCGAAATGACGCGTGCCGGCTACATCAAGTGAAGTAGCCGGCTACATCAAGTGATGGGCGTTCGATCCAGGCGGCCGCTTTCTCCCTAGCCGCAAACTGGCGGCCATCCGCTCCTCGCGACTGGATGGCCGCCCTCATCGGGTTCGCCGGATTGACAGGAGGCGATGATGGCAACTCAGCAGACGCAGGTTCTGGGACGGGCGCTGTTGACCCCGGCTGTTGCTTTGCTGTTCATCTGGATGATCGTCCCGCTGGCGATGACGATCTATTTTTCCACGCTGCATTACAGTCTGCTTGATCCGGATACCAAGGGTTTCGTCGGCCTCGAGAACTACCGCTACTTTCTGACCGATCCCGCCTTTCTGTCTTCGTTGCAGAACACGCTGGTGCTGGTCGGTTCAGTCCTAGCCATTACCATCCTGCTCGGCACACCGCTCGCCCTGCTTCTCGACCAGCCTGTGATCGGGCGCAGCGTGGTCCGGCTGATGGTGATCGCGCCGTTCTTTGTGATGCCGACCGTCAGCGCGCTGGTCTGGAAAAACCTGCTGATGCATCCGGTTTCCGGACTGTTCGCCTGGATCGCGACACTGTTCGGCGCAACGCCGATCGACTGGTTCACCGATGCGCCCTTGTTCGCGGTGATCCTGATCGTTGCCTGGCAATGGTTGCCGTTCGCGACGCTGATCCTGCTCACGGCACTGCAATCCCAGGACGAGGAGCAGAAGGAAGCCGCCGAGATGGACGGCGCGGGCGCCTTCTCGAAGTTCATCTATCTTACCCTGCCACACCTCGCGCGACCGATCACGGTGGTGATCCTGATCGAAACCATCTTCCTGCTGACTGTGTTCGCCGAGATCTTCGTTACCACGGGCGGCGGCCCGGGCCTGCAGACGACCAACATCGCGTTCCTGATCTACTCGCAGGCGTTGATTCAGTTCGACGTCGGAAACGCCTCGGCCGGCGGATTGGTTGCGGTGGTGATCGCCAACGTCGTGGCCTTCTTCCTGGTGCGGATCATCGGACGGAATCTGGAGGCGTAAGCGATGGCACGCAAAGTAACTTCGAGACGCCTGCTGATCTCCACGGGGGCTGCGTGGTTCTTCGGATTCCTGATTTTCCTGCCGATTCTGTGGATGTTCCTGACCAGCTTCAAAACCGAGCTCGAGGCGTTCGCGATGCCGCCGACGTTGCTGTTCTTTCATTGGACCACCGAGAACTACGCGGCCGTGCAGAGCCGCAGCGACTACCTCCACCATGCGCTCAATTCCATCATGATTGCCGGCGGATCGACGCTGATCGCCATGCTGATCGCGGTGCCGGCCGCCTGGTCGATGGCCTTTGCGCCGACCAAGCGGACCAAGGACATCCTGCTCTGGATGCTCTCGACCAAGATGATGCCACCGGTCGGCGTGCTGGTTCCGATCTATCTGATCTACCGGGATTTCGGAATGCTCGACACCCGCGCGGGTCTCATCCTGATCCTCTGTCTCGGCAATCTGCCGATCGTGATCTGGATGCTCTTCACCTATTTCAAGGAAATCCCGAAGGATATCCTCGAAGCGGCGCGGATGGACGGGGCGACCATCGGCCGCGAGCTGGTTTACGTGCTGACGCCGATGGCGATTCCCGGGCTGGCCTCGACGCTGCTCCTCAACTTCATCCTGGCGTGGAACGAGGCGTTCTGGACCCTTAACCTTTCGACGCTGGACGCAGCACCACTCACGGTGTTCATCGCGTCCTATTCAAGTCCCGAAGGCCTGTTCTGGGCGAAGCTGTCGGCGGCATCGACGCTCGCCATCGCCCCGATCATCATTCTCGGATGGTTCACCCAGCGACAGCTCGTGCGCGGACTGACGTTCGGCGCCGTCAAATAGATCAGCGAAAGGGCTAGACATCATGGGCCAGATCACGCTCCAGGGAGTCCGCAAATCGTTCGGGCCGGTCAATATCATCAAGGATGCGAATCTGGATATTGAGGACGGTTCCTTCGTGGTTTTCGTCGGTCCTTCCGGTTGCGGCAAGACCACGCTGTTGCGCCTGATCGCCGGACTTGAAGACGTCACCGGCGGGCAGATCCTGATCGACGGCCGCAATGTGGTGGACGTGCCACCGGCGAAACGCGGCCTGTCGATGGTGTTCCAGTCCTATGCGCTCTATCCGCATATGAGCGTCCGCGGCAACATCGCATTCGGTTTGAAAATGGCCGGGTTGCCGCGCGCCGAGATTGACCGCAAGGTGCAGGCCGCGGCCGCGACGCTGAATCTGACGCCCTATCTCGACCGCAAGCCGCGCGATCTTTCAGGAGGGCAACGCCAGCGCGTCGCGATCGGGCGCGCCATCGTGCGGGAGCCGAAGGCGTTTTTATTCGACGAGCCGTTGTCGAACCTCGACGCTGCGCTGCGCGTCCAGATGCGCATGGAGGTCACCAAGCTGCAGAAGCAGCTCGGGACCACTGCCATTTATGTCACGCACGATCAGGTAGAAGCCATGACCATGGCCGACAAGATCGTCGTGCTAAATGCGGGCGGCATCGAGCAGTATGGCTCGCCGCTGGAACTTTATGAACACCCGGCCAATCTCTTCGTCGCCGGCTTCATCGGCTCGCCGAAGATGAATTTCGTATCCGGCGAGGTGGCCAGCCAGTATGGCGCCGCCACCATCGGCATCAGGCCCGAACACCTGAAGATCGGCAAGGAAAATGAAGGCTGGCCCGGGACCGTGTCGGTTGCCGAGCACCTCGGCAGCGATACTTTTCTCTATGTCGATGCCGGCAAACTCGGAATGCTGACATGCCGCTATGTCGGCGAACTCGATCTGAAAGCCGGTGACCGGGTGTGGTTGGTGCCGGATCCCGCCCGCTTGCACCGCTTCGACAAGGAGGGCAAGGCGGTTCAGGGCTGACCGTGGCGCGCTGCGTCAATCGTCTCGACGGGATTTTTCGCGACCAGAAGAAACAAGAGAGGCCGCGGGACGAGGGTAGCCGCTTCGGCAGCCTGCTACGGCTGCGAACCCATTTGCGAACAGGATGAACAAGAAGATGTATCTGGAAAAATTCAGACTTGGCGGCCGCGTTGCCGTCGTCACCGGCGGCGGGCAGGGTATCGGGCTCGCATGCTCGGAAGCGCTTGGCGAGGCGGGCGCCAGGATCATCATCGCCGATCGGGATCCGAAGGCGGCCGAGACCGGTTGTGCCCGGCTCAGGGCGATCGGCTATGACGCCGAAATCGTCATCATGGACGTGACCGATTCCGGGCGGGTTTCCGAAGTGGCGGATCAGCTCGCGGCGAGATACGGAAAGATAGATATCCTGGTCAACAATGCCGGCATCGCGCGCAGCGAGACCCCTGCCGAAAACGTCACCGACGAGCATTGGCTGAACGTTATCGATGTCAACCTGAACGGCACGTTCTGGTGCTGCCGCGCCTTCGGCAAGCACATGCTTGACGCCGGATCGGGCGCCATTGTGAATGTCGGATCGATGTCCGGCTTCATCGTCAACAAGCCGCAGGAACAATCCTACTACAACGCCTCGAAGGCCGCAGTGCACCATCTCACCAAGTCGCTTGCGGCCGAGTGGGGCGCCCGCGGCGTACGGGTCAATGCGGTGGCGCCGACCTATGTCACAACGCCCCTCAATGCGTTCGTCAAAAACAATCCGAAGATGTATGATGCCTGGATCGGCGGTACACCAATGGCCCGGCTCGGAGAGCCCGACGAAGTTGCGTCCGTTGTGCTGTTTCTGGCATCGGACGCCGCAAGCCTGATGACCGGAAGCGTCGTTCTTGTCGATGGAGGCTATACCTGCTGGTAGGCTCGCGCGGATCTTGAATGGGACTGGAATGAAGCAGGCGTTCATCGGTGTCGACGTTGGAACATCGAGCGCGCGCGCCGGTGTGTTCGACGAGTTGGGAATGTTGCTGGCGACGGCGAGACATCCGATCACGATCTGGCATGAGGCAGGCAACGTCGTCGAACAGTCGTCGTCCGATATCTGGGCGGCGTGTGTCGCCTCGGTGCGGGCGGCGATGGCGGAGGCAGCACTTCCTGCTTCCGCCGTCAAAGGCATCGGTTTCGATGCAACCTGCTCGCTCGTGGTGCTCGACGCCGGCGGCAATCCGCTGACGGTCAGCACGTCGGGCGACCCACGCCGTAACGTGATCGTGTGGATGGACCATCGCGCGACCGCCGAGACCCGCCTGGTCAATGACACGCATGACGACGTTCTTCGCTATGTCGGCGGCTCGATTTCGCCGGAAATGGAAATTCCCAAGCTGCTTTGGCTGAAGCGGCACTTGCCATCGACCTATCATGCGGCCGGGCATTTCCTTGATCTCGCCGATTATCTTTCGTTTCGGGCGACCGGGTCGACCGCGCGTTCAACCTGCACGGTGACGTGCAAGTGGAATTTTCTCGCGCACGAACAGCGCTGGAGCGGCAGCTATTTCGAACGCGTCGGTCTTGGCGATCTCGCTTCGGACGGCTGCGCGAAAATCGGAAAGGACATCGTCGCACCGGGCACGCCGCTGGGAGCGGGCTTGACCGGATTGGCAGCGCTCGATCTCGGTCTCTTGGAGGGGACGCCGGTCGGGGCTTCGCTGATCGATGCGCATGCCGGTGGCATCGGCACGATCGGGGGACGGGTGAAGTCCAATGATTCCGTCGATGTGTGCGGCCGCCTTGCCTACATCATGGGAACCTCGGCTTGCATCATGGCGACCACGGTCGAGCCTCGCTTCGTTCCGGGGGTATGGGGACCCTATTATTCGGGGATGGTCCCGGGCTTCTGGCTCAACGAAGGCGGTCAATCGGCGGCTGGTGCAGCCATCGATCATCTCATCAGGTCTCACCCGGCGTATAATGAGGTCGCCGCGGCGGCGCAGGGTGCGGGCACGGAAATTCTCGAATTTCTCGAGCGGCGCATCGTCTCGGGTTCGGCAAACCCGGGTCAGGCGGCGCTGCTTGCCCGCGACGTCCACGTCCTGCCCGAATTTCTCGGCAACCGCTCACCGTTCGCCGATCCCGACTCGCGCGCGATCGTCGCCGGCCTCGATCTCGATGCCGATATCGGCTCGATGTCGCGGCTGTTCGTGGCCGGACTCTGCGGTCTTGCCTACGGTCTTGCGGATGTCGTCGATGTCTTTCGGTCGCACGGCGTCGACAGCAACCTGATGGTGATCGGCGGCGGCGCCGGGCGGAGTTCGCTTGTCCGGCAGATCATGGCGGATACCACGGGCCTGACGGTGGCGCTCCCGGAAACGCAGGAGCCGGTGCTGCTCGGAGCTGCCATGCTGGGTGCGGTGGCGGGCGGTCTCTACCGGTCGATCGGTGAGGCCATGGCCTCGATGTCGGCGATCGGCTGGCTGAGCGAGCCGACCGCTCCGGGAATGGCCGACTTCCACCGATCGAAGCGGCAGGTTCATGGACTGATGCGCCAATTGGATCGGGAAAGCCGCGATGCGATGCGCGGGGCCGCATCTGATCGCCGGTCCTGACGGAAGATCGAGACCATGCTGTTGAGCTGCGGAGATGCCTTGATCGACTTTCTGCCCGTGAGGTCCACGGATGGGCGCGATGCCATTGTGCCCGTGGTCGGGGGGTCGTGCCTCAACATCGCCGTCGGCGCGGCGCGTCTTGGCGCCGCAACCGGGTTTGTGGGCGGAATTTCGACCGATCTGTTCGGACGCATGATTGCCGACCATGCCAGGGCCTCGCAGGTCGAGCTTCGCTATGCGACGCGCAGCGAACATCAAACAACGCTGGCGTTCGTGCGCAGTGTCGACGGCGAACCGCAATATGCCTTCTATGACGAGGGGACTGCATCGCGGAACTGGACCTATCGCCGCGGTTCCATTGCATTCGATGAGATCGACGCCATCCATGTCGGCTCGACAACCCTCATTGATGAAAAGACCGCGACCGAGACGCTGGCGATGGTCGAAGACGCCCGCGGATCGGCTACCATCTCATTCGATCCGAATTGCCGGCCCAACCTCGTCAAGCACAAGGCTCGCTACGTCGAGCGGATGGATGCTTTTGCCGCCAACGCAGCCATCGTGCGGATGTCGGATGTCGATTTTGAATTTTTGTATGGCGGCGGCGATTATGCGGGAAGGGCGAAGTCCCTCCTTGCGGCGGGTGCCAGCCTCGTGGTGGTGACGCGCGGCATTCAGGGAGCTCGGGCGTGGCACCGGGAGGCTGGTGCGATTGAAGTACAGGCGCCGATCGTCGAGGTCGTGGACACCATCGGTGCCGGCGACAGTTTTCAGGCTGCGCTGCTGTTCGCGTTGCATGCCATCGGGCGGATCGAAACCGAATTGCTCGCGCAGGCCGGTGCCGACGAGCTTCGCCGCGCGCTGTCCTTTGCATCGATCTGCGCGGCCTTCACCTGTGGACAGGCCGGCGCCGATCCACCGCGACGGTCCGACGTGGGTCCGGAATTGTCTCGTCTGTTGTCGGGATCGTTCGAATGAACGGGGTGCCGCGGCGCGGCATGATCCGCAATGTGCGCAGCTTGGGAAAACTCAGTTCTGAAAGTCGTTGGCCTTGATCGGCGCGTCTTGCCCCGTCGCCGCCCCCACCTTCGTTCCATCGACGTTCGCGCCCTCAGGCGGGGCGGCGCCGATCATGATCGCGACCACCGCACCGAGGCTGATCAGGCATATAATAACGAGCCAGACGATGTTTCTCATGATGCTTCCCGTCGTTACCGCACCGATTGGAACCACGCCGTGGATGTTATCGCGCATAGGCCATTCGAGGTGCAAATCAGCCTACGCCCTCCGCACCAACAAATTCTGAACGGGTCGTTCGCGCCATGGCGCCGCCGTAACCGCACCAGAGCCCGGTGAGGAGCGGTCGCCTGATCGCCGGAAGTTAATCTCTGCCTAACCCTGCGAGCTGACAAACCCGGTTTAGCTCAAAGCGGCGCAGACCTGCCGGACCTGTTCGCGAAGCCAGATGTTTGCGTTGCTCTGGTCGTGCCGACGATGCCAATACATCATCCAGTCGAAAGGCGCGGATTTGAACGGCAGTTCGTGCATGCGCAGGCCGTCGTCCATCACGGCCGCGGCAAGTTGGGCCGGCATCACGGCAAGCAGGTCGGTCTGCTTCAGAACATGGGGCACGATCAGCCAATGCGGCACATTCAGGGCGATCTTCCGTTGATGCCCCAGTTCGGCCAGAACGTCGTCGACAAAACGCATGTCGGCAGGACTCATGGAGATCTTCAGGTGCTGTTGCGCGATGAAGTTTTCGAAGCAGAACCGCCGTCCGGCGATCGGGTGCGCCGTGCGCATGATGCAGACCATGCGGTCGGTCAGAAGCTGCTCGGCGCGGATCGAACTGGAATGATCCAGACCCATGCTGATCGCGATGTCGATTTCATCGCGCTCCAGGCCGTCGATGGTCGCCGCCGGCGGCAGATGCAGCATGTTGAAACCGAGTTGGCCCGACCTTGGCGTTCGCGCGATCAAGGGCGGCAGGATCAGGCAGGCCAGGATATCGGACATCCGAACGGTGAACGTTCGCGCCGACGTCGCGGGATCGAAACCGGAATCGCTTTCGAGTACGCGTTCGACTTGCCGCAGCAACTGCCGGAGCGGTTCGAGCAGTTCGGCGGCGCGGGGCGTGGCCTTCATTCCGGTGGCGGTGCGGACCAGCAGTTCGTCTCCGAACATCCCGCGCAGGCGGTTGAGGGCATTGCTCATCGCCGGCTGACTGAGGCCGACCCGTTCGGACGCCCTTGTGACATGCCGCTCGGAGAGCAGGGCGTCCAGCGCCACCAGCAGGTTCAGGTCCACCGACCGCAAATTCAACGGGCCCTCCCATCATCGCTGCCATTTCTCGGACGATCATTCACAATATGGATATTTATAGAATAAAAATCCATTTAACAAATGAAGCCTTCAGGGCTAGCGCGGGGATCGTGCGATCCGTCCAGCAGGAGAAGCCAAGTGAACAACGAAGCGATCAGGACCAACGTCAAGGTGTGCATGTTCGATCAATACGGAACGGTCGTCGACATGCAGGGCGGATTGACGGCCGTCGCCGCGCCGTTTCTCAAGGACAAGGGCTGGAAGGGCAATCCCAACTCCTTTGTGACCTGGTGGCGCCGGACGCACTTTGAGAATTCGATGATCGATGCCCTGCTTCACCGCGAGCACACGCCATATCGCGAGATCGGTCACCGCTCGGTCGCCCATGTGATGGAGCGCGCCGGCATCCAATTCACGATGGATGAAGTCCGCTATCTGGTCGGCGAAATTGAAAAACTGAAGCCGTTTCCGGAGGTGCCGGAAGCCCTCGCGCGGCTGCAGACAAAATACCGGCTTGTCGTGCTCTCCAACGGCGATCCCGACATGCTCGAGACGGCCCGGCAATATCACAAGGTTCCGTTCGACCGGCTGATATCTGTCGCCGAAGCGAACTCCTTCAAGCCGCATCTGGCGACCTACACCAGGGCTGCGGAACTTCTAGGCCTCAAGGCGGATCAAATCCTGTTCGTCGCCAACCATGCCTTCGATTGCATCGGCGCGAAATCCGCCGGCATGCGCACCGCCTTCATCGACCGGCGCAGCCGCCCGTTCGGCATCACGCCTCACCAGCCGGACATCCTGGTTCCATCGATGAAAGATCTTGCCGATGCGATTGTCTGAGACGGAGGCGCCTGCCGATCAGCGCTTTTGCGGCACGGAAGGAAGGGCTCGGCCGGCAGGCCAAAGCCGCGAATTCATCTGATCCGCCATTCCCAGAATTCGTCACCCCGGTCCCGGCGTTGCGTCACCTCGAGGCGAATAAAGCGGTCATGGGCGAGCGCTGCACCAACCCATAATTCGTTCCATGCATCGAACACCGCAGGAGACAATGAAGACCGCTCCGCCATCAGTTTCCAGGTCGTCTGCCGGATGCTCGACGGCTCGACGGTGTCGTCGAGAACCGCGTCGTCTCCCTGCCCCCTGGCCAGGCGCAACATCGCCGTCTTGAATCCGGGCGGTCCGGGAGTAACGCCTCCCAGGAGGGCCGCAACATCATCGAAGGTGTGCATGCCAACCAGGCGAGCGGCCGAAGCCGCGAGGTGCTTGCCCTCATCCGGGCCAAGCACCGCGATGGTTTCCGGCACGATCGAAGTGATGTACTCCATCGAATAGTTGCGCAGGACCTTCTGCAGCCGCTCTTTCGGCCAGTCCGTCGCCTCCAGGCGCGGTGCTCGCTCGATCTGGAAAGGCGGGCACGTTTCACCGGGGGAGAATTGCAGCCGCTCCTCGGGCGCAAGGTCGTGGTCCCACTCCCTGTAGTACCCCTCGAGTCCCGGCTGACCATCGACGGTTTGCCCGGTGCATACGAATCCCAGGCGCGGATTGCCGAGCACGACGCCGTTATTGGCGTGCCAACCGCGCAGCATGGCGCGAGATATTTCCGAGGGGATGCCGCAGATCGCCGTGCCGGACCAGATCCATCGCGGCGGCGGATATCGGACCCAGGCTTTTCGATCATTTTCGTGGACGTATTCGACCTTCACGCCGCCGACCTGATTGGACAAATAATGATATTGCGCGCACGCGACCGCGTGCGGCAAATCCGCAAGGCCGAGCTTCCGCAGCCCCGGCAGGAATTTCGCCTGTTGTTGACGGCGAAAGGTGCGGAAAACGACCTCTGCGGCCTTTGCCGTGCCCGCGCGCGAGACAAGCATCAGGATCAGGCCGGTGAGGTAGGAGTGATAGATCAGTTCGACCGCTGCAAATGCGGGGCCATCGGCCTCGCCGGCGCGATCGGCTTGCTTGCCTGTTGTCAACGTCATTTCCCTTCCATGCCGGCGCGATGTCCATCATGATGAAGCTCAACCTACTACGCAGCAGGCAATCCGCAACATGCTACCCGATCTCCAAGAGGCGGAGACGAAGCTCGCCACAACATCGCGATGCCGGCTTGATCCGAACTCAAGGCTGGTTTGGAACACTGACGAACGCCCGCTGAGCCCCGAGCGACATGGCTTCATGCCGTCAACGCAATGCTCGCCATTGAAAAATAGTGTATCGGCAGGTCTCGTTCGGCGCCGCGGGCTTGTTCCCGACCGGTAAAGCCGCGGGCTTTGGAGGAAATGTTCATGTCGGGTTTGCCGCTTTCGGGCATCAAGATTCTTGATCTGACACGGGTGCTCGCCGGGCCGCTGTCGTCGCAGATGCTGGCCGATCTCGGCGCCGAGGTCATCAAGATCGAACGGCCGCGCGGTGGCGATGATGCGCGCGCCTTCGGCCCGCCTTATCTGGTCGATCCCGATGGCAAGGAGAACAACAACAACTCGTTTTATCTGTGCGCCAACCGCGGCAAGATGTCGGTCACCGTCGATCTCGCCAAGCCGGAAGGCCAGGAGATCATTCGCGAGTTGGCAAAATCCTCCGACATCATGATGGAGAATTTCAAGGTCGGCGATCTCAAGCGCTACAAGCTCGATTATGAATCGATCCGTGCGGTCAATCCCGGCATCATCTATTGTTCGGTCACCGGCTTCGGCCAGACCGGGCCTTATGCGCCCCGCGCCGGCTATGACGCGATTTTCCAGGCGATGGGCGGCTTGATGAGCGTCACCGGCCATATCGACGGCGAGCCCGGCGCGGGTCCAATGAAGGTCGGCCCCAGCATTGTCGACTACATGACCGGCATGAATACCTCGATCGGCATCCTCGCCGCGCTCTACCATCGCAAGGTCAATGGCGGCGCCGGTCAGCATATCGACGTCTGCCTGCTCGACACCGTGATCGCCTCGCTGTCGCACTATGCGCAGATCTACCTCGTCAGCGGCACAACCCCGCCGCGGCGCGGTACCTGGGGCAATGGCGGCATGCCGGCGGGCGCATTTCGCTGCGCCGATGGCGAACTGATGCTGGTGGTCGGCAACGATGCGCAGTTCGCGCGAACCTGCGCCGTGCTGGGAAGTCCGGATCTCGCGACCGACCCGAGATTCGTCAAAAACAACAACCGGGTCGTTCATGGCAAGGAGATCATGGCGATCTTCGCAGGCCTCTTCCTGAAGAAGCCCGTCGAGCATTGGCTGAAAGAGCTGGAGAAAGCCGGCGTGCCGTGCGGGCCGATCAACGATTTCGCGCAAGTCTTTGCCGACCCGCATGTGCGTGAGCGCGGCATGGAGATCAAGGTGGAACACCCCTTCGAACCGGCGCTGTCGCTGATCCGCAATCCCATCACCTTCTCTGAGACGCCGGTAAAGGATTATCGCGCGCCGCCATTGCTCGGCCAGAACACCAGGGAAATACTGGCGTCGAGGCTCGGCTACGACGATGCCAAGCTCGATGCGCTGAAAAAGCAGGAGATCATCTAGATCACGCCGGCGTCAGTCGATATTGGCTGAAATCCGGATCATGCGTCATGGCCCAGTAGTCAACGAACCGCCAGGGCATCGCGGAGAACACCCGGCCATGGCGATTGCGGTAGTAGGTCGACATGCCGGGATGCGTCCAGATCATCTGCTTGTGCTCGCGATCGACCCGGGCGACGTAATCGTCGAGCGCCCCGGCATCGACATCGATCGCCGCGATGCGGCGCTCGATCATTTCGACCAGGCAGGCGGTGATGTAGCGCGATTGGCATTCGGCCTGGAAGATCACGCTGCCGCCATGGGCCGGCCCGGTATTGGGACCAAGCATGGTGAAGAAGTTGGGAAAATCCGGCACGGTCAAGCCGAGATAGGCGGTCGGATTTTCGTCGGCCCAGGCCTCGGCGAGATTCCTGCCGCCGCGGCCGGTGATATTGAGGCGTGCGGCCATTTCGGTGACCTTGAACCCCGTCGATACGACGATCACATCCGCCGGGTGCAATTCCCCATTGGCGGTGACGATCCCGTCGCGCGTCATGTGATCGATCTTGTCGGTCACCAGTTTGACATTCGGTTTGCGGAGCGTCCGGAACCAGTTGTTGTCGAGCAGGATGCGCTTTCCATAAGGCGGATAGGTCGGCACGCATTTTTCGATCAGGTCCGGTCGACCCTCGAGTTCGGAAAGGATGAAAGCGGTCAGTTCCTGGCGATGCCTGTCGTTGCCGGCGTTGACGGCGCGCTCGGGATGCGGCCAGTTCGGGTCCTTTCGTAGAAACGGCAGCAGGCCGTCGCCGTAGCGCCAGAACATGTTGAAGCGAAACCACTCGGCATAATACGGCACATGTTCGAGCAGCCATTGCGCGCCTTCGGTGATCGAATCGGAATAGCCGGCCACCGGCCGCGACCATTGTGCCGAGCGCTGGTACACCGTGACGGAAGCGACCTGGTCGGCGATGCTCGGCACCAGCTGCATGGCGGTGGCGCCAGTGCCGATCACGGCGATATGCTTTCCCGCAAGGTCGAGGTCGGTTGGCCAGTTAGCCGAATGAAACATCCTGCCGGCGAACTCGTCGGCGCCATCGAATTGCGCCATCGACGGATCGTTCAACTGGCCGATCGCGCTGACCAGCACCGCCGTTTCGACCGTTTCGGTGCCCTCCGGCGTTTGCAGCGTCGATACCCAGCGCCTGCTGGCTTCGTCCCATCGCGACGCGGTCAGCCGTGTATTGAGCCGGACATTGGCGCGAACGCCGAACTCCTCGGCAATCTTCTTCAGATAGTCCTGAATTTCCTGCTGCGGCGAGAAATAGCGGGTCCAGCGGTTTCGTGGCCCGAAGGAGAAGGAATAGGAATGATTGGGAGTGTCGACGCCGCATCCCGGATAGCGATTCACGTACCAGGTGCCGCCCATTTCGGCGTTCTTCTCGACGATCGTATAGGGGATACCGAGCCGGCCGAGCGCGACGCCCAGCGCAATGGCGCAGACGCCGGCACCGACAATCAGAACCTGCCGCTCGCGCAATTGCTCCGAAGGCGGCGGCTCGGCGCTCCACCGCGCGTCGCGTGCGATCAGGCCCATTTCCTCGCGGATCAGCGGTGCATATTCGGGCGCGACTTGCTCGCCCAACGTCACGTTCATCATCTTCCGCATCAAGTCATCGCCGGGATCGGTGATGACCGGCTTCGCATCGCCATCGCGCAGCAGCTTCAGCGCGGCGGCGCGGATTTCGTCCTGGATGTTTCCCGGCAGGCCTGCCTTGGGGTCCGGGATCAGCCGCACGTCGCGGCGCGGCGCATAGGGCGGCTCGAGCCAGCGCAGGTCGCCCGACATGTGAACCAGAACCATCAGCAGCACGCGGATATCGGCTTCCGCGATCGCGGAGGCGAGGTCATGCTTGCCCGGGGTCAATGCAATGTTCATCATCTTGGCTCTCGGTTGGGGTAGAGCGTCAGGATCGCCTACTTCGGATTACGATTTAGCTTTCGGTCCGCGCAATCCGCCATAGGCATCCCAGGTCGCGCCGGCAAAAAAACCGGCATCGACTGGAAGATTGATCCCGGTCACCGCGCTGCTCGCCGGTCCGAGCAGCCAGGCGATGGCTTGCGCCACTTCGATCGGCTCAACAAGCCGGCCCATTGCGGCATTGCGCGATAGCCGCTCTTCGTTCATTGCGCCGGAATTGATCCCGGCCTGCAACGCCACCGTTCGCGTAAAGCCGGGAGAAACCGCATTGACGCGGACGCCGGACCGGCCCCATTCGGCGGCAAGCGTCAGGGTTAGTTGAATAACGCCGGCCTTTGCCGCGGTATAGGCGTGGATCGGGCCAGAGGTCATGCCGGCGACCGAGGCGATGTTGACGATTGATCCGTGCCCGCGTTCGGCCATCCGCACGCCGACGGCGCGGGCGACCAGAAAGGTGCCGCGCAGATCGATATTGACCTCGCGATCCCAGTTCTCCATGCGGATGCGTTCGACACTGTGCATCTTGCCGTAGACGCCGGCCGCGTGGACCAACCCGTTGATGGGCCCGTGCGTCGCTTCAATTGCCGCAACGCCGCCGACCACACTGTCCTCGCGCGCCACGTCGAACGGCTCCGGCCAAAGCGTGATTTTGGCATTGTCCAGGGCTTCCGGCGCGATGTCGCAAATGACGACGCGGTTGCCATTTTGCGCCAGCAGTTCCGCCGTCGCCGCGCCGATGCCGCGGCTGCCGCCGGTGACCAGGATGATGCCGTCCGATGCCATGAATTTCCGCCCCTGTTATCGACGCTCAAATAGACTGCGAGCGATCAGCTTTCCGCCATCTTGCGGAACGTCAGGCGTTTGGCAATGCCGAACATGGGTTCAGCGGGCCAGCACGCCGAGGATCGCTTTCAATTGTTCCGGGCTGGGGCAGTTGCGCTGGATCGATTTGGTCATGATGGCGGCGACGTCGGCCATTTTCGATGCCATCCGGAATTCGGGACCCGCGACGACCACGGACAGACGGCGATCTCCGATCGGGAGCGGCAGCGCAACCCCGGCAAGATCGCGGCTGAAATCGGCAAAGCTCTGGCCATAGCCGCGCTCGATCGATTGCCGGAGTTCGGCCTCGACCGCATCGATGCTGATCGGGGTTGTCGGCCCGTACTGCTTGAATTCGATCTTGCGGTAGAGCGCGTTGCGCTCCTCGGGAGCGTATTGAAGCAGCAGGGCGCGACCGCTCGATGTGGCGTGAATCGGCACGCGATGCCCGACTTGCGCGAAATAGCGAATCGCCGCGCTCGATTCCACGACATCGATGAACACCGCCATCACGCCGGCAGGTGCTGCGATGGCTGCGGTCTCGCCGGTTTCGGCCGAGAGCTCGGCAATCAGCGCGTGGGTCCACTCCGGCAGCGGCTCGACTTCGGCAATCGCCTTTGCCATCGCCAGCCAACGCGGGGTCGGGTAATATCCGGCGCGCTGGCGCGGCTCGTAAAGATATCCCTTCTCCGTAAGCGTGCTCAGAAGATTGAAGGTGCTGGAGCGCGGCCACCCGAAATGATCCGCCACCTCCGCAAGCGTGGCAGGCTTTCGGGTCCGCGCGAAGTACTCAAAAATGTCCAATACATACGCGGCCTGGCGAACAATCATTGGTTATCCCGATAGGAGGCGGTGCGCTCCGTAACCTATTTGCGTTCAATTCCTAAACGCATTCAATTTCGAAAACTTCCATGGTTTGTTGCAAAACTTCCTAAATCCAAAAAACTTCCTAAATCCCCAGGATTTTCCGGGCCGCTCGCAAATGCGGCTTGTCGATCATCTTGCCGTCGAGACGAAGCGTGCCGAGATCGGGATTGGCCGCAAAGGCCGCAACGATTTTCTCGGCCCAGTCACGTTCCGCGGCGGTGGGTTCGAACGCGGCATTGACGATATCGACGTGCTTGGGATGGATCAGCGCTTTCGCCGAGAAGCCATCCCGGCGCGCAATGCGGGTTTCCAGTTCGAGACCTGCAAGGTTTTCGATGTCGGTGTAAACGGTATCGATCGCGGCGATCTGGGCCGCCGCCGCGCCCATCAGGCACATATCCCGTGCCAGCCGGTACGGGCTGTGAAAGATCCCGGCGCTGCCGTTTTCCGTGGCGCCGAGCGACGCGGCCAGATCCTCCGCGCCCCACATCAAGCCGGCGAGCCGTGATGAACTGTCCTTGTAGGTGCCGAGCCCGAACACCGACTCGGCTGTTTCGGTGGCGACGACGACGATCTGCGTTGTTCCCGCCTGGGTGCCGGCGGCGGCTTCGAAGGCGTCAAGCCAGAGCGCGAGCTGACGGACGTCATCGCCCGACCGGCATTTCGGCAGCACGATGCCATCCGGCGCGGCGGGCATGACGGCCGCAAGGTCCTGTAGCGTCATTCCGGTGTCGAGTGCGTTGACCCGCACATACAGCTCGTGGCGGCCGCGTCGGCCGCCCAGCATGGTTCGAGTCAATCCGCGCGCCTCGTCCTTCTTGTCGGGCACGACGGAATCCTCAAGATCGATGATCAGCGCGCTGGCGTTGCCTTGCGAGGCCTTGTCGAATTTGCGTGGGCTGTCACCGGGGACAAACAGCATCGAGCGCATCAGGTGGCCTTTCTGTGATTGACGGGCCGCATCATGATGTCGCGGTCAGGTGCACGGCCTTGCGCTCGGCGAGCTGCCTGATTTCATCGGCGGAGAACCCGGCTTCGCGCAGGACTTCCCTGCCGTGCTCGCCGAGCGTCGGCGCCGGGCCGCCGGCTTCGGGCTGGCTCGCGCTCCAGCTTGAGGGCACCTGCATCTGCCGGATGCGGCCTTCGACGGGATGCTCGACGGTCTTGAAGAACCCGACCGCGGCAAGGTGCGGATCGTCGAGGATCGTTTCCAGCGTGTGCATCGGCATGACAGGGATATCCTCGCGCTCCAGCAATTCGCGCCATTCCGCGGTGGTGCGGCCCAGGAAGATGCGGCCGACCTCCTGGTAGATTTCGTCGATATGCTGATGCCGCGCCGCATGGCTGGCGAAACGCGGTTGCTGCAGGAATTCCGGCTGGCCGATGGCGGCAAAGAAACTCCGCCACTGCTTGTCGTTGTAGATCAGCGCGCAGATGTAGCCGTCGCTGGTCTTGTAGGGGCGCCGGTAGCGCGACAGCAGACGCGCATACCCGCCATGATCGAGCGGCGGATCATAGGTCAGGCCACCGAGATGGTCGATCAGGACGAAGTCCGTCATCGACTCGAACATCGGCACATCGATACGCTGGCCAATGCCGGTGCGTTGCTGATGCATCAATCCGCCCAGGATGGCGTTGACCGCCATCAGCCCGACGACGCGGTCGGCCATGGTGATCGGAACGTATCGCGGCGTGCCGTCGCCAGCCATCGCCATCAGGGTTGGAATCGTCGATGCGCCCTGGATCAGATCGTCATAGGCCGGCTTCGATGCGTAGGGACCGCTCTGGCCGTAGCCGAATACGCCGACATAGACGATCTTCGGATTGGCCTTGGCGAGGGTCTCATAGTCGAGACCGAGACGAGCCATGGCTTGGGGCCGCACATTGTAAACGAGGGCATCCGCGTTCGCCGCAAGGCGCAATAGCGCGTCGCGCCCGTCGGGGTGCTTGAGGTCGATCGCAATGCTGCGCTTGCCGCGGTTGGCGTTGAGAAACATTCCGCCCATGCCCGGCGTTCGGCCCGGGCCGATCTGCCGGACGATATCGCCATCGGGGCTTTCCACCTTGATGACGTTGGCGCCCATGTCGGCAATGATCTGGGTGGCGTAGGGCCCCATCAGGACGGTAGTCAGGTCGAGAATCGTAAGACCGGTGAGGGGACCCATGGACGTTTCCGCGCTGTAGCCAGCCCTTGAGGCAAGACGTTATTCCTATATGTGTATATAAAATTCACGTTCTTGGTCTGTCAACGACCCGTTTCGGCCGGCTAGGCCCGCTTCTTTCTAATATTGACATCATAATTCATGCTCTTGTACTCCTCGTACACAGAAATTGGGCAGGTAAGAACGAAGGAGGGAGGGCCGGCGGGGCCCGCACCGGCGCTATGTCGGATGTCGTTGGATCGTGTCGATCAAGCTCGATCGCCCGTCCGCGACGGCTGCTTTGCCCGAACAATTCCATTCAGACTTCCCGCCGACGCGATCGATTCCAGCCGGCGCGACCACCGAACATCCGCGATGGCTGTAAGCGTGTCCGAACGCGCGATGGCCAGCTTTAAGAAATCGCCGGCACAGGACGAGCACGTCAGGGAGAAGAAAATGAAAAAAGCATTGGCCATGATCGGTTCGGCTGTCGCGCTGTCGATGGCGGGTTCGCTTGCAGACAGCCCCGCGCGGGCACTGGAGCTGAAGGTGGCGGACTCATTTCCCGCCGGACATTATCTTGTTCGCCTGATGCTGAAGCCGTGGATGGATGAAGTGACGAAGCGCACGGGCGGGGCTGTCACCTTCAGCTACTATCCCAACCAGCAGATCGGCAAGGCGGCCGATATGCTGCGGCTGACCCAATCCGGCGTCGTCGATATCGGTTACATCGGGCCATCCTATGTGTCCGACAAGATGCCGCTGTCGGAAGTCGCCCAGCTGCCGGAAGCCTTCCACACCAGCTGCGCCGGAACGCTCGCCTACTGGAAGAGCGCGCGAGCGGGCGTTCTGGCCAAGCAGGAATATGCGCCGAACAAGATCAGATTGCTGATGGAAGTGGTGCTGCCGCCCTATCAGATCTTCACCGTGAAGCAGAAGATCGAGACTATCAAGGATGTTCAGGGCTTGAAACTGCGCACCACCGGCGGCGCGCAGGACCTCACCTTGCGCGCGCTCGAGGCGGTGCCGGTTCGGATGTCGGCGCCGGATGCCTATGAATCGCTCTCGCGCGGCACGATGGATGGCCTGCTGTTTCCGATGGAAAGCGTCAGCTCCTACGGATTGGACAAGCTCGTCAAGCATGCGACCGAGGGCGTCAGCTTCGGCAGCTTCATCGTGGCTTACTCGATCAATCAGGCGGTCTGGGATCGTCTTCCGGCTGAAGTGAAGCAGGCAATGGACGAAGCCTCCGAGGCCATCGAGCCGAGCGTCTGTGCTGAAGTCGACAAGGAGCAGGTCGACTCTCGGCAAAAGCTCCAGCAGTCGGGCGTCGCCTTCGAGCCGCTCCCGCCGGAGACCAGTGCGCAAATGAAAGAGAAGCTGAAGGTCGTTGGCAAGGAATGGGCAAGTGCCCTTGACGGCCGCGGCAAGCCGGCATCGGCGGCGCTCGAGGAATTCGACGCGCTGCTCGCGGCAGGCGAGGCGAAGAAATGATCGCCACGCCGGTCGGCTCGATCGTCCTGCGTCCCATCGGGTGGGGAGTGCGCCCATGATCAAGCGGGCAGGAGATGTTCTCGCCGCGATCGAGCGTGCGCTCACGGTGATCGCGGTCGTGTTTCTCTTTGTTATCATGGTGCTGGTGGTTGCCGACGTATTCATGCGCTACGCCGTCAACCGGCCGTTCAGCTTCACCTATGACCTGATCGGGCTTTATTTGCTGGCCGGCGTGTTCTTTCTCACGCTATCGGACGCGCTGCGCGAGCATGCCCATGTCGGCGTCGATATCCTGCTGCATCGTTTTTCCCCGGCGGGCCGACGCTTGTCGGAGATCGTCACCGCGCTGGTCGGCCTGTTCGTGTTCGTGCTGATATCGAAGGTCGGCTTCGACCGCGCGCTCGACAACTACCAGCAGGGCGACGTTCTGGCGGGCGCCATTCCGTGGCCGACCTGGATATCCGCAGCGCTGGTGCCGTTCGGCTGCGGCGTCCTCGTGTTGCGGCTCGCGCTGCAGCTCGTTGGAAATCTCTTCAGTCTCGTTTCCGGCCGCGATCTCTACCCGCTGCCGCCGATCACCGGGATCGGTGAAGCCAAGACATTCGAATAGCGGCGGTATCCGATGGTTCCGATTCTGGTTCTTGGCTTGCTGTTCGGTCTGTTGGCGATCGGTACGCCGGTTGGGTTCGCCATGGCATTTTCAGGTTCGATCGGCCTGTTGATCGTGGGCGGGCCCTCGGCGCTGTTCGGCATCCTGCAGACGGCGCCGCTGTCGACCGTGTCTTCCTACGAGCTGATCACCATCCCGATGTTCCTGCTGATGGCGGACCTCGTGCTGTTGTCCGGCGTCGCCGACGACCTGTTTCAAACCGCCTCCGCCTGGGTAGGCCGGATTCCGGGCGGTCTCGGCATGGCGACGGCGCTGGCAGGTGCCGGATTTGGCGCGATCTGCGGCACCAGCACCGCGTCGGCCGCTACCTTGTCGTCGACCAGCCTGCCCGCGATGATCCGTCAGGGCTATGAACCGAAGATGGCGGCGGGCGTGGTTGCGATTTCCGGCACGCTGTCGATGCTGTTGCCGACCAGCGTCGCGCTTGTGATCTTCGGGCTCCTTGCCGAGGTCAATATCGGCAGGCTTCTGATCAGCGGAATCATACCCGCCATCCTGATCACCTTCACCATCATGGCCACCATCTATCTGCTGGTCTGGCTGGATCCGTCCCGCGCGCCACGCACGGTATCGGTGCCGTGGTCCGAGCGCTTTTCGCTGCTGTGGCAGGTCAGCCCGATGGTCGTGCTGTTTTCGGTGGTCACCGGCACGATCTATCTCGGCGTCGCGACGCCCACCGAGGCGTCGGCGTTCGGCGCATTCGGCGCGTTTGTGCTGGCGATCGTCAAGGGCAAGATAACCCCGGCCACGCTTTATCGCACGCTGCTGCGGGCCTCGCACGGCACCTGCATGATCGTGATGATCCTGGTCGGTGCGTCGATCTTCGGATATTTCTTCACGCTGACGCATGTCACCCAGGATCTCGTGGCCTGGGTCGGATCGCTGCCGACCTCGCGCTGGGTCATCATCACGCTGATCCTGTGCGGCTATATCGTGCTGGGCTCGTTCATGGACCAGATCGCGATCCTGGTCCTGACAGTGCCGATCGTCATTCCCCTGATCAAGACGCTGGGCTTCGATCCGATCTGGTTCGGCGTCATCAAGATCGTCACCGCGGAAGTCGGCATGATCACGCCGCCGGTCGGGCTCAACTGCTTCATTGTGGCGCGCTATGCCAACCGGCCGGTCTCGGAGGTGTTTCACGGCACGTTCCCGCATTTCATCGCGCATTTGATCGCGATCGCGGTCCTCGTCGCGTTCCCGAGCATCATCCTGTGGCTGCCGTCACATATGGGAAATTGACACATGGGCGAGCCTGTATGGCTTCTCCAACCTGCAAATCAATAACGCAAAAAGACAGGACTACGACATGGACTTCGCGCTCACGGAAAATCAGGAAGCCATTCGCGACGCGATCGCGAAAATCTGCAGCGGCTTCGATGATGCCTATTGGCTGAGGAAGGATCGTGAGGGCGGCTTTCCGCATGATTTCCACAAGGCGCTGGCCGATGCCGGCTGGCTCGGCATCTGCGTGCCGGAAGCCTATGGCGGTTCAGGTCTCGGCATCACCGAGGCCGCCATCATGATGCGCACGATTTCCGAATCCGGCGCCGGCATGTCCGGAGCGTCCGCGGTGCACATCAACGTCTTCGGGCTCAATCCGGTGGTGGTGTTCGGCACCGAGGAGCAGCGTCGGCGGATGCTGCCGCCGATGGTCGAAGGCCGCGAGAAGGCCTGCTTTGCCGTCACCGAACCCAACACCGGCCTGAACACCACGCAGTTGAAGACGCGCGCCGTGGCGAAGAACGATCACTACGTCGTCAACGGCCAGAAGGTATGGATTTCGACCGCGCAGGTGGCGCACAAGATTTTGCTGTTGGCGCGCACCACGCCGCTGGAAGAAGTCCGCAAACCGACCCATGGCCTCAGCCTGTTCTATACCGACTTCGACCGCCAGCGGATCAAGGTCCACGAGATCGAGAAGATGGGCCGCAAGATCGTCGATTCCAACGAATTGTTCTTCGAGGATTTCGAGATTCCGATGGAGGACCGCATCGGCGAAGAGGGGCGCGGTTTCGAATATATCCTGGAGGGGATGAACCCGGAGCGGATTCTGATCGCGGCCGAGGCGGTCGGACTCGGCAAGGTGGCGCTGTCGCGCGCCGCCGAATACGCCAAGACCCGCATCGTCTTCAATCGCCCGATCGGCAAGAACCAGGCGATCCAGCATCCGCTGGCGAAGAACTGGGCCGAGCTTGAGGCGGCGTGGCTGATGGTGATGTCGGCGGCGTGGCAATACGACAATGGCATGCCTTGCGGCGCCGCCGCCAATGCGGCGAAGTATCTCGCCGGCGAGGCGGGTTTCCAGGCCTGCGAGCAATCGGTGATGACCCATGGCGGTTTCGGTTACGCCAAGGAGTTTCACGTCGAGCGCTATCTGCGTGAGGTGTTGATCCCGCGCATTGCGCCGATCAGTCCGCAGCTGGCACTGAGTTTCATCGCCGAGAAGGTGCTCGGCCTGCCGAAGTCCTATTGATCTCGCAAACGCGGAGCTCGATGATGCGGACCGGGGCTGTCTGGTGACGAGCGAGCGAGCCGCTGCCGCTTCGCTCGATTTTACCGGCATCATTCGGGCCGGGGATGTCGTGGTGTGCGGACAGGCGACCGCTGAGCCGCGCACCCTGACCGAGGTGCTGGTCGCGCAGAAAGACCGCTTGCCGCCGTTCACGATCGTCGTCGGTCCGGTGTTTTCCGACACCTTTGCGCCGGAGCGCAGCTCCGGGATCGCGTTCCGCAGTTACGGCGTGATCGGCAATACCCGCGCGCTGGCTAGGACGCGGCAGCTCGATGTGATCCCCAGCAACTACAGCGCATTTTGTGCCGACTTTGCCAACGGACGGCATCGCGCCGATGTGGTGCTGGTGCAACTGGCGGAAGACGAAAACGGCCGGCTCAGCGCCAGCCTGTCGAACGATTACATCGTGGATGCGGCGCGGCGCGCCCGCGTGGTGATCGCGGAGATCAATCCGGACGCGCCCTGGACCTTCGGCGCGGAGTGGCCGGCGGATATCCTGCCGCATTGGCGTATCGCCGCGACGCGGCCGCCGCTGGAATTGCCTGCGGCAAAACCGGACGATGTGTCGCGCCGCATCGCCGAACATGCCGCAGGCCTGATTCCGGACGGCAGTACGCTGCAGTTCGGCATCGGCAAGATTCCGGATGCGATCCTGTCCTCGCTGTCGCATGTTCGCGATCTCGGCATTCACTCCGGTCTCATCAACGACGCGGTGGTGGATCTCATCGAATGCGGCGCGGTGACCAATGCGGGCAAGGGCATCGATCCCGGCGTCACCATCGCCAACCAGCTGATCGGCACCCGGCGGCTCTATCGGTTTGTGCATCAGAACAGGGCGGTCTCGGTCCGCCCGGCCTCCTACACCCATGCCCAGCGGGTCCTGGCTGACATCAACCGGCTGGTGGCGATCAATTCGGCGCTGGAAGTCGGCCTCGATGGCAGCGTCAACGCGGAGACGCTGAACGGCATGGTCGTTGGCGCCATCGGCGGGCAGCTCGATTTCGTGCGCGGTGCCAATGCGGCGCCGGGAGGCCGGGCGATCATCGCACTGCCGGCAACCGAGCCGAAGGGCGGCAGCCGCATCGTGGCCAGGGTTGAAACGGTGACGACGCCGCGCGCGGATGTCGATGCCATCATCACCGAGTGGGGCGTGGCGGAATTGCGCGGATGCACGCTCAAGGAGCGCGCCCGGCGCATGATCGCCATTGCCGCGCCCCGGCATCGTGACGCACTTTCCGAGAGTGCGTGGGGTCTGGCGCGAAACCAATAATCAGATCGAGATGTGAAATCCACCGTCCACCGCCAGATGCTGGCCGGTGATGTAAGACGCCGCATCCGACAGCAGGAAGCAAACCGGCTGCACCACTTCATTGGGCTGGGCCCAGTATCCCATCGGAATTCGCGCGAGGATCCCGTCGCGAAATTTGTCGCCGCGAATGGTTTCCGTCATCGGCGTTTCGACGACACCAAAGCAAATCGAGTTGGCGCGGATTCCGAATTTCGCCCACTCCTTGGCGGTGCTCATGGTCATGCCCAGCATGCCGCTTTTGGCGGCGCCATAATTGATCTGACCGATGGTCCCGGCGCGCCCCGCGTCCGACGAGATATTGACAATGGCGCCCGGTCGCTTCTCGCCGGCTTTGGCGCGGGCCAGCATGCTTCTGCCGACAGCCTGCGTCCAAAGAAACGAGCCGGTGAGATGGACGTTCAAGACTTCGCTCCATTGCACAAAGCTCATTTTTTCGATCATCGCCGTGCGGGTAATGCCGGCATTGTTGACCAGGCCATGAATCGCGCCGAAGGTCTGGGTGACCCGCTCGACCGCCTCCGCCGCAAATGCCGGCTCGGCAATGTCGCCCTGCAGTGTCATGATGTCGCCGCGGGATTTATCCAGCGAGGCGAGGCCCTCGGCGTTCTTGTCAACTGCGACGACCTTAGCGCCAAGCTCGACCGAGAGCTCCACCAGCGCCCGGCCGATTCCTTGCGCGCCTCCCGTTACGATAATGGTTTTGCCTTCCAGCGACACGATGTTCTTCACGTCCGATTTCTCCCAAATTTTTGTTCAGGTTTGTATTCAGTGTTTTGTATTCACGCGCAGCGTTGATAGCTCGTCGAGGATATGAACACCGCGATCGCGCCTTTGGCAACGTCTCAATGGTTGGGAAAAATGCAGCGCCTCACGGCCGGCAATTCCGGAGACTCACTGCTGCCGTTGCCTTCTTGGACCGGGTCCGGGCGCATCGCTGCTGCTTTCGGTTTGCCCGTCGAATTTCCGGGTCACTTTTCTGGCGCCCTCGCTGATATCGAGCAGGGAGCGGCGGCCTTCTTCCATAAAGACGGCCGAACGCTTGTTGAAACTTTCGGCCAGCTCACGAATCGACTTCACCTTCTGAAACAGTTCGCCGTCCTTTCCGTTGGCAAGGCCGGGTATGACGTTATCGATCTTCGCCACCGTGCTGTCGAAGCCGTCGATGGCGGTGTCGGCCTTGCGCAGGACGCTCTCGATCGCGTCGCCCTGGCTCGCCAGGCTCGCGGTATATGTCTCGAAATTGAGCATCGCATCCTTGATGGTCGACTGATTGTTGACGAGCATGTGGTCGACATTGTGCAGGGTGTCGCGGATCGACTCGATCACGGTCAGATCGGCCTTCAGGGTCGGAACACCGTCCTCGTCCAGCGGCACTGGAGGTGCTGCGGCGTCGCCCCCCTTCAGCGATATCGCCGCCACGCCGGTCAGCCCCTGAAATTCCAGGCCCACAACGGTGTCCTTGCGGATCGGGGCGCTGTTTTCCACCATCACCAGGGCGACAATCTTGCGAGGGCTTTCCAGCTTGAGCGACGTCACCTCGCCGACCTGAACGCCATCGAAATTCACGCTGCCGCCCTTGACCAGGCCGCTGGCGGAACCCTCGAACACGATGCGAAGCGGACTGCGCTGCTGGATGCTGTGAATTTTCCGGAACCCGAGAAAACCCGCGAACGCCACGACGATGACCGCGAGGGCCGAGGTTCCGATCACGAGACTGCTTGCCCGCGCCATTATCCCTGGATCCGGCTGGGATGGGCTGGGTTGAGAGGGTTGGTGCGCTTCGCCATGTCGCGATTGTACGGCCAAAGCCGGTCGGGCGAAAGGCCGATGCGACAAGGCTGAAGTCAGGCGGAGTTTCTTGACAGCGCCAAACCCCAAGGTCACCCTTGTCAAGTTCCGGCCGGCTTGCCCGACGACCAGAAGCAAGACAACCAAAAAAGAAGATCCAAAAACAAGAAGAGTGAGGAAACCCGTGCAAAAATTGCTGAGCAAGGATGAAGTCGCTGACTATCGCGACCGCGGCTACCACTTCCCGATCGACGCCCTGAGCGCCAGTGAGGTGGCCGATTTTCGCCGCAAGCTTGAGGATTATGAAGCTGAAAGCGGTGGCCCGATCAAGGCGGAGATGCGTCACCGCAGCCACGTGCTGTTCACCTGGATCGACGAAATGGTCCGTCATCCCAAGATACTGGATGCGATGGAGGACCTGCTTGGGCCGAATATCCTGTGCTGGAACACCAGCTTCTTCATCAAGGAAGCCCGCGATCCCGGCTTCGTGTCCTGGCATCAGGACGCCACCTATTGGGGCCTCAGTTCGTCCGACGTCGCGACCGCATGGATCGCCATTTCGCCGGCCAATAAGGTTTCCGGCTGCATGAAATTCATTGCGGGTACCCACCGGCAACAAGTCCAGCACGCCGACACCTTCGATCGGAACAATCTCCTCACCCGCGGCCAGGAGATCGCGGTCGATGTCGACGAGGCCAAGGCTGTCTATGTGGAATTGAAGCCCGGCCAGGCTTCGCTGCATCACGTGCTGCTGTTCCACGGATCGGAGCCGAACCGATCCGACGACCGGCGCATCGGCCTCGCGATCCGCTATATCCCGACCCACCTCAAGCAGGCGGTCGGCCAGCGGGATTGGGCGACGCTGGTGCGCGGCAAGGATACGTATCACCACTTTCAACCCGCCCATGTGCCGAAACGGGATCTCGAGCCCGAGGCCCTGGCCTTTCACAAGGAAGTTTCGGAAGAACAGGTGAAGGTGCTTTATCGCGGCACCGGCAAGACGGCTTATCGGGCGTGATGTTGCCATTCACCGCTCCTCGTCATTTGCTGTGCGAGGAGCGAAGCGACGAAGCGATCCAGTAACGCTGCGTGCTCGTTATGGATTGCTTCGCAGCGCTCGCAATGACGGTGGCCAACACTCAGGTCAGCGTCCATTCTTCGGCGCTGGCACCGGCGAGTGCCCGGACGCGGCCCTCGTCGGCGGCGAGTTCACGGGCGGTCCCCGAATAGACCACGATGCCGTCATCCAGCACATAGGCATTGTCGGCGATTTCCAGGCTCATCCTCGCATTCTGCTCGACCAGCAGAACCGAGATGCCTTCGGCCTTCATTTGCTGGACGATGCGAAACACCTCGAGTACGATCAGCGGTGCCAACCCTTGCGACGGCTCGTCGAGAATCAGAAGCCTTGGGTTCAGCAGTAACGCACGAGCGATCGACAGCATCTCCTGCTCGCCGCCGGAAAGCTGGCGGCCGCGGTTGAGCTTGCGCTCTTCGAGGCGTGGGAAAAGTTGATAGATCCGCGGAATCGTCCAAGGCCCGCCGCGCTCGAGCGGGACCTTGAGATTCTCCTCGACGCTGAGATTGGCGAAGATGCGGCGGCCTTCCGGCACATAGCCCACGCCCAGCGCGGCGATGCGGAAGGTCGGCCAGCGCGTGGTGTCCTCGCCGAACACGATAATCTTGCCTTCGCGCGCCGGCGTCAGGCCCATCAGGCTGCGCAGCGTGGTGGTCTTTCCCGCGCCATTGCGTCCGAGCAGGGCGGTGATCTTGCCCTCGGCAACCTCAAGGCTGACGCCATGCAGGATGTGGCTCTTGCCGTAATAAGTGTGGATGCCTTCGGCTGTCAGGGCTGCGGTCATGCGGCATTACCCAGATAAGCGGCCTGAACGGTTTCGTTGGCGGCGATTTCCTGCGGCGTGCCTTGCGCAAGCATCCGGCCCTGATCGAGCACGCAGATACGATCGGCGAGATGAAACACCACGCGCATATCATGCTCGATCAGCACGATGGTGTAGTTGCTCTCGCGATGCAGCCGGCGGATCAACTGGGTGATCTGATAGGTTTCCTGGTCGCCCATGCCGGCGGTCGGCTCGTCGAGCAGCAGCAGATGCGGTTTCAACGCCAGCGCCATCGCGATCTCGGCGGCGCGCTGGTCGCCATGCGAGAGTTCGCCGACCAGCCGGTCGGTCTTGGTTTCCAGCGATACCAGTTTGAGCGTCGCTTCGACATGCTGATGGATCTTTCCGGTTTCCGCCCGGTTGATCCAGGGCCGCAACCGGTATCCGCCGGCCACTTCCGCGGCGATGCGGACGTTCTCGAATACCGTGAGTTCGGGGAAAATTTCGGTAATCTGGAACGTTCTGGCCATCCCGAGCGTGACGCGCTGATGCGTCGAGAGCCTTGTGATATCGCGGCCGTCGAAGGTAATGGCGCCGGAGGTCGGCGGAAAGAATCCGCTGATCAGGTTGAAGAAGGTGGTCTTGCCGGCGCCGTTCGGCCCGATGATCGCGCACAATTCTCCCTTCGCCACGCTAAGCGAAACACCGCTTACGGCGACGAGATTGCCGAAACGCTTGGTGACATTCTGGATTTCAAGAACGTTCATGCCTTGCTCCGTTGCAGGAAGCCAAGCAACCCGCGTGGAAAGAACAGCACCACCAGGACGAACAACAGCCCGACGAATGACATCCAGTTGACCGTGATGCTCGACAGATAATCCTGCAGCACCACGAACACCGCGGCGCCGAGCAGCGGGCCCCAAAAACTTCGCATCCCGCCCATCACGGCCATCATGACGAAATCGCCGGACTGGCTGTAATGCAGGCCTCTCGGGTCCGCGAAGTTATTGACCAGCGCATAGAGCGCGCCGGCAAAGCCCATGAAAAAGCAGGACAGGGTGAACGCGATCCAGATATGCCGCTCCACCGGTATGCCGAGGAAGCGGGAGCGGCGCTCATTCTCGCGGATCGCGATCATGGTGCGGCCGAACGGCGAGCGCAGAATGAATCCCATCGCGCCGACCGCCAGCGCGAAGCAGAACAATACGAAGAAATAGAAGTTTTTCTCGTTGGAAAGAATGTCGAATTTGAAGAAGCCAAGATCGATCGGCTGGCGCGAGAAGCCGCGCAAGCCGTCGTCGCCTCCCGTCAGCGAACTCCACTGGAACGCGATGTAGTAGAAGACCTGGCCGAAGGCGATCGTCACCATCGCGAAATAGACGCCGCGCCGTCGCACGATCAGCGTGCCGAGGATCGCGCCGCAGATGCCGCCCAGCAGCATTCCGAGCAGCAGCGCCAGCGGCGTGCTCGGCGCCAGGAATTTCAGCGTCAGCCCGGCGCCATAGGCGCCAAGGCCGAAATAGGCGGCATGGCCGAACGACAGCACGCCGGTAAAACCCAGCAGGAAGTTCAGCGACATCGCGGCGAGGCCCAGCACCAGGACCCGGGTCGCCAGCGCGGTGTAGCCGCCGAGCGGAACCATCCAATAGGGGGCGAGCAGCAGCGCTGTCCAGATCGCCGCCAAGGCGATCAGCTTGCGGGTTTGTTCGGCGCTCAACTCATCATTCCTTCTTCGCCGAATAATCCGCGCGGGCGTATCAGAAGCACCACCGCCATCATGACGTAGATCACCGCCTCGCTGGCGGCCGGGAGAAACACCGCGGTCAATCCCGAGGCCACCCCGATCAGCAAGCCGCCGATCAGCGTTCCCGGCAGGCTGCCGATGCCGCCGACGATGATGGCAATGAAGCTCGGCATCAGCAGGCCGGTGCCCATGGTCGGCTCGAGCCCGAGTTGCCCGGCGGCGAGAACGCCGCTCAGGCCCGCCAGGAAAATACCGACCCCGAAATTGAGCGTGCGCAGCATTCGCACATTGATTCCGAGTGCGGCGACGGTCTCGAGATCGAGCGTGCCGGCACGGATGCGAACGCCCAAGCGGGTATAGCGCAGCAGCAGGAACAACAGTGCGACCGCGATCATCACCACGGCCACCATGAACAGGCGGTAGCCGGTGATGAAAAACAGATCATTGCTCAGCGGCTGCGCCAGAAACGTCGGAATGGTGACCGGCTTGCCCTGTGCGCCCCAGATGAAGCGGGTGCCGTCCTCGATGATGAACGCCAGGCCGAAGGTCAGCAGCAGGCTATAAAGCGGATCGCGTCCGTAGAGCGGCCGGATCAGCACGCGTTCGACGGCCAAACCGATCACGGCGGTCAATGGCGGCGCCAGCAGCAGCGCGCCCCAGAAACCGACATAGGGGGTGATCGCGTAGGCGATGTAGCCACCGATCACCAGAAAGCCGCCATGGGCGAAATTGATGACGTTGCTCAGGTTCAAAATGAGCGAAAGTCCAAGGGCCATCAGCACATAGAACGCGCCGATGATGAGCCCGTTGGTGACATTAAACAGGAGAAGTTGCGTCATAAATCACCGGAAAGGACAACCTATGTGCGACCCGGGAGGGGTTCAGCTCCCGGGTCAGGAAAATAGAAATAACGGACTTCATGCTACGCCGGCCACTGAATGGTGCAGCCGGTTTCGCTGACAGCGGGCGCTGTCTTGTCGCCCGGGATAATTTCGTCGACGTGAAACAGATCTTCCGGGTCGTCGGTGCCCTTTGACTGCGCCTCGCCCACAAAGGCCGAGGTCATCAATTGATGGTCGCCCTTGCGATAGTAACACTTGTTCGGCTGCAGCTTGACATCTTCGGGCAATTCGAAGTTCTCGAGCGCCGCCGCGAGTTTGACCGCGTCGATGTTTTTTTCCTGGTTGGCAATCAGGGCAAAGCTCATGGCCGAAACATAGCCGAACCAGTGCCGCGCGGTGGGGACCTTGCCGCCATTGACCTTGCGAACATCGGCGACGAATTTGTCGACGCCGGCAATGCCCGGCTGTTTCCAGTACCATTCGAACATCCAGATCCCGATGCGTGCTTCCGGCGGCAGCGCGGCGAGTGACTCCAGTTCCTGCTGCGTTCCGGCGACGTGGATCTGCTTGTTGAGGCCGAACTGCACCACCTGCTTCAGGCAGTTGATCATGTCGGAGCCTTGTACCAGCAGGATCATCACATCCGGATTGGCCGCCCGCGCCTTGATCAAATAGGCGGAGAAATCGGTGGTGCCGAGCGGCGTCAGCTCGTTGCCGGTAACGGTGCCGCCGAGCTTTTTCAGGTCGTCGGTGCAGGCGTCATACAGCGTGTGACCGAACGCATAGTCGGGCGTGATGAAGTGCCATTTCTTGCCGTATTTGCTGAACAATACGCTCGAGACCGAATTGGCTTCCATTCGCGTGGTGTTGCAAACGCGGAACACATTCCACTTGCAATCCTTGCCGGTGATCGAGTTGGTGTGGCCGCCGGAAACGATGTGCAGGATTTTCTTTTCGGCGGTAACCTGGGCGATCGCCGCCGCGATGCCGGAATTGACGTCGCCGATCATGAAGTTGACCTGATCCCGCTCGATCAGCTTGCGCGCCTTCTGCACGCCGGTGCCGACGTCGTTGGCGGAATCTTCCACCAGCAATTCGACCTGTCGCCCGAGAATGCCGCCTTTGGCGTTGATTTTCTCGACCGCGAGCTTGGCTCCCATCACCTCGTTGCCGGCTGGCGCTGCGTAGACGCCGGTGAGTGGATCGACCATGCCGATCCGGATCGCCGTTTCGCCGCGCGCGGCGATGATAAAGGGGGACGCCACCTGGAAGGCCCCGAGCGCGGCGGCGCCGGTCACGAGCGTGCGACGATTTAATCTCGGGTTGAAGGTCTGCGATGTCATGGATTCTCCTGGTCATTGTTTTTCTTATTGGAAGTCTCTGCGACCCGGTGCAGCGAGGCACCAGGCGTCAGGTCGCATGGTGTCAGGCCGGCCATTTTATCCTGCAGCCGGTGTCCTCGGCCACTCCGGCGGCTTTTTCGCCGGGTATGGGATTTCGTACCGCGAACATATTGTCCGGATCGCCCTGCGGTGGATGCGCCTCGCCGACAAAGACGGTGCTCATCAATTCATGGTCACCGGCGCGGAATGCCGGCGCCCCCGGTTGCAGGGCGATCTCCGGCGGCAGCTTGAATCCGGAAAGCGCATGCGCCAGCTGCACCGCGTCGAGCGTCTTCTCCTGGTTCGCAATCGCCGCCAGCGTCTGCACCGACGCATAGCCGAACCAGTTGCGCGCGGTGGCGGCGAGACCGGTGATCTTCTTCATGGATGCATTGAATTCCGCGACATGCGGCACGCCGGGCTGATCCCACCACCACTCCATGGTCCACCATCCGACGCGCGCGCCGTCGGGCACCGCGCGGATACTTTCGAGTTCGAACAGCGTGCCGCCTACGGCCATTTGCTTGTCCAGACCGAACTGGACAAATTGCTTCAGGCTTGAGACCTGGTCATTGCCGCCCATGACATTGATCAGCACCTGCGGGTTGTAGGCTTTCGCCTGGATCAGGTAAGCCGAATAATCCGGCGTACCCAATGGCACCAGCGACGCCGCCGAGGTGCCGCCCGCACCCTTCAGGAGCTTCTCGAAACCGGCCTGCACGGAGTGGCCATAGGCGTAATCCGGCGTCAGGAAATACCACTTCTTGCCGAACTTCTCCATCAGCGTCGAGGCGATGGCGTTGGCGTCCATCGAGGTGGAGTTGCAGATCCGGAATACATTCCACGAGCAGTTCGCGCCGGTGATCGGATCGGTGTGGCCGCCCGAGACGATATGAAGCGTCTTCTTTTCGCTGGTGACCTGCGCCATCGCAATCGCGATGCCGGAATTCACGTCGCCGATGATGAAACTCACCTGGTCGCGTTCGATCAGCTTGCGGGTTTTCTGCACGCCAGTGCCGACATCGTTGGCCGAGTCTTCGACCAGCAGTTCGATGGGCCGGCCCAGAATGCCGCCCTTGTTGTTGATCTCCTCGGTGGCGAATTTGGCTCCCACCACCTCGTTCTGCGCAATTGCGGCATAAACCCCGGTCAGCGGATCGACCATGCCGATCCGCACCGGCGTTTCACCTCGGGCCTGGATGATGTAGGGGGATGAGAACTGCAGCGCAGCAAGGGCAGCGCCTGATTTTAGTACGGTTCGCCGATCGATCGGCCAGGATCGTTGCGAGGTAGCCATGCTGTCCTCCCAGACAAGTGCCTAACTTGATGGCAGGCATTCTTCGATGCCCTTATAGGCCGTGAGCGTAACCTTTCCGGAACGTTTTTGCCAATCCTAACCCCGTCGAAAACCTCTAACCTTCGGCCTAGTACGACGTGCGTCACGCTTTCAGGGACCATCCCGGTCGAGCGGGCGCGTCCGGGCTGGAATTGCCGCGACCTGAAGTTCTTTGTGGGACACCTGGCTTCGATCAGCTCGATCCGGCGCGCTGCGCTTCATCAATGCTTGACGGCGCTGTTGGCGGCGGCATTGTTGAGAACGATCAGGCCATCGACGGCGACGCCGGTCCGGGTATTGATCAGAAATGGATTGACGTCGATCGACGCGATGCGCGTGCCGGCGTCTGCCATCAGGTTGGAGAGCCCGACGATGGCCTTCACGGCGGAGGCCTCGTGCAGCGCCGGTTTGCCGCGATAGCCTTTCAGTTTCACGCCGGCCTTGGTACGATTGATCAGCTCCCTGGCTTCAGTTGCATCCAGCGGCGCTCCGGCCAGCGCGACATCCTTCATCAGTTCGATATCGACGCCGCCGGTGCCGAATAACACCACCGGCCCCATCTCGGCGTCCAGCGAGGCGCCGACCACCAGCTCGAGTTCGGCCTTGACCTGTTGCGCAATCAGGATGCCCTCGAGCCTGGGCTTGCCCTTCAGCTTCCTGACCCGTGTGGTGATGTCGTTGAACGCTTTCTTGACTTCGGCCGCATTGTTGAGGTTCAGCACCACCCCGCCGATGTCGGATTTGTGCAGGATGTCCGCGCTGACCACTTTGGCGACGACGGGAAAGCCGATCTTCTTGGCGATCTTGACGGCCTCGGCGGTGGTCTGCGCGATCGCTTCCTGCGAGACCGGAATGCCATAGGCCTTCAGCAGCTTCTTGGACGCGACCTCGTCGAGGGCTGCACCCTTGGCGTTCTTGAGCGTCCGCTCCAGCGTCGCGCGCGCCGAAGCACTGGAATTCGATACGGTGTCGGGTACTTCCTTGCGCAGCGAGGCGTAATCGATCAAGGCCTTGATCGCGCCTACCGCGCGGTCGAGACCCTGCATCACGGCGATATGCGGCAGCGACTTGCGCAAGGTCTTGGTGAATTCGGTAAAGCCGATCGACATCGTGCTGATGTAGACCACGGGCTTGCTGGCGGCCGCGGCCTTCTCGTTGACGATGCGCAAATTCCTTTCGCGCAATTCATGCGGCGCTTTCGGCAGTTCGGCGTCGATGATGACGATGTCAGTGTCGGGGTCGTCGATCATGATCTGGATCGACTGCATATAGACCGATGGATCGACCACCGCGGCGAAACCGGCATCGAGCGGATTGCCGACGATGCTGCCGGGGCCGAGCATTTTCGCGAGCTTGTCGCTGGCGTTGGTGGAAAGGTTGGCAAAGTTCAGTCCTGCTGCATGGAAAGCGTCGATCAGCAGGCCGCGCTTGCCGCCCGACAGCGTCACCGCGGCGAGTCGATTGCCCTTCGGCGGGTCGGCATGGACAAAGCATTCGGTGGTTTCGATCAATTCGTCGAGACCGCGAACCCGAATCACGCCTTCCCGCGTCGAGATGGCATCGAAGGTCTCGATCGAGCCGGCCAGCGCGCCGGTGTGCGCCATCGCGGCGGCGCGGCCGCCTTCGGACGCCCCGAGCTTGAGCGCGATCACCGGCTTGCCGGCCGCGCGCGCCGCCTTGCAAGCCTTGCGGAAGCCCTGCGTATTTCGCACGCCCTCCAGGTAGACCACGATGACGCGGACCGAGGGATCGGCCGCGAAATAGGCCATCAGATCGGGGGTTTCGAGCCCGGCCTCGTTTCCGGTGGTGACCATGTAGCCGACGCCGACGCCGCGATCCTCCAGCGCCTGGCGGACCGCCATCACGATCGCACCGGATTGGCCGGCAATCGCGACCGGACCTGCCTCCATCGTGACGATGCGGTCGTCGATGTTGGTGAACATCTTTTCGCCGGCGCTCAGATTGCCGAGGCAATTCGGGCCGGTCACCGCAAGCCCGGTCTCGCGAATGGCCTGTTGCAGTTCGCCGGCGAGCTTCTGGCTTTCCGCGTCCTGCAATTCGCTGAAGCCCGAAGTGACGATGGTCGCCGAGCGGGCGCCGGCCGCGGCGGCGTCCCGGATCACCTGAACCGCGAAACGCGCCGGCACCAGCACGAGCACATGATCGGGCCTCTCCGGCAGGCTGGCGAAATCCTTGTAGCAGGGAACGCCCCAGATGGTTTCGCGCTTTGAATTGACCGGATAGAGACCGCCCTCGAATTGATACTTGATCAGATTGTTCCAGATACGCTCGGCGTAGTTTCCGGGCTTGTCGGTTGCGCCCACCAGCACGATATTGCGCGGATGCAGCATCGCATGAATGCTTTTGACGATGTCGCTGGCGTCGGACGACGGCGACCATTTGCCGGCCGAGACGGACGCCGTGCTGATCTGAGCTTCCATGGACGTGACCTTTACCCTTGGTTTCTTTTGCGGCAGTTCTTTTGCGGAATGCTCGATCGACGAGAGATCGCCACTCTCGATGCATTTTCATTTCTTATTATTGATAGTCGGGGAGGGTGGCAACTCGCGCGAAGTAAGGCCAGCTCATCGGCCAGCACATGTCCGCGGCCCGTTGTTTCCGGAGCCATTCCGCGGAGCCATTGAATGGATCGAAAGGCGCTAAATAGCTTGTCGCGCTCGGCAAGGATAGGCTTCACATCAGCGGCGACGGCAACAAAGGACGACCACCATGCGCATCTTTATCACCGGCGCGAACGGCTTTATCGGCGGCGCGGTCGCCTCGGTTTTGATCGCGGGCGGACACCGCGTCCGCGGGCTGGTTCGCGACCGCGCCAAGGCTGAGACGGTTCGGGCCCACGGCATCGAGCCGGTGATCGGCTCGCTCGACGATTCAAGGCTGCTGCAAGCCGAAGCGCGAGGTGCCGATGGCGTCGTCAATGCCGCGAACAGCGGTCACCGCGCCGCGGCCGAAGCGCTGATCGCGGGGCTTTCCGGCTCGGGCAGGCCGCTTATTCATACCAGCGGCACCAGCATCATTGCGGACAGGGCCATGGGCGAGCCCTCGGACCGGATATTCCACGAGGGGACGCCGATCAGGCCCGAGCCGGAACGAGCCGAACGGGTCGCGATCGACCGGCTGGTGCTCGATGCCTCCGGCATTCGCTCGATCGTGCTGTGCAATTCGATGATCTATGGCCATGCGCTCGGGGCTCCGGCGCAGAGCGTGCAGGTCCCGGTGTTGGCGCAGCAGGCCAGGACATCCGGGGTCGCGCGCTATATCGGCCGCGGCCTGAACCGCTGGTCCAACGTGCATATCGCCGATGTAGCGACCCTTTATGCGCTGGCGATGGTCAAAGCGCCCACTGGGAGCTTCATCTATGTCGAGAGCGGAGAGGAGGCGTTAGGGAAGGTGGTCGAGGCCATCGCCACACGCCTGGGTCTCGGCGCGGCGCAGTCTTGGCCGGCGGAAGCTGCGATCGAGGCCTGGGGCCGCGAGAAGGCGACGTTTTCACTCGGCTCCAACAGCCGCGTGCGCGGCACGGCCGCAACCGAAATTCTTGGCTGGGCGCCCCGGCATCGTTCGATCACGGAATGGATCGCCAGCGAATTGGTGTGATGGCCCTTCGAGAGCGCCTGCCCCGGCGGCATCCCGGTTTTCCCGCAGCCGGTCGGTCTGGAGCTTGCTACCTCACCTGGCCACGCTATATCGGGGGTTTCCAGACCTGCCATACAGCCGGACAGCGAGCTCGAACATGACTATTGATGCCGATACATCCGTCCAATCACAGCCGTTCCAGGCCGAGGTTGCCGAACTCCTGCACCTGATGGTGCATTCGGTATATTCGGAAACCGATATCTTCCTGCGCGAACTGATCTCGAACGCGTCGGACGCCTGTGACAAGCTGCGCTACGAGGCGATCGCGGCTCCCGATCTGATCGCCGACGGGGCAGCGCCCAAAATCCGCATCGTGCCGGACAAGAAGGCCAACACGCTCACCGTGATCGACAGCGGCATCGGGATGGACCGGCAGGAGTTGATCGACAATCTCGGCACCATCGCGCGTTCGGGCACCAAATCCTTTATTTCGCGGCTGACCGAGGCCAAGGATGGCGCCGGGTTGATCGGCCAGTTCGGCGTCGGATTCTACGCCGCTTTCATGGTCGCCGAACGCATCGTCGTCACCAGCCATCGCGCGGGAACCGATCAGGTCTGGACCTGGTCGTCATCGGGCGGAAGCGGATTTGAAATCGCGCCGGCAAGCGAGGACGACGCCAGGCGCGTCACGCGCGGTACGGAAATCGTCCTGCATCTGAAGCCGGACGCCGCAAAATATCTGGAGACCTATGAGATCGAGCGCATCGTTGGCGCCTATTCCGACAATATCCAGTTTCCGATCGAGCTTCAGCCGGAGGAGGGAGAACCGCGCCAGATCAATTCGGCGAGCGCGCTGTGGCAGCGCTCGAAATCGGAATTGTCGCCGGAAGATTATAAGCAGGCGTACCGGGCGATCGCCGGCGCCTTCGATGAGCCCGCGATGACGCTGCACTATCGCGCGGAAGGGCGTCAGTCCTACGCCGTGCTGCTGTTTGCGCCTTCGACCAAACCGTTCGACCTGTTCGAGCCGTCGCGCGAGGGGCGGGTGAAACTCTACGTCCGCCGCGTATTCATTGCCGATGATGCCGAACTGCTGCCGGCTTACCTGCGGTTCATCCGCGGCGTGATCGATAGCGAGGACCTGCCCTTGAATATTTCCAGGGAGATGCTGCAGAACAACCCGCAACTGGCGCAAATTCGCAAGGCGGTAACGGGTCGTGTGATCGGCGAACTGGAAAGCCTGAGCGAGAAGGAGCCCGAGAGTTTCGCAAAGATATGGGATGCGTTCGGTCAGGTCATCAAGGAAGGGATCTGGGAGGATTTCGAACGGCGCGAGAAACTGCTGGCGCTGTCGCGCTTCACCACCACAACCGGCGAGAAGCGGTCATTGAAGCAATATGCCGAGAGCCTGAAGGCGAACCAGACCGAGATCTATTATCTCGTCGGCGACAGCATCGATCGGCTGAAGTCGAATCCCAAGCTGGAGTCGGCGAATGCCCGCGGCATCGAGGTGTTGCTGCTGACCGATCCGGTCGATGCGTTCTGGACCTCGGCGCCGCTGGATTTCGGCGGCAAGCCGCTCAAATCGCTGAGCCAGGGCGATGTCGATTTCGGGCTGATTCCGCTGCTCGACGACAAGGCCGAAAACAGGGAGCCGGCCGGCGCCGATGAGGCCGCGACCATCGCCGTGATCAAGGATACCCTCGGCGACCGGGTGTCCGACGTGCGGGTATCGCAGCGGCTGACCAGCAGTGCTTCGTGCCTGGTTGCCGGCCGCCAGGGGCGGGACCAGCAATTGGAGCGATTGCTGGCGCAGCAAAATCGGGGCGTCGTCACCAAGCCGATCCTCGAGATCAATATGCGCCATCCTCTCGTGGCGGCGATTGCCGGTGCGAAAGACCAGGCCGCGGACTTGTCGTTTTTGTTGCTGGAGCAGGCGCAGATCCTCGACGGCGAATTGCCTGACGATCCCGCCGCATTCGCAAATCGGCTCAATCAGCTGGTGCTGCGCGGGTTATCGCAGGAGACCGGCTAGACAACGGGATCACGGGGCAAATACTGTACCGTCATCTGGACGGGCCTGAACCTGCCTTGTCGTGCGAATTTTGCTGGATTCAAGGCTTGGAATTCGAACCCAAGTTTCGAGCCGAACGTATCTGTTTGGCGATATTGACTTGAAAATTCCCGCGTCCGGATCATCCGCGTCCATGGCCACCGGCGACACATTCTACAGCGACATTCCGGTCTTTCGCGGCTTTGCCAGCCTGATGGACCCGTCACTTTATTCGCCGCTGCCCGATGACTGGAGCATCGGCATCGCCGATATCGTGGAATCGACCAAGGCGATCGCCGAGCAGCGCTACAAGGCGGTCAACATGGCCGGTGCTTCGGTGATCGCGGCCGCCACCAATGCACTGGAGGGGCGGGAATTTCCGTTCGTGTTCGGCGGCGACGGCGCAAGTTTTGCGGTCTCGCCGGACGATCTTGAGCGCTCCCGCGAGGCGCTGGCGGCGACCGCGATCTGGGTTGAGGAGAGCCTCAACCTGGTGATGCGGGTGGCGCTGGTGCCGGTTGCCGCGATACGGGCGCAGGGCCTCGACGTCCGCGTCGCGCGGTTCGGCCCGTCGCCGAATTTGTCCTATGCGATGTTTTCCGGCGGCGGTCTCGGCTGGGCGGAAGCCGCGATGAAGCGCGGCGAGTTCGCGGTGAAGGTCGCGCCACCGGGAACACAGCCCGACCTCACCGGGCTATCGTGCCGGTTCGAGGAAATTCCATCGGCGCGCGGCGTGATCCTCTCGGTGCTGGTGATGCCGGCGGCGGCCGATCCCAAGGCCTTTCGCAAGCTGATCGAAGACGTCGTCGCGCTGGTCGAGCGCAGCCCGGATTCGGGACGGCCGGTGCCGGCGGGCGGCCCGCCGCTGCGGTGGCCGCCGGCCGGAGCCGATTTCGAGGCACGCGCCGCCCGCGGAGGATCGCTATTCAGGCGACGGGCGTTCGTGCTTGCCTACTCGCTGTTCGCCTATCTGGTGATGCGCTTCGGCATCAGCGTCGGCGGCTTCGTGCCGAAAACCTACGTCGAGCAGGTGGTGGAGAATTCCGATTTCCGAAAATATGACGACGGATTGCGCATGGTGCTGGATTGCACGCCGGAACTGGAACGCGCGCTGACCCAGCGCCTCGCGGCGGCGGCTTCGTCGGGAATCGCGCGCTATGGCCTGCATCGGCAGGATGCGGCGATGATGACTTGCTTTACGCCTTCAGCGTTGCGCAGCGATCACGTGCATTTCATCGACGGCGCGCGCGGCGGTTATGCCTCGGCGGCGACGGCGCTGAAGGCGACGCCGGCCTGACCACAGCGGTTCGCGTGAAGGAAACGCGCCAAATAAAAGAATCAGGGCGTTATCGTCCCGCTCGGCTCCAGGTCTCTCCACCGCAAAGCGCGCCGACGCAACCTTCAACTCTCAAACTCTGCGGGCCGGCCACCGAGATGCTGCTCGCATAGGACTGGCCGTCATCGGCGTTGTAGATCTGGCCGGACCATTTGTTCGGGCCGACTGGCCGCATGCCGCTGAACAGCGGAAGCCCGATCATCGGACGTCTTGCCAGCGCCGGGTTGGGATTCTTGTCGTCGACTTCGGGCTTCCCGGTGGCCGCATTGATCGGATCTCTCAGCCAGACGATGACGCCGCAGATTCCCCCGCCGCATTTGCTGACACGCACCTTGGCGTCGCCCGCCTGCGTCAACCAGATGCCGCTCACCTCGCCGCCGGCCTGAGCCTTGGCGGGCGATGCGCCCAGCAGCGCCGTCAAAATCAAAAGCACGAAACCTAGTCTGCAAGCCATGGAGTCCTCCCGGAAGCAACATGTCTGCATAGCAATAAATCAAATTTGTGCAACGCCGCATCCAGGGTGCCAACCGTACCTGCCTCAGCACGGGCGTGCCTGGTCACCAGGGCAGGCCGCAGAGATCGATGACGCCCCGCGGTGGCATGCGCTTGAGGTGATAAACATGCGGCGCGATGGCCTCGAAGCGAACCCGCCCTTCGGGTTGGTCGGCATAGATCTCGCCCTCGAACGGCTTCCAGCCGCGGCCGATGTAAAACGGCGCGTTGTGCGGCTCGCAAAACAGCAGCGCGAAATCCGTGGCGCCTTCGTCCTTCAGGGTTTGAATCGCCGCATTGAGCGCAATGCTGGCGTAGCCGTGGCGCCGGCTATCTTCACGGGTCATGACGGCGCCGATGCCGCCGGCGCGAAACTTGCGCCCATTCCATGTGACCTCGCGGCGATAGATGCCGACATGGCAGAGCACGTCCTCCGATTCATCCCGAACCAGCACCCGCAGGTCGGCGTGGGCAAAGACGATGCCGGCCCAGGGCAGCTTTTCGACGACATCGGGCGGCCAAACCGCTTTGTACAGCGGTTCCGCCAGGGGCCACGATGCGTCTCCGTTCAAGACGTCGATCTCGATGCTCATTGCGCTCCTGCCTCGGTCAAACGATCCGCTACGCGCGGCCCTCCAGGGGTGAATGCGCGCGCAGGGCGTTGCCGGCAATGGCCAGCGCCACGGTCTCGTATAGTCCCGGCGGAATTTCGTGGCCCATGCCCTCGATCACGCGCAGTTCGGCATGCTTGATATTGGCCGCGGTGTCCTCGCCGCCGGCGAGCGGGATCAAAGGGTCGGCGGCTCCGTGCAGCACAAGAGCAGGCACAGCGATCGTGTTCAGCCGCGCGCGGCGGTCGCCTTGGGCGACGATAGCGGCAATCTGGCGACCGAAACCGGCTGGATCATAGGCGCGTTTGGCCTCGCTAAGGGCCTGGGCGCGCTGCGCCACTTCGTCAAAGGGAAAGGCGGGGCTACCCAGAATGCGGGCTGCACGGACGCTATGATCAAGGAAGCCCTTCTCATCCAGCGACGGATTCGGCGCGCGTTGCGTCAGCACCGCCATCGCCTCCGGCGAGGATGGCGGCAGGCCGGGATTGCCGCTGCTGGACATGATGGAGGTTAGCGTCAATGTGCGCTCGGGATGCTCGCTGGCCACGATCTGGGCGATCATCCCGCCCATCGAGCGGCCGACGATGTGCGCTCGTTTGATACCGAGCGCGTCGAGAAGCGCGACCGCGTCGTCGGCCATATCGTCAAGGGTATAGGGAACATCCGGCCGTTCTCCGCGCGCCAACGCACTGGCCACCGCGGCCAGATCGGGTACTGGCGAGTCCGCAAAATGCGTGGAAAGGCCAACGTCGCGATTGTCGAACCGGATCACATGGAAACCCTGCGCCGCCAGCTTCTCGCAGAACGGCGCGGTCCAGCGGATCATCTGCACGCCCAACCCGGAGATCAAGAGAATGGGCTCGGCGTCTTCGGACCCGAAGCTGTCGTGCTCAATACTGATCCCGTTGACGTGGGCCTTCGGCATGACGGATTTTCCCGGTGACGGTTCGCGGCGGTAAATCCTATAGGGGGCAAGTGCGGCGACGACAAACACGGCCGCGTCCGTCGCCGCCATGCCGGGAGCGCGACCCCGTCATTCAAATTCCCGACAAGGTCTTGATTCTGGATTTCAATTCGACGCGGGGGGCGCCTCACAACATGTGCGCCATGCGAAGGCGGCATTCCCCCAAATTGCGGTGTTTAAGAGCGATGGAACCTTCTATAAGGGTTCCCGTTAAACCCAATCTCCTGAGCCAGTTCTCCCATCATCGCGGACATCATCCCATGACCTTCACGCTTCCCAATCTGCCTTACGCCCACGACGCCCTGGCGCCCCATATGTCGAAGGAAACGCTGGAATACCACCACGACAAGCATCATCAGGCTTACGTGACCAACGGAAACAACGCGATCAAGGGGACCGAATTCGAGGGCAAGTCCCTCGAGGAGATCGTCAAGGGGTCGTTCGGGAAGAATCCGGCCGTGTTCAACAATGCCGGACAGCACTACAACCATACCCATTTCTGGAACTGGATGAAGCCGAATGGCGGCGGCAACAAATTGCCCGGCCGCCTGGAAAAGAAGATCACCGAGGACCTCGGCGGCCTTGAGAAATTCAAGACCGATTTCGCCGCCGCCGGCGTCGGCCAGTTCGGCTCGGGCTGGGCCTGGCTGTCGGTGAAGAACGGCAAGCTCGAAATCTCCAAGACACCCAACGGCGAAAGTCCGCTGGTGCACGGCGCGACGCCGATCCTCGGCGTCGACGTCTGGGAGCACTCCTATTACATCGATTATCGCAACCGCCGTCCGGATTATCTGAAGGCGTTTGTCGATCATCTGGTGAACTGGGAATATGTCGACCAGTTGTTCTCGAAAGCCTGACGCATTCGACGCGTCAGGCTTTGCGACGCGTCAATCTCCGGCATCTATCCCGAGGGCGGCAGCTTCAACTGCCGCCCTTTCGTTTGGCGCCCTTTCATTTGCGTTGCCGTTTCATGATGCTTGCGGGGATCGCGGGCTTGCGGCAGAACCTGCCGTGCCGGTGGTCTGATCCTTTCGTCGCGGGAACATATGATGGGTTACCTCCTTGTTTTTTTCGGTGGCGGTCTCGGCGCCACGCTGCGCCACGCCGTCAACGTTGCGTGCGCGCGCGGGCTCGGCACGTCATTTCCCTACGGGACGTTCATCATCAACATCACCGGCTCGATCGTGATGGGCCTGATCGCGGGCTATCTCGCGTTCAAGGGCGAGGCGTCGCAGCCATGGCGCCTGTTTCTGATGACCGGCATTCTCGGCGGCTACACCACGTTTTCGGCGTTCTCGCTCGATACCGCGCTGCTCTATGAGCGGGGCGAGATCGGGCTTGCGTTGTTCTACGTGCTGGGCTCGGTGGCGTTTGCGATCGCTGGCCTGTTCGCCGGCCTCGCGCTGGTGCGCCATCTGACCTGAAACCTCTTGTGGCAATCTTGCCGGGCTGCCGCAGAGGCGCGCATGGTTCTTTGTCGTGCTTCCATCTATTTGAATTATTTGAATCGGCGTGCTCGGCCTCCTCGCTGCCATTCCCGCTGGCGGCCGGAGGCGACCGTGATGCGATTGGCCAGCGATAGGGTCGGCGGGGGCCTTGTGGATGCTCGTTATGTTATAATATAACACCCATGATGCCCCCTTCCGCTCCCCATGACCACAGCCATGACCACCCTGCCAGCCGCGGCTACGCCCATGCGCACAGCCACGGGCCGGCTTCGCCGCATCCGGCGCAGGCCGCATCCTGGTCGATCCTGCGCATGACCGTCATCGCCCGGCTTGGCGCGGCGCTCGCAGTCAGCGCCGGCCTGTGGGCGGCGGTATGGCTTTCGATGAGGTGAGCATGACGCCGCAACTGCAATTCCGTGACGTGACGCTCGGCTATGATCGGCATCCGGCGGTGCATCACCTCAGCGGCGAGGTCGCGCCGGGCGCGCTGCTGGCGCTCGTCGGTCCCAACGGCGCCGGCAAATCGACGCTGTTTCGAGGTCTGGTCGGCATTATCAAGCCGCTGGCGGGCACGATCCTGACCGGCGATCTCGATGTCAGGGATATCGCCTATCTGCCGCAGACCGCCGATATCGACCGCAGCTTTCCGATCTCGGTGTTCGATTTCGTCGGCACCGGGCTTTGGCGCGTCACCGGGTTTTTCGGCGGCATGGGCAAGTCCGCGCGCGGCCGGATCGCCCAGGCGCTCGCCGCGGTCGGCCTCAATGGTTTCGAGAACCGCACCATCGGCACGCTGTCCGGCGGCCAGATGCAGCGCATGCTGTTTGCGCGGGTGTTGTTGCAGGACGCCCGCATGATCGTGCTCGACGAACCGTTCAACGCCATCGACGCCAAGACCTCGGCCGACCTGCTGGCGCTGGTGCAGCGCTGGCATGCCGAGAAGCGGACGGTGCTGGCTGCGCTGCACGACATGGACCTGGTGCGCGCCAATTTCCCGGAAACCCTGCTGCTGGCGCGCGCGCCGGTGGCCTGGGGCGCGACCGCCGAGGTGCTGACCGCGGAGAACCTCTCGCAGGCGCGGCGGATGTGCGAAGCTTTCGACGACAGCGCCGCCGCCTGCGCCGTCGACGATCTGCCTTCCCGGGCCGCCTGAACCCCATGAATCGAGAGAGTATCGATAGCGATATGGATCGAGTGTACGATGATCTATGACGCGCTGGTCGCGCCCTTCACCGAATTCGAATTCATGCGCCGGGCGCTGGCGGCGGTGATCGCGCTGGCGCTGGGCGGCGCGCCGATCGGCGTGTTCCTGATGCTGCGGCGGATGAGCCTGGTCGGCGACGCGATGTCGCACGCGATCCTGCCGGGTGCCGCGATCGGCTTCCTGCTGTCGGGGCTCAATCTGTTCGCGATGACGACCGGCGGATTGATCGCCGGCTTCACGGTTGCGATTCTGGCGGGCCTGGTGGCGCGCAATACGGAACTGAAAGAAGACGCCTCGCTCGCTACCTTCTATCTGGTGTCGCTGGCGCTCGGCGTCACCATCGTGTCCATCAAGGGCACCAATATCGATCTGCTCCATGTGCTGTTCGGCAACGTCCTGGCGATGGACGACCAGACCCTGCTGGTCATCGCCTTCAACACGACGATCACGCTGCTCGTGCTGGCGGTGATCTACCGTCCGCTGGTGATCGAGTGTGTCGATCCGGTCTTTTTGCGCACCGTGAGCCGCGCCGGCGCGCCGGCGCATCTGGCGTTTCTGGCGCTGGTCGTGGTCAATCTGGTCAACGGCTTTCATGCGCTCGGCACTTTGCTGGCGGTCGGGCTGATGATCCTGCCGGCCGGTATCGCGCGGTTCTGGTCGCGCGATCTCTCCGGCATGATCTGCATCGCGGTGGTGAGTGCGATGCTGTCCGGCTATGCCGGATTGGTCCTGTCGTTTCAGACCAGGATCCCGTCGGGGCCTGCGATCATTCTGGTGGCGGCGGCGCTGAACGTGGCCTCGATGCTGTTCGGCAGCGTCGGCGGCCTGGTCCGGCAGCTGTTTCCTGGCCGCCATCTCGAAGCGTAGAGGTCAACGCCATGCGGCATTTTCGAGTTTGGCTGATCGGCCTGATGCTCGTTGCGGGCTCCCTTCCCGCTGCGCATGCGCAAGAACCTTTAAACGTCGTCGCCAGCTTTTCGATCATCGGTGATTTCGTCCGCAATGTTGGTGGCGACCGCGTCAGCGTGACGACCTTGGTCGGCCCCAATGGCGACGTCCACGTCTACACGCCGGCGCCGGCCGACGCCAAGAAGATAGCGGACGCCAAACTCCTTGTTGTCAACGGCCTCGGTCTGGAGGGCTGGCTGCCGCGACTGGTGCAATCCTCGGGCAGCAAGGCCGTGATCGTGACCGCGACCGACGGCATCACGCCGCTCAAGATCGGCTCGGCCGCCGATCCGCACGCCTGGCAATCGGTGGCCGACGCCAGGATTTATGTCGCCGATATCCGCGACGCGCTGGTGGCCGCCGACCCTGCGGAGGCCGCGGCTTTCCGCGCCAATGCGGCAGGCTATCTGGCGAAACTCGACGCGCTGGACCGCGAGGTGTGGACCTCGGTGGCGCAAATCCCGCCGGCGCGCCGCAAGGTGATCTCAACTCATGACGCTTTCGGCTATTTTGCCGCCGCCTATGGCATCGAATTCATCGCGCCTTTGGGCGTTTCCACCGAATCCGAGGCCAGCGCGCGTGATATCGCCGGTATCATCACCCAAATCCGGACCGAGAAAATCCCGGCCGTGTTCCTTGAAAATATCAGCGATGTCAGGCTGATCCGCCGGATCTCGGCCGAGACCGGGGCGAGGATCGGCGGAACGCTGTTTTCCGACAGTTTGAGCGACGAAAAGGGCGACGCCCCCACTTACATTGAACTGGTCAGGCACAATATAAAGGCATTGACGAGCGCGCTGGCGAATTAGGCAGGGGCCTCCCTGCTGCCGGTGCGCCGCGAAGTCCCGTTCCGGAGTTACTATGCCCGAATCGACGTCCCCAAAAATTCCCGTGACCGTGCTGACCGGCTATCTCGGCGCCGGCAAGACCACCCTCCTGAACCGGATTTTGTCGGAAAACCACGGCAAGAAATACGCCGTCATCGTCAACGAATTCGGCGAGATCGGCATCGACAACGATCTGATCATCGGTGCGGATGAAGAAGTCTTTGAAATGAACAATGGCTGCGTGTGCTGCACGGTTCGCGGCGACCTCGTGCGCATCCTGGAAGGCCTGATGAAGCGCAAGGGCAAGTTCGATGCCATCATCGTCGAGACCACGGGCCTCGCCGATCCGGCGCCGGTGGCGCAGACCTTTTTCGTCGACGAGGACGTGCAGAAGAATGCACGGCTCGACGCCGTCGTGACGGTGGCCGATGCGAAATGGCTGAGCGACCGGCTCAAGGATGCGCCGGAAGCCAAGAACCAGATCGCGTTCGCCGACGTCATCGTGCTCAACAAGATCGACCTCGTCTCCAAGGCCGAACTGGCCGAAGTCGAGGCGCGAATTCGCGCCATCAATCCCTATGCCAAGCTGCAACGCACCGAGCGCTGCCAGGTCGCGCTGTCCGACGTGCTGGAGCGCGGCGCCTTCGATCTCGACCGTATTCTGGAGATCGAGCCGGAGTTTCTCGATGCCGGGGACGGTCACGATCATCATCACCATGACGGCCACGATCACCACCACGATCACGATCATGGCCATGGCGGCCTGAAGCACTACCATGACGAGGACATGCAATCGCTGTCGCTGCGATCCGACAAGCCGCTCGATGCCACCAAATTCATGCCCTGGCTGCAGAACCTTGTCGCAAGCGAGGGCCAGAAGATCCTGCGCTCGAAAGGGATTCTCGCCTTCAGCGACGATGACGATCGCTATGTCTTTCAGGGCGTGCACATGATGCTGGAAGGTGATCACCAGCGCGCCTGGAAAGACGGCGAGGCGCGCCAGAGCCGTCTCGTCTTCATCGGCCGCGAACTGCCCGAGCAGACCATCCGCGACGGCTTCGAGCGCTGTATCACCACGTGACGAAGGAATTCGATCCGGGCGAGTCCGCGTCCATCGTCTCGGTCACCGATCAGGTGCGCCGGCTTTCGATCGGCATGCCGGTTATCGCGGTGCATTTCCTCGGCGACAACGCTGTCTTTGTCGGCGCCGAGGAAAACGTGGCTGTGGTGAACGGAAAGGGCGAGATGTCGCAGATCGCCGTTCATGGCGGCGGCATCCTGTGCGTGGCATCCGATGGCCAGCGCGTCGTGATGGGCGGCGATGACGGCAAGCTCGTCGCGCTCGACAAAAAAGGCGAGGTCGCGCTGCTGGCGACCGATCCGAAGCGGCGCTGGATCGATAATGTCGCACTGCATCCCGATGGCGCGGTAGCTTGGTCGGCCGGCAAGACTGCCTTCGTCCGCAGCGGCAAGGCCGAGGAAAAAACCTTCGACATGCCCTCGACCGTTGGCGGTCTGGCATTTGCGCCGAAGGGCCTGCGGCTCGCGGTCGCGCATTATAACGGCGTGACGCTGTGGTTTCCCAACATGGCGGCCAATCCCGAATTTCTCGAATGGGCGGGCTCGCATCTCGGTGTCGTGTTCAGCCCCGACAACAAGTTTCTGGTGACCTCGATGCATGAGCCGGCTCTGCATGGCTGGCGGCTGGCCGACAACCGGCATATGCGCATGACCGGCTATCCCGGGCGCGTCAGGTCGCTGTCGTGGAGCGCCGGCGGCAAGGCGCTCGCGACATCGGGCGCCGATACCGTGATCATGTGGCCGTTCGCCAGCAAGGATGGTCCGATGGGCAAGGAGCCCGCGATGCTGGCGCCGCTGCAGGCGCGGGTCTCCATGGTCGCTTGCCATCCGAAGCAGGATATCCTCGCCGCGGGCTACAGCGACGGCACCATCCTGATGGTGCGGCTGAATGACGGCGCGGAAATTCTGGTGCGCAGGAATGGCACCGCGCCGGTCTCGGCGCTGGCCTGGAATAGCAAAGGCACGATGCTGGCGTTTGCCGACGACGAGGGCGACGCCGGGTTGCTGGAACTGTAAGGTGTCTTCCGGCGCGAAAGCCTGCCCAGCGCTTGACGTGGGGTGAAGCGGTTCCCGAGGGAACGATGTCTGGCGACTTCCGTTAATCCCGCGAGCAAATCGCGGTGAACGCTATGTCTCTCGACGACAGAAAGCGCGGCTACAGGAACGATCTGCTGCTCGCGTCCGCGATGGTCGCGGCGGGGCTTTCTTTATCCGGCTTTTCGCTGGCTGTGATTGCCGTTCACAACCCTCAGATGGTGCAGGCGACGCAACCGTTGCAGTCATCCCCTGATCCCGCCTCTCGCAACGACGCGCCTGCCGAATCGAAGCCCGGCGGCGTGCGCCCGACCACGCCTGCGCCCGAGCCTGCTCACCGCGATGGAGGGGCGCAGACCACAGGTGCTGCGCCGGCATTGCCGCCGGCTCCGCCGGAAAAGACGGCCCCGCCTATCAAGGAAAAATAGACGGCGCATTGCCATGTCCTCATTCTGAGGAGCCCGACTGATGCCCGGCACAAGGGCCGGGCATCAGGCTGAGGCTCTTGCGCCCTCTCTACCGCACCAGCACGTTCCTGAACTGCCAGGGATCCGACGTGTCGATATCCTCCGGGAACAGTCCGGGCCGGTCGGTGAGCGGGGTCCAGTCGGTGTAATAGCCCTTCACCGGGCCGAGATACGGCCGCTGGATTTCGAGGCAGCGGCGGAAGTCCATCTCGTCGGCCTCGACGATGCCGGCGGCCGGATTCTCCAGCGCCCACACCATCCCGGCCAGCACCGCCGACGACACCTGCATGCCCGTGGCGTTCTGGTAGGGCGCGATCGCGCGGGTTTCCTCGATCGAAAGCTGCGATCCGTACCAATAGGCGTTTTTGGCGTGGCCGTAGAGCAGCACGCCGAGCTCGTCGATCCCATCCTCGATCTCGTTTTCATCCAGGATGTGCCATTTCTGCTGCATCTTGCCGGTGGCGCCGAAGATTTCGTGCAGCGACAGCACCGCGTCGTTGGCGGGGTGATAGGCGTAATGGCAGGTCGGGCGGTAGATCACGTTCTGGCCGTCGCGCACCGTGAAATAGTCTGCGATCGAGATCGCTTCATTGTGGGTGACCAGAAAACCGTATTGCGCGCCCGGCGTTGGGCACCACGAGCGCACCCTTGTGTTGGCGCCGGGCTGCAGCAGATAGATCGCGGCCTGGCATCCGGTCGCATGCGTGCGGCCGTTGTCCGGCATCCATTTTTCATGGGTGCCCCAGCCGAGCTCGGCCGGCTGCATGCCTTCGGAGACGAAGCCCTCGACCGACCAGGTATTGACGAACACGTCTATCGGCTTCGGCTTCTTCGAGCGCTGGGTGTCGCGCTCGGCGACATGGATGCCCTTGACGCCGATCTTGTGGGCGAGCTGGCCCCAGCCCTCCCGGCTCTTCGGCTCGTTGAACGGCGTGTTGGTGTCGCGGGCGATATCGAGCAGCGCCTGCTTGACGAACCACGACACCATGCCGGGATTGGCGCCGCAGGTCGAAACCGCGGTCGGGCCGCCCGGGCTCTTGTGCTTGGCCGCCAGCAGCGTCTCGCGCAAGGCGTAATTCGAGCGCGCTTCGGGGCCGGCACTCCGGTCGAAATAGAAGCCGAGCCACGGCTCCACGACGGTGTCGATGTAGAGCGAACCGATCTCGCGGCACAGCGTCATGATATCGACCGACGAGGTGTCGACCGACAGGTTGACGCAAAACCCCTGGCCGCCGCCGGCGGTCAGGAGCGGCACCAGCACGTCGCGATAATTATCCCTGGTGATGGCCTGCTTGATGAAGCGCACGCCGTGCTGCCTGGCGAGTTCGCCGTCCTCATGCGGATCGATGATGACGAAACGGGATTTGTCGTAGCCGAAATGCCGTTCGATCAGCGGCAAGGTGCCCTTGCCGATCGAGCCGAAGCCGATCATGACAATGGGGCCGGAAATGGTCGCATGGATTTGCCGGTCGGGCGGGCTCATGGTTCGTCTCCTGATTAAGGCTTGCGCTGGGCGAAGGAGGGTCAGGCGGTGCGTCGCTTCGCGGTCACTTCGATCTCGACCTTCATCTCGGGCTTGTAGAGCCCTGCGACGACGAGCAGCGTTGCGGCCGGCCTGATATCGCCAAGCTTTTCACCGCAGACCGCGAACACGGCGTCCGCATCCCCGGCGTCGGTGATGTAGTAGGTCGCGCGGACGACGTCGGCGAGGGCAAAGCCACCATCGGTCAGCGCGCCTTCGATGGTCTTGAAGCAGTTTCGTGTCTGGCTCGTGACATCCGCCGGCATGGTCATGGTGGCGTAGTCATAGCCGGTGGTGCCGGACACGAAGGCGAAATCGCCGTCGATCACGGCGCGGCTGTAACCGGCGGTTTTCTCAAAGGGCGAGCCGGTGGATATCAGGCGGCGTGGCATTAGAACCTCGGGATTTCGATTGAGCGACTTTCGTGCGGTTTAGGCGCATTTTTCAGGCGCGCGCAACCCCTTGCCCGATCTAGCGGGAACGCTCGGTCATGTCGGACGATGACGGCGGCGCGGCGCTCCACCGGCGCACCAATATGTCCCTGACGATCATGATCGAAATCATGAGCAGCACGATTGTGGTGACGATGCTGCGAAGGCGTGGACGCGCGCCATCGGGAACTGTGGGAATGGACTCCGGCATGATGGCGCTCAGGCCGCGTGCGGAACGGACGCCAGCGCCTTTCGGGCACGGGCGGTACGTTCTTTCGGCGCCAGCGCGCCAGTCGAACCGACCATGCCCCAGGCGCCATCGAGCGCGCCCTCGCGCAGCTCAAGGCCGAGCAGGCGGTCGCGTTCGAACGGGCCGGGCAGCGACAGTTCGCCGGTCTTGAGGGCCGAGAAACCGAACCGGGCATAATAGGGCGCGTCGCCGAGCAGGATCACCGCGCCATGACCGCGCGCTTTGGCGGCGGCCAGCGCGTGATTCATCAGCGCGGCTCCGACGCCGAGCTCGCGGCAAGACGGATCGACCGCGAGCGGGCCAAGCACCAGCGCCGGGAGGCCCCCGGCGCTGACGTGCCACAACCGCAGCGTCCCGACCAGGCGGCCACTGCGCACCGCCGAGAAGGCGAGGCCTTCTGCGGGCGCGCGTCCGTCGCGCAGGCGCTGGCAGGTGCGGGCATGGCGGTTGGCGCCAAAGCAGGCATCGAGCAGCGCTTCACGCGCAACGACGTCCGAGGCACGCTCCGCACGGATCACGAACGGGGCGGCGTCGGGTTCAAGGGCAACGGGGGTCTTGCGCAAAGCAGTCATGGCACGTCAGTCCTCGCTTCCGACGGCGGTGAGGCCGAAGGACGCGTTGTCAGCGAATTCGCATGTGAGAAGGATGGGAGCCGGCGCACCGGCCCCCGATTGTCAGTGCCTCAAGGAGGCTGGCTCAGATGTGGTAGGTCCGCAGCGGCGGGAAGCCGTTGAACGCCACCGACGAGTAAGTCGACGTATAGGCCCCGGTGCCTTCGATCAGCAGCTTGTCGCCGATCTCGAGCGTTACCGGAAGCGGGTACGGCAGCTTCTCGTACATCACGTCGGCTGAATTGCAGGTCGGGCCCGCGAGCACGCACGGCGTCATTTCCGCGCCGTCATGCGGCGTGCGGATGGCGTAGCGGATCGACTCGTCCATGGTCTCGGCGAGACCGCCGAACTTGCCAATGTCGAGATACACCCAGCGTACATCGTCCTCGTCGCTCTTCTTGGAGATCAGCACGACTTCGGTCTCGATGACGCCGGCATTTCCGACCATGCCGCGGCCCGGCTCGATGATGGTTTCCGGGATCTGGTTGCCGAAATGCTTGCGCAGCGCACGGAAGATCGACCGGCCGTACTGCACGACCGGAGGAACGTCCTTGAGGTACTTGGTCGGGAATCCACCGCCCATGTTGACCATGGAAAGGTTGATGCCGCGCTCCGCGCAGTCGCGGAACACCGACGAGGCCATCGCCAGCGCCCGGTCCCACGCCTTCACCTTCCGCTGCTGCGAGCCGACATGGAACGAGATGCCACAGGGCTCGAGGCCGAGACGCTTGGCGAGATCGAGCACCTCGACGGCCATCTCCGGGTCGCAGCCGAACTTGCGCGACAGCGGCCATTCCGCACCTGCGCAGTCATAGAGAATGCGGCAGAACACCTTGGCCCCGGGGGCCGCACGGGCGACCTTCTCGACCTCGGCGGTGCAATCGACCGAAAACAGCCGAATCCCGAGCGCGAAGGCGCGCGCGATATCACGCTCCTTCTTGATCGTGTTGCCATAGGAGACCCGATCCGGGGTCGCACCGGCGGCAAGCGCCATCTGGATTTCGGCCACCGACGCGCAGTCGAAGCACGAGCCCATCGAGGCCAGCAGCGACAGCACTTCCGGCGCCGGGTTGGCCTTCACCGCGTAGAACACGCGGCTGTCCGGCAGCGCCTTCGAGAAGCTCTGATAGTTGTCGCGCACGACTTCGAGATCGACGACGAGGCACGGCTCGGCGTCCTGGCCCTCGTTGCGGCGGTTGCGCAGGAATTCCTGAATGCGTTCGGTCATAGCACCCTCCAAACGGCCCAGCGACGGGACACGTTCAAAAATGATCTCGGATCAAAGCGCTTCGGCCACATCACGCGATGGAGGCGCGAGGGGGCCAAAAAGCTCAGACCGAATTGTGCTGCCGTGGATTGGTTGGGAATCATCCCGCCCGCACACCTGGCAATGAAGGACAAGCCTCTTCGGTATTCGCGCCGGCTGGTGGAAAGCCGGCAGAGACCAAAAAAGCCCGATCCGTCGTTGCTTTAAGTCGCGTCCCCCGTTGAGAACGAGGTGCGCCGGTTCGCCTCCGGCTGCCAGTCACGGTTGCAAGGAGCGAAGAGACCTTCAACGGCCCCTCTTGAGAGAGAGGCTGGACTCTCAAATCCTGGATGATTTGAGCGACCCTCGGTTCTTCATCCCTTGGCGGCTGTCCGGCCTCTTGTCCGGATACCTACCGACTGACACACGACCACAGGCACGTGCGAAATTGGGCAAGAATGCAAATAGGGCGTTTGCCACCGCCGCGCAACATTTTTTTTAGGCTGACGAGAAATTTCCCTAACGCTTGCTTGCAGCACCGCGCTCGGCGCGCGCAAGCGACGTTGCGGCAGCGTTGAATGTGAACGGACGTTAAGTTTTTCAACGAAGCGCGCGTCAGCGCGCCGCTTCCGCAGCCCGGCGGAGTTACGCGCGTCGCGTAAACGGCTCGACGCGCTGTGCGGCGCGGATGAACGCCGCCATGATGAAGACGCCGATCGCAAACAACACGGCCTGCAGAATGTGCGCGCCGGTGTCGTCGAGGCCGAACAGGATCGCGAGCGCCCAGCCTCCGGCAAACGCCGCGCCGAACACTTCGGCGCCGATCAGGATCGCCGCACTGATGACGGTGATAACGGTCGGCCAGATGATCTGGCGGGCGGCGGTCGGGGCGGGCTGCAAGCTCATGGGGCAAGGGTCCTTTTATGGTCGGCAATCTCTCTGAAAAGGCCCCCGCTATCAAGCGCAAAAGGCCCAAAAAAGCCCCATCGCGTGATATAACTTGCCTCGTTCAATCGGGACGCAAACGGGATTTTTTGATGTCAGAAACCTTGCAGACGACGGTCACCTCGCAGGCGCCAGCCAACCCGCTGCTGATGGCGTGGCAGACGCCGTGCGAGACCCCGCCCTTCGCCGATATCGAGCCCGAGCATTTCCTCCCCGCCTTCGAGCAGGCGTTCGCCGATCACGCCGCCGAGGTCGCCGCCATCACCCACGACCCCTCCGTGCCGGACTTCGCCAACACCATCACCGCGCTGGAGCGCTCGGGCAGGCTGCTCGCCAGGGTTTCGGCGGTGTTCAACGACCTGGTGTCGGCGCATTCCAATCCGGCGCTGCTGGAGATCGACAAGGAGGTGTCGTTACGGATGGCGCGGCACTGGAATCCGATCATGATGAACGCGGTGCTGTTCGGCCGGATCGCGCTATTGCACGATAACCGCATCAGCCTCGGATTGACCGCCGAGCAGATGCGCCTCCTGGAGCGCACCTATACCCGCTTCCATCGCGCCGGCGCCGGGCTCGACGAGGCGGCCAAGAAGCGGATGGCCGAGATCAACGAGCGGCTGGCCCATCTCGGCACTGCGTTCAGCCATCATCTGCTCGGCGACGAGCAGGAATGGTTCATGGAGCTTGGCGAGGCCGATCGCGACGGGCTGCCGGAGACCTTTATCGCGGCGGCCCGGGCTGCCGCCGACGAGCGCGGCATGGCCGGCAAGGCGATCATGACGCTGTCGCGGTCCTTCGTCGAACCGTTCCTCAAAAGCGCCAGCCGGCGCGACCTGCGCGAAAAGGTGTTCCGGGCTTTTACGGCGCGCGGCGACAACAACAATGCCAACGACAACAACGCCACCATTGTCGAGATCCTGCGCCTGCGCGAGGAGAGCGCGAAGCTTTTGGGCTATCCGACCTTCGCCGCCTATCGGCTGGAGGATTCGATGGCCAAAACGCCCGAGGCGGTGCGCGGCCTCCTGGAGCGGGTCTGGAAGCCGGCGCGCGCCCGCGCGCTGGCGGATCGCGACGATCTGCAGGCGCTGGTGGCGGAGGAGGGCGGCAATTTCGCGCTGGCGCCGTGGGACTGGCGCTACTACGCCGAAAAGCTGCGGCAGGCCAGAGCCAATTTCGACGACGCCGCGATCAAGCCCTATCTCGTGCTCGACCACCTGATCGATGCCGCCTTCGACTGCGCCACCCGCCTGTTCGGCCTCACCTTCTCCGAGCGCAAGGACATTCCGGTCTGGCATCCGGACGTGCGGGTCTGGGAAGTCAAGGACCGCGCGGGCAAGCATCAGGCGCTGTTCTACGGCGACTACTTCACCCGGCCCTCCAAGCGCTCCGGCGCCTGGATGAGCTCGCTGCGCGACCAGCAGAAGCTCGACGGCGACGTCGCCCCCCTGATCATCAATGTCTGCAATTTCACCAAGGGCGCCGAAGGCCAGCCCTCGCTGTTGTCGCCGGACGATGCGCGGACCCTGTTCCACGAATTCGGCCACGGCCTGCACGGGATGCTGTCGGACGTGACCTATCCGTCGCTGTCCGGCACCAATGTGTTCACCGATTTCGTCGAGCTGCCCTCGCAGCTTTACGAGCACTGGCAGGAGCAGCCGCAGGTGCTGCGGCAATTCGCGCGGCATTACCAGACCGGCGAGCCGCTGCCGGACGATCTATTGAAGCGCTTCCTTGCCGCGCGCAAATTCAACCAGGGCTTTGCCACCGTGGAATTCGTCTCCTCGGCGCTGATCGATCTGGAATTCCACACCCAGCCGGCGTCGGCGAGCCAGGATGTGCGGGCGTTCGAACGCCGTGAGCTGGAAAAGATCGGCATGCCCGCGGAAATTTCGCTGCGGCACCGGCCGCAGCAGTTCGGCCACATTTTCTCCGGCGATCACTATGCCTCGGGCTACTACAGCTACATGTGGTCCGAGGTGATGGATGCCGATGCGTTCGGGGCTTTCGAGGAGGCCGGCAACATTTTCGATCCCGCCGTCGCCAAACGCCTGCACGACGACATCTATTCGTCGGGCGGCTCGCGCGATCCCGAAGACGCCTATGTCGCGTTCCGCGGCCGCGAGCCGGAGCCCGACGCGCTGCTCCGCCGTCGCGGCCTTTTGGAAACGTCCGAAGCCGCCTGACATGAAAGGTCCGCCCAAGGTGAACTCAGCGCTGCGCCGGTTGCTTGCTCTGCTGCTGCTGGCCGGCGCGCTCGGCTTCGGCGGATCGGTTGCGCAGGCGCATCCGCATGTCTGGATCACGGCCACCAGCGAATTGATCTACGCCCCCGACGGCTCGATGTCAGGCGTGCGCCATGCCTGGACCTTCGACGACATGTTCGCGACCTATGCCTTGCAGGGCCTCGAGACCAGGACCAAGGGCGTTTACAGCCGCGAGGAACTGGCACCGCTGGCGCAGACCAATGTCGAATCGCTGAAGGAATACAATTACTTTACCTTCGCCAAGGCCGACGGCAAGAAAGCGAAATTCCAGGAGCCGGTCGACTACTACCTTGACTACAAGGATGGCAGGTTGACGCTGCATTTCACCTTGATGCTGAAGGCCCCGGTCAAGCCCCGCGAACTGGTGCTGGATGTGTTCGATCCGGAATTCTTCATCGATTTCACCTTCGCCGACAAGGATCCGGTCAGGCTGGTCGAGGCTCCCGCCGCCTGTCAGATGACATTCCAGCGGCCGAGCGACGGCACCGCGAATGCACAGAAGATCGGCGAGCAGAACTTCCTGAGCGGCGCAAATTCGAACTTTGGCGCGATGTTCGCCAACAAGATCAAGGTGGAGTGCCCATGAGCCCTGAATCCCATTTTCGCTTCCATTTCGGGCGCGGGCTGACGATCTGTATCGCGCTGGTGTTGGCGGTTCTGATGCTCGACGGCGCGGTGCATCTCCTGATGGCGCAGACGCCGTTCGGCGGCCCGCGCCCGACCGGCGCCGAGGTTCCGCCGAGCGGCATCGTCGGATGGCTGCTCGCCAAGCAATCGGAATTCTACCGCCAGATGTCCTCGACCATTCGCGCCGCGAAGTCCGACGGGTCGGCGGTCTGGACGCTGCTGGCGATTTCGTTTGCGTACGGCATCTTTCACGCCGCCGGGCCGGGCCACGGCAAGTCGGTGATCTCCTCCTATCTGGTCGCCAACCGCGAAACCGCGCGGCGCGGCATCGCGCTGTCGTTTGCCTCCGCGCTGATGCAGTCGCTGGTCGCGGTGGTGATGGTCGGGATTTGCGCGTGGCTGCTCAATGCCACCGCCAGGACCATGTGCGGGGCTGAACGCATGATCGAGATCGCGAGCTACGCCTTGATCGCGGCGTTCGGCGCCCGGCTGGTCTGGACCAAGGGCGGCGGATTCCTGCACGCGCTGCGGCCGCCGCAACTGGTGCCGGCGATGGCGGTCGCCGCGCAGCATCATGATCATCATGACCACGACCATTCCCATGCTCCTGCCTATGCGAGCCTGGCGCATGACCACGGGCGCGATCACGACCGTCATGACCACGATCACAACCATGCCCATGCCCATGTCCATGACGAGCATTGCGGCCACTCCCACGGTCCCGACCCGAGCGAGCTCGCCGGTCCCGGCGGCTGGCGGCGCGGCTTTGCCGCGATTTTTGCGGTCGGCGTCCGGCCCTGCTCGGGCGCGATCCTGGTTCTGGTGTTCGCGCTGGCGCAGGGATTGTTCTGGGCCGGCGTCGTCGCGACCTTCGTGATGGGGCTCGGTACCGCGATCACGGTGGCGACCATCGCCGTCATCACGGTATCCGCACGCGGCCTGGCGCAACGCCTGAGCGGCGCCAGCGAGGGCGGCGGTGCCTTGATCATGCGCGGTATCGAATTCGGCGCGGCGGCACTGGTGCTGCTGTTTGGCGTCGGCCTGCTGCTCGGCTACGTCACCGCCGAGCGGGTCACCTGCTTCTAGAGCCAAGCCGCGGCGTTTTTACGCGGCGAGGCCGTCCGATCTGGCCCCCTCGTCAGCCTGTCGGCTTTGCGGGGCAAGCCCGGCGAACCGGCGCAAGGCTTCGGCCATCTTCGCGCGTCCGCTGACGCCGGTGATCACCACGTCGACCATGGTAAAGGACGAGTGCATGTGGCCGCGTGCGTCGAGTTGCTCGACCGGAACGCCGGCGGCAGCCAGCGCCTGCGCGTAGGCGATACCCTCGTCGCGCAGCGGATCGAATTCGCAGGTCACCACGAACGCCTGAGGCAAGCCCGCCAGTTTGCCGCGCAGGGGCGAGACGCGCGGGTCGGTTCGGGCGCCGGGCGGACAGTACATCTCCCAGAACCAGTCCATCAGCGACCGCGTCAGGAAATAGCCCTCCGCGTTTTCGCGGTAAGAGGGCCGGTCGAAATTGCAGTCGGTGACCGGGCACAGCAGAAGCTGGCCTGCAATCTGCGGGCCGCCGCGGTCGCGCGCCAACTGGCAGGTGACGGCAGCGATATTGCCGCCGGCGCTCCAGCCCGCGACCAGGATCGGTCCCGGTCTGCCGCCGAGCTCCGCGGTATGCTCGGCGATCCACTTTGCCGCCGCGTAGCCATCCTCCGCCGCCGCCGGGAACGGGTGTTCGGGCCCATGCCGGTAACCGACGCTGACGAAGATCATCCCGGTCCGCCGGCACATGTCGCGGCAGAACGGATCGTCGGATTGCTCGTCGCCCAAGACCCAGCCGCCGCCATGGAAATAGACCACGACCGGATGCGGCCCCGGCGCTGCCGGACGATAGAGGCGATAGGGCAGCGGACCATCGGCGCCGGGGAGCGTGCCGTCGATGACTTCGCCGACCGGCCGGCCGGCCGGGCGGCCGGCATTGAATTGCGCGACAAAGGCCCGCGCGCCCTGGACTCCCATCGACTCGATCGGCGGCAACTTCATGTCCGCCAGCATGTTCAGCACCAGGCGTACATCCGGTTGCAGGCGGACGATCTCGCCATCGTTGCATTGCTCGGCGACGTTGGGGCCGGTGAGCCGGAAACCGAGCATGCCGCGGCTGACGACCTCGTTGCAGATGCTGCGGTAGGGGCCGACGCCGCCGGTATAGGGCATCACACCCTGCGCCTTGCCGGGTACGTTGGCGCCCGTGTACCAGGTATTCGCCAGCCGATGCAGCGTGAGCGTTGAACAGTCGGCCATGTGTTGCGCCCAGCCGGCCTGCGCCGTCGCGGTCGCCTCGATCGTGGAGAAACCGGCCTCCCGCATCGCCTCAAGCCGGTCGACCACCCAGTCGGCATGCTGCTCGATCGACACCGCCATGTTCGACAGCACCGACGGGCTGCCCGGGCCGGTAATCATGAACAAATTGGGGAAGCCGGCCACGGTAAGCCCGAGATAGCTCTGCGGGCCCTTGGCCCAGACGTCGGACAGCGACTTCCCGCCGCGGCCGGTGATCGGATGCACGGCCATGATCGCGCCGGTCATGGCGTCGAAGCCGGTGGCGAACACGATGACGTCGACGTCGAAGCTGCGCTTGTCGGTCTTGATGCCGGAGGCCGTGATCGATGTGATCGGCTCCTGCCGCAGGTTCACCAGGGTAACGTTGGGACGGTTGTAGGTGGCGTAGTAGTTGGTATCGAGGCAGGGACGCTTCGAACCGAACGGATGGTCGTGAGGACTCAGCGCCGCCGCCGTCTCCGGGTCCTTGACGATCTCGCGGATTTTCTCGCGGATCAGTTCGGCGAGCAGCGCGTTGCCCTGGACGTCGACGCCCTGGTCGGCCCAGAGCTGGGTCAGTATGTGGACGAGATCGCCGGCGGCCCACGCCTTCTCGAAGCGTTCGCGGCGCTCGGCATCGCTCAGCTGCCAGCTCACGACCGTCGCCGGCGGAAACGGCACGCCTGCCATCGACCAGCGGGCCTGCTCACGGTAGCCGGCGCGGTCGCCTTCCAGCAAGGCAGCGCGATCCGCTGACGGAGGGCCATTGTAGGCAGGAAGCGCAAAGCTTGCGGTGCGCTGGAACACAGTCAGATGCGCCGCCTGCTCGGCGATCAGCGGGATCGCCTGGATCCCGGATGATCCGGTGCCGATAACCGCGACGCGCTTGCCGGCGAGCTTGACCTCGTGGTGCGGCCAGCGGCCGGTGAAATAGATCTCGCCCTTGAAGTCTTTGACACCCTCGATCTCCGGCGGCTTGGGCGCGGAGAGACAGCCGGTGGCCATGATGTAGTAGCGGCAGGATATCGCTGCGCCCTTGTCGGTCGTGAGCCGCCAGCGTTCCGCGGCCTGATCCCACGTCGCTGCCGTGATTTTGGTATGAAAGCGGATGTCGCGCCGCAGATCATAGCGGTCGGCGACGAAACCAAGATAGCGAAGGATTTCGGGCTGGGTCGCGTATTTCTCCGACCATTTCCACGCGGTCTCGAGTTCCGGATCGAAGCTGTAGCCGTAGTCGATGGTTTGAATGTCGCAGCGTGCGCCGGGATACCGGTTCCAGTACCAGGTGCCGCCGACGTCGTCGGCCTCGTCGAACACCATCGTTGTGAAGCCGGCCTTGCGCAGCCGATGCAGAAGATAGAGACCGGCAAAGCCGGCGCCCACCACCGCGACGTCGACCTCGTGCGTCGCACCGCCGTTCGTCGCGTCCAAAGCAGATGCTGCGACCATTGCGTCTGGCATGTCACGCCTCCCATCTGTTTTATTTTGCTGGAGGCTATCGCCGCATCGCTAGTTTGTCATCAGCGCAATGCAATCGTCGGTCGCGGTGCTGCGTCTTTGTTTTGACGCATTTCCTCACGCGACGCAGGACGCACGCTGCGTCAAAATGCGGCGCAGGCATTCGCTCGACAACGCTGCGGCGCATGATCGGGAAAGCGGGAACCGGGTTTTCGTTCGGAGATGCGCGGGCGAACGATGCGCTCGCGAAAGACGGCGAAGCGTCGCCGGTGCCTCGATGGATGGCGACGATTCCGGGCGCGAAACATCCGCTCGACGAAACATCGGCGGGTTACGACCGCGGCCGGCCGCGGCTTAAGTCATTCTTCGCAGGGGAGACGTCTAGGTGGATAATGTAGCGGTGGATTGCTGCACCGTTTGAATACCGGTTGTGGAATCCGTGACCACGGTGTTGAGCTGCGCCGTGCCTGCCGTCGACGACAGCGTAAAGCTGGAATTGCCGATGCGAAACGAATTGTTGGCGGTAATAAACACCTTCGCATATTGCAGGCCGCTGGAGCTCTGGAACGTTACATTGGCCCGGTAGCCGGAGACATCGGTGATCTTGAGCGAAAAAGGCTGGCCGAAAGGGTCCTTGCCGGTCCAGGTGCCCTGATATTTGGTCGGATCGACGGGAGCGAATTTGGCTCCGAGAGGGATGAGGCTCTGGGTCTGCGCAGCCGACGCGTAGCTCGAAGACAAGATGCTCATGATGTTTGACAAAGCGGAATCCTCATCCGTTCCAGGCCGATAATCCGTCGTAAGCGTCCATGGTAAATTTTGCATGAGTTTCGCCGAGGCGCACATCCGACACATGGTTAACAACTTTTTAACGGCGGCAGCGGCACAGTGTCGCGCGAGAAGGGCCAACGCTGCGGAAGAGATGCCATGCTCGATACCATCATCCTGCTGAGCAGCGCGTTGGAGCGGCCGGTTTTCATGACCGTTCTGTCGACACACAATCCATGCCTGACAATCATCCCCGTCGAATTGCCGGCGGATCTGAACGCGCTGGAGCCGGACACGCTCGCGGGCGCGCGATTGATCGCGTTTGCTACCAGCGTCATCGTGCCGGCGAAGGTGCTCGATCAGCTCGGCTACGGCGCCTACAATTTTCATCCGGGACCGCCGGCCTATCGCGGCTGGGCGCCCGCGCATTTTGCGCTCTACCAACGCGCCGCTGAATTCGGCGCCACCGCGCATGTCATGGTCGCCCGGGTCGACGAAGGTCCGATCATCGGCGTCGAGATGTTTTCGATTCCGCCGGGCGCTTCCGTGGCCAGCCTTGAGGGGATGGCCTATGCGCGTCTCTCCTATCTGTTCTGGTCGCTGGCAGCTAAGCTTGCGACCTGCAGCAAACCGCTGGCGCAGTTACCCCTGAGCTGGAGCGGGAAGAAGAACACGCGCCGCGATTATGCCGCGATGTGCGGCATTCCCCAGGATATTCCAGGGTCGCACGGCACGCCTAGAGCATGATCCGGAAAAGTGGGTACCGGTTTTCCGAAAAAGATCATGCTCGAACAAAAAGATAGAGCGAGATGGCGATTTGACGAAAAGCCATCTCGCTCTAGATGATCTGCCGTTTGGTGACGCTTTGGTGACGATCGGGTTCGACATAGGGCCGGAACGTCGTCTTCTCCGTTCCGCAATCCGGGCAACGCCAGTCGGACGAGATTTTGGCGAACGGCGTGCCCGAGGCGATCGCCTGGTCAGGCAATCCCGAAGACGGCTCGTAGATGAAATAGCAGCCGCCGCATATGAATTTCTGCTGTTCGACTTGCGGCTCTCGAACAAGCGGAAGCGGGATGCGGGCCGTCGTGACGCTATCGGGTGTGGCGACATGGGCACCGATGGTGAGCTGGCACGACTCCCGCGCGATCAGATAAATTCCCAATTCCTTGTGTCCGAACGTGGCCCGCAGGGAGCCGGGCAGGTCAAGGTCCCGGCGGCCGGTCTCTGGATCGACATTGGTCGCGCCGCATCGGCCGTTGCGCCGGTCGGCGCGAAATAGCCCGTCGCCGATCCGAATGTCGCTGCCGATCCATTCGAACTCTTCCCAGGGTCTGGCTCCATCGATGTAGAGGTTGGCCCGAAATCGAAGCGGATCGATTTTTATACCCCATTGCTGCTCAAGACTTCGGACCGTCGCCAGGTTGATCAGCGAGATGACATTGTCGGGCTTGTCCATGAAATGCCCGTCGGGCGAACGCACGAGAATTGGCGGACTGCGGAACGTCGGAAGCAGTTGCCAGAAGAACTGCTCCACCCTGGCGCGCTCACCTTCGTCATTCAGATCGGCGATCAGAAGCTGCCGGTTGTCTTGCGCGATCGTTAGTTGCATGGTCTCCACGTCAAGCGTCGTTCGAACCCGCGCCAACGCTTCTTCAAGCATCAACATCACAAATAGCCCTTTCTTGCCCCATCGCGGCTGACCGACGTCGAACGGAGCTCCGGGGCGCACGAGAGCAAAGATGCGATCGTGCGGGAAAGGCTTTTTGGCGTGGATGTCGACGCGCGTCAGCGGCTGGGCGCTCAATCCCTTGATCGGATAGCGGTAGATGCTCTTCAAAACCGGCATTGGCGCGGAACCTTGTCGCGTGAAGTTTCCTGCCGAAGATGCACGAGGAGCCGACCGGCTGCGTAGAACCGGTTGCTGCCGATATCGTGGGGCCAGCTGCTGCCTCGATAAGGGCGCCGGAGGAAGTCGCGCGGACTGGTCTGAGAAAAATGCCGCCATGTCGGTTGCGGGGTCGTCGATCGCGTCATCGATGGCGTCCGACAGCCGCGCGATGCCCTTTTCGATCTGCTTCGGCGACAGCGCGGCATAGCCGAGGATGATCGACCGCGCGGTGAACGCCGTGCGCCGCTGAAAGCTGACCCGCGCGGAGCCGAATGAGTACACGCCGACGCGCGCGCGCAGCGCGAGCGTTTCGACCGTCACGGCGTCCGGGATGCCCGGCGGAAGATGCCACAGCACATGCAGGCCTCCGATGTCGCCATCGATCAGGACTTCTCCGAAGTTGCGGCGCATCGCGGCGACCAGACAATCGCGATTGTCCTTGTAGTGGGAGCGGACCCGAAGCAGATGCGCGGCGTAACTGCCGCTGTGCATGAAGTCCGCGAGTGCTGCCTGCTCAAGCCAGGGGTTGCCGCTGTTGATGAGGGATTTCTCGTTGCAGAAGGCTTCCGCAATCCGCTCCGGGACCACCATGTAACTCAACCGCAATCCGGCGCCGAGCGACTTGGAAAACGTCCCCATATAGATGGTGCAATCCGGCGCCAGCGCCGCCAGCGGCAGCAGATGCGATCCGAGGTATCGGATGTCGCAGTCATAATCGTCCTCGATGATGTAGCAGCCATAGCGCCGTGCCCAGGCGACGATATCCGTGCGCCGCGCTGCCGAGAGCGTTGCGCCTGTCGGATATTGGTGCGACGGCGTCATGTACAACAGAGATGCCGTCCGCTGCGGCAGCAACTCCGGATTTAATCCGTCCTGATCGACGGCGACGCTGGTGACTTCGGCATCGGCGGCTTCGAAGGCTTTTGCGGCGCCGAGGTAGCACGGATCCTCAACGATACTGAGCGCGCCGCGGCTCAGGAAAAGCCGCGCCGCGATCGTCAGCCCCTCCTGGATTCCGGACACGATCACGATGCGGCTTGGATCGGCCATGATGCCACGCGCTGCCGCCAGATGATTTGCGATCGCGGTGCGCAGCGCCGGGAGTCCTGCGGGCTCGCCGTACTGCGTCAGACCGGCGGCCCCGCCATGGGAAAGATTTGCCTGCAGCAGGCGACGCCAGGTTTTAAGCGGAAATAAATCGGCGCTCGGACGTCCCGGAAAGAAGTCAAACAGCAGCCGGTTGCGGTTTGAGTGGGTCGGCGCTTGCGCCGTTCGCGGACGCAGAGGCATCGGCATGCGCGGCTGCAGCATCTGTTCGTCGGCGGCCAATGCCGGGGCAGCGGTCGCCGCAGGGCGGGGCTGCTGCTCGGCGACATAAATCCCCGAAGCCGGACGCGACTCGACGATCCCCTCCATCAACAGCAGGTCATAGGCGCGCATCACGGTGTTGCGCGATATCGCCAGTTGTTCCGACAGCCGGCGAGACGATGGCAGGCGCGAACCCGGCGCGATCCGCGCACAGCGGATCGCATCGCGAATCTGATCGACCATCTGCGTCGTCAGCGACTCGGGCCGCGACCGGTCGAGGAGAACGGATATCTGCATGGTCACCGCACTGCGTGGGTTTCGGCGTCCCGGATCGGAGCAAGGGTTGGGCCAGTTATGAGTCCAGTACGGCGAGTTTTGATGCGATTTTGGCCGCTGTCAGCCGGTTTTTCCGTCGAAACAGACTGGTCCCCCCGGTTTGCCAGCAACTGGACTCATGACGGCCGGTCGTGCCGGTGGCTGCTCACCCCGAATGCAGGGACTGCCCAAAACCCTCTGCTTTCGTCCATCTGCTGGGCAGCCGACATTGAACGGTGCCCATCGAAACGTCTTTCGATGGTGCTTTCGCATTTTACCGCGGTGGCTCTCGGTACCGTCCATCCGCCGTGCGAGCGTCAGGCCACTGACAGACAAACGGGAGCCGCGTCGCTGTGCTCCCGATCATCGAACCACACAGGAGCAGTTATGAGCACCGTTCGACAACGCTGGCTTTCCGCCGCGGCCGCCGTTCTCGCCATTCTCGGATCTGGTGTGAACCATGCGAAGGCCGAAGACACCATCAAGATTGGCATACTCCATTCGCTGTCCGGCACGATGGCGATCAGCGAAACCATCCTGAAGGACCTGATGCTGATGGAGGTCGCTGACGTCAACGCCAAGGGCGGCCTGCTCGGAAAGCAGATCGAGCCGATCGTTGTCGATCCGGCGTCGAATTGGCCTCTGTTTGCGGAAAAGGCCCGCGAACTGCTGGTCAAGGACAAGGTCGCCGCGGTGTTCGGCTGCTGGACCTCGGTGTCCCGCAAATCCGTCCTGCCGGTGTTCGAGGAACTGAACGGGCTGTTGTTCTATCCCCTCGAATATGAAGGCGAGGAGGCTTCCTACAATATTTTCTATGGCAGTTCCGTACCCGATAACAAAGCGGTCCCGGCCGTCGAATATCTGATGAGCAAGGAAGGCGGCGAGGTGAAGCGCTTCGTGCTGGAAGGCACGGATTACGTCTATCCCCGCACCAGCAACAAGATCATCCGCGCCTTTCTCAAGACCAAGGGCGTGAAGGACGAAGACATCATGGAGAACTATACGCCGTTCGGATTCTCCGACTGGCAGACCGAAGTGGCGGCCATCAAGAAATTCGGATCGTCCGGCAAGAAGACCGCGGTAATCTCGACGGTCAATGGCGACGCCAATGTGCCGTTCTACAAGGAACTGGGTAACCAGGGCATCAAAGCCACCGAAATCCCTGTGATTGCGTTCTCGGTCGGGGAGGAGGAACTCGCTGGCGTCGACACCAAGCCTCTGGTCGGGCATCTCGCGGCCTGGAGCTACTTCCAGTCGGTGAACACGCCGGAGAACAAGGCGTTCATCGCGAAGTGGCGCGCCTACACCAAAAATCCCAAGCGCGTCACCAACGATCCCATGGAGTTGGCTTACATCCTGTTCCACATGTGGGTGCAGGCGGTGCAGCAGGCAGGAACGACCGACGTGGAAGCGGTTCGCCAGGCAATGATCGGCCAGAAAGTCAAATCGCCCTCGGGATTCGAGGTCGCGATGGGCAGCAACCACCACATGGCAAAGCCGGTCATGATCGGCGAGGTCCAGGCCGACGGACAGTTCAGCATCGTCTACAAGAGCAAGGCCTTACCGCCGAGGGCTTGGAGCCCTTACGTCGAAGCCAACAAGGGCAAGGTTGCGGACTGGTCGTGGCCGTGGGTTTGCGGCGGCTGCACCTCACCGCGGTTCGCAACGAACTGATCTCCCTCGCTGCGAGACGGGTGGACATTCCGGTTACCGCGCCGACGCTGCGGTAGCCGGAAGTCCGTCGTGGAAGGCATCCTCACAGGCAGCCGCCGACCTCCGCGACAAAATCCACCCGTGCCGGAAGCGTTTTTTCGGCTTTTGTCCAGCGCCACCGCCTATGCGTGTCCGGCCGCTTCCAGGATCAGATTTGTGACCGTGTCGGGTTGCGATATCAGGGAGAGATGGCTCGCCTTGATCTCGATCGTCTTCGCGCCCATGCGCTTCGCCATGAACCGTTCGAGATCCGGATTAATGGTCCGGTCTTCCGTGGACACGGCATACCAGCTCGGCTTTGATCGCCATGCTGCGTGGGTCGTTTTGCCGGCCAGCAAGGTCCGCTTGAACGGCGCTTGAACGGCGTAGAGCACGCGCGCCTTTTCTGCAGGAAGATCACCGGCAAAGTCGCGCAAAAAGGCCTCCTCGCTCAACTGTCCCTCATCGTTGGACCAGACGATGCCGGCAGAGGCCGGCGGGGCCGGAAACTGCTTGGCCAGCGCGGTGTAATCCTCGCCTGCGTCGGGTGCGCGCGCCGCGACATAGACAAGGGCCGAAACCTTGGGATCTACACCGGCTTCGGTGATGATCATGCCGGCGAAGGAGTGACCGACGAGTACGGTCGGCCCCTGCTGCAGGGCGAGAGCGCGTTGCGTCGCTTCCACTGCATCCTGCAGCGTCGTCAGCGGGTTCTGCACGGCAGTGGCCCCGATACCCTTCGACTGGAGCCTTGCGATGACCTCAGACCAGCATGACCCGTCGGCAAAAAGCCCGTGCACAAGGACGACGTTTCGAACCTTTGGCGTGGGCTGCGCGGCGGCAGCGCCCTGCAGAAGCGGGATGGCCGCGCCGGCAGCCGCCATACCCACGAATGTGCGGCGATCCATCAGATGCCTATACCGAAGTTCCTCTTGTTCATTCATCGGGGTTCTCCTTTGGGCGAAATAGACCGTGCTATTACCTCCGCCTAGCGGATCGGGTTCGGCGCCAAGGCATCTTCGGCGGGCGAGCGGACAGATTTTGTTCCGGAGCCGGGCACCAAAGTTGTCGAACGATGTTGAAGCCGTCAACCCGTGGGCCGATGTGAGATGGAGGCCGGCCGCGCAGGGGATGGCGGCTGGCGGCCGCGCGGCGCAGCCGAATTAGCAAGCGACCCGCCGAAAAGTGCTGAACTGAAATCGCTGCACGGCCCCCCAAGGGGTGGTGTGGTCATGGCGCCGGGAATCCAGCAAGTTGAACTCGGTTCCAAGCACTGCACCAAGAATGCCCGCATCATAACGCATGACCGGCAGGCCGCTGCACCGTTCAGGTCCATCCAGTGCAAAGCTGCCTATGATAACGTGTCCACCGGGCCTGACGGCCTTCTTCAGATGACCGACATAGGCGGAACGATCGGAAGCATCGGTGAGGAAATGAAACGCAGCGCGGTCGTGCCACAGATCGTAAGTTCGGGATGGCTCCCAGGCGGTGACATCTGCAACCACCCATTTGACGTCAGCGCCTCTATCGCCAAGACGTTCCCTTGCCGCATCGAGAGCGGCGGCGGACAGATCCAAAACCGTAATCTTCCCAATTTTCCGCTCGACAAGCGCGTCAACCAGTCGTGATGCGCCGCCTCCGATATCGATGATCGCTGCATCGGTGGAAAGACCTGCCAGTGCGATCAGTTCGAGGGATGGCGCGGGATTTTCCTGGAACCAACTCACTTCCCTTTCGCCTTTGGTGGTGTAGACACTTTCCCAATGAGCTTTTCTGCTGACATCACTCATGAAATGTCTCCTTCACGCGCAATGCGTTAGGTCCGATACAGATGGCTACGTCTTCGATGCTAGACAACAAAAAAACATTTCATCGCCTTCCATTTTTGTACCTTCGGCGTTGCTGCGCGATGGCACAAGGGACGCGCTTGGAGTGTTGGAAAGTGTGATTGCGACGCCGTATCGAGAGGATCAGACGACGCTTGCAGATTTGAACTAGATGTAATCGAACAGCGCCATGAACCCGAAATCCATATGCAATTGTTGATGGCAGTGGAACAGGGTCAAACCGGGATTGTCCGCGACAAAGTCGACTTCCACCTGCTGGTAGCCACCCAGCATCACGACATCCTTCATGATCCCGCCGGTGGCTTTTCCCGCAATCCGGGTCAGTTCGAAGCTGTGACGGTGCAGATGGACCGGATGAATATCGTCGCTGGCATTGCTCATGCGCAGCCGATAGCGCTTGCCCCGGCGCAGATGAAACATCGGCTGCATTTTATCCATTGAGAACGCGACATCGTTGATGCGCCATTCGTTGAAGCCTTGCCTGGCCGCGTTGTTTTTGGTGAACGTCATCTCGATGGTTTCATCCGGTGCTTTTCCGTCGGCACCGGCTCTTCCGAAAAGCGTGTAGTCCCATTTAGACGGAGCTGGCTTGGTCCATTTGGGCTTTCCGGTTTTCCCCGCATATTCGATCACGATGCCCATGCCCCTTGTGCGGTCGTCGTCCGCAAGGTCGCCCATCACCCATACGCCGGGATGATTCATCTCAACCACCGCCGAGATGCGTTCGGCGGTCCCGAGCCAGAGGACGGGTGCCAGTTTGGGTGTCGGGACGGGATTGCCGTCCAACGCGATCACTTCAAAGCTGTGCCCGGGTAAAGCCAGGCTGCGGATTTCGGTCGCGCTGCCGTTGACGATGTGAAACAGGACACGTTCACCTGTCTTCACGCGGATGGGATCGCCGTGACCCAGCATGCGGCCATTGATCGAGAACAGGCTGTAACCGACCTCGAAGCCGTGCGGCATGCCCTTGGCCAGTGAGGCGCGCATGGCTGACTCGCCGGCGTCTTCCAGCGCCTTGACCCGCGTTGCGCGCGCCAGAAAATCCATGTCCATATCGCCGCCGCGGCTGAGCGCCGGCTGGAATTCCTTGAGCATCAAAAATACTTCGCGATCGTAGCGGCCCGGTTCATGTTTCGGCTCGATGTAGACCGTACCTACCTGTCCGCCATATTGCCCGCCGGACAGATCGGCGCCGGGCGTGAGATGCGTGTGATAGAACCGCAATCCAGCCGGCCCCGGCGTAAAGACAATCCGGCGCATGCCATGCGCCGGGATAAAGGGGGTTCCTTCCTCTGAAGCTCCGTCCACATCGACCGGCAGGGTCTGCCCATGCCAGTGCAACTGCTCCGGCGTATCGGTGTCGTTGTGGATATCGACAACGACCTGCCGGCCTTCCTTGAAGCGCAGCAGGGGGCCGGGAAACTGCCCGCTATAGGTGGTGGTGGAAATGATGCGATCCGGCGCCAATTCGACGAGGCCGTTGCCGATCCGGATCGTGTGATCTGCCGCGCCCTGGGGCGGTGCGGATGGGCTGGCGGAAGACTGAGCCTCTATCCGGTTGGGGAGCGCTGCCGACAGCGCTGTCATTCCCCCGGTCTGCAGCAGCCGGCGCCGATCAATTGTCATGAGAACTCTCCGTCGTAACGACTGAATTGACCAGCTGCCGAGTTGCACTATCGAAATGCGATAGTCTAGATCGAACGATGTCACAAACGGGGCATTTCTCCGGAACAGGCCATCGCGCGCTGCTTGATGAGTTTATTTTCGCCGGACCGCCTCGTTTCTGTCGGATACTGAAGCCACTATCATCTCCTCGGGCCTACATTGCGAGCGGAAACGCTTGGCGGCAGTATCGGTTCCCGATATCGTCCATCGATATCCGGGCCGAATCGCATGAATCTGGACCATGAAGTTCAACGACCTGCTCACCGGCTTTATCCGGCTGCATATCCTGCATCATGCCGCAGAGCAGGAAATCTATGGCCAGTGGATGATCGACGAGTTGGCGCGCCACGGCTACCGGCTCAGTCCCGGTACTTTGTACCCGATGCTTCATGGAATGGAACGCAAGGGCTATCTGACTTCGCGTGTGCAGCGCCAGGGAAGTGTCGGGCGCAAGCTCTACAAGGCAACCAAACTGGGCAAGCAGGGGCTCGCATTGGCGAAGCTCCGGGTCCGGGAATTTACCGGCGAAGCGATGAAGCGCTGAGGCCGATTGCCGGTGCCCGCCGATGACCAGCGATGCTCCCGAGGGCCGCGTGAGCGAAATCTTCACGGCATTCCTGAAGCTGGGCCTGACCTCTTTCGGCGGCCCCATCGCTCATCTGGGGTACTTCCGGGATGAGCTGGTGGTGCGGCGCAAATGGCTCGACGAGACCGCCTATGGCGACCTTGTCGCGCTGTGTCAGTTTCTTCCGGGACCGGCCTCAAGCCAGGTCGGCTTTTCTCTCGGCGTTCTTCGCGGTAACGGGCTTTCGGGTGGCCTTGCTGCGTGGTTCGCCTTCACCATGCCCTCGGCCCTGATCCTGTTCGCCTTTGCGATGGGCGCAGCCGCATTCACGGGACCGGTTGCCGAAGGGTTCCTGCACGGCCTCAAGCTCGTCGCTGCCGCGGTGGTCGCGCAAGCTATCTGGGGCATGTCGCGTACCCTCACGCCCGATCGGGCGCGAGCTGGCATCGCGCTCGCCGCGGTTGCGATTGTCGTTTTTTTCGTCGGGTCGTTCGGGCAGATCGCAGCGATTGCGCTTGGGGCATGCGCGGGCCTCTGGCTTTGCCGGGCGGAAGTCGCGCCGGTTTCCGGGCATCTGAATTTTCCGGTCACCCGGCGGGGCGGTGTCATCGCACTCGTACTCTTCGCGGCATTGCTGTTGATCCCTCCGATCCTTGCGGCTGCGACCGGCTCTCAGGGTCTCGCCTTGTTCGATGCGTTCTACCGGTCGGGAGCATTCGTTTTCGGTGGAGGCCATGTCGTGCTGCCTCTGCTTCAGGCGCAAGTTGTAACGCCGGGATGGGTCACCAACGAGGCGTTCCTGGCAGGCTATGGATTGGCGCAGGCGGTGCCGGGACCGCTGTTCACCTTTGCCGCCTATCTTGGAGCAGTGATGGGTCCTGCGCCGAACGGCGTTGCCGGCGCAGCCATCGGCCTCGTCGCGTTGCTGCTTCCGGGCATGCTGCTCGTCTATGGCATGTTGCCGTTCTGGGATGCGATGCGCACACGCCCTGGCGCCCAGGCCGCCATGCGCGGCAGCAACGCGGCCGTGGTCGGTATTCTTGGCGCGGCCCTCTACAACCCGGTCTGGACCAGCGCGGTCTTGACCCCGCGCGATTTCGCACTGGCGCTCGCGGGCTTCCTGCTGCTCACCGTATGGAAGATGCCGCCCTGGATCGTCGTGGTGCTCCTGGCCGGTGCCGGCACCCTGTCGCAATTGGCATGAAGGATGTCACGGTGACCTTGAACAACATACCGCGCACCAGCGAATCCGGCTGGACCATCCTGGTGCGGCTTCTCGTCGGGCTCTGTGTCTTTTTGCCGGAGGGCATCCAGAAGCTGGTCTTTGCCGATGTTCTGGGAGCGGGACGGTTCGCAAGAATCGGCATTCCTTTTCCCGATGCCATGGGACCCTTCGTCGGCATCGTCGAAATCATCTGCGGTTCGCTCATCATCCTCGGGCTGTTTACGCGGCTTGCTGCGATACCGCTGATCATCGTCATGATCGTTGCGCTTGTTTCGACAAAAATTCCAATTCTGCTGGGACGCGATGTGTGGATATTTCACCTCGCTCAGGACATCAAGCGCACGGGCTTCTGGAGCATGATGCACGAAGCGCGCCTGGACTTCACCATGCTGCTTGCTTGCGTCTATCTTCTCATCGTGGGGGCTGGCCGCTGGTCGCTGGACGCTCTGCTGGCGCGACAGCGCTGAGGAGTGACCCTGATCGATACCGCTGAAAATCCGGGTGTCTTAACCACGGATTTCAAGTGAGTTCGGCCGCCCCGTTGGCTCGCCATGACGGCTTACCTTTCAGGGTGAAAAAATTGAATCGGAACCTAGATCGGCAAATGGCTTCGGATCGCCGGCATGAAGAAGATGGCGAGATTGATCGCAAAGCCGATGCTCCACAGGATCGAGCGCAGCGTCGGCCGATCGCCGAGATAGGTGAAGACGTAGGCAATCCGCACGATCAGGAAGAGTATAGCGAGTTCATTGATCAGGCGCTGGGGGCCGGCGCGAAATTCCGCCAGCAACACGGCGACGGCGAAGAACGGAAACGCCTCGATGCCGTTCTGGTGCGCGCCCAGCGCGCGGGCCCGAAGCGGATCGTCGTAGAACGCGGGATCGCGCGGTCTGGCGTTGTCGAAGCGGCGAAACCCGATCCACTTGATCGATGCGATCGTCAGCAGATACAGCATCAGCGTTCCGAAAACGCACCATTCGGCGGCCGTCATGGTTCCTCCCGAGGCGCGGTTATATGGCGTTGATGCCTTGACGCTCGACAGTATCGAACTGGCCATTATCTTGACAAGGCCGGTACAACGCGCCAAGCCACGGACCTCATGACCACGGTCGTTCCCATCGAAAGTGCAAAACCTGCGGCGGACGTCAGTCCGCAGCGCGTCGGCGTTCTGCTGGTCAATCTCGGCACCCCCGACAGCGCGGATGCGAAGGGCGTGCGGGTCTATCTCAAGGAATTCCTGTCCGATCCGCGCGTGATCGAAAATCAGGGACTGTTGTGGAAGCTGGCGCTGAACGGCGTCATCCTGCGCACCCGCCCCCGCCGCAAGGCGCGCGACTACCGGAAGATCTGGAACGCCGAGAAAAACGAGTCCCCGATCAAGACCATTACGCGCGCACAGTCCGACAAGCTCGCGGCGTCGATCGCCGACCACGACCATGTCGTGGTGGATTGGGCGATGCGCTACGGCAATCCGTCGATCCGCTCAAGGATCGATGCCCTGACGGCGCAAGGCTGCGACCGGCTGTTGGTGGTGCCGCTCTATCCGCAATATTCGGCCGCGACCTCGGCGACCGTGTGCGACGAAGTGTTCCGCGTGCTCGGCGATATGCGCGCGCAACCCACCTTGCGGGTGACGCCGCCTTATTACGACGATCCGGATTATATCGAGGCGCTGGCGGTCTCGATCGACGCGCATCTGAAGACCTTGCCATTCCAGCCCGAGCTGATCGTGGCCTCGTTCCACGGCATGCCGCAGAAATACATCGACCAGGGCGATCCCTATCAGGCGCAATGCATCGCGACCACCGAAAGCTTACGAAAGCGCATGGGCCTTGAGGCGTCGAAGCTGATCCTGACATTTCAGTCGCGCTTCGGCTTCGACCAATGGCTGCAGCCCTACACCGACAAGACCGTCGCGCAACTCGCCAAGGACGGCGTGCGGCGCGTCGCCGTCGTCACGCCCGGGTTCTCCGCCGATTGCCTGGAAACGCTGGAAGAAATCGCGCAGGAAAACGCCGAGATCTTCCGGCACAATGGCGGTGAACAGTTCGCGGCGATTCCCTGCCTGAACGACAGCGACGCCGGCATGGACGTGATCCGCCAGCTGGTATTGCGCGAACTTCAGGGCTGGATCTGAGGCATGATCCGGAATAGTGGGACCCGGTTTTCAGAAAAGATCATGCTCAAATAAGAGTGCAGATCATGATCCGATTCGATCGGACCATGATCTGCTGGCTTTTCAACGTGTCGAACCTTACATCCCTGATGGACGACCAATCAGGGGTCCGCTGCACTGCAATGCCTGACATATGGTTGCAGTACGGTACGTTGGCGTCGCAAGCATTTTCGCTTTAGGAGATTTTTCATGGACGGCTTCGATATTTTCGCCATCGTGCTGGTGCTGCTGGTTGTCTTCACGCTGTTTGCCGGCGTCAAGACGGTGCCGCAGGGATACGACTGGACCATCGAGCGCTTCGGAAAATACACCCGCACATTGGCGCCGGGATTGAACATCATCATTCCCTATTTCGATCGCGTCGGCCGCAAGATGAACATGATGGAGCAGGTGATCGACATTCCCGAGCAGGAAGTCATCACCAAGGACAACGCCACCGTGACGGTGGACGGCGTCGCGTTCTTCCAGGTGTTCGACGCCGCCAAGGCGAGCTATGAGGTGTCCAATCTCAATCAGGCGATCATCGTGCTGACGATGACCAACATCCGCTCGGTGATGGGCGCGATGGATCTCGATCAGGTGCTGTCGCATCGCGACGAGATCAATGAGAGGTTGCTGCGCGTGGTCGATGCCGCGGTTTCGCCGTGGGGGCTCAAGGTCAACCGCATCGAAATCAAGGACATCGTGCCGCCGGCCGATCTCGTCGAGGCGATGGGGCGTCAGATGAAGGCCGAGCGGGTCAAGCGCGCCGATATCCTGCAGGCCGAAGGGCAGCGGCAATCGGAAATCCTGCGCGCGGAAGGTGCGAAACAGGGCCAGATCCTGCAGGCCGAAGGCCGCCGCGAAGCCGCCTTCCGCGACGCCGAAGCGCGCGAACGCTCCGCCGAGGCGGAGGCCAAGGCAACCCAGATGGTCTCCGAAGCCATCGCCAAGGGCGACGTCGCCGCGCTGAATTACTTTATCGCCGACAAATACATCAAGGCATTCGGGCAACTGGCTGACTCGCCGAACCAGAAGATCATCATGCTGCCGATCGAGGCGGTGAGCGTGCTCGGATCGCTGGCCGGCATCGGCGAGATCGCCAAGGCCACTTTCGGCGAAAGTGCGGCATCGGCGCAGGCGGCCGCGCGCCGCCCGTCGGGCGCCGTGCCGCCGGTCCCGCCGCCGAGCTAGAGTCTGTGCAATGACCGAGATGTTCTCCACCCTTGGCACCTGGAACTGGCTGATTTTCGGCGTCGTTCTGATGGCGCTGGAGCTGATCGCGCCGGGGATCTTCCTGTTCTGGCTCGGGCTCGCGGCGTTGCTGGTCGGGCTATTGTCGTTTGCGATCCATCTGTCGTGGCAGGTGCAGATCCTGATGTTCGCGGTTTTCGCAGCTGCCGCGGTGCCGCTGTGGCGGCGCATCGCGCGCAACAGCAGCGCCGTCAGCAAAAGCAATCCGTTTCTCAACAAGCGCGCCGATGCGCTGGTCGGCCGGGTGTTTACGCTGGAGAAGCCGATCATCGACGGCGCAGGCACGGTGCGGATCGACGATACGATCTGGCGCGTCGCCGGTCCCGATGCGCCTGCCGGCAGCCGGGTGCGGATCGTGCAGGCCGATGGCGCGAGCCTGACGGTGGCTGCGGCGTAGCGTTTTCAAGCGAAGTGGATACCGGTTCGCGTGAAGAAAACGCGTCAAGATAAAGCCTCTAAATCAATCCGCCCGCTGCTTGCTCCAGCGCTCGGCAAAACGATGCAGCGGCAGGAAGTTTTCGTGCAGCTCCCGGCCCAGCGCCGTGAGCCGATAGCCGCCGGCGGGCACCAGCTCGACCAGGTTCGCCTGCCGCAGGTCCGACAGCCGGGCCTGCAGCACGGTGGGGGAGGCTTCGTCGCAGGCGGTGCGCAGGGCGCGCGACGTCAGCGGCTGATCGCGCAGTTCCCACAGGATGCGCAGGGTCCAGCGCCGTCCCAAGAGGTCGAGCAGCACCATGATCGGCCGGCCTGATGTCGAGCCGCGGACGCTGCGTTTTTTCATGGCTGAGGTCTGTTTTGGCACCGCCGGCTTCCTTGCAGTTTGCTACAGATAATGTAGCGTATCGCTACATTTATTGTAGCACAGGAGTCTATCATGTCACGACTGGCAGCGCTGCAGCCGCCCTATGCGCCGGAACTTCAGCAGCAGTTTGACCGGATCATGCGCGGCGCGCCGCCGCTGATCCTGTTCCGCGTGATCGCCGGCAATGCGCGCGCCTGGGAAAAATTCCGGGCTGGCAGTCTGCTCGATCGCGGGCCGCTGCCGTTGCGGGACCGCGAAATCGTCATCGACCGGACCTGCGCGCTGACCGGATGCGAGTACGAATGGGGCGTGCATGTCGCCACATTCGCGGAGGCCGCCCACCTCACCGAGGCGCAGGTCCGCGCCACGGTGCAGAGCGGAGCCGATGCGTCGTGCTGGTCGGCGGCCGAGCAGGCCCTGATCGCAGCGGTCGATGCGCTGCATCACCGCGCCACCCTGGGTGCCGCGGAATTCAAGGCGCTGGCGGCGCATTACGACGATGCGCAGATCTTCGAGATCATCCTGCTCTGCGGCTTCTATCGCACGGTGTCGTACATTGCGAACGGGCTCGATCTGCCGCTGGAGGCAAATGCGGCGCGGTTTCCGGCGGCAGCGGCAAATTAGCCGTCATTGCGACGCATTGCGATGACGGTGCCTACGCCACCCCGGCGCGCAGGATGTCGTGCAGATGCACGATGCCGACCGGCTTGCCGGCGTCGGTCACGATCAGTGCGGTGATCTTCGAGGAGTTGAGAATTTCCAGCGCTTCGCTGGCCAACAGGTCGCCGCGAATCGTCTTCGGATTTTTCGTCATCACGTCATCGACCAGCGCGGTCATCAGGTCCGGCCGCATGTGGCGGCGCAGGTCGCCGTCGGTGACGATGCCGGCGATCTGTCCGCGCGGATCGACGATGCCGACGCAGCCAAATCCCTTGGAGGACATCTCGACCAGCGCGTCGGACATGCGGGTGCCAAGCGGCTTGAGCGGCACCGCGTCGCCGGCATGCATCAGGTCGCGGGTATATTTCAGCATCGCGCCGAGCTTGCCGCCCGGATGCAGCACGCTGAAATCGACCGATGTAAAGCCGCGGCCCTCCAGCAGCGCGATCGCCAGCGCGTCCCCCAGCGCCAGCAGCATCAGCGAGGAGGTCGTGGGGGCAAGGTTGTGCGGGCAGGCCTCGCGGGCCTTCGGCAGCGTCAGCGCGACATCGGCGGCCTTGCTCAGGGTGGAGTCGCGTTCCGCCGTCATGGCGATCAGCGCGATGCGGAAGCGCTTGGCGTAGGTGATGAGCGTCTTCATTTCCGGCTGCTCGCCGGACCACGACAGCGCCATGATGACGTCGTCGGCGGTGATCATGCCAAGGTCGCCATGGCCGGCCTCGGCGGCATGGACGAAGAAGGCGGGCGTGCCGGTGGAGGCGAGGGTGGCGGCGATCTTGCGCGCCACATGGCCGGACTTGCCGAGCCCGGTGACGATCAACCGCCCCTTGGCGTTGCGAATGACATCGGCGGCGGCGGCAAACGCCGGGCCGAGATCGGATTGCAGCGCCGCGGCCAGCGCGGCGATGCCGCTGCTATTGGCCTCGAGCGTACGCAGCGCCGACTGAATGGCGGTGTTCGCGAGTTCGGTCCCGGATGAATTTGTCATCAGCGGTTTCGGTTTGGCCATGTCGGATTCCAGGGAGCTGGGGGCATCGGCTTTCGAGCCGGGCCCCTCTTTAGCACGGCCAAATCCGCGATGCGACGTGGCGCCCGGTTCTCAACGGGTCATTAACCATAATTGTTTTAACTCCGTTAACGACGTTTTCCGCGCGTGGGGCTCGCACGCGCACGGAACCCGGTCGGCAAGCGTATGAATTTGTTGGAGTATTTTGATCGTGATGACGGGTCCAGCAAGGGGCCGCCGCAAGCGCGCAACGACCTTACGCGCGCTATTGGCATGCCTTGCGCTGATCACGTTGCAAGACGGTCCGGCGCAAGCCCAAACGCTGACTCCCGATATGCTGCGCCCGGTGCCCGGCGGCTTCGTCTCGCCGCAGGATTCGCCGCTGCGCAAGACCAGCGATAACACCGGCGTCGATCCCACCGACAGTGCCATTGACCCAGCCTATGACGAGAGGCTTCGCGGCAAGGACACCCGCGCGCCGTCTCGGATCGGCCAGGTTCCCGCCTATGGCCTTCCCGCCGCCAGCGGCGCATCGGACTCCGGCTTCGACTCGCTCAACCGCAAGCGCAAGAAGCCGAAACTCTATCCAGGCCAGGCCAAGCCGAAGCCGCCGCCAGGTCCCGGCAGCCCGCCGCCCGCCGACTCCAAATTGCCGCTACGGTTGTCGATTCCGCCGTCCGAATCCGCCAACAAGACGCCGCTGCCGCCGGCGATGGCGGGCACCGTGGTCGGCCAGCCGCCGCGCAAGCGTCTCAAGGTCGATGACGATCCGTTCGGCGCGGTCGGCGATTACGCCGGCGGCTTTCTGATCAAGTCGGCAGTTGAACTCAGCGGCGGCTATGAAACCAATCCCGGCCGCCTTCCCACCGAAGCCAAGGGATTGCCGTTCTGGGTAGTCGCGCCGGAATTTCTCGCCGTCTCCGATTGGGAGCGCCACGCGCTGGTTGCCGATCTCCGGGGATCGTTCACCGGCTATGGCGGCACCCTTCCAGCCATCGTCGATGGCGCGGTCTCGCCGGCGCCGACCAATATCGACCGGCCGAATTTCAACGGTCACATCGACGGCCGTCTCGATGTCACCGAAAACACCCATCTGACCGCAGAGGTGCGGCTGCTGGCGTCAACCGACAATCCCGGCAGCCCGAACATCCAGGCCGGCCTCGCCAAATATCCGGTCTATACGACGCTGGGCGGCACCTTCGGCCTCGACCAGAAGTTCAATCGCCTTGAGATTTCCACCGGCGCCACCGTCGATCGCACCGTCTATCAGGACTCCACCCTCACCGACGGCACCACTTCCACCAATGACGACCGCAATCTCAATCAGTACGGCGGCGTCGGCCGGGCCAGTTACGAGCTCACGCCGGGGTTGAAACCGTTCGTCGAGGTCGAGGGCGACAGCCGTGTGCACGACGTATCGATCGACCGCGACGGCTATGCGCGCGATTCCACCGGCGGCTACGCCAAGGGCGGCACCTCCTTCGAATTCTCGCGGCTGTTGACCGGCGAAATCTCGGTCGGCTGGGCAGCGCGCGATTATGTCGATCCCCGCCTCGGCCGGCTGGATGGCCTGCTCACCGCGGGCTCGCTGGTGTGGACGGCGACGCCGCTGACCACGGCCAAATTCGTAACCTCCACCTCGATCGACGAGACCATCGTGCCCGGCGTCTCCGGCGTCCTGACGCATCTCTACACCGTCGAAGTCGATCACGATTTCCGCCGCTGGCTCACGGCGATCGGGAAATTCACCTACGGCACGCTCGACTACCAGGGCGACGGACGGTTCGACAAGGTCTACTCGATCGAGGGCGATCTCGTTTACAAGCTGACCCGCAATCTCTGGATCAAGGGCACGCTGCGCCGCGACATTCTCAATTCCAATTTCCCAGACTCAAGCTCGGTATCGACCGTTGTGATGCTCGGGGTCAGGGTGCAGAACTAGGCGGGCGCTACCGCGGCAAACTCGTCGACCCCATCAGGAACTGATCGATGGCGCGGGCGCACAGCCGCCCCTCGCGGATCGCCCACACCACCAGCGACTGTCCACGGCGCATGTCGCCGGCTGAAAACACCTTCGGCAGCGAGGTCTGATAATCTGCGGTATTGGCGCGGACGTTGCCGCGCGGGTCGAGATCGACGCCGAGCGTCTTGAGCAGGCCCTCATGCACCGGATGCACGAAGCCCATCGCCAGCAGCACCAGTTGCGCGTCGAGATCGAATTCGCTGCCCGCGATCGGCTTGAACTTGTCGTCGACCTGCACGCAATGCAGTTTTGCAACCTTGCCGTCGTGGCCTGAGAATTTCTGCGTCAGCACCGCGAATTCGCGCCGCGCGCCTTCGGCCTGGCTCGACGAGGTCCGCATCTTCAGCGGCCAGTTCGGCCAGGTCAGGCCCTTGTTTTCGTGCTCGGGCGGCGCCGGCATGATTTCGAGCTGCGTCACCGAAAGCGCGCCTTGCCGGAACGAAGTGCCGATGCAGTCCGACCCGGTGTCGCCGCCGCCGATCACGACCACATGCTTGCCGCCGGCGAGAATGTCGGCCGCGTTGCCGAGCGGCTCCTCGGAGACACGGCGGTTCTGCTGCGGCAGGAAATCCATCGCGAAGTGAATGCCCGACAATTCGCGGCCGGGGATCGGCAGGTCGCGCGCCGCCTCGGCGCCGCCGGTCAGCGCCAACGCGTCATATTGATTGAGCATCTCGCGCGGATCGATCGCGGCCTTGCCATTTCCTTGCGGAGTGCCGCCGACATGCACGCCGTAATGGAAGGTGACGCCCTCGGCCTCCATCTGCGCCACCCGGCGGTCGATGACATGCTTCTCCATCTTGAAATCGGGAATGCCGTAACGAAGCAGCCCGCCGGCCTTGGCGAATTTCTCAAACAGATGGACATCGTGACCGGCGCGCGCCAGCTGCTGCGCGCAGGCCAAACCGGCCGGGCCGGAACCGACCACGGCGATCTTCTTGCCGGTCCTGTGGGCGGCGATCTCCGGCTTGATCCAGCCATTGTCCCAGGCGCGGTCGACAATGGCGCATTCGATGGTCTTGATGGTGACGGGATTGTCGTCGATGTTGAGCGTGCAGGCAGCTTCGCACGGCGCCGGACAAATCCGTCCGGTAAATTCCGGGAAGTTGTTGGTCGAGTGCAGATTGCGCGAGGCTTCTTCCCAGTTGCCGGCATAGACCAGATCGTTGAAATCCGGAATCTGGTTGTTGACCGGGCAGCCCGGCGTGCCCGGCGCCACCGAGCCGGTGCCGTGGCAATAGGGAATGCCGCAATTCATGCAGCGCGCGGCCTGGTCGCGGGTGTCTTTCTCGCTGAGGGGAACGACGAATTCGCGATAGCTCTTGATGCGCTCGGCGACCGGCGCGTATTTGCGATCGTGCCGGTCGATCTCCAGAAATCCTGTAATCTTGCCCATTAAACCTGACGTCCCTGCATCTTTCCTTCGTCTTCGTCACTTCCCGCCATTCTCCCCGTCATTGCGAGGAGCGGAGCGACGAAGCAATCCATGTTCTGCCTGCGGCCTGCTGGATTGCTTCGCTTCGCTCGCAATGACGGTCTCAAACTCTCTTGCTACGCCCCGATCGCGATCTTGGGCTCGGCGTCGGCATTGGCCTTCAATTCCTTTAGCGCACGGCGGTACTCCACCGGCATCACCTTGCGGAATTTCGGCAGATACGTTTTCCAGTTCGCCAGAATTTCGGCGGCGCGCTTCGAGCCGGTCAGCTTGGCATGGCGCGTGATCAGGATGTGCAGCCGCTCAACGTCGGAATCGAGCAGGTTCTCGAACACGTCGACCCGGCCATGGGCTTCCAGATCACCCATCTGGTGATAGGTGTTTTCGTTGATCGTCTCTTCCGACAAAACCGGCTCAAGCTCGACCATCGCCATGTTGCAGAGCTTGCTGAAGTCGCCCGCCTGGTCCAGCACATAGGCGATTCCGCCCGACATGCCGGCCGCGAAGTTGCGCCCGGTCTTGCCGAGCACCACGACGATGCCACCGGTCATGTACTCGCAGCAATGATCGCCGGCGCCTTCGACCACCGCGACCGCGCCGGAGTTACGCACCGCGAAACGTTCGCCGGCGATGCCGCGGAAATAGCATTCGCCCTCGATCGCGCCGTACATCACGGTATTGCCGACAATGATGGATTCTTCCGGCACGATGCCGGAATTGCGCGGCGGCTTGACGATGATGCGGCCGCCGGAAAGGCCCTTGCCGACATAGTCGTTGCCTTCGCCTTCGAGATCGAAGGTGACGCCCCGCGCCAGCCAGGCGCCGAACGCCTGGCCCGCGGTGCCCTTGAAGCTGACCTGGATGGTGTCGTGCGGCAGGCCGGCATGGCCGTAGATCTTCGCCACCGTGCCGGACAGCATCGCGCCGGCGCTGCGGTCGGTGTTGTTGATCTCCATTTCGATTCTAACCGGCGCGCCGCGGTCGAGCGCCGGCCGCGCCTTGTCGATCAGGGTGCGGTCGAGCACCGCCTCCAGATGATGGTTCTGGTCCTGGGCGTGATAGATCTTCTGCCCCGGCAGTTCCTTCTGGCGGACGAACAGCTTCGAGAAATCGAGCCCCTTGGCTTTCCAGTGCGCCACCAGCGTCGACTGGTCGAGCATCTGGGTTTGGCCCACCATCTCGTTGAAAGTGCGGTAGCCGAGTGCGGCCATGATCTCGCGGACCTCTTCCGCGACGAAGAAGAAGTAATTGATGACATGCTCGGGCTGCCCGGTGAAGCGCTTGCGCAGCACCGGGTCCTGGGTCGCAACCCCGACCGGACAGGTGTTGAGGTGGCACTTGCGCATCATGATGCAGCCGGCCGCGATCAGCGGGGCGGTAGCGAAACCGAACTCGTCGGCCCCAAGCAACGCGCCGATCACCACGTCGCGTCCGGTGCGGAAGCCGCCGTCGACCTGGACCACGATGCGGCTGCGCAGCCGCTCGCGCACCAGGGTCTGGTGGGTTTCGGCAAGGCCGATTTCCCAGGGGCTGCCGGCGTGCTTGATCGAGGTGAGCGGCGACGCGCCGGTGCCGCCTTCGAAGCCGGCGATGGTCACGTGATCGGCGCGCGCTTTCGCAACCCCCGCCGCAACCGTGCCGACGCCGATTTCGGAGACCAGCTTGACCGAGACCAGGCCGTCCGGATTGACATTCTTGAGATCGTAGATCAGCTGCGCCAGATCCTCGATCGAATAGATGTCGTGATGCGGCGGCGGCGAGATCAGGCCGACGCCGGGCGTCGAATGCCGCACTCGCGCGATGGTGGCGTCGACCTTGTGGCCGGGCAGCTGTCCGCCTTCGCCGGGCTTGGCGCCCTGCGCCATCTTGATCTGCATCATGTCGGCGTTGACGAGATATTCGGTGGTCACGCCGAAACGCCCGGAGGCGACCTGCTTGATCGCCGAGCGCATCGAATCGCCGTTCGGCATCGGCTTGAAGCGATCGCTCTCCTCGCCGCCTTCGCCGGTGTTGGACTTGCCGCCGATCCGGTTCATGGCGATCGCCAGGGTGGTGTGGGCCTCGCGCGAGATCGAGCCGAATGACATCGCGCCGGTAGCGAAGCGCCGCACGATATCCTTGGCCGGTTCGACCTGATCGAGCGGGATCGGCTTGCGCTTCTCGTCTTCGGCGAACTTGATCTTGAACAGGCCGCGCAGGGTCAACAGCCGCTCCGACTGTTCGTTGAGGATCTTGGCGAACGCCTTGTAGCGCTCCAGCGAGTTGCCGCGCACCGCGTGCTGCAGCGTTGAAACGGACTCCGCGGTCCAGGCGTGATCCTCGCCGCGGGTGCGATAGGCATATTCGCCGCCGACATCGAGCGCGGTCTTGTACAGCAGCGCATCGCCGAACGCGTCCGCGTGACGTCGCGCGGTTTCCTCGGCGATCTCGGCGAGGCCGACGCCTTCGATGCGGGTGTGGGTGCCGACGAAGTATTTTGCGACGAAATCCGCCTTCAGTCCCACCGCGTCGAAAATCTGCGCGCCGCAATAGGACTGGTAGGTCGAGATGCCCATCTTCGACATGACCTTCAACAGGCCCTTGCCGATCGACTTGATGTAGCGCTTGACGATCTCGTAATCGTCCAGCGCGGCCGGCAGCCGGTCCTTCATCGCGATGATGGTTTCGAACGCCAAATAAGGATTGATGGCTTCGGCGCCGTAGCCGGCCAGGCAGGCGAAGTGATGCACCTCGCGCGGCTCGCCGGATTCGACGACCAGCCCGACCGACGTGCGCAGACCGGTACGGATCAGGTGATGATGCACGGCGGCACAGGCGAGCAGCGAGGGAATCGGAATCCGGTCCGAGCCCGCCATGCGGTCGGACAGGATGATGATGTTGACGCCCTCGCGCACCGCGGCTTCGGCGCGCGCGCACAATTCGTCAAGCACCTGCTCGAGCCCGGCGGCGCCGAACCCGGCATGGAAGGTGGTGTCGAGCGTGCGCGACCTGAAATGGGTGTCGGCGATCTCGGAGATCGACCGGATCTTCTCGAGATCGGCGTCGGTCAGGATCGGCTGGCGCACTTCGAGACGCTTGGTGCCGGCCATGCCCTGCAGATCGAACAGGTTCGGCCGCGGTCCGATGATCGAGACCAAACTCATCACCAGTTCCTCGCGGATCGGGTCGATCGGCGGATTGGTGACCTGCGCGAAGTTCTGCTTGAAATAGGTGAATAGCTGCTTCGGCTTGTCCGACAGCGCCGAGATCGGCGTGTCGTTGCCCATCGAGCCATTGGCCTCTTCGCCTGTCGAGGCCATCGGCGTCATCAGGATGGTGACGTCTTCCTGGGTATAGCCGAACGCCTGCTGGCGATCGAGCAGCGGCAGGTTCGACCGCATGCCCTTGGTCGGGGCGTCGGGCAACTCCTCGAGCACGATCTGGGTGCGATCGAGCCACTGGCGATAGGGATGGCTCTTGGCCAGCTGCGCCTTGATCTCGTCGTCCGGAATGAGGCGGCCCTGTTCGAGATCGACCAGCAGCATCTTGCCGGGTTGCAGCCGCCACTTGGTGACGATCTGATCCTCGGGGATCTTCAGCACGCCCATCTCGGATGCCATCACGATGCGGTCGTCGCTGGTGACGAGATAGCGCGCCGGGCGCAGCCCGTTGCGGTCGAGCGTGGCGCCGATCTGGCGGCCGTCGGTGAAAGCGATCGCGGCGGGGCCGTCCCACGGCTCCATGATCGCGGCGTGATATTCGTAGAACGAGCGGCGCTGCTCATCCATCAGCGGATTGCCGGCCCAGGCTTCCGGAATCATCATCATGACGGCGTGCGGCAGCGTGTAGCCGCCCTGCACCAGGAATTCGAGGCCGTTGTCGAAGCACGCGGTGTCAGACTGGCCTTCATAGGAGATCGGCCATAGTCGGCTGATGTCCTTGCCGTACAGCTCCGAATGCACCGAGGCCTGCCGCGCCGCCATCCAGTTGACGTTGCCGCGCAGCGTATTGATCTCGCCATTATGCGCGATCATGCGATACGGATGCGCCAGCGACCAGGTCGGGAAGGTGTTGGTCGAGAAGCGCTGATGCACCAGCGCCAGCGCGCTCTCGAAATCCGGCTCGCTGAGGTCGGGATAGTATTTGCCGAGCTGATCGGCGAGGAACATGCCCTTGTAGACCACGGTGCGGCACGACAGCGACACCGGATAGTAGCCGGCGAGGCCGCGGTCGCGGCGCTGGTAGATCGCCTGCGAAATCGACTTGCGCAGGATGTAAAGCCGGCGCTCGAATTGCTCGTCGGTCTTGATGTGGTCGCCGCGGCCGATGAACACCTGCATGTGGGCGGGCTCGGTCGGCTTGACGGTTTCGCCGAGCGAGGAATTGTCTGACGGCACGTCACGCCAGCCGAGCAGCATCAGCTGCTCGTCCCTGATCTGGTCGGCAATGATGCTCTTGATGACGTTGCGCCACGCGGTCTCCCGCGGCATGAACAGCGCGCCGACCGCGTAGTCGCCGGGCTTTGGCAACTGGAAGCCGATCTCGGCGGCCTTGCGCTCGAAGAAGGCGTGCGGAATCTGCACCAGGATGCCGGCGCCGTCGCCGGCGCGCGGATCGGCGCCGACCGCGCCGCGGTGTTCGAGATTGCAGAGAATGCTGAGCGCGTCGGAGACGATCTGGTGCGATTTCTTGCCCTTGAAGTTGGCGATGAAGCCGACGCCGCAGGAATCCTTTTCCAGGCCGGGATCGTAGAGACCCTCGGCCGGCGGCCGCCAGTCATGCTCGCGCCCGGCATCGGCTTCCGCCGGTTTCGAGGCCGCGGCCGCCGAAAGCGCATCCGTCACGATGTTTTCGCGCTCGAACTCCGACCCGCTCATCTCAGTCCTCTCAATAAGCCGAAGGGCCTCACCGTCGTCGGCGCAACTTGGGCGTTTGCGGCACCCACCGGGCCACCGCTCGTCCTTCGCGAGCCGCAATTTCAGAATTCAGGCCTGGGCGTTCAACGTCCCTGAGGAACGGCCTTGCCTTTTACTTCCGGGCGCCTGAGCGCCCAACTTTCGTTGCAATCCCTGTGCCGGGTTTGCCCCACAATTGAGACAGTGATGCTGTCCTAACTCCGACCATGCCAAATTTTTTTCTATCATACAAGCGCGCGAGAGTCGCCGGTTGCATGTCGACCAGGGCGACGGTCGGACCGCCCCGGATTTGAAGCAAACGCGCCGCGATCCGGCCCAAGGACCGCCGGATTCGGCGACGAGGTTGCTGTCCTGACCAAAGGGCGAAAACGCTCGGGGCATTCGGGGCGTTACAGGAGCGATGGGCGATGAAGCTGTTTTCAGGATGGGTAATGTCGGCCGGGCTGGTTCTGGCGGCCGGAGCCGCGAATGCTCAGATGTTGGCGCCATATGATGTTGGCCGGTCGCCATACGCGGCCGTGTCCGACATCGATGGCCCCTATGCGGCGATGCCGCCGGAGGAAGCCCCGCGGCGCTACGGGCCGACGTTGCTGCCGGCACGGGAGGTCTACACGGTGGTCCGCGAGAACGGGTTTTCGCCGCTCGGGATCCCGCAGCCGCGCGGTATGTTCTATACCATCGCCGTGATCGATCGCGGTGGGGCCGACGGCTGGCTGGTGATCGACGCCCGCGACGGGCGGATCGTCCGCCTCGTGCGGGCGGACCGGATGGGCGACAATGTCAACGGCGAGCTGACACAACAATATGGTCCGGTTGGGCCGCTGCCGCCGGTCAGCAATGTCCGAGGCGGTCCGCGGCCACCGGCTTCGATCCCGAGAGTGGCAAGCCGCACGCCTTCGGTGCCGATCCCGAAGGCGGCGCCGCTGCGCGCCGGCGAGCCGAAGACCCTCGCAGCCAAACCCGCTCCCGAGGCGGCGCAGCCATCCGAGGCGGCGCAGCCATCTCAGCCGACGCAGCAATCCGCGGCGGTGCAGGTGAAGCCGGCCGAGGCGGAAACAACCCCGCAGGCTGCCGCGCCGGCGCCTGCCGAAGCAAAGCCCGCCGCGACGCCGATCCAGCCGACGCAGGAAATGCCGAAGGTGCAGGGGCTGGAGTAGTTCAATTGGCCCCTGTATTCTCTCCCTTGCCTTTCCCGCAAGGGGAGAGGCAGCAAAAACGCCCCGGTCTCCCGGGGGCCCCGGTCTCCCGGGGCGTTTTCACATTCATCGCCTGGCGCAAAAGAATTGCCTTAGGCGGCGGCCTTCTCGGCCGAGCCGTCGACGACCTGCGGAGCGTCCGCGTTGGGGGTCGTGATCGGAATGCTGCGGGGCTTCTTGGCCTCGGGGATCTCGCGAACGAGATCGACATGAAGCAGGCCGTTCTCAAGCGAAGCGTTCTTCACCAGCACGAAATCGGCAAGCTGGAACGCCCGCTCGAAGGCGCGCGCGGCGATGCCGCGGTACAGCACCTCGGACTTGTCCTTGCCGTTTTCATTGGCGGATTTCTCGCCCTTGATCGTCAGCGTGTTTTCCTTGGCGACGATCGAAAGCTCGCCCTGCGAGAAGCCTGAAACCGCAACGCTGATGCGGTAGCTGTTGTCGCCGGTGCGCTCGATATTGTAGGGCGGGTAGCCGGGGCTGCCGTCCACTGCGGCCCGATCGAGCAGCGAAAAGAACCGGTCAAAGCCGACGGTGGAACGATAAAACGGGGTGAGATCGTAAGTGCGCATGGGTAGTCCTCCATTGAGCGACTGTTTGGGTTAACCCGCCCGCCATCGGGCCGGGCTTTCGTCAGTTGTGCAGCCTTGCGTTTCGAGTTCGAAGCACTGGTAGCGGCCTGCACGAAGGTGATATGGGAGGGGCTTCCGGGCGTTCAAGAGGGCCGGATCGAGCCCGTTTTTTTGACGTTCCAGTCCTTGATTTTCAGCGCTTTTCACCTATCCGGTCCCTGACATGACGCTCGTCTCGATTCCCGCCAATCCGGTTCCTGACGATGTCGTCTCCGGCACGATCACGACGCCGGACGGCGCGGAATTGCGCTTCGCGCGCTGGGCGCCGCCGGCCAATCGCAAGGGCACCGTCTGCGTCTTTACCGGCCGGGCCGAACAGATTGAAAAATATTTCGAGACCGTGCGTGACCTGCGCGACCGCGGTTTTGCGGTGGCGATGATCGACTGGCGCGGGCAGGGCCATTCGTCGCGGCGCCTGCGCGATCCGCGCAAGGGCTATGTCCGCTATTTCTCCGACTACGAGGTGGACGTCGAAACCTTCGTGCAGCAGGTGGTGCTGCCGGATTGCCCGCCGCCGCATTTTGCGCTGGCGCATTCGATGGGCGGGGCGGTGATGCTGAGGGTCGCGCATGCCGGCAAGCGCTGGTTCGACCGCATGGTGCTGTCGGCGCCGATGATCGATCTTCCCGGCCGTCGCACGTCGTTTCTGCCGAGCATGCTGCTGCGGGTGACGCGGCTCGCCGGGCAGGGCGGCCGATATATTCCCGGCGGCAGCGACCAGATGGTCGGCGCGTCGTCGTTCGTCAACAATCCGCTGACCAGCGATCCCGTGCGCTATGCCCGCAATATTGCGATTCTCGAGGAAGACCCGACGCTGGGTATCGGCGCGCCGACGGTGGCCTGGGCCGATACCGCGTTCACGGCGATGCGCGGCTTCCGCGCCTTCAACTATCCGTCGGAAATTCGCCAGCCGATCCTGATGCTGGCCGCCAGCAACGACAGCGTGGTTTCGACGGCGGCGATCGAGGAGTTCGCCTATCATCTGCGCGCCGGCTCGCATCTGGTGATCGCCGGCGCGAAACACGAAATCCTGCAGGAACAGGACCGCTACCGCGCGCAATTCTGGGCGGCGTTCGATGCATTCGTGCCGGGCACGCCGCTATTTGGATGACGAGAACCCGTAGACGTCAATCCGCCGGCGCAGAGCGGATGCAAAATGAGCGTTCGCGGCACTCTTCAAACCGGCGGCCGCGCCTAACCCGCGCCTGGCTAGGCCGAACGCTTGGAGGACTCGACCAGCGTCAGCATTCTCAAGGGCACGCCGGCTTTCAAAAGCCCGTCACGATAATGGGCGGTGTCCGCCGCCAATTTCCAGCGGAAATTCTTCAGGTGCCGTTCGACGGTCAGGCCGGGATAATGGCTGAGCAGGACCTCGGCCGCCCTGGCCGCCTCCTCGGTTCGCTCCAATTGCGCCAGCGCGGCTGCCCGCACCGCGAGCACCTGAAGATGGTTGGGATTCGCATACAAGGCTTCACGCGCCCAGGACAGCGACGCATCATATTGCCTGAGCAAATAGTGACTGAACGCGTTCAATGCCGCCCACTTGTATCTGGGATCGCTGTTGCCGCGCTGTACGGCGATTGAGAATGATTCGATGGCCTGTCGATGCTCGCCGGTCACGAGGTGGCATATTCCAAGAACGCCGCGCGCCCCCATATCGTACGGGTTCAACTCGACCGCCCTTTTCGCGGCATCCATCGCGTCGTCGTGATGGCCCTCCATCGCATGCAAATAGGCCAGAATCGAAAACGCGAACGACGAACGGGGATCGAGCCGTACGCTGCTCTCCGCGAGATTCATCGCCTCGCCCCACAACTCGCCGGTGCTCCTGATCCATCCGTATTGCACGCTTTGCACCAGGATGGTGGCGAGATAGGCGCGCGCAATGGCAAGCGCCGGATCGAGCGCGATGGCCTCCCGGAACAGGGCAATGGAGGTTTCAAAATCCTTCTGTGTCTGCCGATAGTAATGCGAAAGCCCCCGCAGAAACCGGTCCCATGCGGTTAAATCGGTGGCCGATGACCGGACCGGAGCGGAAGCTTCCGCGCGAAATATCTCCGGGGCCAAGGCAGCGGACAGGCTGGTGACGATTTCGTCCTGCATCGCGAATAGATCGCCGATGTCCCTGTCATAGCGGCCGGTCCATAATTGCTCGCCATTTTCAGGAGCGATCAGCTCGGCGCTCACGCGCACCTTGGTTCCGGCGCGCCGTACCGAACCCAGGATCAGGTAGGTCGCGTCGATCTCGCGCGCGATCAGGCGCGGGCTCAGGTTCTTGCCTTTGAACGGGAAAGTCGAGCTTCGGCCCAGCACCCGGTAAAACGACTGCAACGAAAGCGCGTGGATCAAATCCTCGGTCAGTCCGTCGGAAAAATATTCGTCGGCACTGTCGCTGAGATTGGCGAAGGGAAGCACGCCCACGATCGCCGTTCGATATTGCGCCGGCAGGTTCGATGTACCATTGGAGTCCGGGCCGGGAATCTCAAAGCCACCGGGCGTCCAGGTCCAGACATTGACCGGCTGGGCGATGTTCTTGAAACGGTGAGTGCCGGCGTCGACAAAGGTGGCGCTGAGGTGCTTGCTGGCCTCGCTGCAGGCCTTGGCCGAAATCGCCACGCCGCCGGGGACGGCCACGGTTTCGAGCCGGGCGGCGATGTTCACATCGTCCCCGAACAAATCGTCCTCGTCGGCCATCACATCCCCCATGTGGACGCCGAGACGAAACTGCATGACGCGGTCCGGGGGGAGCTGGTTGTTCCGTTCGGCCATCAGCGCCTGCATCTCGATCGCCGCCTGGATGGCGCCGACGATGCTCGGAAACTCCAGCATGAAACCATCGCCGGTATTCTTCACGAGCCGGCCACCGTGATTGAGAACGATCGGATACATCGCGCTTCGGTGGGCCTTGAACGCGGCATGGGTGCCTGCCTCGTCGGCGCCCATCAACCGCGAATAGCCGGCGACATCCGCGCAGACTATGGCGGCTAGGCGTCTTTCCATTTCCCAAACTCCTTCAGGTACCACGGTAGGTGGTCCGCTGGCCGAATCCAATGATTTTAGCACACCGTTCCCGACGGAAACCGGATCCGGATGAAGAGGCAATGCAATCCGCCAGGATCGGCGACGCCGGGATGCGGCGAATGGTCTCGATGGGCGTGTAACGGAGGACTTTATGCGTCCGAGATGACAAATCCCGGACAACCCGCCGGAAAAGACGAAATCCGGAGCAAACGGAACCGCTATGGGAGGTCCATTGGCGTTCAATGCCTTCGCGCCGGGCACACCATGGGTTGGGTGAGTTGATGAGCCGCGGGATGTCGCCCAAAGCGCGCGGCCAGCCGTCAGGCCTGCCGCGAACCTGCCGGTTCGCCGGCATCGGCGGGCAACGGGATCTTATCGCGTCGGCCTACGATGCCAGCACATTGTAAATCGCGCTCGCCATGAGATATATCCCGAGCAGGATCATCGCGATCAGGAACCAGCGGCGGAAGGCCTCCGGCTGCATCCGCGAGCGCACCGCCTGTCCGATGAACATGCCGATGAAGGCCCCGGCCATCGCCACCGCGCCCGGCAGCGCGGTCGATGCATTCAATAGTCCCACGCTGGTGAGATTGAAGGCAAGTGCGGCCGTCGCCACCGTGAAGAACACGCCGAGCGCCTGCACCAGTTCGTCCTTCTCCATGCCGATGGCCTGCATGTAGGGCATCGACGGGATTACCTGCACGCCGGTGGCGGCGGACACCACGCCGGTGATCAGGCCGACGATCCCGCCGATCCACTTTTCATTGCTGCGGGCAACGTGGAAGCTGAATTTGCTCAAGCCGACGATCGCGTAGATCACCAGCAGCACCCCGAGAACGATGGTGCCGTAGCGCGCATAGGGGCCGGTCAGCATGCCGGCGTTCAGCCAGATGCCGGCTACCGTGCCCACCATCAGCGGCCACAGCCGCTGGATGATGTCGCGCAGGTATGAGCCGACGAAGGTCTGCCAGATGTTGGTGACGATCGCGGGTACGATGACGATTGCAAGCGCATGCGCGGGCGGCATCGACACCGCGAGCAGGCCCATCGATACCGTCGGCAGGCCAAGCCCGATGACGCCCTTGATGAAGCCTGCGAGCAGGAACGCCGCGGCGATGAGCAAGAGGAGAGGTTCGAACATCCTGCTAGATTGACCGATCGTCACGATCGGCACAATCTGGAGGTTACGGACCAACCCTTCGGGCTTGACGAAGGCATCGCCTAACGGAAATCGTCATGCGGTTCGACCTGGTCGACCTCCAGCTCTTTATCGCCGTGGCCGACGCGCGCAGCATCACGCAGGGCGCGCTCCGCGCCCATCTGGCGCTGGCGTCCGCCAGCGCGCGGATCAAGGGCCTCGAAGCGGCGCTCGGCGTCACGTTGCTCAAGCGCGGCCGCCGCGGCGTCGAACTGACCGCGGCGGGTGAAAGCCTGCTCGATCACGCCCGAATCGTCATGCACAATGTCGATGCGATGCGCGGCGATCTCGCAGCCTATGCCAGCGGTGCCAAGGCCAGCGTCCATTTACTCGCCAACACCTCGGGCCTGTCGGAGCATCTGCCGAAAGCGCTGGCGGCATTCCTGCGCGAACATCCCGATATCAACGTCGACATCGAGGAGCGCGAAAGCACCGATATTGCCGCGGCGATTGTGGCCGGCGCCGCGGATCTCGGCTTTGCCGCCGAGCATGCCTTGCCGGACCACGTTGAACGATTTCTGTTCAGCGAAGACCGGCTGACGCTGGTAGTGGCGCGGCGCAGCGGGTTTGCCGGCCGCCGCCAGATCGACTTCGCGGAGGTGACCGCCTGCGATTTCGTCGGTCTGACGAGTTCGACCGCGCTGCAAGGCCACATCGCGAAACACGCTGCCAGGCTCGGCGCGCGCCTGAGATTTCGGGCACGCCTGAGAGATTTCGACGCAATCTGCCAGATGGTCGCGGCCGGCGTCGGCATCGCGGTCGTGCCGGAGGCCGCCGCGCGGCGTTGCGCGCGATCGATGCCCATCATGATGATCAGGATCCGCGACCCCTGGGCCAACCGCAGGCTGGCGATCTGCGCCCGCAGCTTCAAGACGCTGCCGCGGCCGGCCAAGCAATTGGTGGAATTTCTGCGCAATATCTAGTTTTTTGTTTTGACGCGTTTTCCCAGCGCGAACCGGCATCCATCACGCATCACGTGCGGGGCTGGCTTTCGCTCGGAAACGCACCGGCGGCAATCCCGGCTCGTTGGCCGTTCTGGTCATGGCAGGGTCATGCCTTCTGCAAAAGCGAAGGTAGAATCAACGATTTCCAGATTGTCGGCGTCGATGCAACCCGGAATGATCCGAAGCTGCGGAGACATCGCATCAGAAGACTTGGCATCAGGAGATCGATATGCCCGACGTTCTGGCCGAAGTGAGGAGTGGATGGCTTGCGGGGCGGGGATCGCAACTGCTGGATGCCATCCACGCCGGCATCGTCGAGGCGCTTCATACCCCGGAAGACGACAAGGTGCTGCGGCTGGTCGAACATCCGCCGGAGTATTTCGCAATCCCCGGATCGGCCGGTGAGCGTTACACGCACATTGAAATCACCCTGTTCGCCGGCCGGACCCTGACGGCCAGGCGCGCGCTCTACAAGGCGATCGTCAGAAATCTCGAGCCGTTCGGCGTGCCGCCGCGGGACGTGAAGATCGTCCTGATCGAAGTTTCCGCCGAAAGCGTCGGGATGCGCGGCGGCGTTGCCGCCTGCGATCTCGATATCGGTTATGAGATAAAGGTGTAGCGCGCGCGAATGCGCCGGTCGGGCTGGCGCTTGAGAACCTTCATGCGACATCCCGAGAAAACGCTCTAACCGTTGAGCAATTTCAGCGCCGCCTCATGCACGCGGGGGTCGCCCGCGGCGATGATGCGGCCGCCGCTTTGCGCGGGCTTACCCTCCCAGGTGGTGACGATGCCGCCGGCGCCGGTGACGATCGGTATCAACGCTGCGATATCATAGGGCTTCAGTTCGGTCTCGACCACAAGATCGAGATGTCCGGCCGCGAGCATGCAGTAGGAATAGCAGTCGCCGCCATAGCGGGTCAGCCGCGCCGCTTCTTCGATGCGGCCGAAGGCGGTGCGATCGGCGTTGTTCATCAGCAATGGACTGGTAGTGAACGACGTCGCCTCTTTCAGGGACGCGCAGCGTCGCACCGCCAGCCTCCGCTCACCCGACGGCCCCCGGTAATGCGCCGAGCCGCTGTCGCCGGAAAAACGCTCGCCGATAAACGGCTGGTGCATCATGCCGAATACCGGCGTGCCCTTGTGCAGCAGCGCGATCAGCGTGCCCCAGATCGGAAAGCCCGAGATAAAGGATTTGGTGCCGTCGATCGGATCCAGCACCCAGACATATTCGGCGTCCTCGCGCTCGCTGCCGAACTCCTCGCCGACAATGCCATGCTGCGGAAAATTGGCCTTGATCAGCCGCCGCATCACGGCTTCAGCGGCGCGGTCGGCTTCGGTCACCGGATCGAAATCATGGCTGGTGCTTTTGTTGTCGATTGAGAGCGACGTTCGAAAGAACGGCAGGATGGTCTCGCCGGAGGAGGTCGCGAGGCGGCCGATGAAGGCGGTAAAATCGATGACCGTCACGGTTGTTCCTTGGGCTCTGAGCGCGGGGAGAATATGCACCTCCTGCCTAGCCCAATCCTGCAGGTCGCGCACGGATAACGGACACGACCGGTGTCAGAACCTGGTGTTTTTCAGCGCTCGAATCAGTCCGCGAAACGGTGCATTTTTTGACGACATCGTCGATCACGAATTCGAGAGTTTGGTGAATAACGTGGCGCCGCTGCAGCCGACCGAGTCCATGTCGATCTTCAAGTATTTGAAATTTCATAAAAAATACGGCTGCGCCACGGTTTCGATCGGTCAACAGGGCTAGTGAATTTTGCACCGGAAATGATTCAAAAGCCCTTGCGTTTTGTGCAGCGCGGTCGCATATTGTTGCGGTGCGGTAGCGCCTCGCGCTATCGCTGCCCTCCTTGGGCGTTTCCTCCCTAGACTTGGGCCGCTTGCCAACGCAAGCGGCCCTTTTTTCTTGGCACCGTCATTCTTCCCGGGCCTGTCATCCGTTCGTTCGTTCATTGTCATGGCGCGTTCACGCAAAAACGCGTCCGGAATTGTTGCGATTCCGGGTACGCGCTGTGGCGCGATGACAGGGATCTATTCCGCAGCGGCCTGGAACGGCCCGAGATCACCGAACGGCACGGCCGCCAGCGCCTCGGCCAGCGCTCCGAAATCCGCGGCCACCTGCGCAAATCGCGGTCCGCGTTCGCGCCGTCGTTCGTCCATGTAGATCGCACGGTTGAGTTCGAGCTGGATGGTATGCAGTCCGGATGCCGGGTTGCCGTAATGCTCGGTGATGAAACCGCCGGCATAGGGTTTGTTGCGGCCGACCGAATAACCCAGCGCGCGCATGGTTTCCTCGACCCTGTCGGGAAGCAGGGCGGCGCAACTGGTGCCGTAGCGGTCGCCAATTACCACATCCGGCCGCCGCGGCTCGTCACGCGACACGCCGATCGAGGGCATCGAATGGCAATCGACCACGACTACCGTTCCGAACGCCTGATGCGCCTTGTTGATCAGCCGGCGCAGCGCGCGGTGATAGGGCTTGTAAAGCGCCTCGATCCTGCCCAGCGCGTCGTCGACGGAAAGCCGCTCGCGGTAGATCTCCTGGCCGTCGCCGACCACGCGCGGGATGGTGCCGAGGCCGCCCGCCACCCGCATCGATCGGGTATTGGCGAAGCTCGGCAATCGCCCGTTGAACATGCGCGGGTCAAGTTCATAGGGCTCCCGGTTCACGTCGACATAGGAGCGGGGGAAGTTGACCCGCACCGTCGGAAAACCGCGATCGCTCAAATCCCCGATCAACTCGTCCATGAACGAATCCTCGGAGCGGCGCAGCGCAACCAGATCGATTCGCGAGGCGTTGAGGAATTCGTGCGGATAGATCGAACCGGAGTGCGGAGAGTTGAAGATGATCGGCGCCCGCCATGCGGCCGGCTCCACGATCTCGAACGGAGGCGACAGTTCGCCATCAAACTGGGTCATCGTCGGGCGCCGTCCCTGGAATCCGCGGTTCTGGACATCTTGAGTTCTGTCAGAAAAACGGAGCTTTTATGAGAACCATTCTCGGTAATCGCAACCGTTCTGCCAAGCGAAAAAAATGCTAAACCGGCTCGAACGCCGCTTGCGAACCGAAAATGCCCGGGTTCATTGATTTGACGTGCATTCTGGTACAGGGATAACGTCGCAAGCCGCCGACCGTGCCTGGTCATCTTTCACCTGAAATTTACCCTCTGCGGGCTTAGTGATCGAATTGATCCTCTCATTGGGATTCGACGACCAACCGCCATGCATAAAATCCTCCTCGCCGAAGACGACAACGACATGCGCCGCTTCCTGGTCAAGGCACTGGAAAACGCCGGTTTTCAGGTCTCATCCCACGACAATGGTTTATCGGCCTATCAGCGGCTGCGCGAGGAGCCGTTTGAAATGCTTCTCACCGACATCGTGATGCCCGAAATGGACGGCATCGAGCTGGCGCGCCGCGCCTCCGAGCTCGATCCCGACATCAAGATCATGTTCATCACCGGCTTTGCCGCGGTGGCGCTGAATTCGGATTCGGAAGCGCCCAAGAATGCCAAGGTGCTGTCGAAGCCGGTCCATCTTCGCGAATTGGTCAGCGAAGTGAACAAGATGCTGGCAGCCTGATTCGCTGCTCAAATTGCAGCCCCGATTCCTGGAAAAATCCGGGCAAGTTTCTGGCAATCCTTCGGGCCAAGCGTCCTTGCCTGCCCGCTTTGGAGCCGATATACGGACCCAACCCGTCATCTTAAGGCCTTAGGGCGCGTAGCTCAGCGGGAGAGCACCTCGTTGACATCGAGGGGGTCACAGGTTCGATCCCTGTCGCGCCCACCATTCAATTCCTCCTGAATCCCAAGTTCCCTGCCGATCATCGGGCTGTCGACCAGCGGCGGCTTCGAATATCAACTCGAAGCGCTGGAAGGACAGGATCCGGCAGCGCTGGGCAGCGTGATGGGCGGGCTGATCGGCGCGGCCAATCGCGATCCGAGACTGACGCGGGTCTTCTCCACCTTCGCCGCGACCAACCCGTCGATCTATCTCGACATCGACCAGGCCAAGGCGCAGGCGCTCGGTCTCAACATCAGCGACGTGTTCACCGCGCTGCAGGCGACCCTCGGCGGCATCTACGTCAACAACTTCAACCTCTTTGGCCGCACCTGGCAGGTCAACGTGCAGGGCGAGGCGGCCGACCGCGGCGACATTCCCGACATCTGGCAGATCTACGTGCGCAACGCCACCGGCCAGATGGTCCCGATCCGTTCGATCGCCAGCCTCAAGATCGTGACGGGGCCGCAGGTCATCACCCGCTACAACAATTTCCGCTCGGTCACGGTGAATGGCGGGCCGGCGGCGGGCGTGTCGTCGGGGACGGCGATCGCCGCCATGGCCGGCATTTCCAAGGCAACGCTGCCGGCGGGCTACGGCTTCGAATGGACCGGCACCGCCTATCAGGAGCAGCAGGCCTCCGGCCAGACCGGCATCATTCTCGCGCTCGCGGTGCTGTTCGCCTATTTATTCCTGGTGGCGCTCTACGAAAGCTGGACGATCCCGATTCCGGTGCTGTTGTCGGTCGTCGTCGGCGTGCTCGGATCCTATCTCGGCATCAAGCTGGCGAGGTTGAACCTCGATCTTTACGGCCAGATCGGCCTCGTGGTGCTGATCGCGCTGGCCGCCAAGAACGGCATCCTGATCGTCGAATTCGCCAAGGACCAGCGCGAGGCCGGGGTTGCCATCGAGGAAGCCGCGGCGCTCGGATCCAGGATGCGCTTCCGCGCCGTGATGATGACGTCGATTGCGTTCATTCTCGGGTTGCTGCCGCTGGTGATCGCGACCGGCGCCGCCCAGATCAGCCGCAGGGCCGTCGGCACCGCGGTGTTCGGCGGCATGCTGGCCGCAAGCTCGATCGGGATCTTTCTGGTGCCGATGCTGTACGTGACGTTTCAGCGGATGCGCGAAAGCGTGAAGCGGCGCTTCGGCGGGATCGGGCGAGAAACCCCATCCGCCCGTGAGTCCGTCGGCGACGAACGTCTGAAACCGCGCCGCTCTCCTGGATGCGCAAAGCGGCGGTGTAAGCAGGCGGATGCCTGATTCGTTAATCTGCCGGACCGTATCCGGCCAGCCGGGGCAGAACATTCTCGATCTCCGCCTTTGACAGCAGGGGCGGCGTGCCGAGCTGAAGGCAGCCGTGATATTGCCGCGCCAATGTCTCGACTTCGACCGCAAGCCACATCGCCTTCGCGAGCGTGGGTCCGATGGCGATCATGCCATGGTGTGCCAACAGACAGGCCAGCCGACCTTCAAGGGCTTGGACGGCGTGCTGCGCCAGCTCGCTGGTCCCGAAGGTCGCGTACGGCGCGCAGCGGATGCTGTCGCCACCCGCGGCCGCGATCATGTAGTGGATCGGCGGAATGTCCCGCCCCATGATGGCCAGCGTCGTCGCATAGGGCGGGTGAGCGTGAACGACGGCGTTCACCTCGGGCCGGACTTTGAGGATATTCAGATGAAAACGCCATTCGCTCGATGGGCCCTGGGCGGGATCGAACGACCCGTCAAAGCCCATGAACACGATCTGCTCGGGCTGCATGGTCTCATAGGGCACGCCGGTCGGCGTCACCAGCATTCCGTCGTGATGACGGACGCTGATATTTCCGGACGTCCCCTGATTGATCCCCAACGCGTTCATTTGCCGGCAGGCGTCGATGACGGATTGGCACTTTTCCCGGTCGTTTGCCGCTAACATCCATGTTCCCTATATTCGCATCAGTGAGACGCCGGCGTGGCTGGCCGACACACCGCCGGCGCCAGTTAATCAGATGCTGATGCCGTTAGCGACCGTCTCCTCCTGCCGGTGCCGCATGTCGGCCTCGGCTTCGAGGCTCGCGCGATGGGCCCTGACGGGCTTGTGAAAGCACCGCGCATATGTTGAATGCACGCAGTGTGCTGCGGGAGAGGTCATGACGACTGCCGTGCTTGGCATCATCGGAGGGTCCGGCATTTACGATCTGCCGGGACTCGAAAACGTGCGCGACGAGGTGATCGCGAGCCCGTGGGGCGAGCCCTCGGCACCGCTTCGGCACGGAACCATCGCCGGCCTGCCGATCGTGTTTCTGCCGCGCCATGACAAAGGCCACCGGCTTTCGCCGTCCGATATCAATTACCGCGCCAATATCGACGTGCTCAAGCGCGCGGGCGTCACCGACCTGATTTCGCTGTCGGCCTGTGGCTCTTTCAAGGAGGACCTGCCGCCCGGAACTTTCGTGCTGGTGGATCAGTTCGTCGATCGTACCTACAAGCGCGAGAGTTCCTTCTTCGGCAAGGGCTGCGTCGCCCATGTCTCGATGGCCCATCCGGCGTCGCCGCGGCTGCGCATCCACCTTGCCGCGGCTGCCGAAGCCGAGGGCATCGCGGTGGCGCGCGGCGGCACCTATGTCTGCATCGAGGGCCCGCAATTCTCCAGTTACGCCGAGAGCATGACCTACCGCAGCCTCGGTTATTCGGTGATCGGCATGACCAATATGCCGGAGGCCAAACTGGCCCGCGAAGCGGAGATTTGCTACGCCAGTGCTGCGATGGTGACCGATTTCGATTGCTGGCATCCCGACCATGACGCGGTCACGGTGCAGGATATCATCCGGGTATTGAACTCGAACGCGGAGAAGGCGAGGGGACTGGTCTTGCGTCTCGCCCGGGATTTTCCGCGCGAGCATGAGCCATGCCCGATCGGCTCGGACCGCGCGCTCGACACGGCACTGATCACGGCGCCGGAAGCGCGCGATCCGGATCTGCTGAAGAAGCTCGACGCGGTGGCCGGACGGGTGTTGCGGTCGTGAGGGTCGCGGCCCTGGCGGCGGCGCGGACCAGGCGGGGATGACGGGAACATGAAGGTCGACGGCCGGCACATCCGCAGCATCTGGCTCGAGCAGGACGGCTGGTCCGTCGCCGCGGTTGACCAGAGGCGTTTGCCGCATGAATTCGTCATTGCCCGGATCGCGAGCTGCGAGGCCGCCGCCGATGCGATCCGCTCGATGCTGGTGCGCGGCGCTCCCTTGATCGGCGCCACTGCCGCTTACGGGATTGCGCTAGCGATGCGGGTCGACGGCTCGGATGCGGCGCTCGATCGGGCCTACGACACGTTGATCGCGACGCGACCGACGGCGATCAACCTGAAATGGGCGCTCGACGAGATGCGCGGAATGCTGCGGCCGCTGTCGCCGTCGGCGCGCACCGAGGCGGCCTACGCCCGCGCCGGCGAAATCGCCGAGCAGGATATCGCCATCAACAAAAGCATCGGCCAGCACGGCGTGGCGCTGATCGAGGCGATCAAGGCGAGCAAGCGGCCGGGCGAGCGGGTCAACGTGCTGACCCACTGCAACGCCGGCTGGCTCGCAACCGTCGATTGGGGCACGGCGACGGCTCCGATCTACTCGGCGCACGACCGAGGCATCGATGTTCACGTCTGGGTCGATGAAACCCGGCCCCGCAATCAGGGGGCCTCGCTGACGGCCTGGGAGCTCGGCCATCACGGCGTCGCGCATACCGTGATCGCCGACAACACCGGCGGCCATCTGATGCAGCACGGCATGGTGGATCTGGTTCTGGTCGGCGCCGATCGGGTCGCGGTCAGCGGCGATGTCTGCAACAAGATCGGCACCTATCTGAAGGCGCTCGCGGCGCACGACAATGGCGTGCCGTTCTACGTCGCGCTGCCGTCGCCGACCATCGACTTTCGCATCGACGACGGTGTCAGCCAGATTCCGATCGAGCAGCGTGCTGCCGATGAGGTGACCATGATCACCGGACGGACGGCGGACGGGCGGATGGAGACGGTCCGGGTGGTCCCGGAGGGGTCGGCGGTCGCCAATTACAGTTTCGATGTCACGCCGGCACGTTTGGTCACCGGGCTGATCACCGAGCGCGGCGTGCTGCAAGCCCGATCGCGTTGCGCTGTCCGCCGCCTTTCCCGAACGGCTCGCGCGCCTCTGAGGATTCTCACCGTTGCCGACGGGATGCTCACAATTATCGGGGCCTCACTCCACAAAGAAGAAAAGGAAGATCGCCGATGATTACTGCCATTGTTCTCTATGATCTGCCTCCCGCGATCGGGCTCGAGGAGTGCCGCGAACATTTCAGCAGGATCGCGCCGGATTTCCTGAATGCCCCGGGCTTCGTCCGCAAGCAGTTTATCTGCAGGAAGGAAGGCGACGTCGCCGGTGGCGTCTATATGTGGGAAAGCCAGGCCGCCGCCGAAGCGTTCTACAGCGGTCCCTGGCGCGACGGGATTCGCGCGCGCTACGGCAACGATCCCAGGATCCAATATTTCGAAACCGTCGCACTCACCGACAAGGCAACGGGCAAAGCCGGAGCGATCTAGGGAAGATGTCGATGACCGTGAGGAAGGACGGCCTGGTAGCGGGGGTGGGCGGACGTCGCGCTATTTTGGTGTAGTCATCCCAACGGCTCAGCGTTTTTTCGCGGCGCCGAACTCCTTCTCGAACTTGGCACACACGTCGATGATCGCTTTGTGGAAGGCGATGCCCGAGCTCAAGGTCAGCGCCGGATGACGGGTGCCGGCTGCCCGGAAGCGCCGAGCTTCGGGCTCTATCCGGTTCAAAGCGGCAACGCGCTCGCGACTCCGCTCGATAACCGCCTGCAGCAGCGCGAGCGCGTCGGCGCGATCCAGCGCGTCGGCAAAGAATAGTTTGACGAGCCCAATGTCACGCAGTTCGAAGGGCATCGCCTCGTCGCTGGCTAGCCACCGGCGAAGAGCGGCCTCGCCTTGCGGCGTGATGTCGAAGTTCCGGCGCCGGCGCCGGCCCTGGTTCGCGATTCGCATCAAAGAGAGTTTTGCAACAGAATCGGTGGAGCTGCGGAAGTGACCTGCGACCGTTCGGTAACGAACTGATCGAGCGTCGGCCACTTAAACCATGTGACCTTGATCACGCTTCCCTGGCGGCGTTCGTGCGACAAACCATTCGAACGGCAGTGACGCCGCTCAACGCTTGTCGGAGTAGCAATCACGCTGCTCTCTAAACAGGAGATGACGATGTTGAACCGCGAATCTGAAAACACCGCTCCGGAGGTTCTTACCGAGGAGCAACTCGAACTCGTTGCTGGTGGCGTTACCGTAGACGCCGGTGGAAATATCCCCATTTGTCCGCCGTGGTTCCCCGGCCGCCCGGGCGGTGGTCCTGGCCCGATCAGCTTCGGCCGGAGCTGAGACAATGACCAATATCGATGTGAACGTTAAGCGCGAATTTGAAGACACCGCGCTGGAGGTTCTTACCGAGGAGCAGCTCGAACCGGCTTCGGGCGGAAATCCGTCGTCAGTAGCCGCAGCAGCCGGTAGTGCCTGTGGCCACGCTGGTCAGGAAATGCTTTTCGGGGCCAGTTCAGCTGGCAATAAAATCGGTGGCGGCCCGCCACCTTTAGCTCCAAACCCATATCAATAAGAATAATGTCAAACGGTGCGGCGGCGAAAGCCAATCATTCATCCACGGCTGATCGGTTATGCGGACAGCAGCGGAAGAAGGCGTCATACCACTGACGCCGATCGCCGCTGCACATCGACCAACACGCTGTTTATCGTCGTGCCCGGTGAGAACGACCATTTTGTCGGCGACCGGATGCACTTCGGCTTTTGGCACATAGCGTCAGTTTGCGGCGCGGCGGGTCTCGCGCGCCTCAAGCGCTCTTGAGTTTGACGTCGCGAATTCGAAACCGCGCAGCTCCCTGCCCCGAAGCGAGAAGGACCAGGGTCGCCCGCAAGGGTCGGGATCCGGCAGATAGCGTCACTTGGCGCGGTGCAGCGATATATCCGTGGTTGGGGTAGCCGGAAGTGACAGGGCCGAGGGCAAAAACGACGCTATTGACCCCTTTCGAAATTGCCGATCAATGGATTGCCGTTGCTCAGCGACGAGATAGTATATTTCAATAATGGCAAGGACTGACTTTAAATCCGTGGACGAGTACATCGCCGCGCAGCCTGAGGCCGCGCAGGGCGTGCTTGAGCTGGTGCGAAGCTCGATTCGAAAGGCCGTTCCCAACGCCGAGGAATCCATTTCGTACAAGATCCCGACCTACAAACTGCGTGGTGACCCTGTGATCTATTTTGCTGGGTGGAAGCAGCACTATTCACTCTACCCCGCGACCAATCAAATTGTCGCAACGTTCAAGGACGACCTTGCAGATTACGAGGTCAGGAAAGGCACTATCCGGCTCCCGCTTTCGCAGCCCGTTCCCGTGAAGTTGATAGAACGCATCGCCAAGATGCGCGCCAAGGAAGTTACCGAGCGCGTGAAGGCGAAGTCGACCGTGCCGAAGAAGCGCTAGGAGCTACTTTATCGAACCATGCTTCGTTCGCCCGACGGTAGTTGATGTCCGACAGTTCTGAATTCATGGCTTCACGCCCGATCGCCGCAACCGGAGCAGATATTCGGTTTGCTATCGATCTGTATTCGCGACCGACCCGGTTCAGGTATCGTTCTTGATTGCGGCCTGATGGTTTTGACCGCAGGCGGCCCGGGCTGGGAGAGCGGCGGCTGAGTTTTTATTCGATTTTCGCCGAGGCGGCGTTTGCAAAAGTGTTGCTTTCGCAGAGGCCAGGTCCGGACCTGATTGAACCATGCCATCACTTCTTATGGCGGCATCATAACCCGGCGCGGCTGCAAGGCGCTCAAACAGCGCTCGAAGTTCGGGGCGAAGTCCTTCACCGCGCTTGGCCGCGACGGCATCCAGGCTGAGAAACGGCGGCATATCTTGTTTTCCTCCTCTCGGCAGGTCAGAATCCACAGAAAGCGCCGATGGCGTCCCTGAGCTACTTCCAGCCAGGTCGTGCTGTATTTTCGCGCCGGCGCAACGTAAGCTCAGTTGGCGTCGTCAGCCCTTGAAAGTCCTGAAAATTGCGTGAAACAGTTCGGAAATTTCGACGAAGTCTTTGACGAACTATCGCCTTGCAATGCCGCCGGGAATTGACGCGAATGCAACCCGCTGCTGCCAAGACATTCAGCTTCGAGGGCTTTAGGCTCGACCTGGAACGGGGCAGCCTTTGCAACGAGCATGGCGAGATCGAACTAAGGCCAAAAAGCTTCCAGGTGCTTCGCTATCTCGTTGGCAATGCGGGCAGGCTTGTAGCGAAGGAAGAGCTCCTGCAAGCGATGTGGCCGAATGTAACGGTATCCGAAGAGTCACTCACGCGATGTATCAGCGATGTTCGGTCTGCCTTGCAGGACGCTGAATTGCGGATAATCAAGACGGTGCCGCGCCGCGGATATCGCTTCACCGCGACGGTGACCGCGCCGGAAACGAACCAGGTTGCAAACGGCGCTGCGGTTCTCTCCACACCGGAAGGCCCATCGATCGCGGTATTGCCGTTCGCCAACATGAGCGGAGATACAGAGCAGGAATATTTTGCGGACGGAGTGGTGGAAGAGATTACGACGGCGCTTTCTCGTTTCAAGACCCTCTTCGTAATCGCTCGTAATTCGAGCTTCACCTACAAAGGCAAAGCCTCGGACGTGAAGCGGGTCGGCAGGGAGCTGGGCGTACGCTATGTGCTTGAAGGCAGCGTACGCAAAGCGGCAAGCAGGGTGCGCATTGCCGCCCAGCTGATTGATGCTTCAACGGGAGCGCATCTCTGGGCGGACCGGTTCGAGGGTGCAACTGAAGATATCTTCGAGCTGCAGGACCAGGTGACGACAAGCGTCGTAGGCGCTATCACGCCGACATTGGAGCAAGCCGAAATTGGGCGCGCTGTACTCAAACCGACCGACAGTCTCGATGCGTATGATCATTACATGCGAGGAATTGCCAGCGTATACCGGTGGACCCATGATGCCACCAGCGAGGCGCTGCAGCACTTCTACAGAGCGATCGAGCTTGATCGTAAATTTGCATTGGCCCACGCGCTGGCGGCGAGTTGCTATGCTTGGCGCCAGGTGAACGGGTGGGTAGCGGATACCGCGCGTGAGATTGCTGAAACCAAGCGATTAACCGAGCACGCGATCCGATTGGGTCAGGACGATGCGCAGGTATTGTGCTGGAGCGGTGCGGCGCTTGCCTTTGTAGTCGGCGAGGTTGACGTAGGGGTTGCACTTGTCGAACGCGCGCTTCGGCTTAATCCGAATCTGATGGATGCGTGGCTCTCTAGCGGGTTGATTAGGCTCACGTCAGGCGAGTGGAATGTGGCCGTAGAACATTTCGCCCGCGCCATACGTCTTAGCCCGTTTGATCCGTTTTTATTCCTGATGCAGCAAGGGACCGCATCCGGACATTTCTACACCGGGCGCTATGATGAGGCAGCGGCGTGGTCAGCGAAATCAATCGGCGAAAATCCCAATTATCCGTCGGCGTGGCGGGTTGCAGCGGCGAGCAATGCATTGCTGGGTCGACAGGAACAAGCGGAGAAGGCGATCGTGCGTCTCCGGCAGCTCGAACCCGCGCTGCGAATTGCCACCATCAAGTACGCAATTCCCCTCCGCCCGTTGGACATTGCCAGAATGGAAGAGGGTCTGCGAATGGCCGGCCTGCCGGAGTGATCGGGGTATCAGGCGGTATCACGGTCTGAACGATTAGGTCTGAACGCGCGGGATCAATCCGGTCGGGCCTTCACGCCGAGACGACGGCGCCTGGCGAGATAGACAATCGCGACCGTCGCAGCGAGGAGGCCCGCTGCGGCGCCGGCGCCGAGCGCCCAGCGGGGACCAAAGGTGTCGGCAATCCAGCCCACGATCGGAGCGCCGACCGGCGTTCCTCCCAGCGCGATCGCAAGCAGGATCGCGATCACGCGCCCGCGCATGCCGGGTTCGGTCGAGGTCTGCACGAGGCTGTTGGTCGATGTGGTGAAGGTCTGCGCGGCGAGGCCGATGACAAAGAGCACGATGCCGAAGGCGAGGTAGTTGGGCATCATCGCCGCCACCGCGCAGCCGACGCCGAAGGTGGCGGCGCCGGCGAGCAGAACCGGAATACCCGGCTTCGCTCGCGCCGCCGCCATCAATGCACCGGCAACGGATCCAGCCGCCATCATCGACGACAGCAAGCCGTACTGGCCCGCGCCGGCATGAAAGACCGAGACGGACATGGTCGAGATGAAGATCGGGAAGTTCAATCCGAACGTGCCGACCAGGAACAGCATGAACAGGATGACCTTGAGATCCGGCCGTCGCAGGACATAGCGGAAGCCTTCAACGAAACTGCCGCGGGCGGAAACCGCGCGGTGGCTCGGCTTGAGTTCATCGGTCCGCAGCAGCGCCAGAGAACAGAGCACGGCGACAAAGGAGACGGCGTTGATCAGGAACACCCATCCCGAACCAACGCCGGCGATCAGGCCGCCGGCAATGGCCGGGCCGATCATCCGCGCCGCATTGAACGACGTCGAGTTGAGCGCCACGGCGTTCGGGAGAAAGCGCTCCTCGACCAGTTCGGCGACGAAGGTCTGCCGCGCCGGCGAATCGAAGGCCGCCGCACATCCCAGCAAAAATGCGAAAATGTAGACGTGCCAAAGCTGGACGAGGCCGGTGACGACGAGCAGCCCGAGCCCGAGCGCCAATAGCCCCATGGCGGCCTGGGTGCAGAACAGCACCTTGCGCCGGTCGAGATGATCCGCGACGAAGCCGGTCAGTGGCAGCAGCAGGATTTGCGGGCCGAACTGCAGCCCCATCACGATTCCCAGCGCGGTCGCGTTTCGGTGCGTCAGTTCGGTGAGGACGATCCAGTCCTGCGCGGTGCGCTGCATCCACGATCCCACATTGGACACCAGCGCTCCCGCCGCCCAGACCCGGTAGTTGTAGCCTTGCAGCGAACGGAATGTTCCCTTCAAATGACCGCTCACCCTTGAACGGGCGAGTTGCCGCCGTGAAATCGGCCAAACAACCGCGCGGTGACGAGGCCGAACAGAAGAACTCCCAATCCGAGCGCGATCGCGTCATCGAGTGAGCGCAAATCGAAATCGCCGACATGGCAGATCAGCAGGTATCCGACGGCGAGGTTGAAGAAGCCCCACAGCACATTCACGGTCGACGAGGAGAGGCCCTCGCCGGGCGGTTTGGCGAACGGGCTTTGAAACGGGCGTCCCATGACGCCGCTGACCAGATGCGGAACCGCGTTGGTGAGAAAGGCGCCGCCGCCGAAATACGCCAGATAGTGAAGCCATTGCATGTTCAGGCGCTCCGTTGTTTGCCGTGCGAGGCGGCTTCGAGAAGATCGAGGATCTCTGGCGTGGTGCCGGTCTCGCCCAGCCTCGGAAAGATCCGCGTGATGCTGTTGTGGTGAGCGTCGGCGCTCATATCCGTCATGGCATCGACGGCGAGAGCGACGTTGAATCCAAGCTCATGGGCGTGACGCGCGGTCGACTCAACGCCGGCGCTGGTGGCGACGCCGGCGATGACCACCTGCGTGACACCGGACTGCTTGAGATGTTTCTCAAGGTCGGTGTTGGTAAAGGCGCCCCACGTCCGCTTGGTGACAAGGTGGTCGCCGGGCCGCCGGTTGAGTTCCGGGATGAGATCGGTCCAGCCGGCCGGAAACTCGCTGATGCGCCGGGATTGCTCCGCACGGCCCGGCGCCCCGCCGTCGACATTGATGAGGACGACCGGCAGGTCGTGGCTGCGAAAGGCGTCGGCCAATCGGGCGGCATGGCTCACGACATCGGCCATCGGATGCGCCGTCGGCAGACCGACGATGCCTTTCTGCAGGTCGACCACCAGCAAGGCCGGCCTGGCGTCGAGCGTACTGATTGTCATGTTGTTGCTCCGTTGTTTGGGATCGCTCGCCGGCCGAACCGTGTGGCGCGGCCGCTTGTTCAGGTGTCGACCAGGCGATTGAGGAGGCTCATCGAAGCAGCGAGCTGCTCCTGTTCCTGCGGCGTCAGCTTGGTCTGGATGGCGCGAAACAGCCAATCGTGCCGCGCCGCGCGGCCGCTCCGGATCAGTTCGCGACAGGCAGGAGTCAGAGACAGGATCGTTTGCCGCCCGTCCTTCGGATCCGGCGAGCCGCTGACCAGCCCGGCGGCTTCGAGCACGGCGACGGTGGCGCCCATCGATTGCGAGCGGACACCCTCGCTCCGGGCCAGCGCGGTGACCGTCGTCGGGCCCTCGCGATCCAGATGCATCAGCACCGATGTCTGCGAGGGCGTCAGATCTCCGGCAGAAGCCAGCGCACGCAGGCGTCGTTTGAGTTTGCCGCTCAGCGCATGCAGTTCGGCCGCCAGGGCCGAAGCGCGGGCGGCGTCGGTTTCCGTCTTCCGTTTGCCCATGCCCTTGTCTAGCAGATATGAAGGAAAACTACAAAGGTAAACTTCATATCAATTAAACTTGATGAAGGCGATCGGCCGTGGCCGAACCGGCTTGGTTCGAAAGGACTTACGTTTTGACCGAAACCATCGTCCTCTTGGCGCCTGACGCGGATCGAATGCGACCCCGCCGCAAAAGCCAGATGGAGAAAGTGCGATGATATCGATCAACCCGCTCACGGCCGTCGCCGTGGTGATTGCGACTGCCGCGACCGACGCCGTCTATGTGATGTTCACCTCCGCCGTGGTGGCCCGAAAGCGGGTGCCGGCGGCGAGCTGGAGCAGCGTCTGGTATTTGCTCTCTTCGTTCGCCGTGATCAGTTACACCGAGAACTGGGTTTATGTCGGCTTCGCCGCGGCGGGCTCCTGGATCGGCGCGTTCGCTTCGATCACGCTGTTGCACCGGCCCGGCGGTCCGCCGGTCGGCGCGAGCCCGGAATAGAGACCCGGAAAGGCCGGGTTCGCAAAAAGAAGAGTTTCGCGCGGCATATCACCCTCCCGGCTTTGGCCATGCCCGACACACGCCCAACTCTTGCGCTCGATGGCCGACGGGAGCACATTTCAGGCGCGGCATGGTGTCGCCGCCAAAAAGATGTTCGGAGAACGCCACCAGGGAGCGTCCATGACGGCCACGCGGATTGACTGCGACATCCATCCCGCGGTGGGCGGAACCCGCACCACGCTGCTGCCCTATCTGGACGATCACTGGAAAGAGCAGGTGGTGAGCCGGGCGATCGATGGTCTCGACCTCACGAGCTATCCACCCAACATGCCGCTGTCCGGCCGGTCCGACTGGCGGCCGGCCAACGGCAAGCCCGGCAGCGATCTGGCGATGGTCCAGCGCGGGGCATTCGATCAGCTCGGGGCCAGCCACGCGATCTGCAACGTGCTGTACGGCGCGCAGGCGGTCTACGATCCCTATATGGCCGCCGCCTTCTGCAAGGCGATCAACGACTGGATCGCGGCCGAATGGCTGGCGCGCGACAAGCGGCTGCGCGCCTCGATCGTGGTGCCGATGCAGGCACCTGATCTGGCGATCGAAGAGATCGAACGCCGCGCCGGCGATGTCAGGTTCGTCTCGGTTCTGGTACTGGCGCAGGGCGAGAGCCTGCTCGGGCGGCGGCACTATTGGCCGGTCTATCAGGTGGCCGAAAAGCACAGGCTGCCGATCGCGATCCATGCCGGCAGCCAGTATCGCGGGGCGCCGAGTTCGGTGGGCTGGCCTTCCTATCGCTACGAATATTATCTGGCCGAGGCGCAGGCGTTTCAGGCCCAGGTGCTGAGCCTGATTTACGAAGGCGTGTTTGTTAAATTCCCCGGCCTCAAGGTAGTGCTGATGGAATCCGGCGTGAGCTGGCTGCCGGCCTTCATGTGGCGCGCCAACAAGACCTGGCGCGGCGTGCGCGTCGAAGTGCCCTGGATCGATCGCGAGCCGGCGGCGATCATGCGCGACCACTTTCGCCTGACGATGCAGCCGTTCGACAGTCCGCCCGATGCGGCGGGCGTGACCGATATCATCGAGATGATCGGCTCCGACAAGATGTTCCTGTTTGCGTCCGATTACCCGCACTGGCAATTCGACGGCGATGACGCGATACCGCCGCATCTGCCTGCCGGCCTCGTATCACGCATGTGTGCCGAAAACCCGCTTGAAACCTTTCCGCGGCTCAGTCTTGCCGCATAGAGCATGATCACTCCAAGGAGGATCGCATGAGCGACGTCATCGACCGTCCCGCGCTGGAACAGGAAATTTCCGCCAAAAGCCGCTTGCGGATCATCGACTGCGATATCCATCCGAGCCTGCATGCGCGTTCCGATCTCTATCCGTTCCTGGAGAAGCGCTGGCAGGAGCATCTCAAGACCTACGGCGATCATCTGCGAACGCCCTATATCGGCACCACGCCCTATCCGCGGTCCTCGCCGCTGATCGCGCGCCGCGATGCATGGCCGCCGACCGGCGGGCCGCCGGGGTCCGATCTGGCCTTCATGCGCCAGCAGCATCTCGATCCGCTCGATGTCGAGTTCGGCATCCTGCAGGTGCTCGATCTCTTTATCTTCTCGCAGCAGAACCTCGATTTCGGCGCGGCGATCCAGCGCGCCATCAACGACTGGCAATTGGCGCACTGGACCAGCCGCGAACCGCGGTTGAAGGCCTCGATCCTGGTCGGGCAGGACGACACGCAAGCCGCGATTGCCGAAATCGAGCGTTGCGCCAGGATCGGCCAATATCTGCAGATCAATGTCTCGCCGCGCGCCAACGAGCCGCTCGGCCGGCATCGCTATTGGCCGATCTACGCGCGCGCCGAGGAACTCGGCCTGCCGCTCGGTATCCATGTCGGCGGCTATGGCGGTCACGCGCCGACCGGCGGCGGCTGGCCGTCCTATTACGCCGAGGAGCATCAGTCGAACGCGCATTCGATGGCGGCGACGCTCACCAGTCTCGTCATCGAAGGCGTGCCCGAGCGCTTCCCGCGCCTCAAGATCGTGTTCATCGAGGGCGGCTTCGGCTGGATCTCCTCGACCATGTGGCGAATGGACCAGCACTTCGAGCGCTTCCGCGACGAGGTCCCGCACTTGAAGCGGCGTCCGTCGGAATATGTGCGCGAGCATTTCTGGTTCACCACCCAGCCGATCGACGAGCCGGACGAGGCGAAGCATCTGCGCTCGCTGATCGAATGGGTCGGCGTCGATCGGCTGTTGTTCTCGTCGGATTATCCGCACTGGGATTTCGACGATCCGCGTTTTGCCTTTCGGACGCCGCTGACGGAGACGGAACGGGCGAAGATATTCAACGGCAACGCCCGCGCGGTCTACAAGCTCTGATTCCGAGTCTTGGATTTTAGGTCTCAGGCAAAAATGGCCCGTCACATTGTCGCCCGCACCACAGAGATCCCGCCCGGCGGCAACAAGGTGGTCGGCGTGGAGGGGCGCGATATCGTCGTGTTCCATGTCAACGGCGAATTCTTCGCGCTGCTCAACCGTTGTCCGCATGCCGGCGCGCCGCTCGACAAGGCGGCCTGCGTGGCACGGCTGACCTCCAGCGAGCCCGGCGTTTATCAGCGCTCGCGGGTCGGTGAACTGTTGCGGTGCGCCTGGCACGGCTGGGAGTTCGATATGCGCAACGGGCAGTCCTGGTTCGATCCGGGCCGCGTCAAGGTCCGGACCTATCCGGTCGTCATCGAGGACGGCGAGACGCTGGCGAAGGGCCCCTATGTGGCCGAGACCTTTCCGGTTCACGTCGAGGACAGCTACGTCATTATCGAGACGTAGGTCACGTTAAGCGTCCGCCCAAGGCCCGCTACTTGGTCAGCGCGACCGTGGTGTCGTCCCAGCCGTCGTCGTCGCTCGGCGCCTCCAGCTGCTGCTTGCAGCGCTCGATCATCCGCAGCGATGCCTGGTCCTGTTTGCGAAGGCTCACCACCTTCTCGAAATCGGCAATCGCGGCGGCAAAATCGCGCGCGCGATACGATTCGAGGCCGGCTTCGTAAAGTTTCACCCAGCCGGACGCATCCACGTCGTCGGCCATGCCCAATAATTCATAGATCTGCAGCCCGCCGGACCGCCCATAGACGGCCAGCCGGTCCAACTCGCGAACGGATATCCGGTCACCCGCGAGCCGGCGTGTTTCGGGGCCGATGATGATCTGCGATCCATAGAGCTTGTTGGTGCTTTCAAGGCGGCTGGCGATATTCACGGCATCGCCGATCACCGTATAATTCAGCCGGACTTCCGATCCGATGTTGCCGACCAGCATGTCGCCCGAATTGATGCCGATCCGGATCTGCACGGCTCGGCCTTCATCGTCGACCAAATTTGATTCCCGAACCGCGCGCTGGCACGCCAAGGCCGCGCGGCAGCAATCGACGGCGTGATCGGGGTTGCTCGCCGGCGCGCCCCAGAACGCCATCACCGCATCGCCGATGAACTTGTCGATGGTCCCGCCATTGGCCTGAACCTGCGCCGATACCGATTCGAAATAGCGCGACAACAGCGGGATGATGCGGTCGCCCAGTCGCTCGGACATGCCGGTGAACCCGGCCAGATCGACGAACATCACGGTCATGGGCCGCACCGCACCGCCGAGTTCTGCGCCATTGCCGTCGCTGATCAGCCGCTTCACCAGATCGGCCGGAATGTACTTGCGGAACGCGGCGAGCCCCAGCGCCATATCCGCAATCGCGCCCGAGAGGTTCTCGATCTCGGCCAGTTGCGACGAATGCCGCGCGACCTTGTCGAGGTCGAAACGCTCGACATGCCTGACCTCATCGACGACCTTGATCAGGGGGGCGGCGATCAGGCGCTGCGCCAGCCATGCCGACAGCAACCCGGCGATCACAATCAGCACCGCAAGGCCGATCAGCAATTTGCGTATCGTCGCTTCCACCGGGCCGAGAAATTCCGACTCCGGCACCACCGTGACCAGCGACCAGCCCGGAAACGAGATCGGCGTCAGCACGGCTTCATAGCTCTTGCCGTCCCGGGTCACGCGGGTGTGAAACGCCTCGCCCTTGTCGGTGTCGTAGCCGTTGCCAGCCTGGCGGATCGCGTCCACCGCGACCGGAAACAAGGGATGGCTGGTCTTCAGCGCGTTCACTTCATCGGCGTCGGGATCGGGTGCGGCGATCGCGGTGCCGCTGCGATCGAGGATGAAGGCGCCGGCCGATTTTCCCACCGTGAGCTGCGACAGAAAATTCGAAACGCGTGTGAGTTCGATCATGATGGCGAGAACGCCGGCGCGTTTATGATCGACATCGACCGGTCCGGCGAGCGCCACGGCCGGCCGCTCGCCGTCGGGATGGGTGGTCAGCGTGAACCAGTGCGCCTCATCGGACTGGCTTGCCTCGCGATACCATTGCTGGTCGGTCACCGAATAGGTGCTGTCCTGGAAGCGGCGGCTCTTGAGAGCGACGTCGTAGCCCGCAAACTCGTACTTTTCGATCCGAAGCCTTGGTTCGCCCGCGGCAATATCCAGCATTTCGATGGCGGTATCGCCGAGCTTGTGCGCGGCGGAAAACGACCGGTCCGGCGATCCAAACGCGACCCAGGAGATGGTCGGCTGGGCCTGAAGCTGCGAGAGGAACACAAATTTGCGCTTTTCGGCCTCGCCTGTATCGAGAACTTTCTCAATAAACAGGGTGCGAACCGCGATCAGCGCAGACGTCGCCTCGGTGGTGATCGACTGCAACTCGTCGCCGACGGCGGAGACGATCTGGTCGTTGATGGTGTCGGCAAGGGTCTGGCTGATCTGCCGCGCGGTCCGCCACCACAAAAGATTGACGCCGACGGCGCTGACGATGATCGATGCCAGCACGAGGCCTGAAATGGCGCTGCGGATTCCGATGCGCATGCGGGGTCCTCGCTCGCGGGTTGGTGCCGCAATAGGTGCGGATTATACCGTCAATCAAATCCGGAAAGAAATCCAGCCGGGCATTTCATCGGCCGGCGACATCGGCTAAAGCGCGAGGAGGCCTGAAACCCGGAGAATGCGGCCTTCGTATCATGAAGGCTTACCGCCGATCCGAAGACCAGGCTCGCCGCGCGTCAATTCGAAGGTCATATGATGCACGATGTCTCGATCCCGGCCGCGCTGATCGCCGGCCTCATCAGCTTTCTGTCGCCCTGCGTGCTGCCGCTGGTGCCGCCCTATCTGATCTATCTGACCGGCGCCACCATCGAGCATGTCGCCAATGACGAGAGCGAGGCCTCGTCGAAGCGCGCGGTGATGATCGCAGCCGTGATGTTCGTGCTCGGCTTTTCCACCGTGTTCGTGGCGCTCGGCGCCAGCGCGAGCCTGATCGGAAACCTGATCCGGGCCTGGTCGGCGCAGCTTTCTATACTGGCCGGCATCGTCATCATCATCATGGGCCTGCATTTTCTCGGCCTGACGCGGATCGGGCTGTTGATGCGCGAGGGCCGGCTGACCGTGCCGAAGCCGGTCGGGCTGTGGGGCGCCTATGTGATGGGGCTGGCGTTCGCGTTCGGCTGGACGCCGTGCATCGGGCCGATCCTGGCGGCGATCCTGTCGGTCGCCGCCGCCGAGGCGACGGTGACCAAGGGGGCGGGGCTGCTCGCGGTCTATTCCGCAGGCCTCGGGATTCCGTTCCTGATCGCGGCCTTCATGGTCGAGCAGTTCTCGTCGCTGTTTGCGCGGATGAAGCGGCACCTCGCCACTGTCGAGCATGTGATGGGCGTGCTGATGGTCATCACCGGGATCGGCTTTCTCACCGGCAGCGTCTCTGCCATCAGCATCTGGCTGCTCGACACCTTCCCGGCCTTGCAGAATTTCGGCTAGACCCGCGTAACAAGGATACCGGTCGCAACGAAACTCCGGACAACGACGCGGCCTTTGTGCCGTGGCGACGTCCGTCGGACGGCGCTGTCCCGGGCGCGCTTGATCGGGTCGGGCTGCACGTACCGCATGACGTGAAGCCAATATCAAAGGGAGGTACCATGAATTTCATCGTCAATCTCTTGATCCTGTTGCCTGCGCGCATTGCCTCCCATTTCGCCTGGGTGGGGCCGCTGATCATGCGGCTCGTTGTCGGCTATGTCTTCATGCTGACCGGCTGGGGCAAGCTCAACAATCTTCCGCAGATGATTCAGAATTTCACCGAATGGGGCATTCCTTATCCCCACATCCTGACGCCGTTCGTCTCCGGCGTGGAATGCTTCGGTGGCGCCATGCTGATCCTCGGCCTGTTCACCCGGATTCCGGCGGCCATGCTGGCGGTGGTGATGGTTGTCGCCGTCAAGTCGGCGAAATGGGGCGATGTCGATTCCTTGGAAACGCTGCTGGGCTTCGAGGAAGCGACCTACTTTGCGGCGTTTCTCTGGCTCGCGATCGCCGGTCCAGGTGCCGCCTCGCTGGATCGGCTCTTGGTGAATGCCGCCGGTCGCCACACCGAATTGACCTGACGCCCACTCTCACGTTCGCGTGACATCCCGGAAATACTGAGCCCGATTTTCGCAGGCTTCGTAACTCGGCGTAACCGCCAGGACCATCGCGCCGCCGGGAGATGTCATGAAATTTGTCCGCCTTCTCGCATTCGCTGCCGTTGCTGTTGCGGCATCGCCTTCGTTTGCGTCGGAATCGGTCAAATGGAACGGCTGGGACAACGACCTGTTTGCCCGCGCCACCGCCGAGAAGCGTTTCGTGATCCTCGATCTCGAAGCGGTGTGGTGCCATTGGTGCCACGTCATGGAAAAGACCACCTATGCGGATCCCGAGGTCGAGGATCTCTTGGCGTCGAAATATCTGCCGGTGCGCGTCGATCAGGATGCCAATCCGGACCTCTCGAGCCGCTACGGCGATTGGGGCTGGCCCGCCACCATCGTGTTCGCTCCTGACGGCACCGAGATCGCCAAAATCAGGGGATACATCGAGCCCGAGCGGATGCAGGCGCTGCTCAAGGCCGTGATCGACGATCCCTCGCCGGGACCCTCCGTAGGCGAGACGTTCGAGGTCAAGCCGTCCGCCTCGGCCTTCCTGACCAGGGAACAGCGGGCGCAGCTCGTCAAGAATTACGACGAATCCTACGAAGCCAGGATCGGCGGCTGGGGCGACAGCCAGAAATACATCGACGCCGACAGCATGGACTACGCGATGTCCCGCGCCGAAGCCGGCGATGCGGTGGCGATCACGCGAGCCCGACAGACCCTCGACGCCGCCATTGCATTGATCGATCCGGTCTGGGGCGGCGTGTTCCAGTACTCCGAAGCCGGATCATGGGCTCATCCGCATTTTGAAAAGATCATGTCGTTCCAGGCGCAGTACCTGCGGCAATACAGCCAGGCCTATGCGTTGTGGAAGGACCCGAAATATCTCGCCGCGGCGCGCGGCATCGAGCGCTATCTCACGAGCTTTCTCGCAAGTCCTGACGGTGCATTCTATGTCAGCCAGGATGCCGACCTCGATCGAGATACCGACGGACACACATATTACGCGTTGGGCGACACGGATCGCCGCAAACTCGGAATGCCCCGCATCGACAAGAATATTTATGCGCGCGAGAACGGCTGGGCGATCAGCGGATTGATCGCTTTCTACGATGTCACCAACGATCCCAAGGTGTTGGCTGTCGCGCAGAAGGCCGCGAAATGGGTGAACGAAAATCGCGCGCTGCCGGACGGCGGATTCCGCCATGGCGACAAGGATCGCGGCGGTCCGTTCCTCGGCGACACAATGGCGATGGCACAGGCGTTTCTCGATCTTTATGCCGCCACCGGCAACCGCGACTGGCTCATGGCCGCCGCCAAGTCGGGAGATTTCGCCGGCTCGACGTTCAAGGACGCCGCCGGAGGCTTTCTGACCTCGAAGACATCGGAGGCCAAAGCCGGCGTGTTCGCCAGGCCGGCCAGGCTGATCGATGACCAGATCCAGGTCGCCCGCCTCATGAATCTTCTCCATCGCTATTTCGGCAACGATTCCTATCGCGAACTGGCGGCGCATGCGATGCGCTATCTGACCAGTGCGTCGGCCGATATGCCGCGTCCGTTGCCCGGCGTGCTGCTCGCCGACGAAGAACTCGCCGTCGAGCCGACCCATATGACCATTGTCGGTGCAAAGGACAATGCTCGCGCGCAGGCGCTGCACGCTGTCGCCAGGGCTTTTCCGGCAAGATACAAGCGGCTGGAATGGCTGGATCTGCGCGAAGGCAAACTGCCTAATGCCGATGTCGAATATCCCGATCTCGGCGAGCCCGCAGCGTTCGCCTGCAGCAGCCGCATCTGCTCCTATCCGTCGTTCAGCGCGGCCGAGCTTGACGCAACGGTGAAGCAGATGGCGAAGTTGAGACCATCGCGGGCGTCATTGAACTGACATCGTCGATCAAGACAAGTCTGGTTGTGCGGTGCAACGACGGGTGTACGTGAGCGCTCTAATCTCTTGAAGCACCACGCTTTCTCGACGATGGCGCCCATGCCCGCGACGCCTGACGCGCCATGAAATATCGGTATCGCGCCGGGGTTTGGCATGGATGGGCTGTCAAGTCCGAAAAGAGAAACTTTTTCTTTGAAACCGCCGTAACCAAATCGCCGCTCGTCCGTAGTTAGCTCTGGATGATTAATCCAATGGCGGAGATCAACTGGACTGCATGACCTGAGCCGACGGCCGTTCTCGTTGGAACGGAGAAGACTTGCGCGCATGCGAACTTCCAGCAGACCTTCGCGATTTGATCGGCATCCGGAGATCGTTATCAAGTTGGCTTCCAAGTCGGATGCAGATCACGCATCGAACCTGGAAACGGACGAAATAAATTTTGGTCTGTTGTGTAACCAAAATCGATCTCCAACGTAGCTATCGCTGGATGCAGGTCTGTAAATCGGGAATTCGATCGCGGTCTACAGTCGGTGCATCGCTGCCAACATCCTTTGGAGGAGTGTCATGAAAGTTACTTCTAAGTCTGGTGCTGCTATCGCCGCCGCGGCCGCCACCCTGTTCCTGGCGGGTGCGACCATGTCGACTTCGACCTACGCGGCTGACGAAGGTCACTGCATCGGCGTCAACGCCTGCAAGGGCCAGAGCGCCTGCAAGGGCGGCAACCATGCCTGCAAAGGCCAGAACGCCTGCAAGGGCCAGGGCTTCTCGGCGATGACCAAGGAAAAGTGCGTCGCTGCAAAGGGCAAGTTTGAGCCGGCTTAATCCGCTTCACATCGAAGTTAAGGGCCCGGCGGTGCGCCGGGCCCGATTTTCGTGATAATATGGGTCGTGCGAAGGCTATGAGTGCGCTTAGGCCAGCATCCGTTGCCGGCCGACCACCAGCGGAGGCCGAATGAACATCGCCAGCAAATTGCCGCAACCTTCCGTGGCATCGGTCGCGGATCGCCAGATGGATTCGGCCAAGCCGCCGTTCCTCGGCTTTGGACTCGGTCTGCGGGCGCAGCACTACGACGAAATTCTGGGCGGCAATCCGCCGATTGATTGGTTCGAGGTCATCAGTGAAAATTACATGCTGCCGGGCGGCCAGCCGCTTCGCGTGCTCGACCGGATTCGTGAGCGCTACCCGATCGTGATGCATGGCGTGTCATTGTCGATCGCTTCCACCGCGCCGCCTCGTTTCGACTATTTGCAGGCGCTGCGGGAGCTGGCTAAACGGGTCGAGCCGAAATGGGTTTCGGATCATCTGTGCTGGACCGGCGTGCACGGCAAGAACCTGCATGATTTGCTGCCGATTCCCTATACGCGCGAGTCGCTCGATCACGTGATCGGCAGGGTTCAGCTGGTCCAGGACTATCTCGGCCGCGCCATCGTGCTGGAGAATGTCTCGACCTATGTGCAGTTCAATAACTCCGAGATGACGGAATGGGAATTCCTCTCCGAGCTTTCGCGACGGTCGGGATGCTGGTTGCTGTTCGACGTCAACAATGTCTATGTCAGCGCTTTCAACCACGGCTACGATCCGCACACGTTTCTTGAAGGCATTCCGGCGGATCGGGTGGTTCAGTTTCACATGGCCGGGCATAGTCATATGGGCACCCACATCATCGATACCCATGATCATCCGGTATGCGAAGACGTCTGGGATCTCTACGTCGCAGCCCTGAAACGCTTCGGCCGCGTCTCGACCATGATCGAGCGCGACGACAATATCCCCCCGCTCGATGAACTGATCGTCGAGGTCAACCGGACCCGGGAGATCGCCGCCCAAGTCTTGTCGGAAGTCTTGCCGCAATCCCTGCCGCAACTTGGCCGGCGAGAACTTGGCCGGCAAGCCGGATGAGCGACTTCGCGCGACAACAGAGCGACTTTCAGCGCGGCATCCTGACCGGCGACGAACAGGTTCTGGCCGAAATCCTCGACAGCCCGCGGGAAAAGCGTGCCGTGCTGTTTGGCGTTTACAAATACGCCTATAGCTCGCGGCTGGTCGAGGCGATGCGCAACGACCATAAATTGCTGCACAGCTATCTCGGCGATGAAATGTTCGATGCGATGGGACAGGCCTATGTCGCGGCGCATCCGTCGCAGCATCCGAACCTGCGCTGGTTTTCGCAAAACGTTCCCGGTTTTCTCCGCGCGACGCAGCCCTACAGCGACTATCCGGTGGTCGCCGACCTGGCCGCACTCGAAAAGGCACTCAACGACGCCTTCGACGCCGAAGATGCGCCGGTGCTGGCGCTGGCCGACATGGCCGGCATTGCCCCGGAGCTCTGGAACGATCTCACGTTCCGGGTCCACCCCAGCGCCATCCGGCTCGACATTTCAACCAATGCGTCCGCCATCTGGCTGGCGCTCAAGAAGGATGACACGCCGCCGGATGCGGTCGTGCTGGAGCAGCCTTGCCGCCTCCTGATATGGCGCCGCGATGTGACGCCGGTGTTCCGCGAGCTTACCGTCGAGGAAGCGATGATGTGGGACGAGGCCGCGAACGGGATTCCGTTCGGTGTGCTCTGCTCCATGCTGGCGACCTATGACGATCCCGAAGGTGCTGCGGCACGCGGCGCCGGTTACCTGCACGGCTGGATCACGGCCGGACTTTTGGCAGGTGTTTCCGGCGACAAATGAGGGCCGGGCGCATGCGCCGGGAAACCGATCGCCATCTGCTGGAACGGCTGACCTGGGACGAGGTCGCGCGCCGTCTGGAAAATGGCGCCGCGGCGGTTCTGCCGATCGGCGCCGCCGCCAAGGAGCACGGCTTTCACCTGCCGATGAATACCGACCGGGTCCAGGCCGAATGGCTGGCGGCGCGGCTCGCCGATCGCATCGATGCCCTGATCTGGCCCACGGTGGTTTACGGATATTATCCGGCCTTTGCCGAATATGCCGGCAGCAGCGGCCTATCCGCGCCGGTATTCGAGGCCATGATCCACGAGATCGCGGCGGCAATCATCGGCTTTGGCTGCCGTGCGGTGCTCGTGCTCGATACCGGCATCAGCACGCGGGCTCCGGTCGATCGCGCGCTGGCGCGTCTCGCCACCGGTGATGCGCTGCATCTTGGAGTTCACGATGGACCGAACTATCGTCGCGCCGCGGCACAACTGGCCGAGCAAAGCCATGGCAGCCATGCCGACGAACTCGAGACGTCGCTGATGCTCGCGCTGGCGCCCGATCTGGTCGACATGTCCCGCGCGGAGGCCAGTCCTGCAGTAAAATGCGAGGTGGCGGGACGCCTGACGCCGTCGGACGCGTCCTCGCCGAATTACAGCCGTTCCGGGAGCTATGGCGATCCGACCCTGGCGACCCGCGCCAAGGGCGAAGTCCTGCTCGCCGCCATGCTCGACGATCTGACCGAACACGCAACCGCTTTCCTCGCCGGGCGGGTCGCCGCGAAACCAGGCGGGATCAAACGTCAGGGCGCTTCCGGATGAAAATCACCGAGGGATATCGCCGGATCGCCTCGGCCGCTGCGTTGGCGTCGCTGTTATTCGGCCTGCTCCCGTGGCGCGCCAATACGCAATCGGAATTCCTGCGCGGCGATCGAATGCCGTACGATGCCTTCGACAAGCTCGCCACGACCGACCTCGATGTTCCCGGCGGCGTGGTTCATGTCGGGTTCGCCCCCGGCGAGATCGCTTTGCCCAAGGAAAAGATTCTGGATTGGGTCAAAACATCGGCCAGGGCCGTCTCGACCTATTACGGCCGGTTTCCCGTCCACTCGCTGCGGCTTCTGCTGGTGCCGGTCGACGGTCCGCGCGTTCGCGGCGGGACCACCTGGGGCTACCGCGGCGCTGCCATCCGGGTGCTGCTGGGGCGCGATTCCGACGAGGATGATCTTCGGCGCGACTGGGTCATGGTGCACGAGATGGTTCATACGGCTTTGCCCGACATGGAGGAACGCTATAACTGGCTTTCGGAGGGTCTCGCGGTCTATGTCGAGCCTGTGGCGCGGGTTCAGGCCGGCGACATGACTGCAAGGGAGATCTGGGCCGCCATGGCTCGCGACATGCCGAAGGGCTTGCCGCAAGCCGGTGACGAAGGTCTCGACAACACCGACACCTGGGGCCGGAAATACTGGGGCGGCGCCATGTTCTGTCTGTTCGCCGATATCGAAATTCGAAAAGCGACCGGCAACCGGCTTGGTTTGCAGGATGCGATGCGCGGCGTGCTGGCGGCCGGGGGCAGTCATGAGGTCGACTGGTCGATCGGGCGCATTCTGACCACCGCGGACAAGGCCGTCGGCGTGGATGTGCTGACCCGTCTCCACGACCAATGGGGATCAAAGCCGGTGACACCCGATCTCGATGCGCTTTGGCGCGATCTGGGGTTGCGATTCGGGGGCGGAGGCCTTGAGTTCGACGATACCGCGCCGCTGGCGGCGATCCGGGCCTCCATCACGGCAACACATTCCGGGTAGAGCGTGATCCGGAAAAGTGGATACCGGGTTTTTCCCTCGCGACAAACGCGAAGCGTTTGCGCGGAGGTCATGCTCAAACAAAAGATGGCGCGGCGATGCCGATTCAGCCAGACGCATCGCGCCCTAGAGGAGCGCTGCGACAATTTGACGTCCGGCTTCAAAAAAATGCGATCCGCCTGTGCTATAAGGCGATCCCGGTAAATTTCTTCGTGACAGGCAGGAGCGGATGTCGAAGCAGTCGATGCGTGAAGAGGCCGAGCGTCTGATCCGCGAGACGATGGAGCGCAAGGCCATTGTCATCAAGCAGGGCAATACCCGCATCGAGGCGACGTGCGGAAAATGCGGTGCGCCGAATCGCATCTCGGCGGAAAAAGGCGCGACCCGCGTGAAATTCGCCTGCAAGCAATGCGGCCACAAGCAAGAGACGCTTTGAAAATCGGGCCGCGTTGAAGATCAGGCCGCACGCGACGGCGGCCCGGCCGCTTCGAGCGCGGTGACTTCCGCATCGGTGAACACGCGGCTGCGCGTCAGGAACCGGACGCCCTCCGGCGCTTCCACCGAAAATCCGCAGCAGCCGCCGGACTGGTGGAACATCAGGGCTCGGTGTTGTTCCCTGAGCCGCGCCACGATGTCGGCCGCCTTGTCGGTGATCTCGACCCTGTTGATCATCACGCCGATCCCTTGCTTTCCGAACAAGCACGCAGGCGCGGGGTGGGCCCCGCGCCGGCGCTTTGCGTCGATGCTAGAAGAAGCCAAGCGCCTTGGCGCTGTAGCTCACCAGGATGTTCTTGGTTTGCTGGTAGTGATCGAGCATCCCTGATATTCCGGTGCTTGCCGGTTTAAGGACCGCCAAGGCCCTGGCACGTGCATCGCGCACGGCCGGCTCTAACGTTATAGCTTAATAACTATAACGAGGCGGAAAGGTCCCCGTTATAGGACCAAAGCGCGAGGTCCGGTATTACCCAGTCGCGTCGCAGTCGTTTGAATCAAAACAAGGTTTTCACTTGAGAATTTCGCAGACGGTATGCCCGCTCAGCCGCGCCGGGTCGGCATTCCGGCTGGAAAGCGCATTCCACCAGGCATCCAGCGAGTTGCGGTTGCAGTGCAGCCTCACGCTCATGCCGTCGACGAACTTGATCCAGTCCGCAAAGTGGTGGCTTGGCACCGCGATCACTACCGGGATATCGACGTTCAATGCGCGCTCGATCAGATATGCAAGACCTTTGCCTTCGCGCTCCTGTCGGCCGAAGCGGTTGACGATGACGACATCGGCGCCCTGGTCGATCTCGTCGGCGATCAGGACGGCGGCTTGCAGGAGCTGACCGACGTCCATCCGGCATCCCTTGGCCCAGGTTCCCAAATCCTGAAACAGCGACAACTTTTCGCCGGTATGCACCAAAAGGGCCGACAGTTGCCGGGTATCGGGGCGGTCGTGGCCGAGTTGAACCAGTCCGACCGCCCGGTAGCCGCGGCGGTTCAGATCGGAGGCGAAGTCGCGCAGGATTCGATCGGGGTCTTCGCCGCGTTCATAGACGAGTGCAGCAAGATCGCATTGTGAGTCGAACATGAGGTACCTTCTTCGCGGACTCTCACCGGGAGCGGGGCGGCGAAATCCTTCCGTCTCGCCGCGCCGCTCACCCCGTCTTGTTGGCGAACCAAAATCCGGACCACCGCAGCGACAAGCCGCGATGGTCCTTGTCGTTTAATCAGCGTGCTTCGTTGATGATCTGCAGCTGGGTGAACTCTGCCAGACCCTCCTCGGCGAATTCCGTGCCGATGCCGGACTGCTTGGCCCCGCCGAACGGGATATGCGGCGCCATGTCGAGGTGCTTGTTGATCCAGACCGTTCCGGCCTCGATTTGGCCCGCGACCTTGTGCGCCCGCTTGGTGTCCGACGACCAGACCGATGCCCCAAGGCCGTAAGTGGTGGCATTGGCGCGGCGGATCACGTCGTCGCTGTCGGAATACTTGATCACCGGCAGCACCGGCCCGAATTGTTCCTCGTCAACCAGCCGTGACCCTTCCTTGATGTCGCGCACGATGGTCGGCTCGATGAAATAGCCCGGACGATCCATCGCCGAACCGCCGGCGATGATGTTGCCGTTCTTGCGGGCGTCCTCGAGGAAGGCCTTCACCTTCTCGTATTGCATCTTGTTCTGCAGCGGCCCGAGCTTGGTGCCCTGCTTCGATCCGTCGTCGACAACGGTGTTCCTGGCGATCGCCACGAGCTCGTCGCAGATTTCATCGTAAACCGACTCGTGCACGTAGAGCCGCTTGATGGCGAGACAGACCTGTCCCGAGTTCTGGAACGCGCCTTCGAAAATGCCGGGCGCGACCTTCTTGGGATCGACGTCGTCGAGCACGATGCCGGCGTCGTTGCCGCCCAGTTCCAGCGTAATGCGCTTCAAGGTCTGGGCCGCGCTCGCCATCACCTTCTGTCCGGTCGCGGTCGAGCCGGTGAACGAGATCTTGCGGATGTCCGGATGCTTGGTCATCTCGTCGCCGAGATCGTTGGCGTCCGCGATGATGTTCAGCACACCCCTGGGGAGAATGTCCTTGACCAGTTCGGCGAATTTCAGCGTCGCCAGCGGCGTGGTCGGCGCAGGCTTTACCACCAGCGTGTTGCCGGCCAGCAAGGCCGAAGGCAATTTGAAGCTGAGGATCAACAGCGGATAATTCCACGGAATGATGGCGCCGACGACGCCGAGCGGACGGCGATGCGCTTCGACGCGGCGGTCACCGCTGTCCTCGACCACTCTCATCGGCAGGTCGAGCGAGCTGAGATAACGGAAGAAGCCGGCCATGCCCATGACTTCCCCGGTGGCGTCGGCGAGCGGCTTGCCCTGTTCGCTGGTCAATATGCGCGCCAGTTCGTTGGTGTTGGCTTCGATGGCCTCGGCCATCCTGGTCACGAGCTTGCGGCGCTCTGCGATCGGGGTCGCCGCCCAGGCCGGAAAAGCCGCCTTGGCCGCGGCAACCGCGGCGTCGAGCTGGGATTTCGAAGCGCGCGGGCACTGCGCCAGCACTTCTTCGGTCGCGGGATTGAGGACGGGCATCTGAAGATCGCCGGGCACCATTTTCCCGTCGATGAGAAGATTGAAATCACTCATTGGCTTTGCTCTCCCTGTCGAACGGACCTCGTCTCAGGTCTCGTTATATTTTAACATATATCACGCATCTGGCCAGACGACTACCGGGTCGGAGCGCGTCAAACGGTCCAAGACCGGGCTGGACGGCATCGGCAAAATCGATATATTCATAAGGATATAACGAGAGTTCGCCGGAGCCCTGCCATGGAAATCGAGACCCAGGCCCTCACCGCGTGTGAGGTCGCGGCGGATGGTGTCATTTCGCTCGGCTTCCTCGATTCCGGCGGCAAGCCGGCGACCATCCGGCTGTCGCTGAACCAGGTCGGCGCGCTTGCGATGACGCTGCCGCGGCTGATCGACAAGGCGCTGCAGGCACGCTTTGGCGATCAAAGCCTGCGCTATGCCTACCCGCTGGCGTCCTGGGTCGTCGAGCCATCGTGCGATCCCGCGCAAGGCATGGTCACGCTGCACACCGTCGATGGCTTCAGCGTCTGCTTTTCGATTCCGCGCCAGCAGCAAACCGAACTCGGCGAGGCGCTGGTGGCCGAGCCGTTGCCGAACGCGAAATTCCTGACCAATTAGCCATTCGCTTTCGTGGCTTGCTTCGCCACGCCTGCATTATGTGACCCGCATCTGACGCGCCGAGATCGATCACGGCATTGTGCGCTTACCCCGTACGAAACGGCATGGGAGCTCTTCGTTCGAGGCGATCTTAAGGGCAGCGAGCCAGCTTTACGGCGCAGCGCCGCCGCAGTACATTTTTGGACATAACGATTTCAGACATAACGATCCCAACATCGATCGATATCAAGGGAGTGCAGACATGGCTGTGACGCAGGCGATTCCAATGGCACGCCATCCTTATGCGGATGGTTCCTACAAAAAGATGCTGATCGACGGCAAATGGATCGACGCCGCCTCCGGCAAGAAATTCGAGACCCGCAATCCCGCCACCGGCGAATTGCTGGCGACGGTGGCCGAGGGCGATGCCGAGGACATCAATCGCGCGGTCGCAGCGGCACGGCGCGCCTTCGAAGGACCGTGGAGCAAGGTCAAGCCCTATGAGCGGCAGGGTCTGCTGCTCAAGCTTGCCGATCTGGTCGAAAAGAATTTCGATGAACTCTCGACCCTCGATACGCTCGACATGGGCGCGCCGATCAGCCGCACGCGCGGCAACAGGCAGCGTGTGCTCGGCATGCTCCGGTACTACGCGGGGCAGGCCACCGCCCTGCACGGCGAGACCATCGAAAACTCGCTGCCCGGCGACATCTTCTCCTACACGCTGAAGGAGCCGGTCGGCGTCGTCGGCGCGATCATCCCGTGGAACGGCCCGCTGGCCGCCACCGTCTGGAAGATCGGCCCGGCGATCGCTACCGGCTGCACCGTGATCCTCAAGCCGGCGGAGGAAGCCCCATTGACCTCGCTTCGGCTCGCCGAACTGGTGATGGAAGCGGGCCTGCCGCCGGGCGTCGTCAATGTGGTGCCGGGCTATGGCGAGACCGCGGGCGCAGCCCTGGCCTCGCATCCGGATGTCGACAAGGTGGCGTTCACAGGTTCGCATATCACCGGTCAATCCATCATCCGGGCGTCGGCCGGGAATCTCAAGCGCGTTTCGCTCGAACTCGGCGGCAAATCGCCCGACATCGTGTTCGCCGATGCCGACCTCGAGCAGGCGGTGCCGGGTGCGGCGATGGCGGTGTTTGCCAATTCCGGCCAGATCTGCAGCGCCGGCACGCGGCTGTTCGTCGAGCAGAAGATCTACGACGAATTCGTCGGCCGGGTCGCCGAATACGGCAAGAAGCTCAAGGTCGGCAACGGTATCGACCCGAACACGCAGATCGGGCCGCTGGTATCGGAGCAGCAGCTGGATCGCGTGACCGGCTATCTCGACGTCGGCCGCAAGGAAGGCGCGCAGGCGCTGGCCGGCGGCGCGAGGGCGACCGAGGGCGCGCTGTCGAAAGGCTATTTCGTGCTGCCGACGGTGTTCGCCAACGTTCGCGACGACATGCGGATCGCGCAGGAGGAAATTTTCGGGCCGGTCATTTCGGCGATTCCCTTCACGGATACCGACGAGTTGATCCGGCGCGCGAATGCGACGACGTTCGGGCTGGGCAGCGGCGTGTGGACCCGCGACGTCAGCAAGGCGCATCATCTGGCGAAGTCGATCCGGGCCGGCTCGGTTTGGGTCAACTGCTACCAGGCGATGGACCCGGCGGTTCCGTTCGGCGGCTACAAGATGAGCGGCTATGGCCGCGAGTCAGGCAAGCAGCATCTCGAGGAATATCTCAACGTCAAGGCGGTCTGGATCAAGACCGCGTAGGCGAGATGCCGTTTGCTTCACCTCTCCCGTCGGGAGAGGTCGGCGCGTAGCGCCGGGTGAGGGGTTTCAGTCCAACGATAGATTGTAACCCCCTCACCCCAACCCTCTCCCTAAGGGAGAGGGAGCGCGTTTCCGTTACCCCAGCGCCTCAATTTTCTCGTCAATTCTTCTTCGGACCTGCCGCGATGTCGGACCGCAGCGCCTGAAGGTCCTTGCGCACCGCGCTCGCCGCGGCGCGTTCGATCTTGCGGTAGCGCGCAACCAGCGATGTGCCGAATGACGTCAGGTTGGCGCCGCCGCCGTTCTTGCCCCCGGTCTGCCGCTCCACCGCGGCCCGCTTGCAGATCCGATTGATCTCATCGACCAGATCCCACGCCCGCTTGTAGGACATGTCCATGGCGCGGCCGGCGGCCGAGATCGATCCGCAGGCCTGGATATTTTCAAGCAGCTGGATTTTGCCTGGCCCGATCCGGCCCTCGGGGTCGAGATCGATCCGCACGCTCAGGGATGGAAGTGGATTGGCGCTGGATTTTTGCATGGCTGGTTGTCCTCTTCTCCCGCGGCGTGAGATTGCCATTGAGGCCTTTTGCGAACAAAGTGAACCGGTTACATAACCATATCAACACAGATTTCCGGGGCAGGCATGAATTTTCCAGCTTTGTTTTCGCCGCTGCAAATAGGTCCCTACCGGCTCCATCATCGCGTCGTGATGGCGCCCCTGACCCGGATGCGGGCGGAAAGAACGAGTTTCGCGCCCCGGGCCCTGAACGCCGAATATTACGGCCAGCGCGCCACGCCGGGCGGACTGATCATCGCCGAGGCCTCGCCGGTGATGGCGAGCGGACGCGGCAATCCCGGCACGCCGGGCATCTATTCGGAACAGCAGATCGAGGGGTGGCGGGCCGTCACCGATGCCGTGCACGCCAAAGGCGGGCTGATCTTTCTTCAGCTCTGGCATGTCGGGCGGGTGTCACATTCCTCGTTTCAGCCCGGCGGGGCGCTGCCGGCGGCCCCGTCGGCGGTGCCTATACCGGATCTGATGGCGATGACGGCGCAAGGCAAGCCCGCGCCGTATGAGACGCCACGGGCGCTCGAGACCAACGAAATCGGCGGCATCATCGACCATTTCCGCCAAGGCGCGGCCAACGCGCTGGAGGCCGGCTTCGATGGCGTCGAGATCCATGGCGCCAACGGCTATCTGATCGAGCAGTTCCTGCAGTCGCACACCAATTTGCGCACCGACCAATATGGCGGATCGATCGCCAACCGCGCGCGGTTTCTGCTTGAAATCACCAATGCCGCGATCGAGGTCTGGGGCGCGAACCGGGTCGGGGTGCGATTATCGCCCTACGGGATCGCCAATGGCAGCGGCGAAGCCGATCCGATGCCGCTTTACAGCCATGTCATCCAATCGCTGGATACGCTGGGTCTCGCCTATCTGCATTTCATCGAGCCGCGCTCGAGCGGCGCCGGCCGCGCCGAGGTCAACCATCAGAACGTGCCGTCGGCGATGGCGCTGTTCAGGCCGATCTGGCGCGGCGTCCTGATTTCGGCCGGCGGCTTTACCGGCGAGAGCGCCGAGGCGGCGATTGCGGGCGGACAGGCCGACGCCATCGCGTTCGGCCGCATCTTCATTTCCAATCCGGACCTGCCGCGCCGCCTCCGCCACGGATTCCCGCTGACGCCCTATAACCGCGCGACCTTCTATGGCGGCGAGGCGGCCGGCTATACCGATTATCCGGTCTATGGCGAGTTGGAGCCGGCTTGAAAGACTGTAGCCCGGATGAGCGAAGCGATATCCGGGAGCGAACGTGATGCCGGACCCGGATATCGCGGAGCCTGTCATCGGGCGCGGTTTCGCGCGACCCGTTGGCTTATCCGGGCTACGATGCTTGAAGGACCGACGTCATTGCGAGCGGAGCGAAGCAATCCATGCCGCAACAAAGAAAGTATGGATTGCTTCGTCGCTTTGCTCCTCGCAATGACGGCTGAGACGGAAAGAGCAAATGGCAGTAGCAGCAACAGCATCGGGAATCTCCACCGGCCAATGCCTGTGCGGCAGGGTTTGCTTCGAAATCGACACGCCGGCGCGGTGGGCCTGGCACGATCATTCGGCGGCGAGCCGGCGCGCGCATGGTGCGGCCTATGCGACCTATGTCGGAAGCTGGCGCAAGCGCTTCCGGATCACCAAGGGCAGCACCGCGATCACCCGCTTCGAGGACAAGGCTACCAGAACCGTGCGCAGCTTTTGCGCGCGATGCGGCACGCCGCTGTTTTATGAGCGCGCGCGCTCGCCGCATATGGTGAACATCCCGCGCGCGCTGTTCGCCGGGCGTACCGGCCGGCAACCGCTCTATCACATCGCCATCGAGGAGATGCAGGAGTGGACCTATACCGGCGAGCCGCTGGTGCCGTTGAAGGGTTTTCCCGGCGTGGTCTGGCATCGCCAAAAAAAGAAGAAGCGCGTCGACCATGAGGGCATGTTCTGACATCCGGAGAATCTGACGCCGCGAAATGCGGCTCGCCGCGCAGGTGTCAGGCGTCCCATGACGCAGGGCAGCCATGATCGCCGTCCATTGATCTCGCCCTCGGAGATCGGCCATGTTGCTCCCAACCCCTGTGGGTGCGGCCACGGGAACGGGAGGACCTCATGAATCGCATCACCGGGCGTTCGGCGTTCCTTGCGTTGCTCCGGGATGAGGGCATCACGCATCTGTTCGGCAATCCCGGGACCACCGAACTGCCGATCATGCATGCGCTGAAGGAGCATCCCGATCTCACCTATGTGATGGCGATGCAGGAGAGCCTGGTGGTCGCCATCGCCGACGGTTACAGCCGGGCGTCGGGCCGCCTGGTCGCCTGCAATGTCCATGTCGCGCCCGGGCTCGGCAATGCGATGGGGTCGCTTTACAACGCGCATTTTACCGGCACGCCGATGATCCTGACCGCCGGCCAGCAGGAGCAAGGTCACGGCCTGATGGAGCCGCTATTGTATGGGCCGCTGGTCAGGATGGCCGAGCCGCTGGTGAAATGGGCGGTCGAGGTGACGCGGCTGGAGGACCTGCCACGGATCGTGCGCCGCGCCGCCAAGATCGCGACCACGCCGCCGACCGGGCCGGTGTTCATCTCGCTGCCGGGCGATATCCTGAATTCGGAAGCGGGCATCGAACTCGGCCGCTCGACCCGCGTCGATACGCGGGTGAAGCCGTCCGACGAGGCCTTGCAGGCACTGGTGCAACGCATCCTCAAGGCCGAGCGTCCCGTCATCATCGCCGGCGATGAGATCGTCAAGAGCGATGCGCTGCAGGAAGCAGCCATGCTGGCCGAGACGCTCGGCTGTCCCGCCTATCAGCAATCGGCGCCCTATGGTGCGCAGTTCCTGTCGGAAAGCCCCTGCTTCATGGGGGCGCTGACGCGGCTGCAGAAGCAGGTGCGCGAGGTACTGGCTCCCCACGATCTGATGATCGTGCTCGGCGCGGATCCCTTGCGGATGTCGGTGCACAGCGAAGTCGATCCCTTGCCGGAAGGCATGCCGATCCTGCAAGTAGGCCTGGTCGAATGGGACCTCGCCAAGAATTACGGCGCCGAGATCGCGCTGAAGGCCGATGTCAGGGAGACCCTGCGCGCGCTGCTCCCGGCGCTGAGGACCGCCGGCGGCGCGGCACTGGAGGCCCGCGCCAAACAGGGCGTGGCCGCCTTGGGCTCGAAGAACTGGACCGCGCGGCGCGCCGCTTTGGTCGAGCAAATATCGAAGAACAAGGATCGCTCGCCGATCGATCCCGACTGGCTGGCGCTAACAGTGATCGAGGCGATGCCGAACAACGGCATTCTGGTCGACGAGGGATTGACGTCGTCACGGCATATCAATGCGCTGCGCCCGCATCGCGACCGCTACGGCTATCACGCGCTGGCCTCGGGCGGCATCGGCTGGGGCCTGCCGGCCTCGGTCGGCGTCAGCCTCGCCAACCCCGACCGGCCGGTGGTGTGCTTCTCCGGCGATGGCAGCGCGATGTATTCGATCCAGGCGTTATGGACCGCGGCGCATCACAGACTGCCGTTGACGGTGGTGATCGTGAATAACGGCGGCTACCGCATCATCAAGCAGCGGCTGCTGGCGTTCCACGGCGACGACCATTTTGTCGGCATGGATTTTGTCGACCCCAAGGTGGACTTTACCGGCATGGCGAAGGCGCTCGGGCTGCAGGCGTTCCGGATCAGCGCGGCCGGCGAGCTGAAGCCGAAACTGTCGTCCGCGTTCAACGGCCCCGGTCCGAAGCTGATCGAAGTAATGGTCGATGGAACGCTTTAAGACTGTCATTGCGAGCCAACGGGTCGCGCGAATGCGCGCCCGATGACAGGCTCCGCGAAGCAATCCAGAAATCGCAACGAAAGGACAGGATTGCTCCGCGATATCCGGAATCTTCATATTTTGTCGAACCCCGCATATCACTTCGTTCGTGCGGGCTACTTGCTGGCTGTGAGGATGCTTATAAGATACGTCCATGAAAGAGGGGGGCCATGCCGGGAGCATATGTCAACGTAGCGTTCTATTTGCTGGTCGTTGGCGCTGGGGTCAGCGTTGCGTTCCAGCAGATCCTCAACGCAAACTTGCGGATCGAGCTGGGTTCTGCGTGGTGGGCCGGGTTTATCAGCTATCTCGTCGGCACGCTGTCGATGCTGGCCGTCGCCGTCGCGTCGGGTGGACCGTGGTTATCCGGGACGATGGCCGCGCGCACGTCATGGGTTTCGTGGACCGGCGGGATTTTTGGCGCGATCTTCATTGCCACAGCGATCCTTATGGTACCCCGCCTCGGCGCGGCGACAGTCCTCGCTCTGATTGTCGTTGGGCAAATGCTCGGATCACTGACGTTCGACCATTTTGGCCTATTGGGCGTTCCGCAACATCCGGCAAATCCGATACGACTCGCTGGGGCGGCCTTTCTCATCTTCGGCGTCGTTCTGATCCGTTTCTAAACGAGGCTTGCTGCGATGTGATTTGCCCGGCGGGCTGCTTGGAGATTTTCCTGTCGAGTCCCTTCTGCAAAAATATTTCCATTCCCGTTTGACCCAAATCACTTCTATATCGTTCGCATCCCGGCCCACACAAAGGGGCGTTTCGCGATCGTCACGAACGTAGGGCAGGGGATGCGATGGACGCGGGCGGCGCTGCTGACGAGAGTGCTGGCTTAGCGGACGGCGAAGTCGTGTGGTCCTGACGCCCCGACGCTGGCGTCAAGTTGGTGAAAGAGATTTCACTGGCGACGGTGGCAAAAGAGCCCGGTCACCGAGGAGAGCGCGGAGGAAACCGTTAAAACCGTTGCGCGGGGAATGCCGGGTGTTTCCGGTGTGACCGTGGTGACTAACGCGCGTGCTTTCTACACACCACGCGCGGCTGCGGGCGCACCAAGCGCCCGGCATTCCCTGCTCCCCTCTTGGGGTAGCACTGTGCCCTCTGTATGAAGAGGGCGGGACTTCAAGCAAAACTCGGGCGCATCGCGCGGCGAGATCGCGAAGCTGTGTCTGCGAATGAAGGTCATTTGAAAAATTGAATCATTTGCCCATGTGGTGCGTCGGAAATTTTACTTTCGTCATTCCGGGGCGTGCGTAGCACGAGCCCGGAATCCATACTCCCTGCAGGGGTTATGGATTCCGGGCCTGCGCCAAGTGGGCGCATCCCGGAATGACGAAGCTGAAATTGTCTGCGCTTCGCTCGCAATGACGGTGTTGGGACCGTCATGGAGCTCACACCGCCGAACGCGTCGCCGTATCCTTGCTACTCCGCCGCCTTCGCCGTGATGCGATGGCGATATTGCGCGGCGGGGTGCGGGGATGCGAGACGCGCGCGGCCCTTGCCGAACAGTTTTTCGCGCAAGGTGCCCTTCTGGTAGGCTTCCTTGTAACGGCCGCGGCGAACCAGTTCCGGTACCAGCATGTCGACGATATCCTCGAAATCTCCGGGCGAAATCGCAAAGGCGACATTCAAGCCATCGACATCGGTTTGATCGATCCAGGCTTCGATCTCGTCGGCGACTTTCTCGGGCGTGCCGACCACCACCGGCCCGATGCCGCCGACGCCGACATGCTGGGCGACCTCGCGCACGGTCCAGACCCGATCCGGATCGGCGCGGGTGATGTTGTCCATCGCGGTGCGGCCGGCGTCGTTCTCGACATGCCGGACCTCCTGGTCGAGGTCGTAGGTCGAGAAATCGACGCCGGTCCAGCCGGACATCAAAGTGAGCGCGCCCTCGGGATTGATGTGCTGGCGATAGTCCGCAAATTTCGCTCTCGCCTCCGCTTCGGTGCGGCCGAGGATCACCGTCATCATGCTGAACATCAGGATCTCGGCCGGGTTGCGGCCGGCTTCCGCGGCAAGTGCGCGGATCGCGGCCACGCGCGGCGCGATGACCTTGGCCGATGGTCCCGACATGAACACGCATTCGGCGTGCCGGGCCGCGAACTGCCGCCCGCGCGGCGACGTGCCGGCCTGATAAAGCACCGGCGTGCGTTGCGGCGACGGTTCGCTCAGGTGAATGGCGTCGAGCCGATAATTGTTGCCCTCGTGACGGACGCGATGCACTTTGGAAGGATCCGCGAAGATTCCCCGCGCCCGATCGCGCAGCGCCGCGTCGTCCTCCCAGCTTCCTTCCCAGAGCTTGTAGACCACCTCCATATATTCGTCGGCGACATCGTAGCGGTCGTCATGCGCGGTTTGCTTGTCCTTGCCGGAGCCGCGCGCGGCGCTGTCGAGATAGCCCGTCACCACGTTCCAGCCGATCCGCCCCTCGGTGAGATGGTCGAGCGTCGACATCCGCCGCGCGAACGGGTAGGGCGGCTCATAGGACAGGGTGCAGGTCACGCCGAAACCGAGATTTTCGGTGACGGCGGCCATCGCCGAGATCAGCAGCAGCGGATCGTTCACCGGGGTCTGCGTGGCGTTTCGCAATGCTGCGTCCGGGCTGCCGCCGAATACGTCGTAGACGCCGAGCACATCCGCCAAAAAAAGACCATCGAACCGCCCGCGCTCCAGTGTCCGCGCCAGATCGATCCAGTACGGCAGCCGGTTATAATCGGCGGTGCGGTCGCGGGGATGGGTCCACAGCCCCGGCGATTGATGCGCGACGCAGTTCATGGCGAAGGCGTTCAGCCGGATTTCTTTTTTCATGGTCGGCGACTTTCAGCGCGCGCGGCCTGGCCGCCGCATCCGGGAATGATGAAGAGGCTAACGGCCGGCCTGCTTGAAGGGTATTTCCTCGCCCGGCGGGGGAACGACGCGCGCCACATTGAGCGTCATCGAGACCACATCATAATATCCGTTCACCGCGACCAGATCCATGATGCCCTGTTCGCCGAATTTCTCGAGCGCCTTGGCGTAGATCGCCTCATCGACACCGTGATCACGCCGCAGCTGCGTCGAGAATTCCCAGACAACGGCTTCGTCGTCCTTCATGTTGTCGGGCTTTCGCCCGGCGCCGATGGCCGCGACGATGGCGGGATCGAGGCCGGCCTTGATCGCCAGCGGCGCATGGGCGTACCACTCGTATTGCGAGCCCCAGGCCTGCGCCGTCATGAGGATCGCCATCTCGTTGACGCGCTTGTCGAGCGAGCTGTTGAACCTGACATATTCGCCGACCTTCTGCAGCCGGTCGGCCAGTTCCGGGCTGCGCAGCCAGGCGTTGAACGGGCCTCCGATCGATTTTCGCGGGCCGGTCAGAATCGCATCGGCCACGCTGCGCTGGGCGGGCGACATCTGATCGAGCGGAATCGCCGCCATGCGCTCGCCCGTCAGCGCCATCGCGGAACCTGCCAACAGCACGCAGATCATGGACGCCCGCAGGATCGATTTCATGATGTCCTCTCCGGATCCTTGTCCGGTCGAACGCCGGACTTTGGCTGGAAATTGTTGCATTCCGGCCGGTTTTGGCAAGATAAAATTCCTGCCAATCAGCGAGCCGCCGAAGATGGTTTATGCGCTGGCTCCGGCGGATAAGAGAATGGATTTTGCCGCCGCTCGGTCTGCAATTCCTGGATCAAGCTTTGGCAATTCGCGTATGGTAGGCGTCGCAATCGCGTCGCGACGACAGGAGAACCCGGTTGGATCGAGTTGTCTATATCAACGGTTCGTTCGTGCCCCTGGCAGAGGCCAAGGTCTCGGTGTTCGACCGCGGCTTTCTGTTCGCGGACGGCATTTACGAGGTCGCGGCGGTGCTGGACGGCAAACTGATCGACAACGCCTCGCATCTGGCGCGGCTGCAACGCTCGGTGGGCGAGATCGCGCTGGAATTGCCGGAGACGCTGCCGCGAATCCAGGAGATCCAGAAGGAGCTGATCGCGCGCAACCATCTGGTCAGTGGACTGGTCTATCTGCAGGTGACGCGCGGCACCCACACCGGGCGCGACTTTGCGTTTCCAAAGGACGTCAAGCCGACCCTGGTGATGTTCACCTCGGTCAAGGATATCGTCAACGCGCCGTCGGCCAAAACCGGAATTGCCGTGATCACCGTGCCGGATATCCGCTGGGCCCGGCGCGACATCAAGAGCGTGGCGCTGCTGGCGCAGGTGCTGGCCAAGCAGGCCGCGGCGGAAGCAGGCGCCGCCGAAGCCTGGCTGGTCGAGGACGGCTTGGTGACCGAGGGCGGATCGTCGTCGGCCTTTATCCTGACGCAGGACGACGTACTGGTGACGCGGCAGAATTCGAACGCCATCCTGCCGGGCTGCACCCGCAAGGCGGTGGTGGCGCTGGCCGAAGAACGTCAGCTTCGGGTCGAGGAACGGCCGTTTTCGGTGTCGGAGGCGCTGGCGGCGAAGGAAGCCTTTATCACCAGCGCCACGCTGTTCGTGCAGGCGGTGGTGACGATCGATGGCAAGGCCATCGGCAATGGCAAGCCTGGTCCGATGACGAACCGGTTGCGCCAGATCTATCTGGATTTCGCCCGCGCCACGGCGACGTGAAACTCGCGCGATGTCAGGGCTTCAGGATCAGCTTCTGGACCCGCCAGTTCAGCAATTCGGCCGCGTAGATCACGTTCTCCGACGGACAGGCCAGCGCATGGATCCAGCCGAATTGTTTCAACTGTTTGCCGGACTGGCCGAGCATGCCGAGCACCTTGCCCTCGAGGCTGAGCTTGTAGATGCGGCCTGGCCAGCCGTCGGAACTGTACAGCACCTGATGGGGCGGCGGCGTGATGCAGATCGCCCATGGCGCGCCCGGCGCAAACGTTCCGGCGGCGATCATCGCCTCGTCAGGAATCTTGCCGATCGCAGGTTTGGCGTCGGGCGGCACCGCCACGTCGATGGTGAACTGGCGCAGGAATTTTCCGTCGCCGTCGAACACCTGAATCCGCCGGTTGCCGCGATCAGCGACATAGACATTGCCGCCGGCGTCGGTCGCGATCGAGTGCGGAGTGTTGAACTGGCCGGGTTCCTTGCCGCGTTCGCCCCACGACTTCAGCCAGTTGCCGTCCTTGTCCACCTTGGCGATGCGCGAATTGATATAGCCATCGCTGATGAAGGTGTTGCCTGCCTTGTCCCAGGCGACGTCGGTGACCTGGCGAAACCGGCCATCCTCGGCGGCCAGCGGCGGTTTGGGATGTTTCAACGGGCCGGTTTCCTCATCGGAGGCTTCCTGCTTGCGGCCGAACACCATGACGACGCGGCCCTCGGGATCGAACTTGATCACCATGTCGGAGCCCTTGTCGGTAACCCAGATATTGTCGGCCGGGTCGATCTTGACGGTATGGGCGAACGACCAGGCATAGAGGTTCTTGCCGATTTCGCGGATGAACTGGCCTTTCGCATCGAATTCCAGCAACTGGGTCGCCGCCGCGGCATAAGCGGGACCGCTGGTGTTGCCGCGCGAAAGCACGAAAACATGCCCTTTGGAATTGATCGAGACGCCGGACACCTCGCCGAAGTACATGTTGGGCGGCAGATGAAGCGGATTGGGGACCGAATAGAAGGCGATCGATGGCACCGCCTGCTGGGCGAAAGCCGGTGGCCCGATCAACAACAACAATCCGACCAGCCAGTGCTTCATGAAATCTCCCGACAGCGTCTGTTTTGTTTTCGCTTGCAGATGCTAATTCATGGCAAGTCCCGGCGTCCATCGCTGCGGGCGCGCGCCCCGCATCATATCGGTCCGTCGTCGGGCGCATGGCGCGCCGGAACACAAGTTCGTGTTGCCGTCATATTAGATCAAGTAAACAACGCGGAGGAAAGCCGGCAAAAGGTGGTCCGAGACGCAGGCATCAAGGTCGAATAAAGATTGCGCCGGGTGCGGTGCAACCGCGATCCAGGGTTTGCTATCATCGTTGCATTTCAGGAATATCCGCAGTGCAGGGGAGTTGCAGCAAGGGCGTCTAGATCCATCCAGCCGAAACGGCCTTCGGCCGGCCCCACGAAAAACTTCAGCCGTCAATCCGAACCCAGGAGAAAAACCATGTCCGGCATGATATCGCGCAGCCTTATATCGCGGAGCCTTGCTGTCGCCAGCTTCGTGTTGGTCTGCATCGCCTTGCCAGCCTCGGCGCAGGAGACCGTCCGCATCCGTGGCACGATCGAAAGCATCGATGGCCCGGTTTTCGTGGTCAAGAACCGCGACGGAGCGGAGCTGAAACTGACGGTCACCGACAAACCGCTGTTCGTCGCGATCGTGAAAGCGACGATGGCGGACATCAAGCCCGGCATGTTCGTCGGCTCGACCGGAGTGACACAGCCCGACGGCAGTCAAAAGGCCATCGAAGTGCATATCTTCCCGGAATCGATGCGTGGTGTCGGCGAAGGCCATTACGACTGGGACCTCAAGCCGCAAACCAAGATGACCAATGCCAATGTCGAGCAGACGGTCGCCGGCGTTGACGGTCAGATGCTGTCCGTCAAATACAAGGATGGCGAGAAGAAGGTGCTGGTGACGCCGGAGACCGCAGTCGTCACCTATGTTGCCGGGGACAGGAGCGACCTCAAGCCGGGAATCAAGATTTTTGTCGGTGCTGCGAAAAAGCAGCCGGACGGAACCGTGCAAACCCCGCGTATCACCTATGGCAAGGACGGGTTGACGCCGCCGATGTAGGTGCGGCGCGATCGATAGTCTTCACAACGAAAAACTTCAACCGGGAGGACAGAAATGCGTTCGATGGTTTCAATGACACTGGCGGCCTGCGTGATGGCGGCCATGGGTTCATCGACATTTGCAGAAACGCCCGCGCCCACAGCGCCGCCGTCACCTCCGGCTGCCGGCGGAACCCCCGATGCGATGCCATTCGATATTCCTTATGGCGTATCGATCGGGCTTGAGCGCGCCAGGCAGGTGATGGCCGCAGCCGAGGGGGAAGCCAAGAGGCGTAACTGGAAGATGAACATCGCCGTGGTCGACACCAATGGTGAGCTGGTTCATTTCTCGCGGATGGAAGGCGCCCAGATCGCGTCCGGTCCGATCTCGGTCGGCAAGGCCCGTACCGCGGCGCGCTTTCGCCGTGAATCCCGCGTGTTCTACAACGCCTATGAAGGCGGCCATTCCTATATCGGCACGCTCGATCCCACGCTGGTGGCAAGCCCCGGCGGATTTCCCCTGGTCGAAGGCGGCAAGCTGATTGGCGCGGTGGGTTGCAGCGGTGGCACCGGCGATCAGGATGCCGCGGTTTGCAAGGTCGGCGCCGAGGTCGTGAAATAGCTTCGCGATATGCATGTGCCGGACATAAGTGCGTGTGCGCGCGCCTTCGACGCGCTATGGTACGGCGCTTCGATTGGCGCGCTGCGCAGCATCCGGGATAAAACGCCGCTCGAGTATTTGCCCGCACTGCAGTGCAGCGGCGAATTCGCTGGACGACGCAATCATCCGATCCTTAAATCGGTTCCGGATAAAAATCGGCCGCAAGCGATCGGCCTTGAACTGGAGTTCGCTGATGTGGGTCCTGTTGCTGCTGCCCTTTATTGGCCTGTTGTGGGTGCCGTTCTATAACTTTCAGGAACCGTCGTTGTTCGGCTTTCCGTTTTTCTATTGGTACCAGCTCGCTTGGGTGCCGATCAGCTCGTTGCTGATCTGGCTGGTCTATCGCAGCCGCACACCCGACGAAGCCCCTTAAGATTTTACAAGACGAGTTCCTGGAAAGCAGTGTTATGGCCGATCGGATTGACTGGATTGCTCTCGCGGTCTTTCTCTTTTTCTTTATTCTTGTCACCGTGATGGGATTCTTCGCCGCGCGCTGGAAATCCGGCCCGGTCAGCGAACATCTCGACGAATGGGGACTGGGCGGACGGCAGTTCGGCACCTGGATCACCTGGTTTCTGGTCGGCGGCGATTTCTATACCGCCTACACCGTGATCGCGGTGCCGGCGCTGGTCTATGCGGTCGGCGCCTACGGCTTCTTCGCGCTGCCTTACACCATCATCGTCTATCCCTTCGTGTTCGCGGTGATGCCGATGTTGTGGAAGGTGGCGCATGCCAATGGCCATGTTACCGCGGCGGACGTGGTGCTCGGCGCTCACGGATCGCGCGGTCTTGAACTCGCCGTTGCGATCACCGGCATGATCGCCACCATGCCCTATATCGCCCTGCAACTGATCGGGATGGGCGTGGTGATCAAGGCGATGGGCGTGACCGGCGAATTGCCGATCGTCGCCGCCTTCATCATTCTGGCGTTGTACACTTATAGTTCCGGCTTGCGCGCGCCGGCGCTGATCGCCTTTGTCAAGGACGTCATGATCTACATCGTGGTGCTGGTCGCCGTGGTGGTGGTGCCGGCCAAGCTCGGCGGATATGGCGTGGTGTTCGCTGCGGCCAATGACGCGTTCGCGGCCAAGGGTGGCGCCACCGGCCTGACGTTGAAGCCGGCGCAAGTGCTGCCTTATGCGACGCTGGCGCTGGGGTCCGCGCTGGCGGCGTTCATGTATCCGCACACCCTGACCGGGATTTTCGCCTCGAAATCCGCCGATACCATCCGCAAGAATGCGGTCCTGCTGCCGGCCTATACGCTGCTGCTGGGCCTGATCGCGCTACTTGGCTACATGGCCTATGCCGCCAACATCAAGGTAGCGTCGAACAACGACGTGGTGCCGATGCTGTTCAAGGTGCTGTTCCCGTCATGGTTTGCCGGTTTTGCGTTTTCGGCGATCGCGATCGGCGCGCTGGTGCCGGCGGCGGTGATGAGCATCGGTGCCGCCAATCTGTTCACCCGCAATGTCTGGAAATCCTACGTCAACCCCGACATCAGCCATGCCGGCGAGGCCGCGGTCGCCAAGATCGCGTCGCTGGTGGTCAAGGTCGGGGCTCTCACCTTCATTCTGTTCCTGCCGACGCAATACGCGCTCGACCTGCAATTGCTCGGCGGCTTGTGGATACTGCAGACCTTTCCGGCGCTGGTATTCGGGCTGTTCACGCGCTGGTTCCGCGCCGAAGGCCTGCTGCTCGGCTGGGCGGTCGGAATTCTTTGGGGATCGTGGACGGCATGGAGCAACGGGCTGAAGCCGCTCGCGAACATCAATCTCGGCGGCGTCAGTTATGTGTTTTATGTCGGGCTCGGCGCGCTGATTCTCAATGTCGTCGTTGCAGCCATAGCGACCGTCATCGTCGCGCGGATCTCGCCGCGCAGCGCGGTTCCCGCATCCTGATAGGGCCGGTCCAGCCCGGCACCGGTCGGCGTGCCGGGCAATTCATGCACGGTATGCCGGCGGCTCATGCCTTGCGATTTGCCGGCGGCGTTTCCGCGACGAACCGGTTGCGCAAGGTGCCGATGCCGCTGATCTCGATCTCGACAACGTCGCCGGCTTTGAGGTCGGGCGACGCGCCGTCGGTTCCCATCCAGATCACGTCGCCCGGCCACAACGTGAAATACTTCGTCAGTTCGACGATGAACGGCTTGATGCCGAAGATCATATCGTTGGTGCGGAAGCGGTTGCTCTCCTTGCCGTTCACCTTCACGACGGTTTCCATCCCGTCGAGATCGACTTCGGTTTCGATCCACGGACCCATCGGCTTGAAAGTATCGGCATTCTTGGCCCGCCACAGCCCGCGATCGGCCTTCTGCCAGCTCCGCTCGCTGACATCGTTGCCGATGGTGTAGCCGAATACGCAGGACATCGCGTCGTCTTCAGTGAGATGTTTTGCCTTCTTGCCGATCACGACGACCAGCTCACCCTCGTAGTGAATCTTTTCGGTGGCGGTTGCCGGAATCACGACATCTTCATCGTGCGCGATCAGCGCGTTCTGCGCGCGATAGCCGATCTCGGGACGGTCCGGAACGTTGGGTACTTCGCCGCGCTTGTCCGCCGCCTCCTTGAGATGCTTGAGGTAGTTCAGGCCGACGCAATAGAAGGTGCGCGGTATCAGCGGCAGTTCGATCTTGACCTCCGCCAGGGAATGCGAGCGCTGCGTGCGTTGCCATTCGCCGAACGGCTCACCGCTGACCGCGATGACGCGGTCGCTTTCGACAATGCCCCAGGAGGTCTGTCCGTTCGCGGTGAACTTCAGCCAACGCATCTGCAATCCTCTTCATTCCGCCGCCGCCTGCGGCGATGTTTTCCACGCGCCAGCCGCCGGGCGCGGCAGCCCGAGATTCTCGCGCAGGGTCTTGCCGGCATAATCCTTGTGAAACAGACCGCGCCGCTGCAACTCCGGAACGACGTGGCGGACGAAGTCGGCATATGAGCCCGGCACATAGGTCGCCGCGATCACAAAACCATCACAGCCGCGGCCGACGAACATTTCCTCCAGCCGATCGGCGATTTCCTTCGGGCCGCCGACGATCGCGTCCTGGGTCTGGCCGCGGCCGCTGAAAGTGATGAAATCGCGCGTGCTGGGATGGGTCTTGCCGCTGGTCTTGAGCACGCCGTCGCGGATGCCAAGCATTCCCTGCATGCCCTGCAGCTCTTCGGTGGTCAGCGGTTCGTCGATGCCCTTGGAGGCGAAATCGTAGTTCAGTCCCTCCGACAGCAGCGACAGCGCATCAATCTCCAGCGGCAGCTTTTCGATCAGCGCCATCTTGTCTTCGGCCTCGGACTTGGTCGCGCCCGGTACCGGTGTGATCAAGTTGCAGAGAAACATCTGATCGGGATCGCGGCCGGCCTTGACGGCCTCATTCCTGATCGCGTCGTAGCCTTGCTTGGCGCTCGCCAGGTTGCGCGCCGCGGTGAATATCACCTCGCCCCAGCGCCCGGCGAAACGTTGGCCACGGCCGCTGGCGCCGGCCTGAATAATGACGGGATGGCCCTGCTGCGAGCGCGGCACCGTGAACGGCCCGCGCGACTTGAAGAACGGACCGTTGTGATCGAGGCGCTTGACCTTGTCCGGATCGGCGAACCGGCCGCTGGCCTTGTCGATCAGCAATGAACCGTCTTCCCAGGTGTCCCAATGGCCGAGCACGACTTCCATGAATTCGTCGGCGCGGTCGTAACGGAAATCATGATCGAGATGGGCGTCCTTTCCCATATTATGGGCTTCGCCGTCATTGACCGACGTGACCACATTCCAGGCGGCGCGGCCTCCGGTCATCAGATCGAGGGTGGCGAACCTGCGGGCGACATCGAACGGTTCATAATAGGTGGTGGAGCAGGTCGATGCGAGGCCGAGCTTTTCGGTGGCCATGCCCATCGCAGTCAGCACGACGAGGGGATCCATCTTGACGCAGCGGATGCCGTATTCGACGGTATGGGCGTGATCGTTGCCGTAGCGATCCGGCATGGCCAGGCGATCGTCGAAAAACGCCATGTGGAATTTTCCGGATTCGAGGATCCGCCCGATCTCCTGATAGTAGTCGGATGACATCGAATTGTCGCGTGACTCCGGATGACGCCACGAACTCGGAAGGTTGGTGCAGTTCTGCGCCTGCAGGAAACCGACCAGCGCCATTTGCCGTGTCATCGAGAGCCTCCCGGTTACGCCGAACCCGGCATGAATTTCGGATTCATAGATCGAGTTCGGCGGTCAGTTTGTATTCGCCGGCCAGCGCGCGCAACTTGTCCCAGGTGGCGTCTTCGATGTCGATGCCGGCGACCTTGCGCTGCTGCTCGCGGATATATTCGACCTCGCCTGGATAGAACACGCCGGTAGAGCCCTCGGACGGTGGCGTGGCCTTGAGATAGCGCGCGAATTCGGCGACCTCTTTCTTGAAATCCTTCAGCGGACGAAACGCCGCGACATTGAACACCGCCATGAAGCATCCGTCATTATGCCGGCCGGTCGGCTCGACCCCGAAGCCCAGGCCGGTGAGCAGCCCGCACAGCACCTCGACCATCGCTGCCAGGCCGCTGCCCTTGTAACCTTCGGTGCCGCCGAGCGGCAGCAGCGCGCCGCCCTTGCGGAATTGCAGGGGGTCGGTGGTTTGACGCCCTTCGCTGTCGACGATCCAGCCGGTGGGAATTTCCTCGCCGCGCGCAGCGGCAAGCTGGATCTTCCCGGCCGCGACTGCCGATGTCGCCATATCGAGATAGAACGGCGCGTCGAGATCCGACGGTACAGCGATTGAAATCGGATTGGTGCCGAGCCGCGCCTCGCGGCCGCCGAACGGCGCGACGGCCTTCGGCGAACGGCCGGAATTGGCGGTGGCCAGCCCGATCATGCCTTCGCGCATCGCCATCATCGGATAGGCGGCCAGCCGTCCGACATGGCTTTGTCGAAATACCGTACAGGCCGCGACGTTGGCCGTTTTCGCCTTTTCGATCGTCAGTGCCATCGCCTTGGCATTGACGTGAAAGCCGAAGCCCCAATGACCGTCGATGACGGTCGTGGTCGGCGATTCCTGCACGATCGTCCATTTCGCGCCGGGAACGATATGCCCGACCTTGATGCGGTCGATATAGGTCGGGATCGCGATCACCCCATGCGAGTCATGGCCCGCCAGGTTGGCGTTGACGCAGCCAACCGCCACGGCGTTGGCTTCCTCGTCCGACGCCCCGGCGGCCTTGAGAAGTGCTGCGCCGATGCGCGTAAGACGGTCGGCCTGCACCAGCGCCATGGGAGTTCCTCTTTCAGCGCCCGCGCGCCAGCGGGTCTTGCTTGTTGTTGTCGGCACATGGTCTCAAAGCGATGACCGGAGGGCAAGTGGCAAGATATCGAAATCGTCGGGGCTGCCAGCGACGGTCGCCGCCACCAGATTCCATCAGGCGGAATTGAAATGGCGGGCCTTGCGCGGAAAATCGGCGGGCCAAGGCAGCGACGTCTGATCTGCGAGCGACTTAAGGAACACTTCCGCGCCGATCGCGAAGGATGAGCCGTCCGGCAGCTGCAGGCTTGAGCACCACTCGGCCGGCATCGGCTGCCGCACCCTGCGCATTTCAAATGCCGGACCCCACCACCATGCCGGGGCCGGCGATCTCTCCTGCTCCGGAACCGCGCGCCACTGCGCGAACTCACCCACGACGCGTTCGAATTGCAGATTTGCGGCTTGATGCATGATTGTCCTCGGCCGTCGGCACGATCGCCCGGGCGTACGCGTATCCGCCGGCGCTATTTCTCTTCAGCGGGGAATGCGGTCGCCGGGCCTTCGCCCATGATCAGCAGCACCGCTTCCTCGTCCTTGACGCCATCCCAATGCACCTGCTTGCCGAAATGGGTGATGAAACTTCCCGCCGGCATCGGGGTGGTGTTGGCGGGATCGAATTTCGGACCGGAGCCCACCCACCAGGTGCCCTTGACCACGACAATAAAGCGGTCGTTGGGATGGAAGTGCGGCCGGCTGAAATGATTGCCCGCGGTCCATTTGATATAGACGGCATAGAATCCGGGCTTGGTCGGATCGCCGACCAGGACGGCCATTTGCGCGCCCTCTGGGCCGACCGGACTCCACTGAATCTGGTCCGGCAATTTGTAGATCACCGCGGCGGGATTGAGTTCGGCGGCGGAGCCGACGCTCAGCATGCCGGCAAGACAGATCGGAATCAGGAGATATCGCCAAAGCCGATTTGTCATGGTGTCCTCCGCTGCGGGATGCGTGAGCTCAATTGCAGGCCCAAGCTTCATCTGATCATTGTGCCATGCTAACCGGTATGGTTGCGACGGTGCAAGCCGCGCGCCTGCATGCGTCCCGGCCGAGGCTTGAGCGCAGCGCAATTGCAACTGGAAAAACCGCGCTTCCGTCTCAAGTTCTGCAAGGTACAGATCAGGCCGTTATGACTGGAGGCGGCGACAAACCGGCGCCGGTTCGGACCGACGCTTCCGTCTTGAGCGGATGAGCCTTGCAGTGCCATGCCCAGGCGGTTCGGATGATGGTTGCGAGATCCGAATGCGCGGGACGGAATTTCAGGGTCTGGCGCGCCGCGGTCGGGTCGGCGACCAGATAGGTCGGATCGCCGGCGCGGCGCGGCTTGATGACATGGGGCACCTTCCGCCTGGTCTCGCCTGCGATGGCGCTGAGGATTTCGCGCACCGAGAAGCCTGTACCGGTGCCGAGATTGAAGGCGCCACCGGTATGCCCCTTCATCAGAAGTTCCAGCGCACGCATGTGCGCCGCCGCCAGATCGGTGACATGAATATAGTCGCGGATCGCGGTGCCGTCGGGCGTGTCGTAATCGTCGCCGAACACCGCGAAGTCCGCAACATGACCCTGCAGCGCCATCATCGCGCGGGGAATGAGATGGGTCTCGTTATCGCGCAACTCGCCGATCCCGCCTGAGGCGTCGGCGCCGCTGGCGTTGAAATAGCGCAGGCAAAACGCTCCCAACCCGTAGGCGCTGCGATAATCCGCGAGCATTCGCTCGATCATCCATTTCGAGGCGCCGTAGGGATTGATGGGCGCGCAGGGGTGGCTTTCGTGCAGGGCGTTGCTGTCGGCATTGCCGTAGACCGCGCCGGTCGAGGAGAACACCAGGCGGTTGCAGCCGGCCTCGCGCATCGCATCGAGCAGCGACAGCGTGCCGGCGACATTGTTCAGGTAATATTTCCGCGGGTCGACGACCGACTCGCCGACCAGGCTCGATGCTGCGAAATGCATCACCGCGACGACAGGATGCTGCGCGAAGGCGCGAGCCAGCGCGGCCTTGTCCAGGAGGTCGCCGACCACCAGCGAGCCGGTGACGAAATTGCGGTGACCGGTCGATAAATTGTCGTAGGCGACCGGATGATATCCGGCCGCCAACAGCGCCCTGCAGCAATGCGAACCGATATAGCCGGCGCCGCCGGTGACCAGAACGGCCGGACGATCGCTCAAACCGGTACCCGTCTTGCGAAGCGTGTGGTTCATCGCAGCACCTGGTGCAGGATTATCAAATCGGCGCTAGCCTTGTGGCGTTCGATCGGTGTTGGAGGACCGGCTCTTGTGGAACAACAGATAGAGTGCGCGGGGATTGGTGGTCAGATATCGCCAGAACAGGCGGCGTGGCTCCAGCCAGATCCGCCAGGCCCATTCGAGCCCGATCTGCTGCATCCATCGCGGGGCCCTGGGCCGGCTGCCGGACAGGAAGTTGAACAAGCCGCCGGCGGTCTTGATGACGCCGACATTGGACAGCCGCGGGGCGAACTCCTCGACAAAGGCCTGTTCATAGGGAACGCCGAGCGCCACCCACAGATAATCCGGCGCCAGCGCGTTGATCTCGTCGACCCTGGCCCGGAGCGCGTCGCCTCTCAGATAGCCGTGGGAATGTCCAACGACCCGCAAATCGGGGTACATCTTCCGCACATTGGTGACGGCGGCGGCGTTTTCGTCTTCATCGGCGCCGAACATGTAGAACGTCAACCCTGCCGCGGCGGCCTTGCGGGCGACGACATGAAACAGGTCGGTGGTCGCAACGCGCTCCGGCAGCGGTGTCGATGATCTCAGCCGCGACACCGTAACCAGCGGCTGTCCGTCGGCATTGATGAGATCGGCGGCGCGGAACAGCCGTCCGGTCATCGGCTCGGTTGAACAGCGCGCCAGTACTTCGCCGTTGGCGGATGTCAGATACAGCGGCCGGCCGACCCGGCGCTCCGGGAATACCAGGTCGATCATGAAATTGGCGGTCTGCTCGATATCAAGCACGGCGAGCCGCAGTCCGCCCAGCGAGATTCGAGGCACGCCGGCGGTGGCGGCCCTCCCTACGGGATTTGCACGGCGCTCAAGCATATTGTTTGTCTCGCTGACGATCGGCGGTCGCGGGGTGAAGTTCGCTCAGGACGACGCCGATCAGTTTGCGTTCGGCGCCACCGAGCGCCGTGATGATGTCTTCCATGCAGCCGTTGATATCGAGGTTCGCCGGCAGCACCGCGACGAGGCCGTCGGCGGCATCGAGCAGCGCGCGATCGGCGACGCTCCAGGGCGTCTGCGGTCCGTCAAGAATTACCAGGTCGTAGCCGCCGGCGGAACGCGCCTGCGCGATCGCCTTGCAGATGACGCCGCTAGCCTTGGCATCGGATCCCTCGATCGCCGGCAGGATCGAGATTCCGTTCGCGGTCTTGATGGCGCGGGAAGCCCTGGGGCCGATGCCGAGCCAGCTGGTACGGCTGGCTTTGCTTTTGCCGAGACCGTTCACCTTGCTCGAAAGAGCGTGAGTTGCGCGATCGGCATCGATGATCAGCACCCTGGCGCCGTCTCGGGCAGCCGCCAGCGCCACGTTCAACGTGGCGATGGCGCGATCCTCATTGGCGCCCGCGCCGATCACGACCATGACCGGTGGCACGTCCGCAGGCGAACGCATCGCCAGCATTGCGCGCATCTCGCGCATGGCGTTGAGGAAGGTGGTCAGCGGGAAGCCTGCCCGCAGCGTCGGCCAGCCCACCCGCGTCATGTCCGGAATCCCGCCGATTGCCAGGATTCCGCCGAGGGTCCGCATCACGTCGGATTCCTGCAGCCGTGCGATCAAGGGCTTCTCGATCAAAGCGACCGTCGCCTGCGGTCGCGGCGGACTTTCCGGCAGCGGCTTCGACGGCGGAGCCGGCGCCTTCGGTTGGGACATGATCGGCCTTGGTTCGACGGGATCGGCCGGCAGCTGTTCGGCGGCGATTACCCAGCCGGTCGCGGCGAGTCCGCCGAGCATGAAGCCGATCATCGCAAGCATGCTCATGGCCGGCGGGAACATGCGGCGCTGCGGCACGGTAGCCTCACCGATGATACGCGCGCTCGAGGTGTTGAGGCCTTCCTGCTCCTCGGTTTCGCGCGAGCGCTTGAGAAACGACTGATAGACGTCGCGGCTCGCTTCCACGTCGCGTTCAAGCTCGCGAAGCCGCACCGAAGCCTGGCTCATCTGGACGCTCTGGCGCTTCTGCACCTCAAGCGCCTTGCTCAGCGAGGCTTCGTAGTCGCGGGCGCGCGCCAGGTCGTTCTTGGCCGACTGCGCAAAGCGCTCGACCTCCTCATTCACGGTTCGACGGAGGTCGTCGACCTGCTTCTCCATCTGGCGCAGCGACGGATGCAGCGGTCCGAGTTCGGCCGTCATCTGCGCATAATGCTTGCGCGCCTCGGCGTATTGCGCACGCAGATTGGCGATGGTTGGTGACTGCAGCGCTTCGGGAATGGCGCCGGCATCGCTCGCAGCGCGGCGGCTGGCCTCGATCTGGTCGTATTTGGCTTGCGCGTCGAGCGTCAATGCGCGCGCCGTTGCGAGCCGCTGGTTGCTGGCCGAAAGCTGCTGGTCGCTGATCAACGCGTCCTGGGTGCCGACGAAATTGTTTTGCGCCTTGTAGACGGCGAGCGCGTTCTCGGCGTTGCGCAGCCGCTCTTTCAACTCCGCAAGGTGGCTCGACAGATCGGTTGTCGCTCGCCGCGCGGCGGTGGACTGCGAGTTCCTCGATTCCGCCAGATAGGCGTTGGAAAGCGCGTTGGCGAGCATCGCCGCCTTCACCGGGTCGTGCGACCAGACCTCGATGTCGACGATGAAGCTGCGATCGGTCTTCTTGACACTGATGTGACGGTTGAGGGCTTCCAGCGCAGCCATCTGGCCGAGCTTGGCTTCGGCGGCAGACCGGGTCTCGATCCCGAACAGGCCGAGCAGCGATGCCATCATGCCCTTGGACTCGCCGCCGAACTCGGGGTCCTTGTCCAGATGGGTATCCTGGATCACGTGAAGCAGCACGCTATTGGAGGTAATCAGGCGCGCCTGGCTTTCGACCACCATGGCCATGCCGGAAACATCCTGGGCGCGCGGCGTGAGTTCGCGGTCGACCAGCTGCAACTCTCGGGGATCGACATAAAGCTGGGAGGTCGCCAGATATTTCGGCGTCAGGCTCTTGCCGATCGCAACGGCGAGGCAGGCGCAGATCAGCGCGGCCGCTGCAATCATAAGCCTTCGCCGCCACAGCAAACGGGTCAGCTCCAGCACGCTGAAACCCGCGGAGGCTCGCGCGCGCGCCGGGCGATCCTCTGGCTTGGCCGGATTTATCGGTTGGTCATAGACAAGCATGGGCCCCAGCTTCCGTTCGAACTGCCGCACGCATCGGCTGAGGGGTTACTCTTCGGGTCACGCTACGCGCGCACGGCTTCGGTGCAGAACAAACGCAACAGGGAAAATTAACCATACTCAGCGGGGGACTATTCACCGAAATAGCAAAAAAAGCGTTTAAGCGCGGGCGCATAGCAACGCCTCCGCCATGTTCAAACCGCGAATTTTCCGGCGCGATGCCGCCTCCAGGGCATGGTTCAGGAGCGCCGGCGAACAGCCGTAGGGGCTGGGCTTCTCGGCGACGTCGTGACTGTAGAAAATTAACCATCCATTATTGATTTGCGTATCGTCGAGCGCGCGCTCGATTGCGTCGCGGTCGATGTTCCGGTCGATCAAGGGCATCGCGCGGAGGAATTGCGGATCCACGGTGCCGCTGTTCACGCCCGGCATGATGCTGCGGCAGGACTGGAACGCCGTCTTGAGCTGCCGCTTGCGCCCGAATGACCCGTAGCCGAACGGGTAGGCGAAGTTCTCGATGTTGATGGAAGGATCCACCGACCGGAGGTATCGACTGTTTTGCTCAATCTCCGCCGTCAACGACGCCGCATCGAGATCGCAGGCCCGCCTGTGCGAGAAGGTGTGACAGCCGATTTCATGGCCTCGACGATGCAGGGCGACGATGTCGGGGACATCGACGGCCGCCCAGTGAGACGAGGACGTCGTGCCGACCAGACCTCCAGAAACATAAAACGTCCCCCGCACGTCATGGTCTTCGAGAATTCCGGCGCCCGTCGTGGCGGCGCTCTTCGGAATATCGTCGAAGGTAAAGCTGACCATCGGGGTTTCATTGCGCAGCCGGAAGGATGCGACGCGAAAATGCATCGCGAGCCGATGGCTGATTTTAGCTTGCGCCGCGGACCACGATGCATTCATGGTTCAGCGCTTTCGCAAGATCACATGGTAGTCGCCGCGCCGGACATCGACGTTGCCCGGAAGCAGGAGATTCATGATGCGGGCAACGGTATCGACCAGGGCTGCAAAAACCGGTTTGCGCGCCCGCATCTCCGGATAGCGCGGGCTCTCATATTGTTTCCGGTAGATCATCTGGAGACCGTGGGCGCTGGCGAAATTCTCGAGATTCGAAAGCGTGACCAGCGGGTGGAAGTAGGTCGGGAACGGCGGCTGGCCCGGCTGGCCGGCCTGCTTTTCGCCGCGCACATACCGGTAGAACCAGACATGGAACCAGTGCGGGGAGTACCGGGTGACGACGCCGGAAAGCGATTTCGGATTCGGCGCGCCGATCAGGATCAGGCCGCCCTGCTTCAGCGATTCGCAGAAGCCGAGAAGGGCTGCCTCGACATCGGCGAGATGCTCGATGACATTGTAGCAGATCACGAGATCGAAACTGCCGGGCCGGAACCGATAGGTCTGGATGTCGCCGAGAATCGTCTGCTGCGCATAATCATTGTTGCGGATTTGGTCCTCGTCGATATCGACTACCGTGACATGGGCGCGCCGCAAAACATCAAGTGGCAGGAAGCTGGTCGAGCCACCGCCGGCCTCGTAGATCGAAAGGCTGGTCGGCGGCAGCTTTGTGTCGAGAATGCCGTGAACGGCGAGGAGGCTCTGGCGCGCCTCGCCGGGCGGCAGGTCGAGCAGCGACTGCGGATGCGCAGCCGGCAGCGGCGCGCCGTCAACCGCCGCGCGCGGATCGGCGGTTGCATCGGCAAGCGCCGCATGGGTGAGATCGATCGTGACTGTCTTGTTCACTGGGCGCCTATCCAATACCGATGTTGGCAAATTTGGTCCTGAAAAACGCAAGGCAGATTTTCAGACGCCTGCGAGCTTGGGAAATGTCGAGCAGCCAGCACAGGACCGCATAGCTGGCCGACCCGACCAAAACCAGAACGAAGCAGGCCGTCAGATCCGAAACGCGCAAGCCCCTGTCGAGCGTTCCGACGGTCAGCGCCATGATCAAGCCGGCGATCAGCGTCAACGCCAGCCGACCAAGGGGGATTGGAATTGGAAACGCGATGCGGCTGAGGATCAGGGCGCAGGCAAATCCGAAGACGTCGGCGCCCAGTCGCGCCCAGGCAGCGCCAACGGTGCCGTATTTGCTGACCAGAACATAGGACAGAACCACATTGGCGGCGATGATCGAGGCCGTATTGATCAGGTAGAATGAGTTGCGTCCGGACAGCAAAAAGCTTGCATGCAGGTACTGCTGGGTCAGGATCTGGAAGATCACGGCGATGGCCACAATGGGCATGGTGTCGGTGGCCATGGCGCGAAAATCGACGCCGAGGACGACGTTGGCGACGTGATGGGAAATGACGGCGAATCCCAGGCAGGCGGGCAGCGTAATGCTGAGCAGAAGTTCCGCGCATTCGGCGAGATGCGATCGCACCGCAGCCGGGCCCCGGCTGGCATGAATCTGCACCGCGAGCGGAAAGAACGCGGCGGCGGCGCTCATCGCCGGTATCATCAGGGTCTGCCGAACCAGGTCTAGCCCTGCGACATACCTTCCGGCATCGGCAGCACCCACGAGGTTGGCGATCATGAATCGATCGGTAACGCCGGAGATGGCGAGCAATGTCAGCGACAGTGTCAGCGGAAGGCCCTGCCTCGCCACCGCCGAGAGGCCGGCGGCGTCGAATTTAACGGCCGTTCCGCGCCAGGCGATCCGCGACTGGACCAGGACAGCGAGCATGTAGGCCAGCGCTGACGAAAGCAGCAGCAGGAATCCGGTCGGGCTGAAAAGCGCGACAATCACGCCGAGGCCAAGGGCTGCCGCGGCGCGCGTCAGTGTAGCCTTCATGACCGTCAAGGCCAGAAGCCGCGCACGAACGAGATCCTGGGTCAGCTCAAACAGGCCGATCGCAACCGAGAGCACGACCGCCGCCATTGCCGCCGTGACATCCAGTCCGACCAGACGTCCCAATCCGTAAGCGGCGGGCGCAGCAAGACAACAAATCGAATATCCCGATATCACCAGGCCCCGAACGTCGGTGCCGTCGTTTCGGGCGTGCCCGCTCAGGATCAGGTTGCGGAACCAGCCCACCAGAAAGGTGCTGACGACCGCGGCGAATCCAACGCCCAGCAAATAGATGCCGTAGTCATGAGGCGAGAACAGTCTCGTAAAGACGATGACGCTCAGCAACCCCAGCAATGCTGAAAGGATGTTGGCGGACAGATTGATGCTGGCTTGTCCGATCAGCATAGCGCGTCGAGACCGGCGGGTTCTCTGGTTGCGGGATTGGGCGTCCGGGTCGCCCGCGCTTCCTCGATTGCCGCGCGGATGATTTCAACCGGCGTTCCCGAAAAGGAAGCGACCGAGAAAGCAACATCATCGTTACGCGCGCGGCGAAGCAGCCGGTTCAACTGGTGCCGGCTGAGCTTTGGCTGATCCCAATAGCTGATGCACCGCGTATGCCCGGTGAGGGTGTGCCCGCTGGAGAATCTTGCGTCGTTCTGCACGAAATAGCCGTACAACATGTACTCCGAAAATTCACGGGTCCGGCAAAGGGCTTCGACCCAGTGCAGATTGGTGACAGCTTCGATTTTCGAGGCCATCGCGCGGGTCGTCTGCTGGTCCCAGAATATGATGTGGCCGATAAAATCCGATGCCGGAAGCGGCGGCGTCGGCAGACCAAGAAGTTTGTGGCTCGTCTCAACCCAGCTCGCATGGCGGATTTGTTCCGAGGTGACTTCGTCTTGTACGCTCAGAAGCGGAATTGAATTTGGATATTGATACTGCGACAGGTCGAAATTCCGGAAGAAAACGACGTCCGAATCGAGAATGCAATATCGCTGGTAAGGCAGCGAGACGGTCGCAGCTATCTTGAGATATTGCTGCACATGCCAGCCGCTGACAGGTTTTGTCCGGAGCGACCACCAATACTGGCGCCGCTTGCGCTGAACGATGCGAGGCAGAGGCCGCAGCCATTTGGGCAGAAATTTCGATGCTGGAAGCACCTCTCGGCGCTCGCTCGCAAAGTGCGAAAACAGCGGCAAGTCACAATCCGGGACAAGCAGATAATGCTTCGAAAATGAACTGACGTGACGGTCAACACTCTCGCAGAGCAAGGTGCACAGTTCGAGGTCGCGCCCGTAAGTTGGAGTTAGCAACGCTACAGGATTCATCTCGGGAGTCTCGCTGGCGGTGACATTCGGAATCGTCCGTTTCCGAGGGGCATGCGTCCCTCGTGCAGCCAATGAGCAAGATCGGTGCCGAACTGGTCCGCCGCCTCCGCGGCACTTCAAGCTTGGTTAATTCGCTGCCCGGTAACCATCCCGCGCATTGATGAGGCCACGTTGCACAGCGCTGGACCGGATATTGCAGTAACGCACACGCATGGCCGGGAATCCTGCGGAGCGTTTGGACACATGACAATAGGACCAGGTTTTCAGCGCGGTTTTCTTGGGCGCGGCGCAAGGTCCGCCGCGCCAGGTCGTTTTGACACAGCCGGTCTGTCCGGGGTGTCCGCTTTTGCGACGTTGCGGCCGCGGTCTCCGACGGCTGCGGCGACAAGGTTAATTCCTTGCGGCCGGTTGCGCGACATGCGTCATCGTCGCGTGACGATACGGCCGGGTGTCCCATTGCTGTTGGGGGCTCAGTGATGAGATACCGCGCCGACATCGACGGCTTGCGCGCGCTCGCCATCATTCCAGTGCTGTTCTACCACGTCGGCGTTCCCGGCTTCGCCGGCGGTTTTGTCGGCGTGGACGTCTTCTTTGTTATTTCGGGATATTTGATCTGCGGCCTGATCGACGCGGACATCAGGAGCGGCTCGTTTTCGCTCGGGAATTTCTACAAGCGCCGGATCTTGCGGATTTTGCCGGCGCTGTTTGTGATGTTCCTGGTCACCAGCGTTCTGGCCTACGCCTACTGCCTGCCCGTCGAACTCCAGGAATATTCCAAGAGCCTCGCCAGCGCGGTCGGTTCGGCCTCCAACATCTACTTCGCGGAGACGGCCGGCTATTTCGATGCACCGGCTGCGACAAAGCCTTTGCTGCATACCTGGTCGCTGGGTGTGGAGGAGCAGTTCTACCTCATCGCCCCCTTGTTGATGCTGCTCGCCTATCGCTTCCTGCCGAAGCGCGCCAAGCTGGCGTTTGCGATCCTCGCCGTGCTTTCCTTCGCGGCGGCCCTGGTGGTGAGCTATCGGAACACCGACTTCATATTTTATCTTACGCCGTTTCGTGCCTGGGAGCTGACGCTCGGCGCGCTGCTTTCGATCGGATTCTTTCCGGTTCCGGAAACCGGATTCAGCAGGAACATATGCGGCGCGACGGGGATGCTGCTTGTGCTCGGCACGGTGGTTTTTGGATCCTCGTCGGCTCCGCTTCTGGCCGTGACCTCCCTTGCCAGCGTCGGGTCCGCCTTGCTCATCGCTTCCAGCGAACGCGGCCCCTCAATGGCGGGAAGGTTGTTGTCGCTCCGACCGGTCGTTTTCATCGGCCTGATATCCTATTCGCTCTATCTATGGCATTGGCCGCTGATTGTCTTTCAACGCACGGACGGATTGCTTGTCGGCGATGCATCCAACACCGTGACCGAACTGGTGCTGATCGCTGCCTCGGTCGGCGTCGCCTGCCTGTCATGGAAATTCATCGAATTGCCCTTCCGGGCGAAAGCCAAGGACGCCTCCAAAGCCGCCGTGTTCGGTGCCGCCTCGACCGCCATGGTCTCGGCCTTTGCGCTTTGCGGGCTGGTGCTGATCGCAAACGGGGCGCCGTTCCGCTTTCCCGACCGCGTGGTGGCGATCGCCTCCTATCTCGCCTATGACCCTTCCACCGCCTTCCGGTCCGGAAGTTGCTATCTGTCGAGCAACCGCCAGCATCTCGACGTCCGCACCTGCATGACACCGGATCCAAAGCGGCCGAACTATCTTCTGGTCGGGGACAGTCACGCCGCGCATCTCTGGGTTGGTCTGTCTTCCGCGATGCCAAAAGCGAACATCATGCAGGCGACCGCCGGCGCCTGCCGCCCGGTCATCCAGCCAGTCTCGATGCTCGATACCCGGGCTTGTCCCAAGCTCATGCAGTTTGTTTTCAACGACTTTCTTGCGAACAACAGGGTCGACAAGGTTCTGCTCGCTGCGTCCTGGAAGGACGAGGATATCCCGGCCTTGTCGGCCACTCTCGATCTGCTCAAACAGAAAGAGATCGACGTCACTGTACTGGGGCCGATCGTCGAATACGACAGCGCGCTGCCGCGGCTATTGGCCGACGAAATCCTTCACAACAAACCCTCCACCGCCAGCGCCATGCGGACGCCCGGAATTCAGGAACGCGATCGGATGATGAGCCGGATCGTCACCGCCAAGGGTGCAACCTACATCTCCGTCTACGACCAGGTTTGCCACCATGGCAGCTGCGATGAATTTGCCGAAGGCGACATTCCCATGCAGTTTGACGCGGGTCATCTCACCGCACAGGGATCGGTCGAAGTCGGGCGAAGACTGTCGATCTCGATTGTTGGGAAGCGGGCGGAGACGAAGCATGCTTCTAACTGATCGACATTGGTGCGGCGCCGGCTATCGGGGCGTCTTGCGCAAGCTGGTGGTTCTGATCACGGCTGCGGCTTTGAGCGCAATCGTTGCGGCTCATGAGACAACGGCCGCGGCGGGCGTCGGCGTGAATTCCCCGAAACTCGCCGGCGCGTTCGTCAATTGGGGCGCGGTCGGTCGCGAGCATACGCTGCAGGCCTGGGAAAAATGGCTGAAGCAACAGCCTTCGTCGGTGCTGGGCGTTGACTTCTACGCGCAAGCCACCTGGGACGATTTCGTCCGATTGAGTTGGGTGCCGGGTGTCTGGAAGAAACTCAACCCGAAGCGGAACGTCGTTTGGTCGGTTCCGCTGACAGTGAAAGGCACCGCCTTGGCGGAGGTCGCGAGCGGTGCACATGACGCCGAATTTGAAGCCGCGGCCAGGGCGATTGCCGAGGCGCAGCCGAGGGCAATCATCCGTCTTGGCTGGGAAATGAATTTTGATTCCATGGCGTGGTTCGCCAAAGGCCAGGAGGCCGACTACATCAAGGCGTTCCGACGCGTCGTCGGAATATTCAGGCGATACTCGGCCGACTTCAAGTACGACTGGTGTCCGGGCTGGGGGCCTCAGGATAGTGCCGCGGATCTCGCCTATCCGGGTGACGATGTCGTCGATTACATCGGTCTCGACGTTTACGATTTCAGATATGAAGGCTCGGTCGAGGAACGATGGAATACGCACTACATGAAGGCATCATTCGGCCTGGAATGGCAAAGAGATTTTGCCGCCCAACATGGCAAGCTGATGAGTTATCCCGAGTGGGGAGTTGGCAATTTCGGAGACAATCCCTTCTTCATTCAGAAGATGCACGACTGGTTTGTGAAGAACGAGCGGAATATTGCCTATGCGGCCTATTTCGACGTGAACGGATTGTGGCCAACGCAAATCGATAACGAGCAGTTTCCCGAGTTGCAAAGGCTGTTCAGAGAGCTTTTCCAGCGCGCATCCTGAGTTCTTCCGCCGAGCCGCGCAGAGGTTAAATTGTGATTAACTACGCGTTAACCGTCGCAGGAATTCAACGCAGCAAGACCCATCGCTGGACCGGATATTGCAATGACGCCTGCATATCCTCGGGACTTTAAGGCGGACCTGAGCACCGGCATGTCGATAGAGGCGCATCCCAGCGTGGTTTCTTCGTGAGCGCGACCATGAACGGGGGCCCGGGACGTTTCCGGCGCAGCGGCGCTGTCTGGAGTGTCCAGATTTGTGACATCGCCGGTACGGCCGTCTGCGAGATCGGCCGTTGCCGCGAACGTCGCGCGCCAGGACTGGATCGGGACAACGGCCGATGAAAATCTCTGACCTTATGCCGCCCGCGGCCCGCGCACTGGTTGCGACGTCGCGTTCGCTCGATCCTTCGATTACGACCGTGATATGCATTCCCTGCTTTCGCAGGCCGCAACATTTGCGCCTGACGCTCGAGTCACTTGCCGGCCAGCGGACCGATCGTCGTTTTGCGGTCGTTATCGTCGAAAACGACGCTGTGGGACGCGAGAGCCTGCCGGTCGCCATGGAGTTCCTTGAGGCGGACCGATTTGCCGGCCTCTGCGTGGTTGAACCGCGCCAGGGCAATTGCCACGCCATCAACGCCGCCTTCGAGACCGCGCTGGCGAGCTTTCCGACGGCTATCCACTTCTTGATGATCGACGACGACGAGATCGCTTCGGCGGACTGGCTGGAGTTGATGGTGCGCGCCTGCGAGACCACCGGTGCCGATCTGGTCGGTGGGCCGGTGCTGCAGAATTTCGACGACGAGATGAAGCGGGGGTTGCAGCGCCATCCCGCATTCCGGCCGGCCTATGACACGAGCGGCCCGGTGCCGGTGATCTATGGCTGCGGCAATTGCCTGATCACGCGGCCGGTCTTTACCGGGCTCGCGGATCCCGCCTTCGATCTGCGATTCAATTTCCTGGGCGGCGGCGACACCGATTTCTTCGTGCGCTGCCGTCAGGCCGGGATGAAATTCCACTGGGCCGCGGAAGCCGTCATCACTGAAACCGTGCCGCACAGCCGGACCAATCCGGGCTGGCTTTTGCTGCGCGGCCTGCGTATCGGCGCAATCAATTATCACGTCCAGCGCAAGGCGGCGAAGACGGCCTGGTCGCGGGCCGCCCTGCTGGCGAAGATGTTTGCGATGTTGCCGATGTCGCTGGTTCGCGCCGGCCGGCTGGTTTTTACCGAACAAAGGGCGGTCATCGCGATGCATCCGATGATTGTCGCCGTCGGCAGCGCGCTGGCGGCGATCGGTATCGAACCGCAGCCCTACAAGGCCTCGAAGATCGCATCGTGAGCCGGTTGGTCACAGCTTCCGACGTCCGCGCCGATCTCTCACGGTTCACGTTTCTGCTGGCGGTGGTCGGCCTGCATCATCTGGCGCGCCTCCGCCTCCGGGAGTGACAAACTGCGCGCGTACTGCCAGCGCCACGTCCCGCCACCAGCCATCGAAATCGAACGGCGCCTGAACCGACGGCCATTTCAGCGCCGACACGATCCGGTCGGCATAGGCACTCTCGCCGGCGTCGCGCGCGACCAGCACGATGGCGCCGCGATCGATCAATTCCTTGAAGCGGGGGTGATGGTCGAACTCGTCCGGCTCGGCGGGGCCGGTAACGATGACAGGCCGGCCGGATTGTACGCAGGTGACAACGCTCCCGCGCCGCGCGGTAAGGCCTTCGTCGAGCGGGTAGCAGAAGGCATCGATCTGACTGAACAGGGCGAAGACCTCACGGTCTGACGCAACATAGCCGCTGACGATGACATCGTCGCTGATGCCAAGTTCGGCGGCGCGGGCGTGAAATTCTTCCTCGACCCTGTCGACGCCGCGAATGAACGATCCGATATAGACCAGCAGCGGCTTGAGCCCGCGGTCCTTCAGTATGGCGGATATGTTGAGCAGTGCATTGGGTTGCTTGCCCGGATAGATCGAACCGAAATGGCCGATCACCAGCCGGCCGGCTTCGCGCGCGGCAGCGAGCCGCTGTCGCAATTTGGTGTCGGCAATCCCGGCGGGGGCTTCGATATTCGGCGGCAACGGCGCCAGCACGCATTTCCGCGCGGTCCAGCCGATCACGGGATCGTCGGCCAGTTCACGCCGCACCAATGGCGAGAACATCACGATGGTGTTGGCGAGCAGCAGCGCCGGAATATAGGTGATGCGGCGCAACCGGTGCAGGCCGGCCCATTCGTGCTGGATCAAGATGATACGCCGGCCGCGCAGCCGCGCCATCGCCATCGCCAGCAGCGGCCGAAACATCACGCGTTTCCAGGCTACAATCGGGAAGTTGCAGACCACGTTCCAGGCCGACCCCGTCGCGCGCCAGATATCGGCGACCGATCCTTCCGATCGCGTCAGGGTCAACGTCGTGCTGCTTCCGGGGTCGAGTTTCTCGACGGTCTCGCGCAACAGCCGGGTAAATTGCCCGACGCCGCATTGCATTTGCGGTCCCGCGCCGAGAAACAGTGCCTGGTATGCGGGTTCTGAAGTCATCGTGCGGCGGCAGCGCCTTCGGGTGAACGTCGGGGTTAGCCATACATTCCAGACATTAGCTTCCGGTAAGCGGCGCGGCCGCGCGGGGCATCGTTTTTGCCAGATTGAACCTGAGAAAAGCCTTGCCGTCTCATAACGGGACACTGGGCAGTGACGGTATTCCAGATTTCGGGCCAGAGCCTGCGGGAGCGAGACAATGGGCAAAGACAGGGTTTTCACCTACTGGGATGACACCCATTCGCTGCTGTGGGGCCATCAGCCGATCGAGCTTGCGCACGAGGTACATAAGTCGCCGCTGTTCTCCGCTGATGCGCTTGCCGAATTGATCGAGCGCTATCCGCGCGAGCACTACAGCCTGGTGCAGACCGGCGCCCGGGGGTCGAGCCGCGTCTGGCGCGAGGGCGAGATCGGCGATCTTAGTGGCCGTCAGGTGATCGACGCGATCTCGCGCGGCGGGCTTTGGCTCAATATGCGCGATGTCGGCTCGGTCGATCGCCGCTATCGCGACATGCTCGATGGCATGTTCGAGGAGATCGCCGCGAAAGTTCCAGGCTTCAGCGCCCGTGACCATCAGGAGAGCATCCTGATCTCCTCGCCGGATGCGCAGGTCTATTATCATTTCGATCTGCCGGGCCAGGCCCTGATGCAGATCGCCGGCCGCAAGCGGGTCTATGTCTATCCGAGCACGGCGCCGTTTCTGACGCCGAAGATGCTCGAAGATGTCGCCGTCTTTAATGTCGAAGTCGATATCCCTTACGAACCCTGGTACGACAAATATGCAAAGGTTTTCGATATCGGACCCGGCCAGATGCTCAACTGGGAACTGAACGCGCCGCACCGCGTGGAAAATCTCGACACATTCAGCGTTTCGATGACGGTCTCCTACACCAACGATCAGATCAGGCGTTCCGAGATCGTTAACCTTGCCAACGGCCTGTTGCGGAACCGCTTCGGCTACTTCCCCCGGAGCCGCAACCTGCGTGGCCCGTCATACTTTGCTAAGGCGGTCATGCAAAAGCTTTATCGTGACAGCGGTTGGGTGAAGCGCCAACGCCAGGCGCGTCGTCCGACCGAGTTCCGGCTTGACGCCGCCCAACCCGGCAAGACCATCGATCTGCCGAAGGCGGCCTGAGATAGTTTGATTGCAATGACGGCGTTGACGGCAGAGCCACGGCATCCGGGCGCGCGAGGAGTTCATCGCACGGCGGCTTTCCGCGTCGAGTTGGTCCGCGACTGGAAACAGGCGCTCGCGCGTTGCAGCGATGTCCGCCCGTTGACGCTGTTTCAGGATCCTCGCTGGCTTGACGCATGGTACAGGGCGTTCGCCCATATCGATCACGTCGAGCCGCTGATCGCGGTAATATCGGACGCCTTGACATCCGAGCGCGTCGCCTTGTTGCCGCTGGTTCGGCGGCTGCAGAACGGCGTCCGGATTGTTGAATTCGCTGATCTCGAGTTGACCGACTACAACGCGCCGATGCTGGGGCCGGCGGCGCCGCGCGATGCAGGAGCGGCGCGTGCGCTGTGGCGCGATCTTCTGGTCACGCTGCGGCGGATGCCCGGCGGTGCCGATCTCATTCGGCTGCGCAAGATGCCGGCCGATCTCGACGGCAGGCCCAATCCGCTGACGCTGCTGGATGGCGCAAAGCCCTCTTCTCTCAATGGCAACGTTGTCGTGACCGGCGAGGACTTCGACGCTTACCGCCATTCGCTGGAGCGAACCGTGCGCAAGGAGCTGGAGCGAAGCTGGCGCGTGTTCAGGCGCGATCCCGCCGCGGCGTTCCAGATTGTCAGCGACAGAAGCCATGCATTGCGCATCCTTGCGACCATGGAGATTCAGCAGGGTGCGCGGATGCAGCATCTCGGATTGAACTTCATTCTCAACGGCGAGACCTGTGCTGCGTTCTACCGCAATCTTGTCGGCGAAAACCTTCGCGGCGGCTATGCCGTGCTGTCGGCGCTGACCGCCGGCGAGGAGGTGGTCGCGACCCTGCTCGGCATCCGCGTCGATTTGCGTTACGTGATGGTGCGGATCAGCAATGCCGGCGAAAAATGGTCGAACTGCTCGCCGGGGCGGCTGATCATCGAACGCACCATGGCCGCGCTGCATCGGGATGGTGTCCGGCAATTCGATTTCAGCGTCGGCAATTATGCCTACAAGCGCCGGTTCGGCGTGGTGCCTATGCCGCTTGCCGATATCACCGCGGCGTTGAGCTGGCGTGGACTGCCCTACGAATGGCGCGACCGCGCCGTGCGCGAACTCCGGCGCCACCCGCGGCTGGCTGTGCGGGTGGGCCGCGCCCTCGGCAGGCCGTCCTCGCGCGAAGAAAATTAGGAAAGCAAACTAAATCTGCCGCACCAGGCCTGGCTGCCCCGGCGCGCATTCCAGCGCATCGCGGTCCCACTTTGCGGCATCGGCCGCGGCCTCATAGGTGCTTTGCAGAAATTCGAGCAACGCCTGGTCCGGCCGCGTGGCCGTGCGTACCGCGTCATAGGGCAGGATGAATTCGCCGAGCGCTTCGCTGAAGAATGCCGCAGCGGGCCGCACCGGCGTGGCGCGGTAGCCTTGAGGTTCGGGATAGGCATAGGAATAGAACGCAGGGTAGTCGATCGCGCCACTGCCCGGCCAGAATCCGGCGCTGCTCTCTTCGTGGGAATAGGCTTCGCAAGCCACCGCATCGGATAGATGAGGTACCCCGCCGGGATGCCGCGGCGCGCGGCGGCCCGAAAAGCGTGTCACCGCGAGATCGAAGCTGCCCCAGAAGAAATGCACCGGGCTCGCCTTGCCGAGAAAGCCGGTGCGGAATTGCTTGAACACGCGATCGGCATTGACCAGGATTTGCAGAAAGCGCCGCACCGCGTCCGGATCGTAGGACGCGTGCTTCCTGTCCAGCGAAAACCGGATCGGCTCCGGCAATTCGTTCGGCATCTCGTCGATGGCGATGTGAATGCCGAGGTCTGCGAGCGCAGCCATTACCGCCGCATGGAAGCTCGCGACCGATTGTCCGGCCAGGGCAAAGCGCCGCCTGGCGCCGTCGCTGGTTGCAATCCGCAAATCATGGTCGATGAGGTCGAAGTCGATCTGGAACGTGCGCGTGCCGTCCGGAATTGGCGAGGTCGTCAGACCGCGCGCGGTGACGTAAAGCGCAACGTGCCAGGAGTGATTGAGCCAGGGCGCGCGCGCAAGGCGGATCTTGCCGACGATTTGGGTCCACAGATGCAGCGTCGCATAGGTTTCGCGCCACTCGGCGGTGGGCAATTCCGGCCACGGCACTTGCGGGATGTTGCTCATCTGTCACCGCAAAAGACGGTCATCGGCATTCCCTCACATGACGAGGCCGGGCACGAGCCGGCCCGGCCCTTATAGTCGAACCCGGAGCGATTGGGGTGGATGCTGCCCCCGTTACTTCTTCGCACCCTTGGCGAAGGCGGCGTCCACTTCATCTTCCTTGATACGGGCTGCGGGATTTCCGGGCTGACCAAGGTTCTGCTCTTCAGTGCCGTCGCCCATCATGCCGGGATGCGGCATGGCGGGGCGCTTCTTGGTACCCTTGTCGGTCTTCTTGGGATCGGGCTTGCTGGTCATTTCGCAATCTCCAGGCGCGGGGGCGCGTGACCCAACCCGGTGAGCGCCGTTAGGTTCCCCGGCCTCACCGGTCAGGGTTTAACCAAATCCACGACGCTACGAATGGCTGCATTCCGGGCATCGACGCTTGCCGTGCGTAGCGCGGTAGAGGCCGCGGCACCACCAGCGCCGAGTCATCGCCTGCAGCGGATTGCGCGCCAGTTGATAGATAAAGAGAAATTCGATCATGGCGAAGTCCGTTGTTCCCAAAAGCGCGCACGATGAGCCGGAGTATGCGCTCGCTACAGCCTGGAAACGCGACCCGCTGCAAAGTCGTTAGATCCGCTGCCTGATCGCGCCTTTGGGCAAATGGGGCGGCACTCGCCGAAGAGAATGCCGCCCACGAGGCATCAGCCATGCAGTTTTTTCGCAGTCTCCGCGATCACGCGTCCCTGATAGCGCGCGGCCGCGAGCTCGTTTTCGCTGGGCTGGCGGCTGCCGTCACCGCCGGCAATGGTGGTCGCGCCATAGGGCGAGCCGCCGGTGATCTCGTCGAGCTTCATCTGGCCGCCAAAGCCGTAATCCAGGCCGACGATGATCATGCCGAAATGCATCAGATTGGTGATGATCGAGAACAGCGTGGTTTCCTGGCCGCCGTGCTGGGTCGCCGTCGAGGTGAAGGCGCCGCCGACCTTGCCGTGCAGCGCGCCCTTGGCCCAGAGGCCGCCGGCCTGGTCGAGGAAATTACCCATTTGTGACGACATCCGGCCGAAACGCGTGCCGGTGCCGACAATGATCGCGTCGTAATTGGCGAGGTCTTCGATCTTCGCGACCGCTGCGGCCTGATCGACTTTGAAGTATGACGCTTTCGCGACATCCGGCGGCACCAGTTCGGGCACGCGCTTGATGTCGACCGACGCGCCGGCTCCGCGGGCGCCCTCGGCTACGGCATTCGCCATTTTCTCGATATGACCGTAGGCGGAATAGTACAGCACTAGAACTTTTGTCATGGTTGGTCTCCGTGGGTTTGCGGGTGTTTTGATTTATTCGAGGCGTCGTTGTCCGGCCCGGTTCGACAAGCCATCGTGTTCGCAACGCCGTTCCGAATCAGATAGGTGCGCGGGCCAAGCCCGCGCACGGCGTTGTCATGTTGCTGCGCTGGCTCGGCTCACGCCGCGTCGACCAGCACCAGTTCGGAATCTTCAAGCGCCGTGATCTTGAGCCGTGCCTCGTCGCGGATCGCGACGCCATCACGGGCGTTGACGCGGACGCCGTTGATGTCCACTGCGCCCGCCGCCGGCACCAGATAGAGATTGCGCGTTTTGCCGGGAGCATATTCCGCGCTCTCGCCGGCCTTCAGCGTGGTGGCAAGCACCCGCGCGTCGGCACGGATCGGCAGCGCGTCCTTGTCGCCTTCGAATCCACTGGCGATGGTGACGAAGTTGCCGGATCGATCCGATTTCGGAAACGGCTTCGCGCCCCATGTCGGCGGCCCGCCATGCGTGGTCGGCTCGATCCAGATCTGGAAGATCTTGGTTTTGGCGGGCTCGAGATTGTATTCGGAGTGACGGACGCCGGAGCCGGCACTCATCACCTGCACGTCGCCCGCCTCGGTGCGTCCCTTGTTGCCGAGACTGTCCTGATGGGTGATCGCGCCTTCACGGACATAGGTGATGATTTCCATGTTGGCGTGGGGGTGGGCGGGAAAGCCGGTGTTCGGCGCAATCTCGTCGTCGTTCCACACCCGCAAGGCCCCATGGCCCATATTGGCCGGGTCATAATGACTGCCGAACGAAAAATGGTGCTTGGCTTTCAGCCAGCCGTGATCGGCGCTGCCGAGTTTGCTGAAGGGTCTGAGTTCGATCATGGGAGCCTCCTTTGAGTTCCGTTGAGCTCTGGATATGCGCTTCCGAACAGTGCATAAATAGAAACCAAGGAAACACATTGTTTCCAAAATAAGCCTTGTTGGACTACCCGATGGCACAACTTCCTGATTTCGAAGGCCTCGCGATTTTCGCAAAAGTCGTGGAATTGCGGTCATTTGCGGCGGCGGCAAGCGAACTGGCATTGTCCAGGGCCACGGTATCGAAGGCGGTCAGCCGGCTGGAGGCGAGGCTCGGCGCCCGGCTGTTCAACCGCACCTCGCGGCGTCTTGCCTTGACCGATGCCGGGCAAAAGCTGTCGGAGCGCGCCGCGCGCCTGCTGGCCGACGGCGAGGCGGCGGAGAACGAAGCGCTGGCGCAATCGGCGGCGCCGCGCGGGCTGGTACGCCTCGCGGTGCCGATGACATTCGGGATCCGGAAGGTGGCGCCGATCCTGCCGGAGTTTCTTAAGGCTTATCCCGACGTCGCGATCGACCTTCATCTCAGCGATGCCATGGTGGATCTGATCGGCGAGGGCTTCGATGCGGGCTTGCGGATCGCGAGCCTGCCGGACTCGTCGTTGATCGCGCGGCGGCTGTGCGCGATGCCACGCTACACCGTGGCGTCGCCCGAATATCTCAAGCGCCACGGCCGGCCGACGCATCCGATGCATCTCGCGCAACACAAATGTCTCGGCTATGCCTATCTCTCTACGGCGGGCGCCTGGCACTACACCAACGCTGCCGGCGAGCAGGCCAGCGTGCGGCCCGCCGGGCCGCTGCGTGTCAACAATGGCGAGGCGCTGATGCCGGCGTTGCTGGCCGGGCTCGGCATTGCCGACCTGCCCGATTTCATTGTCGGCGACGCCATTGCCTCGGGCGAGGTCGAAGTGATCCTGAAGGGCTGGAAGCAAACCGAGGGCGCGGTGCATCTGTTGATGCCGCCAGGCGGCCCGCGTCCCGCCCGCGTTGAGGCATTGGCGGATTTTCTGGCAAGGCATTTCGCCGGCACCAGGAAGCGCAGTTCGGCGGGCTGAAGACGGTGCCGATTTCACGTTTTGTTGTTCAGCGAGAACCTTCCGAAGTCTCGGTTATTTTCCCGGGTCCTCCTTGTTTTCCCGGGTCCTGCTTATTCAAAAGTGACTAATTTTATTTTCAGGCATGAGATGAAGCGGTCTGCCGACGGAACGTCCACGCCAACTGAGTCCGAAAGAGGGATTGGCACATGCGAACCTGCCGAATTTTCCTGGGCCTCACGCTATCGATCGGATGTGGCATCGCCATTCAGAATCCCGCTTTTTCACAGCAATATCCGGGAACGATGGAACAGCAGCTTGCCTGCACACCGGACGTTTTCCGGCTGTGCGGCCAACAGATACCGGACGTCAATCGCATCGTCGCGTGCTTGCGGCAAAACACCCCGCAGCTCAGCGGAAGGTGCCGCGCCGTATTTGAGTCAAATGCCGGTACGCCCGATCCGGCCGCGCCGCGACGTCGCGCCGATGGCTTGAGGTCTTACGAATAATAGAAGCGCGGGCGCCCTACCGGCGATCCTCGCAGACATCAACCCATTCGGCAGCGACCAGCTCGGCCATCCGCGCGGGCGCGATGCGCACCGCGCTGTGGATCGATCCCGCCGCCGGCACCACTTCGTCGAACGCTTTCAATGACACGTCGCAATAAATCGGCAGCGTCGCCTTCAATCCGAACGGACAGACGCCGCCGACTTCATGACCGGTAATGTCGGCGACCTCGTCGAGGCCGAGCATCTTCGGCTTGCCGCCGAAAAGCGCCTTGACCTTCTTGTTGTCCATTCGCGACGTGCCGCTGGTCACGATCAGCACCACGCGTTCGCCGATCCGGAGCGATAATGTCTTGGCAATCCGCGCCGGTTCGACGCCATAGGCTTCGGCCGCCAGCGCCACCGTCGCCGAACTGACGGATGATTCGATCACGGTGACGTCGGGGGCCTTCTCGGCGAAAAACGCGCGGACCGATTTAAGGCTCATGGCGATAGATGATCTCTGACGCGCTGGCATGCCGTCGCGATCCGGATGGCCAACGGCGACCGGGTCGTCAACGACCAGGCTCGATGGCCGAGAATCGGCGAGAACCTATTGCGTGCTGCGGTTGCTGATATCGGCAAGGAAGTTTTCAAGCATTTTTGCCGCGTCGTCCGGTACGGCGAGACCGTGACGGGGATAAATCTCCGCCGCACTATACTGGCTCGAATTATAGGTCAGCCAAACCTTGCCCTGGTCGTCCTGCCAAACCAGCGCCTTCATCGGAAGATCGATCGCGAGTGTCGCGCTCTTGATCATCTGCGGCGTTCCGGCCTTCGGATTGCCGAACACGATTACCGTTCGCGGGCGCATTTGCAGTCCGGCGTCCCTTGCCGCGGCCGCTTGATCGATCCGGGTGAAGATGACCCAACCGGCGGCCGCTTTCGATTTGATCGCCGTCTCGAACCTTTCGATGGTCTCCTGAACGGAGTATCTGCTCGCCTTCGTTATCAAGCCGCCGTCTGCCAATGTCTGGGAGGAGGACATCACGAGTAAAACTCCTGCAATTATCCAGCTTCTTAGGATCACGTCGATCATCCTCCCCGTCAACACCTGAAATGCGGATGATCAGTCCCGGCACGGTTTTTGGGATGCCATCCCGGCATTCAGGTCAATGGCTTCAGGAGTCCGGGCAGATCGGCCAGAGCCTTGATGCGATAGTCGGGTTCGATCCCGAGTTCGTCCATCTGCATTCGGATCGCCTTGAACATGGTCAGCGGCGGAACGAGGTCGCTTGTCGCACATGCCTGCACCATCGCTTCCGGCGTCACCCGTTCGATCCAGGCGACGTTCAGGCCGAACGCCTTGGCGCCGCAGGCGTCCCACGGGTTCGACGATACGAATAGTACCTCAGCGGGCGGCACGCCGAGCACCGATTCGATCAGGCTGTAGGCATCCGGTGCGGGCTTGAAGATTCTTTGGGAGTCGATGCTGATGGTGGCGTCCAGCACGCGGTCGAGTCCGCTGTTGCGCACCAGCGCATGAAGCATCGCGGGGCTGCCGTTGGAAAGAATCGCCAGTTTGCGGCCGCGCATGCCGGCAAGTGCGGCGTCCGCATCTGGATAGAGATCGAGATGCAGGTATTTTTCCAAGATGCGTTCGAGCACGCGGCTGTCGTGCTTCAGCCCGAGTATCCGGAGTGTGTAAACGAGCGATTCCCGGGTTACGACCGTGAAATCCTCATAGCGCCGCATCAGCGACCGCAGCCAGGTGTATTCGAGCTGCTTGATCCGCCAGATTTGCGTGATGATCTCGCCGTAGCCGGGAAACGCCTGTTCGGTAACGGCGGCCACCGACTGAATGTCGTAGAGCGTGCCATAGGCGTCGAACACAACGGCTTTGATGGTCACGTGAACCCTCGTCCGGTCGATCTCTGCTAGATGTTCAAGAGCTTCCGCGCATTGGCCTTCAGCACCTTCGGCCTGATCTCGTCGCGGATTTCGAGTTTGGCGAAATCCGCCATCCAGCGGTCGGGTGTGATCACCGGCCAGTCGGATCCGAACAGCATCTTGTCCTGCAAGATGCTGTTGATGTAGCGAACCAGGATCGGTGGGAAATATTTCGGCGACCAGCCGGAGAGATCGATATAGACATTCGGCTTGTGGGTCGCGACCGACAGCGCCTCTTCCTGCCACGGGAAGGACGGGTGGGCCAGGATGATCTTCAGGTCGGGGAAATCCGCCGCCACGTCGTCCATGTACATCGGATTGGAATATTTCAGCCGCATCCCCATGCCGCCGGGCATGCCGCTTCCGACGCCGGTCTGTCCGGTGTGGAACAGCGCGATCGCGCCGCCTTCATTGATGGCTTCGTAGAGCGGATAGGCCAGGCGATCGTTGGGATAAAAGCCCTGCATGGTCGGATGGAATTTGAAGCCGCGAACGCCGTATTCCTCGATCAGTTTGCGTGCCTCGCGCACGCCAAGCTTGCCCTTGTGGGGATCGATGCTGACAAAGGGGATCAGGACGTCGAGATTGTCGGAGGCGACTTCCAGCATCTCGTAATTGTTGTAGCGGCGAAATCCGGTCTCGCGCTCGGCATCGACCGGGAAGATCACCGCCGCAATTTTCTTGGAACGGTAATAGGCTGCGGTCTCCGGCACCGTCGGCGGATGCTTGTGTGGCGATTTGAAATACTCCGCCATCTGCGCCTGGAAATCGTCATAGCCATCGTCGCCATGCATGCCGCAGGGCTCTTCCGCATGGGTGTGGATATCGATCGCCACGACGTCTTCGATATTGGGCAGCTTTAATTTGGGCATCTGATCTCCCGGCGGCCGTCTGTTTGAACCATTGGCAAATTGATTATACCATATAACAAAATTGGCAAGGCTGCGAACCCCGCCGTTGGCGAAGGCGAGCCATTCCCGTAAAAAAAGCCTGAAATAACGGAACAGGGAGGATGACATGGCGCAGGCGGAGGTCTTCGAGACCGATTTCTGGAAAGACGCCAATTTGCGCAAAGTCTGGGACGACATCGTTCCCGGCGCGCCGCGCAAGACCATTCCCTATACGCTGACGCGCGAGGCAATCGCGCTGTACTGCAAGGCGGTTGGCGAAGACCATCCGATTTATTTCGATGAGGCCTATGCCAGGACCACGCCCTATGGCGGGCTGATCGCGCCGCCGTCGATCCACATCCTGTTGATGTTTTCCTGCACGCCGGCCGACGACTGGATGCGCAGCCCGGGCACCGTCAATGCCGGGCAGTCATGGAGCTACCATACTCCGGCGCGCCCCGGCGACGTCATTACGCTTCAAGCCCGTGCACTCGACAAATTCATCAAGCGCGAACGGCTGTTCGTGGTGCATGACAACGTGTTTTTCAACCAGCACGGCGACGTCATCTGTTCCGGCCGCGGCTGGACCATCCGGCCGCAGTAGTAATGTGCAAGGGAATGAAATCATGACATCGACCTTCGAAACCCTGAACGCCGGCGATACCATCAACGGGCCGAAATTCGCGGTCAGCCGCGAATTGATCCGGCTGTTCTGCGACGCCTCGCTCGATTACAACCCGCTGCATCTCGACGACGATTATATGAAGGGCAATTTCGGCAAGACCAATTTCGGCGGCATCATCATGCACGGCATGAACAATTTCGGACTGATCTCGCGGATGATTACCGACTGGGCCTATCCGGCCGGCGCCGTGCATCGCCGCCTCGAGACAAGGTGGGTCAAGCCGGTCAAGCCCGGCGACACCATCCAGCCGACCGGCATCGTGAAATCCAAACAGGCCACTGCAAAGTCGCGCTGGGTCTTGATCGACGTTGTGGTGCGCAACCAGAACGACGAGAAGGTCGCCACCGGCGAAGCCATGGTCGAGTTCCCGCATCGCTAGATTCTGCCGGTGGATTTCAACCGGAATTGGGCGCGACGCCCGCCCGGCGCGCGTCGCGTCTTTACCCAACAGGGCTCTTTTGCAAACGAAACTGGCACATCGACCTTTCCGCCTGTTTTGATTGACATTTGACCGCGCCATGGCTTAGAAACCGCCGTCCCGGGCGGCATGGCCGCCAGCGGGGAGAAGCCCATTTTGCCACTGTCGGGCCTCAACAAAGGATAGCGCCGAATACGGCCTTTCAAAGCACCAGGATTGTCCCATGAAGGTCCGTAACTCACTGAAATCGCTGCGGGGTCGCCACCGCAACAACCGTCTGGTCCGCCGCAAGGGCCGGGTCTATGTGATCAACAAGGTTCAGCGCCGGTTCAAGGCGCGACAGGGTTGAATCAGGCCTGAGTCCGGCTTTCGGGGCCAGCGCAAAATATCTCGCTTCACGGGTCTTTGACGTCTTGCTGCTTTGCAGCGGGTTTTTCCGCGTCTAGACTTTGGCAATGGCATTGAGATTCTCCATAGCGCGCCACTGCCGAATAGGCATTTTCCTCGCCGCGACGATAGCCGTGGCGCCGCTTCCGGCGCTGGCGCAGGATCCTGGGGCACCTCCGAAGCAGCAGAAGAAATTACCGGAAGCGCCGAGCAAGCTGCCGAAAGTCGGCGCCGATCGCACGCGCGGACTGGACTTTCTGTTCGGCGCGCTGAAGGCGGCGCCGGATGAGGCCAGCGCCAAGCACGTCGAAGCGCGGATTTGGGCGCTGTGGCTGCAGACCCCCAGCGATACCGCGGCATTGCTGATGATGCGCGCCAAGGCCGCGATGGACGCCCAGCAGATGGACGTCGCGCTGAAGCTGCTCGACGCCGTGATCAAGCTGCGTCCGGACTATGTCGAGGGATGGAACAGGCGCGCGACGCTGTATTATTTGCAGAACGATTACGCCCATTCGCTTGAGGACATCGAGCAGGTCCTGGTCCGCGAACCGCGCCACTTCGGCGCGCTGGCCGGGCTTGGCATGATCATGCAGGATCTCGGCGACGACAAGCGCGCGCTTGACGCCTTCCGCAAGGCACTCGCCGTCAACCCATACCTCGAAAAGGTGCCGGAACTGGTCAAGACCCTGAGCGAGAAGGTTGAGGGCCGGGACATCTGATCGCGCTCGAACGTGCAGCGATCGCCTCCGAGCCTCCGTTCCGGTTCAAACGGAAGGGAAAGGCTCTAATGCAGGACGCTGCTGCCGCGCTCGAACGGGCCGCCATGTGTCACGACCGCGTAAAGTTGCGCTAGTTCCGCCTCCAGATGCTCGTTGACCATCAGCAGCGCTTTCAGCGCGCCACGGATGTCGCCATTGCAACTGGCCACGATTTCGTCAATGGCGGCTTCATTCGGTCTGGAAATCATCGAAAATCCTCCAATCGTCGCTTGAACCGCTACTTTGCGATAAATCTTTGGCGTCTCGCGCGTTCCCCTGTGGATTATGTGGATAGCGCAGATAATTCCAGCCTCGCCGGCGCGCGCCCGTCACGCCGCAGGCGGACAGGGAAGGTTATAGAAAGCTGCCGATGACGGCTGTATGAAACCCGGCGTCTCGCGCGTTTCGAGCGGTGGAAAACCCGTATTGGCTGCGAAACCTCGCCCCTTAAACCCGTAACTCGTTGGTGCACAAGATCATCCAGACATTCTCAATGGTTTCGATAATTGCCGTGGCGACGCTCGCTGTTCTGGCGCTGGTCACACAGGCCGGTATCCTTGTCCTGCAACGCACCTATCCCGCCCAAGGCCGGACGATCGAGGTCACCGGCGCCACGCTCAACGTCGTCGACATCGGGCGGCGCGATGCAGCCGGACCGCCGGTCGTGATGATCCACGGTGCGAGTTCGAATTTGGAGGTGATGCGGCAACCGCTCGGAGATCTGCTGGCTCAGCAGCATCGGGTGATCCTGATCGATCGTCCAGGACACGGCTGGAGCACGCGCGGGCGGTTGGATGATTCGACACCGGCGATTCAAGGCCGGATGATCGACGAGGCGCTGGAAAAACTAGGGCTGGGCCCGGCGATCTTCGTGGTTCATTCATGGGCCGGCGCGCTCGGCGCGCGCATGGCGCTGGATTATCCGAAGCGTGTCGCGGGTCTCATGATGCTTGCGCCGGTGGCCTATCCATGGCGCGGCGGCGTCGGATGGTACAACAAGCTCGTCACCACCCCGGTGATCGGCCCGTTGCTGGCCTGCACGATCACGCTGCCGCTCGGCTACTTCCTGACCGAGCCCGGCGCCCGCAACGTGTTCATGCCGCAGCTCATGCCTGAAAACTTCGTCGAGAGTACCGCGACGCTGTTGCTGCTGCGTCCGCGCGAGTTCCTCGCCAATGCGCGGGACCTGGTGACGTTGAAGGCGGCGGTGGCGGAGCAGGCGCCGCGCTATGGCAATATCAGGGTGCCGGTGGTGGTGATCACGGGCGATACCGATAAAACCGTGTCGCCGACCATCCATTCGCGACCGTTAGCAGCCGCGGTGCCGGGTGCAAAACTGATCGTGCTGCCGGACGTCGGCCACATCGTGCAGAATGCCGCGCCCGAACTGGTTGCCCGCGAGATCGGTGCGATGATCGGCATGATCGCGCACGGCGCGGCTGCTGCGGCAGCCAACTAGCTCGGGCACAGGCAGCAGATCGCTTCTGTTCCAAGACGGAAGGCCTGAGGGTTGAAGCCGCACGATCAGGATGCCTTTCCAATCACTTGGTCTTGGCTTTGCCGTCCTTGTCGTATTGCGATCCTCGCCTGCATCAGCGGAAAAGTCGGTATCGCCGGTCTGCCTATGCCGCGGCGAGCTACCCAAAGCGGTCCAGACGTGCTTGATTCGTCATCACAAATCGATCAGAGCGGGTGTGCCTTCGCCCGAAGCGGTCGCGGGAGAAATCGACATGACCATCATGATGCCAGCACCGGATCAGGCGGTTCTGGGGCGCCGCGACGCCATCGTGGCGGCACTGCGCGCGATCGTGCCGGGGGAGGGTGTGATCGACAAGCCGGCCGAAATGCTGCCCTACGAGTCCGACGGCCTGATGGCCTATCGCCAGCCGCCGATGGTCGTGGTGCTTCCGGACACCACCGAACAGGTGTCGCGGGTTCTGAAATATTGCTTCCAGCAGGGCATCAAGGTGGTGCCGCGCGGCTCCGGGACCTCGCTGTCCGGCGGCGCGCTGCCGCTGGCCGATGGCGTGCTGCTCGGCCTCGGTAAATTCAAGCGCATCCGCGAGATCGATTTCGACAACCGCGTGGTGGTGACCGAGCCCGGGGTGACCAATCTGGCCATCAGCCAGGCAGTGGCCGATGCCGGATTTTATTATGCGCCCGACCCGTCGTCGCAGATTGCCTGTTCGATCGGCGGCAATGTCGCGGAGAATTCCGGCGGCGTGCATTGCCTGAAATACGGCATGACCACCAACAACGTGCTCGGCTGCGAAATCGTGCTGATATCGGGTGAAATCATCAAGGTCGGCGGCAAATCCGCCGAAACCTCCGGCTACGACCTGATGGGAATCATCACAGGCTCCGAAGGCCTGCTCGGCGTCATTACCGAGATCACGGTGCGGATTCTGCAGAAGCCGGAAACGGCGCGGGCGCTGATGGTCGGCTTCGCGCAGGTCGAGGCGGCCGGCGAATGCGTGGCGCGGATTATCGGCGCCGGGATCATCCCGGGCGGTATGGAAATGATGGACAAACCGGCGATCCACGCCGCCGAAGCCTTCGTTCACGCCGGCTATCCGCTCGACGTCGAGGCGTTGCTGATCATCGAACTCGATGGTCCCGGCATTGAGGTCGATGAACTGATCAGCCGCGTCGAGGCGATCGCGCGGGGCTGCGGCTCGACGCTGTGTCAGGTCTCGACCTCGGAAGCCGAACGCAATCTGTTCTGGGCCGGCCGCAAGGCGGCATTTCCGGCGGTGGGGCGGATCTCCCCGGATTATCTTTGCATGGATGGCACCATCCCGCGGGGCGCGTTGCCCAAGGCCCTGGCTCGTATCCGCGACCTCTCGGAGAAATACGGTCTTGGCGTCGCCAACGTGTTTCACGCCGGCGATGGCAATCTGCATCCGCTGATCCTGTACGATGCCAACAAGCCCGGCGAGATGGACAAGGCCGAGGCTTTCGGCGCGGATATTTTGCGATGCTGCGTCGAACTCGGCGGCGTGTTGACTGGCGAACACGGCGTCGGCGTCGAGAAACGCGATCTGATGCCGGAGATGTTCAGCGAAATCGATCTCAACCAGCAGCAACGGCTGAAATGCGCGTTCGATGCGCAAGGCCTGCTCAATCCCGGCAAGGTGTTTCCAACCCTGCATCGCTGCGCCGAGCTTGGCCGCATGCATGTCCATGGCGGCAAGATTGCCTTCCCCGAACTTCCGCGGTTCTAGTGATGAGAGCCGTTAATCCCGCATTCAAGCTTGATCTGCTCCCTGCCCCCTTGTGGGGTCCGAGGCGAGTGAAGCTCGCTCTCGAGGTTAGGGTGGGGGGTATCGCGATCTCCGGGGTCCGTGGCTTACCCCCCTCCCTCCCCCAAAAGGGGGGAGGGACCGCACCGAATGTGGAGCGATAGTGGACACCTTGAAAGTACGTGACGCAGCGGACGTCGAGCAGGTGGTGCGCTCCGCGCTCGCCAGCGAGCAGCCGCTGGAAATCATCGGCCACGGCTCCAAGCGGTCGATCGGCCAGCCGATGGCGACCAATGCGCTGCTCGATCTGTCTGATCTCCATGCGGTGAAGGCCTATGAACCGAACGAACTGATCATCACTGTCGAGGCCGGCGCGCCGCTCGCCGATGTGCTGTCGCTGATCGATTCCAAGAATCAGCAGTTCGCGTTCGAACCGATCAATACCTCGCTGCTGCTCGGCACACCTGGCATTGGAAGCATCGGGGGCATGATCGGCGCCGGACTGGCCGGGCCCCGGCGCATCAAGGCCGGCGGCGCCCGCGATCATCTGCTGGGAGCCCATGCGGTTTCCGGCTTCGGCGACAGTTTCAAGGCCGGCGGCAAGGTCGTAAAAAACGTCACCGGCTACGACCTCTGCAAATTGCTGGCGGGGTCCTGGGGCACGCTCGCGGTCATGACGGAAGTGACCTTGAAGGTGATGCCGAGGCCTGAAAGCGAGCGCACGCTGGCGCTGCGGGGGCTGGATGACGTTACCGCGAACCGGGCGATGACGGCGGCGCTGGGCTCGCCGTTCGACGTGTCCGGCGCGGCGCATGTGCCTAACTCGGCGTTTCGAGCCGCGGCCGGGAGCGGACTGGGCGATCTTGGATCGCCGCAGCAGGCGATCACCTTGCTGCGGCTGGAAGGTATCACGGCGTCGGTCGTCCATCGCGCCGCCGCACTTGGCGCGGTGCTGGCGCCGTTTGGGGCGGCGGAGTTTCTCGAAGATGCCGTCTCGGCGGCGATCTGGAGCTCGGTTCGCGACGTTCAGCCGTTCGCGGCCAATGGCACGCTCGGGGCGTGGCCGGTGTGGCGGATCGTTTGTCCACCGGCCTCGGGCGGCGCGCTCGGCCAGGCGCTGGCGCGAGATACCGGCGGCGACGTGTTCTATGACTGGGGCGGCGGATTGATCTGGGCGGCGCTGCCACCCAAGCCCGATGCCCAGGCAGCACTGGTGCGTGAGCGGGTCAATGCCGTCGGCGGCCACGCGACATTGCTGCGCGCCTCCGAACAGGTACGACGCAACGTCGATGTGTTTCATCCCCAGCAAGGCGGCCTTGCCGGCCTGAGCGAACGCGTCCGCCAAAGTTTCGATCCGAAAAACATCCTCAATCGCGGCCGGCTGACGCGAGGATCTGCGACATGAAAACCGAGTTCAGCCTGGCTCAGCTCGCCGATCCCGATATCGCGGAAGCCGACAAGATCTTGCGTGCCTGCGTACATTGCGGATTCTGTACCGCGACCTGCCCGACCTATGTGCTGCTTGGCGATGAGCTCGATAGTCCGCGCGGCCGAATTTATCTCATCAAGGAGATGCTGGAAAAAGACCGGCCGCCGACCCCCGAGGTGGTCAAGCACATCGATCGCTGTCTCTCCTGTCTCGCCTGCATGACCACCTGTCCCTCCGGCGTGAACTATATGCATCTGGTCGATCAGGCGCGGTCGAAGATCGAAAAGGACTACACCAGGCCGTTGACCGAGCGGGGCTTGCGCGCGGTCCTGGCCTGGGTCCTGCCGCGGCCCGGATGGTTTCGTGTCAGCATGATCCTGGCGCGGCTCGGCCGGCCGCTGGCCGGCTTGCTGCCGACCCCAAAGGTTGCAACCGCGTCGCCGACTTTATTACGGCGAATCAAGGCGATGCTCGCTCTCGCGCCGGGCGGCCTGCCGACGCCTGGCCCGGCCGGAGGGAGCGTCTTTCCGCCGCAGGGCAAGAGGCGCGGGCGTGTCGCTCTGCTGCAGGGCTGCGCCCAGCAGGTTCTGGCGCCGCGCATCAACCAGGCCGCCATCAATCTGCTGACGCGTCACGGCATCGAGGTCGTGCTGGTCAAGGATGAGCAATGCTGCGGCGCGCTAACCCACCATCTCGGGCGCGATGACGACGCGCTGGCGCGCGCACGCGGCAACATCACCGCCTGGCTCGGAGAGGCCGAGCGAAACGGCCTCGACGCCATTCTGGTGACGACGTCGGGGTGCGGCACGGTGATCAAGGACTATGGTTTCATGCTGCGCGAGGACCGCGATTTTGCTGGCGCTGCCGCCAAGATTTCGGCGCTGGCCAAGGACATCACCGAGTACGTCGCTGGCATCGATCTGCAGTCGCCGCCGCAGCAGCACGGCGATATCGTCATCGCCTATCACTCGGCCTGTTCGCTGCAGCACGGACAGAAAATCACACAGCTTCCGAAAGAATTGCTTTCCAAGAACGGATTCGTGGTGAAAGATGTACCTGAGAGCCATTTGTGTTGCGGTTCGGCGGGGACGTACAACATTCTCCAGCCTGACATTGCGAGCCGATTGCGCGATCGAAAGGTCGCCAATATTGCGAAGGTCAAGCCGGACATGATTGCTGCGGGCAATATCGGGTGCATGGTGCAGATTGCCGGCGGTACGTCAGTTCCTGTGGTTCACACGATTGAGCTTCTCGATTGGGCGACAGGCGGTTCTCGGCCAGGATTAAACTGATCAATTGGCCCCGCGCGAAAGCGGACGACTTGAACGCTCGATGGACATGGATCAGCGGCAACAGGAGGACCACGATGGCTAAGGGAAAAAAGAGCAAAAAGAATAAAAAGAGCAAGAAAAAGCTTGTGACGGCGAAGAAGAAATCCGCCAAGAAATCATCGAAGAAAACGTCGAAGAAATCGGCAAAAAAGGCGAAGAAGTCGGCGAAGAAATCTGCCAAAAAGTCCAAGGCAGCGGCGCCGAAAAAATCCGCCAAGAAGGCCAAGGCCAAGGCCAAGGCGGCAAAGAAAAAGAAGGCGGCTCCAGCCGCCAAGGCTGTGGCACCCAAACCCGCGGCACCCGTGGCGGCGCCAAAGCCAGCGCCTGCGCCCAAGCCGGCCCCCGCAGCCGCGCCGAGTTGGGCAGCTCCAGCTCCTGCCGCGCCAAGTCCCGCTCCGTCGCATCCGGCGCCGTCATGGGGACATTCGGGAGGCCATAGTTCGGGCTCGTCCTCCGAAGGAGACGACAACCAGTAGGCTCGCGGATCCCGATTACCGCGGATTCTGTTTCAGGCCGCAGCGCTTGTCGCTGCGGCCTTTTTTTGCGCAGAGGACATGTTTTGCGCTGAAGACCTGCGGCTGCGGCGGGGGCAGAAGACCGGGCTCGGGACAGCAGCTGATTTCGGCCCGGTCCATCGACCGGCCCCCGCTTATCGGTATCGGCCGGGAACCCGGTCCTGATCGCATCCAAAAAGTTGCTTGAACGGCATGGAACCAGCCCAAATTGTTGTCGGAATACAACACCCGCTGACAACATTCCCTTGAGCGTTCATAACGCCTAAAAAGTCGGCAGATGATTGTCTTTTTTGCTTCCAGTGATGAGCCGTCCGTACCAGATTGCCGTTGCGTTCAGGAATTTGGCTGCAGTCGGTTCTGTCTTTCCCATGGGGTGTCGCGAACTGGGCTGTTTTTACGTGGTGGGGATCGTCATGAAGAAACTGGTTTTGGCCGCAACACTGCTTGCGGTGACCGCGGGCTCGTCATTCGCGGCGGATATGCCGCTGAAAGCTCCGGCGGCCCCGGCGCCGGCGCCGTTCGATCCCTGGGATATCGCCTTCGGCGCAGGGGTCATGAGCGACTACATCTTCCGCGGCGTCACCCAGTCCAATCACAACCCTTCGGTCACGGCCTATTTCGAGCCACGCTACAATGTGACCAAGGACCTGCAGCTGTACATCGGCACTTCAACCGAGAGCATCTCATTCGCGAATCGGGCTGCTGCTGAAGTCGACGTCTACGGTGGTATCCGGCCGACTTTCGGCGCCTTCGCATTCGACTTCGGTGTCTGGGGTTATCTGTATCCGGGCGGCCAATGCATTGGCGCCGGCGTTTGCCCTGCCGGTTCCGAGATCCTCCCCAACGGAAACGTCATGAAGAAGGACGTGAGCTTCTTCGAAGGCTACGCCAAGGTTAACTACACCATCAATGACAGCTGGCAGGTGGGATTGAACGAGTACTATTCTCCCAACTTCCTGAATTCCGGCGCCTGGGGCGACTACGCGTCGGTCACCGCCAAGTACACCGCGCCAAGCACCGTGTTCGGAAGCAGCGGCGTCGGGATGTATGTGTCCGGCGAGTTCGGCCGGCAGTGGCTCGGTACTTCAGATGCATTTTACGGCGTCGTCAGCGCCCTGGGCAATTTCTCGGCGGGCATCCCCTACGCCAGCTACGACACCTGGAACATCGGTATCGGCTTCACCTACAAGGTGTTCACGCTCGATCTTCGCTACTCCGACACCGACATGTCGAAGGGTGACTGCAATGCCTTCACCAGCGCTTTCAACGCTTCCGGCACGACCAACGTCACGCCGATCAATCCTGGCGGCGCAGGTTCGAACTGGTGCGGTGCTGCCGGCATCGCCAAGCTCTCGGTCGACCTGACTGCGATGGCCAACCTGAAGTAAGCTCTTCCCTTGAGATCCTGAGGGGGCGGCAGAGTGACTGCCGCCCCTTTTTGTTTGTGGATTGACCGAACAAGACGGGATCGACCGCGGTCGGCGATCGATGCGCTCGCCGTGGCGGCAGACCGGGCTCGCCGACTGCGCCGATGAGGCTGGCGCTGGTTGTGAGTTGCCGCCGCGTCAAGCCAGCACAGTTGTTGTGGAGGCTGTCGTTATGACGGCTCGGGATCCGCGCCCCGGTTCTGCAACGCAAATCGATCGCCGTCGCGGGCCAGCATGACATTGCGCTGATGGAAGGCTTCAAGCGTGCTGCGGTGGCCGATCGATATAATGGTGGTTGCCGGCAGTTTTTCCTCGATGAGCCGATAGAGTGCTGCCTCCGAGGCTTCATCGAGCGACGCGGTCGCCTCATCGAGGAAGAGATATTGCGGCGCGTGCAGTAGCGCGCGCGCGAGCCCAAGGCGCTGCTGCTCCCCCAGGGAGAGCATTCGATTCCAGTGCGCTTCCTCCCCGATTCGCGACGTGAGCTTCGGCAGACCCACCGAAATCAGAGCCTCCCTGACCTGGTCCGAACTGTAGGCGCTTGCTTCCGCGGGATAGACAATCGCAGCATGTAGCGATGCAATCGGAAAATACGGCCGCTGAGGCAGCATCATCAGTGACGCTCTTGCAGGGATCGCGATCGAGCCCGTTCCAAAGGGCCAGATGCCGGCTATGGCCCGGAACAAGGTCGATTTGCCGGAGCCCGACGGACCGGTGACCAGGGTGCGTTCGTTGCTGCGAAGGCTGAAGCTGTCAGCCGAGACCAGAGGGCTTCCATTGGGCAGCTTGACGAGAAGCTGCCGCAGGTCGATGGCGGTGCTGCCGATCGATGGTTCGATATCGATCGTGTCGGCGCTGGTCGCAAGCGTCGTGGCGCTGGCGATCGCGGTCTCGAACCCGCTGAGGCGCGCCACCACCGATTGCCATTCGGCGAGTGTCCGGTACGACGCGATGAAAAACGACAGGGCATCCTGGACGCTGCTGAACGCGTTTACGGTCTGCATCATGCCGCCGAGCTGGATCTTGTTCGCAAAATAAGCCGGCGCGATCAGCACGTAGGGAACGATGACGGAAACTTGTGAATAGGTAGCGGTAAAGGCCGTCAGCTTCTTCGTGCGCTGCATGATGCCGAGCCAGTTGTTGACGACCGAGGCAAATCGCGACAGCAACCGCAACCGCTCGACGGGCTCGCCGCGCAGCAGAGCGATCTGTTCGGCGTTTTCGCGCGTGCGCACCAGATTGAAACGGAAATCGGCCTCAAAGCGCTGTTGCTGGAAATTGAGCTCGACCAGCGGCCTGCCGATCAAATGGGTCAGCAGCGTCCCGAGCACCGCATAGATCAAGGCCCCCAACACCAGATAACCGGGAATCAGGATGTCATGGCCGAACAGATGCAGCGGGGCTTCATTGGACAAGTCCCACAGAATGACGATGAACGATGCGAGGGTCACGACCGCGCTCAATAGCCCGATGCCGAGCGCCAGCGTCTGCTCCACGAAACGTTGGGTGTCCTCTGCGATGCGCTGGTCCGGGTTGTCGGCGGCGTCGCCGAGAAGCTGCATCCGATAGTGATTGGCGTCATGCATCCAGCCGCCGAGATAGCGGGCGGTCATCCAGCGCCGCCAGCGGATCTGGAGCCACTGGTTGAGATAGAGCTGATAGACCTTCAGCCCGATCCAGAACGCCGCCAGAACGCAGAAATAGCCGATCTGGTAGGTAAAGACCGCCTGGTTGTGCTCCTGAAGCGCATTGTAAAAGACGTTGTTCCAGCGGTTGAACAGAACCGTCAGGAATACAACCGCAAGTTCGATGGCAATCACCGCGGCCAGAAGGCCGCGGCCGGCCCATTTATCCTCGGAGCGGAAATAGGGAGCAGCGATCCGCCACACGGATGCGAGCGTCGAACGGATGTTGTTCACAGATTACCGTCTCCCGGGGATGGCTTTAAAAGCCTGAAAAAATGGAAGAATTGAGGGTGTATAGACTAAAGTCGCGGATTTCGCGATATGCGCTGGCTTGTCCCCACCTCCGGCTACACCCTAGCATGGGCCTAACGGCGAGGGGTGGGGGCCTTCACTTCGCGAGGTTGTGAGCGGATTTTGGCGCCGCCAGATTCGCCTCCAGTTCGCGCATTGCAGTGACATCCTGCGATTACGCCAGGCACGCCTGACCGTCCACGCTGGTCGGCGCGCCGTATAACGCGTGGGGAGGAACTGGATATGGAAGTGTGGAATCAAGTCTACAATCCGTTCAACAACACAACGCTTTCGACCATCGCCGCAGCGATACCCGTGGTTACGCTGCTGGTTTTGATCGCAAGCGGCAAGGTCAAAGCCCATATCGCAGCGATTATCGCGCTGGTACTGGCCAATCTGGTCGCCATCTTCCTTTTCACCATGCCGGCCAACATGGCGATCCGCGCCTCGTTGCTGGGCATCGTCACGGGCTTCTTCCCGATCGGCTGGATCGTGCTGAACGTCATCTTCATGTACCAGCTCACGGTATGCGCAGGCCGGTTTGAAGCGCTCAAGCGCGCCGTCGGCGGAGTGACCGCGGACCGGCGGTTGCAATTGCTGCTGATCGCGTTCTCGTTCGGTGCGTTTTTCGAGGGCGCATCGGGCTTCGGGACCCCGGTGGCGATCACGGGTGCGATCCTGATCGGGCTCGGCTTTTCGCCGCTCGCCGCTTCCGGCCTGTCGTTGATCGCGAATACGGCGCCCGTGGCCTATGGCGCGCTCGGCACTCCAATCCAGGGCCTCGCGTCGGTGACCGGCCTTGATCCCTATCTTCTTGGCGCCATGGTCGGACGGCAGTTGCCGATCTTCTCGCTGATCGTGCCGTTCTGGGTGGTATGGGCGTTCGCGGGCTGGAAGGGCATGAAGGAGGTCTGGCCGGCGATTCTGGTGACCGGCCTGTCGTTCGCGATTCCGCAATTTCTGATCTCGAACTATATCAATCCGTGGATTGTCGACATCGGCGCCTCGCTGATTTCGATGGGCTGCCTGATCCTGTTCCTGAAGGTCTGGCAGCCCAGGGTGCTCTGGCTGTCGCCGGCGTTGCGCGGCAATGATGAATCCGCCAGCACCATGCCGCCGGCGAAGCTGATCGATCAGACACCCCTGACATCGGCGGAACTGATCACCGCGCTGCTGCCGTGGATCATCCTGTGCGCCATCCTGCTGATCTGGGGCACCGGCTGGTTCAAGGCGGCCGTCAATCCGATCTTCACCTGGAACTATCCGGTTCCGGAACTGCACAACATGATCAACAAGGTTGCGCCGGTGGTTCCGACGCCGACCAAAGAGGCCGCGGTGTTCTCGTTCACCTATTTGTCGTTTACCGGCACGGGGATGTTGATTGCCGCCATCATCGCGGGCCTCATCATGGGGCTGTCGCCGGCCAGGATCATCTCCGAATATGGGCGCACCATCAAGCTTTGCTCGATTTCGCTGATCACCATCTCGGCGATGCTGGCGATCGGCACTTTGACCCGCCTTTCCGGAGTCGACGCGACTCTCGGTCTCGCCTTTGCCGCGACCGGCGTACTCTATCCCTTCTTCGGTACCCTGCTCGGATGGCTCGGTGTCGCGCTGACAGGGTCGGATACGTCGTCGAACATTCTGTTCGGCAACCTGCAGAAGATCACGTCGCAACAACTCGGCCTGTCGCCGATCCTGATGAGCGCGGCGAATTCGTCCGGCGGCGTCATGGGCAAGATGATCGACGCGCAGTCGATCGTCGTCGCCTCCACCGCCACCAACTGGGTCGGGCACGAGGGCACGATCCTGCGCTTCGTGTTCAAGCATTCGATTACGCTGGCCTGTCTGGTCGGTCTCTTTGTCATGCTGCAGGCCTATGTGCATCCGTTCACGGAGATGGTTTTGAAGTAGCAAACCGGCCTGGATGGCGACGAAAATCCCCGCGGCGGATGCCGCGGGGATTGGCTTGTAGACGGACGATTTTTGATGGCGGCCAATCTGGTCAAGGCCACACCCGGCGATTAAAACGCTGGGTTATGCGTACCGGAATATTTCGAGGGCGATATGCATTCATTGGCAGGATTTTTGAGGTCGGCCACAGCCGCGCTGATCCTCGTCGCGGCCGGCTTCAACACCATCCCGGCCAGCGCCGATGACGGCTTTCCGTTCGGTTCCGATATGACACTGGATGTCGCGCGTCAGGCCGGATCGAAGCGGCTCCCGACGCTCGAGATCGGCGACAACGGCGAAGCGAGGCTGGAACTGTGGTGCAAGGACGGCAAGGGCCAGTTCTCGGTCGCGGGCAATACCGTGATTTTCGTGGCCGGGCCGCTGCAGGATCATGACTGCCCGCCGGCGCGGGCGCAGGCCGACGACGAATTGATCGCCGCTTTGAGCGAAGCCGCGACCTGGAAGCGGCAGGGCGATTTCGTTTCCTTCATCGGAACGAAGCCGCTGCGATTCCATCTCAACACCAACTGAATCCTAACTCTCGCGCAGGATCATGTCGGCGCACACGCCGGCGGACTGCACCACGCCGGTGTAGCCGCCGAAGCCGGCATAGGCTGACGCCAGATAGAGGCCTGGCACCACCGTGCGCGGCGATTGGACGGTCGCGCGCCAGATCGAGCGCGGCGGCGTCGGCACGAACCCATAGACGGCGCCGTCGGGCGCGTTGAGATATTGCCGAACCGACAACGCGGTATTGAATGACGACGCGACGATGCCGTCGGAGAGGCCCGGATAAAGCGAGGAGAGATAGCGGACGATCGCCTGCTGCCATCGCCCGCGCTTCTCGCGGTAGGCGTCCATGTCCGAGCTGTCCCAGTTCGACAGCAGGTCCGGCCCAACGATCAAGAGCACATAGGGCGGGGCGGGAACGCCAGAATTGATCGCGGCATAGTCGACGATGGACATCGGCGGCATGCGCTCGCCGGGCTCCGCAGCCATCAAAGCCGTACCTTGCGCGTAATCGGACAGCCGCGTCATGTCGTGCGGCAGCAATTGCGTGGAATAGGCGGATATCCCGAATTCGCGTGGCGGTTTCGACAGGCCGAGCGTAAGGGCGAACAGCGAAATCGACGGGGAGCGTTGCCGGTAATCCGCCGTCAATCTTTCCGCAGCCGCCGCCGGCATCAACGGCGCCAACGCCGCAGGCGCGGCGTTGCTGACGATCCGAACGCCTTCCACGACCTTGGGATCACTGCCGTCGCGCGCGGTGTGCGTGACGGTGCTGGCGCGGCCCTGCGGGTCAACCGCAATCCCGCTGACGACACGGCGCACCAACACCTCTCCGCCGGCTGCCTTGACGGCGCGGGCGAGCGCGCTGGAAAGCCGTTGCGAGCCGCCTTGCACGAAACGGCCGCCGCTCAGGAGATAACCTCCCTGCGCCATCGCAAAGAAGATCCACCACAGCGTTGCCGGGTCGTCGTGATAATAAGAGAGATTGGCCGCGAGCGCGCATTTGACGGCTTCGTTGTCTCCGAACACCCGATCGAGCTTTTGCGACAGCGACAGGCGCCAGTCGCCTACCGCCGGAACCAGTTTCAGCAGGGCAACGAGAGCCTCGCGCGGATTCCTGAAAGCGTTCCGGCCTTGCGAAAGCGTGCCCATGGCGGAGGCAATGCGTTCCATTTCTCCAAGCAATTGGTGCAGCCCGGCACGGGCCTCGGGGAAGCGTTCGGTCAGCGCGCGCCGTGCCGCATCGAAATTGTCTGGCATCGTAAACGGCCGATCGAGCGGACCGCCGCGCGCCTCGTAAAATGCGCCGGACGGAATCCATTTCACGGCATCGATGACGCCCGCTCGCGTCAGCACGTGATGTTTCGGATCGTGAGGATGATGCGGATCGCTGGTCTCGTGCAGCGAGCCTTCGACGAACAGATCGCCGGACATATAGCTCGATGCCGCGCCGCCGACCGAATTGCTGCGCTCGATGACCAGCACCTTGCGTCCCGCGCGTGCGAGGATCGCGCCGGTCGTCAAGCCCCCAAGGCCGGCGCCGATCACCACTACGTCATAGCGCGCCATCAAACGTGAAACCCTGAAAGCTCTTGTTCACATGTGGCCTGTTCATTGCCGCTACGGCGCGGCATGTCAAATGCGTGATTGCATGGCGAGGGTGCGTGACGCTTCCCCGGCTGCGGCGCCGCGCTGCTGATCCATCCGATGCGATCGGGGCTGGCCTTACTTCCAGGCCGCTTGATCCGTGTCCCAGCGCTGACCGCGAAATTCCTTCGCCAGCGCATCGACTGCGCCATTGTCGTCCTTCTGGTCAGCTTCCTCGTCGCCGCCGCTCGATTCGTCGGCCAGATTGAGTTTCGGGCCCGCGGATTCGTCCGCCGTCGAAATCACGGGATTGCTGATCCACAGCATCAGCCGGTCGGACGGACCCGGCCTGTCCGCTGCTACCAGGGCGGTAATCTCAATCGTTTCAGTGAGGTCGAGCGCGGGCACGATCTGGCTCGGCCGTTTGAACGTCAGCTTCAGCTTGCCGGTGGTGGCGTCCCAAGCCGAGGATGACGATTTCGCGGCGAGGGTTCTTGTCAGCACGCTGGCGATGGCGGCAGCGAGCTTGTCCTTGTTCAGCCGGTCGCCGTCGCGCCAGTCGGCGGCCGCGAAGCGGATGGCGCGCTCCATTTCCACGACACCGCTGGTCCAGCCGGCGGCGACTACGCCGGGCGACGATTTCGACTTCGCGATCAGCGCCGCGGCGCGATCCGGATCCACAGTGATATTGATCGTCTGCTCGCCGGCGCGCAGCGCGTCGCACGAGACGGCGAGGCCGCTCAGGGAAACCAGGACGTCCTGCCCCTTCAGCCCCTTGAGGAAATCGGCCGCCGCTTCCAGCTTCACCCTCACGGCAATCGCTTCCGGGGAAACCTCGGTAAAATCCTTCGGGCTTGGCGTGATGCCGTCATCGCTCGACTGGTTGTCCAGGAATTCCTTTTCGCTGAGATCGGAATTGTCCGTCGAGTTCACTTCCGTCACGGCCTGGCCGACGCTGATCTGTCCCTTGAATTCGAACGTCTCACCGGTCGGCTTGCGCACCAGCTTCACCGTCACCGGCTGCTTGTCGCCGAGGCTCTGGGTGGCGCCGGTCAGGGTCTGGCCGTTCACCGCAAGGTTGGCGATAAAACGATCCTTGCGATCGGAACCCTTCTGCGCGGGATAGCAAACGTCGAGCACCGCCGAGGTGACAATCTTGCCCTGGCGGGTTTCCTTGAGGATGACGTCGGCATTACCCTCCATCAGGCCGTCGATGGAAGTGAAATACCGGACTTCATTGGCAGCCGCGGTTGACCTCGGCGAGAGCTTGATTTGAGCGAAGGCGGCATCCGTCGAGGCTGCCATCAGGCCGACCAGGCAGAATAAAATCGAGCGCATATGGGATTCCTCGAAAGATAGAACCACGCGGTGCCGTCAAGCACATTCGATTCCGGTCGAATCGGAATCCGGTCTCTTCCCTAGCAAACCCCGGCACATTTCACCAAAAGCAAGGCCGCCCTGAGGCGGCCTTGCTCGATTTGCATTGCCGGGACGGGACCGGTTCAGAAGCCCATTCCGCCCATTCCACCCATTCCGCCGCCGCCGCCGGGCATCGGCGGAGCCGGCTCCTTCGGCAGTTCGGCGACCATGGCTTCCGTCGTCACCAGAAGGCCGGCCACCGAGGAGGCGTCCTGCAGTGCGGTGCGGACCACCTTGGCCGGGTCGATGATGCCTTTGGCGACCATGTCGACATACTCTTCGGTCTGCGCGTCGAAGCCGAACGTCTCGGACTTGTTTTCGAGGATCTTGCCGACAACGATCGAGCCTTCGACGCCGGCATTCTCGGCGATCTGGCGGACCGGCGCTTCCAGCGCCTTTAGCACGATATTAATGCCGGCCTGCACGTCGGAGTTGTCGTTGACGATACGGCCGACGGCCCGCTTGGCGCGCAGCAGTGCCACGCCACCACCCGGCACGATGCCCTCCTGAACCGCCGCGCGGGTGGCATTGAGGGCGTCCTCGACGCGGTCCTTCTTTTCCTTCACCTCGACCTCGGTCGCGCCGCCGACGCGAATGATCGCAACCCCGCCTGCGAGCTTGGCAAGACGCTCCTGCAGCTTCTCGCGATCGTAGTCCGACGTGGTCTCCTCGATCTGCGCCTTGATCTGGCCGACGCGGGCCTCGATGTCCTTTTTCTTGCCGGCGCCGTTGACGATCGTGGTGTTTTCCTTGTCGATCACGACCTTGCGCGCGCGCCCGAGCATGTTGACCGTGACGTTTTCGAGCTTCATGCCGAGTTCGTCCGAGATCAGCTGGCCGCCGGTCAGGATCGCGATGTCCTCGAGCATCGCCTTGCGGCGATCGCCGAAGCCGGGCGCCTTGACGGCGGCGACCTTGAGACCGCCGCGCAGGCGGTTGACGACCAGCGTCGCCAGAGCCTCGCCCTCGACGTCTTCCGCGATGATCAGCAGCGGGCGGCCCGACTGCACCACGGCCTCGAGCACCGGCAGCATCGACTGCAGGCCGGACAGCTTCTTCTCGTGCAGCAGCACGTAGACGTCCTCAAGCTCGGCGGTCATCTTCTCGGCATTGGTGATGAAATAGGGCGACAGATAGCCGCGATCGAACTTCATGCCCTCGACGATATCGACTTCGGTTTCGAGCGATTTGTTTTCCTCGACCGTGATGACGCCTTCATTGCCGACCTTCTGCATCGCCTGGGAAATCATCTTGCCGATGGCCGCGTCGCCGTTGGACGAGATGGTGCCGACCTGCGCGATTTCGGACGACGAAGCGACCGGCTTGGCGCGCTTCTCCAGGTCCTTGACCACGGCCGTCACCGCGATTTCGATGCCGCGCTTCAGGTCCATCGGATTCATGCCGGCGGCCACCGATTTGGCGCCCTCCCGCACAATCGCCTGGGCCAGCACGGTGGCGGTGGTGGTACCGTCGCCGGCGGTGTCGTTGGTCTTGGAAGCGACTTCGCGCAGCATCTGCGCGCCCATGTTCTCGAACTTGTCCTCAAGCTCGATCTCCTTGGCGACGGTGACGCCGTCCTTGGTGATGCGCGGTGCGCCGAAGCTCTTGTCGATGACGACATTGCGGCCCTTGGGGCCGAGCGTTACCTTCACCGCATTGGCGAGAATATCGACGCCGCGCAGCATGCGATCGCGCGCGTCTCCGGAAAATTTGACGTCCTTGGCAGCCATTTTTGTTGCTCCTGAAGATGATCCTGGTCCCGGCCCAACGGCATTGCCGTTATCGCCGGAGGAGCGGGCCTTCGCCCGCGTCTCGATGGATGAGTGTAGGGACGGTGAACAGAGATATTGCCTGCCCTCTTCGGGCGAGGGAGAGGTGTGCCGTTATCCGAGCACGCCCATGATGTCGGATTCCTTCATGATCAGCAGTTCTTCGCCGTCGAGCTTGATCTCGGTGCCCGACCATTTGCCGAACAGCACGCGGTCGCCGTTCTTGATGTCGATTGGAATCAGCTTGCCGGCTTCGTCGCGGCCACCGGGCCCGACCGCCACGACCTGCCCCTCCTGGGGCTTTTCCTTGGCACTGTCGGGAATGATGATGCCGCCCTTGGTCTTTTCCTCGGCGTCGATGCGCTTGACCACGACACGGTCATGCAGCGGACGAAATTTGGTTTTAGCCATGACAGTTCCTTTTGGAGGCTTCAGTTTTCAGGTCTGGTTCAGGTCTGGTTTGCGATCGAAAGCGGCTTGCGAATAGGTCCGTGTTCGATGCCGTCAATGGCCAGAACAGTTCGTATTCTTAGCAATCATGCTCTCGGAGTGCTAATAGTGCGCCCGGGAATATGGCTTGACGCCGATCCTGTCAAGCAAAGGCAGGTAAAAGCGGGTTAAGTCCTTGGTGAGGCCGATATAGGATGCTTCTGGAAACCAAACCGGCGCAATGGCGTAATTGTTGGACGTCATTGCTCCGACAGCAGTTTTACGCTTGGCTGCGGGACGGGTGCGGCCACGATTTTGTTCGGGGAAATGCCATGGTCAGATCAGGTTACGTGCGTGCGGGTACCAATCTGGGGATCGCCGCCGCACTGACGATATTCCTCGGGGCATGCAGCAGCCTGACGCCCTCTGCGCCTCCGGAGCCACCTCCGCTGCCCGAGGTCCCGGCGACGATCCGCTCCGACGAACTTGTCGGCCGCTGGGGTCTCGCCTCGTACCAGAATCCCAATGACCGCGCGCGCACCGAAGCCGCGGCGCGGGGGCAATGCAAACAGCCTTACGTGATCGGAGCCGGTGCCACTGGGGGCGTGATCATGCATCTGGCCGACCAGGCCACTCCGCAGGAACTACGCCTGAAGGGCAGTCAAAGCGGCAAGAATTATATCGGACCGCCCGGACCGGCCGGCGGCCAACAGGATCGAGAAATCGTCTCCTTCGACGGACGCGTCCTGGTCACCCGCTTCATCGACAAGGATGCCGCGACCCGCTACGGCAACATGGTCTATGTCCGTTGCGGGCCCCACGCCTGAGTACGGCAAAAAAGGCCGCCAGGCGTTTCCGCCGGCGGCCTGAAGGCTAATACAATCGCGAGTTAGTCGAACAGCGCGTCGATGTCGTCCTGCGAGGCGTGGCCGACATCGTCTTGCAGCTTCGGTCCGTTTAACAACCGGGCGTCACCTTCGCGAAGGTCGACGATCGGCGGTGCATGCGCCTTGATTGCGTCCACGCCGCCCCAGATATCCATCATGATCGTGATGTGGTTTTCGATGAATTTCATCGTATTCATCACTTTCTTGATGCGCTGGCCGGTCAGGTCCTGGAAGTTGCAGGCCTCGAAAATGGAAACCACGCGCTCCTGGATTTCCTCGCTGAGCAGCTTTTGCTGATCCGGCGAGTTCACCTTGATCAGCGCGGAAGCCGCCTGATCGATCGATTCGGCGGCTTCCAGAATTTGCTGCGTCGCTTCTTCCGTTCCACCGACAACGGCGCCAAGCTCACCGTTAACCCTGGCCATTTCCTCGCCATTGAAACTGTTGCCGTGCAGAACCGCAATCTCCCGCTTGGTACGGCTGATGGCATCGTGAATAAGATCGAGTTCGACCTTGAGTTTTTCGCATTGCTCGATCTGGGCGCGGTAGGTTTCGATCAACGCACCGGCTTCGGCGGACTCGCGTGCCGTCGACGCGCCGACGGTCTCGGTTACCGCGCCGTGGCGGATGCTGGCCATCTGGGCGCGGATGGCGCGCAGCTCGGTCATGATCTCGCGATGCATGGGACCGATTTCGCCCTCGTCGGCCGAGGGCATCGGCACGTCGCTGGCAAATGCTTCTTCAATACGAAAACGTCTGCGATGAACCGGCATTAGATTTCCCCTGACCTCTAATCATCACTTTTAGACCGAGGCGCTTTAACGTCGGGTTCACGCCGCAAATTTTCGTCGATTTCCGGGTAGCCGCCGCACACCAGCGATTAACCATGCGCGCACGGTATTCACTGAAAATAAACGCTACCCGGCAAAACCGCCCGGAATTGGCGACGTGGTGAATCGAAAGGCCGTTTCTGTTTACCAAACCGACGCGGTTTTGATTCTAATTGGGGGCGTGCCAGGCGCCGGTCAGGCGCTTCGCCGACGAAGCAGTGACGAAACAGTACAGAGTACGTCGATGTTCAGAAAAATCTCCCTTGCGTTGCTCGCCGGCGCATCTTGTGTCGGCGCCGGACTTCATCAAGCCGCGGCGATCGAGCTCACGCCGCCGGCGGAACCCACCGTGATCTACGCCAATCAATCCGCGCAGCAGCCTGCCGCGCCGGTGCGAACGGCCTATGCCGAACGCTCCAATATGGGCGGCGGCTTCATCGAGTTCCTGTTCGGCGACGGACCGAATCAAGGCGAGCGCTATCAACAGCAGCCATCATACGGATCGCAGCGTCCGATGCTGCCGCAGATGGATCCGCAGCAAGGCTTGCGCCCGCAGCAAAGCGCCAGCGAGCCTTCACATCCCGCCTTCGATCCGAAATTCGAGAAACAACTGGTTGAATATCACGGCAAGGAAAAAGCCGGCACCATTGTCGTCGACACCCCCAACAAGTTTCTGTTTCTGGTGCAGGGCAACGGCAAGGCGTTGCGCTACGGCATCGGCGTCGGCCGCCCGGGTTTCGCCTGGTCGGGCGTCAAGCAGATTTCCGCCAAGAAGGAATGGCCGGACTGGACGCCGCCAGCGGAAATGCTGGTGCGGCGTCCCGACTTGCCGCGACACATGGAAGGCGGTCCGCAGAACCCGCTCGGCGCGCGCGCGATGTATCTGGGATCGTCGCTCTATCGCATCCACGGCTCCAACGAGCCCTGGACCATCGGCACCAATGTGTCGTCCGGCTGCATCCGGATGCGCAATGAGGACGTGATCGATCTTTACGGCCGCGTCAATGTCGGCGCCCGGGTGGTCGTCATCTAAGATCGTTGCACTTCGAAAATCAAACGGCCGCTCGAATTGAGCGGCCGTTTTGCCATGGGACGCGATCAGAGCGCGCGGGCTTCGGCGCCGGCAGATCGTCAGGCGTAATCACTGTCTCCATCGCCGCCGAAATCATCCGAATCGAGATCCATGTCGTCATGATCGTCGTCACGATCGTCATCGTTCGATGCGGAATCGAACAATCCCGAGCGCGAATTGTCATCGGCGCGATTGGCTGATGAACCGATATCGTTGATGCCGGCGTCGCGCGCCATGCTGCTTCCGGATTGATCGCTCCACGGATTTTGGGTGGCCGCCCTATCGCCGATCCCCGCCTGATCGATGAAGCTGTGATGGCTGCCTCCCATCATCGAGCGGATGCTGCCAAGCAGCAGCGATCCGCCGACCACCCCGGCTGCCGCCGCGGCCGCCGTGCCGAGAAACGAGCCGCCGCCTCCGCCCATCGGCGGCTGGGACGCGCCATAAGGTGCACCATATGGCTCCTGGCGATACTGGTCTTGGCGATATTGGTCCTGATGATATGGCTCCTGATATTGTCCCGGCCCCTGTGCCTGCTGCAGCACCTGGCCGCTGTTCCATGTCGGGCGGTTGGGAATCTCGGGAGGGCGCACATTCGGCACCGAGCCGTGCGGCTGACCTTGTCCGAAAATCGTCTCGCGCATGGAATCGAGGAAACCGCCGGATTGATTTTGTTGAGGAGCGCTGCCGGCTTCCAGTTCCTGGATGCGGCTGTTGGCGCGCTTGAGCGCCTCGTCCTGAACCAGTACCGTCTGCACCAGCGCGTAAACCGCGTTGGGTGCAACCCGCAGGCCTTGTGCGATTGCGGAGGCGGCGTCCGGATCGCGCGGCGCGCTCTCCACCTTCGAGAGCCGGTCGAAAAGATCGTCAACCAATTGGCGTTCTTGCGGTGTCATGGCTTTCTCTCCGTTGCGTCGAGGCGCCGGGGAGATGTAGGGGGCGTTTGTGTCGCAAGTAGTGCTGCCCGATATTAAATTTATGTATGCGACAACATGACTGCCGGGTCGCGCCGGAATATCAGCCCAATGTGACGTTATTGGCCGCCAGCAGGCGCGGGAAGTCTTCACCGCCGAGAAAAGCGTGCTCGTGCTCGCGTTGCACCGTCAGCGGGTCGAGGCTGAGCAGGATGTCGTCGACGAACCCCGGGTGACACATGATCACGCCGTCCTCCGGCAGTCCGTCGAGAAACTGCCGCATCAGCACGCTGAAATCGGGTTGCCGGGAAAAATCATAAGCACCGTCGAATCCGGGATTGAATGCAATATTGGCGCGGGAGGCGCGCTTACGAAATTGCGCGCTCAGAACGTCCAGCAACAATGCCTTGGGTGCGCCGACCCGTCGGGCCAGGGGCTGCTGGCGTCCGCCCTGGCGGACCCAGGCGTTGGGCGCGGCCTGTTTCACCGCCGTCAGAAAGGCGTCGCGGACCTGGGGGAACAGCTGCACATGCTGATGACCATCGACAAAATCCGGAGCGCGGCCGAACATGTCATGGAAGGCGGCGAGCTGCACGATCAATTCCGCGTGGATGATTTCTGGATCGAGCCGCCGCAGCAGGCCTGCGCGCAGCAGTTTCGAAAAGCCAAAGAACATGCCGCCATCGGTCGGTTGAAAGTGCATCGTCAGCGGGCGAAACGGCGCCGTTAAGGTGGCATGCAGGCCGATCGCGCATCGCGGACTGCCTGCCGCGACGGCTTGAAGAGCGCTGACTTCGTCGCGGCCGATGGCCGGGCCGACCATCATTGCCGACGTCGCATTGAGACGGCCGCGCCCGATCAGATCGCGAACCGCGCGGTTGACGCCGGGGCTAAGACCGTAATCGTCGGCGCACAGCCAGATAGGGCGCGGCGGCGCGGCGTCGTTCATTCGGCGGCAGTCCTCTCGCCGGTGCCGGTTTCGGTCTCGATCCGCTTTTCACTGTGCTCGGCCACGAAATAGATCGGACGGGCTTTCAGCTCCGAAAGAATCTTCCCGATATATTCGCCGACGATGCCGATCATGATGAGCTGCACGCCGCCGATGGTCATCAAGCCGACCACCAGCGAGGGATAACCGGGGACGGATTTTCCGTTCATCCAGGTTTCCCAGAGGATCGAGATGCCGAACAGGAAGGCGACCGAAGCGAGCAAGAGCCCGAGCAGGCTCGCAAAACGCAAGGGTGCCACCGAAAACGACGTCAGCCCTTCGATCGAAAGCCCGACCAGCCGGGCCGGACTGAAGGTGGTGACGCCATGCGCCCGGGGCGCAGGTTCATAGTCGACGCGGATCTGGCGGAACCCGATCCAGCTCGCGAGGCCCTTGAAAAAACGATTGCGCTCCGGAAGCTGCCGCAGCGCCGCCACCGCGCGCGGCGACAGCAGGCGGAAGTCGCCGGCGTCTTCCGGGATTTTCTGCCGCGCGCCCCAGTTGATTAGCCCGTAGAAGCCATGCACCGCGAGCCGCCGCAGAAACGATTCATTGTCGCGATGGGCCTTGGCGGTATAGACCACGTCGTAACCGTCATCGATCCAGTGACGGACCAGCTTTTCGACCAGATCCGGCGGATGCTGACCGTCGCCGTCCATGAACATCACGGCGCCGCGCCGGGCATGGTCCAATCCCGCCATCAGCGCGGCTTCCTTGCCGAAATTGCGCGACAGCGACACCACCTGAACATCGAGCGCATCGGCGCCAAGTCCGCGGGCGATGCCGAGCGTGTCGTCCGTGCTGCCATCGTCGACATAGACGACCTCGCAGGCGAGGCCATAGCGCTGCCTCAGCGCCTTGGCCAGACCGGCAAGCCGCTGGTGGAGAAAAGCCAGTCCGGCGGCTTCGTTGTACAAGGGCACGACGATCGACAGCCCTTGCGCCGCAGCGGTGGCCGCGGTCGTTGACAAGCCGGAAACGTCGCTGCCGAGCATCATCGATCAGGTCTCAACCGTCCAGAAAGCAATATATGGCAATCGCCGCGTGTTGTCGCCACGGCGATGCGCTGCAACATGCCACCTCATTGCCGCAAGAAGGCCTCAAGCTTGGCGAACAGCGGATTGTCGCGGTCGAGCACGTAGTCGAGCGACGCCACCGAAACCGTTTCGGCGCCATGCGAGCGCAGAAAGCTGCCGAGTGCATAGAGCTGCGCCGGCGGACAATGCAGCGTGACCATGCCCGAAGACGTTGGGCCGCCGAACGGTGAGACCACGCCGAAGCGATTATGGGCCTCGGCCAGCAGCGCCGCGTTGCATTCGGTGAAGCGGGTGCGGACTTCCCGATATTTGCTGGCGCGCGCGCGGGCGGCAATATGATCGAGGATGATGCGCGCAGTCTCGCGGGCCGAACTCGACCAGTCGGCATCCCGCGAGGCCACGAGGTTGGCCTGGCTGCGCAGGATCACGCCGTCATCGAGTACCTTGAGACCGTTGGCGGCGAGGGTGGCGCCGGTGGTCGTGATATCGACGATCATTTCGGCGGTCCCGACCGCCGGCGCACCTTCGGTCGCTCCCGCGCTCTCGACGATGCGGTAGTCGACAACGCCGTGGGCGGCGAAGAATGTCCGGGTGAGATTGATGTATTTGGTCGCCACCCGCATCCGCCGGTTATGCTGCGCGCGGAAGCCGGTGGTGACGTCGTCGAGGTCGGCCATGGTGCGCACGTCGATCCAGGCCTGCGGCACGGCAACCACGACATTGGCGCTGCCAAAACCGAGCTTGTCGATCAGCGCCACGCGCCTGTCGGCATCGGCGATGCTCTCGCGCACCAGATCCTCGCCGGTGACGCCGAGATGCACCGCGCCGCGCGCAAGCTGCGAGGCAATCTCGCTGGCCGAGAGATAAGCGATCTCGACATTGTCGAGCCCGCTAATGGTGCCGCGATAATCGCGGGCGCCGCGCGGCTTGGCGAGCCCAAGTCCGGCACGCGTGAAGAACGCCTCGGCGTTTTCCTGCAGGCGGCCTTTCGAGGGAACCGCCAGAACGAACGGCGTCGTCATGTCGCGCTCCCGCTTAAGCCGTTGGCGGCGGGCCTGCGGCCAACCTGTGTCAAGGCTTCAACCCACACCGAAAACCCGACCGCCGGGATCGCCACGCTGGAACCAAGCTGGCTCATCAGTCCGTCATAGCGCCCGCCCGCCACCAGCGGCTCGACGCCATTGCCCTTGGCGTGCAGTTCGAACTCGAAGCCGGTATAATAATCGAGGCCGCGCCCGAACGAGGTGGAAAAGCGCGTCGCGTTGGTTTGGATGCCCCGCGCGGCCATGAACCCGACACGGCTTTCAAACTGATCGATCGCCGCGGTGATGTTGAGCTTCGCGTCATCGGCGAGCGCGCGCAATTGTGCGATCGCATCGTCGGGGTCGCCGGCGATCGCAAGGAATCGCTTGATCAGCTCAAGCGCCTGGCGCGGCAGGGCGCCGCCCTTCAGGGTCGACTGTTCGAGGAAGCGATCGGCGATTTCCGAGACCGAGCGGCCGCCGACATTGGTGGCGCCGGCAATCGACATCAGGTCGGTCACCAGCGCCAGCGCCGCCTTGCGGTCGGAGCCCGCCAGGGCCGCCAGCACGCCCTCATATTCGTTGCGGCTGGAACCGGTCGCGAGCGTGAGCCGTTCGAGATCCTGCTCCAGGCTGATCTTGCGGTTGAAATCCTTGATCAGCCGCCGCCGCCATACCGGGTAGAGGTCGAGCGCATCGATCAGCGCCGTGAACAGCGCGACGTCGCCGGTTCGAATTTCGACCTCCGTCACCCCGAATGCGGCGGTCGCTTCCAGGGCGAGCGCCAGCATCTCGGCGTCGGCCGCGGCGCGATCCTGCCGTCCGAATGATTCGATGCCGGCCTGCAAGAATTCGCTCGGCCGGCCGGCCCCGCCCCGATAACGGAACACCGGTCCGAGATAGCTGAATCCCGCCGGCTGGCCGGCGCGGCTTGAGGCGAGGTAATCCCGCGCCACCGGAATGGTGAGATCGGGGCGGAGGCACAGTTCCTCGCCGCTGGCATCGGTGGTCAGATAAAGACTCTTGCGGATGTCCTCGCCCGACAGATCAAGAAACGGCTCGGCAGGCTGCAGAATCGCCGGTTCGGCCCGTGCATAGCCCGCTTGCGCGAACGACAACAGCAGGGCGTCCGCCCATGCGGCGGATCCGGTCGCACGAGGGGCGGCGGTCTGGGTCATCTCGAAGTCCAAATTTCCTTTGGAAACGGGTTCCAAAAGCTGGGGCGGCGCAGCCCCTTAGCATGGCCCGGGCAGGGATTCGACCCACATCGGACAAGTCGCTTAACGATCGGGCCGGGCAGGATGGCTTGGGCCTACAACTTATCCGTGCAGGTCGGCAGGGGCGGTCCAGTCACCCAGCGCCGCCTGCACCAGCGCCAGCGCCGCCACGGCCGCGGTATCGGCGCGCAGCACCCTCGGCCCCAGCGACAGCCGCAAGATTCGCGGCTGCCGCAGCAGCACGTTGCGCTCTTCCTCGGCAAATCCGCCCTCCGGGCCGACCAGAACGTCGATTCCGTTCGAGGCCGTCGCGTCGCTGCGCAGCGTATGCAATGGATTTGTAGCATCGGCTGCCTCGTCGCAGAATACCAGCAAGCGCTGCGGCGACCGCTGGCCCAAATAGCGATCGAGCGACACCGGTTCGGCGACCGCCGCGATGCTGAGGATGCCGCATTGCTCGGCGGCCTCGATGACATTGGCGCGCATCCGCTCGCCGTTAACCCTGGCGACTTGTGTGAAACGGGTCAAAACCGGTTGCAGCGATGACGCTCCCATTTCGACCGCTTTCTGCACCATGTAGTCGAGCCGGGCATGTTTGAGCGGCGCGAAGACGTAAGCGAGGTCGGGCAGCCGGTCCTGCGGCCGCGTCTGGGTAACGAGCTTCAGGCTGTCGGGCCGTTTGCTCCCTGCGATCGAGGCCTGCCATTCGCCGTCGCGTCCGTTGAACACCAGAATCGTTCCACCTGCCGAAAGCCGCAGTACATTGCCGAGATAATTGCTCTGGTTGCGCTCCAGCGCGACCGTTTGGCCGGCGGCCAGCGCGGCGTCGACGAACAGCCGGGGGCTGCGAAAATCGAGTTTAGGCATGGTCAATGTTCCAATCCGCGGACCTATTAGTCCAAATGTTTAGGATTTACGCCAATAAGGGCATCCGGGCGCGGCTCTACGCCGCGCTGTTGCCAAATTCCACGGGTTGTTAAGGACCGGCAGGAATCGTAAAACCCCGATCGCAAATCGTTTTTTGTCGGGAAGACGTCTTTTTTATATGGAAGACGCCGAGACCCATGGACCTTGCCGGAGGAACAGCCTTGATCATCCGTCGCCTGATGGTGCCGCTCGCCGTGGCCTTCGTGACCGCCTATGCCGGTCAGGGCTTTGCGCAGAGCGCGTTTCCGGCGCCGTTGCCGGGTCAGGCCGGTACGCGGAACGATCCGGCCTTTCCGCCGGTTCCGGGTCAGGCCGGCACGCGGAACGATCCGGCCTTTCCGCCGGTTCCGGGTCAGGCTGGCACGAGGAACGATCCGGCCTTTCCGCCGGTTTCGGGTCAGGCTGGCACGCGGAACGATCCGGCCTTTCCGCCGGTTTCGGGTCAAACCGTCACGAGGAATGATCCGGCGTTTCCGCCGGTCAATGGCGGCGCCTCCAGTTCGTTTCCGGCCGGCGGCACGGCTCCAATCCTCGGTGGCGGTTTCGCCGCCGGACCGGCTGCCCCAACGATGCAGGGAGGGGGGCCGTCTGATGCCTGCATGAAGAATTTCATGCCGTTGCGCGAAGAGGCGGAGAAGCGCGGCAAGCTGATCAAGGCTGCCAGCGAGCGCCATGCGCCTCCGGATGAAGCCTGCAAGCTGATCGAGAATTTCGCCCAGGCCGAAATCAAGATGATCAAATACGTCGAAACCAACTCGGCAAGGTGCGGGATTCCACCGCAGATCCCGGAGCAGCTGAAAAAAGGCCACAGCAATACCGAAACCATGCAGAAGAAGGTCTGCACGATGGCGCAGCAAAGACCGGCTGGCCCGAGCCTGAGCGAGGCGTTGGGCTCTGCGGTGGCACTTCCGGAAGCCACGCCCAAGAAGAAGGGCGGCAGCGCGTTTGATACCCTGACCGGCAACGTCCTCACTCGATGACCGGCGCCGCCCAACTTCGGAAGCCGGGCACTCTCTTCATATGAGCGGCGCGGCCGCCCGCGTTGCTGACGCGACCGGCAACTGGGTCGACACCCGCGCGCCGATGTGGTCGCGGCCCTATTTGCGGCTCGCCCGTTTCGACCGGCCGATCGGGTCCTGGCTGTTGCTGATGCCGTGCTGGTGGTCGGCGGCGCTGGCCGCCGGCGTCAGCGGCGACATCAGCCAATTGCCTCGCTTCATCGCACTATTTTTTTTCGGCGCATTTGTCATGCGCGGCGCCGGCTGCACCTGGAACGACATCACCGATCGCGATCTCGACGCCCTGGTCGAGCGGACGCGGTCGAGGCCGATTCCGGCGGGTCAGGTCAGCGTGCGGCAGGCGGCCGCCTTTCTTGTCGTTCAGGCGCTGATCGGTCTGGCGGTGCTGCTGCAATTCAATCGATTTGCAGTAGCGACCGGCATCGCCTCGCTGGTGATCGTTGCGGTCTACCCGTTCATGAAGCGGATCACCTGGTGGCCGCAGATCGTGCTAGGGCTGGCATTCTCGTGGGGTGCGCTGATGGGATTTGCCGCGACGCTCGGACGGATCGATGCCACCGCGCTTTTGCTCTACGCTGGCTCGATTGCCTGGGTGATCGGCTACGACACCATCTATGCGCATCAGGACATCGAGGATGACGCGCTGATCGGCATCAAATCGACCGCGCTATTGTTTGGCGCGCGCACGCGCCCGGCGCTGACGGCATTTTACGCAATGGCGGTCGCGCTGATCGGTGGCGCGTTGTGGCTCGCCGCGGCGCGATGGCCGGCATGGATCGGCCTTGCCGCGTTCGCTGCGCATCTGGTCGGGCAGATTGTCCAGCTCGATATTTCGGATCCGGCGCTGTGCCAGCGGATTTTCAAATCCAACCGCGACGCCGGATTGCTGTTGCTCGCCGGATTGCTGGCCGATGCGCTGATGCGGGCCGGTTAAGCGACTGTCATCCCGAGTTGCGCGAAGCAATGTGCGCCCCCGGGATAACATCGGAATGGTTAGCGGCGGATCAGTATCAATCCCTTGCGATGATCTCGCGCTCGCCCTGGTGGGTGTTCGCGGGATTGAGCAGATCGCCGCCGCGCCGCCGTACCAGGAATTTCGGACGCCGCGCCCGGATCGCGTTGTGACGCCGGCGGCGTTGCGCCGGTTCGGGCGCCTTGTCTTCCGGCAATTGCGGCAGCCCAAAGATGTCGCTCCACAGCTGCCAGGCGGTCGCGATCTCATCGCGGTCTGAACTCACGCATAACGGGATCGTCAGCGACGGATCGCGGTGCGCCAGAACCAGCATCTGGGCGTCGTCGATGCCGCGCAGCGCAACGCCGAGAAAATCGCGGACGCGAACGTTGACGGCCATCTGCATGCCGTGCAGGGCACGGCGCAGAACGACACGCTCGCGATGAAGTTCGATTTGCCGCACGCCGCCATCCGCGCGGATGTCGTGCGCATCGAAGCTGACGGGTAGAGAGAGGGGGTCGAGCCGCAATGCGCGGCTCGACCCGGCGGGATTGGTCCCGCATGTTGATGTTTGACGCCTCACGGCTTGATCTCCCCGCCGGGATTATGTTCCTGGTCGATGCGTGAGAGCCTAGCCCAGCCGCGTCCGTTTCGGCTTAAAAAGGCTGGTTAATCGAAAGTCACTTGCGCTGCATTTGCCCGCATGATTGACAAGACCTTGGCTCACATGATTGACGAGACCTTGCGGCGGAATGCAAAATTCTTTGGGTTTGGGTGCATGAAATGCTTGAAGTCCGCGTAAATCGGGCACATCTCATGGTTCGACCGATTGGCATCCCTCCCTTCTGCGATGCTTCCTCAATCCTTCTCCAATCCTCGGGATTTTGTTCGTGATCTCTTCACCATCAGCCGCATCGCCGCGTTCATCGAAAACCGCCACCTCCGACCTGTTCGATCAATCTGCCCTGAGCGCGCTGGCGCAGCGTCTGGTCGAAGCTGCCAGGCGCGCGGGCGCGGACGCCGCCGATGCGGTGGCGGTGCGCGGCGTTTCCCAGGGCGTCGAGGTGCGCGACGGACGCGTCGAGGAGTCGGAGCGCTCGGAAGGCGATGATGTCGGACTGCGCGTGCTGGTGGGACGGCGCCAGGCCGTGGTCTCGACCAACGACGTCAGCGGCGACGGCGTGACCAGGCTCGCGGAACGCGCGGTCGCGATGGCGCGGGTCGCCCCCGACGACCAATATGTCGGCCTGGCGGATCCGTCATTGCTGGCGCGCGATTTTCCCGATCTCGATCTGCTCGATCCGGTGGTCCCATCGACATCGGAGCTCGAGCGCCGCGCCTGTGAGGCGGAAGCGGCGGGCCTCGCCGTCAAGGGCGTGACCAAGTCAGGCGGCGCGTCGGCCTCGACCGGAATAGGCGGCATGGTGCTGGTGACCAGCACCGGTTTCCACGGTTCCTATCTGCGATCGAGCCAGGGCATCTCGATGACCGCCATTGTCGGCGACGGCACCGGCATGGAACGCGACTACGACTACATCACTGCGCCGCATGCCTCCGATCTCGCCTCACCTGAAAGCGTCGGCCGCACCGCCGGCGAGCGCACCGTGGCGCGCGCCAATCCGCGCAAGGTCGAGACCTGCAAGGTGCCGGTAGTGTTCGACCCCCGCGTCGCCGGATCGATCGTCGGCCACCTGGTGGGGGCGGTGAACGGCGCCTCGATCGCGCGCAAGACCAGTTTCCTGAAAGACCGTCTCGGCGAGCAGTTGTTTGCCAGGAACATCCGCATCATCGACGATCCGTTGCGGGTGCGCGGATTGCGCTCGCAATCGTTCGACGCCGAGGGTGTCAAGGTCAAGAAGCTCGCGATCGTCGATGAGGGCGTGCTGACGTCATGGCTGTTGGATTCGGCGACCGCGCGGGAGCTTGGACTGGTCACCACCGGTCACGCCCAGCGCAGCGTATCGTCGTCGCCGTCGCCGGGATCCTATAACCTGCATCTGGAAGCAGGTCAGCCGACGCCGGCCGAATTGATATCGGACATCCGCCAGGGATTTTACGTCACCGATTTGATCGGCTCCGGCGTCAACGGCGTGACCGGCGACTACAGCCGGGGCGCCTCCGGATTCTGGATCGAGAATGGCGAGATCACCTATGCGGTGAGCGAGGTGACGATCGCGGGCCATCTGCTTGAGATATTCAAGTCGCTGGTGCCGGCCAACGATCTGGAATTTCGCTATGGCGTCAATTCTCCGACGCTGCGGATCGAGGGATTGACGCTTGGCGGACGCTAACGCCGGCAGCCTGCCCAACAAGATTCCGGCGCGCGACGTCGCGCTGCTCAAGGATACCGTGCGCGAGGCCGGCGCGCTGGCGCTGTCACTGTTTCGCACCGAGCTCAGGAACTGGACCAAGGGCGCGTCGTCGCCGGTGTCGGAGGCCGATATCGCGGTCAACGAGCTGATCGAGACGCGGTTGCGACGGGCCACACCGGATTATGGCTGGCTGTCGGAAGAAAGCGCCGACGACGAGTTGCGCCTGGAGAAGCAACTGACCTGGATCGTCGATCCGATCGACGGCACCCGCGGCTATCTTGCCGGCCGTGAAGACTGGTGCGTCAGCGTTGCGCTGGTCGAAAGCACCTCGCCGGTGCTGGCGGCGGTGTTCGCGCCGGCCAGCGATGAGTTCTTCTTCGCCGCGCGCGGACGGGGCGCCGCGCGCAACGATGCGGTCGTTCAGGCGACGCACGGCACCGAAATGGATTTTTCCCGCGTCGCCGGCCCGAAGCCGCTGGTCGAGCGGCTGAGCCGGTCATCGGATGAGATCATCCTTCACCCCCGAATTGGATCGCTGGCACTGCGGTTGTGCCGGGTCGCGGAAGGAAGGCTCGATGCAGCGTTCGCCGGCGGCCAAAGTCGTGATTGGGACCTTGCCGCCGCCAATTTGATCGTGCAGGAAGCGAATGGTAACATGACCGCGCTCTCGGGGGACCGCATCCTCTACAACCGCCGGGAGGTGACGCACGGAGTGCTGGTGGCAGCGGGACGCGATCGTCATGCGAGCATTGTCGAGCATTTCCGTAGCCGTCCGTTGCCCTGAGCGCGCGCAACGCGCGTCGGGAATTTGGCCTTGCCGGGCAACGCGTTAGGAAGAAGAATCATGCCAGATAGTGTGCCGCAACAACTGCTCCATCTCGTTATCGGCGGCGAACTGACCGATCTTGAGCATACGACCTTCAAGGATCTCGATCAGGTGGAAATCGTCGGCGTATTCCCCAATTACTCAACCGCCTATGCCGCCTGGAAGGCCAAGGCGCAGCAGACCGTGGACAACGCCCACATGCGCTATTTCGTGGTTCACCTCCACCGGCTGCTCGATCCAGGTCAAGACACGAAGCCTGCCCGTTGAAAAAGTTACTTCGCAATGCGCTGCGCAGCAGCTGGGTGCAGCGCGCTGTGGGTTTTCTCGCGGCCGAGTTCCTGCGGCTGGTCTGGCTGACCAACAAATTCCGCTTCGATCCATCCAACGTCTATGAGATCGTCGAACCGCAGAGGCCGGTGATCCTGGCATTCTGGCACGGCCAGCATTTCATGACGCCTTTCATCAAGACCAAGGAAATCCACGCCACCAAGGTGCTGATCTCGCGGCACCGCGACGGCGAATTCAACGCTCTGGCCGCCGAACGGCTGGGGATCGGCACCATTCGCGGTTCCGGCGATCATGGATCGGCGTTTCATCGCAAGGGCGGCGTCGGTGCGTTCAAGGAAATGGTGCGCGCGCTTGAAGAGAAATATTATGTCGCGCTGACCGCGGACGTGCCGAAGCGCTCGCGTGTCGCGGGCCTCGGCATCATCATGCTGGCGCGGGAATCCGGTCGGCCGATCATGCCGTTCGCGATGGCGACCAGCCGTTTCATCCGCCTCAACAATTGGGATCGCACCACTATCAATCTGCCATTTGGACGAGGAATATTGGTAGGGGGCGAAGTGATTGTGGTGCCACCCGACGCCGATAGCGAGACCATGGAACGACTGCGCGCGCGACTGGAGGCGACATTGAACGATGCGACCCGTCGCGCCTATGCGGAGGTCGGCCGTCCAGAAGAGGCGGGTCATGGCTAATTCCCTGCCGATGACGCTGCGTACCTATCGCCGGTTGTCTGCTGCCGTGGCGCTGCTGGCGCCGGCGCTGATCAAGCGGCGGCTGAAACAAGGCAAGGAGGATCCGGCGCGTATCGGCGAGCGGCGCGGCATGAGCCGGGATACCCGGCCGCATGGACCTTTGGTCTGGATTTACGGCGCCAGCGTCGGCGAGGTGCTGGCCGCTGCGGCCTTGATTGAAAGATTGCGGGCGCTGAATATCCGCATCCTGCTGACGTCGGGCACGGTGACGTCGGCGTCGATCGTCGCCAAGCGGTTTCCCGCCGATATCATCCATCAATATGTGCCGTATGATTCGCCGCGCTACGTCGCCCGCTTTCTCGATCACTGGCGGCCGAGTCTGGCGCTGTTCATCGAGTCCGATCTATGGCCCAATCTTATCCTGTCGAGCGCGGCGCGGCGTCTGCCAATGGTGCTGATCAACGGCCGGATGTCGCAGCGCTCGTTCCAGCGCTGGCGCCGGATGACCGGCACCATCTCGGCATTACTTGGCCGGTTCGATGTCTGCCTGGTCCGGTCGGAAGTCGATGCCGAGCGCTTTACCACGCTCGGCAGCCGCAACGTCGTCACCACCGGAAACCTCAAGCTCGATGTGGCAGCGCCCCCCGCTGATTCCGGCAAGCTGGAGCGGCTGATGGCGGTGACGCGCGGCCGTCCCATCGTGGTCGCGGCGTCGACCCATCCCGGCGAAGAGGACATTCTGCTGGAGGCGCACAAGACCCTTGCGGGATTCTTCCCGTCGCTGTTGAGCGTGATCGTGCCCAGGCATCCTGATCGCGGCGAAACCATCGCTCGCAGCATCACGGCTTCCGGGCTGCACGCGGCGCTGCGCTCGCGCGAGGAGCTGCCTACGGCAACCACCGATATCTACGTCGCCGACACCATGGGCGAACTCGGATTATTCTATCGGCTGGCGCCGATCGTGTTCATGGGGGGATCGCTGGTCGAACATGGCGGGCAAAATCCGATCGAGGCGATCAAGCTCGGCGCGTCGGTGGTTCATGGCCCTCACGTCTTCAATTTTACTGACGTTTACGAGGCGCTCGATAGCGCGGGCGGCGCCCGGCAGGCCGACACGCAGGAAACGCTGGTGAAGCAGCTCGGCCGGTTGCTGGCCGATCCGGAGGCCCGCAAATTGTCGGTTGACGCCGCCGAGCGCGTGGTCGCACAACTCGGCGGCGGGCTCGACCGCACGCTCGCCGCACTCGAGCCGTATCTGCTGCAGCTACGGCTCGAAATGGGGGCGGCCGATGCGTGAGCCGGCCTTCTGGTATCGGCCGTCATCATGGACATCGCGATTACTCTCGCCGCTTGGCGCGCTCTACGGCCTAGTTGCGGGCCAGCGATTGCAGCGCCAGGGATTTGATGCCGGCATCCCCGTGCTGTGCGTCGGCAATTATCATGTCGGCGGCGCCGGCAAGACCCCGACGGTGCTGGCGCTTGCCGGGGTGCTGCGCGATCTCGGCGAGACGCCGGTGGTGCTCAGCCGCGGCTATGGCGGAAGATTGCACGGGCCGATCCAGGTGGATCCTGCGCGGCATGTTGCTGATGACGTCGGCGACGAGCCGCTGATGATGGCGGGGTCGGTTGCGGTGGTGGTCGCGCGGGACCGGATTGCGGGCGTCGCATTGGCGCGGTCGCAGCGCGCCAGCGTGATCCTGATGGACGATGGTTTCCAGAATCCCGCGATCATCAAGGATGCCTCGCTGATCGTGATCGACGGTGACCGTGGCCTCGGCAACGGCCGGGTATTTCCGGCGGGTCCGTTGCGCGCGCCGCTGCGGCCGCAACTCGCCCGTACGGATGCGCTGATCGTTATCGGCGATGGAACCGCTGCCCAGGCGGTTGCCGCCGCGATCGCCGCGCGGGGCCGGCCTGTGCTGTCGGCTCACCTCAGGCCCGACGATATCTCGGTGGCGTCGCTCGGCGGCAAACGTGTACTCGCCTTCGCCGGGATCGGCGATCCAGCCCGGTTTTTCAGGACGCTGCGCGCCAGCGGGATCGAGGTTGTCGCAAAGCGCGCGTTCGCCGATCACCATCCGTATTCGAAGAGCGAGATCGAGTTGTTGATCGACGAAGCAGCGCGCGATGCGCTGACGCTGGTGACGACGGAAAAGGATTTGGCGCGGCTGCGCGGCCGCGGGGGACTGCCATCCTGGGCTTGCGATATCGTGCCGTTCGCGGTGACGCTGGCGTTCGAAGACGCCGCGCAATTGCGGAAGTTCGTGTCGGGCTGTCTGTTCAAGGCGCGTGAGAAGAGATTCAGGGCGTGATCGGGAACGGCAGCGACCGGCTTTCCGAAAGGATCATGCTTTACGCAGGCGCGAACGACGCCTTCGCACAGGTCTACTTCAGCGCGCCGGGAAAATGCCGCTGCAGCACCGCGCTGGGGATCGCATAGGCCTCCTGCAGATCGACGCTCCAGTATTTCAACTCGTCGAGTGGTATCCGCGCATCGGTCATCGCACACCGCACATAGGTTCCCGGCGAGATCACGCGGAAATCGCCATCGAGATATTGTACCTGCGCTTCGCCGTGGCCCGAGGGACCGAACTTATTCAGCACGATTAAACTCTCCTGAACTCTTCGCTTCGTTCCCGGTCATCCGGACCGGGCCAAATATTTCTGATTGCGTCTATCATAAATAGGTCACGATGTCCGCCCTGCAAACCCACCGATTTGTGATGAATTGCTGCTATGGGCACATGGTAGCCTGATATGTGGAGCGCTTTCCTCCCAACCCCATCTCGACCCGGCGAACCCGATGCGCCTTTTGTCAGCCACGATATTCCTGACGCTTTTTGCCGTGACTTTTTCTGTCGGCGCGGCGCCGCTGCCTGCCGCGCATCAGGTTGACATTCCGCTTGGCAACGGGGTGTTGCGCGCGCAGCTTTACAAGCCCGCCGGTGATGGCCCGTTTCCCACCGTGATCGCGCTGCACGGCTGCGGCGGGCTCGGCGGCAATTCCGAGCCGGTCCAGCCGCGCTATCGCGATTGGGCCGAACTCCTGTTGAAGGCGGGTGATGCGGTGTTGTTGCCGGACAGCTACGGTTCGCGCGAGCTTGGCCCGCAATGCCGTGTCAAGCAGCGTCCGGTGCGTGCCAACCGCGAGCGGGTCGCGGACATCATGGCATCGCGGCAATGGCTGATGCAGCAGCACTGGGCCGCGCGCGATCGCATCAGCCTGTTGGGATGGGCGAATGGCGCGAGCGCCGTGCTGTGGGCGGTGCGTCCGCAACTGTCGTCGCGCGTCGCCGAGCCGGATTTTCGCTCGGCGATTGCATTTTATCCGGATTGCCGCGTCGCGTCGGGCCTTGGCTGGAGCACCCGCGTTCCGACGCTGGTGCTGATCGGGGCCAAGGACGACGTCAGTTCGCCGCCCGCCTGCCGCCAGATGATCGACGGCGCGCGCGGCCGCAGCGCGCTGGCGCGGATCGTGGTCTATCCCAGCGCCTATCATGATTTCGATCGCGCGAATTTGCCGGTGCACGCCGTCGCCGCAACGTCGGATCCCGCGGGGCCGGAGCACGGCCATCTCGGCACCGACACCGAAGCTCGCGCCGATTCGCAAAAGCGCGTCGCTGAATGGCTGGCGCGGTGAGTTGATCCAGCTAAAACAGGCTTCCCTGGTCAACCGGCTTGACAACGCGCCTGGGCGCTGAGGCCTTCGGCTCGCCTGCAACCGGCTTCGCCGGCGGCATTGCCGCCGGCCGGTCCGCGTCGGCGGTGGCGGCGACGCGTCCGTCGGCAAATTCGATGGTGAGGTGTGCACCGGGGCCGATGGCCCCGGCGGCGTGCACGGCAAGGCCCTGCCCGTCGCGCACCAGCGCGAAGCCGCGCGCCAGCACGCTGCGATAGGACAGCGCCGCCAGCAATTGCCCGCTATGGACGACGCGCGCCTGGTGGCGCTGCATGGCGGTTGCGAGCGCACGCCGCGCGCGTTCGGCCAGCCGCAACGCCCGTTCGCGGTCCCGCGCGATGGCCTGGCGCTGCGCCTGGGCGTTGGAGAGTTTCGAGGCTTTCAGCCGGATCGCCAGTCCCGCATGGCGATCGCGACGATGGCGCAGCAGCGACCTTGCGGCATGCGCCAGCCGTTCGCCGGATACCGTCAGGCGGTGTTTGGCCTGCGCGACCTGTCCGCGCAGCACCCGCAACGTCAATCGGGCGCTGGTGTTCGCGAAGCGGCGGAAATGGGCGTGCGTGTTGGCCTTCAACGCGCGGGGCAGGGCGGCGGCGGCGCCGTCCAGCCGCTGCCGCGGGATCGCCAGCAGTTCGCTCGAGGCCGGCAGCGCCCGCGCCGCGGCGCGCAACTCGTTGCGGCGGCCTTCCTGCCCGCGCTGCCAGCACACCATCGTCCGCCGCGCGAGGCTCGACACCTCGACGAACAATTCGCTGCGCACCGGCACCGCCATTTCAGCGGCGGCCGTCGGGGTCGGCGCACGCTTGTCGGCGGCAAAGTCGATCAGCGTGATGTCGGTCTCGTGGCCAACGGCTGAGATCAGCGGAATCATGCTGTCCGCGGCGGCGCGGACCACGATTTCCTCGTTAAACGACCACAGGTCTTCCAGCGAGCCGCCGCCGCGCGCGACGATCAAGAGGTCGGGACGCGGAATCCTGCCGTCCTTCGGCAGCGCGTTGAAGCCGCGGATCGCCGCTGCGATCTGCTCGGCCGAGCCTTCGCCCTGCACCCGCACCGGCCACACCAGCACGCGGCGCGGAAAGCGGTCCTCCAGCCGATGCAGGATGTCGCGGATCACCGCACCAGTCGGCGAGGTGACGACACCGATCACCTCCGGAAGCCAGGGCAAAAGCTGTTTGCGCGCCTCGTCGAACAGCCCTTCGGCACCCAGTTTGCGCTTGCGCTCTTCCATCAGCGCCATCAGCGCACCGATCCCTGCGGGTTCGATGGCCTCGATGACGATCTGGTATTTCGACGAGCCAGGATAGGTCGTGAGCTTGCCGGTGGCGATGACCTCAAGGCCTTCCTGCGGCTTGAAGCGCATCCGGTTATGGACGCCCTTCCAGATCACGGCCTCGATCTTGGCGCTCTCGTCCTTCAGCGCGAAATAGCAGTGCCCGGAGGAATGCGGCCCGCGGAAACCCGAGATTTCGCCGCGCACCCGGACATGCCCATAGGCGTCCTCCACCGTCCGCCGCAGTGCGGACGACAGTTCGGACACGGTGAATTCCGGTGCGTTGATCAGGGCTTCGGCTGCGGTCATCTCGGACAATCGAATCGGGCTTTTCGGGTTGGCGCACAAGGTAGGGATTTCGGCCGCGATCGCAAATTCGGCATTGCATTTCATAAACTCTGCGATATAGAGTACTCTATTATCAGGGTTCGTGACGATGCCGAAAAGGAAACATCATGTCGAAGATGCTGATACGCGGATCTTTCAGTGCGTTGAGGTGGGTTTTGTGCGGTGTTGGTGCGGTTGCCCTCTTGCTTACTGCGATGGTCGCCGCGCCATTGGTGCGGCCGCCGGAGTTGGCTTCGATTTCGGCTGCCCGCAAATCGATGGATTTCAGCGCCTTGCCAGAACTCACGCGATTTCAGGCTCGCGATGGTACCGAACTGGCGTACCGGCATTATCCGGCTCACGCGCCTGTAACCGGCCGCATCGCCGTCGTCGTGCACGGCTCATCGGGTTCCAGCAAGGGCCCGATCCATGCGCTCTCGCTCGCATTGGCCGCGCGAGGGGTGCAAACCTATGCGGTGGATATCCGCGGACACGGCGCCTCCGGAAACAGGGGTGACATCTCCTATCTGGGCCAGCTCGAAGACGACATGGCCGATCTTGTCGGCGAAATCCGCAAGGCCGATCCGACCGCGCCTCTAACGCTGATCGGTCATTCTTCCGGTGGCGGATTTGCACTGCGCATCGCCGGCTCGCCGATCCAGAACCTGTTCACACGCACCGTGCTGCTGGCGCCCTATCTCGGCTACGACGCGCCAAGCAGCCGTCCGAACTCCGGCGGCTGGGCCAATGCCGATATTCCGCGCTTCCTCGCCCTGTCGGTGTTGCATCGGGTGGGTATGCCGTGGGCGGAATTGCTGCCGACGATTGCCTTCGCGGTGCCGCCTGATTCGGACCTAAGGCTGACCGGGGTCTATTCCTACCGGCTGATGCGCAACTTCGCCAATCATGCGGATTTCCGCAGCGATCTTGCCGCCGCGACGCGACCGCTCACAATCACCTCTGGCGCCGATGACGAGCTGATGATCGCGGACAAATATGCCGAGGAGGTGCGGGGCATCGTCCCCGCGGTTGACGTGAAGTTGATCGACGGCGTCAATCACATGGGCGTCGTCAGCGATCCAAAGGCCGTATCCGCGATTGCCGACGACGTGGCGAAAGCAGACCTGAACTCATGACCCGCGCGGCGCGGCGTCAGTTTCTGCGCGGCGCTGTGCGGGCCATCGGGCTGCTGGCCTGTTCACCGCCGTTGGTACTCCGTGCTGCGGTCGCCAGGCCCGAGGAATCCGCCATGCCTTTTCCACTCGTGCCGTTCTCCACCGTGGTCGATTCCTGGGACCATCACTGGTTTCTGTGGCTTCCGCTCCACCCGGTCTATGAATTGGTGGAAGTAGCCAGCCGCGAGCCGGACCGCGAGGGCCGCATCGACATTTGGGTTTGGTTCACCGAGCGCGCCGGCGCGAAACGTCAGACCCACTATCGCAACTCCGAGATGCTGGCGGCGTTCGTTGGCGGCCATTATCGCCCGATTTCCTTTCAGATTTTAGGAGATGATGGACGACCGCGTGGGGTGCAGGTGCGGTTTGACGACATCGAAAACATGCCGGTGGACATCGAGGTCCAGTTCGATCCGGACCAGGCGCTGGACCGGCAACGCGCGGGACTGACTGACCAGAGCGGCCATATGAGAGACCGCGCGTTCCTCATCTTCTATCGGAACACCAACGCGCAGGCCCGTGATGGCCGCGCCTCGATCGGACCGAAGAACTACACTTTTGATCATGACGAAGCCAAAGGCGCGTTTCCTTTCAAATGGTCGTACAGCCACGGCATTTCCATCAACCTCATTCTCTACAATACATTCACGGCCACGTTCGGTCCGGATGGATTCACGGCCTCGCCCGGCACCGATACCGATTATGTGCTCAACAGGCGCGGGCGCGGAAGCGTTGGGCTGGTGTCGGATCGAGCCGGACAACTCAGCGAATATGTTGATCATGGCGCCAATGGCGACTTTCTTCGTGTCGTCTTTGATCCTCCGTTGCCGGCCTGCGATCGCGGCACCAAGCTGCAGTCCTCGTCGTTCTCGGTTTCGATCAGGGCGGCGGCCGACCTGGTCAAGGGTAGCGTAGAGATCCGGTGCAACGATCATGGCCAAGTGCTCGACTGGCATCCAAGCCAGCCGATGTGGGCGAGCAGACAGCCGTTCCGGTCCGAGATATCAAGGCCAGATGATCATTCCTGTGTGGTCGTAGTGACATCCGCACTGTCAAGGGAACCCCCCGTGGCAGGCGTCAAATAATTTCGCGAGACAGCGGACCGGCGTCTCGACCGACATCGTTTTCCATGCTTCGAAGAATCACAACTGTTGGAGATCTAGGACACGCATCATGATCGACAGCAAACAAGCCACCGAAGCGCTCTTCGAGATCAATGAAATCGCCCGCCGCGTCCGTCAATCGACGATCTACCAGCTTTCCGGCCTCTTGATCGTCATGTGGGGCGTGCTTGTGTTTGCGGGCAACCTCGCGACCTGGCTGTCGCCGCGCACGGCCGATTATGCATGGCTCGCGGTTTATGTCGCCGGGATCGCCGGTTCGTTCGCGGTCAGCGCCTTCGACCATGCCCGAACCGGCATCCGTAGCTTCGATTGGCGAATGCTGGCGGCCACGCTGTTGTTCTTCGCATTCGGCTTTCTCTGCACCCGCGGCCTCGCGCATTTCACCCCGCGCCAGATCGGAACCTTCTGGGCGATTTATTTCATGCTGGCTTACACCATCGTTGGATTGTGGGTCGGGCCGGCCTTCGTTGCGATCGGCCTTGGCATCACCGCGCTGACGCTGATCGGCTATTTCTTCATCGGCGAGGCGTTCCCGCTGTGGATGGCCTTTGTCAATGGCGGCGGGCTCATTGTGGGCGGGCTCTGGATGCGCCGGAGCTGACCATGGCCGAACTCGACGACATCATCCATCAGCCGCTGCGGTTGAAAATCATGGCGGCGCTGAACGCGCTGCCTGCCACGGCCGGCCTGGAATTCTCGCGGCTGAAAAAACTGACCGGCGCCACCGACGGCAATCTGGGCGCCCATATCGAAACGCTGTCGAGGGCGGGTTATGTCACGATCGAGAAGGCCTTTGTCGGCAAGAAGCCGCAGACCACGGTAACAGCCACGGCCTCCGGGCGCGGCGCGTTTGCCCGCCATGTCGCAACCCTGCAGGAAATCATCGCGGCCTCGGCGCGGCAGCCGTAGCCGAGGCGGCACATATCCACACCCGATCAGGGCGAATTGTTGCGGCGCGCCGACGCCGTGCTAAACCGTGGGCGTTATCGCGCGGCAACCTCCGGTCTGGCTGCATCTCATGCATATTCTTCTGCTCGGTTCCGGCGGCCGCGAACACGCCTTGGCGTGGAAGATCGCCGCCTCGCCGCTGGTCACGAAACTCTGGTGCGCGCCGGGCAATGCCGGCATCGCCCGCGAAGCCGAATGCGTGGCGCTTGACGTATCAAACCATGCCGCGGTGATCGAATTCTGCAAGCGCCATGCGGTCGATCTCGTCGTGGTCGGTCCGGAAACTCCGCTCGCGGCCGGAATTGTCGATGATCTGGCCGCTCACGGCATCAAGGCGTTTGGGCCGAGCAAGCTCGCTGCGCGGCTGGAGGGCTCCAAGGGGTTCACCAAGGCGCTCTGCACGGAATTTGGCATTCCGACCGGCGCCTATGGACGCTTCTCCGATGCGGCCACGGCGCTGGCCTATGTCCGCGCCCGAGGCACGCCGATCGTGGTCAAGGCCGATGGGCTGGCGGCGGGCAAGGGGGTGGTGGTCGCTCAAACCTTGCGCGAAGCCGAGGACGCCATCGTTATGATGTTCGATGGCGCGTTCGGTACTGCGGGCGCCGAGGTCGTGATCGAGGAGTTTCTCTCCGGCCGCGAGATCAGCTTCTTTGCGCTGTCCGACGGCGAGACCGCGATCGCGCTCGCCTCGGCGCAGGACCACAAGCGGGTGTTCGATCACGACCAGGGGCCGAACACCGGCGGCATGGGCGCCTATTCGCCGACGCCGTTCGTGACGCCGGATATCCATGCCGAGATCATGGCGAAGATCATTCTGCCCACGGTGACCGGGATGAAGGTGCGCGGCACACCGTTTCGCGGCGTGTTGTATGCCGGCGTGATGCTGACGCCGGAGGGGCCGAAACTGTTCGAATACAATGTCCGCTTCGGCGATCCGGAATGCCAGGTGCTGATGCTGCGGATGATGTCCGATATCGTGCCGGCCATGCTGGCGTCCTGCGACGGGCAGTTGAAGAATTTCGATCTGCGCTGGTATCCGGAATCCGCGCTGACCGTGGTGATGGCGGCGAAGGGCTATCCTGGCGATTACGCCAAAGGCACCCGCATCGAGGGGCTCGATGAAGCTGCCAGGGTCGAAGGCGTCGAGATCTTCCATGCCGGCACGACATCGAAGGACGGAGCCATTCTCAGCAACGGCGGACGCGTGCTGAATGTCTGCGCGGCAGGCAAGAGCGTTACCGAAGCGCAGCAACGCGCCTATGCCGCAGTCGATCGCATCCAGTGGCCGCAAGGCTTCTGCCGTCGCGACATCGGCTGGCAGGCGGTGGAGCGGGAGAAGCAGACGTAAGCGTCATTGCGAGCGAAGCGAAGCAATCCAGCTTTTCGCGAAGAAAGCTGCTTCGTCGCTGCGCTCCTCGCAATGACGCGCCAATCAGAGCAAATCACCGCCCGCCGCCGACGCCGTGGTGCCGTGCTCGCGGAAGGCCTTGATCACATTGCGGCCGACCCGCCATTTGTGCACCTCGTCCGGACCGTCGACCAGCCGCTGCGAGCGCACCTGCGTGTACCATTTCGCGAGCAACGTATCCTGGCTGAAGCCGAGCGCGCCGTGGAGCTGGATCGCGGTGTCGATCACGTGGTGCACCATGTGCGCGAGATACACCTTTGCGATTGAATTCTCCTGCCGCAGGTCCATGCCCTTTTCCGCCTTGTAGGCGATGTGCAGCAGCATCAGCCGGCCGATGTAGAGTTGGGTGGCGCATTCGGCGAGCATGAACTGCACCGCCTGGCGGTCGGCGAGCAGTACGCCGAAGGTCGAACGCTTCGTCACATGCGCGACCGCCATGTCCAGCGCGCGCTGCGCTTTGGCGACGTTGTGCATGCCGTGGCGCAGCCGGCCGTAAGCGAGGCGATGCTGACCCATGTTGAAGCCGTTGCCTTCGCCGCCGAGCAGATTGTCGGCCGATACCTTGAGATCCTTGATCTCGATCTCGGAATGGCCGCCGTGGATCACGTCGTCGTACGGGCCCTCGATCGCCATGTTCTTGATGTTGCGCTTGATATTGTAGCCGGGGTTCGGCAATTCGACGATGAAGGTCGAATACTGCCTGTGGCGCGGCGCGTTCGGATCGGTCTTGGCCATGACCAGCGCCATGTCGGCGACGCTGGCGGACGAGGAGAACCACTTTTCGCCGTTCAGAATGTAATTTTCGTTGCCGTCCTTCACGGCAGTCGTCTGCATGCCGGTGGCATCGGCGCCGGACGCCTTTTCGGTCATCGAAAAGCAGATGCGCTTTTCGCCATTGAGCAGGGGCTTGAGGAATTTTTCCTTCTGATATTCCGTTCCGTGCTCGAGAATGGTCATCATCGAAGCGTCGTCGGGGCCTTGGGTGTTCATCGACAGCGCGCCGAGCATGCTTTCGCCGAGTTCCATCTGCACCAGCGCATTGGCGAGCGGGCCGAGGCCCATGCCGCCATATTCCTTGGGAACGAACGGGCACCACAGGCCCTGCGCGCGCGCCTTCTTGCGCAGTTTGCCCAGCACTTCCTCGAGCGGCTTGGAGTCCAGTTCCTTCTCCGCCGGGATGCATTCGTCATGCACCCATTGGCGGACCTTCTCGCGGATCGCCTTGGCTTCGGCCGGGACTTCGAAATCGATCGACATGGGAGGTTTCCTCGTTCTGGTTCTTGATGGGCGGGCTTGCGCGATGGCATATATCCGGGGCAAGCCAGCGGCAACGACAAACAAAGTTTAAAGCACGAGCCGTCGTCATCCCCAGCCGTTGGGGATCGGTTTGGCCGGGAAGGAGCGCCAATCGATGCCCGATCTCGCCGACCTGTTTCCCGGCTACGCGTCGAAATGGATCAACACCACATCGGGGCGGATCTTTGCCCGCGTCGGCGGCAAGGGGCCGCCGCTGTTGCTGCTGCATGGTTTTTCCGAAACCCATGTGATGTGGCACCGCGTCGCGCCGCAATTGGCGGACCGCTTCACCCTGATCATCGCCGACCTGCCGGGCTATGGCTGGTCCGATATGCCGGAGAGCGACAGGGATCATACGCCCTACACCAAGCGCGCGATGGCGCAGACCATGGTGGAGGCGATGGAAGCACTCGGCCATGTGCATTTTGCGCTCGCCGGACACGATCGCGGCGGCCGTGTCGCCTACCGGCTGGCGCTCGATCATCCGGGCCGGCTGTCGCAGCTTGCGGTGCTGGATATTCTGCCGACCTACGATTACTGGGCGCGCATGGACCGGCTTTACGCGCTGAAAATCTATCACTGGAGCTTTCTGGCGCAGCCGTTTCCGTTGCCGGAAACGCTGATCGGCGGCAATCCGGATTTTTTCCTCAGGCAGAAGATGGCGAGCCAGACCAAATCGAAAAACCTCGATGCGATCGATCCGCGCGCGCTGGAGCATTATCTCGCAGCGTTCCGCGATCCCTCGCGGCTGCATGCGATGTGCGAGGACTACCGCGCCGGCGCCTATGCCGATTTCGAGATCGACCGGGCCGATCGCGAGGTGGCGAGGAAGATCACGATCCCGTTGCTGGCGCTGTGGGGCGATGCCGGCATTGCGCGCGCTGCCGCGACGCCGCTCGAGACAAGTCCGCTCGAGACCTGGCAGGCCTGGGCGACCAAGCTGTCGGGGGCGCCGATCGATTCCGGTCATTTCCTGACCGAAGAAAATCCCGACGCAACGGCGAAGGCGCTGCGGGAGTTTTTTGTGGGCTGATCTCGTTGCACTGTTTTCAAAACACTGGAAACGCGATCGAGAGGTGACGCCGAAGGCTACCGCCGCGCCTTGAAAAAATCCCTCAGTAGCGCTGCCGCTTCGCCCTCGCCGACCGCCGAATAGACCTCGGGCGCGTGATGGCAGGTCGGCGACGCGAAGAACCGCACGCCGGACTCCACCGCGCCGCCCTTGGGATCCGCTGCGCCATAATACAGCCGCCGGATCCGCGCCAGCGAGATCGCGCCGGCGCACATCGTGCACGGCTCCAGCGTGACATAGAGGTCGCAATCGACCAGCCGCTCGCTGCCGGTGATCTCGGTGGCTTGCCGGATGGCGAGAATCTCGGCATGCGCGGTCGGATCGCGGTCGCTCAGGGTGCGGTTTCCGGCCGTGGCGACGACCTCATTATTGAGCACGATCACGCAGCCGATTGGCACTTCGCCGGATTTTCCGGCCTTTTCAGCCGCTTTCAGCGCCAAATCCATGAAAGATGGTGCGGTCATGCCTCGTCTCGCGCATAAAACTCTGCTACTAGAAACCCATTCAGCAAAAGTGGATACCGGTTTTGCGTGAGAATGCGCCTCGAGCCAAGAGCGCGCGCGTTGTCGCTTTGCCAGCCCGTCCACGGCAGTCTGATCGCCATTTCATCGACAGTGAGACCTTTCATGCCCCGCGATAACGACAAAAACAACGATTCCCGCGGCCGGCGTGATCGGCCCTCCGGCGGCAAGGGCCGCTCGGGGGCTGCCCGCGGGCCCGAGAAGAAATTCGCCAAGCGCGGCTTTGCCGGCAAGGACTTCGCCAGCAAGAGCGACGGCGAGCGGCGTCCCTATGCCGGCAAATCCGACGGCGCCAAGCCCTATGGCAAGAAGCCGTATTCGGGCCCGGGAAAGCCCTACGCCGGCAAGCGCGAAGGCGCCCCGCCGCGCTTCAACCGGGATGATGCTCCGCGCGGCGAAAAGCGCCCCTACACCCCGCGCGACGATCGCGGCGATGCCCGCCCGGCCGCGCGATTTTCCGACCGGAAATTCGGCGACAGGAAACCCTACGCATCGCGGGACGGCGGTGGCGAGAAACGGCCGTATACACCCCGCGGCGAAGGCTTCCGCAAGGACGGCGACCGGCCCCAGGGAGATCGCCCGTATCGCGCCCGGCCGTCGCGCGACGGCGATCGTCCTCGTGGCGATCGTCCCGACAGAAAATTTGGCGGCGATAAGAAGTTTTCACGGGGGGCGCCAGACCGTGGTCCACGCAAGGATTTTGGCGACCGCCCGGACCGTGGCGATTTAAAGCCATGGCAGAAGCGTGACGCCGGCTCGCCCGATCACGTCGGACGCAATGCGCGTCCATCGCGTGACGGTGCAAGAAGCTTCGACAAGCCACGCTTCGACAAGCCCCGGTATGACAAACCAGGCGGGGATCGTGGCGGCGACGAACGTCCGCGGTTTTCGCGCCCACGCGAGGATCGTGCGCCAGGCGATCGTCCGTTTCGCGACCGCCCGAAATTCGATCGGCCGCGCCAACGGCCTGAAGGCCGCACCGACTGGCAGGAGCATCCGCGCAGCGAGGGAGGGGTCTCCGACCGGCCACGTCGCGACAATGAGGACGACAGCAAGGTATTTGCAAAACGCCCGGCCTTCGGCGGCCGCGGCGAATATCGCGAGCGCAAGCCGGACTTCGAGAAACGCGTGCCGCGGCCGCCGCGCGAAAAGAAATCCGGCGAGCGCATCGCCAAGGTGGTAGCGCGCGCCGGCCTCGCCTCGCGCCGCGACGCCGAGGAATGGATCGTGCAGGGCCGTGTCACGGTCAACGGCCGCGTGATCAATTCGCCGGCGCTCGATGTCACCGCCAACGATGTCGTGGCCGTCGACGGCAAGCCGTTGCCGCCGCGCGAGCGCACCCGCCTGTTCATGTTTCACAAGCCGCGCGGCCTGATGACCACCCATGCCGACCCGGAAGGCAGGCCGACGGTATTCGACAATCTGCCGGAGGGACTGCCGCGGTTGATCTCGATCGGCCGGCTCGATTTCAACACCGAGGGCCTGTTGCTTTTGACCAATGATGGCGGGCTGGCGCGCGCGCTCGAATTGCCCGACACCGGCTGGCTGCGGCGCTATCGTGTTCGTGCCCATGGCGAGGTGACGCAGGCCCAGCTCGACGAGCTGAAAAAAGGCGTCGAAGTCGACGGCGTCAAATACGGGCCGATCGACGCGACACTGGAGCGCGACCAGGGCGCCAATGTCTGGCTGGTGTTTGCGATCCGCGAAGGCAAGAACCGCGAAGTCCGCAATGTGATGGCGCATCTCGGCCTCGAAGTGAACCGGCTGATCCGGGTGTCCTACGGTCCGTTTCAATTGGGCGAGCTTGCCGAAGGCGAGGTCGAGGAGGTCAAGACCCGGGTGCTGCGCGAGCAGCTCGGCGAGAAGATTGCCGTATTGGCGGGCGCGGATTTTACCCGTCCGGTGCACGGCGAGCCAAAATCCGAAAGTGAAGACACCGATGCGCCGTCAGCGAAAAAGCCGTTCAAGCCGGCCGGCAAGAGCGGCCTGATCGCCGACCGCAAGGGCCGCCGCGTGCTGGTGCAACGCACCGGCAGCGAGGAAGCGCGCGCACGCAATGAGGCCGAAGCCAGTGGCTACGGTCCGCCGCGGCGTCCGCAGCGCGGCTATCACGGCAAGCGCGACCTGAAGCCGCGCGACGAGTAGAGTAACTTTCGATGGGGTTCCATTGTTTGCGTGCGGTCGCCGTTCTCCCTCCCCCCTTGCGGGGGAGCGTTGGGGAGGGGGGTATCCCACGAAAGGCCTGCATGCGTCGCACCACCACCCCCAACCCCTCCCCGCAAGGGGGAGGGGAGTACGAGTCAGCACGCTAATGCGCGTCGTCGGCGGACGATTGAAGGGCCGCAATCTGGCGTCGCCGTCCTCGCGCGATATCCGCCCCACCGCGGACCGGTTGCGCGAGTCGTTGTTCAACATCCTGATCCACGCCTATGACGATCCGATCGCGGATGCCCGCGTGCTCGATCTGTTTGCCGGCACCGGCGCGCTCGGCATCGAGGCGATCTCGCGCGGCGCGAAATTTGCGCTGTTCGTCGATAACGGCGCCGAAGCCCGCGCGCTGTTGCGCAACAATGTCGAAGCGCTGGGTCTCGGCGGCGTGACGAAAGTCTATCGCCGCGACGCCTGTAATCTCGGCCCGGCGCATCCGGTCGAGCCGTTCTCGCTGGTGTTTCTCGATCCGCCCTACCGCATGAAGCTAGCCGAAAAAGCGCTGGCCTCGCTGCGCGACGGCGGCTGGCTGACGCCGGGCGCGCTGTTGGTCGTTGAGGAAGCCAAGGCCGCGGCGTTCGTCACGCCCCAGAGTTTCGAGGAACTGGAACGGCGCGCCTATGACGACACGGAGTTTGTGTTTTTGCGCGCAGCTACCCCGTCGTAACCGCGCGCCCTCTACCGTCTCCCGAACAGCTTCTCGATATCCGACAGTTTCAATTCCACGTAAGTGGGCCGGCCGTGATTGCACTGGCCGGAATTCGGCGTGTCTTCCATCTCGCGCAGCAGCGCGTTCATCTCCTCCGGCTTGAGGATGCGCCCCGCCCGCACCGAGCCGTGGCAGGCCATGGTGGCCGCGACATGCAGCAGGCGGCGTTCCAGCGGCAATGCCTCGTCCCATTCCGCCATGTGTTCGGCAAGGTCGCGCAGCAAGGAGGCGGCGTTGGTCTTGCCGAGCAGCGACGGCGTCTCGCGCACCGCGACCGCGCCGGGGCCGAAGGATTCGATGCCGAGCCCGAAGGTCGCCAGTTCATCGGCGCGTGCGACCAGTTTTTCCACGGTCGCCTCGTCCATCTCGACGATTTCCGGAATCAGCAGAATCTGCCGTTGCACGCCGTTCCGCGCCAATGAGGCTTTCAGCTTTTCATAGACGATGCGCTCATGCGCGGCATGCTGGTCCACCACGATCAGGCCGTCGCGGGTCTGCGACACGATATAGGTTTCGTGAATTTGCGTCCGTGCCGCGCCCAGCGGGCGGTCGAGCAGATCGGCCGACGGAGCCTGTTCGAAACGCACATCGGCGGTGGGGGCGCCGACGTCGAACGCGGCCTGGCCCGGTTCGGCCAAGGCCGCCGCCGCGGCGCCTTCGAAGGCCGGCGTCGGCCCGACCGGATAGGCCGGCGAGCGCCGCCAGTCCCAATGGCTGCGGCGCGGTGCAAAGGAGGGACGGAACGAGGCGATCGCCGCGCCGTCGCTGTTGGCAGCAGTGCGCTTGCCTTCGCGGGCAAGGCCATCCTTCAGTGCGTGCACGATCAGCGCCCGCACCAGGCCGGCGTTGCGGAACCGCACCTCGGTCTTGGCGGGATGCACATTGGCATCGACCTCCTGCGGATCGAGCGTCACGAACAACGCCACCACCGGATGACGGTCGCGCGGCAGATAGTCGGAATAGGCCGCGCGCACCGCGCCGATGATCAGCTTGTCGCGAACGGGCCGGCCGTTGACGAACAGATATTGCCCGAGCGCATTGGCGCGGGTCAGCGAGGGGGCGGCGGCAAATCCTTCGACCACCACGCCTTCGCGCTCGGCGCGCACCTCGATGGCGCAGCTGCGAAAATCCGCGCCCAGGATATCGCCGAGCCGCGTCAGCCGGCCGGGAGAGCCGGGCAGTGCTGCAGCCCAGGTGACGGGCGCGCGTTCCTCGCCCGCCAGCGTGAAGGCGATGTCGGGCCGGGCCATCGCAAGCCGGCGCACCACCTCGCGGATTGCTTCGGCTTCGGTGCGGTCGGTCTTGAGAAATTTTAAGCGCGCCGGCGTCGCATAGAACAGATCGCTGACCTCGACGCGGGTGCCTTGCGAAAGTGCCGCCGGCATGATTTCCGATTTCTCGCCGCCTTCGACCGACAGCGACCAGGCATGCGGCTCGCCGGCATGACGCGTGGTGATGGCGAGTCTCGCGACCGCGCCGATCGAGGGCAACGCCTCGCCGCGAAAGCCCAGCGTGCGGATTCGCAGGAGATCCTCGTCGTCGAGCTTGGAAGTGGCGTGGCGATCCACCGCAAGCGCAAGATCGCCATAGGTCATGCCGCTGCCATCATCGGTAATGCCGATCCGCCGCCGGCCGCCGCCATCGGTGAAGATGTCGATCCGGCTTGCGCCGGCGTCGATGGCATTTTCCACCAGCTCCTTGACCACGCTCGCGGGACGCTCGACCACTTCGCCGGCGGCGATGCGATTGACGACCTGTTCGGGGAGCTGGCGGACCGGCATGGACTCTCGGCGACTCTCGGGAATGGAGGCCTAATCTAGGGGCTTTTGCCTGGCGGCGGGAGGGCAGGGCGCCACCTCTCCCCACTCTTCACGGCGCTGTTCCCGGAGGGTGCGTTGTGCGCCAGGAGCCGAGCCATAACGCCGTCATGCCCGCGAAGGCGGGCATCCAGTAATCGCCACCCTTTGAGATCAAGTCGAAACGACGCGGAATACTGGATCATCCGCCTCCGCGGATGATGACGGTCATCATCTGAGGCTGTCTCCACGGGAAATAGGAGCGTATCGGCCTCAATCGTCGAATCCGCCCGAGCCGCGCTTCGCCTTGATGTCGCTGCGGCGCTTCTTGCCTTCGAGTCGGCGTTTTTTCGAACCCAGCGTCGGCTTGGTCGGACGCCGCGGGGTCGGGCGTACCGAAGCTTCGCGCAGCAGTTCGATCAGCCGGTCGATGGCGTCGGCGCGGTTGCGCTCCTGGGTACGGAAACGCTGGGCATGAATCACGATCACGCCATCCTTGGTCAGGCGCTGCCCGGCGAGCCGCTCCAGCCGCGCCGCGACATCGGACGCCAGCGCGATCCGGCTTGTATCGAACCGCAATTGCGCGGCGGTCGAGAGCTTGTTGACGTTTTGTCCGCCCGGACCGGAGGCACGCACGAAACTGATCTCGATGTCGTTCTCGTCGATCGTGAGGTCGCGGGAAATCCGCAGCATGGTGTCACCGGAGGCCGGAATTCCCTGGGCGAGAATCGGACGATCGCAGGATAGCGGGTTTGCGAGAAGTTTGCTTCGCTGCGTGCCTCGATCGTTCCCTTCCCCCTCGTGGGGGAGGGTTAGGGAGGGGTAGCTCCAGGCGCCGAACTCGCGGCACCCCTCGCCAGCTCTCCCCCACAAGGGGGGAGAGAGCAGACGCTGCCGTGCGGCAGTTCCTTGCCGAACGCCGACGTTGGTAAGAGAGACTCAGTTCGCCGTGGGCGGGGCCGCGGCGGCGGGCTGGGCGGCGGCTTGCGGGGCGCGGCCGACGATCACGGTGAGCAGGCCTTGCCCCCATAGCCGCCTGGCGGCGCTCCTGGCCTCGTCGAGCGTCACGGCGTCGACGATGGCGTTGCGCTTCTCGATGTAGTCGATGGGAAGCTTGTCCAGCTGGTATTGCAGCAACCCCGACGCCAGTTTCGAGGAGGTGTCGAGCGCCAGCATTTGCGAGCCCTTGAGATAGGACTTGGCCTCGTCCAGTTCCTGCTGGGTCGGGCCCTCCTCGGCCATGCGGCGGACTTCCCTGTTGATGGCCTCGACCGTTTCGCCGGCGCGGTCGGCGCGGGTGCCGGTATTTCCGACGAACAGCGCGGAATGGTCCATCCACAACAGCGATTCAAACACCGAATAGGCCAGGCCGCGCTTCTCGCGCACCTCGTGGTAGAGCCGCGACGACAGCGATCCTCCGCCGAGAATGTGGTTGACGATGTAGCCGGCCATGAAACCCGGATCGTGGCGCTTGATGCCGGGGCCACCGAAGGTCACCACGGTCTGCGGCACGTCGAGCGGAATGAAGGCGCGCAGCGGCGGCTTGGCGGCTTCGACGTCGGCGACCGGCGTCAGGTTCGCCTTGGCCGGCAATCCGCCGAAGGTCCGGTCCAGCAACTGGCCGAGCGTGGCGGCGTCGACATCGCCGACCACGGCGATCTTGAGCGTGTCCTTGGCCAGTACGCGGCGGACATAGTCCCTCAGGTCGGCGACATTGATCCTGGGAACGCTTTCCAGGGTGCCGTCGGGGGGGCGGCCATAGGGGTGGTTGCCAAAGGCGATTTCGAGGAACTTGCGGCTGGCCAGCGAACCCGGGTTGGAGGTCTCGCTGCGCAGGTTGGAAATGACCTGGGCGCGAATCCGCTCGACATCGGTGCTGTCGAAATGCGGCGATGTCAGCGACATCCGAAGCAGGTCGAAAGCCTCGTCGCGGGTGTCCTTGAGCATCCGCAGCGAGCCGTGGAAATAATCCCGCGTCGAACTGAAGCTCAACTCGATGGCGCGGCGGTCCAGCCGTTCGTGAAAGGTCTTGGAATCCAGATCGCCCGAGCCCTCGTCGAGCAAATCGCCAACCAGGGTGCTGACGCCGGGCTTGTCGGCCGGGTCCTGCGCCGCGCCGCCACCGAAGGCATATTCCATCGCGATCAGCGGCACGGTGGCGTCCTGCACGAACCAGGCCTCGATGCCGCCGGGCGAAACCAGATGCTGGATCTTGGTCGCGGCATGCGACGGCGCAGAGGTGATCGGCATCAGTACGAGACCGGCTGCGACAACCCATGCCAGGCGCCGCGCGCAAATCTTGAAAAAAGAAGTCTTGAAGGCAGCCGTGAGGGAGGTCTCGGGAGAAGTCCTGCAATGAATCACGAACGCTTCTCCTCGCGTTTCGGCGCGGTGTCTTTGATCAGATAGCCGGTCACAGAACGTTTCTTGTCGAGCCATTTCCGCGCGGCGGTGCGGACCTGTTCGGCGGTGACGGCGCGAATGCGATCCGGCCAGCTTCTGATATCCTCGATGCTGAGGCCAGTGGTGAGCGCCCCGCCATACCAGCGCGCCAGCGTTGCCTGGTTGTCCTGGGCGTAGATGGCGCCTGCGATCAGCTGGGTCTTGACGCGTTCGAGATCTTCGGCGCGAACCGGGTTTTCCGCGATGTCGGCGATCACGTGGTCGATCACCTGCTCGACTTGCGCGAAATCGACGCCGGGTTTCGGCGAGGCCGAGATCGTGAATTGCGTCGGGTCGAGCGAGGTGCCCTGGTAACCGGCACTGGCGCTGACCGCGAGCGGACGGTCGATCACCAGCGCGCGATAAAGATAGGAGTTGCTGCCACCGCCCATCAACTGCGCCAGCACGTCGAGCGCCGGGCTTTCCCCGGCCGCCGCGGTGGTGGCGGAGGGAACGAGATAATAACGGCGCAGGCTGGGTTGTTCGACGCGGGGGTCGGACAGCGTCACGGTGCGCGGGGCGACCGGCTCCGGCTCCTGCGGACGAATCCGCTTCGCGGGTATGGCGGGCTGTGCCGGCACGCCGCCGAAGGTCCGCTCCGCCATCGGGAGGATATCCTTGGCATCGACGTCCCCGGCGATCACCAGCGTAGCGTTGTTCGGCGCATAGAAGCGCTTGTAGAACGCCAGCGCGTCCTCGCGGTCGAGCTTCTCGATCTCATGGCGCCAGCCGATCACGGGGCGGCCGTAGGGATGATTGAGGTACAGCGCCGCCATGATCTGCTCGGTCAGCCGCGCCTCCGGGTTGTTGGCGACCCGCATGTTGTATTCTTCGAGCACGACGTCGCGCTCCGGCAGCACGTTTTCATCCTTCAGGATCAGGCCGGTCATGCGATCGGCCTCGAACTCCATCATCCTGGGCAGTTGCTCGCGCGGCACGCGCTGGAAATAGCCGGTGTAATCGGTGGAGGTGAAGGCGTTCTCGTTACCGCCGATCCGCAGCACGGTCTGGGAAAACTCGCCGGCCGGATGCTTGCTGGTGCCCTTGAACATCAAATGTTCGAGAAAGTGCGCGAGTCCCGATTTACCGGGAGTCTCGTCGGCGGAGCCGACCTTGTACCAGATCATCTGCGTGACCACCGGCGTGCGATGGTCCGGAATCACCACGACCTTCAGTCCGTTGTCGAGGGTGAAGCTGGCGGGAGGCTCGGAGGTTACCGTGGTCTGGGCGCGAACGCCGTTTGCGGAGATCGCAAGCGCCGAGAGCAGCGCGGCGAAGAGAGGGACGGCGAAGCGGTGTGGGGACATTATGACCTGTCTGGCGCCTGTTCCGCAAAAGTGGACATCGGCTTTGCGAAAGCATGCGCGCAAATTATTGAATAACAGCGGCCGCACCGAAATGTTCGGGATGAAGCCGCGGCACTGTACACCACGGATATGCCGCCGAGCGTCACGAAGTTGAGAGACACGCTCAATCAATCGCCCTATTGCAATCAATCGCCCTGTGTGCCGGCAACCGCATTTTATTGCTTGCTGGAAGACTCTTTGCTGTCGGTGTTGTCCGCGTCTTTGTTGAGCGCTCCCTTTTGCCCAATGCCGTAGGCGTAATTCGGCGACGGGATCTGGTAACCGGGAGGAGGCTGGGTCAAGGTTTCGCGCGTCGGCTCCCCCTTGAACCGCCCGACCTCGGGTTTGGCGGGGCCGCCGAAATAACTGCTCATCTTCTCGGTAAAGCTTTGCTGCGGCTGCGGCTGCTCGCTCGCGGTAGCCGACGCCTTGGCAGCCTCGGCTTCAGCCGGCGTCAGCTCGTGGCTGGAATTCGCAACGCTTTTCTTCCTGGCCGCAAGCGCTGCCTTGCGTCTTTTTTCATCCGGGTCTTTCGGCCAGTTCGGGGCATTCACTTCCGCGGCGGCAGCTGCCGGCGGCGGCAGATCAATCCGCGGCGGCACGACCAGCGGGGATCGCTCGCGATAGTCGATCCCCTTGCTGTCCATGTTGGTGGTGCTAAATCCCGACTTGATGCTGTCGACGATTTTTTCGCTGAAGGACCTGTTGTCCTCGTCATCGCTGCCCGCGCGCGCGGCGCTTACGGTCATCACGAGACCAATTCCCAGAGCGACCGCGGTGAGCCGCAGGGCGCGCGCCGGCGCGTTCGACAAGTTCTGCACCATCAGGTTTTGCACCAACAGGCCGGTGGCTCTGGTCTCGCGCATCGCGCTCTTCCTGTTCAAGGTTTTCGGCAGCCGCCGCCCCGGGGCGCCGTTCCGCTCCCGCTATCAGGGCTCGGCTGAACACGTTCGTATCAGCCGGGATCAGGGCGCTTTTGCGGCGGGTACCCCCAGGAAGGAGTCATACAACAGGGCCGCTACCCCGGCAACAATCGCCGCGTCGGCAAGGTTAAACACGTACCAATTGTAGGTTTTTTCGCCGAACTGGACGTGGAACAGGGCGAAATCGACCACCGCGCCATAAGCGAGGCGGTCGATGGCATTGCCGACGGCGCCGCCGATGATGAGGCCGAGCGCAACCGTGGCGATCAGGGTCCGCGACCACGCCATCCAGATGGCGAGAACAATCACCGCCGCCGCCTTGATCACCATCAGGCTGATCTGGGCGGCCGGGCTTTCGTTCTGAAACCAGCCGAAGCTGATCCCGACATTCCATGCCAGCACCAGATCGAAGAACGGCGTGAGCTTCACCGCGCCGCGATGGGCGATGTCGAACACGTTGAGCAGCCAGAGCTTCGATGCCTGATCCAGCGCCAGCACGACGAAGGCTGCGATGATGCCGGGGCGGAGGTGAGGGCTCAAACCGTCACTCCCAGCGCCTTCCATTCGCGCAGCGCCTGTGCATCGCGTGGCGACACATCGGGGTAGTCAGCGTCTTCGCCCACGGTCGGCAGGATTTTCCACGACCGCGCGCATTTGGTGCCGACGGCTTTCTCGACCACCACCCCAATTCCAATAGCGTCTTCAAGTTTGAAGGCGTCGGGGGGGGCATCTTCTCCATGTTTCAGCACCACGACCTCGGCATTCGAGGTGATGCAAACTTCCGCCCAATCCACGTCGAACAGATGCGAAATGTACATTTCAGGCAGATAGATTATCGGCGAGGCTTCGAGCGACGAGCCGATATTTTTGGCGGCGCGCTCAACCTCCAGCGCCCCTGTCACGACGCGGCGGATGGCGCGGATGATCTCCCACTTGTTGGCAAGCGTTTCGTCGCGGAATTTTTCCAACCCTTCCGGAAACAGCGTCAGATGCACCGAAGGCTCGGCGTCCGGCCGGTAGAGCCGCCACGCCTCCTCCGATGTGAACGACAGTACCGGCGCCAGCCATTTCAGGATCGCATCGCAGATCATGTCGATGGCGGAGAGGGCTGCCTTGCGCGCGATCGACGACGGCGGGTCGCAATACAGCGTATCTTTGCGGATATCGAAATAGAACGCCGACAGTTCGGTATTCATGAAGGCCGACAGGCTGGCGACCACGGTCTTGTAGTCGAACTCCGCATAGGCCTGACGCACGATCGCGGCCTGCTCGGCGAGCTGATGCAGCATCAGCCGTTCCAGTTCGGGCATGTCGTTGGGGTCGATCGCGTCGCCCGGCCTGAAATGGTGCAGGGTGCCCAGCATCCAGCGGATCGAGTTGCGCAGCTTGCGGTAGGTCTCGATGGTGTTCTTGAGGATTTCGGGACCGATGCGCTGGTCGTCGGCATAGTCGGTGGCACAAACCCAAAGCCGCAGGATATCGGCGCCGGATTGCGCGATGACCTTTTGCGGCTCGACGGTGTTGCCGATCGATTTCGACATCTTGCGGCCGTTCTCGTCGAGCGTGAAGCCGTGAGTGAGCACGATATCGAACGGCGCGCGGCCGCGGGTGCCGCAGCTCTCCAGCAGCGACGACTGGAACCAGCCGCGGTGCTGGTCCGAGCCCTCGAGATACATCACGGTATCCTTGCCGCCGTCGACCTTGCGCTGGATGCCGGCAAGGCCCGGAAAATGCTCGGGGTCTTCCAGCACGAAGGCGTGGGTCGAACCGGAATCGAACCAGACGTCGCAGATGTCGTCGACCTTCTGCCAGGCTTCATTGGCGCGGGACCCCAGAAAGCGCTCGCGGGCGCCGTCCATATACCAGGCGTCGGCGCCTTCCTGCTCGAACGCGTCGGCGATGCGTTGGTTGACGGCCTCGTCCTGCAGGATCTCGGCCGAGCCGTCGCCTTTCTCGCGCACGAACACCGCGATCGGCACGCCCCAGGCGCGCTGGCGCGAGATCACCCAGTCCGGCTTGCTCCTGATCATGCCGTTGATGCGATTTTCGCCGGACTGCGGCACCCATTGCGTCACCGAGATGGCGTCCAGCGCGCGGTTGCGCAGGGTATCGCCGGATTTTGCGTTGCCGTCGTCCGCGATATCCTTGTCCATCGCGATGAACCATTGCGGCGTATTGCGGAAGATCACCGGTTTCTTGGAGCGCCAGGAATGCGGATACTGGTGCTTGAGGCGGCCGCGTGCCAGCAGCATGCCGGCCTCGATCAGCGCCCTGATCACGGCCTCGTTGGCGTCGCCCTTTTCGCCCTTGTCGTTGATGACGCGTTTTCCCGTGAAGCCCGGCGCCTGATCGGTCAAGGCGCCGTTTTCGTCGACGGTATAGGGGATGATGGTGTTGATGCCGCGTGCTTCCAGCTCGCGCGCATTCGCCATCCAGACTTCGAAGTCTTCGCGGCCATGACCGGGCGCCGTATGCACGAAGCCGGTGCCGGCTTCGTCGGTGACGTGATCGCCTTCCAGCAGCGGAACGCGAAAATCATAACCGCCGCCGACGCCCTTTAACGGGTGCGCGCATTCCATGGCGGCGAGCGCGGTCGCCGGCACGGCGTCCACCCTTTCATAAGCGGTCACGCGCGCCTGCTTGAACACGGATTCGGCGAGTGCGTCGGCCAGGACCAGGAGATCGCCGGCTTTCGCCCAGTTGTCCGCGGGCGACTCGGTGACGCGGTAGAGACCGTATGCAATCCTCGGCGAAAAGCTGATGGCGCGATTGCCCGGCAGCGTCCAGGGCGTGGTGGTCCAGATCACGATGCAGGCATCGCCCACGGCCTGAACCAGCGCGGCTGAAACGTCCTTTCCGGATGCGAATTCGATCTCTGCCACCGGAAACTTCACCCACACCGTATCCGAGGTGTAATCCTCGTATTCGACCTCGGCTTCAGCGAGGGCGGTTTTTTCCACTACGCTCCACATCACCGGCTTGGAGCCGCGATACAGGGTGCCGTTGGCGGCGAATTTCATCAGCTCGCGCGCGATCGCGGCTTCCGCGAAATAATCCATGGTGGCGTAGGGGTGGTCCCAGTCGCCGATGATGCCGAGCCGCTTGAATTCCTCGCGCTGGACGTTGAGCCAGTGTCCGGCATAGGCGCGGCATTCCTTCCGGAACGCCACCATGGCCGCGGAATCCCGGAAATCCGGCTTCGGCTTGCCTTTGGCGCGGTAGTTCTCTTCCTCGATCTTCCATTCGATCGGCAGGCCGTGGCAGTCCCAGCCCGGCACGTAATTGGAATCGAAGCCGAGCATCTGCTGGCTCTTGGTCACCACGTCTTTGAGGATCTTGTTCAGTGAATGGCCGATATGGATGTTGCCGTTGGCGTAGGGTGGGCCGTCATGCAGCACGAATTTCGCCCGGCCGGCCGCGCTTTCGCGCAGCCGTCGGTAGAGGCCGATCTCGTTCCAGGATTTAAGGATTTCCGGCTCGCGCTGCGGCAGGCCCGCGCGCATCGGGAATTCCGTCTGCGGCAGGAACAGGGTCTTGGAATAGTCTGTGGCGGCGGATTTTTGCGGCTTTTCGGTCATGAAGGCTCTGGTTTGGCTCAAAGGGCGCTGAAACGCGATCGATCGCGGATGAATTGGAAAGACCCCGGTCTTGCGCCGAGCCGAAACTCAGGCGGAAGCCGGGCCGCTAATGCTGATGGTGCGCCGCGCAAACATGCGGGCTTCCATAGCAGCCAGCCGCTGGATCGCAAAGCCCTGCCGCTCATACCGCCGTCATCTCCGGATGCGCCGCACGCTGAACGGTCATCCTTCGAGGCGCGCTGCACTCGCGCCTCAGGACGTCCGGATCACGCCGAGTTTCGGGAATGCGTCGGGCGCCGCCGCCAGCGCCGCGCGGGCCCGCGCGCTGTCGTCATCCATCTGGCGCACCAGCGCATCGATGCTGTCGAACTTCAATTCCTCGCGAATGAAGCCGATGAAGGCGACATCGAGCGCCGCTCCATAGAGATCGCCTTTGAAATCGAACAGGAACACTTCCAGCAGCGGCGCGCCATTGTCGAAGGTCGGACGGCGGCCGAAGCTTGCCACCCCATCGAAGCGAACTTGATCGTTGCCCTGGCCGCGGCCGACCCGCACCGCGTAGATGCCGTGCTTGAGCCCGCAATTCTTGTCGAGGCGGATATTGGCGGTCGGATAGCCGAGATTGCGGCCGCGCTTCTCGCCGTGGATGACCTCGCCGGCAATGAACCACGGGCCGCCGAGCATCGCGGTGGCGTCTTCGATCTGCCCCTCGGCCAGCGCCATGCGGATGGCGCTGGAGGAGACTGGCCGCTCGGCGATATCGATATGAGGCTGCACGTCGACCTCGATGCCGAGTCGGGGCGCCTCGCTGACCAGAAGGCTCGGCGATCCGACCCGGCCCTTGCCGAAGTGGAAGTCGTAGCCCACCGCGATGCCGCTGATCCCGAGTTGCTCGATCAGATCATGGTGAATGAAATCCTGCGCCGTGGTCCCGGCCCGGGTCCTGTCGAACGTCATGACCACCGCGCCGGCAAGCCCGGTCCCGGCCAAAAGCCGTAGTTTTCCGGCCTCGTCGGTGAGCCGGAATTGAGGGCTATTCGGGCTGAAAAAGCTGCGCGGGTGCGGCTCGAACGTCACCGCCAGCGCGGGCCGGCCATGCGCCTGCCCCATATCGAGGGCGGCCGTGATCACGGCGCGGTGGCCGAGATGGACGCCATCGAAATTGCCCATGGCAACGACCGCTCCCTTGGGGATCGCGGCCGCCGGCGTGGTATCGCGGATAACGGTAAAGTCTGGCGTCATTTCGGAATGCTTCAATTCAGGTGAGGTGGGCGGCGGACCGTGACGTGGCGGGCCCGACCAAGTCAAGCAGGGCCGGGACCGGTGTCCGAACCGGGTGGCAGGTATTTTTTTTTGATATCGGCGGGTTAACGGGCTGTTTAACGGCTGATGCTACTGCTGGGACGAACTGCCGGGGGCCTCTTGGTCCAGCGCAGCCCGATAGATGGTTTGTAGCGTTTGTGCTGCGTGGGGGAGTCGAGATGGCGGTTGATTTGTCGATGCCGGTTCTGGTGGTGGATGACTACAACACCATGATCCGTATCATCAGAAATCTTCTAAAGCAGCTTGGCTTCGAGAATATCGACGATGCCAGCGATGGATCGGCGGCGCTGAGCAAAATGCGCAGCAAGAAATACGGCCTGGTGATCTCGGACTGGAACATGGAGCCGATGACCGGCTATGACCTGCTCCGGGAGGTGCGTGCCGACCCCAACCTCGCCGTCACGCCGTTCATCATGATCACGGCCGAATCCAAGACCGAAAACGTGATCGCCGCCAAGAAGGCCGGCGTGAACAACTATATCGTCAAGCCGTTCAACGCCGCCACGCTGAAGACCAAGATCGAGGCGGTGTTTCCGGACCTCGCCACGGCGTAAGGGTTTCCGCTCGCTCGTGTCCCGGACGCGGCGCAGCGTTCTTTACGCTGCTCCGCAGAGCCGGGACCTAACCGCTCCAGGAAAGACGGACCCCGGATCAGCAGCGCACCACGCCGCGAAGACAGCGCGTCGAAAGACGCGCGTGAACGCGCTTATGGCGCTCCGCAGCATCCGGGGAACGACCAATCACCACCTCAACTCCCGCATCAGCGCCCGCGGCGGATGGCCGAACAATTCCTTCACCGCGGCCGGGTCGAGTTGATCGAGGCCTTCGAAATCCTCGGCGTGGATGCCGCGGGTGACGAACAGGCAATCGATCCCGAAGCCGTGCGCGCCCGCCAGATCCGTCCGCACCGAATCCCCGATCGCCAGAACGCGGTTGAGCGGCGTCGCATGGCCGTGACGCTCGGCGGCCAGTGCCATGGCGCGCTCATAGATCGGCCGGTGCGGCTTGCCGTAGAAAATCACCTCGCCGCCGAGCTCGCGATAGAGCTCGGCGATCGCGCCGGCGCAATAGACCAGGCGGTCGCCGCGCTCGACGACGATGTCGGGGTTGGCGCAGATCAGCGGCAGCTTGCGTGCGTGCGCCTCCATCATCATGGCGCGATAGTCTTCGGCCGATTCGGTCTCGTCGTCGAACGGGCCGGTGCAGACGATGTAATCGGCCTGCTCCAGCGGCGCCAGCTCCGGATCAAGTCCGCGGTAGATCGAATTGTCGCGCTCGGGGCCGAGCCAGAATACTTTCTGGCCGGGGTGGTCGGCCACGAAATGGCGGGTCAGGTCGCCTGAACTGACGATGGCGTCGTAGATATCGTCGGCCACGCCGAGCCGGCGCAATTGCCGCTGCACCGAATCCGCCGGCCGCGGCGCGTTGGTAATCAGGATCACCGCACCGCCCTGGTTGCGAAAGCGGTGCAGGGCCTCGCAGGCTTCGGGAAACGCAACAAGCCCGTTATGAACCACGCCCCAGATGTCGCTGAGCACGACCTCGACGCCGCCAACGAGGTCGCGCAGCCTCTCTGCAAATTGAAGCGTTGTCATCGCGTCGCCGGCCGGTCAGCCCGGTCCTGTGGCGCGCCGCGCCAGCGCGGCGTTGCCGGTTGTCCGCGCTGGATCGATTCCCGGCCCATCGACGGCGGCGGTTCGGCCAGAGCCGTTTTTAACAGGGTCAGTTTTGCCGGATTCATGGGGGTCCTGCGCCTTGTTCGAAGACGCCCCGCCGTTAGCAGGTGCGCCCTCGGGCCGCAACGGCCGGGGCAGCGCAAACAGGAAGCCCTGTCCGAACCGCACGTCGTAGTCGAGCAGATCGACCACGGCGCGTTCGCCCTCGATCCGTTCGGCGATCAGGTCGATGCCGAAGCGGCCGAGCAGATCGGAAAGGTCGGAGGGGTGAATGTCGGATCCCGCCGTTTGCCGTTGATCGAGCAGCAACGCGGCAGGCACCTTGATGAAGCGGACGCCGCGGTCGGCCAATTCGCGCGGTTCGATCCGCAGGTCGGTGACATGATCGATCGAAAAACGGTATCCGCGCTGGGCCAAGGCCGCGAGATTTTCGGCTTCGACCGGGCCGAGCTTGCGAAACGTCGCCTGCTTGAATTCGAGCACGAAGGACGGCGCCAGCGCGCGATTGGCTTCGAGGAAATCGAGGCATTGGGCGAAGATGGCGGGATTGCCCAGCGTCGCGGCGGCGACGTTGCAGAACACTCCGACCTCCTTGTTGCGCACCATCAGCCGGCGCAACACCTGCACGCAGCGCAGCATCACCATGTGATCGATCCGCCCGATCAGCCCGGCGGCTTCCGCGATCCCGATGAAATCGTCGGCGGTGAGAACCTGGTCCTTGTCATCGCGCAGCCGCGTCACCGCCTCGTAGAAGCGCACCTTGCGCTGCGGCAGGCTCACCAGCGGCTGCAGATAGATATCGAGCCGGTTTTCCTCGATGGCATTTTTGACGGCGGCGAGGATTTGGGCCTGGCTGCGCACAGGCGCAGGGCCGCTCGCGACGGCCGCGGGCGCTGTCACGGTGGCGGCTGCGACGGGAGTTTGGTCCAGGGAGAACGGCAATTCGTTCTGCGGTTCGAGGGCGGGCTTGCCCGCAGGCGCGGCGGGCACGCCTGCGATGCCGGCGGACAGCAGGTCGTCATGGGTCGCGACCGAGGCGGCGAGCTGCTTGACCAGCACGCCCAGTTCGTTGATCTCGCCGACGACCGCCTGGATGCGGTCAGCGCCGGCGGAATTGGCCGACACCACCCGGCCCTCGACGGTGGCGAGCCTGCGCCCGAATTCGGCGACCTGACGCGCAAGGTCGGCGGTGCCGCGCGACAGATCGGCAATCTGGCTGCCGACATCGGTGCGGTCGCGCAGCCGCATCGACACGGCGTTGTAAAGGATCAGGAAGGTCAGCGCGGTGAGCGCCACGATCGCCGATTCCGATCCGCTGATGCCCGCCACCGAATACAGCACAAGGCCGAGAGATGCGGCAACCAGCACCATGCAGATGGCGATGAAAATCGTGGAAATGCGGATCATCTAACGCAACGTCTCCCACCGCCGCTATCCGCTTGGCGCGGAACGGCGCATTACCTCCAATCCTAGCACTATTGTTGATTCGGCGGACGAATCTTCTTGTTTTTCAGATGCCTGGTTTTTCAAGCGCCGGGAATCGCGCCCAGGCTGCCGTTGTGCTCCCTCTCCCCGCCAGCGGGGAGAGGTGCAGAAATCACCCTAGGCTACCGCGCGGATCACCTTGGCGACCTTCTCGACGATCTCGCCGATCTGATCCTCGCTGACGATCAGCGGCGGGGTCAGCGCCAGGGTGTCGCCGGCAACGCGCAGCATCAGGTCGTTGTTGTGGAACGCGCTGTTGAGCCCGTCGAAGCCGCGCTTGCCCGGCAGGTCCGGACGTGACGCAAGGTCGATGCCTGCCGTCAGTCCGACGGTGCGGATGTCAACCACATTCGGCTCGCCCTTCAGTGTCATCACCGCGTCGGCGAATTTGGGCTCGAGGCCTTTAGCGCGCTCGAACAGCTTTTCGTCGCGATAGATATCGAGCGTGGCCAGTGCTGCGGCGCAGGCCAGCGGATGCGCCGAATAGGTGTAGCCGTGGGTCAGCTCCACGACATGCTCCGGGCCGCTCATGAAGGCGTCGTGGATGGTGTCGCGGACCACCACGCCCCCCATCGGCGCGGCGCCGTTGGTGATTCCCTTGGCAAAGGTAATCATGTCGGGCAGCACGCCGTAACGCTCGGCGGCAAAGGCGTGGCCGAGCCGGCCGAAGCCGGTGATGACCTCGTCGAAAATCAACAGAATGCCGTGCTTCTGGGTGATCTCGCGCAGCCGCTTGAGATATCCCTTCGGCGCCGGCAGCACGCCGGTCGATCCCGCCATCGGCTCGACGATCACGGCGGCGATGGTGGAGGCGCCGTGCAGGTTGACCAGGCGCTCGAGCTCCTCGGCGAAATGCACGCCGTATTCCGGCTCGCCCTTGGTGAAGGCCTGTTTCTCGCGGTCATAGGTGTGGGACAGGTGATCGACCCCCGCCAGCAGCGTTCCGAACATCTTGCGGTTGTTGACGATGCCGCCGACGGACGTGCCGCCGAAGCCGACGCCGTGATAGCCGCGCTCGCGGCCGATCAGGCGGCTGCGGGTGCCCTGGCCGTTGAGCTGGTGATAGGCCAGCGCGATCTTGAGCGCGGTATCGGCAGCCTCCGATCCGGAATTGCAGAAGAACACGTGATCGAGACCGGCGGGCGCCAGATCGGCGATGCGGCTGGCGAGTTCAAAGGCCTGGGGAATGCCGAACTGGAAGGGCGGGGCATAATCCAGGGTCTCGGCCTGCCTGGCGATCGCCGAGGAAATCTGGGTGCGGCCGTGGCCGGCATTGGTGCACCACATGCCCGCCGCGGCGTCGATGATCTTGCGGCCGTCGACGGTAAAGTAGTGCATGTCCTTGGCGCCGGCGAGAAGCCGCGGCGCCTTTTTGAAGGCCCGGTTGGCGGTGAACGGCATCCAGTGTGCGGCCAAATCGTTGGGCACATTGACGGCGGGGGGTTGTGGGCTCTTGTCCAACATGGCGGCCTCTTCGAGCGTTGTCGGGGATCGGGTGTCGCACAAAGCTATCAGCTTCGCGGGCATCCGGGAACTTCAATAACTTGCGATGTTTCCGCCGATTTGAGCGAATTGTTGCGTCGGCAGCCTAATTCCAACAGGCGAACGTTGGAATCGAAAAATCGGCGTTTCCAGCGTCGCTCGGCCGGCTCTAGCGCAAGTCCGCGGCGCTGACCCAGAACGCCTCGGCGTCCGCATCCTCGCTGTCGAGCCAGAGCAACCGCAATGCGGGAAAGGCCGCTTCCTACCTGGGGACCTTTTTGCGTTTTGGGATGTGTTGCGGTGGAGGTTTGGCCGTAGGCTATCAGCTTCCTTGACGCGGAAACCGGCAACTTTGGCACTCGTTTCAGCTCAATCGGGCGGCTTGAGCGAGATCAGCGGGACATCCAGCGCGTAGGCGAAGCCGCCCTGGGCGTAGGCCATTTCGGCCTCGCCGTTCAACTGCTTGCCAAGCGTCTCGATCAGCCGGGTTCCGAAGCTTTGCCGGGTCGGTGCGCGAACTGCCGGACCGCCGCTTTCGGTCCAGGTCAAATGCAGCCGTGCATTCTTCTTGTCGATGGTCCAGGCGATCGCGACACGTCCCGCGGGCACCGACAGTGCGCCAAATTTGGTAGCGTTGGTGCAGAGTTCGTTGAGCGTCATCGCCAGCGCGATCACTGCGCCGGACGCAATCTTGAGGTCTGGTCCCTCGATCGAGAACTTTTCCTCGCCCTGACTATAAGGCTCGGTCGCGCCCTGGACGATATCGGCGAGGCTGGCGCTCGACCACCGTGCCTGCAGCAACAAATCGTGCGCGCGGCCCAGCGCCAGCAGCCGGCTTTCGATGGCCTGCCGGCCGTGCTCGATGCTGGTTGCGGTGCGCAGGCTCTGCGAGGCGATGGCGCTTACAGTCGCCAGCGTATTTTTGATGCGGTGGTGCAATTCTTCCATAATAAGCTTTTGCAGCTTGTCGGCGGCCTCGCGCTGCTCGGCATCGATCCCGGCTTGCGCGAGCAAGGCCTTGGCATCGATACCTGCCTGCTCGAGCAGCATGCGAAGGCCGACATTTTCGGCCTTTAGAAAATCCTGTGGAGCGGTCGGGCCGGCCATCGATTACATAGTCCCGAAGGACTTCCATTTCGGTTGGTGCTGGCCGTTGTTATCACCGTTATTGCCGGAAAGTACGGCTATTTCCGGTCCCTGACACAAGATCAGCAAAGACTGGGGAGCATCTGCGCCTGCGCGCAATTCACAAACTGGCGGCATCGACCCAGAACACTTCGGCGTCGGATTCCTCGGTATCGAGCCACAGAAAGTCGGTCTGCGGATAGGCTGCCTCGAGCGCGGGCCGGCAACGGCCGATCTCGCACAACAGCCCGCCCTGCGGCGTCAGATGACGTCCGGCCTCGGCCAAGATGCGGCGCACGATATCAAGCCCGTCGGCGCCGCCGTCGAAGGCAAGCCTTGGCTCGGCGCGGCACTCGCGCGGCAGCTCTGCCATGCCGTGGGCGTCGACATAGGGAGGATTGGCGAGGATCAGGTCGTAGCGCTTGCCGCCGAGCGGCTTGAACAGGTCGCCCTGATGCAACGTCACCCGGTCGCCCAGACCGTAATCGGCAACATTGCGCGCGGCGACCTCGATCGCTTCTTTGGAAATATCCACTGCGTCGATCCGGGCATTCGGGAAACGGCGGCTGGCGAGAATTGCAAGACAACCCGAACCGGTGCAGAGATCGAGCACGCTGCTCACCGACGCCGGATCGTCGATCAGCGCGCCGCCTGATCCGGCGTCGTCACCGCCGAAATGCAAGTCCAGCAACTCGCCGATGAAGGAGCGCGGCACGATGGTGCGCTCGTCGACATAGAACGGCAGCCCGCGCATGTAGATCTTGTTGACGAGATAGGCCGCGGGCTTTCGCGTCGAGATGCGGCGCGCGATCAGATCGAGAATTTGCCGGGCTTCCGCGGCGGTGACCCGCGTGGTCGCGAACGTTTCGAACTGATCGGGATCCAGATGCAGCGTGGCGCAAACCAGGAACGCGGCCTCGGCCACCGGATCGGTGGTGCCGTGCGCGAATACCAGTTTCGCCTCGACGAACCGGCTCACCGCATAGCGGACGAAATCGAGCAGCGTCCGCAATTCGGCGGCCGCCATGCGCGGGGATCTCGACGCCGCGCGGCCGCGCCTGGCGGCCGGTTTCGCGCGCTTTGCCATCAGGGTTTGGCCATCAGGATTTGGTCCAGCGCGCAGCGGCGGCGTCATCATGCTGGCGCGCATCGACCCAGCTGGTTCCGGTCGACCTTTCCTCGCGCTTCCAGAACGGGGCGTTGGCCTTCAGGTAATCCATCAGGAATTCGGCCGCCTGAAACGCCGCCTCCCGATGCTGTGAGGCCGTCAGCACCAGCACGATGTTTTCACCGGGTATGATGCGGCCGACGCGGTGAATCACGGTGAGCCCCGTCAACGGCCAGCGCGACATCGCCGTTTCGGCATGCCGCGCGATTTCGGTCTCCGCCATGCCAGGATAATGTTCAAGCGTCAGCGCGGCGATGGCGTCGTCGCCTTCGCTGTCCCGGCATATGCCGGAAAAGCTCACGACGGCGCCAATATCGGTGCGCGCACGCGTGAGGGCCGCGATCTCGCGCGCGATGTCGAAATCGGCTTCCTGAATGCGAATGGTCACGGCAGCGGTCATGGTCGCATTGCCTGCAAATGGATTAGCCGCCGGTCATCGGCGGGAAAAAGGCAATCTCGCGGGCGCCGGCGATCAGGGTATCCGATTTGACGTGGGCGTGGTCGATCGCGGCGCGGATCACCCGCGGCGTCTCGAAGGCGTAGGCATAGGTTTCGCCGCGCTTCGCCAGCCAGCCGATCAGATCGTCAACGGTGCGGACGGTGGCCGGCGGCTCGACCGTTTCCTCGGCCTTTCCGACCCGCTCGCGCACCCAGGCGAAATACTTGACCTTCATGCCTCATCCTCCTCGATGAGGTGACGAATGCCGGCGCGGAAATAGTCCCAGCCGGTGTAGATGGTGAAAATCGCCGAGACCCACAGCAGCAGCAGCCCGAGCTGGGTGGTGAACGGGATGATCTCGTCACCGGCCTCGCCGGCGAGCAGAAACCCGATCGCGACCAGCTGCACCGTGGTCTTCCATTTGGCGAGTTTGGTGACGGGAACGCTGACGCGCAATGCGGCGAGATATTCCCGCAATCCCGACACCAGAATTTCGCGGCACAGGATCACGATCGCGGCCCACAGCGTCCAGCCGTGGATGATGCCGTCCGCCGCCAGCATCAGCAGGCAGGACGCCACCAGGAGCTTGTCGGCGATCGGATCGAGCATCCGGCCGAACGCCGAATGCTGGTCCAGGATTTGCGCATAATAGCCATCCAGATAATCGGTAATCGCCGCGGCGATGAACACGGCGAGCGCCACCCACCGCAGCCACAGCGGCCCATCCATGATGGCCTGCGCATAGATGCAGCCGACCACGACCGGAATCGCGGCGATTCGGGCATAGGTCAGGATATTCGGGAGGGACAGCGAGCTCTTGGCCGTTCCCCTGGTTGTGGTCGCCATGTTCATCCGCTTTACCAATACCGCCAAGGCAGGAAGGTCAACCGTGTCGCGCACATGAACTGCCGCAGACGACGCCGATATAACGCCATACCTGCTTCTAGCCCGGCTGGGTGTGGAAAAACTCGAAAATCTTGCGGGCGCTTTCGGCGCTGACCCCTGGAACCTTGCCGAGGTCGGCGATCGAGGCCCGCTCGATCTCCTTCAGCGTTCCGAAATGGTGCAGCAGGGCGCGTTTGCGCGACGGGCCGATGCCTGGAATTTCCTGCAACCCGGCTTCGCGAATGTCCTTTTTCCGCAGCTTGCGGTGGGAGCCGATCACGAAGCGATGCGCCTCGTCGCGCAGCCGCTGAATGAAATACAATACCGGATCGCGCGGCTCGAGCTTGAGCGGCTCGCGGTCGGGCATGAACAGGGTTTCGCGGCCGGCGTCGCGATCCGGGCCCTTGGCGACCGCCATCAGCGACACCTGCGTCAGCCCCAATCCGGCGAAAATCTCTCTGACCGCATTGAGCTGGCCGCGGCCGCCGTCGATGATGACGAGGTCGGGCCATTGCGGAAACGAATTGTCGTCCGGCCTGGCCGCGCCGTCCGACGCCGGCGTCAACAGCCGCTTGAAGCGACGCTGCAGCACCTCGCGCATCATCGCGTAATCGTCGCCCGGCGTCAGGCCTTCGGATTTGATGTTGAACTTGCGATACTGGTTTTTGATGAAGCCGTCCGGTCCGGCCACGATCATCGCGCCGACCGCATTGGTGCCCTGGATATGGCTGTTGTCATAGACCTCGATCCGGCGCGGCGGATGCGGCAGCCCGAGGGTCGCGGCCATGCCCTGCAGCAGCCGGCCCTGGGTCGCGGTATCGGCCAGCTTGCGGCCGAGCGCCTCGCGGGCATTGGTGAGCGCGTGCGCGATCAGCTCCTTCTTTTCGCCGCGCTTTGGCGTGGTGACCTCGACCTTGAACCCGGCCTTGATCGAGAGCGCGTTGGCCAACAGCTCGCCTTCCTCGATGTCGTGGGACAGCAGCACCAGTTTCGGCGGCGGCTTGTCGTCGTAGAACTGCGCGAGGAACGAGGCCAGTACCTCTTCCGGAGTGAACGATTTTTCCGCGCGCGGGAAATAGGCGCGGTTGCCCCAGTTCTGTCCGGTGCGGAAGAAAAATACCTCGACGCAGCAATAGCCGCCCTCCTGATGGATGGCGAATACGTCGGCTTCCTCCACGGTGCGCGGATTGATGCCCTGCTGTGACTGGATCGCCGACAATGCGGCGAGGCGGTCGCGGTAAAGGGCGGCCGTTTCAAACGCGAGTTCGGCGGACGCCTTTTCCATCTCGCCGGCCAGTTCCTGTTTGACGACGCGGCTGCGGCCGGAAAGAAAATCCGTCGCCTCGCGCACCAGTTCGGTATAGCCGGGAAAATCGATCTCGCCGGTGCAGGGCCCCGAGCAGCGCCGGATTTGGTAGAGCAGGCAGGGCCGCGTCCGGCTTTCAAAAAAACCGTCGGTGCAGGAGCGCACCAGAAAGGCGCGCTGCAGCGCCGTGATGGTGCGATTGACCGCGCCCGCCGAGGCGAACGGCCCGAAATATCGCCCGGGCCGCGATTGCGCGCCGCGATGCTTGAGGATCTGCGGCGCCCAGTGATCGCCGGTGATCAGAATATAGGGAAACGACTTGTCGTCGCGCAGTTGCACGTTGAAGCGCGGGCGCAATTGCTTGATCAGGTTGGCTTCCAGCAATAGCGCCTCGGTCTCCGTCGAGGTCGAGATGATTTCGACGCTCACGGTGGCCGCGATCATGCGCATGATGCGCGCCGGCTGGATCGCGGCGATCCGGGCGTAGGACGAAAGCCGCTTGCGGACATTTTTCGCCTTGCCGACGTAAAGTACGTCGTTCGCCGCATTGAGCATGCGATAGACGCCCGGCGAGGTCGGGGCCAGCCGCACCGCGTGTTCGATCGCCGCATGGCCGGCCGCCAGCGGGCCTTCCGCCACGGCGTCGCCGGGCTCCTCGGCGATGTCGGGCAGCCGCCCCTCATCGTCCTCTTCGGGGCTTGCGGTGGCGGGGTCGATATCCGCGGACGCCGGGTCTTGGGCAGCGTCCTGCGGCGGCAGGTCCGGCTGTTGCGGCTGTCTTTCGGAACCGCGCCGCGCCGTCCGTGAACGGGGCTGCCGGGGGTGATCGGTCTGGTCGCTATCCATGGGCCTAAACTAAGCGCTGCCGTCGGGCATCGCCACCGCGGCGGCGGCGACGGATGCCTCCGCGTGGGAGCGGTTCGCCTTGGCGGCCCCGCCCCCGTAACGCTTTCTTAAGAATGCGAAACGGCAGGCTCAAGGCCTTAACAAGCCTTTAACTTAAAAGTCTCGATAAATCCTGCAGGTAAAAAGTGGAATTCCGTAACCATGGGTTCGCGTTGCGCGGTTGATCCGGCGCGCGGACCGGCGGTCACGTCAGTTGCGTTGAGGAGAGTAAAAATGAAGAGAATCATTTCGGGCGCTGTGGCGTTGATCGCCGCAGGCTGGACGGCGTCGGCGCAGGGGGCCGACCTTTCTTACGGATCGCCCGCTCCCTACACCGTCAATCAGCCGCTCAACATGTACAGCTGGGCCGGCCCCTATCTCGGCGCCAATCTCGGCTATGGCTGGGGCTCCGTCGATAACAATCCGACCAATCCATCCGGCTTCGTGGGTGGCGCGCAGGCAGGCTATAACTGGCAGTCGGGTGCGATGGTGTTCGGCCTCGAAGGCGACATCCAGGCCACCGGCGCCGACGATACGTTTGCGCCCTGGAAGTTTTCGAACCCATGGTTCGGCACGGTACGCGGCCGGGTCGGCTATTCGTTCAACAACGTGCTGTTTTATGGCACCGGGGGTCTCGCGTTCGGCGAACTGCGCGGCGATACATTCGGCCTGTCTGAATCCCATACCGATGCGGGCTGGACCGCGGGCGTCGGCGCCGAATTCGGCTTCGCCCCGCACTGGACCGCCAAGGTCGAATATCTCTATGTCGATCTCTCCGACAGCCGCTTCACCATTACCGGCGCGCAGAACGGTTACCAGTTCGGGCTGGTGCGCGCCGGCGTGAACTATCACTTCTGATAGCAACAAGAAAACACCGTGTCGCAAACTCCCGGCCGCTTTGCGGCCGGGATTTTTTTGGCATGCGCGCTGGAGCGACTTCAGGCCAAAGCCTGCTCTCGTACCTGATGCGGAGCGGATCGCGGGTCGCGCAAAACTCCGGTTCTGATTGAGTCAGAGCCGATCGGCTTCAGGATGAAATCACCAGATTGACCGCTTTCGGGCCTTTGCCCTTCTTGTCCGGCTCGACTTCGAATGTGATGCGCTGCCCTTCGGTCAGATCCTTCAACCCCGCGCGCTCCACGGCGGTGATGTGAACGAACACATCGCGGCCGCCATCATCGGGCTTGATGAAGCCATAGCCGCGTTCTCCGTTGAAGAACTTGACCGTACCAGTCATGGCCATCGGGAAACTCCTCCCCCGTCGTGCTTCGCCGTTACGCGCCAGCGTATCGGCCCGACCGGACATTCGCTGCCGGAAAGCTTGGCCATCTCGGCGGAAGGCGCGATATCGCCGATCCGCCCAAAAATTTTGAGGCCTTGTCACTCCGCCGCTACCATTCGCGGAAGCGGAACGTAAAGCCAGTCCCAATGGGCTGAGCATAATACGGTTCCCGGCAAAATGCCTACCGTTCAAATCGGACTTTTCGCTGCGTTTTCACAGGATGCGCCGACCGGGGATCGGGGCTTGCGAGGCTGCTCGGCTTGCCGGGTTACGGTTTCGGCGTCTCCAGCCTGAAGCGGCCGGCGCCGCCCTGACCGAGCGGCTTTTCAAGTTCGGGCAGGATCGCCTTGAGCTCGCCCAAAAGCTTCCAGGGCGGATTGACGATCAGAAGCCCGGCCGAAGTCAGGCCGCCCTCGGCGGCCTGAGGCGCGACGCTGAATTCCAGACGCAGGCATTTTCCCGGCTGCGCGCCGGCGGCCGCCGTCTCGGCGACCTGCCGCGCCAGGTTGTCGGTAGCGCGCCGGCTCTTCACCGGGTACCACAGCAGATAGCTGCCGGTCGGCCATTTGGCGAAAGCTTGCGCGAAACCCTCGGCCATCCGTTCGAACTCGTCCTTCTGCTCGTAAGGCGGATCGATCAGGACCAGGCCGCGCCGTTCGTTCGGCGGCACGAAGGCCGGCAACGCCATCCAGCCGTCGAGGTCGACCACCCGGGCCTGGGTGTCGCGGCGCAACGCATCGATCAGGCGCTTGCGGGCCTTCGGTTCGACTTCGCAAGCCGTCAGGCGGTCCTGCGGACGCAGCAGCGCCCGCGCGATCAGCGGCGATCCGGGGTAGGTCTCAAGGTCGGCTTGCGGATTGAAGGCCCTGACGATGTCGAGATAGGGCGCCACCAGCGGTGCGGTGGCATCCGAAAACCGCGCTTGCATCAGCCGGGCGATGCCGGTCAGCCATTCGCCGCCGCGGCGCGCCTCATCGGAGGTGAGGTCATAGAGCCCGGCGCCGGCGTGGGTATCGATGACGCGGAACGCGGCCGGCTTTTCCTGCAGATAGATCAGAATACGCACCAGCACGATGTGCTTGATGACGTCGGCAAAGCCGCCGGCATGAAAGGCGTGACGGTAATTCATGGCAGAGGGGTTACGACATCAGGCCAAGAAAGTAACCCTTGTCATTCCGGGTCTGGTGCTAACGCACCATCCCGGAATGACGTCGTCTGTTAGCCGCCGCGCATCGGCGGCATCAGCACCTGGTCGCGACGGCAGCCGTGGCGATCGATTTCCTCGCAGGCGCGGAACTGCAGGTCCTTGCTCATGCAGATCCGCACCTCGCTGAGCCGGCTCCGGTTGCAGATCACGGCCATCGAAGCGGTGCTGAGCCCCGGATTGACCTTGACGAAGGCGTCCTCGATCTCGGCCGGTGCTACGCTCTTCGGTTCGGACAGATTGAGAAATTCGGGCGGAATTTTCACGACGGCGCGCGCCTTGCGGATGGTCTCGAAATAGGGCCGCGGACCCAGTCCGGCACAGGTGCCATGCTTTTTCCACTCGTTGAAGATCAAGCCCGGCGCCGGCATCAGATCCAGCATCGACCGCATGATATCCCGGTCCAGCCAGGAATCCCGGTCGCAATATTCGGGAAAGCCATGCTCATATTGCGGCCACAGGCCATGGACCACAAAGGAGAACGGCCGCCCGCCGCATTGGGCCTGGGAACGCTGCTCGCTGCCGCGCTCGGAAGCTTCCTCGCAATAGGACGGCGACCAGGACAGCGACAGCACGTAAAAATCGAACTGGCCCGGCTCATTCTGCCGGCGGTCCTGCGCCGACGCCGTCCCGGCCATGGCGCTCAGCGCCGCAAACACCAGGAGGCCGAACGAGATCAAAAATCGCGACATCCAAACCGATCGAACCCCAGACATGACCACTCCCCATACCCAAACCGACCGCCTGAAGCCTAAGCAGACGGCCGGAACATTTCAAGAACAAAAAGAAGGAGCCGGCCAAAAGGCCCGGAAATCAGGGGCGGGCCAACCTGCAGCCCGGATTGTAGGCCCAGTTGCGATCGAGCCCGGTCACGCACCATTCGACGCCCTGGTCGACGCCGGAAAAACCGCCATCCTCGATGATCGAGTAATTCACGGTGCGCACTTTGCCGTCGTTCAGCAACACCTCGCCGCTGCAATAGCGCCGCGGAATGTTGTCGGACTGCCATGGCCGGAACGCGATCTCATGGATCCGCCCATAGCCCGTGATCTGAAGCGAGGAATTCCAGAAAGTGCTCTCTTTTTCGTGGAATTGCGACGTAATGGTCGATAGCGCGGCTTCGCAACCGGCGATCCGGCCGTCATAACGCGGGCCGGAAAGCCAGAAATTCAGCTCCAGCGGATTGGCCGCTTCGGCGGCCTGTCCGAGTGCAAACAGGCCGAGCACCGCGCCGAGCGCCACGCCAAGGCCGGACTTTTTGATGGAAATGAAGAAGTCGCGCATGGGGTAATCCGCCGCATGATCCAACACGCGGACGGTGCCGGGAAGCCCGGGCAAGGTCAAGTGCAACGCGGCAACACCTGCCGATAACTCCACACCGAAGCATCGGCCGTTCTTTCCATGGCGACGGATGCGAACTAGAGTTGGGCGCGTTCTGGCCGCAAAACCGGGATCGGCTTTTGCGTAACCCGCCAGGTGCCTCCCGGCGGAGAGGTGCCTCCCGGCGAACGGGGTGTCCCCGGCGAAATGGAGTCTGCGATGCGAATGATTGGGGCAGCGTGCCTGGTTGCGGTGTGCGGAATGCTGGCGGGCGCGCCGGCGCGGGCCGATACCGTGCCGCCCTTCCAGGGCAACGACACCGGGGGCATCATCGCCTATCCGTTGACCGGGCAAATCGACGTTCGCACGCTGGCGATCAACCATTGTGCGTCCTACGGCAAGGTGGTGAAATTCCTCGCGGTCGACGCCCGCTACGGCGGTTACATCTCGTTTGCCTGCCGCTGGGTGCCGTATCGCGCCGCGCTGCGCACCTATTACTGAACCCGCGTCCTGCCGGACCACTCACGGGAGCGCGGAAACATGACGCGACAACTTGTCTTGTTTTGCCTGGGATTCGCTCTGCTGGCGATGCTGCCGCGTGGTGCGCGCGCCGATGACATGCCGTTGCGCAAGCCCGGCCTGTGGGAAATGAAGATCGTGAAGACCGGCTCGGTGCTGCCGGAGATGACCATGCAGCATTGCACCGACGAGACCACCGACAAGCAAATGAGCACGGCGTTCTCGCCGGTGGCGAAGGAGGCATGCTCCAAGCGCGACATCGAGAAGACCGCCACCGGCTATGTGTCGGATTCGGTGTGCGGCGTCGGCGGCGTGACGATGACCTCGCATTCCGAGATCACCGGCGATTTCAATTCCGCCTACACCGTCAAGTCCACCGCACACAGCGAAAAGGGGCCGGCCGGCTTGCCGCACGATGTCACCTCGACGATCGAGGCGAAGTGGCTCGGCCCCTGCAAGCCCGATCAGAAGCCCGGCGACATCGTGATGCCCGGCGGCTTCAAGATGAACATCAAGGACGCGGAAAAACTCAAAAACCTGCTGCCGAAGTAGCCTCCGACGCACCTCTCCCCGCTTGCGGGAAGAGGTCGGCGCGTAGCGCCGGGTCAGGGGACCTATGCGCGAGTCCGAACGCGTAGAGAGGCCTCCTCACCCAACCCTCTCCCCGCAAGCGGGGCGAGGGAGAAATAGAGTCCTAAACCGGTATCCGCACCGCGGCACGCAGCCCGCCCATCGGGCTGTCGCCGAGCGTGATGTCGCCGCCATGCGAGCGCGCGATATCGCGGGCGATGGCAAGGCCAAGCCCGGTGCCGCCCTCGTCCTGGTTGCGGGCGTCGTCGAGCCGCAGGAACGGCTTGAACACTTCCTCGCGCATCTCGCGCGGAATGCCCGATCCGTCATCGTCGACCGTGACGGTCAGGTAGCGGTGATCGCGATGGCCGGTGATCGCGATCGCCTTGGCGTGGCGCGCCGCGTTGGACACGAGGTTGCCGAGGCAGCGCTTGAACGAGGCCGGCTTCACCGTCACCACAGGCAGGCCGTGGAACGACACCGTCGCGGTGTGGCCGTTGCGCTCGGCGTCGCTGCGCAATTCCTCCAGCGCCTGGGCCATGTCGGTGGGCTGCGCGTTCTCGCCGCTGTCGCCGCGCGCGAAAGCGAGATAGGCCTCCAGCATGCCGGACATCTCGTCGACATCCTTGCGCATGCCGTCGACTTCCGGACTGTCGCCGATCAGCGCCAGTTCGAGCTTGAAGCGGGTCAGGATGGTGCGCAGATCGTGGCTGACGCCGGCCAGCATCGCGGTGCGCTGCTCGATCGAGCGCTCGATGCGCGCTTTCATCTCCAGGAATGCCTGCGCGGCGCGGCGCACCTCGCGTGCGCCGCGGGGACGGAAGTTCGGCGCTTCGCGGCCCTTGCCGAAGCTTTCGGCGGCGTCGGCGAGGCGCAGGATCGGCCTGATCTGGTTGCGCAGGAACAGCACCGCGACGATCAGCAGGATCGACGAGGTGCCGACCATCCAGAACAGGAAGATCTCCGAATTCGAGGCATAGGCCGCGCTGCGCTGGGCGAAAATCCGCATCACCGCGTCGTTGAGCTGGATGCGGATCTCCACCAGATTGGAGCGGCCGACGGTATCGATCCAGAACGGCCGGCCGATCTGCCGGCCAAGCTGCACCGAGAGCGACTGGTCGAGCAGCGAGAAGAACGGCTTCGGGCCCGGCGGCGGCATGTCGCCGACGGGGAGGAAATCGACCACCAGCCCGAGCCGTTGCTGGGCGATACGCCGCAACTGCGAGCGGTCCTTGTCCTGCGGATATCCAGTGTAGACGTCGATCAGCGCGGCGACGTCCTGCACCACCGCGGCCGACAAGCGCCGCGTCACGGTGTTCCAGTGTCGCTCCATGAACACGAACGCCACCACCGACTGCAGCACCACCATCGGCACGATCATGATCAGCAGCGCGCGGGCATAGAGCCCGGTCGGCATCCAGGCCTTGAACGCGTTGCCCATCCAGCCATTGGCGGCGGAGACGCGGCCGGCGGCGGTGCGGATCAGCGTCAGGCCGGAGTCGAGCGTGCTCATGGCGCGGGATTCATCAAGCGGGATTCATGGCGATGCGACCAGGCGGTAGCCGACGCCGCGCACCGCCTGCAGGAACAGCGGATTGGCGGGATCGCGCTCGATCTTGCGCCGCAGCCGGTTGATCTGCACGTCGACCGCGCGCTCATTGACGGTGCCGTCGCCGGTGAGGGCGCTGCGTGGAACGGTTTCGCCCGGCGTCACCGCGAGGATGCGCAGCATGTCGCGCTCGCGATCGGTGAGATGAATGACCTCGTCGCCCTGGCGCAGTTCGCCGCGATCCAGCCGATAGACGTAGGGTCCGAACGCGACCTGCTCCAGCGTCTCCACCGGCGGCGGCGCGGTGCGCTTGAGAATATTGCCGATCCGCAGCAGCAGCTCGCGCGGCTCGAACGGCTTGGCGACATAATCGTCGGCGCCGATCTGCAGGCCCTCGATCCGGCTTTCCGGCTCATGGCGCGCCGTCAGCATCACGATCGGCACCGACGACGAGGTGCGGATGAAGCGGGCGAGGTCGAACCCGGTTTCGCCGGGCATCATCACATCGAGAATCAACAGATCGAAATGCAGGCCGAGCAGCTTGGCGCGGGCGTCGCTGGCGCTCATCGCCGTGGTGACGCGGTAGCCTTCGCCGCACAGGAAACGCGACAGCAGATCACGGATACGGCGGTCGTCATCGACCAGCAGCAGATGCGGCGCGTCGTCGGCCGGTCGCGGCGGCGTTCGGGCGAGGGTTGCAGCCTGGGCGACGTTCATTCCTTTGCCTTATTCCTTTGCGTTGCCGGTTGTGCCGCCGGCGCCGAGGATGATTTCCAGCACCTTGTCGGGATCGTCGTGATCGATCATCGCGCGCAGGAACTGGCGGACCGTATCCGCGCCCGCTGGCCCGATGTCGCGCAGCGCGCGGTTGATCCGATCCGTCTGCAGGCCGGCAAGCCTGGCGACCAGCGCCTCGCCCTTGGCGGTGGCGAAAAGAAGGCGTTGCCGCCGGTCGTCATTGCCGGTCTGCTGCACAATATACCCTTCATCGAGCAATTGCTTGAGAACCCGTCCCAGCGATTGCTTGGTGATGCGCAGCACGTCCAGGAGATCGGCCACCTTGAGGCCGGGATAACGGTGGACGAAATGGAGCACCCGGTGATGCGCCCGCCCGAAACCGAAAGCCTCGAGCTCATGGTCGGCGTCACCGACGAAGTCCCGATAGGCGAAGAACAACAGCTCGATGATGTCCCAGCGCAAATCGCCCGACCGCGGGGCCGCCGATCGCCCGGCGGCCTTCGAATTGGGGTCGGTCGAGATGCCCGAAAAATTCATGTCAGCCATCATTTATGTCAGCCATATTGACATATCTTGGGTTCAATGTTACAAAACTGTCCACCATCGACGAAATATTAGATCGTTTCGTGCGCGGTGACGGTTCAAACGGCCGAACAAACCAAAGGCTGCGGCCGTCAATTCTACTACCGAGCGATTGTCGAGCGACATCTCGGCAAACATACTGGACTTCGTGCATTCCGCCAAAGCCGAAACCGGCCTAAAGGACCGGCGTGGGCGAAGGTCAGGCGTCAAACCACTTAGAACCTCCGAAATCGGGCCAGCAGGCCCGACGAGACAGGCCGGCGCCGGAAATCGCGCCGGTTCCGGAATCGGGAAGCAAGGGCGGGAAGCAAGAAAATGAGTTTGAAATTCGAAATCCAGCCGACGACAAATCCGACTCCCGAGAAGGAGCGCGCGGCACGGCTGGTTGACCCCGGCTTCGGCCGGATTTTCACCGATCACATGGCCATCGTCCGCTACGACCAGGCGAGTGGCTGGCACGGCGCGCGCATCGAGGCGCGCGCCAATTTCCCGCTCGATCCGGCCACGGCCGTGCTGCATTACGCGCAGGAGATTTTCGAAGGCCTCAAGGCCTACAAGCGCGAGGACGGCGGCGTGAACCTGTTCCGCCCCGACGCCAATGCAAGGCGCTTCCACAATTCGGCTGAGCGCATGGCCATGGCGCCGGTACCCGAGGCTGTCTTCATTGAAGCGGTCGAGCAGCTCGTGGGCATTGACCGCGCCTGGATCCCGGGCGGCGAGGGCAGTCTCTATCTGCGGCCCTTCATGATCGCCAGCGAGGTCTTCCTCGGCGTGAAGCCTTCCGCCGCATACATCTTCGCCGTGATCGCCTCGCCGGTCGGCTCCTATTTCAAGGGTGGACCAGCGCCGGTCTCGATCTGGGTGTCGCAGAACTACACGCGCGCCGCCATCGGCGGTACCGGCGCCGTCAAATGCGGCGGCAATTACGCCGCGAGCCTGCGCGCGCAGGCCGAGGCCATCAATCACGGCTGCGATCAGGTGGTGTTCCTCGATGCGATCGAGCGCCGCTACATCGAGGAACTCGGCGGCATGAACGTTTTCTTCGTGTTCGACGACGGCTCGCTGGTGACGCCGCCGCTCGGCACCATCCTGCCGGGCATCACCCGCGATTCGATCATCGCGCTTTCGAAGGCTTCCGGCACACCGGTGCGCGAGGAACTCTACACAATCGACCAGTGGCGCAGTGATGCCGCCAGCGGCAAGCTGAAAGAGGCGTTCGCCTGCGGCACGGCGGCCGTCATCTCGCCGATCGGCAAGGTGTGTTCGGCGAGCGGCGATTTCGTCATCAACGGCGGCGCGGCCGGCCCCGTCGCCATGGGGCTGCGCAAGAAGCTGGTCGACATCCAGTACGGACGCGTGCCCGATCCGCACAACTGGATCAGAAAGGTGCTGTGAGCGGTGGCGGAGACAGCACGGCCAGTCGGCAATTCTCGTCATGGCCGGGCTTGACCCGGCCATCCACGTTTTCCTTTTAGCGCGGCAAAGACGTGGATGCCCGGCACAAGGGCGGGCATGACGAATTCGACGTCAGGCGCGAGGACGGCACTGTTGCCGCATCGCGCCGGCGCTGGTACCAACGCGCCCCATGGCCGACAAACCCAAAAAACCCCAGAAACTCAAAGCCCGGCTGCCACGCGGGCTCGCCGATCGCGGCCCCGCCGAGATCGCGGCGACGCGCGCGATGGTGGAGAAAATCCGCGAAGTCTATGAACGCTACGGCTTCGAGCCGGTGGAGACGCCGGCGATGGAATTCACCGACGCGCTCGGCAAGTTCCTGCCCGACCAGGACCGGCCCAATGAGGGCGTGTTCTCGTTCCAGGACGATGACGAGCAGTGGATTTCGCTGCGCTACGACCTGACCGCGCCGCTGGCGCGCTATGTCGCCGAGAATTTTGACCATCTGCCAAAACCCTATCGCAGCTACCGCGCCGGCTATGTCTACCGCAACGAGAAGCCGGGCCCGGGACGCTTCCGCCAGTTCATGCAGTTCGATGCCGATACGGTGGGAAGCGCCTCGCCCGCCGCCGATGCCGAAATGTGCATGATGGCGGCCGATACGATGGAAGCGCTGGGGATTCCGCGAGGCAGCTATGTGGTGAAGGTGAACAACCGCAAAGTGCTTGATGGGGTGATGGAGAGTATCGGCCTTGGCGGCGAGGAGAATGCCGGACGCAGGCTGACGGTGCTGCGGGCGATCGATAAGCTGGATCGACTTGGCGTCGAAGGCGTTAGGCAATTGCTCGGCGAAGGCCGCAAGGACGAGAGCGGAGATTTTACGAAGGGCGCGGGGCTTGGAGGCGAGCAAATCCAATCGCTTCTTTTTTTGACTACACCAACGATCCAAGCCGTTCGTCATAATGAGGACGGAAGCGGTGGAGCGCACAATCTTGATACCGTAAAGCTGCTACGGGCCAACTTCCAAAGCCAGACCTTTCAACAAGGCCTCGATGAGTTGCAGGCGATTGGAGAACTCGTTGAGAGCGCGGGCTATGCTGCTACGTCAAAAAATCCGGACGTGCGCGTGTTGATCGATACTTCCGTCGTGCGCGGCCTCGAATACTACACCGGCCCGGTCTATGAGGTCGAACTCACGCTAGAGACAAAGGACGAAAAAGGCCGCCCCGTGCGCTTCGGCTCGGTCGGTGGCGGTGGGCGCTATGATGGCCTCGTGTCGCGCTTTCGCGGCGAGCCGGTGCCGGCGACCGGTTTTTCCATCGGCGTGTCGCGCTTGCAGGCCGCGCTGACGATGCTCGGCAAGCTCGACACCAAACCTGACTTCGGTCCCGTCGTGGTCACGGTGTTCGACCGCGATCGCGTCGCCGATTACCAGAAGATGGTCGCGGCGCTGCGCAACGCCAACATTCGCGCCGAGCTCTATCTCGGCAATCCCAAGAACATGGGCAACCAGCTCAAATACGCCGACCGGCGCAATTCGCCTTGCGTGATCATCCAGGGCTCGGACGAGAAGGCGATCCGGCGGGTCCGCAGGTGCTGATCAAGGATCTGATCCTCGGCGCCGAACGGCGCGCCGAGAGGATCGCGAGGCATATCTGCAGAAATAAGCGCGAGGCGCAAACCAAGGGCCGCAGCTTTCGTGGTCGGCGAAGTACGCAGATCGTCGCTAAGCACGCGCGAAGTGGAACTGAGCCAAGGCCGTATGACTTGAGGTGGGGTTAACTATTCATTCCGGCGTCATTCCGGGGCGCTTGTGCACGGGCGATCCACGTCTTGTTTGATGGAGAAGGTCGTGGATGGCCGGGATCTGCGACAAGTTTACGTCATCTGCGAAGAGCAGACTACTATGCCCGGCCATGACGAGAAGTGAAAAATACGGGAGACCCAAAATGCCAGAAATCACCGTCAGCATGGCCGCCGGCCGCACCGATGAACAGAAGGCCGGCATGATGCGCGACATCACGCAGGCGCTGGTGAAGAACCTCGGCGTCGATGCCGACGCGGTTGTGATCCAGATCAACGAAGCCCCGCTCGCCCACAAGATGAAGGGCGGCAAGACCTTCGTGGAACGCGCGGCGGCGGCGAAGAAGTAGCTTCCCTCGTCATTCCGGGATGCGCCGCTTGGCGCAGGCCCGGAATCCATAACCACGATCGGGAGTATGGATTCCGGGCTCGTGCTTCGCACGCCCCGGAATGACGGTGATTGTAGTTTCCAAGGTAAAAATCATGGATGCACGCGACGTCATCAAGGTCGGCATGAGCGCCGAGCGCAGGCTGGTGGTGCCGCCGGAGCAAACGGTGGGGCATCTGCTCGCCGGCATGCCGATGGTGTTCGCAACCCCGATGATGATCCTGCAAATGGAGCTGGCGTCGGGCGACGCCATCAAGGCGCAGCTTGCACCGGGCTGGGTCACGGTCGGCACCGAGGTCGATATCCGCCATCTTGCCGCGACGCCGGTGGGCGCGACCGTGCGGACCACGCGCATGCGTGATCGCGGTGGAGCGCCGGGTGATCCGGTTCGAGGTCGAGGCCTTCAATAGCGAGCGCCGCATCGGCGAGGGCCGCCACGCCCGCGGCCTTGTCAATGTCGAGGCCTTCAACAAGCGCTTCGGGGCGGGTTAGCGAAAACTACTTCGCCAGTTCCTTCGATCGCCGCGTCGCCGCGGCGACCGCGCGCGTCAGCAGCGGCTGCAGGCCGTCTTTTCCCATCAGCACCTCGAGTGCGGCGGCGGTGGTGCCGCCGGGCGAGGTGACGTTCTGGCGCAGCGTGGCGGAGGCCAACTCTGAGCGATGCAGCAATTCGCCGGAGCCGGCGACGGTTTCGCGCGCGAGTTGTGTGGCAAGCGCCAGTGGCAGGCCGGCCTCGACGCCGGCGCGCGCCAGTTCTTCGGCGAGCAGGAAGATATAGGCCGGCCCGGAACCGGAGACGGCGGTCACCGCGTCCATCAAACTCTCGTCGTCGATCCACTCGACCGATCCGGTGGCGCGCAACAGCGCATCGGCGATCGCGCGCTGCGCCGGGCTGACATCGCTTGCCGCCACCGCGACGGTGATGCCGCGGCCGATCGCAGCCGGCGTGTTGGGCATGGCGCGCACCACCATGCCGCCGCAGACCTGCTCGATCGATGCGATGGTGGCGCCCGCCATGATCGACACCACGAGCGTGGAGGGGGCGGCAAAGGATTTCAGCATTGCGCCGGCTTCACGGAACATCTGCGGCTTGAGGGCGACCACCAGCGTGGCGGCGGCGCCGATCTCCCTGGGGGACGGATTGAGGCGAATGCCCTTGGCGGCCAGCGCGCGGACCTCGTCGGAGGGATGCGGCTCGATCACACTGACGTGCTTTGCATCCAGTCCCTGCGCCAGCCAGCCCGACAGCATCGCGCCGCCCATTTTCCCCGCGCCGGCGAGGACGATGGGGCCCTTGATATCCTGTAATGTGTCAGCGGCGCGCAAAGTCATCAGAGACAAATACCTCACGTCGTCCCGGCGAACGGCGGGACCCATATCCCCCAGCGTTTCTATTTCATCGAGACATAGGCAACAAGCGCCGTGCAAAACATCGGCGACACGGCGTATAGGTCCCGGCTCGCGCTCGCGATGCTCGCCTGGCCGGGACGACGCTGAATTGTTGCAAGCGTATTTGCCGCGCAGACCGACGCCTACGCCTCGCCCTCGGTGTCGAACATCGCTGCACTCATGGCTTCCGCTGATGTCTTGCCGGCCCAGACCACGAACTGGAACGCCGGATAATAGCGCTCGCAGGCATGGATGGCGCCGACCAGCATGCTCTCGCATTGCGCGGTCGAGGCGGTGAGGCCGTCCGGCAGCACCAGCGCCTGCCGGTACATGATCATGCCGGTATGGGTCCAGATATCGAAATGCCCGACCCACAATTGCTCGTTGACGGCTGCGATCAGCCGCTGCACCTCGGCGCGGCGCGGCGCCGGAATCTTCATGTCGAAGGCGCAAGCCAGATGCAGCGCCTCGATCTCGGCCATCCAGGTGAAGGACAGCTGGTAATCGGTCCATTCTCCCTTGGAGACGATCGTCACTTCGTCTTCGCCGGAGCGTTCGAACGACCAGTTGTGATCGGCGGCGATGTCTTCGACCACCGCGAGCGGGTTGTTCCGGGAATCGATAATGCCTTCGAGCAGGGACATGCCGTCTCGACCTTGCCTTTGCAAATTCAGATACGGTGGTTGGTACGCACGCAGCAGGTCGACACACGCTGACATAACGTGTTGCTGCCGACTGCAATCCCCTTCGCCCCGGGGCGTTGCGAGGATCAACTGATGTGATTTGCGGAATCCGCGCAACCGGGCCCGGAGTCCGTCCACAGGCAAAGCGGCGCTCGTCCACAGCTGATCCGCGTCATACTTATTAATTTGAGAACAAACCGGAATCGGTTTCGCTCAATACGAGTCTGGCCCGGCGAATTCACCCGGGGCGCGGGCGAGACCCCGGCTCCGATCGAATCAGAGCCGGGGTCCAGTCGTTATTTCGACGCGTTTTTTTCGCGCGAACCGGATCCACTTCGCTCGAAAACGCTCTAATCGTCGACTTCCGCCGTCCGAATCGACCCGGATTCTCGCACCCGGGTCTCGCTCTGGAGCAAGGGGGACATGCAAATTCCCCATGGCAAGGTGCTTGCTGGCGTCCCGGCGATTGGTCATAGTTCTGCTCAGGCCGCTCATACCGGGCGGCCGCGCTTAAAACGCGCAAATTCAAGATGTTCTCAGGGCGGGGTGAAAGTCCCCACCGGCGGTAAGGGCGAATTGGCCCAAGCCCGCGAGCGCCTTCTTCCAGAAATCCTTGCAGGGATCCCCTGCAGGAATTTTGGGGAAGAAGGGTCAGCAGATTCGGTGTGATTCCGAAGCCGACGGTTAAAGTCCGGATGAAAGAGAACGGTCGCGACAGCCGCATTTTCCGCGCGGCGCGTCGTTCCGTATGCCCTGATTCTGGTCCTGAAAGAGGAAAGCCATGAATCAGATGTTACAAGATACCCTCCAAGCCGAACAATCTTCCGCCGTAAAGGACGCCCGCGGGGTCGAGAACGTTTCCGAAGCCAACGTCGCTTCCGGAACCATCGACCGTCCTCCGGTTGCCGCTTATCCACGCTTCGCCAAACCGCAGCGGGTCGCCTTCGTGCAGTCCTCGTGGCACCGCCAGGTGGTCGAGGAATGCCGCATAGCCTTCCTCGAGGAGATCGAGGCGCGCGGCATCGAACGCGCGCGCATCGATCTGTTCGAGGTGCCGGGCTCGTTCGAGATCCCGCTGCACGCCCAACTGCTCGCCAAGACCCGCCGTTACACCGCGATCGTGGCGGCGGGACTGGTGGTCGATGGCGGCATCTATCGCCATGAATTTGTCGCCGACACCGTGATCAAGGCGCTGATGGATGTGCAGTTGCGAACCGAAGTGCCGGTGTTCTCGGCGGTGCTGACGCCGCAGCAGTTCCATGAGAGTGCTGCGCATTTCGATTTCTTCCGCAAGCATTTTGCCATCAAGGGCATCGAGGTCGCGGAAGCCTGCGCCAACACGCTGCTCAGCCTGGAACGGCTGCGCGGCCAGGTCGCGGCGGGGATCGTGTAAGCCAAGGAAAGCCCAGGGCGCCTTCAAGGTCGATTGTCATTTCCGCCGCCGCGCATGTAAGCTTGGCGGCGGGAGGAGGCATGCCCGTGGAGACGGGCGGCCGAGACGATCATGTTCGAAGGACACGATCCCTATCTCGTCGCGCTCTCGGTGGTGATCGCGATCCTGGGTGGTTACACCGGCTTCGGCCTCGCGGCACGCATCCGCGCGACGCCGGGCGTGAGCCGTCGTGTGTTGCTGGCGGGTGCTGCCGGCTTTCTTGCCATCGGCATCTGGACCATGCATTTCATCGGCATGCTGGCCGCACCGATCCCGGCCGATACCGTCTATCTCGTGCTTCCCACCATTATCTCGTTCCTGATCTGCGCGCTGGTGGTCGGCATATCGCTGTTTTTCGTCAGCATCGGCGAGCCGTCGCTGCGGCGCGTGGTGTCCTCGGCGGTGCTGATGGGGGCCGGCATCGCCAGCATGCATTATGTCGGCATGCACGGCCTCGCCGGCAATTTCGCGATGGAGCATGACGGTTCGATCGTGTCGCTGTCGGTGCTGGTGGCGATCGTCGCGGCCTATGGCGGCCTGCGCGCGTTCCTCGCCCGGCAGGCCGGCATCCGGTTGATCGTGAGCTCGATCGCGTTCGGCGTCGCGGTGTCGGGCATGCACTATACCGCCATGGAAGGCGTGCATTTTGTTCCGATATCGGCCGAGTCGCATCACCATGGCGGAGGGCTCGCCGCCTCGCAACAGGTTCTGTCGCTGGTGGTGGCGCTGTTCTGTTTCGTGATCGCGGCCGGCTTCCTGCTGTCGCTGGTGCCCGACCCGCGCCGGCGCTCGGTGCGCGACCTGCCGGACGATGCCGGCCGGCCTTTCGCGGAAACAGAGACGACGGCCGCCGACGCCTTTGCTCCGGCATTGGCCTCGACCGCAGCCGCGGGGCAGCGGGTGATAACGGCCCCGCTCGGCGGGTTGGGCCAGCCGCCCCGCGCCGCGCCGGTGGCGCGCCTGCCGGTCGAGGGCGCCGACGGCACGCATTTCATCGATACGTCGAATGTCCGCAGCGTCAGGGCCGACGCCCATTACACCCGGGTCCACGACGGCACCCGCGAGCGGATGTGTCCTTGGTCGATCTCGGAGGCCGAAGCGCAACTCGATCCCGGCCTGTTCGTCCGGGTGCATCGCAGTCATATCGTGGCGATCCCGTATGTCAGCTTCGTTCGCAAGGAGGGCGACGGCGCGGTGATCGAGCTTGATGGCCCATCCCCGCATCGGGTTCCCGTGAGCCGCGCCAAGATCGCCGAGGTCAAGGCGCGGCTCGGGCTCGCCAGGCGCCACGCCTGACCATACCGCTCTGAATCGAATCCGCGACGGCGCGAACCAATTCACCCCTCTCCGCAAACTGGGCGAGAGAGATCGTCAGCGCCCTTCACGCGATTAGGTCGACAAGACTGACGCATTTCGTGCGCGGAACTCGGCAACTCGTGCGAATTTCGCGACCTTGTGCCCCCGTGATTGCGCGCCAGAACGCGCAGAGAGAGCGTGCCCTCCAGCGTCCGCGCGCCCCGTTAAGGCAGCCCGAGAGGACGAATGGAGGAGACGATGATTCCTGGCTCATTCAGCTATCACCGGCCCGCGACCGTGGCCGATGCGGTCAAATTACTGTCGACGCTGGGCGAGGAGGCCCGTCCGCTGGCCGGCGGTCACAGCCTGGTCCCGATGATGAAGCTTCGGCTCGCCACCCCCGAACATCTGGTCGATCTGCATGGCATCGCCGGGTTGAAGGGCATCCGCCGCGAGGCCAACCGCATCGTGATCGGCGCCATGACCACCCAGCACGAACTGCTGGCCTCGGACGAGATCGCAAAATCGCTGCCGATCCTGCACGAGACCGCGCTTCTGATCGCCGATCCGCAGGTGCGCTATATGGGCACGATCGGCGGCAATGTCGCCAATGGCGATCCCGGCAACGACATGCCGGCGCTGATGATGACCCTGGGCGCGAGCTACCGGCTCGAAGGCACTGCCGGCGCGCGCGACATCGCGGCTTCCGAATTCTACCAGGGCGCCTATTTCACGGCGCTTGAACCCGGCGAAATCCTGACCTTGATTTCCATTCCCGCACCGGCCGCCGGTCACGGTTACGCCTATGAGAAGCTGAAACGCAAGATCGGCGATTACGCCACCGCCGCGGCTGCGGTCGTTCTCACCATGGCTGGCGGCAAGGTCGCAAGCTGCGCGATCGGCCTCACCAATCTGCACGAAACCCCGCTGCTGGCGGCCGATGCGGCCAAGGCCGTGATCGGAACCAGCCTCGACGCCGCAACGCTCAAAAAGGCCGCCGCGGCGGCGGTGGCGATCATGTCGCCGGCCGCGGATGCCCGCGGGCCGGCGGAATACCGCAAACATGTCGGCGGCATCATGGTGACGCGGGCGCTGACCCGCGCCGCCGGCCGCGCCGGTTGAGAAAGGGATTAAAAATGGCAAAGACCCATCTGACCATGAAAGTGAACGGTGCCGAGGTCGAAGGCCTCGTCGAACCGCGCACGCTGCTGGTGCATTTCATCCGCGAGAACCTCTCGCTCACCGGCACCCATATCGGCTGCGAGACCACCCATTGCGGCGCCTGCACCGTCGATCTTGACGGCATGTCGGTGAAAAGCTGCACCGTGCTCGCGGTGCAGGCCCAGGGCTCGGAGATCACCACCATCGAGGGCGTCGCCAACGCCGACGGTTCGCTGTCGGCGCTGCAGGAAGGCTTTCGGATGATGCACGGCCTGCAATGCGGCTTCTGCACGCCCGGCATGATCCTGCGCGCGCAGCGGCTGTTGCACGAAAATCCCAGACCGAGCGAGGCGGAAATCCGGATGGGCATCTCCGGCAACATCTGCCGCTGCACCGGCTACCAGAACATCGTCAGGGCGATCCAGTACGCCGCCGACAAGATCAATGGCGTCGAATTCAAGGAGGCTGCGGAATGAATGACATGACTCCCACGCGGGAACAACGCACCGCTGCCCTCGAAGGCATGGGCTGCAAGCGCAAGCGCGTCGAGGACGCCCGCTTCACCCAGGGCAAGGGCAATTATGTCGACGATCTGAAGCTGCCGGGCATGCTGCACGGCGATTTTGTCCGCTCGCCGCACGCCCATGCGCGGGTCAAGTCGATCAACTCGGAAGAGGCGCTGAAGGTGCCGGGCGTGCTGGCGGTCATCACCGCCGAGACGCTGAAGACCGTCAACCTCGCCTGGATGCCGACCCTGGCCGGCGACGTGCAGATGGTATTGGCCGACGGCAAGGTGCTGTTCCAGAATCAGGAAGTCGCCTTCGTGGTCGCCACCGACCGCTATGCGGCCGATGACGGCATCAACAAGGTCGTGGTCGAGTATGAACCGCTTCCGGTGGTGATCGATCCGTTCAAGGCGATGGACGCCGATGCCCCGGTGCTGCGTGAGGACCTCGCCGGCAAGACCACCGGCGCGCACGGCCCGCGCAAGCATCACAACCACATCTTCGAGTGGACGGTTGGCGACAAGGACCTCACCGACGCCGCCTTCCGCAAGGCGGAGGTCACGATCAAGGAGATGATCTCCTATCATCGCACCCATCCGTCGCCGCTCGAGACCTGCCAGTGCGTGTGCTCGTTCGACAAGATCAGGGGCGAGCTGTCGATCTGGGGCACCTTCCAGGCGCCGCATGTGATCCGCACCGTGGTGGCGCTGATCGCCAAGATCCCGGAACAGAAGATTCACGTGATCTCGCCCGACGTCGGCGGCGGTTTTGGCAACAAGGTGGGCGCCTATCCCGGCTACATCTGCGCCGCGGTGGCCTCGATCGTCACCGGCAAACCCGTAAAATGGGTCGAGGACCGCATCGAAAACCTGACCGCGACCTCGTTCGCGCGCGATTACCACATGACCACCGAGATCGCCGCGACCAGGGAGGGCAGGGTCACCGGCCTGCGCGTCCACGTGCTGGCCGATCACGGCGCCTTTGATGCCTGCGCCGATCCGTCGAAATGGCCGGCCGGCTTCTTCAACATCGTGACCGGCTCCTATGACTTCCCGGTCGCGCATCTGTCGGTGGACGGCATCTACACCAACAAGGCGCCGGGCGGCGTCGCCTATCGCTGCTCGTTCCGGGTGACGGAGGCGGCCTATTGCATCGAGCGCGGCATGGACATTCTGGCCCAGAAGCTCGGGATGGATCCGGCGGAATTGCGGCTGAAGAACTTCATCAAGCCGGAGCAATTCCCCTATCACTCCGCGCTCGGGTGGGAATACGACTCCGGCGACTATCACACCGCGATGCGCAAGATGATGGAAACCGTCGACTATGCCGGCCTGCGCAAGGAGCAGGCGGCGCAGCGTGCCGCGTTCAAGCGCGGCGAGACCCGCGAGATCATGGGCCTCGGCGTGTCGTTCTTCACCGAGATCGTCGGCGCCGGCCCGTCGAAGAATTGCGACATCCTGGGCATCGCGATGTTCGATTCCTGCGAGATACGCCTGCATCCGACCGGCGCCGGCATCGCCCGCGTCGGCACCAAGAGCACCGGCCAGGGCCACGAGACCACCTGGGCGCAGATTATCGCCACCGAGATCGGCATTCCCGCCGACAACATCATGGTCGAGGAAGGCAACACCGACACCGCGCCCTACGGGCTCGGCACCTACGGGTCGCGCTCGACGCCGGTGGCGGGCGCCGCGATCGCCATGGCCGCGCGCAAGATCAAGGCCAAGGCGCAGATGATCGCCGCCTACAAGCTCGAGGTCCATGAAGGCGACCTCGAATGGGACATCGACGGTTTCCGCGTCAAGGGCCTGCCGGAAAAGTCGCTGTCGATGAAGGACATCTGCTGGGCGGCGTACAACTCGGTGCCGCCGGGCATGGAGCCGGGCCTCGAGGCGGTCAGCTATTACGATCCGCCCAACATGACCTATCCGTTCGGGGCCTATATCTGCGTGATGAACATCGACGTCGATACCGGGGTTTACAAGATCCGCCGCTTCTACGCGCTCGACGATTGCGGCACCCGGATCAACCCGATGATCATCGAGGGCCAGGTGCATGGCGGCTTGACCGAAGCCTTCGCGATCGCGATGGGCCAGGAAATCCGCTATGACGACGATGGCAATGTGGTGACCGGCTCGTTCATGGATTTCTTCATGCCGACCGCGGTCGAGACGCCGCACTGGGAAACCGACTTCACCGTCACGCCGTCGCCGCATCACCCGATCGGCGCCAAGGGCGTCGGCGAAAGCCCCAATGTCGGCGGCGTGCCGGCGTTTTCCAATGCCGTCAACGACGCCTTCTCGTTCCTCGGTTCGACCCACATCCAGATGCCGCACGACTACTGGCGCAACTGGCGCGCGGCGAAGAGCCTGGGCGTGTTCGCGTAACGCACGCTTCGTCATTGCGAGCGCAGCGAAGCAATCCATGCCGCCAGGCAAAGATGGATTGCTTCGTCGCGGAGCCTGTCATCGGGCGCGCATTTCGCGCGACCCGTTGGCTCCTCGCAATGACGGGCAGGAAGGCCGCAATGAGACGAGCGAACCGGAAGACGCACTGGCCATGAACAACCGCGAAGAGATCGCGCAAGCGCTGGCAGCTAGCGGCTATATCGCCGACGGCGAACTTGCGACCGCGATCTCGCTGATGGCGTTGCTCCGGCGCCCGCTGCTGCTCGAAGGTGAAGCCGGCGTCGGCAAGACCGAGGTGGCGAAGGCGCTGGCCGCCGCGCATGCGACCGAACTGATACGGTTGCAGTGCTATGAGGGCCTCGATCAATCGTCGGCGCTGTACGAATGGAACTACCAGCGGCAATTGCTGGCGATCCAGGCCCATCGCGACAACGCCGACAGCATCGAGGATCAGATCTTCTCGGAAAAATACCTGCTTGAGAGGCCGTTGCTGGCGGCGATCCGCCGCGACAAGCCGCCGGTGCTGCTGATCGACGAAATCGATCGCGCCGACGACGAGTTCGAGGCGTTCCTGCTCGAGCTGTTGTCCGACTTCCAGGTCTCGATCCCCGAACTCGGGACAATTACCGCGACCACGATCCCGCATGTGGTCCTGACCTCGAACGGCACCCGCGAACTTTCCGACGCGCTGCGGCGCCGCTGTCTCTATCACTATGTCGATTATCCCGATGTGGATCGCGAGGCGCGCATCATCATGGCGCGGATCGCGGGCGCCGGGGCGTCGCTGTCATTGCAGATCGCGCGGCTGGTCGAGAACATCCGCAAGGAGGAACTCCGCAAGGTGCCCGGCGTTGCCGAGACGCTGGATTGGGCGGCGGCGCTGGTCGGGCTCAACGTGCGCGACCTGCACGATTCCCCCGAGATCGTGCACGAGACCCTGATGTGCCTGCTCAAGACCCATGAGGACAAGTCGCGCGTCACGCGCGAGGTCACCGAACGTCTGCTGGGGAAGGTCGCATGAGCTGCTGTGGCGCCAGCCCGGACTATAGGGAGATCGACGAGGTCTCGCGCCTTGTCTCGGCAAGGCTCGCGGCCTTTCTCAAGACCCTGCGCGACAACGCCTTCATTGTTGGGCTGCATGAAGGCCAGGACGCCGCCGCCTTGATGGCCGCAGGCTATGCCGAAAAGCCCGGACTGTTGCGGGTCGCGTTCAAGCATCTGTTCTCGGCGCGGAAATCCGACTGGGACCGGTTCGACGGGCTGTTCGACGCATTCTGGCTCGGCCGCCGCGTCAAATCGCGATCGATCACCACGGGGTCGGCGAAGCCGGCCAGCAATCCGTCGCTGAAAAGCCTGCAGGACTCTCAATCCGAACGCGCCGGAAGCGAGACGGCGACGGACCAGGTTCCGTCCCCCGACGAGGCGGCGGAGGATCGTGCCGGCGAAGGCCGCATGGAAGGCGCGTCGCGCGCCGACAACCTGGCCGAGGTCGATTTTCGCAAGCTGGCCGATCCCGACCAGATCGAACAGGCCCACGCCGCCGCGGCGCGGCTGGCGAAGATCATGCGCACGCGGCTGACCCGGCGCGATCTGGCGCGGCGGCGCGGCTACCGGCTCGACCTGCGAAGAACCATCCACAGCAATATCAGCCATGGCGGCGTGCCGATCAGCCTCGTCAGGCGCCAGCGCAAGACAAAGCCGCTGCGGTTGATCATGCTGCTCGACGCCTCCGGCTCGATGAGCATGTACACCGGCGTGTTCCTGCGCTTCATCCACGGCGTGCTGGACGAGTTTCGAGAGGCCGAGGCATTCCTGTTCCACACAAGGCTCGCCTATGTGTCCGACGCGATGAAGGAAAAGGATCCGGCGCGGGCGCTCGATCGTTTGTCGATCATGGCGCAAGGTGCCGGCGGCGGCACCCGGATCGGCGAAAGCCTGCAGACCTTCAACCGCTGGCACGCCGCGCGGGTGATCCATTCGCGCAGTTGCGTGATGATCGTGTCCGACGGTTACGAGACCGGCGATGCGGCGCTGCTCGGCCGCGAGATGGCGGCGCTCGCCCGGCGCTGCCGCCGCATCGTCTGGCTCAATCCGATGATGGCATGGCAGGGCTATGCGCCGGAGGCCGCCGGCATCAAGGCGGCGCTGCCGCACATCGATCTCTACGCGCCCGCCAATACGCTGAAAAGCCTGGCCGAGCTTGAACCCTATCTGGCTGAGCTGTGAGCGAGGCGCCCGAGGAGACGTCCATGACCAAACATGTCGAGGTAATGGAGCTGGTGGCCGAGCTCAAGGCGGCCGAGCAGGCCTTCGTTCTCGCCACTGTGGTGCGCACGGTGTCGGTGACCGCCGCCAAGGCCGGCGCCAAGGCGATCATCCGCCCCGACGGCAGCATTGTGGCGGGGTGGATCGGCGGCGGCTGCGCGCGCGGCGCGGTGCTCAGGGCCGCGCGCGAGGCGCTTGCCGATGGCGAGCCGCGGATGGTTTCGGTGCAGCCGGAAAACCTGCTGGCCGAACTCGGCGTCAGGCCCGGCGAGAACCGCGACGGCGTGCGCTTTGCGCAGAACATGTGCCCGAGCAAGGGCACCATGGACATTTTCGTCGAGCCGGTATTGCCGCATCCTTCGCTGGTGGTTCTCGGCGCGAGTCCGGTGGCGATGTCGCTGGCGGGACAGGCGCGGCAGCTAGGCTACCATGTCACCATCGCGGCGCCCGCGGCCGATCGTGCTTCCGAGCCCGACGCCCATGTCATCATCGACGGGTTCGAACTGCGCCATCTCAACGACGCCCGGCGCTTTGTCGTGATCTCGACGCAAGGCAAGGGCGACGAGGCCGCGTTGAAGGCTTCGGTCGGGATCGATGCCGCGTACCACGCCTTCGTCGGCAGCCGCCGCAAGATGGCCGCGCTGCGCGAGAAGCTGATCGGCGAAGGCATCGCGGCCGCAGCACTCGATCGAATTAAGGCGCCGGCCGGCCTCGACCTCGGCGCCATCACGCCGGAGGAAATCGCGATGTCGATCCTGGCTGAAATCACCACCCTGCGAAGGCGCGGACAGCGCGCCCCGCTGACGTTGCAAACCCCTTGAGGAAATTCAACCATGCAGATGAACGACAGCCAGCGCATTCCTGCGTCCAGGGACAAGGTGTGGGCGGCGCTCAACGATCCGGAAGTGCTGAAGAAATGCATTCCGGGATGCCAGAACCTCGAAATGTCCTCGCCGACCGAAATGACCGCGACGGTGGTGTTCAGGGTCGGGCCGGTCAAGGCAACCTTCGGCGGCAAGGTCACGCTGTCCGATCTCGACCCGCCGAACAGCTATCGCATTTCCGGCGAGGGATCCGGCGGCGTGGCGGGATTTGCCAAGGGCGGCGCCGCGGTGCGTCTGGAATCCGAAAGCCCTGAGGTCACGATCCTGCATTACGAGGTTGACGCGCAGATCGGCGGCAAGCTGGCGCAGCTCGGCCAGCGGCTGATCGATTCCACCGCCAGGAAACTTGCCGGCGAGTTCTTTGCCGCGTTCGGTGCGGTCGTCGGCGGGACGGTGGATGCCCCAGCGGAGCCGGAGAGTGGCAAGAAAAGCTGGATCGCCAAGCTGACAGGCGCGGCCTAGTTTCGTCATGGCGAAGCCCGCTCTCGGCCCATGATTACGATCCGGATCGATCGATCGCGGCCACCTTCCAGTCGCTGCCGGGTGCGAGCTTCGTCGTCAACGGCGGAGCGCAGGCCTCCGACTCCGCGCTCGTCACCGCCGCGCTGGCAAAGATATGCCTGAACGGCTGGTCCGCTGAGGGCGAGTTCTCCGATATGACGCGCTCTTACGCCGGCAAGGGCGCGATACGCGTGGTGATCGCGCCGTCGCGGGCGTGCTGCAAAAACCGGATTTGCTGAGGCAATTCAAGCTGTTTCTACCTGTCCAGTCTCGGCAGCAAAAATATTCCCGTTCCCTTTTGACCCAAATCACCTGCATATCCCTCGCCGTCCCGGCCCACACGGCGTTGGGACCGTCGTGGTTATTTGAAATTGTAATTGTAACTCACCCAGCCGTCATCATCCGCCACCGGGTCGCGCGAATGTTATCAGCGCGAGCTATCGTCGCGCCCTTACGCGGAGACGTGATGCCCGCCCTAATCGAACAGGCTCGACACCGACTCTTCGGACGCGGTGCGGCCGATGGCTTCGGCGATCAGCGAGGCGATCGAGAGCGTGCGGATGTTGGGCGCGTTACGAACCGCTTCGGTCGGCTGGATCGAGTTGGTGATGACGAGCTCTTTCAACTTGGAAGAGGTGATGCGGGCCGCCGCACCACCGGAAAGCACGCCATGGGTAATGTAGGCGTAGACTTCCTTGGCGCCGTTGGCGATCAACGCGTCGGCGGCGTTCACCAGCGTGCCGCCGGAGTCGACAATGTCGTCGACCAGGATGCAGGTGTAGCCGGCAGCATCGCCGATCACATTCATGACTTCGGATTCGCCGGCACGTTCGCGGCGCTTGTCGATGATCGCGAGCGGCGTGTTGATGCGCTTGGCGAGGCCACGCGCGCGCACCACGCCGCCGACATCGGGCGACACCACCATGACGTTGGTGAGGTCGAAGCGTTCCTTGATGTCGCGCACCATCACCGGCGAGGCGTAGAGATTATCGGTCGGAATGTCGAAGAAGCCCTGGATCTGGCCGGCGTGCAGATCGAGCGTCATCACGCGGTCGACGCCGGCGCGGGTGATCAGATTGGCGACCAGCTTGGCCGAAATCGGCGTCCGCGAGCCGGATTTGCGATCCTGCCTTGCATAGCCGAAATAGGGCACCACGGCGGTGATGCGGCGCGCGGAGGCCCGGCGCAGCGCATCGGTGATGATCAGCAATTCCATCAGATGGTCGTTGGCCGGAAACGACGTCGACTGGATGATGAAGACGTCCGAGCCGCGGACGTTTTCCTGGATTTCGACAAAGATCTCCATGTCGGCGAAGCGCCGCACGATCGCCTTGGTCGGCGGCAGATGGAGCCAGCTGGCGATTTCCTGCGCCAGGGCAGGATTGGAATTGCCGGCGACGAGCTTGATGGAGCCGTTCTTGGCCGACATCGAGGCTTCTCCCCGCGCCTTGCTGGATACGACGTTCAACATCTCAAAATACCCGTGGAACCGGCGCTTGCGACGAGCGAGGTGATATCAAGGACGTACCTTGGCTGGCAACCCATCAACCCGGTTTTCCTGCGCAAAATCAGCGATCGGCGAGTAAATCTGTCGTCACCGATCACTGTAGCCGAGCGCGCTGCCGCTGCCGAGGGCGCTAACGCTGCCGAGGGCGCTAACGCTGCCGAGGGCACTAACGCTGCCGAGGGCACTGACGCTGAACGCCCCCGAGGCCGGTGCAGGCTGGTCGGCGCTTGCCACCGCCGGGCCGCGCAGCTCCGGCGCGGACGGCGCGACATCCGGAGGTGCCGTCCCGTTGATCATGCTGCTGAGGCCGCTCAATCCGGCCTGTGCGATCCGCCGCAGCACCAGATCGTCGGCGGCGGCCCAGGGGTCGCGTCCGGCCTTGCCGGCAGGTTCCTCGCCGGAAAGGCGCAATGCGCGCTGCTGGTTACCGTCATAGACGTCCCAGACCCACGCGATGGTGGCGCGGCCGCGACTGACTTGGGCGGCGAGATAGCTCCGCACGCGATAGGAGGCCGGCGATTCGCGCGACACGATCGACAGGCTGCGAAGCTTCGATTCGCTGTCCAGCACGCCGACCATCCGGTCGAAGACCTGCGGCGGCGGGCCGTCGATCGATTCGAACGCGACCGTCGCCCCATTGCCGGCCTGGGCGAACGCCCCACTGACGGCTCCGCCGCCGGCGCAGCCGCCGAGGCCGCACGCCATCGCCAGCAGCAATACGGCAATCGCGGTACGGGATGCAGTCCGGCCGGCCCGGAACAGGGTTACGATGGTGTCGCTCATCGCCCCGAGCGATATCGTTAAAACTCGTTAAGGTCTAGGGCAGGGACGGCACAAAGGCGAGACCAGCATGAGCAAGCCGTTGACCGCGCGCCGATCATTTTCATTCAAGTCGAAGCGCTTGAAGCACTTGCAAGTTGAGGCACCGGCGCGGATGTCAGGCTTCCAGCATGATCGCGTGAATGTGGCGGCCGTAATCCGGCTCTTGCCGATGCACCGAGCGGCGGTAGCTAAAGAAGCGATCGTCGGAATAGGTATCGAGGCCGACATCGTCGATCATCAAAACCCCGGCGTTTTCGAGCCGCATCCGGATGAACCCCGCAAGGTCGAACATCGCGTGGCCCTCGCGCGCGGCGGGAAGGAAAAACAGCGCGTTCTCCGCATCGGCCTGCATGAACCGCTCGATGAATTCACCGCCGACTTCGTAACTGTGCTGGCGGATCAGGGGCCCGATGGCGGCGACCATGCCGCTTCGTTCGGCGCCGAGTTTTTCCATCGCATCGACGGTGGATTCCAGGATGCCCGTCAGCGCGCCTTTCCACCCCGCATGCGCGGCACCGATCACGCGCGCCTTCGGATCGGCCAGCAGGATCGGCCCGCAGTCGGCCGCGGTGGCGCCGATGGCAAGGCCTTCGGTGCGGGTCACGATGGCGTCGGCGCGCGGTCGCGATGCGCCCGGCCAAGGGCCGGTCGCCACCACGACATCGGCAGAATGGGTCTGATGCACGCTGAGAAGATGCGCCGGCGCCACGCCGATCTGCTCGGCCATCCGGCGGCGGTTTTCCGCGACATGCGTGGGATCGTCCTTCGAGCCGATGCCGCCATTGAGGCTGGCATAAATGCCGCCCGAGACGCCGCCGTCGCGGGTGAAGAACGCATGGCGCAGGCCGGGAATGGCCGAAAGCAGCGGCGATCCCAGCGTCATGCCAGCTCCGTCTTGTCGATCGGCTCATGATCGCTCAGCCCCGCCAGCGTGGTCAGGTTCGGTTCCGAGATCGCGACCACCTTGAACATCGAGCCCATGCCGCCGCGTCCGCCGCCGACCAGCCGCTTCAGGGCGCCGGAAATGTCCTCGGAAACCTCGGGCGTGCTCTTCGCCATCAGGGTGACCGCGCGGGTTTCGATGCCGAGTCGCTTGAGGAACTCGCCCTGCGGCACCGGGCCGTGGACGCGGGCGCCGACATCCTCGGCCGCGCGCACCAGCGCCTGAAAATCGACATGGGCGGTGACGTCGGCCTGGCCGGGATTTTTCAGGGGGTCCGTGAAGCTGTGGCGGGCGATGGCCTGAAAGGTATCGCCGGCGTCGCTGCGCAGGTGGCCGTAATCTATGATCAGCGCCGCGCCGTCTTGATCGCGGACCCGGGTCGCGATCTTCATGATCTCGGCGTCGGGCCGCCATTCGAACACGGCACCGACCGGTGCGGCGCGCACCAGCGGCGGCAACAGCACCTCGAAACGAGGCATCGGCTCGGCGGCGGCGCCGTACACCAGTTTGCCGTTGCCGTCGATCTCGACCGTTCGCTCGTGCCAGCCGGTTTCCCGCTTCACCACCTGATGGATCGGCAGCACGTCGAAATACTCGTTGGCAAAAATCACCGACGGACCGTCGGGCACGCCGTCGATGCTGTCGTGCCAGGCGAGGTTGCGAACACCCGACAGCGTCGCCCGCTGTTTTTCGCGCAGCACCGGATTGATCTCGACGAGATGGATGCTGAGCGACTGATAGAGCGGCGGCAGCACCCGCAGCGCGCGCAGCGCGTCCGCCATCATGGTGCCGCGGCCCGGTCCAAGCTCGATCAGCCGCAGCAGGGATGGCGAGCCGATCGCTTTCCACACCGACGCCGCCCACAGCCCGAGCAATTCGCCGAACATCTGGCTCACTTCCGGCGCGGTGGTGAAATCGCCCTCGCGCCCCAGCGGATCGCGCGAAACGTAATAGCCGTGCCGGGGATGCGTCAGGCACAGTTCCATGTAACGCCAGACCGGCATCGGCCCGGACGACTTGATCACCTTCTTGATCTCGGATTGCAGCGGTGAATAATCGGTCACAGCGTTCCCTCGACGGGATCAGGCACGGATCGGCGCGGCCCGCGGCGCCATGCCACCATTATAATGATCGCGCCTGCAATCACCATCGGCACCGACAGCAACATACCCATGGTCAGGCCGCCCCACAAAAATCCGAGCTGCGGGTCGGGCTCGCGGAAGAACTCGCCGACGATACGCGCACAGCCGTAAATCGCAATGAAGCTGCCGAGGATCAGGCCCGGCCGCTTCAGGGCGCCGAGCCGGATCATCACCGCGAGGATGGTGAACAGCAGGATTCCCTCCAGCGTCGCCTCGTAGAGCTGGCTCGGATGGCGCGGCAGCGGCCCGCCATTGGGAAACACCATTGCCCAGGGCACGCTGGCATCGGCCGGCCGGCCCCACAATTCGCTGTTGATGAAATTGGCGATGCGCCCGAGAAACAGCCCGATCGGACCGACCGCGGTGGTGATATCCCCCAGCGACAGGATCGGCAGGCTGTTGCGGCGGCAAAACAGGATTACCGCGGCCACACAGCCGAGGAAGCCGCCGTGAAACGACATGCCGCCTTTCCACAGCTCGAAAATCTCGGCGGGATGCTGGATGAAGAACGCGAGGTTGTAGAACAGCACATAGCCGGTGCGGCCGCCGAGGATGATGCCGATCGTGACCCACAGGATGAAATCGTCCATCTGCAGCAGCGTGATCGGCGCCGGACCGCCCCACAGCCTCTCATTCTTGATCAGCGCGCGGGCGTAGATCCAGCCCAGCACGATGCCGCCGATATAGGCCAGCGCGTACCAGCGGATCGCGATCGGCCCGATCGCAATGGCGACCGGGTCGAACACCGGAAAGGCAATGGTGAGGAAGGGCATGCAGGCGGCTTAGGACGACAGGTTGCGGCGATAGAGCGCCAGCAGCCGTTCCCAGTGCCGTTCCGCCGCGTCGCGGTCGTAAACCGGCCGCTTCGGAAAGGCGAAGCCGTGATGGGTGCCGGGATAAATCTCGACCTCGGCATTGGCGCCGTCGGCCTTCATCGACTGCTTGACCTTCTCGATCGTCTCCATCGGCGCGTAAATATCGGTCTCCGCGCAACCGAAATAGAGTTCGGCCCTGGTCTTCTGGCCGGCAAGATGCGGACTGTCAGGCTGGTCGGTGGCAAGACTCACTCCGTAGATCGACGCCGCGGCCTTGACGCGACCCTGAAAATGCGTCGCTGCGTTGATCGCATAGCGCCCGCTCATGCAATAGCCGAGGCTGCCGACGATATCCGTGCGGGCGGCGGACTGGCCGTCGGCATAAGCGAGCAGGGCGCGTGTATCCTCCATCACCAACGGAATGGTGAGCGAAGCCATCAGGCTGAACATCCGCTTGCGCTCGGGCGCTTCCGGATCGGCCGGCAGCGGCCCCAGCTCCATGACGCCCGAGCGGTAATACAGATTGGGCAGCATCACGTAGTAGCCCGACGTCGCCAGCCGGCGCGCCATGTCGCGCAGTTCCTCGCGAATCCCCGGGGCGTCCATGTAGAAGAGAATGACGGGATGCGGGCCGTTGCGCTCGGGATGGCTGATGAAGGTGGTGGTGTGGCCGTCTTTGGTGGGAATCTCGATCTGCTGGTCGATCATGGCGTTGCTTTTCGTTGCTCGGTTTGTCGGTTTCTTGGCTTCTTCCTGGCTTCGCGCGCTTCGATACGATTGCAAGGAAACCGGACCATGACAAGGCGAGGTGCCTCGAAGGAACAACACCGGCCTTGAACGGCGTGGCCCGGATCGCCATTGTCTGACCTACCGGCCCATTGCCGACCCTTTCGCCGCCGACCGGAGATTCCCACGATGACCCAGACCAGCAATCGGTTTTTTGACGAGATCGGGCGCCTGATGAACGACGCCGCAGGAGCCGCCCAGGGCGTCAAGCGCGAGGTCGATGCGGTGGTCCGCAATCAGGCCGAAAAAATCCTGCGCGACCTCGATATCGTCAAGCGCGAGGAGTTCGAGGCGGTCAAGGACATGGCGCGGCTGGCGCGCGAGGAAAACGAGGCATTGAAAGCGCGCATCGCCGCGCTGGAAGCCAAGCTCGGCGCTTCAGCGCCGGCGCCGGGCAATGGCAGCCCGAAGACGGGGGGCTGACGCCAGGAGCTTTCAGCGTATGTGAGGGTCATGGCGGGGTACGGCCGTGACCAGTTGAGGTGGGCGTCGCCGCTCTCAAAACGGCAGAATAATCCGCGCATTTCCTTGTCATTTCGGGACTTTGGGGCTAGAACGCCGCCACGTCCGCAGCCCCCGCACCCCTGGAGGCTTGCTGCGGCGTGCCAATGGGCCGCGATGCGGCCTTTAACTTTTTAGAAAACAAGGACTTATGCAATGGCGACCGTCAAGGAATTGAAGGCGACCGCACGTCCGGCAGGCGGCAAGGGGGCCGCACGGGCAGAGCGTCGCGCCGGGAGAGTGCCCGGAGTGATCTATGGCAACAACCAGCCCCCCGTGACCATTTCGGTCGATGACGCCGACCTGCGCCAGCGCATCCTGGCCGGCCGGTTTCTCACCACGATTTACGACATCGATCTCGAGGGCAAGAAGCATCGCGTGATTCCGCGCGACTTCCATCTCGATCCGGTGCGCGATTTTCCGCTCCATGTCGATTTCATGCGGCTCGGCGAAGGCGCGACCATTCGCGTCAGCATTCCCCTGCACATCCAGAACGCGGAAGCGGCACCCGGCGTGAAGCGCGGCGGTACCGTCAACATCGTCACCCACACCATCGATCTGGAATGCTCGGTCGATAACATTCCGCAATATATCGAGGCCGATGTCAGCGGTCTGGAAATCAGCCACTCGCTGCATCTGTCCGACATCAAGCTGCCCGCCGGCGTGAAGTCACTGTCGCGCGAGGACGTCACCCTGGTGACCATCGTGCCGCCATCCGGCTACGCCGAAGAACTCAAGGCGGCGGCTGCGGCTGCTGCCGCCGGTCCGGCTGCTGCGGCTGCGCCCGGTGCTGCTCCGGCGGCTGCTGGCGCTACCGCCGCGGCACCCGCGGCAGGGGCTGCTCCTGCGGCTGGCGCCAAGGCTCCGGCGGCCGGCGCGAAGGCGCCTGCTGGTGGCGGCGACAAGAAGAAGTAATGCGCATGATCCGCCAAGGTGTGAGCGGTTTGGCGAATGATCATGCGTCGCTTCATAAGTTAGCGCGCGATCGGACGCAAAACCTGCGACCACTTTTGCTGATCGCGCGCTAGCGCGGGATGCCGCGTCATGCGACTCTTTGTTGGGCTCGGCAATCCCGGCGCAAAGTACGCGCATAACCGGCACAATATCGGGTTCATGGTCGTCGATGAAATTGCGCGGCGTCATGGTTTCGCACCCTGGCGCCGCCGTTTTCAGGGCGAGACCGCGGAAGGCACGCTCGAGCGTGAGCGGGTGGTCCTGCTCCGTCCCTCAACCTTCATGAATGATTCGGGACGCGCGGTGCAGGAAGCCGCGAATTTCTTCAAGCTCGCGGCAGGCGAGATCACCGTGTTTCAGGATGAACTCGAACTGCCGCCGGCCAAGCTGCGGGTCAAGGTCGGCGGCGGCATCGCCGGCCACAACGGCCTGCGTTCGATCTCGTCGCATATCGGCAATGACTATCGCCGCGTGCGGCTCGGGATCGGCCATCCCGGCGTCAAGGAACTGGTGCACAGCTACGTGCTGTCGGATTTTGCGAAGAGCGACCGCCCCTGGGTCGAGGCGCTCTGCGAAGCGGTTGCCGACAACGCCGGGCTGCTCGCGACCGACCGCGATTCGACGTTTCAGAACAAGGTGCATCTGGCGATGCAGGCCAAGGGATTCTTCGACAAGGACGATGACGGCGCTGCGTGACGCGCCGGTCGCGACGAACGGGTTTTAGGACACATCATGGGATTTAAATGCGGTATCGTCGGATTGCCCAATGTCGGCAAGTCGACGCTGTTCAATGCGCTGACCGAGACGGCGGCGGCGCAGGCGGCGAATTATCCGTTCTGCACCATCGAGCCGAATGTCGGCGAGGTCGCGGTGCCCGATCCGCGGCTCGACAAGCTCGCCGAGGTCGGCAAGTCGGCGCAGATCATCCCGACGCGGCTGACTTTTGTCGATATCGCGGGCCTGGTGCGCGGAGCGTCGAAGGGCGAAGGCCTCGGCAACCAGTTCCTCGCCACCATCCGCGAGGTCGATGCGATCGCCCATGTGGTGCGCTGCTTTGAGGATTCCGACGTCACCCATGTCGAGGGCAAGATCGCGCCGCTGGCCGATATCGAGACCATCGAGACCGAACTGATGCTGGCCGATCTCGACAGCCTGGAAAAGCGCGTCGACAATCTGGCCAAGAAAGCCAAGGGCAATGACAAGGACGCCAAGGAGCAACTCGACCTCGTCAACCGCGCGCTGGTGCTGCTGCGCGAGGGCAAGCCGGCGCGGTTTCTCGACCGCAAGCCGGAGGAAGAGCGCGCCTTCGGCATGCTTGGATTACTGACCTCCAAGCCGGTGCTCTACGTGTGCAACGTCGAGGAGGGCTCGGCCGCCGAGGGCAATGATTTCTCCAAGCTTGTTGCCGAACACGCCAAGAAGGAAGGCGCGCTCGCCGTGGTGATCTCCGCCAAGATCGAATTGGAAATCGCGACACTGTCGCGCGAAGAAAGGGCGGAATTTCTCGACACTCTCGGGCTGGAGGAAGCCGGGCTCGATCGCCTGATTCGCGCCGGCTACCGGTTGCTCGACCTCATCACCTATTTCACCGTCGGTCCGAAGGAGGCGCGCGCCTGGACCATCAACCGCGGCACCAGGGCGCCCGCCGCCGCCGGTGTGATCCATACCGATTTCGAAAAGGGCTTCATTCGTGCCGAAACCATCGCGTATGCCGATTACGTCGCCCTCGGCGGCGAGGCCGGCGCCCGCGACGCCGGCAAGCTGCGGCTGGAAGGCAAGGAATATGTCGTCGCCGACGGCGACGTCATGCATTTCCGGTTCAACAATTAATGCCCCGCTCCCTGGTCGCGGATCGCGCCGAGATGCTCGTTGATACGAAATACGATCAGGATGAATTCCGCGGCGATGCGCGAAAAGATGATGCCGACCACCACGCTGGCGATCGAGGACAGCAACAGAATGAATCCGCCGAACGGGCTGACCGCCATCGTGGCCAGGCTGTTAAAGACGCCGGCAATTCCGAACAGCACAATCAACGCGATGACCAGCCAGTAGAACGTCTTGATGATGGTGGGCGTGATGAAACGGTCCCACTGAAACAAATCCCGAAATTCAAACATCGGTCATTCTCCCGGCAAGTCGAATATGAGTTACGTCCAAACCCGGCTGCTACAGCTCACGGCCTAGCTCCGAATGTCGTCGCGGGCAAGATCAGGGGCGCGTACCGAAGGGCGGTGCCCGCCGGTGGAGAAAGAGCCATGCGCGTGGGCGGCTTGAGATTGCTGCAAATAACGGCCACAATCGGGCCTCCTTCCAACTATCCCCATCCATGACGCTCACCTTCGAAGATTTTCCGCCCGGCCATTTCGGCACATTCGGCCCGCGCCGCGTCACGCGCGAAGAAATACTTGCGTTCGCCGCCGAGTTCGATCCGCAGCCGATGCATCTCGACGAAGAGGCGGCGTCGCGGTCGATGCTGAAGGGCCTCTCGGGTTCGGGCTGGCATATCTGCTCGATCATGATGCGCATGATGTTCGACGCCTATATCGGCCGCACCGCGTCGCTGGGCTCGCCGGGTGTCAACGAAGTGCGCTGGCTGGCGCCGTTGCGGCCGGGCGACGATCTCACGCTCGATATCGATGTGACGGAGGCAAGGGTTTCCCGCAGCCGTCCCGACACCGGAATTGTCACGTTCAAGGGCATCGTCCGCAACGCGGCGGGGCAGGCGTTGTGCGAAATGGTCTCGCCGATCATCGTGCAGCGCCGCACTGATGTCGCGGCGGGGTAGGCGAGCTTATGCGTTTCTTCGAGGACCTTGAGATCGGGCAGCGTCGCGAGCTCGGATCGTTTACCTTCACCGCCGAGCTGATCAAGAAATTCGCAGCGCAATTCGATCCGCAACGCTTTCATCTCGATGAAGAGGAAGGCCGCAGATCGTTGTTCGGCGGCCTCGCGGCATCGGGCTGGCATGTCGGCTCGGTCTGCATGAAGCTGCTGGTGGCCGACGGCCAGCGTCAGTCGAAGGAGGCCGCCGCGCGCGGCGAGAAGGTCGCGGTCTGGGGACCGTCACCGGGTTTTCGCGAGCTGCGGTGGATCAAGCCGGTGCTGGCGGGCGACACCATCCATTTTGCCAGCGAGATCGAAACGCTGCGGTCGTCGGAGAAGCGGCCCGAATGGGGCATCGCGCAGGCCCGCAACACCGGCACCAACCAGCGCGGCGACATGGTGTTTTCGCTGCTGGCGACGGCCTTCGTGCCCCGACGGAGCGCCGGCGCCTGAAGCGTGCGTCACGGCAAATGGAATAATTTTTTGATAACAGATTTTGAACCTTGTGCCCGTCAAATAGAACAACGGGACATTTGGCAGGGGACGACCATGGTAGACCGCGGCGGCTTGAAATTGGTGGGCTTTATCTTCGCAACCGTGACGCTGGCGGTGATGCTGGCCACCGGAATGGTGGTGAAGGGTTATGCGGACGGCGCCTATTCGCTCGAAGCAGCCCCGATCGCCGACCGTTAGGTCACCATCCGCTAACCATAACGACCGAATCGCGCGCAAAAAGGCACTGGCGATCAACGGCTCCAGACCAGCGCCAGCACCACTGTCGCCAGCAACAACAGTCCGGCAAACCGGAGCATGATGGTACCCATCCGGTGCGGCGAGGGCCGCAACGGAATCGGATCGGTATTGTCCGGCCGGATCGTCTTCATGAAGATTCCCGGGAAAGAGCCGCCGCTGCGTCCCGGCGCCTGCTCTTGGTCGCGGCCCGGGTCCGGGAAGTTCAACGAGTCCGGTAAAGTTCAAAGCCTGGCGGGCCCAAAACCGGGCAAGATCAAAGGCATGCCAGCCGAAACGAAACCGCCGCGCTGCCCCGATGAAGTGCAGGCGGCGGCTATCGAAGTCGGGAAAGACTCCGACAATCAGCTGTTGCGAAGGCCTTCGGCGGCGCGTTTCCACTGCGTCACGTTATCGGCGATCATGCGCGTCGATTTCATCGCGGCCTGGCTCAGCTGGGCATAGCCGGAGATTTCGCGCTGCACCCGCTGACCTTCGGCATGCAGCAGGTCGCGCAGGCTTTCGAGTTCGGCAATCAGGTTCTCGATTTCCGTGAGCGAGGTGCCGGCGACGCGCTGGATCAGCGAGTTGACGTTGTTGACGGTGGTTTCGTGATTGGGCTCGAGCGCCGTCTCGGCGCTGCTCAGCAGGCCCGGCGCCGGACGGCGCAGATAGGCGACGTCGTTGCGGACGAAATCGCGGATGCCGGCCTCGACTTCCGAGACCGCGGCGAGATTGCTGTCCACTTCAGTTGATTCAACTTTTTCAGAACGCGTGACATTCATCGGCTGTTCCCCTGTTTCGCGTGTGATGCGAGCGCGGATGTCCCCCGCACGACGAAAGTAAAGTAACGCCATCAGTGCTGCTGATTTTGACCGCATCGCGGCCAATATGCGGCAATGCTCGATCTTTCACGCGATCAGCCGAACGCCTCGACGATGGGCGGCCCCTGGCGACGGAAGACCGCCGGCGCCGCGCGGCGGGCGGTGATGATTATGACGCGATTCTGGGCAGGTGGATCGGACGCCCGAGCGCCTGCTCGACGAGATCGAAGGTGTCGACGAGAACGCGGATGCTGAGCAGCCGGCCGGCCTTGAATTGCGCGAAGTGCGCGAGCCGCAGGCTGATCGGCTTGTTGGAGTTGAGCGCGGTCAGCGAATAGCGCATCATCGAGGAAGCGGAATCCACGCCCAGCATGATCGACTCGCGATCGAAACGGTGAACCCGGACATTTTCCGCGATCTGCCTGATGACCTCGAGCACGGCGGCCTTGCCGCGGCGTGCGCCGAGAAAGGGAAACATGTCGATCGGTCCATAGACCGCCCAATCGACATCCTCGTCGAGCAGGGGTTCGAGGTCTTCGGGCTGGCGTTCGTTGATCGCGCGATGCAACGCGCGTGAAAAGCGCCAGAGACTATGCTCTGTCATGATGGATTCCTGGACTGGATTTGCAAATCAGCAGACGGCTCTGATGGGCGTCATTGGCGACGCCGCGCCTTGAATTCTGCGGACGATATTTGAAGCCTCAAATAGGGGCATTTGACCGAAATTCAATCTGCATTTTTGCATTGCACAAATGCAGGCGGGGGAACGCAGCGTTTTCCGGCCAAATGGGAAAACGCGTCCGTTCCGATTTAATCGGAACGGGGAAGCCTTCAGCGGTCGCGCCGGCGCGCGGGCTCCCGCTCGAGGGCGATTTCGGCATCGCGGATCGCGATCACGCCGAACAGCAGCGCGCCGCCGAGCCCGCCGATCGCCGCACCCAGCGGCATGAAGGTAAAGAACACCAGCATGCCGCTATAGCCTTCAAAGCTGCTGGTCTTGAAGATTTCGACCCAGGCAAGCCCGGCGCCGACGCCGAGCGCGGCACCCCCCAGCGCGCCCAGCATCAGACCCAGTAACGCCAGCAACGCGATTTTCATGGATGTATTTTCGCCTGTCGATATCCGCGAGAGCTCGTGGTTGGTCGCAGCCAGCCGCGGCGAGGTTCAAGGCGTTGATGAAAGCAATATCCGGCGAGGTCATTCCGCGCCGGCGCGCCCCGGAACGGCGTTGCCGGCTATACCTCGTGGAATTTGCCGATCAGATCCGCGATGACGTCGCGTTCCAGAACCTGCTGAACCAGGTCGAAGGTATCCATGATCTCGCGAATCTCCGCGATACGGCCGTCACGAAAGGTATAGAACGCCGCAATATCGAATTGCACGACCCGGTCGTTGCTGCTCTTGCGGAAGAACACGCGAATATTCGCCGCGACCTTGTCGTCCTCGGCAACCAGGATCGGCACTTCATAGCGCATGTTGGAATAGCGGGCGTGGACGGTTTGCCACATCGCCCTGAGCTCGTCCTTGCCGCGGTGGTGGCCCATATGCGGCAGGATATCGATCGGCGCGTTGGCGAAGAACTCGACGTCATCGGTGCAGCGGGACAGGGCGCCCTCGATGTCGCCGGCATAGAACATCTCGAGAAAATTCAGCACGCGCTGCCGATGCAGACCATCAACCATTTTCTTCTCCGCCGGTGTTAGGCCCGACTCGCATTGTCGGCCGCATAGTGAACCGAATTGCGCGGGGATCAATCGGCAAAACTGACGCTGCCTGTTGGTGTCGCGAGATTGAAAGCGGTTCGCAACCGCGAGATGCGTTTCGCGGCGATCGGCACGGAAATCCTGTCCTGGCGGTCGGGCCTGATCGGCGCGAGCCGGGCTTTTGACGCCGGCGCTGCGGCGCACGGCGGCGAATTGGCAGGGATCGCCGGTCGTTCGCGTCACGGTTGCGGCAATGCGCCGCGCCTCGCCGGCAACGCCGTCACGGCGGATTCCGGGGCGCCTGCGCCCCGCCTGGCAGAGCCGGTAAAACCTGACGTCAGTTCTTCTTGCTGTTGGGGCTTTGACCCGCGGCGGGCTTGCCGCTCGCGAACGGATTGACCGGCGCGACGCCGCCCTTCTTGAGGTTCTTGTCCGCCTTCGGTTTCTTCTTTTCCTTGTTGCTGCGCATCTGACCCTTGGCCATGGCGATCTCTCCTGGCGCCCGGTTGAAAAGATTCGGCGCGACGTACGAATAGCAAACCCGCTGCGATTTGTATGCAGCGGTGAAGACTGCAAGACCATCGATCGACCATCGCCGCTGGCCCGTTATTGTTGCACCGGAGGCAGTGGCCTTGAACGGCCGGCGCGTCTCCCTAAGTGTGGGGCGCGAACCGCCGATGGAACGGGATCGCCGGCCTGCGATTAACCAACCATGTTCGTGCCATCACGCCGCATCGATCAGGCCATTTGAAGAGGATTTGCCGTCATGAAAACGATCGCCACATTGCTCGCCGTCGCCGCCTTCGCGCTATCAGCGAACACGGCCGACGCCAAGGGCTGCCTGAAAGGCGCGGTGGTCGGCGGCGTTGCCGGTCACTATGCCGGCCATCACGCGGTGCTCGGCGCGATCGCCGGCTGCGCCTACGGACGCCATCACGCCAAGGAGCAGGCGCGGCAGCAGCAACAGCATGACGCCCCGGCCGGGCACGAGAACCAGCCGCCGGCCGGTCAGGAGAAGCTGTGAGGGTGGCGCGCTCGCGCGCTGCCGTCAGGATCTTTCCGATCATATCTCTCGTCATTCCGGGGCATCGCGAAGCGATGAGCCCGGAATCCATAACCACGACAGGGAGTATGGATTCCGGGCCTGCGCCAAGAGGCGCATCCCGGAATGACGAAAATTAACTCAATCCGCGCCAGCTCCACGGGCGCATCCGCTCCACGATTTCACTTTTCAAACAGCCATAACGTCAAGATACGCCTCCGCGATCCCGCGGCGCGGATAGCGCCCGGGTTTTGCTGAAAAGTCCCGCCTTCTGAAAACAGAGGGCGTGGGGAATGCCGGGTGCCCGATGCACCCGCAGCCGCGTGCGCAAGTGTAGAAAGCACACGCGTTAGTCACCACGGTCGCACCGGAATCACCCGGCATTCCCGCACGCGAATGGTTTTAACGGCTGCTTCGAGCTCTCCCTGGTGACCGGGCTTTGTTGCCACCATCGCCTCGCGGATACTTCCGCGACACTTGACGCCAGCGTCGGGGCGTCAGGACCACACGACTTCGCCGTCCGCAAGGCAGTGCTCTCGTCTTTGGCACCGCCTGCGTCCATCGCATCCCCTGCCCAACGTCCGTGACGATCGCGAAACGCCCCTCATGTGGGCCGGGATGGCGAGAGATGTAGAAGTGATTTGGGTCAAAAGAGAACCGGAATATTTTTGCAAGAGGGGCTGGACGACCCAAATCAGCTTGATCGCACAGCAGAATTTTTTCTCTGCGCGCACCCGCCCCGATACCATCGCCGCATTGAATGCGTCCATCAAACATGTGAGCCTGATCCGTCAAAACAAGAGAAAACAAGGATCCCCACATGAAAGCTGCCTTCATCGAACGGCACGGCGGGCCGGAAGTCCTGCAATTCGGCGAGATGCCGGATCCCGTGGCCGCAGCGGGCGAGGTCGTGGTCGATATCGTCGCCGCCAGCGTCAATGGCGCGGACTGGAAGGTGCGTGAGGGCAAGTCGAACCCGATTTCCCGGTTTCCCTACATTCTCGGGCGGGATTTCTCCGGCGTCGTTGCCGCGCTCGGGGAAGGTGTCACGGATCTGCGTGTCGGCGATGAGGTGTTCGGCGTCTGCGACGTCGGCCAGGAGGGCGCTTATGCCGAGAAGATTGCGGTCAAGGCGGCGATCGTCGCCAAAAAAACCGATCGCCTGTCGCATGTCGATGCCGCGGCGCTGGCGCTGACCGGGCTGACCGCGATTTGCGCCATCGAGGACGCTTTGAAGCTGAAGGCGGGCGAGACGATCCTGATCCAGGGCGGCGCGGGCGGTGTCGCGAGCTTTGCCATCCAGCTGGCGAAACATCTGGGGGCTCGCGTGGTCACCACCGCCAGTGCTGCGAACCATGATTACTTGCGTGACATCGGCGCCGACGCGATCATCGATTACAACGCGGTGGATTTTACCAAAGTGGTAAAAGACTGCGACGCCGTGTTCGATACCGTCGGCGGCGACGTGGCGCAGCGGTCATTCGCGGTGCTGAAGCCGGGCGGCCGCGCGGCCTTCATTGCCTCCGGCGCCCAGGCGCCAAAGCCGGAGCGCAGCGACGTCGTTGCCTTGCGGCCGAGCGTCGGCCGCGACCGGCCGCATCTCGAGCGCATCGTGGCGCTGGTTGCGGCCGGGGCCGTCCGTCCCCCGCAAGTGACACGCTATAAGCTCAGCGAAGCCGCGGCCGCGCACCGGGTCAGCGAGTCCCGCCACTTTCGCGGCAAGCTGGTGTTTGTGGTGCGTTGAGGCGTTGGAGTGGAGTGGCTCTTGATTGGGTCGGTTCTGCCGGCGGCTCACTTCACCTCTCCCCGCTGGGGAGAGGTCGGATCGCATCGTCAGATGCGATTCGGGTGAGGGGGCGCCGCACTACGAGAGATGTAACCCCTCACCCGGCGCTACGCGCCGACCTCTCCCTATGGGAGAGGTGAAGTCAGTCCCGCCGGCAGGCCGTCTCAATCAAAAACCCATCCCGCTCCAGGGCTCGCCGATGGGCCGTCCATCGATCGCCGCGAGGATGTCCTGCTTGCCGCGCTCGCGGCGCGCGGCGTCGTCCGACATGACCCGGTACATCATGTGCGCCGGGTCCAGGGAGTCGGTGGACAGGCCGTGCATTTCCAGAAGCCCGCGCGCCGCATGGTGGCGCACCAGCGCTTCGCTATCGTCGAGTGTCGCTGATCAGCGCCGGCACGACAACGGGATCGCTGACGCCGCGGAGCTCTTCCGCCGCCATCTGTCGCTGCCAGTCGCCGCCAGCGGCAAGAATGCCAACGATGGCTTCAAGCCAGCGCCGGTCGGGACGGATTCGCCAGAGCGACTTTGCCAGATAGACCAGTTGGTCGGTCGGCCATGGTTCATCGCCAGTCGCCTTGCGCCGCGCCCGCTGCTCGGCTTCGAACATCCGCGTCAGCTCGGGTTCGGCGCGGCGTGACCGCAAGATGCCGAGGCCGATGACCGCGCGGGTGTCGGGCAGAAGTCCGATCAGCATCGCTTCCGCCTGGGCGGCCTCTTCGCCTTGCAACTGGGAGAGCGCCGGGATGGCGAGCCCGTCGCGCGCGGAATTGTTATCTTCGAAGAAGCTGAAGCGGAAACGTTCGAACGCCGCGGATGCCATGATGATGCTTTGGTCGTGCCCGGCCGTTCGGCGGTTCATGGAGCGCGAAAATCGCTATCTGATTGTAATCGTGATCGACTTGCGGCCCGCGCGGTCGCCGGCGGCGCGCCCTTCATCGAGCGGGTCGACGTGCTGGTGAAACTGATTTCGCACCAGCTCGGCGCGCCCAATGCCGAGATCGACCGCACGGTCCAGATCGTGGATCAGAAGCTGAATGAGAAGATCGTGGTGGGCGGATCGGGGTCGGCGTGAGGTGGGCGGGCGCGGTTCGGGGATGGCGCAGCGTCCTGCTTCTCTCTGTCGTCATTCCGGGGCGCGCGAAGCGCGAGCCCGGAATCCATAACCACGACAGGGATTATGGATTCCGGACAGCCGTTACCGGCTTCCGGAATGACCCATTGGCTCATCCATCGGCAGACAAAAATTCTAACGCCTTTTCGCGCGACGGGAAACGCCCGAGTTCGCGATAGTCGGGTTCGTGCTCGGCAGTCTCCGGTGACCATAGCACGACGAAATGCTTTCCCTCTTCCTCGATCAGGGTTGTAAGTTCTTCGCTTTCATACGGCGTCATGTCCCGCGCGCCGCAATGCGGACATGTGTCGTCGCACATGCAGGACCATTAGTCGGCCCATCGACGTCTGCAGCGTTCGCATTTGTAGAGGTTGAGAAACCAGGCCATCGAGAATCTCCCAAGAGTTGGACTGAAAATGTATCCAGCATTTTCGGTCGCTTTCAAATCTCCTGAACACGGTTCTCCTCGTCATGGCCGGGACAAGCCCGGGCATGACGTACTTTGATAAGTGAGACTCTAGGATCGCAAACGATAATTACCACGCGAAACGAAATCGATAAATCCGCGGTCGCGCAAATATTGAAGCTGCTGGCGTATCTTGGGCTTGACGTTCTGGTTCCCGGGATAGAGATCGCCGAGATGCCGTTCGAAAGCGTAGATTTCGTCAAGCGTGAAGTCGCGCTTCCCGAGCGATTCCACGCACTTCATGACGTCGAGCAGCCAGCCACGCGTATCCGGCGATTCGTTTCTCAGGAACAGCGTCTTTTGCCATTCGGCGAGCACCAGTTCCTTGGCGCGAACAGTGCCGTTCTGCACGATATGAATCTTGCCGGACTCCGGGACGCGGTTGAGCAGGATATTTGAGCCGATCCAGCCTGCGCGCCGAGCTGTGGCAGCCAGTGGCTTTCGTTCCTCGATGATCTCGCGGACGAAAAAGTGCTTGGGCACGATGAAGAAATTCACCACCGCAAGCGACCTGAGATCGTAATTCATCAGGAACAGGTTTGGATTATTGCTCGCCGCCAGACGCTCGCACTTGGTCTTGAACGCGCCGTCGACAACCCTCGTGCCGAATTTACCTTTCTGACTTTTTAACTCGAACTCCTCGTTGCACGAGGTGCAAAAGAAATCTGCAAGCGGGCTGTTATTCGGGAAGGAAGAAATCTTCGCATTGCCGCAGTGCGGGCAATAGGCCCAAGCGCCCACCCAGGCTTCCGTCCACGCGCGCGCGCTTTGTGAGCCGCTGGTGTAGGCGGTTTGGGATTCTTCGAAGCCGAGTTTCATCGCGCGAACGTAACCGAACTATGTCGAATTGCCAGCGTCGCTGAATTGGCTACCTCTTCTTCCACCCACCCCTGTGCCCCGGCGCGCCGCCGCTTGATCGCGGCGAGGGGCCGAACTCCGGGCCGGACTGACGGGAGTCGGTGGGCTGGAAGATCTTGCTGCCGGTGCTTGGGCTGGAGTTGTCGCGCGCAGGCTTGCGGCCGGGGCGGTAGGGCAGGGATTCCGGGCCGTGCATTTCGTCGAGATGGGGTTTGTGGACTTTCGAGGGGCTGCGACTCGTGGACCCCCCACCCCGACCCTCCCCCGCAAGGGGGGAGGGAGAAGAGGCGCTGCGGTTGGGGGAGGGAGAGGAGGGGCTGCCGGTGCGGCTCACCGCACCCCGCGCTGCGCGCGACCCTCCCCCTCCAGGGGAGGGTGAAGAAAGGCCGCCGCGTTTTTTCATGGCGCCCGCCGGCAAATTTGCTGACTTGCCGTATTTCTTCATGCCGGCATAGGCGCCGGCTTTGCCTTGCACCACGCGCTGCTTGGCGGTGGGGTCGTCGACCACGGCCAACTCCGTGGCGCGGAGGCGCTTGACTTCGTCGCGCAGCCTCGCGGCTTCCTCGAAGTTCAGGTCGGCGGCGGCCTCGCGCATCCGGGTTTCGAGATCGCCGAGCACCGCCTCGAAATTGTGCCCGATGCGAGATCACGTCGTCGGCCATGCCGCCGTCGCCGATTTCCACCAGCACATGGTCGCGCTCGTAGACGCTGTTCATGATGTCGCCGATGGATTTCTTGATGCTCTCCGGCGTGATGTTGTTGGCGGTGTTGTATTCGACCTGCTTCTCGCGGCGGCGGTCGGTCTCGGCGATGGCGCGCTCCATCGAGCCGGTGATCTGGTCGGCATAGAGGATCACCTTGCCGTCGACATTGCGCGCGGCGCGGCCGATGGTCTGGATCAGCGAGGTCTCGCTGCGCAGGAAACCTTCCTTGTCGGCGTCGAGGATCGCGACCAGCGCGCATTCGGGAATGTCGAGGCCCTCGCGCAGCAGGTTGATGCCGACCAGCGCGTCGAACGCGCCGAGGCGGAGGTCGCGGATGATCTCGATGCGCTCGATGGTGTCGATGTCAGAGTGCATGTAGCGGACACGAATGCCCTGCTCGTGCAGATATTCGGTGAGGTCTTCCGCCATCCGTTTGGTCAGTACCGTGACGAGGCTGCGGTAACCGGCCGCAGCCGTCGCCCGCACCTCGCCGACCAGATCGTCGACTTGCGTGCGCGCCGGGCGGATGTTGACCGGCGGATCGATCAGGCCGGTCGGGCGGATCACCTGCTCGACGAACACGCCGCCGGACTCGTTCAATTCCCAGGCGCTCGGCGTCGCCGACACCGCGACCGATTGCGGGCGCATCATGTCCCATTCCTCGAACCGCAGCGGACGGTTGTCCATGCAGGAGGGCAGCCGGAAGCCGTATTCGGCCAGCGTCGCCTTGCGGCGGAAGTCGCCTTTGAACATGCCGCCGATCTGCGGCACGGTGACATGGCTCTCGTCGGCGAACACCAGCGCATTGTCGGGGACATATTCGAACAGGGTCGGCGGCGGCTCGCCGGGGCGGCGGCCGGTGAGGTAGCGCGAATAGTTCTCGATGCCGGCGCAGCTTCCGGTCGCTTCCATCATCTCGAGGTCGAAGGTGGTGCGCTGCTCCAGCCGCTGCGCTTCCAGGAGGCGGCCCTGGTTGTTGAGCTGATCGAGCCGCATCTTCAGTTCGGACTTGATCGACTTGATCGCCTGCACCAGCGTCGGCCGCGGCGTCACATAATGCGAGTTGGCGTAGATCTTGATGAATTCGAGCTCGTCCTGCTTGTGGCCGGTGAGCGGATCGAACTCCTCGATATTCTCGACGACGTCGCCGAACAGATTGACGCGCCAGGCGCGGTCTTCGTAGTGCGCCGGGAAGATGTCGATGACGTCGCCGCGGACGCGGAAGGTGCCGCGGGTAAAATCGGCTTGCGTCCGCTTGTATTGCAGCGCCACCAGATCGGCGATCAATTGCCGCTGGTCGATGCGCTCGCCCTTCTTCAGCGCGAACGTCATCGCGGTATAGGTCTCGACCGAGCCGATACCGTAGATGCACGACACGGAAGCGACGATGATGACGTCGTCGCGCTCCAGCAGCGCCCGCGTCGCCGAATGGCGCATGCGGTCGATCTGCTCGTTGATCGAGGAATCCTTCTCGATGTAGGTGTCGGTCCGCGGCACATAGGCCTCGGGCTGGTAATAGTCGTAATAGCTGACAAAATACTCGACGGCATTGTCGGGGAAGAAACTCTTGAACTCGCCATAGAGCTGCGCCGCCAGCGTCTTGTTCGGCGCCAGGATGATCGCCGGGCGCTGCGTGGCCTCGATCACCTTGGCCATGGTGTAGGTCTTGCCGCTGCCGGTGACGCCGAGCAGCACCTGGGTGCGGTCGTTGCGCCGGATGCCCTCGACCAGTTCGGCGATCGCGGTGGGCTGGTCGCCCTTCGGCTCGTATTCGGACTTGATCACAAAGCGCACGCCGCCTTCGGATTTCTCCGGGCGGGGCGGGCGATGCGGCGTCCAGACTTCGACCTGGCCGTCCTCGCCCCTGAATTCCGGGCGGCCTTCGCGGATCAAATTCTCCAGCGCGTCAGCCGTGGCGGCCACGCCGAGCGCCTCCATCTTGTTGCGCGGCGGCCGCGCCATCGCCGCGGCGTCTTCCTCCTCGGTGGTGAAGCCGAATTGCTTCGCCAGCTCCGGATCGAGGGTGGGGATCGTCGCCGCGGTGCCGTAATTGGCCGGCGCAAATTCGCGCTGCGGGGATTCGCCGAAGCCTTCTGCTCCCTCCCCCGCTTGCGGGGGAGGGTTGGGGAGGGGGGTAAGCCACAGGTGCTGCCTCGGTGATCGACACATCCCGCTTCGCCACATCGTCGCTGGTTCCGCGTGTCGAGGCCCGCGCGCGATGCGCGGCGGCCTCGCCGCCGGAGCGGCGATCCCAGGAATTGTCCGGCGGCGGCTGCAATCCGGTACCGGAACCCATGCCGGCATCGCCGCGGTTGATCGCCGGATTGAGCAGTTCCGCCAGCGCCGGCCCGATCGGCTGCACGTCGGGCCGCGACGCCTTAGAATTTGGCGCCTTTGATTTAGGAGTTTTGCCGGATTTCTTTGAAATGTCGGGGGGCTTGGCCATATCGGGAATATGGGACGAGTCCGGCGGCGAGAAAAGGGCGATGCGGCGCCGTCATGCGCATCGGCCCTGGGATGCTGACAGAACGTTGTCAGTAGAAGTCAGCAGAAGCGCGCGTCATCACTTTCCCGCGCCTATCGGCCAACGCCATTGACTTGCCCGCTTGTTCCGGGCGAACATTCATGCATTCGCATCTACTTTGCGGACGCCCATTCATCACGTCAGGAACGCCCCATGATCGACCTTTATTACTGGACCACGCCGAACGGCCACAAGATCACGATGTTTCTCGAAGAGACCGGGCTGCAATACAAGATTTTCCCGATCAATATCGGCAAGGGCGATCAGTTCAAGCCGGAGTTCCTCAAGATCGCGCCGAACAACCGCATTCCGGCGATGGTCGATCACGAGCCGAAAGGCGGCGGCAAACCGATCTCGATCTTCGAATCCGGCGCGATGCTGCTGTATCTCGCCGAGAAGACCGGAAAATTCCTGCCCGCCGACATCTACGGCCGCTACGACGCGATCCAGTGGACGTTCTGGCAGATGGGCGGGCTCGGGCCGATGGCCGGGCAGAACCATCATTTCAGCAACTACGCCCAGGAAAAAATCAAATACGCCATCGACCGCTATGTGAACGAGACCAACCGGCTTTACGGCGTGCTCAACAAGCGGCTCTCCGATCGCGAATTCATCGCCGGCGATTATTCGATCGCGGACATGGCGAGCTATCCCTGGGTGGTGCCGTACAAGAACCAGAGCCAGAACATCGACGACTTCCCGCATCTCAAGCGCTGGCTCGAGACCATCGCCGCGCGGCCCGCCACGGTGCGCGCCTACGCCAGGGCCAAGGAGGTCAATCCGAATTTCGGCCAGCCGTCGATCCGCACCGACGAAGAGCGCAAGCTGTTGTTCGGCCAGACCGCCGCGGTGGTGAGGTAGGAGTGGGCTATCGCCTCGGCCCTTGTTCGTCATTGCGAGCGCAAGCGAAGCAATCCACTCTTGCTTCCTTTGCCTCATGGATTGCTTCGCGGAGCCTGTCATCGGGCGCGCATTCGCGCGACCCGTTGGCTCGCAATGACGGTGGTGATACTGTGCACGGGCTTTCAATGCCCATTGGCCGGCAGATCACCGCGAAAAATAATAAACTAAAAAATATATTCGCGCGCGGGCGCGCTCAACAAATGGCGGGAAGGGTTTCAACCCGCTCAGGCAGACGGTATCCTCGGATGAATCGAGGATTGTGTCGGTATGTTTCCGGCAGCTTGCATATCCGCGTTCGCCAGCGACTGTGGCAGCAGAGACAGGAGACGGATGTGTTGAGCGGAAAATCGATGCGCGGTATCGGCGTTGCGGTGGGGCTGCTGCTGGCGAGCGGATCTCTCGCGCTTGCCCAATCCGCGGATGACAAGACCCATCCCGCCCGGCCGGCGAAGGATGACCCGCTCAAAAGCAGCGGACCGGAGGCCTGGGACGCCAATCACGACGGCGTCTACACCTGCGACGAATGGAAGAGCTATCTCGACCGGATGTTCACCCTGGCCGATCGCAATCATGACGGGCGTCTCGACGCCAAGGAATTCGACACCATTCGCAAGGCTGCCCCTGTGCTGGCGGATGCCGATTTCGGCTATTTCGACGAGAACCAGGACGGCAAGATCACGCGCAAAGAATTCGTCACCAAGCCGAGCGAATTCATCCTGACCAAGGACAGGAACGGCGACTGCCGCGTCACGCCGGATGAAATGAAACCGGCAGAGGCCCCGGCCCCCGGTCAGCCGAAGCGGGATCGGTTTCACTAGGAGCCTTTGACGCGTTTTCTTGACGCGAACCGGTATCCACTTCGCTGGAAAACGCTCTAGGAGGCAGGCGAATCGCTTTTCGTCATGGCCGGGAGTTGCGCCGCCATCTGCCGCAGGCAATCCCGGCACAGGCAATCCTCGCCCGCGGCCGGCATCGGCAGCCTGGCGGTTTCCGCCGCGCACCAGCATGCGCCGGTCGGGTTGCAGGAGAATTCCGTTCCGCAGCGGGAACAGGCAACGCGGCGCGGACGCGGATTTTCAAACCGATTTGTCATGAGTTGAATCGAACCTTCGCCGTGTTCTTCATCTCGGGTTCATGCCGGGCGGCGGTATCTTCGGCATGCATCATGCCTTGCTACCCCTTCGTGATCCGGTCGATCTCCGCGATATCTTCCACGCTCAGCGCCCAGTCGATCGCCTTGACGTTCTGCTCGACCTGCTCGACGCGGGTGGCGCCGGCGATGACGCTGGATACAAGCGGCCGTGACGCCAGCCATGAGAATGCCAGCTCCAGCATGGTGTGGCCGCGCGCCTGCGCAAACGCCTGCAGCTTTTCGACGATGTCCTCGTTGCGCGGCGTGACGTAGCGGTCGCGCAGCGCGGGCCACTTGGCAAAGCGCGTGTCTTCCGGTGCGGCGGCGCCGCGCCGGTATTTGCCGGTCAACAGTCCGCTGGCGAGCGGAAAGAACGGCAGCAGGCCGAGCCTGTATTGCTGCGCCGCCGGCAGCAGATCCTTTTCGATCTCGCGCACCAAGAGGCTGTATTCGTCCTGGCACGACACGAACCGGTTGACATTCATCGCGCGCGCGGTGAGCTCGGCCTCGGCGAGGCGCCATGCCGGAAAATTCGAATTGCCGATGTAGCGGACCTTGCCTTGCCGGATCAGGTCGTCCAATGCCCGCAGGGTTTCCTCGATCGGCGTCAGGGAATCGTAATCGTGCTGCTGGTAAAGATCGATGTAGTCGGTCTTCAGCCTGGTGAGGCTGGCCTCGACCGCCGACATGATGTAGCGCCGCGACGCGCCCTGCCTGGTGCCGTCGCTGCTCATCGGCTTGGAATATTTCGTCGCCAGCACGATGTCCTTGCGGCGGTCGCCGAGCACCTGGCCCAGCACGGTCTCGGAGCCGCCCATCCCCGCATAGATGTCGGCGGTATCGAACAGCGTCACGCCGAGGTCGATCGCCTTGTGAATCACCTTGCGCGAGGTTTCGAGATCGATGCGCTGGCCGAAATTGTTGCAGCCGAGGCCGACGGCGGAGACGCGCAGGCCGGAGCCGCCGAGATTGCGAATTTGCATGGATCGTTCCTGTCGGGATGAAGCACGGGATCATATTGTGGCCCGCGCGCCGTCAGGCCGCAAGACGCCGGGTACGCCATCGGCAGATGCAAATCAGCTCGGTCGAGCGAGCGATGCGGCAGCGACGAGGGCGCCGCGGTGACCCGCAAATGCGACGCGACGCCGGCCCAAAAAAATGCGGCCCCGGTCAGACGCGGCGACTGACGGGGACCGCTGGGCGCGTGATCCGTGACGGGGGGGCCTGATCAAACGCAGGCGGAACCTAGCGTTGGTTTGTTACGCGCCAATGACACCGGGAGTTATCCACCGGCTGGATTTCATGTGCAGAAAGCGATTACGCGGCTATTCCGCGGCGCGCAACGGCCGGGGATGGCGGCGATCTCCGCCGTTGCGCAGCGACTGGTAGTAGTCGACGCTGGCGGGGTCGTCGGTGTGACGGATGAGATCGGTTATCGGCGTGTAGCTCAACATTCGTCCGCCGTCCGGCAACGCAGTGCAACAGAAACGCAGCACCTTGCCGTCCGCGAGGTTGATGTTGATCGGCGTCGAATCGCCTGCTCGCATCATCTCGGTACGCTCCGCGATGAAGGCGCTCAATTCCTCTTCGGGCAGTTCATAGGCGCCGGTGTCGCGGCCGTGATACATCAGCGCGATGAAGGGCGGCTTGCTGTCGGCCTTCTGATCCGAAAGCGAGAAATAATCGCGGAAGGCGCGATTGATGAATTCCGCGCGGGTGTCGGAATCGAGCAGCACAATGCCGATATCGACCTGATCCAGCGCCGCCGACAGGCGCGCGGCGGTGGCGTAGTGCCTGCGCTCCAGCGCGAACGCATCCATCAATCTTTTCCGCAACAGGCCGGTGATGGCGGCCGTGCCGATCGCGGTCACCGCCAGCATGGCCAGGCGAACCAGATCGGCCGTGTCGTAGCCGGCCGTCGCATGGTGGTTGAGGAAAAACAGTGCGGCACAGCCGACCGCGATGGCGGCGCTGACCATGCCCGAGGCAAGGCCGCTGAGCGAGGCTGCGAAGGCGACGATGCAGATGAACAGCGGTGCGGGGCTGGGAACGATGACGAAATGGCGATCGATAACGATGGCGATCAGGGTCGTCGCGATCGTCAGAGCCGGACCGGAGATTGCGCGCCAGTCGAACTGCATGTCGGTTCTCGTTCCTCCACGAGAGTAAGGACCGCAGCTTGCCGGATAGTTGCTTCAGCCAATTGGTCGCCGCCGGTTCTTTTGCGCAATGCTTAAGACGCCGTTAACCGAACCGGCGCGGCTTTCCGAGGTTTGAAATCAATTGATCTCGATTGCGGAGGTCCGGCCGTCGCGCCGCGCAACACCGCAGCATTGCTGGTCCATCGCTGGCGCACTGGATTGGTGGCGTCCGGTCGGGGCCGGGACGATGACGTTATGGTCGATACGGCTGCGCCGTCACTTCGTCGCCGGTAATATCTGCAGACTGCGGCCTGCGGGATTATCGGAAACCGGCCGCAATGCGCTTTCGCCGCGCGTTCCCGTCGCGATCAGGAACGATGCCGCGAGCAGGATCGCGATCGCCAGCGCGGTGGTAACAAGTACGACAGGTGCTCTCATCGTTGACCGATCGCGATGCGGATCATCGCCTTGTCGCGTAAAATTTCGAATGGCCCGGAGAAATAGTTCTGAGCTACGCGGGAATCGGCATCGCCATGCTGACCTTGATCGAAAACACCGTGAGGGTGACGATCAGGCACAGCGACAGCGAACCGATCGCGAGCGCGGCCGCGACGGCGTCGATCAATCGGGACGAGGCAACGGGCGCAGAATGGCCTTCAAAGCCCCCCGTGCCGGACGACCGTATCATGGCCGAGTTCCTTCGTTGCGCGAGCGAATCACTCGCCGCACCGGAAAAAATTCGCAGGAATCGCGGGCAATATTGCGGCGGAACATCCCGGAAAATGGCGAAATAACGGCGGGGTTTACGGTTATGGCCGCTATTTCCGCTGTTCAGGCCTCGGCGACGATTCCGGCGGGGTCGTCGACTGCCGCGTCCGGCCGCCAGTCCATGGCGACGAAACCACGGGTCTGCTCGATCCGCCGCAACCAGGCGCGGATCGCGGGGAATGTCGCAAGGTCATAATCGCAGCGATCGGCGACGTGGGTGTAGCCGTAGAGCGCGATGTCGGCGACCGTGAGTTGTCCCGTCGCGAAATATTCATGGGTCTGGAGGTGATTTTCCATCACCTGCAACGCGGCGTAACCGCGCTCCATCCAGTCCTCCAGCGCGTGGGTCTGCAGGTCGCGGCCCCCCTTGACCAGCGACAGCCAGAAATAGGCCGCACCGATGTTGGGCTCCAGCGCGTGCTGTTCGAAGAACATCCATTGCAGCGCCTCGGCACGTTCGATTCGGGTTTCGGGGGCCAGCGATGTGCCGCCGGCGACGTACCAGAGAATGGCGTTGGACTCGGCGAGGTAGCGACCTTCCGCGACTTCGAGCAGCGGCACCTGTCCGCTGGGATTCATTGCAAGGAAATCGGGCGTACGACTCTCGCCGCGCAGAATGTCGACCTCGATCGCGCGATAGGGCGCGTTGAGCAATGCCAGCGCAAGGCGGACCTTGTAGCTGTTGCCGGAACGTTGCATCGAATAGAGTTTGTACATTCGGATCAGTTCGACCGGTGAGGCGCGCCGCGCGGGATCGTCTTGTCAGCGCGCAACGCGGCTAAACAATGATGCCGATGCCGGTGCGTCGCAAGGCCCGGAAGATGGAAAAGGTCAAAAACTTCTGCCGCACTGCAACCGCGCAGCAGGTTATTCCGGCGTAAAAGGATCACGCAGTTGGGAGCCGGCTGTCAGGCGGATTCAAAATCTCGCGAGAGTGCCGCCATGGCCGGCTGCGCCGGCGCTTCGGGTACAATCGAGGGCGGATCGTCGATGGCCACGACATGTTCAGGGTGAGTTTCGGAAACAGCGTCGAGCAGCCGCGCGACGGCGAGCCAGCACACCGCCGCAATCAGGATCCCGGCGATGACGTCGACAACATAATGGCTTCCATAGGCCGGCGTGGCGATCACCAGCAGGAAGTTCAGGCCAAGCGCAAACCAGCGCACGCCCTTTACACGCCACAGCGCGACGGGGAACAACACGCCGAGCGCCGCATGCAGACTCGGAAACGTTATGATTCCCTCGGATCGTATTCCATAGACGGTGTGCAGCGTGCCGTCGCGCAGTGCAAGAAACGCCGGCCAGCTGCTTGATGACAGCGGCAGGAAACCGTTGGCGCTTGCCGGCTGGATTTCGAGGAAGAGCCACGGCCCGGCTGCCGGGTAGACCGCCGAAATGGCGATGGTGACGAGGGTGGTTGCGACGAAGGCAGCGATGAACGAACTTAGTCTTGTGAGTTGACCGGCGATTCCAAGCACCAGCACCGTCGTCAATGTCTGCAAGGCGAAGCTGGAATAGGCTAGCGATAAAACAAGTTGCAGTCCCGGATGCAGCGAGACGAAGGTCATCAGCTGCGTCCAGTCGACGCCCAGCTGGCGATCGATGGCGTCCAGGGCTGCATCCTGCAGAGGAAAGCCGGTGGTGGCTGCGACATACGACAATGGAGCGCCGACCGCAGCAAAGCCGATAATATGCGCCGTGCTCGAGAGGATTGCGCCGAGCCGCTTTTCGCGGCGGACGGATCGATAGAACCAGCCGCCGGCGGCGAGCAAGGCGGTCACGGCCCCCGGGACGAGAAACGAGCGCAAATCGAGTTCAAAAGGGCCGAGCAGGGCGAAGCCCGTGATCGCCATCGCGATGACGCCGATCGTGATCCAGACCGCGGCGTCGGCGCGCTGCAGATAGTCGTGACCGGATTTCATCATTCGGCGTTCCCGTAAGCGCTGCGGGGAATTCCCCAACCCTTAGCAATGCGACCTTTGCGGAACGTTAATCGGCCGCAATAGGACCACCGCCCGCGATTCAAATGGAGCGAGAGACAGCTTTTCGTCGAATTGCCATCTCGCTCTTTTTCGGGAAATACCGGGACCACTTTCCGGGATCATGCTCAGGCGATCGGAACCACGAAGGTCGCGTGGAACACCAGGCCATCGGGAGCGAACTCGAAATCCGTGGTGCCGCCGAATTGCTTGACGATCAACCGCTCGATCAAGGTCGAGCCGAGGCGCTGGTTGCCCGCCTGTCATCGACAGGAGACACCAGCGCAACTGGCACGCCGAGCAGTCGGGTCACCACCCGCGTCAGCCGGTCGAACGCTTCTTCCGCCGCCGAATCCGGCAAGTCGGTATCGGCTGGCGCCGCCAGGCGTGCCGGATTTCGCAAGGAACCGGTCAAGGGCTCCATCAGTGCTCGCAACAATCGTACCCAACTTCCTGATGCCAGCTTAGAAATCGCAAGAAAATCCGTCTTTTTTAAACAATTCGTGCAAGTTGCCGGAACCTTCTTGCGATGCAGCGGGGTGCGCTTTAGGGTGCAGCGATCCCATCAGAAAGAGTCGCGGATTGCCAATTCACGACGCCTGCAAGGAGATAACGATGCCGTTCCTGTCCGCTGCGCTCGACCGTGTGAAGCCGTCCGCGACCATCGCGGTTACGGACAAAGCACGCGTGCTCAAAGCGGCGGGCCGCAACGTCATCGGCCTTGGCGCCGGCGAACCCGATTTCGACACCCCCGCCAATATCAAGCTGGCGGCCATCCACGCCATCGAGGCCGGCAAGACCAAGTACACCGCGGTGGACGGCATTCCCGAGCTGAAGGAGGCGATCGCAGCCAAATTTCAGCGCGAGAACGGTCTGACCTACAAGCCGAACCAGATCATTGTCGGGACCGGCGGCAAGCAGGTGCTCTACAACGCGCTGATGGCCACCATCAATCCCGGTGACGAGGTCATCATCCCCGCGCCCTATTGGGTGAGCTATCCGGAAATGGTGGCGCTCGCCGGCGGCGAACCGGTGCCGGTGGTGTGCACGGCCGCGCACGGCTTCAAGCTGCAGCCCGATGCGCTGGAAAAGGCGATCACGCCGAAGACCAAATGGATCATCCTTTGCTCGCCGTCGAACCCGACCGGCGCCGCCTATTCGCGCACTGAGCTGAAGGCGATCACCGACGTGCTGGTGAAGCACCCGCATGTCTGGGTCATGACCGACGATATGTACGAGCATCTGGTCTATGACGACTTTGTCTTCACCACGCCGGCGCAAGTCGAGCCGAAACTGTACGACCGCACGCTGACGGTGAACGGGGTGTCGAAAGCCTATTGCATGACCGGCTGGCGCATCGGGTATGCCGGAGGTCCCGCCGAGTTGATCAAGGCGATGGCGACGATCCAGTCGCAGTCGACCTCGAACCCGTCGTCGATCTCGCAATGGGCGTCGGTCGAAGCTCTCAACGGCCCGCAGGACTTCATCCCGGCGAACAACAGGATATTCAAGGAGCGCCGCGATCTCGTGGTGTCGATGCTCAACCAGGCCAAGGGCATCGATTGCCCGCGGCCGGAGGGCGCGTTCTATGTCTATCCGTCCTGCGCCGGCACGATCGGCAAAACGTCGCCGTCCGGCAAGGTGATCGGCAACGACGAGGATTTCGTCACCGAGCTTCTGGAAACCGAGGGCGTCGCGGTGGTGCAAGGTTCGGCGTTCGGGCTTGGCCCGGCATTTCGCATTTCCTACGCGACCAAGACCTCCGACCTCGAGGACGCCTGCAAACGCATTCAGCGATTTTGCGGCAATTTGAGATAGTCAAATCACTTCGCCGCCGAACATTTGATGTTTTGACGGCGATTTTCGGAAGCGCCTTGTTTTGAACACCGCGCTTCCTTCCTGTCGTTTCCGCACGTTCAATTCCTTCTGCGGAGATCTGACTAATGCGACTCTCTACACTTGCTATCGCTACCGCTGCGCTCGTGGCGTCGTTCGCCAGCGCCAATGCGCTGCCGGCGGTTCGCGCCGGAGTTCTGCAATGCCAGGGCGGCCAGAATGTCGGCTTTGTCGTCGGCTCGGTGAGCAACCTCGAATGCGTATTCCAGAGCGAGGGCCGCCGTCCCGAACCCTATATCGCAACTGTCCACCGGTTCGGCGTCGATCTCGGCTTCACCGATCAGACCGAATTCTCCTGGGCAGTGGATGCGCCGACCGACCGGCTTGGACGCGGCGAACTTGCCGGCAATTATAGCGGCGTCGGCGCCAACGCGTCGGTCGGCGTCGGCTTCGGCGGCAATTTCCTGGTGGCGGTGCGGAGAATGCATACGCGCTGCAGCCCATCAGCCTGCAGGGCCAGACCGGGCTGAATGTTGCGGCCGGAGTCGCCGGCATCGAGCTTGAGCCGGTCCACTATGTGCATCGCGGCTACCGTCGGCACTATCACCGGCATCACCATCACGGCTGAAGCTGCGCAAATTGTTAACCGAAAAGGCCCGCGCAGGCGGGCCTTTTTTGTTTGAGGCGGCCACCGGCGCGCCGCAAATGTGGCGCGGCCGCCGATGTTGTGCCATAGAGAAACCGCGCCCTGGGCCACGGCGCGCTCACGCCTCTCTCTCTCTTTCTCGCATCACATTCATCAGCCGGAGATTTCTTCATGCGCCGCTCATCCATCCTTGCCGGGGTCGCCGCCACCCTGCTTGTTGCATCCTTCAGCGGTGCCCACGCGCAAGCGCCGCTGAATCGGGTACAGGTCGGCGTGCTCGAATGCCGCGGTGGCGCAAGCATCGGCTTCATCGTCGGCTCGGTCACCCACCTCGGTTGCGTGCTGCGCGTCGCTGGCATGCCGGAGGACCGCTATATCGCGACCATCCAAAAGGTCGGCGTCGATATTGGCATCACCCAGGAATCATCGCTGGCCTGGGGCGTGTGGGCGCCGGTCGCCCGGCTCGGGCCCGGCGATCTCTCGGGCACTTACGGCGGCGCGCAAGGCAGTGCAGCGGTCGGCGTCGGGGCAGGCGGCAATGTGCTGATCGGCGGTTCGAACAATTCGATCGCGCTGCAGCCGCTGAGCGTGCAGGGCCAGGTCGGCCTTAACGTCGCGGCCGGTCTGGAGAGCCTGGAACTTCGGCCGGGAAGGTAGGGTTGCGTTCCCCGGATGCAGCGCAGCGCCATCAGCGCGTTCACGCGCGTCTTCGACGCGCTATGGCGGTGCGCTGCCGATCCGGGGTCCATACTTTGCGCGATCCTGTAGGTCCCGGCTCTGCGGTGCATCGTGAAGAACGCTGCACCGCGTCCGGGAAACGCCCCTAAAGCTGCAGCGACGTTTTTCCGGCTTGCCAAAACCCCGATGTAGGGGGAGCATCCATCTGCCGACCCAATCAAGGGCCGAGCTCCAGATGAGGAGGCGGCGATGGGACAAGACGTCAGAAGTCCCCGCGGTCCACGGTGCATCGCACTAGTGGGCCCATTCCAAAGCGGTAAAACCACACTTCTTGAAGCGATATTGGCGCGCACGGGCGCAATTCCCCGCGCCGGCAGCGTCGACGCGGGAACTTCGGTCGGCGATGCCAGTCCCGAGGCCCGCCATCACAAGATGGGCGTCGGCCTCACCGCGGCCACCACCAGCTTCATGGGCGAGAGCTACACTTTCATCGATTGCCCGGGCTCGATCGAGTTCGCGCACGACATGCGCGCCGCGATCCCTGCGGTCGATGCCGCGGTGGTGGTCTGCGAGGCCGACGAAAAGAAGCTGCCGCAACTTCAGATCATCCTGCGCGAACTCGAGGATCTGGGCATCCCGCGCTTCCTGTTTCTCAACAAGATCGATCGCGCCAACAAGCGCATCCGCGAGACGCTCGCGACCTTGCAGCCGGCGTCGCGGATTCCGCTGGTGTTGCGGCAGATTCCGATCTGGAACGGCGACCTGATCGCAGGCTTCGTCGATCTGGCGCTGGAACGCGCCTTTGTCTATCGCGAACACAAGGCTTCCGAAGTCGTGACGCTTGAAGGCGGCGACCTCGACCGCGAGAAGGAAGCCCGGTTCTCGATGCTGGAAAAGCTCGCCGATCACGACGACGCGCTGATGGAGCAATTGCTCGAGGATATCCCGCCGCCGCGTGATGCGGTGTTCGACGATCTGGCCCGCGAGTTGCGCGAAGGGCTGATCTGTCCGGTGCTGCTCGGCTCGGCCGCCCGCGAGAACGGCGTGCTGCGTCTGATGAAGGCGCTGCGGCATGAAGCGCCCGGCGTGGCTGAAACCGCCGAGCGGCTCGGCGCGTCTTCGGCGAAGGATGCGCTGGCCTATGTGTTCAAGACCATGCATTTGCAGCACGGCGGCAAGCTGTCGCTGACGCGCCTGTTGGCCGGACGTCTGGAGGACGGCGCGACGCTGCAATCGTCATCCGGCGAGATCGGGCGGGTATCCGGCATTCTGGCGGTGAGCGGCGCCCACGAGACCAAACGCGCCGTTGCAGAAGCCGGCGAGACGGTGGCGCTCGGCAAGCTCGATTCCATCAAGACCGGCGACACGCTGTCGAGCGGCAAGACCGCGCCGGCAGCCGTGGCGAGCATCGAGGCGTCGCCGCCGGTACTGGCGCTGGCGCTGTCGGCAACCGACCGCAAGGACGACGTGAAACTCGGCCAGGCGCTGTTGCGGCTGAACGAGGAAGATCCTTCGCTGTCGATGATCCACAATGCGCGGACCCACGACATCGTGCTGTGGGGACAGGGCGAGATGCATTTGCGGGTGGCACTGGAGCGGCTGCGCGATCGCTTCGGCGTCAACGTCAAATCGCAGGCGCCGACGATCGGCTATCAGGAAACCATCCGCAAACCGATCACCCAGCGCGGCCGACACAAGAAGCAATCCGGCGGTCACGGCCAGTTCGGCGACGTGGTGCTGGAGATCAAGCCGATGCCGCGCGGCGGCGGTTTCGAATTCCACGAGAGAGTGGTCGGCGGCGCGGTGCCGCGAAATTATATCGGCGCGGTGGAAGAGGGCGTGGTCGACGGACTGGCGCGCGGGCCGCTCGGTTTTCCCGTCATCGATGTGCAGGTGACGCTGACCGACGGCTCGTATCACAGCGTCGACTCCTCCGACCTCGCATTTCGAACCGCGGCGCGCATCGGCGTCAGCGAAGCGCTGCCGCAGTGCCAGCCGGTGCTGCTGGAGCCGATCCATGTGGTGGAGATCGTCTGCCCGACTGACGCGACCGCGAAGATCAACGCCATCCTGTCGGGGCGGCGCGGGCAGATCCTCGGCTTCGATACCCGCGAGGGTTGGACCGGATGGGATCGCGTCCGCGCCATGATGCCCGAAGCCGAGATCGGCGAGTTGATCGTCGAACTGCGCTCGGCGACCGCCGGCGCCGGCAGTTTCACGCGGGCTTTCGACCGCATGGCCGAAGTCACCGGCCGCGCCGCCGACCAGATCATCGCCGCGCACCGCGTTGCGGCGTGATATCTGTCGTCATTCCAGGACGCGCCACTTGGCGCGTCTTGGGGCACGCGCCGCTCTGACACGGTCCCGCCACGGATTCTCTCTACCCAGTCACCCGAGCTGGTCAACGACAAGCCGGATGGTCGGGACGAGGGGCGATGGCAGCGCGCATTTGGTCTGATGTCACCGTGTTGATTGTCGTCGCGTGGGCGCATGGCGCACTCGCGCAGGACAAGCCGTCGGAATTGACGCCAGCCGGCAAAGCCATCCTGCAGAGCCAGATCGCAGCCGATCGCACGGCGTTGAACAACTCTTCGGTGCCGCACAAGCCGCTGACCTTCCCGCTGGCAAGCTGCGCGTTTCCGGGCGGCCTCTGCGGCGCGGTCAACCGCGACGGCACCGTCGCGGTACGGCCGCAATATGATTGGGTCGGCAAGTTCTCGGACAACCGGGCCGCGGTCCGCCTCGGCGGTCTCTATGGCTTTGTCGATGAGGAAGGACGCGAAGTCGTCAAGCCGCAATATCGCATCGTCGATGATTACAAGTTCGGCTTCGCGCAGGTCGATGTCGACGGCAAATCGGGCCTGATCGATCGCGACGGCAAGATGGTGATCGAGCCGAAATATGGGTTCATCGAAGCGATAGCTCCCGATCGTTTCCGCGTCTTGGAAAACAGGCAGCTGGGCGGACCTGTCGGGGGTGAGGACTTTACCGGTGATGCGCAGCGGGCGCACCGCGTCGGGCGGCGACCGCATTTCCATACCTCTCCCACCGGAATTTACGCCAAGAGGGGTCATTGATCTTTCCGAACGATGGATTGAGCCCCTGGGCACCTGGCCGTCCCGCGCGTTCGACAAGGACGATCCGTTAGTCCGTTGGATTCAGAAGGACAAACTGTGGGGATTGGTGCGCGCCGACGGGAGCTGGTTGGTCGAGCCGAAATTCGAGGATGTAGGTTCGCTGAACGACGGCGTGGCCTACGTAAAACTAAGCGGCAAAGTCGGCTTCATCAACCGGACCGGGAATTTCGCTATTCTGCCGGTCTTCGACAAGGCTTCGCCGTTTACGACAGGTCTCGATCGCACGTCGGCCGAACGCGACGGGATCGTTGGCGTGATCGACAAAACCGGCGCATGGGTTTTCCAAACCAACTATCAGCAAGTTCAGCTGGCTATTGCTTTCGGCATTCATCGCAATTCGCAAAATTTGTTCGGCTGGAACTTCAAGAAAAGCGATCATTGGGGGTTTCTGGATCGCGATGGCCGCGTGGTGCTCGATGCCGATTTCGATCAACCCATCCAGCATTGCGCCGATGGCCGAATGGATGCGGTGAAGGACAAGAAATGGTTCCATTTCAAGGCGGATGGCAGCCCGCTGCAGCTACCTGACGGTGGCATCGTCGATGCGTCGTGCGGCAGCGTCCCCCCCTACACGTTGAAGGTCGGCGACAAGTTCGGGTTGGTCGACGCTGGCTTTCGCCCATTGACGCCCGTGCAATTCGATGCGGTCGTTCAGGCAGCGCCGGGCGTCAGGAATGCGAAGCTTGACGGCAAGTGGGGACGCATTGGGCCCGACGGCCGCTGGTTGCTCGAACCCAAGTTCGACTATCTTGCCGGCGGCGCTGATGTCTTCGTGGCATCGATCGACGGCAAGCGCGGCTTCATGCGATCCGACGGCTCCTGGCTGATCGAGCCGAAATTCGATGCCGCACGATACCGGGGCGACGATACCGCCCTCGTCACGGTCGCTGGCGCGACCGGTGTGCTGCGGCTGTCGGATCAATCCTGGGTCGTGCCGCCGCGCCCGGGCGCCATGTGCGGCATCGACCACGCGTTGATGTCGCAAGCCGGCGGCAAGCGCGTGATCCTGTCGCCGGCCGGAGAGACCTGGATCGACATCGGTGCCGAACGGATCGGCATCGCCCTCGATTTCGGTCTGCTGACGTTTCTCAGGGATGGCAAATGGGGCTTGGTCGACACCGCCGGGCAGGTGATGGTCGAGCCGCAATTCGATGAGCCGGTCCTTTTTGCGCCGGGTCTGCGCGGCGTCGCCTGGGCCAAACGCGACGGCCGCTGGTGCGCGATCGACCGGCGCGGCAGCCTTGTGCCAGGCATCGCCTGCGCCGACGCCGATCCGATGCCATCCTGGCGTGGCCGGTTCGAGTGCAAGGTCGAGCTCTGATTTTGCGGCGCACCGCGTGTCCCCAACCACGCATCGACAGCATTGACAGCGAACACGGCTTGCCTGATTTGAGCGGGGCACGACGCCTGCTCACGGGGCGCTGCAACAGGACTGGCGATGACAGCCGAAACCAAAGCCCGCGCTGCATGCCTGATCGGATGGCCGGCCGCGCATTCGCGCTCGCCGCTGATCCATCATTACTGGCTGCGCACGCTCGGCATCGAGGGCGGCTACAATATCGAGGCGGTGCCGCCTGAAGGCCTTGCCGAGTTCGTGCTGCATCTATCGACCCACGGCTTTGTCGGCGCCAATGTCACCATTCCGCACAAGGAGCGCGCGCTGGCGCTATCGGCGCCGGACGCCCGCGCCCGCGCGGTCGGCGCTGCCAATACGCTGTGGTATGATGGCGACGAACTGCGCTCGACCAACACCGACATCGAAGGCTTTCTCCATAATCTCGACGCCGCCGCACCCGGATGGGACGCCGCCGGGGAAGCGCTGGTGCTCGGCGCCGGCGGGTCGTCGCGCGCAGTGGTATTCGGCCTGATCGAACGCGGCTTCAGGCGCGTGCATCTGGCAAACCGGACCATCGACCGCGCGCGGGCACTCGCGGACCAGTTCGGCGCCAGCGTTCATCCGGTGGCGTGGGACGCGATCGGCGAGCTGCTGCCGGACGCGGGACTGCTGGTCAACACCACCTCGCTCGGCATGCACGGCCAGCCCCCGCTTGTGATCGATGTGAGCCGGCTGCCGTCGCAGGCCGTTGTCGCCGACCTCGTCTATGTGCCGCTGGAAACCGCGCTGCTCGCAGCAGCCCGGGCGCGAGGCTTGAGGACGGCCGACGGGCTCGGCATGCTGCTGCACCAGGCGGTGCGCGGCTTTGAACTGTGGTTCGGCCGGCGTCCGCAGGTCACGCCCGAACTTCGCGCGCTGGTCGAGGCGGATCTCAAAAAAGTCTGAGTCGGAAGGATCGTCGAAGTTCCGGAATGGAGGCGGCAACGTGAAGCTTGAACATATTCCGCTCGCAGGGCGATTTTTGCGCCTGCAACCGTTCGCGCCCGCGTTGAAGGAGGAGGTTCGCGCCGCAGTGGACTGCGATCCGGAGACGTGGGCGATCATGCCGGTCAATCCGATGGGGGCGGGCTTCGATGCCTATTGGGCCGCGACCTGCGGCGCTCCGCCCGGCGAGCGCATGGCCTACGCGATTCGGCGATCCAACGACGACCGGGTGATCGGGATGTCGACTTACTACACCGGGCTCGTGAGCCAGGGCGGCGTGGAGATCGGAACCTCGTTCCTGCACCCCGACGCCCGCGGCGGCCCCGCCAACCCGGAGGCGAAATTATTGCTGCTGGATCACGCCTTCAACTCCGGCGCAGCGCGCGTGCAGTTCAGGGTCGATACCCGCAACCGGCGCAGCCAGGCGGCGGTGGCCAAGCTCGGCGCGGTCAGGGAGGGCGTGCTGCGCCGCGATCGCCTCACCTGGACCGGTTACATTCGCGACACCGTGGTGTTCTCGATCCTCGACCACGAATGGCCGCAAGTGAAGGCGCAACTCCAGGCGCGGGTGGATCGCTTGCTCGCGGCCTGACGCCGCCGGCAACAATCCGAACGGCGATCCCCGCAAATGCGCGGAATGAGGTTTGGCGCTAACCGAATGATTTGCTGGTCGTCCGCAGCCGTCTCGCCAATACCCGCATCACCTTGAGGGCGAAGAACGGCGTTTGGCTGACCAGAAACAGAAACTGCTTTTCGGAAATCGGAACCAGCTCGACATCGGTCATGGCAACGGCCGTCGCGCTGCGCGGAGCGTCGTCGATCAACGCCATTTCGCCGAAAATGCTGTTCGCGCTCAACTCGGCAAGGGTGCGATTGCCAAGGCGAATCCTGACCTGTCCGCGCTTGATAACAAAGAGTCCGTCAGCCTTGTCGCCTTCCTGGAATATGAGAGTTCCTTCTTTCACCGCTCGCGTTGCAATTCCGTCGCCGGCCAGCAGACCAAAATCGATATCATCCATCACAAAATTGCCTGTCCATCCATGACGAAAATATATCGGTTTTATTACACCTCGATATTACGGTTTGATGACAACGGATGTGATGAAGCCGGTCCCTGCTCAAATGGCCAGCACGTGGTCGTCGATCTCGGCGATGGTGTTGACGCCGCACAGCCCCATGGTCACGCTGAGCTCGTTGGCGATGAGATCGATCGCCTTGGCGACGCCGGGGCCGCCGAAGGCGCCGAGGCCATGAATATAGGCCCGGCCGATCATGCAGGATTTGGCGCCGAGTGCGAGCGCGCGCATCACGTCCTGACCCGAGCGAATGCCGCCGTCGAACAGCACCTCGAGCTGCGAACCCACCGCATCGGCGATCTCCGGCAATAACTCGATCGACGACGGCGCGCCATCGAGCTGCCGGCCGCCATGGTTGGACACCACCAGCGCCTCGGCCCCGGTCTTTGCCGCCTCATTGGCGTCCTCGACATCGAGGATGCCCTTGAGGATCAGCTTGCCCGGCCAGATGCTGCGGATCCACTCGACATCCTTCCAGTTCAGCGTGGTGTCGAACTGTGTCGAGATCCAGGTTCCCAGCGAGGTAATATCGTCGGTGCCCTTGAGGTGACCGACGAGGTTGCCGAAGGTGCGGCGCTTGCCGCGCAGCACCCCGGAGACCCAGGCCGGCTTGGTCGCGAAATCGAAGAACTTCGACAGCGTCCACTCCGGTGGCACCGTCATGCCATTCTTGATATCGGCATGGCGCTGCCCGATCACCTGCAGATCGACGGTCAGTACCAGCGCGCTGCATTTCGCGGCGATCGCGCGCTCGATCAGCGCCTTGATGAAGCCGCGGTCCTTCATGACATAGAGCTGGAACCAGAACGGCTTGTCGACATTGTCAGCGACATCCTCGATCGAACAGATCGACATCGTGCTCAGCGTGAACGGAATGCCGGCGGCCTGCGCGGCACGGCAGGCGTGAATTTCGCCATCGCCGAATTGCATGCCGCAAAGTCCGATCGGCGCCAGGATCAATGGCAGCGCGGCGGGCTCGCCGAGAATCCTGGTCGAGAGATCGCGCTTCGACACATCGACCAGGATACGCTGGCGGAACTTGATCTCCTGAAGATCGTCGCGATTGGCACGCAGCGTTTCCTCGGCATAGGAGCCGCGATCGGCGTAGTCGAAGAACGCCTTGGGCACCCTTCGCATATGGCGCTGCCGCAGATCCTCGATGCAGGTGATGTGTTTCATGGACGTTCCCGACCCTTCTTGTATTTGCCGCCTTGAGGTTTCATCTAGCATGCTTGGGCCAACCGCAAAATCGCTCCGCGGAACCGGTGCCACTGCCAGCCAGGAGGGCTCCATGACCGGACCACGCTCCGACCCCAAAGACGCCAAAGCTGCTGAGAAACGCCGGCTCGATCAGGCGCTGGAGGAGGGACTGGAAGAGACCTTTCCGGGTTCGGATCCGGTGAGCATCACCCAGCCGGCACCCTCGAAACCGGACCATTCCGTCAAGCGCAAGGATTGACGGCAGCCCCCGCCACGGCGGGATGTTTGGCATAAGTTGTGTATTAACAATACCTTAAGCGGAAATCGCCGGATCCGCCGCTGGTAATGATTCATCATATTTTTTGAAGTCATTTTAGCGCCGGAGGCAGTATAACCCCCGGCACGCTATGGTGGTGCGCGATCGAGGCTTCTTGCCGGACGGTTTGAGAATCCTGGACGACGCTTGGGGGTTACATGAGCCGCAAATATTTCGGAACGGATGGGATTCGGGGCCTTGCCAATAGTCTGATCACGCCGGAACTGGCGCTCAAGGTCGGGCAGGCGGCCGGACTGGTGTTCCAGCGCGGCGACCATCGCCATCGCGTCGTGATCGGCAAGGACACGCGGCTGTCCGGCTATATGATCGAATACGCCATGGTGGCGGGCTTTACCTCGGTCGGGATGGACGTGCTGCTGCTCGGCCCGATGCCGACGCCGGCGGTGGCGATGCTGACCAAATCGATGCGCGCCGATCTCGGCGTGATGATTTCCGCTTCGCATAACCTGTTCGAGGACAACGGCATCAAGCTGTTCGGCCCGCAGGGCTTCAAGCTGTCCGACGATGTCGAAAAGCAGATCGAACACTTGCTGGATGAATCGCTCGACAAGCGTCTGGCGCAGAGCGCCAGCCTGGGGCGCGCCCGCCGCATCGACGGCGTGCATGACCGCTACATCGAATTCGCCAAGCGCACGCTGCCGCGCGATCTGAGCCTCGACGGCTTGCGCGTGGTGGTCGATTGCGCCAACGGCGCGGCCTACAAGGTGGTGCCGGAAGCGCTCTGGGAACTGGGCGCCGACGTGATTTCGATCGGCGTCGACCCCGACGGATTCAACATCAACAAGGAATGCGGATCCACCTCGCCGGAAGCGCTCAGCCGCAAGGTGCGCGAAATGCGCGCCGACATCGGCATCGCGCTCGACGGCGATGCCGACCGCGTCATCCTGGTCGACGAGCGCGGACATCTGGTCGATGGCGACCAGTTGCTCGCGGTGATTGCGCAGAGCTGGAAGGAAGACGGTCGTCTCGCCAGGCCCGGTATCGTCGCCACCGTGATGTCGAATCTCGGGCTTGAACGCTTCCTCGAAGGCCACGGTATCGAACTCATACGCACGCCGGTCGGCGACCGCTATGTGCTCGAGCAGATGCTGAGCCGCGGGTACAATCTCGGTGGCGAGCCTTCCGGCCACATCATTCTGTCCGACTATGCCACCACCGGCGACGGTTTTGTCGCCGCATTGCAGGTGCTGGCGGTGGTGCAAAAACTTCGCCGCCCGGTATCGGAAGTCTGTCACCGTTTCGATCCGCTGCCGCAGATCCTGAAGAACGTTCGCTATCGCAGCGGCAAGCCACTCGACGACGCCGATGTGAAATTGGCCATCGTTGACGGCGAGAAACGGCTCAACGGCCATGGCCGGTTGCTGGTCCGCTCATCCGGAACCGAGCCGGTGATCCGCGTGATGGGCGAGGGTGATGACCGCATCCTGGTCGAGGAAGTCGTCGATCACATCGTTTCCGCACTCGGCGACGCCGCCGCTGCCTGATCGGCAGGCGCCCGATAGCATCGCTGCCATTATCGATTGATGCTGGTGGACGCGGCGCGGCCATCGTAGGTAACGCGTGTTCCCTCGCGCCCGCGAATCCCTGACGGAACCAGGCCTTGAACAAGTCCGCTGTCGTTTCCGAAGAAGCCTTGGTTGCGCCGGTGATCGTGCCGGACATGACATCCGCTTCTGCCGCGAAAGCGGCAGCCGCGACGGGACCGGCCTACATCGTGCTGGGCGGTATCAGCTTCTCGCATTTCCTCAACGACACCATGCAGTCGCTGATTCCGTCAGTCTATCCGATCCTCAAGCAAAGCTATGCGCTCGACTTCGCGCAGATCGGGCTGATCACGCTGGCGTTCCAGTTCACCGCGTCGCTGCTGCAGCCCATGGTCGGGCATTTCACGGACAAGAAGGCGCAGCCGTTCTCGCTCGCCGTCGGCATGGGATCGACATTCTTCGGCCTGCTGCTGCTGAGCGTCGCGCACCGATATGGCGTCATCCTGATAGCCGCGGCACTGGTCGGGCTGGGCTCGGCGGTGTTCCATCCGGAATCGGCGCGGATCGCGCGGCTTGCCTCGGGCGGGCGCTATGGTTTTGCGCAATCGGTGTTTCAGGTCGGCGGCAGCGCAGGCTCCTCGATGGGCCCGGTGCTGGCGGCGCTGTTCGTGGTGCCGTTCGGTCAACCCAGCATCGCCTGGTTTTCCTCGATTGCTTTTCTCGCCATCGTCATCCTGTGGCGGATCGGGATCTGGTACCGGCCGCAGATCGCGGCCAGGAAATTCGTGCCGGCCGCGCCGCATCCGGATGCGCCGGATTCGCGCCGCGTCATGATCGCGCTGGCGGTGCTGGTTGCGCTGCTGTTTTCCAAGCAGCTCTACGTCTCCAGCCTGTCGAGCTATTACATGTTCTATCTGATCGACAAGTTCGGGGTCTCGACCCAGGCGGCGCAAATCTATCTGTTCGTGTTTCTGGCCGCCAACGCGATAGGGGCGTTCTTCGGCGGACCGCTCGGCGATCGCTTCGGCCGCAAATATGTGATCTGGTTTTCGATTCTCGGCGCGCTGCCGTTCACGCTGGCATTGCCTCACGCCGGACTGCTGACCGGCGCGGTGCTGACGGTGTTCATCGGCTTGATCATCTCGTCGACGACCTCGTCGATCATCGTGTTCGCACAGGAACTGATGCCGCACCGTTTCGGGATGATCTCCGGCGTGTTCTTCGGCGTCGCGTTCGGCATCGGCGGTCTCGGCGCTGCGGTGCTCGGCAAGGTCGCCGACCATACCGGCATCGCGTTCGTCTACCAGGTCTGCGCGTTTCTGCCCGCGATCGGGTTGCTCGCGGTGTTCCTGCCGAAGATGCCGAAGACGGCGCACTGACGCGAACGGCGCTCGTGTGAGAATCCAGAGTTCTTCGTCAACACATTGTTAGCGATTGTGGCGATGCCGCCTTTTTTTGCGCGCCCGATTTCTTCCACGCAAAAAAACTTCAGAGCGATTCGCAACAGTTCGACCCGGCCTGGCCGCACAGGTGTCTTCGCGGGCTCCGGGGTCGCAATGCCAAGATATTGAAAGGACGCGATGTTATTGCTCGGAGCCCCGATGCGGGTGCGGTGCACATGTCGTTGCGGATATTGCCAAGAGATTATCAACCTTAAAAATTAGGGTTAAGCGCCGCTTAAGGTTTTGGTGCGATCGTCCGGCCGTGGGTTTTTAGATGTGAGGCCTCCGTTGTCTGCCTCACCGGGCAAAAGGACGAAGCCAATGCGTAGCGTTAAGTTTCTCGTTGCCGCCGGAGCGGCATCCCTGCTGTCATCGACGGCGTTCGCGGCCGACATGCCGATCATGCCGCCCCCGCAGCCATATTATGCGCCGCCGGTGCAGGATTTCGGCGGGTGGTATTTGCGCGGCGATATCGGCATGACCAATTCAAGCGGCAAGCTGCACGACAATCTTTACGACACCTTGCCGGCCGGCTCGACGCTGACGCAACAGGGTGAGGGCTTCACCGGCGGCACGTTCTACAGCGTCGGCGTCGGTTATCAATTCAACAACTGGTTCCGCGCTGACGTCACCGGTGAGTACCGCTCGCGTGTTGGCTTCAGTGGTACGGATTTCTCTACGTTCCCCGGCGGCAGCACGCTCTCTGACGTCTATCAAGGCGGCTATACGAGTTGGGTCGGACTGGTCAACGCCTACGCCGATCTCGGCACCTGGTGGTGCCTTACGCCCTTCGTCGGTGCCGGCGTCGGCGCAGCGCATATCCAGACCACCGGTCTTCAAGACTCCGGTTTGGCGTTTGCTCCCGGCTTAGGTAGTTTCGGCGCCTCTTCGTATTTCGCCAATGGTGCATCCACAACCAACCTCGCATGGGCCCTCTATGCCGGTATTGCGTACAGGGTCACCAATAACTTCACGGTCGAACTGGCCTACCGCTATCTCGACATGGGCACCGCGGTGCACGGCTTCGGCAGTTCGTTCGACGGCAGCAACGCCGGCCCGTCTAGCTTCCAGTTCCGCGACCTGACCTCGCAAGACATCATGCTTGGCGTGCGCTGGACCTGCTGCGATGTGCCGCCGCCGCCGCCGCCGTTGGTCACCAAGGGCTGATCGGGTCTTATTCTTCTTTACGTCTGCCAACGGCGCGGGATTCCCGCGCCGTTTTTATTTTTGCGTCGCGGGGCGGCCCTTCGCCGGAAAATGCTCCAGCCGCGTGTCGCGACAACGATTGGTTAAGGTTAACGGGCGATGATCAACGCAAGTCCAGAGCGTTCGATGGGAGTGCTGCGATGCGTAGATTTTTGCTGGCGATGATGATGTTCGGAACGGCAGCCGGAGCGCAGGCGGCCGACATGCCCGATTTTCTTCACGGCTCGCTGCTTCCGTCGGGGCCTTCACCGACCGTCAACTGGCAGGGATTTTACGTCGGCGGCCAGGGCGCCATCGGCGAGTCCGATATGAATTTCAGCGGCGCAACGCAAAGCGTCGCGGCCCAACTCCTAAACGGTCTGGCGCTCGAGGAATCAGGCCAGGTCTCCTCGTGGCCGGTGGGAGGCAAAGTCTCGGTTCGCGGAACCGGATTCGGTGGCTTTGTGGGTTATAACAGCCAATGGGACAGTGTCGTTTTAGGTCTGGAGTTCAGCTATCTGCACGGCAAGTTTGGTGGCTCCCAAACCGACAGCATGGGTCGTTCCTTTGTGGACTCTCTTGGCTATACCGACAATGTGACGTACCAGGCCACCAGCACGATGGCGATTTCCGATATGGGAACGTTTCGCGCCCGTGCCGGTTACGCGGTCGGATCGTTCCTGCCCTATATGTTCGGCGGGGTAGCGTTGGGACAGGCGGATATCGTCAGGACCGCCTCCATCACCGGGTTCGCGGAAAATGTGAACGCGGCTCCCGGTTTTACTATCATACCAATCTCTCTTAACGCGACGGTCGGACAATACAGCCACCTGATCTACGGCTATTCCGGCGGGCTTGGTGTCGACATGATGCTGATGTCATGCCTGTTCCTGCGGGCGGAATGGGAATACGTTCGCTTCACCTCGGCGATCGACACCGACATCAACACCTTCCGGGTCGGTCTGGGCTACAAATTCTGATCGCTGACCCCGAGCCCCGCCCAAGGCTCGCTCGCGGCTGGACCAAACCCGTTGACAGGGTGAAGTTCGCCTGCTCGTCTGTCGCTGTTTCCAGAACGGCGGTGGCCGGCCATGAAAATCTACGGCGATACCAATTCGGGCAATTGCCTGAAAGTGAAATGGGTCAGCGACGCCCTCGCGCTGCCCTATACCTGGATCGACGTCGACACGCGGAAGCGCGAGACGCGCACCACGCAATTTCTCAAAATGAACAGCGCCGGGCAAGTGCCCGTGATCGAATTCGACGACGGCCGGGTGCTGGCGGAATCCAATGCCATCATCCGCTATCTTGCCCGCGGCAGCGATCTCATCCCTGCGGATGCCTTCGCCGCGGCAAAGATGGACGAATGGCTGTTCTGGGAGCAATACAGCCACGAGCCTTATGTCGCGGTCTGCCGTTACCAGATGGTCTATCTCGGCAAGCCGGCGTCCGACCTCGATCCGGACAAGATCAAACGTGGCTATGCGGCGCTGGCGCGAATGGAGCATCAGCTTGCCGCGACGCGATTCCTGGTCGGCGATGCCGTCTCGCTCGCCGACGTCGCGCTGCTGGCCTATACGAGGCTCGCGCATGAAGGCGGCTTTCACCTCGACGGCTATGCCGCCGTGCGGCGCTGGATCGGCGAGAGCGAACGGTCTCTCGGGCTGGCGCCGACGCGTTGAGGTGGATTCCGGGATTTCATCCGAGTGATGGTGCGATGACATCTCGATCCCGTGACAACTCAGCTCGCTGTCACAAAGCGGGCCACCGTTGCGACCGTTGCGGAACGGGTTTCGCCATTCGTTCCGGTTAACGCGCGATAAACTAATCAGGCCTTCGTAATTTTTTTCCCGGAACGATCCGTGACAGTGTGGCCTATCCCGTGGGCTCGGGTAGCTTGGGGATTTGCCAATGAAGAATTATTCGATTGTCAGGATCGGCAACGAGTACGTCGTGCGGGCGGATGAAAAAAGCGTCCTGAAAATTGCCAGCAGGCGCCGAGCCGCCAGGCTGGTCACCGATGCCGCAGAACTGCTGGATTCGCAGCCGCCCGCGCAATTGTCGGCGGACGTTGGCGCCGAGCCTTCAATCGAGCGTGATGCCGGAATCCTGCCTGATCCTTCCGAAGTTCCTTGACGGTGCAACACGATTCCCTTATGCACCGCGGCGGGACACCTCCCCCCAACGGGAGGCTTACTATCTGGAAGGATAGATCATGACTGCAGCGAAGCCCGCTTTGCGGCCCAACGTGCCGCATTTTTCGTCCGGCCCCTGTGCCAAGCGCCCCGGCTGGAACGCCCAATATCTCAAAGACGCCGCCCTTGGCCGTTCGCACCGCGCGAAAATCGGCAAGGCCAAGCTCAAGCTCGCGATCGAATTGACGCGCGAGGTGCTTGAAGTGCCTGCCGGCTACAAGATCGGCATTGTGCCCGCATCCGATACCGGCGCGGTCGAAATGGCGCTGTGGTCGCTGCTCGGCGCGCGCCCGGTGACCACGATCGCGTGGGAATCCTTCGGCGAAGGCTGGGTCAGCGATATCGTCAAGGAATTGAAGCTGAAGGACGTCGCACGGCTGCATGCCGGCTATGGCGAAATTCCCGACCTGAGCAAGGTCGATCCCGCCTCCGACATCGTCTTTACCTGGAACGGCACCACCTCGGGCGTGCGCGTCCCCAATGCCGACTGGATCAGCGCGACGCGCGAAGGTCTGACGATCTGCGACGCGACCTCGGCGGCGTTCGCGCAGAAGCTCGACTGGGCCAAGCTCGATGTGGTGACCTTCTCCTGGCAAAAGGCGCTGGGCGGCGAGGCCGCGCACGGCATGCTGGTGCTTGGTCCGCGCGCGGTGGCGCGGCTCGAAAGCTACACGCCGGCCTGGCCATTGCCGAAAATCTTCCGCATGACCAAGGGCGGCAAGCTCAACGAAGGCATCTTCGAGGGCGAGACCATCAACACGCCGTCGATGCTGTGCGTCGAGGATTATCTCGACGCGCTGCACTGGGCGAAGTCGGTCGGCGGCCTCAAGACCCTGATTTCACGCGCCGACGCCAACACCAAGGTGCTCGCCGACTGGAAGGCGAGAACGCCGTGGATCGATTTCTTGGCCGGGGATCCGGCGATCCGTTCCAATACCTCGGTGTGCATGAAGGTGGTCGATCCCGCGATCACGTCGCTGACGCCGGATGCGCAGGCGGATTTCGCCAAGAAGCTGGTCGCGCTGGTCGAGAAGGAGGGCGCTGGCTACGACTTTGCGCACTACCGCGACGCGCCGGCAGGTCTGCGTATCTGGTGCGGCGCTACCGTCGAAGCCAAGGACGTCGCGCTGCTGACGCAGTGGATCGACTGGGCCTTCGCCGAGACCAAATCGACGCTCGCCAGGGCGGCGTAGCCACTTTCCTTCTCCCCTTGTGGGAGAGGGTCATAGGCGGCCTTCGGCCGCCGCTCTTAAAATACCGATGCCTGCATCGGCCATGGCGAAGCGAAGGCGGCGAGGAGGCGACTTCACGTTTTGTCGCAACCCCTCATCCGGCTCCATCTCGCTTCGCTCGAAGGAGCCACCCTCTCCCGCAAGGGGAGAGAGCTAAGCGGCTCAGCAAAATTTTCATTTTCAGGAATCACCCCCATGTCCAAACCCAAAGTTCTCATTTCCGACGCCTTGTCGCCCGCCGCCGTGCAGATCTTCAAGGATCGCGGCATCGAGGTGGATTTCCAGCCCAACCTCGGCAAGGACAAGGACAAGCTCGCGGAGATCATCGGCCATTACGACGGCCTCGCGATCCGCTCCGCCACCAAGGCGACCGCCAAGATCATCGAGAAGGCGAAGCGGCTGAAGGTCATCGGCCGCGCCGGGATCGGCGTCGACAATGTGGAGATACCGGCCGCCACCGCCAAGGGTATCATTGTGATGAACACGCCGTTCGGCAATTCGATCACCACCGCCGAACACGCCATCACCCTGATGCTGGCGCTGGCGCGCGAGATTCCGCAGGCCGACGCGTCGACCCAGGCTGGCAAGTGGGAGAAGAACCGCTTCATGGGGGTCGAGATCACCGGCAAGACGCTGGGCGTGATCGGCTGCGGCAATATCGGTTCGATCGTCGCCGACCGCGCCCTCGGCCTGCGCATGAAGGTGATCGCGTTCGACCCGTTCCTGTCGCCGGAACGCGCCAAGGACATCGGCGTCGAGAAGGTCGAGCTTGACGATCTGTTCAAGCGCGCCGATTTTGTCACCTTGCATACGCCGCTGACCGAGAAGACCAAGAACATCATCGATGCGGCGGCGCTGGCCAGGATGAAGAAGGGCGTGCGCATCATCAATTGCGCGCGGGGCGGCCTGGTCGACGAGCAGGCGCTGGTCGATGCGCTGAATTCCAAGCAGGTCGCGGGTGCGGCGTTCGACGTGTTCGTCGAGGAGCCGGCCACCACCAACGTCCTGTTCGGCCATCCCAACGTGATCTGTACGCCGCATCTCGGCGCCGCCACCACCGAAGCGCAGGAGAATGTCGCACTTCAGGTTGCCGAGCAGATGTCGGACTATCTCTTGACCGGCGCGATCTCCAACGCGGTGAATTTCCCGTCGATTACCGCCGAAGAGGCGCCCAAGCTGAAGCCGTTCATCGAGCTTGCCGAAAAGCTGGGCTCGTTCGCCGGGCAACTCACCGAGAGCGGCCTTGCGAAGGTGCAGATCACCTATGAAGGGCACGTCGCCGAAATGAAGATCAAGGCGCTGACCTCGGCGGCGCTGTCGGGCCTGCTGCGGCCGATGCTGGGTGACGTCAACGTCGTCTCCGCGCCGGTGGTCGCGAAGGAGCGCGGCATGGTGGTCGACGAGGTCGTGCGCGCGGCGCAGAGCGACTACGAAAGCCTGATCACGGTCACCGTCACCACCGAGCGGCAGGTGCGGTCGGTTTCCGGGACGGTCTATGCCGACGGCAAGCCGCGGCTCGTCGATATCAAGGGTATCCGCGTCGACGCCGAATTCGGAAAATCGATGATCTATGTCACCAACGAGGACAAGCCCGGATTTATCGGCAAATTCGCAGGCCTGCTCGGCGACGCCAAGATCAACATCGCGACCTTCCATCTCGGCCGTAACGAGCAGGGCGGCGACGCCATCGCGCTGGTCGAGGTTGACGGCGCGGTGCCGGCGGAAGTGCTCGCCAAGGTGCAGGCGTTGCCGCAGGTCAAGCAGGCCAAGGCTCTGGTATTTTAAAGGGTGTTGGTGTTTTAGAAGGCCTTGATGCTTTAAGGCGCGGGCATTTCAAGCCAGCACTTTTGTAGTGCTGGTTTTTTCAGCGGTTGGATGCACTCAATTCAAGCGGGAGATCGCGCCGGCCGGTTGGCTTTCGTAACAAAGTTCTAAGGGATTTTTACCATATTGGGCATCGACTCACCTCGCCAATCGCGCGCCCGCATATGCACATCCCCGGAGACCTTGCTGTGAAGCTCAACAATCTGACGATTACCCCCAAACTCGGAATCCTGGTGGGAGTGACCTTGTTCGGCCTCTGCATCGCCGGCGCGCTCGCGGGCTATCTGATGCAGCGTGAGATGCTGGACGCCCGGCTTGACCAGGTTCGTTCCATCGTCGACGTCGCCCGCAACATGGCGATCGGGCTGCAGAAGCAGGTGGAGGCGGGTCAGCTCACCAAGGAAGCCGCGTTGGCCGAATTCGGCCGCCGCGCCAACACCATGACCTACGACAACGGCGCCGGCTACCTGTTCGCCACGACCTATGACGGCATTACGGTGCTGTCGCCCGATCCCAAGCAGATCGGCACCAATCGCATGGATCTGAAGGTCAATGGCCGGGCGCTCGCGCATGAGTTGCTCGATGGCGTCAAGGCCAAGGGCGAAGTCGTGCTGACCTATGAATATGTCAGACCCGGCGAGGAAAAGCCGGTTCGCAAGATCAGCTACGCGACTGCGATACCCGGCTGGAACATGATGCTCGGCTCCGGAGCCTATCTCGACGATCTCGATGCCAAGCTGAAACCGGTGATCTGGGCGCTCGGTCTTGCGATTCTCATCATCGCCGTGATCTCCGGCGGCATCGCGTGGCTGATCGGCCGCAGCATCAGCCGGCCGCTCGGCCAACTCGGCGCCCGCATGCGGGGGCTGGCCGATGGCGCACTGGACGCGGACATTCCCGGTATTGAGCGCGGCGACGAGGTCGGCGCGATGGCCGCGACCGTTCAGATCTTCAAGGACAACGCCTTGCGCATCCGCGGGCTCGAAAAGATCGAGGCGGAGACGCAGCAACGCGCCGCGGCCGAGCGGCGCGCGACCATGGAAAATATCGCCAGCGATTTCGAACGCAGCGTCAAGGGCATCGTCAGTTCGGTGGCGACCGCGGCGGCGGGAATGCAGACCACGGCGCAATCCATGACCGCAACCGCGAGCGACGCCAGCGCGCGCGCCGCAACCGTCGGGGCTGCGTCCGACAGCGCCTCGAACAATGTCGGAACCGTCGCGGCGGCCGCCGAAGAGCTGTCCAGTTCGGTCGCCGAAATCTCCCGGCAGGTGACGCAATCGAGCAAGATCGCCAGCCAGGCGGTCGGGGATGCCGAGCGCACCAACGCCACCGTCCAGGTGTTGTCGACCGGAGCCGAGAAGATCGGCGAGGTGGTCAAGTTGATCCACAGCATCGCCGCCCAGACCAACCTGCTGGCGCTCAATGCCACCATCGAGGCGGCGCGCGCCGGCGAGTCCGGCCGCGGTTTCGCCGTCGTTGCCTCCGAGGTGAAGGCGCTCGCCAATCAGACCGCCAAGGCTACCGAGGAAATCGCGACGCAAGTCTCCGCCATGCAGTCGTCCACCAGCGAGGCGGTTCTGTCGATCGGCGGCATCACCGAAACGATCGCACAGATGAGCGAGATCACCACCAGCATTGCCGCTTCGGTCCAGCAGCAGGGCGAAGCGACCCGCGAGATCGCGCGCAACATCCAGTCGGCAGCGGCCGGATCGAGCGAGATCAGCGCCCACATCGGCGGCGTCACCACGGCGGCAGCCGCTACCGGCCTGGCCGCGTCGGATGTGCTCTCCAACGCGCGCGAACTCGACAACCAGTCGGGCATGTTGCGTCATGCGGTCGACGAGTTTCTGGCCAAGGTCCGCGCGGCGTAGGCCGATCCGCCGTCGACGTCATCGCGCTTCAGTTGCGCTACGTTCCTTCGATGTCGCAAAGGAGCGACCGCTTCGCAGCGGTCGTTCCCTCCGAGCAGAACGCGATCGCGGGGCGGCGAGAAGGCGGAATGCCCGATCGACGGTTGTCACCGTCGGTGACTTGGTGTCTGATCTCGGACAATAACGTGCCGAGGATCGCATAACAGGTCCGTGGATCGGGAGAAGCCGCCGATGCAGTATCAGCATATTATTGTCGATCATCCGAGGCCGCGCGTTCGGCGCGTCACGCTCAATCGGCCGGAAAAACGCAATGCGCTGAACAATCGGCTGCGCGCTGAAGTGTTCGATGTACTGCAATCGGCTGATCGCGATCCGGATATCTCGAACTCGATTTTGCGCGGTGCCGGTACGTGCTTTTCCGCGGGCTACGACCTGTCGTCGAATAATTCGGTCGATCAGCCTTACCATTCGGCGTCGGGCCCGGGTCAATGGCCCCGCCACGTTGTCGATGGCTGGTTCTCGATTTGGGATCTCGCCAAGCCGGTGATCGCGCAAGTGCACGGCTATTGTCTTGCCGGCGGCACCGAACTCGCGACCGCCTGCGATGTGGTCTACGTCGCTGACGATGCCCAGATCGGGTATCCGCCGGTGCGGCTGATGAGCCCGCCGGACATGCAATATCATCCGTGGCTCGTCGGCATGCGCCGCGCCATGGAATTGATGCTGACCGGCGACGCCATGTCCGGGCGCGAGGCCGCCGAATGGGGCTTTGCGACGCGTTCCTTTCCGCTCGATGAACTCGACGAACGCACCCTCGATTTCGCCGAGCGAGCCGCAAAGGTTCCGATCGAATTGCAGCAACTCAACAAGCGTTCGGTACACCGCGCGATGGAGATCATGGGCGCACGCGCAGCGATGCGGGCCGGCACTGAACTGCAGGCGCTGGCGTTCACGACCGAAGCCAGCCGCGCCTACATGTCAACGTTCAGGCGTGACGGCGCCAGCGTCAAGCAGCAGCTCGATCAGCGCGACTCCGCTTTCGGCGATTATCGTACGCGCAAGACGTAAGAGTGTTCCGAACCGTCACGCGCGCGAAGAGGGAGACGACCGTGGGTGTTGATCTGTTGAACATCGAAGGCCTCGAGGCGCTGCGGCATCAGGGGCCGATCGTGATGGTGAACCTGATGCGGTTCTTCGAACGCTCGCGCGACGGCGACGGCAGCGGCTGGGATGCCTATCTGCGCTACAGCGCGCTGACGGTGCCGATGATCAAGGCGCGCGGCGGAACCTTGCTGTGGACCGGCGACGCCAGGGCGGTCGCGCTCGGCGCCCAGGACGGCAATCAGTGGGATTATCTGGCGCTGGTATATTATCCCGACGTCGCGGCGTTCATCGACATGATGACCTCGGCGGATTACGAAAATCGCTGCGATCCGCACCGGCGCAACGGATGCGCGGAACACGTGATCATCTGCACGAAGGAAGCCTACAGCAAGTTCAAGGCCCCGACCTGATCGCCTCGGTCCCGCGCGCTATCCGAAGCGCGTCTCGAGGGATGAAGCCATTGAGTTGGAAATTGTCTTATGCGGACTCGGAGACAGCGGGCGCGGAAGCCCTGCGCGACGCCACATAGACGCCGGTCAGCACCAGCGCGAAGCCGACCACGTGGAACAGTTGCGGGCGCTCGCCGAGAAACACCATCGCCATCGCGGCGCCGAACAGCGGCACCACATGAAAGAACGGCGCGGCGCGGTTGGCGCCGATCAGCTGCACGCCGCGATTGAAGCACAGATAGGCCAGCGTCGAGGGAAACACCGCGACATAAAACAGCATCAAGAGGTTGTTGGCGTTCAGTTGCATCGGCGGCCGCGAGCACAGTTCCCAGATCAACAGCGGAATGAGGCACACCGCGCCGCAGCCGAAGGTGAAGCCGACAAACGACAGACCGTGAATCTGCGGACGCTTCAAGGTCAGTACCGAATACAGTCCGAAGATCGCGATTGCGACGGTGAAGATGATGTCGCCCTTGTTGAACTGGATGCTGGTGAGCGCCGTGAGGTCGCCGTGCAGCAGGATCACCAGCACGCCGACCAGCGACAGCGCGATCCCGCCGGCCTGCGCCAGCGTCAGGCGGACGCCGAGCAGGATCAGCGACCACACCGCGACGAACAGCGGTCCGGCCGACTGCAGCAGCAGCGTGTTGAGTGCCGTGGTATGTTCGAGCGCCCAGTATTGCAGCGTGTTGAAGGCGCTGATGCCGATGACGGAAATAACGATCATGGTGCCGAGCCGGGCGCGGATCGCGCCCCAGTCGCGTTTGAGGTGTTTCCATGCGAACGGAAGAATAATGAGAAAGGCCAGTGCCCAGCGCATGAACGACAGCGTCACCGGCGGAATATGCCCGGCGGCGAGGCGGCCGACGATGGCGTTGCCGGCCCAGCACAGCGCGGTAATGCAAAGCAGGACGTAGGGCTGGTTGGCGAGCCAGCCGCCGGGGGAGACGGCGTTCGCGGCAGGATCGGAAGCAGACATGCGGCGGTTGTTCTTGGTCCGGTTCGAATACGCCGCGGCTTCCCGGGCCCGGCGTTTGACGCCGGGCCGGAAGTTTTGCCCGGCGCACCTCACAGACACGGATTTTCGTCTGTCAACAATGGGCTGGATGCATCGCGACCATGCGCGGGGTCGCCCGGTTCTGGCGGCCGTCCCGGCGATGCCGCCGCGCTGTCCCGCCGCACCCTTGGATTTTCAGGGGATATCAATGGGTTGGGACCCCTCGAAGTCGGTCCCGAAGCCCCGTTCTTGCTTGCTTCGATAGCCCGCATCCTTTATCCGGTGGAATGCCTCGCATGCGAGCGGCTCCGGCCGTGTTTTGGCTGGGCGCATGATCCGGAAAAGCAGGCACCGGTTTTCCGAACCGATCGTGCTCGTACAGAGAGTTTTGCAGAGGGAACATCCGCGAAATGGCCAATGTTGTCGTCGTCGGCGCCCAGTGGGGCGACGAGGGGAAGGGCAAGATCGTCGACTGGTTGTCGGAGCAGGCTGACATCGTCGTGCGCTTCCAGGGCGGCCACAATGCCGGCCACACGCTGGTCATCAACGGCGAAACCTACAAGCTGGCGCTGCTGCCGTCGGGCGTTTTGCGGCCCTCCAAGCTCGCGGTCGTCGGCAACGGCGTGGTAGTCGATCCGCAGGCGTTCCTCGATGAGATCGCCAAACTGCGGGCGCAGGGCGTGGCCATCAGCCCGGAAAACCTGCGCGTCGCCGAAAACGTCACGCTGATCCTGCCGCTGCATCGCGAGCTCGACGCGCTCCGCGAGTCCGGCAATGCGATCACCGCGATCGGCACCACGCGGCGCGGCATCGGCCCCGCTTACGAGGACAAGGTCGGCCGCCGCGCGATCCGGCTGATGGACCTCGCCGATCTCGACACGCTGCCGCACAAGATCGAGCGGCTGCTGGCGCATCACAACGCATTGCGCCGCGGCCTCAACCTCGAGGAAGTCGACGGCGCCGGAATCCTCAAGGACCTGACCGCGCTGGCGCCGCAGCTTCTGCCTTACGCCGAAACGGTGTGGCGGCTGCTCGATCTCAAGCGCCGCGAGGGCAAGCGCATTCTGTTCGAGGGCGCGCAGGGCGCGCTGCTCGATGTCGACCATGGCACCTATCCCTACGTCACCTCGTCCAACACCGTGGCGGCGCAGGCGGCGACCGGCACCGGCCTGGGGCCGAGTGCGGTCGGCTATGTGCTCGGGATCTGCAAGGCCTATACGACCCGGGTCGGGCAGGGGCCGTTTCCGACCGAACTCTTGAACGAGATCGGCGAGGAGATCGGCCGCCGCGGCAAGGAATTCGGCGTCAACACCGGGCGCAAGCGCCGATGCGGCTGGTTCGACGCGGTGCTGGTGCGCCAGACCGTGCGGACCTGCGGCATCCATGGCCTCGCCCTGACCAAGCTCGACATTCTCGATGGTTTCGAACAGATCGAGGTCTGCGTCGGCTACATGCTGGACGGCAGGGAAATCGACCATCTGCCGGCCGGCGAGGGCGCGCAGTCCCGGGTGGTCCCGGTCTACGAGACCATCGAAGGCTGGAAGGAGCCGACCGCCAATGCCCGCTCCTGGGCGGACCTGCCGGCGCAGGCCATCAAATATGTCCGTCGGGTCGAGGAGCTGGTCGGCTGTCCAATCGCCTTGCTTTCGACCAGCCCGGAGCGCGAGGATACTATTTTGGTCCAAAACCCGTTCGAGGCTTAACGCGATGTTACCGGAAAGCCCGCAATGTTGAGTCAAGATGGCTGATTACTACCCGCTGATCGCCCGCGCCATTGCCGGACTGGACCCCAGTGCCCCCGGCGAGAGCCGTCGCGCGCTTTACGAGCGGGCGCGCGCCGCGTTGATTGCGCAGCTGCGCAGCGTGCAGCCTCCCTTGAGCGAATCCGAGATCACCCGCGAGCGGCTGTCGCTCGAAGAGGCCGTGCGCAAGGTCGAGTCCGAGGCCGCCCAGCGCGCCCGGGACGCGACGCGCTCCGGGGACGCGACGCGCTCCGGCGGCGACGGCTCCCGTGGGGCCCGGGCCGGCGATGCGTTCCGCGCCACCACCCGCCCCAACCCGCGGCCGGGCGAAGCCTCGACACCGCCTTCTTCGGCGTCGCAGCCGTCCCCGCAGCGTCCGCGGCCGCCGGCGACCCCACAGCAGCGCAACGACCGGCCGCCGCTCGGACAGGAAGACCGGCAAGGGCAGGATCAGCGTTCGCAACGCAATCCTCGCGCCGACGCGCCGCCGCCGCCGCGGTCGCAACCGCCGCAACTCCCGACACAGGATCAGCCGCTGCCGCCGACCCGCGAGCGTACCGGCGCGCCGCGCCGCGGCTACGACAACGGCCCGGCGCAAACTCCGCCGCCGGCGCCGGGCGTGCGCGGCTTCCGCGACATTGCCGCCGATGCCGACGATCTCGGCCGCGCCGCGGCGCAGGCCAACCGCGCCGCGCGGAAAACCTATGCCAACGTGCCGTCGCCGTCGCCGGAGTTCGACCGGCTCGAGCCGAACATGGAGAACCGCGGCGCCGATCCCGACGCGCCCTATTCGTATGACGAATCCGTCGAGGAGGCCGAGCGCTACGCGCCGCAGCAGCCGCGCCCGCGCCCGGCGCTGGAGCGCGAACCGAAGAAGCGCCTCCGCTCCGGCACCGTGTTTCCGTTCAAGAGCGCGATTGCGGTCGGCATCGTGCTGATCCTGGTCGGCGCGGGGATTCTGTGGGGCAAGTCGGCGATCTCGACCATCAGCGGGCTGTTCAAATCGTCGACCACGGTGGTCGAGGCGCCAAAGGACAATTCGGCGCCGCTGTCGAAGCCGAAGATTCCCGACCGCGTCGGCCAGCCGTCGTCCGGCGATCAGGTCGCGCCGGTGGCGCAGCGCGTGGTGCTGTATGACGAGGACCCGTCCGATCCCAAGGGCAAGCAATATGTCGGCTCGGTGGTCTGGCGCACCGAACCGATCAAGGCCGCCGCCGGCCAGCCCGCCGATATCGCGGTGCGCGCCGACATCGAAATCCCGGATCGCAAGTTCAAGATGACGATGTCGTTCCGCCGCAACACCGATACCTCGCTGCCGGCCAGTCACACCGCGGAGCTGACCTTCATCCTGCCGTCCGATTTCGCCGGCGGCGGCGTCAGCAATGTGCCGGGCCTTTTGATGAAATCCAACGAGCAGGCGCGCGGCACGCCGCTGGCGGGCCTCGCCGTCAAGGTCACCGACGGCTTCTTCCTGGTCGGGCTGTCGAACGTCGAGGCCGACCGCGTGCGCAACATCCAGCTTTTGAAGGAGCGCTCGTGGTTCGACGTGCCGCTGGTGTATGTCAACCAGCGCCGCGCCATCATCGCCATCGAGAAGGGCCCGCCGGGCGAGCGCGCCTTCAACGACGCCTTCGCGGCGTGGGGCGAGTAGGG
>CAWEYJ010000006.1:0-70027 GCA_963813165.1 uncultured Pseudomonadota bacterium | reverse complement strand
GTGAGCGCGGAGGGACTCGAACCCTCGACCCCATGATTAAAAGTCACGTGCTCTACCGCCTGAGCTACGCGCTCACTTGCCGCGCTGTGTAGGGGCCTGTCCGGTGCGGGTCAATAGTGCGGCCTCACGCAAAGGAGCGGCCGGTGTGGATGGATTTTCACGATGGCACGGGCTGTTAGCGCGGCTTCTTCACGTAAAACGCCCCCAAAATCCGTCCGCGATCAATTGGCTTCGCGGCGAATCTCCGAAGCCACCGGCGGGGAGGCGCTGGCCACGGTCGGCATCGCCACCGGACGCAGCCCGATCAGCTCGGCTGTCCGCACGCCGGTATTGCGCCAGAACGAAAACGCATTGATCCGCGAATTTTCCAGGATGGCGATCGCGACCGCGGACAGGAACGGCAGGCTTTCCAGCACCAGCACCGCCGCGAACACATAGATCTCGCGGATCTGCTTGTCGTTGTTGGTAATGACCAGCACCGCGGCGCCGGCCAGCAACAGGACGCCGATGACCGCTTCCCAGAACGCCTGGAACTCGACCGAGACCAGCGAAAAGCCGCCCTTGGAGGTCCGCGCGAAGGCGAGATGGTCGGTGATCAGCCCGTTGGCCACGGCGCGCGACACGGTCCATTGCACCGACATCGCGGCGACCATGGCGCCCAGCATCTGGCCGATTTTCACCGGCACCCGCAGCCGGTACAGCACCACAAAATGCAACAGCGTGACCACGAAGGAGGCGATGATCGGCAGGGTCAGGATCTTGTCGGGAATGGCGATGTCGGCGAACGCAACAATCGGCACCCAGATCAGATTGAGAATCGCGACCACGACGCCGAGGCTCTCGGCGCCGAGCCAGTTCAGCCAGCCCAGGGCGAATTCGCGCCGCTGATCCGGCGACAGCCGGCTCGCGCCCGGAAGAAAGCGCCGCCAGTGCTTCTTGACGATCTGGAACCCGCCATAGGCCCAGCGGTGGCGCTGCTTCTTGAAGGCCTCATAGGTGTCCGGCAGCAGCCCGTGGCCGTAGCGGTGGTTGGTGTAATGGGTCAGCCAGCCATGTTCGATGACGGCGAGGCCGAGGTCGGTGTCCTCGCAGATGGTGTCGCCGGCCCAGCCGCCGGCCATGTCCATCGCCGCGCGCCGGATCAGGCACATGGTGCCGTGAACGATGATGGCGTTGGCCTCGTTGCGCTGGACCATGCCGATATCGAAGAACCCGGCATATTCGCCGTTCATGATGTAATGCATCAGCGAACGATCGCCGTCGCGATGGTCTTGCGGCGCCTGCACCAGGCCAACGCGGGGATCGGCGAAGACCGGCACCAGGTCCTTGAGCCAGTCCGGCTGCACGACATAGTCGGCGTCGATGACGCCGATGATCTCGGCATCGACCGCGGTGCGGGCCATGGCGATGCGGAGCGCGCCGGCCTTGAAGCCTTCCACCTTCTCGGCATTGATGAACTTGAAGCGCTCGCCGAGCGCGCGGCAGTGATCCTGGATCGGCTGCCAGAATTCCGGGTCCGGGGTGTTGTTGATGATCACCACGCATTCGAAATTCGGATAGTCCAGCCGGGATACCGCATCGAGCGTCTGCTTGAGCATGTCGGGCGGCTCGAAATAGGCCGGCACATGGATCGAGACTTTTGGGAAGGTGACCGCCTCGCCAACGGTGGCTGGTACCAGCGGCATACCTTTGACAATGAGCCGGCGCGCCCCCCGACCGAAGGCAACGGCGGCGATTTCCTCGATCCGCGCCATCGCGATCAGCACCAGTGGGACCAGCAGGATCAATCCCAGGATCAGCGCGAAGGCGGAACCGAAAACGAAGTAATGGCCGGCCCAATAGGCGAACACGGTCGCGACCCAGGCGCCGACGCCGTTCGCCGCGGCCGACAGCACCAGCGCCTGCATCACGGTAGCCCCGTTGAGCCGAAGGATCGGCAGCGACATCAGGATGCCGACCAGAACCGCGATGATGGCGAGTTTCCAGTAGTTCTCGTTGATGACTGGCCCGGTCCAGGCAAATTTCGGTTCCCGCTCGGCATTGAGAATGCCCCAATAGGGGCCGACGCCGCCTTCAAAGAACTTCCAGGGCTGATCGATCGCTTCGACGATATTGTATTCCATGCCAATCGCATCGGCGCGGGCAACGAAGTTGCGCAACACCACCGCCTGCTCGAACGTGCCGGCCTCGGCATTTCTCAGATTGTAACCGGCGCTCGGCCAGCCGAATTCGGCGATCACGATCCGCTTGCCGGGAAACTGGTTGCGCAGGAGCTCGTAGCGGTCGACCGCCTGGTCGACGGCCTGTTTGTCGGTGAAGTTTTCCCAATAGGGCAGGACGTGCGCGGCAATGAAGTCGACCGACGACGCAAGTTCCGGATTATCGCGCCAGATATTCCAGATTTCGCCAGTTGTAACAGGGACATTGACAGATTTTTTGACCTTTTTGATGAGATCGATCAGGCCTTCGACTTTTTGCTCGCCGCGATAGATCGTCTCGTTGCCGACGACCACGCCGATCACATCGCTGTTGTGCCTGGCCAGACTGATGGCGGCTTCAATCTCGCGTTCGTTGCGCTCGGCGTCCTTGTTGATCCAGGCGCCAACGGTGACCTTCAGTCCAAATTCCGCGGCGATCGGCGGCACCAGTTCGTTGCCTTCCGTCGAAGAGTACAGGCGGACCGCTCGCGTCAGGGTGGAGAGTTTCTTCAGGTCGGTGCGGACCTTCTCCGAGTTGGCGGCGACATCGGCGACGATATGACCCGGTTCAAACGGCGCGTAGGAAGTGCTCGGCAGGATTCCCCTGAAGTCGGGCGCCTGCTGTTCCTGCCGGAACACTCCCCACAAGGCAGCGTGAACGGTGCTCACAAACAGCAGAACGGCGACGACGGCGCGCATCGCGACTAAACCAAACGGGGCCAATATGGCAGGGACGCGGATCCGTCCCCGAGATCCGACCAAGTCAGCGGCAAGTGAAGCATATCTCTGCCACGTGATTTAACAACTCTTATGACGCCATGGCGTTTTGAGGGCGCGCACGATCCAGAATCGCAAAAATTTCGATCGTTCCGGCCGTGGACCGACTATTTGGCCGGTGCCGGAGCAGGGGCTGTTGCAGCAGGCGGAGCCGCCGCAGCCGGGGCGCCCGCGGAACTGCCGGCGGTCGTGGGCGCGGCTGGCGTGGCTGCCGCGGCCGCCGCCTGTGGTTGGGCTGCGGGATTGATCCAGCAGGCATGAACGCGGCTGTTGAGCGTCTCGGCCACCTTGGGATCGATCTGCCCGCCAAAGCGGGTCAGGCAGCGGAAGGTCGCCTGGACATGGCCGCCCGGGCAGCCAAAACGGTCGTAGAGATCGAGGTGACGAAAGGCGGTGTCGAGATCGTCAAGCCACATCAAGCGCACCACGCGACGACCGAGCCAGACGCATTCGGGGTTTCCGGCCGGCCCGCTGATGGCCTGCGCGGCCTCCACGAATTCATCGGTCTTGCGTTGATTTTCCTTGGCTGCATCGGCGGTCTGGGCCGGGTTTGCCGCTCCCGGTTTGGCGTTCTGGTCGTGGACGTCGCCGCTCTGGGCAAAGGCGCTTCCGATACCGATCAGGAGGGCGAGTCCGGGGATGGCGAGGTGGCGCATGAGCGCATGTTGAAGCTGAAGCACCCTTCGACGCATGAATTCCCCGATTTGTTGCTTGCCCGCGGTCAGCTCTGACACGCCGGTTTGATGCCGTTCAAATAGGTCCCCAATGCGGCGGAGACGCTCCGCGATTCCCATGACGGACATTTCGGATTTTGTCCAGCAAAGTCACAACTTTATCGCGTTGTGGTAAAGCCGTCAGGCGCGAAGCCCTTGGATTGAGGCTATCCTGCTCTTGGCAGACGGCTGATGACCGGCTAATCGACGACCCCCCGCCCGGAGGATGGAACCGATTTCTTTTCGCACGCCACTGGCGCTTCTCCTGATATCTGTCGGCGCAATCGCAGCGGCGTGGTGGTGGTTGGCCACGCCCGTCGCGCTGGTGCGAGCCCCGATCGATCCCAACGCCAAACTCCAATGCGTGTCCTATGCGCCGTTCCGCGGCGAGCAGACGCCGCTGCAGTCGACCGAGCGGATCGCTCCGGAACAGATCGCCCAGGATCTGGCGCAGCTCGCCAAAATTACCGATTGCGTGCGGACCTATTCGATCGAAAACGGCCTCGACCAGGTTCCGGCGCTGGCCGCGAAAGCGGGGCTGAAAGTCATCCAGGGAATATGGCTCGGCAGCAACCGTCTGAAGAACTCGGTGCAGATTTCGACCGTGGTCGGCCTGACCAAGGCCTACCCGGATGTCATCACCGCTGTTGTCGTCGGCAATGAGGTTCTGCTCCGCGGCGAGATGACCGCGTCCGACCTTGCCGCCATCATTCGCTCGGTCAAATCGCAGGTCGCCGTTCCCGTGACCTACGCCGACGTGTGGGAATTCTGGCTGCGCAACCGGGAAATCTATGACGCCGTCGACTTTGTCACGATCCACATCCTGCCCTATTGGGAAGACTTTCCGATCCGGGCGAAATACGCCGCAGCCCATGTCGATGCGATCCGCATGCGGATGGCGGTGGCATTCCCGGGCAAGGAAATCCTGATCGGCGAAACCGGTTGGCCGAGCCAGGGACGGATGCGCGCGGGCGCGCTGCCGTCGCGTACCAACCAGGCGCGGGTGGTCTCCGAAATCCTCAATCTGGCGAAGCAGGAAAACTTTCGCGTCAACCTGATCGAGGCCTATGACCAGCCCTGGAAACGCCGGCTTGAGGGCACCGTCGGCGGTTATTGGGGGCTGTTTGATTCAGTGCAGCGCGTGCTGAAATACCCGCCCGGCGAAGCCGTCAGCAATTTTCCGTCCTGGAAGCTGCAAATGGCATCCGGCATGGCCTTGAGCGTGCTGATCTTTGGCTCGGCCTGGCTGGCGCTTCGGCGGCGGCCCTGGACGCCGCGCTTGGCGTCCTGGGTCGCGGTCGGCATCTCCGCAACCACGGCCGGAATTCTGTTGGGCGTCGCCTCCGACAAGATGTTCTATGAGAGCTATGGCTTCGGCGGCTGGCTGGGATGGGGCAGCCTGCTGACCGCCGCGATCGTCTCGCCGCTGTTTTGCGCCCATGCATTGATGTCGGGCCGCTCGCTGCCGACTTTCCTTGAACTGCTGGGTCCCCGCGACGGCCGAACCCGATCGGTGCTGACCGTCATCCTGGGAGCCGCGCTGCTGGTGACCACCTTGATCGGCACCGAAACCGCGCTCGGTTTCGTGTTCGACCCGCGCTACCGGGATTTTCCATTTGCCATGCTGACCATGGCCGTGGTGCCGTTCGCGCTCCTGATGCTGCTCAACCGCCCGCAGCAGGGCGTGCGGCCGCTCGCCGAGACAGTGTTTGCCGGTCTGCTGGCGATGGCGGTGGTCTATACCGCGTTCAACGAGAGTGCGGAGAACTGGCAGTCGTTGTGGACCTGCGCGATGTATTTCCTGCTCGCCGTTACGCTGTGGCGGGCGCGGGCCGTGCAAATCCCAAAATGAGCAGGCCGATCGCCAGTCCCGACAACCCGATATTGTAGAGCACCACGCCAAATCCCGCGGCGATCAGACCGCCGGTCAGCAAAACGATCGACGGCCGGATGAGGTGCAAGGTCGCAATGACGAGCGCGACCACGCCGAATACCGAATTGCGAAAAAGATACGTCGCCAGCGAGCGGGTCTTGCACAACATCGTCTGCAACCCGGCATCGCAAGCCAGCGACGTCTGCGAGAACTCGATGGCCAGATAGCGGATGTAAAGTGCGTAGCCAACCGTGGAAAAGCCGACAATCAGCAGCCATTGCACCTGGTAGGGGGTCAGCCGAAACGGAGTTTTCTTCATGGGGCAGTTATGACGAGGAACGCGCGGCAGGACAACCCGTCGCGGGCTGCGAATTGATCGAAGTCAAAACACGAGGATTCGGTTCCAAGATATTGCAATCATTGATCTAGTTTCGTTATCTGCTGAAGAATGATGACAGCGTCGTGGGTTGCGGTTTGGGCGGCTCTTCGGTCATCACCCGCTTGGCAATGCTTCTCCGGTGCGCGGCAGGCCGGACCGCAGTGGGCTTGGCGGCAGCCTGCGGCTCATCGTCCTTCAACGAAAGTTGCTGGCCGTCGAACACCGTCGTTTCGCAGGTGGCCCGCTTGCCTTCCATCATGGCGGCACAGATTTTCGCGGCGGCGGCGGCGTCGCTGAGCGGTCCGGCTACCAGCCGCAGTTGCATGCCGAGCCCGTTGTTGCCCTCTTTCACCGCGATGATCGGGTGCAAAGCGGCCAGCGCCGAATTCGATCTCGATTTGAGCAGACCCCGCCAGAGTGCCCGCAAGCCGGCGACCGAGTTCGCGGTTCCGACATCAACGGCAAATTCGGTTCGCTTGACCGTGGACGCCGCCGGTGCGGCATCCGCCGTGGCGTCGTCCGATGACGTCGCGGCGACCGCCTCGGGGTCGGACGCCGCGACGGCGGGATCCGGCGCTGCGCCGGGGCCGATCAGTTTTCCGGCCGCCGCGTCCGGCGGAGCCATGATCGATTTTGCAGCCATCAGCGGCGTTGCCGGCGGCGTCGCCGCCGGCGCGTTTGACGCCGTCTGCGCGGTGGATGCCACGGCCGCCGAAGCCGGCTCCGAGGCCGAGGCAACGGGAGGCGGCTTGTCCGGCATGGCCGCACCCTTTGCCGCTACCGCTGCCGCCGTTGCGACCGGCGCCACCACCGGAGCAGCGGCTTGGGTTACCGGCGGTTCAGCCTTCGCGGCGGATGCCGGCACCGAAGACGCCGTTGCAGAAGAAGCGGCCGAGGCGGACGTTGCCGGCGAGGGCGGACTGGCGGAACTCGCGGTCGGCGAGGACGGCGGCATCGAGGAAGACGTCGGCGGGGAAGACATTGCCGAGGAGGAGGAGGAGGAGGGGAGTGGCTTGCGGCGAAGCCGCGACAGCATTTTGCCGTGCGATCGAGCCGGTCACCGAATCCAGCCCCTGTTCCAGGACGGTGATGCGGGAGTACAGCCGGTCGCGGTCGCCGTTCAGGGTATCGATCGCGGAGGCCAGCCGTCGTGTCTCGTTCTGGCTTTCCTTGGCGATCGACTGGATATGCTGCGACTGTCGCGCCAGATCGGCACTGGCGATCTGCTCGCGCCGCCATCCGATCGAGGACTGATTGGCCAGCACCGCCACAATGACCGCGGCGACGGCGCCGACGCCCCACGATCCAAGCCGCCACAGCGATCGCCGGTCGAAATCCTCTTCCTCGGCCAAAAAGCCGGTCAGCAGGCCACCGGCATCTTCGGTCTCGAAGCTGCGGGCCAGATTGTCGGAATGCTTCGCCATGCGACTTTTTCGGCCCTCCCGAGCCCCCGCCGAATCACGCGACAAACATTAACAGGAAATGCGTCTGCATCCTCAAATCCGCGCCCGAACGGCAACCGGGTTTCCACTCCGGCTCAAACACTTTATGACGGCGGCGGAGCAAACCGGGTTTAAGGATAGGGATGACCGGCAGAACCAGCCTTACCATTGTGCTCGCGGCCGGCGAGGGCACGCGCATGCGCTCCTCCCTGCCAAAGGTCCTGCATCCGGTGGCGGGCCAGCCGTTGCTGGCACATGTGCTTGGCGCTGCCCCCAAGGGGCTTGGCGCCGCAACAGCCGTGGTGATCGGCCCGAACCATGAGGCTGTCGCCGCAGAGGCCAAGCGGGTGCGCCCCGACGCTGCGACATTCCTTCAGCGTGAGCGTCTCGGCACCGCGCATGCAGTACTGGCGGCCCGCGAGGCCATCGCGCGCGGCGCCGACGATCTGCTGGTGGTGTTCGGCGACACGCCGCTGATCTCGGCTGCGACATTCGAGCGCCTGCGCGCGCCGTTGAAAAAAGGCGCAGCCCTTGCGGTGCTCGGCTTTCGCGCCGCCGATCCCACCGGCTACGGCCGGCTCCTGGTCGAAGGCGACCGGCTGGTCGCCATCCGCGAGCAAGCCGACGCCAATCAAGCGGAACGCGCGATCACGCTTTGCAACGCCGGCGTGATGGCGTTCGATGGCCGCAAGGCGCTGGAAATCATCGAAAGGATCGGTCATGCCAACGCCAAGGGCGAGTATTATCTGACCGACGCGGTAACTGTCGTTCGAGACCTGGGATTGGAGGCCGTCGTGATCGAGACCGGCGAGGATGAAGTGCGCGGCATCAACACCAAGGCCCAGCTCGCCGAAGCCGAGCAGGTCATGCAGGCCGGCTGCGCAAGGCAGCACTCGATGCCGGCGTCACCATGATCGCGCCGGAGACGGTCTATCTCGCCGCCGACACCACGTTCGGCAACGATGTGACGATCGAGCCGTTTGTGGTGATCGGTCCCGGCGTCTCGATCGCCGACGGCGCGGTGATCCATGCGTTTTCCCATATCGTGCAGGCGTCGATCGGCAGGCACGCCTCCGTCGGTCCCTATGCGCGGTTGCGGCCCGGCACCTCGCTGGGCGAGGGCGTGCGCATCGGCAATTTCGTCGAAACCAAAGCCGCGACGCTGGAGGCCGGCGCCAAGGCCAACCATCTCTCCTACATCGGCGATGCTCATGTGGGCGAGGGCGCCAATATCGGCGCCGGCACCATCACCTGCAATTATGATGGCTTCGACAAGCATCGCACCACGATCGGGGCGGGCGCGTTCGTCGGCTCGAATTCGTCGCTGGTGGCGCCGGTCAAAATCGGCAACCGTGCCTATGTCGGCTCGGGTTCGGTGATCACCAAAGACGTGCCCGACGATGCGCTGGCGGTCGAGCGCAGCCCGCAGACCAACCGCGAGGGTGGGGCGGCGCGATACCGCGAAATGAAGACCCGCGACAGGAAGCCGAAGGGTTGACCGGACTTGTTAAGCTTTCGGCTTAACGCTGTCTCAATCGGCAATAATTATTGAGTACCTGCCCGTCTGCAATTCTCGTTAAGAGATGCTGGCGCGGTTTTGGCGATTTTTCGTCGATTTGGAGATATTGATCCGCATGTGCGGCATTGTCGGCATTCTGGGACGCGGTCCGGTCGCGGAGCAGTTGGTGGATTCGCTCAAGCGGCTGGAATATCGCGGTTATGATTCCGCAGGTGTCGCCACGCTGGAAGGCGACCATCTCGATCGGCGCCGCGCCGAAGGCAAGCTCAAGAACCTTGAAGCGCGATTGAGGGCCGAACCGCTCATGGGCCATAGCGGCATCGGACATACCCGCTGGGCCACGCACGGCAAGCCGAACGAGAACAACGCCCATCCGCATGCGACCGACAATGTCGCCGTGGTTCACAACGGCATCATCGAGAATTTTCGCGAATTGCGGCTGATGCTGGAAAAGCAGGGCGCGAAATTCACCAGCGAGACCGACACCGAAACCGTGGCGCACCTGGTCAATTCCTACATCCTCAAGGGCGCCTCGCCGCAGGAGGCGGTCAAAGCCTCGCTGCCGCAGTTGCGCGGCGCGTTTGCGCTGGCGTTCCTGTTCAAGGGCCACGGCAATTTGATGATCGGCGCCCGCAAGGGCTCGCCGCTCGCGATCGGCCATGGCGACGGCGAAATGTATCTCGGCTCGGATGCGATCGCGCTGGCGCCGTTTACCGATACCATCAGCTATCTCGAGGACGGCGACTGGGTGGTTCTGACCCGCGAAGTCGGCGTGATCTACAATGAACAGGGTGCGGTGGTGAACCGCGAGGTGCTGAAATCCGGCGCGTCGTCCTTTCTGGTCGACAAGGCGAATTATCGCCACTTCATGGCCAAGGAAATTCACGAGCAGCCCGAGGTGGTCGGCCACACGCTGGCGCGTTACGTCGACATGGCGACCGAGCGGGTGGCGCTGCCGACAAAGCTGCCGTTCGATTTCAGGGATATCCAGCGGATTTCGATCGTTGCCTGCGGCACCGCGAGCTACGCGGGCTACGTCGCCAAATACTGGTTCGAGCGCTTAAGCCGTGCGCCGGTCGAAGTCGATGTGGCTTCCGAATTCCGTTACCGCGAAGCGCCCTTGCGCAAGGGCGATCTGGCGATCTTCATTTCGCAATCCGGCGAGACCGCCGATACGCTGGCCGCGTTGCGCTATGCGAAGTCGCAAGGCGTGCATACGCTCTCGGTGGTCAACGTGCCGACCTCGACCATCGCGCGCGAAAGCGAGACCGTGCTGCCGACGCTGGCCGGGCCCGAAATCGGCGTCGCCTCGACCAAGGCTTTCACCTGCCAGCTGATGGTGCTGGCCGCGATGGCGGTCGCCGCCGGCAAGGCGCGCGGCGAATTGTCCGAGGCCGATGAGGCCAAGCTCGTGCATGGCCTCGTTGAAATTCCGCGGCTGATGTCGGCAGCGCTGGCCACCGAGCCGCAGATCGAAAAGCTTGCGCGCGAGATTTCGAAATCCAGGGACGTGCTCTATCTCGGCCGCGGCACCAGCTATCCGCTGGCGCTGGAAGGCGCACTGAAGCTGAAGGAAATTTCCTACATCCACGCCGAAGGCTACGCCGCCGGCGAACTCAAGCACGGACCGATCGCGCTGATCGACGAGAACATGCCGGTGGTGGTGATCGCACCGTTCGACCGGGTGTTCGAGAAGACCGTTTCCAACATGCAGGAAGTCGCCGCCCGCGGCGGCAATATTATTCTCATGACCGATGCCAGGGGCGCCCGGGAAGCCACCATCGAGTCGCTGGTGACCATCGTGCTGCCCGACATGGCCGCGACCTTTGCGCCCATGGTCTATGCCGTTCCGGTGCAGTTGCTGGCCTATCACACCGCCGTCGTGATGGGCACCGACGTCGACCAGCCGCGCAATCTCGCCAAATCGGTGACGGTGGAATAGGCAGCAACCGCCGGCTTGCGGTCGTCGGGGGCTTCAAAAGTCTGTTAGGATGGCTTAGCTGCCATGCGACGACGCCACCTTCGATTGACCCTGGAAACCTGATGACCCGCGACAATCTGCCCCCGATCGTGCCTCCGGCGGAGCTTCCCCCGGCTGCGCCGCCGGGTTTTACGGCCCGGCTTCGGAACAACTTCCTGACCGGATTGATCGTCGCCGGCCCGGTCGCGATCACCTTCTATCTCACCTGGTGGTTTGTGACCTGGGTCGACGGGCTGGTGCGGCCGTTCGTTCCGGTTGCCTATCGGCCGGAAACCTATCTGCCGTTCGGACTGCCGGGTTCCGGGCTCGTCGTTGCCGTGATCGCGCTGACGCTGCTCGGCTTTCTTACCCGCAACCTGATCGGGCGGACGCTGGTCGATCTCGGCGAGAGGCTGCTCGGGCGGATGCCGGTGGTGCGGGCGATCTATCGCGGCCTCAAGCAGGTATTCGAGACGCTGTTCTCCGGTTCGGGCTCGAGCTTCCGCCGGGTCGGCCTGGTCGAATTTCCTTCGCCCGGCATGTGGTCGATCGTGCTGATCTCGCAGGCGCCGAGCGTGGAGATCGCCAACAACCTTCCCGGCGAGGAGGAGCACATATCGGTTTTCCTGCCCTGTGCGCCGAACCCGACCACGGGGTTCTTCTTCTATGTGCCCAAGAGCAAGATCATCGAAATCGAGATGAGCGCCGAGGACGCTGCCACCCTGATCATGTCCGCCGGCGTGGTGCAGCCCGGCTCCGACCCGCAGAAGAGGATCGCCGCGCTGGCCGAGACCGCCAACGCTGCGCGCGTGGCGAATGCCTCGCCGCTGCAGCCGACGCCGGCCAAGGTGGAGTAGCGCATTGTCCCTAATTCTCGTCATTGCGAGCGCGGCGAAGCAATCCACGCTTTCTTTTGCGGCATGGATTGCTTCGCTGCGCTCGCAATGACGGCGCGCGTTCACCCCGCGCCGATCAGCGGCACCGCTTCGTCGCGTTCGAACAGATAGAGCAGGGCGCGCAGCGCCTCGCCGCGCGCACCCGTCAGCTTCGGATTGTCCTTCATCACCCGCAACGCTTCGTCGCGCGCCTGGGTGATCAGTTGGGCGTGGACGTCGGTGCGGGCGATGCGATAGCCGGGCAGGCCGCTTTGTCTCACGCCCAGCACGTCGCCTTCGCCGCGCAGCTTCAAATCCTCTTCCGCGATCCGGAATCCATCGGTGGTTTCCCGGATCACTTTCAGCCGCGCCGTCGACATCTCGCTGAGCGGTTCCTGGTAGAGCAACAGGCAGGTCGAGGCTTCGGAGCCGCGGCCGATGCGGCCGCGCAACTGGTGCAGTTGCGCGAGCCCAAAGCGTTCGGCGTTCTCGATCACCATGATGGTGGCAGCCGGCACATCGACACCGACCTCGACCACGGTGGTTGCCACCAACAGGCCGATCTCGCCCGCGGCGAACTGCGCCATCACGCGATCCTTTTCGGCGCCGCGCATCTTGCCATGCACCAGCCCGACGCGATCGCCGAAACGTTGTTGCAGGCTTTCAAATCGCTCGGTCGCGTTGGTGAGATGCTCGATGCCCTCGGCCTCGGATTCCTCGACCAGCGGGCAGATCCAGTAGACACGCTTTCCGGCGGAAAGCGCGCGGCCGACCGCCTCGATCACTTCGCCAAGCCGGCTGTTCGGCACCGCGCGGGTGTCGATCGGCTGGCGGCCCGCGGGCTTTTCGCGCAACTCCGAGATGTCCATGTCGCCGAAATAAGTCAGCACCAGCGTGCGCGGAATCGGCGTCGCGCTCAGCACCAGCACGTCGACCGCGACACCCTTGGCGGTCAGCGCCAGACGCTCGCGCACGCCGAAGCGATGTTGCTCGTCGACCACGGCCAGCGCCAGCGCCCTGAACACCACGTCGTCCTGGATCAGCGCGTGGGTGCCGACCAGGAGATCGATCTCGCCGGCCGCAAGCCGCGCCAGCAGTTCGCGCCGCTCCTTACCCTTCTCGCGGCCGGTGAGAACAGCCACGCGAAGCCCGGCGCGCTCGGCCAGCGGCGTGATGGTCTTGATGTGCTGGCGCGCCAGGATTTCGGTCGGCGCCATCAGCGCCGCCTGCTTGCCGACCTCGGCGACGGCGGCGGCCGCCAGCAGCGCCACCACGGTCTTGCCCGATCCGACGTCACCCTGCAGCAGCCGCAACATCCGGACCGGCTGGCGCAGGTCGTCGGTAATCGCGGCGGAGGCCTGTTGCTGCGACAAGGTCAGCGCATAGGGCAGCGCGTCGATGATCCTGTTGCGCAGATGGCCGTCACCGGCGTGGCGGTCGCCGGCGGGACGGCGCAATTGCGCGCGCACCAGCGCCAGCGCCAATTGACCGGCCAGCAATTCATCGAAGGCGAGTTGCGACCAGAACGGACCATCGGGCAGGATATCCGTGAGTTCGACCGGCAGGTGGATGCGGTTCAACGCTTCGGCGATCGGCGGAAACTTGCAGCGTCGCATCACCTCCGGACTGATCCATTCCGGCAAGCCTGGAAGCTTTTGCAGCGCCTGCGCCATCGCGCGGCGCAAGGAGCCAAGCGCCAGTCCCTCGGTCAGCGGATAGACGGGATCGATCCCTGACAGTTTGGCGAAGCCCGCTTCATCGACGACGCGGTCGGGATGCGTGATCTGCAAGGTGCCGTCATAGATCTGCGCGGTGCCGGAGACGTAACGCTTCGAGCCGACCGGCAGCAATTTCTCGACATAGCCCGGCTGCGCGCGGAAATAGGTCAGCACCACGTCGCCGGTGTCGTCGCTGGCGTAAACCAGATGTGGCGCGCGCGCGTTGCGCGCCGGCGTCGGGCGATGGCGGTCGACCGTCACCTCCAGCGTCACCACCGTTCCCGGAACCGCATCGCGGATTTTCGGCCGCTTCCTGCGATCGATCACGCTCGCCGGCAGATGCAGCAACAGATCGACCAGCCGTGGCGTCTCGTCGCGGCCGAGCAGATAGCGGAACAGTTTGTCCTGCTTCGGCCCGACCCCGGCAAGGCTGGTGACCGGCGCAAACAGGGGATTGAGCAGAGCAGGGCGCATTGCGGAAACCTAGGGGTCTGAACAAAATGCCGTCAACGAAATGGTAGCGGTTTTGGGGCCGTCATTGCGAGGAGTGAAGCGACGAAGCAATCCATTCTTCAGCGTGCAAAGGCTGGATTGCTTCGCTTCGCTCGCAATGACGGGCCTAATTTCATTGGCTGCATTTCGAGTCAGACTAAGGCTGTTTCCGTTTCTCATGCCCGGCTTTGTGCCGGGCATCCACGGGTTTTTTGTGCGGCAAACAGGTCATCCCGCCACTACCAACGTTAACTGGCTACGCGCGTGGCGCGGACAATTTGTTGAGACGGTTCAATGTGATTTGCCCCCCTTGTCCAGCCCTGTCTCGCAAAAATATTCTGATTCCCTTCCGACCCAAATCACCTGCATATGTTCCGCCGTCTCGTCCCACATGAGGGGCGTTTCGCGATCGTCACGGACGCGGGGCGGGATGCGGTGGACGCGGGCGGCGCTGCTGACGAGAGCGCTGATTTCGCGGACGGCGAAGTCGTGTGGTCCTGACGCCTCGACGCTGGCGTCAAGCCGGCGGAAGACAATTCCGCCGGCGATGGTGACAAACAAGCCCGATCACCAGGGAGAGCTCGAAATAAGCCGTAAGCCATTGCGTGCGGGAATGCCGGGTGTTCCGGTGCGACTGTGGTGACTAACGCGTGTGCTTTCTACACTTCGCGCACGCGGCTGCGGGTGCAACGGGCACCCGGCATTCCCCGCGCCCTCTGATCGGGGCGAGAGGTTGATGCACAACTCGGGCGCTTCGCGCCGCGGGAAGGTGATGGTGTGTTTGGATTAGCCGTCATTGCGAGGAGCCAACGGGTCCGGCCTTTCGGCCGGCCCGATGACAAGCTCCGCGACGACGCAATCCATGCTTCCTTTGCGTTAGTGGATTGCTTCGCTTGCGCTCGCAATGACGATCGTGGTGGCTCGCAATGACGGTTCCGGTCCGAGCCGCCTTGGCCAGAATTTACATCGGAAATACTACTGACATTCCCCGACACCAACGCTATATCAACCCCGCCCGGCACGTCCGGGCTTTTGGCGTTGGCATGGGAATCGACAGATGACGGGATCGACACGATCAAGCGGCGGCCTGGATGACCGCCGCAAGCGGGTGCTGTTTCGCTGCTGGCATCGCGGCACCCGCGAGATGGATCTCATTCTCGGCCGGTTTGCCGATGCCGAGATTGCGACGCTGGGTGACGACGAACTCACTCAACTGGAACATCTGATCGAGGTGCCCGACCCTGATCTCTATGCCGCATTGACCGGCAGCGTGCCGCCGGCGAGCGACTATGCGAGCCGCCTGTTCGACCGCATCAAGTCGTTTAGCCAGGCGGATCACGGCGCATGAAGCAACCCGTCCAATCGCCCGCGCAAATGCTGGCGCCCGGCCGCGCGCTGACCTTTGCCAATGTCGCCGAGGGCGCCGAAGGTCTGGTTATTTCGGACCTGGCGCGCGCGGTGGCGGCGCGGCCGAAGCCGCCGGCGGTCAGCCTCGCGGTGATTTGCCGCGACGGTCCGCGGATGCAGCAACTGGCGCGGGCGCTGGAATTCTTCGCAGCCGATTTGCCGGTGCTGCAGTTTCCGGCCTGGGACTGCCAGCCCTATGACCGGGTGTCGCCGCATGGCGGCGTGCTGGCGCAACGGCTGACCACGCTGGCGCGGCTGTCGCGCCTTGCCGGCAGCGCAAAGCCGCTGATTGTTCTGACCACGGTCAACGCCATCGTGCAGCGGGTGCCGGCGCGCGAACTCATTGCCGCGCAGGCACTCTCGGTCGCGCCCGGGCATGTCGTGCCGATGAACTCGATCGTGTCGTGGCTGGAACACAATGGCTACAACCGCTCCTCGACGGTGCGCGAGCCCGGCGAATACGCGGTGCGCGGCGGCATTCTCGATCTGTTTCCGGCCGGGCTCGATCAACCGGTGCGGTTCGATTTTTTCGGCGACGCGCTGGAATCGATCCGCAGTTTCGACGCCGAAACCCAGCGCACGCTGCTCGACATGCGCTCGCTCGATCTGGTGCCGATTTCGGAATTTCAACTGGTCACCGAGACCATCAAGCGCTTTCGGATGGGCTATGTCGCCGCCTTCGGCGCCCCGGAGCGGGGCGATCTGCTATATGAGGCGGTCAGCGAAGGCCGCCGCCATCCCGGCATGGAGCACTGGCTGCCGCTGTTCAACGAGCGGATGGATACGCTGTTCGATTATCTCGACGACGCAGCCGTAGCGATCGAGCCGCAAAGCGAGGATGCCGCGCGCGAGCGCTTCAAGCAGATCGCCGATTATTACGAGGCGCGGCGCGAGACGATGGAGCATCCGGGCGGCGGCGCGATCTACAAGCCGTTGCCGCCGGATCGGCTCTATCTGACCGAAACCGAATGGACCAGGCATCTCGACGAAGCCGCGCTGGCGCGGCTCACCCCGTTTGCCGTGCCCGACGGCAGCGCCGGCGTGGTCGATGCCGGCGCGCGGGCCGGGCGCAACTTCACGCCGGAGCGGGCGGACAGTTCGGTCAACGTGTTTGAAGCCGTCGTCGCCCATGTCGGGGCCCTGCAGGCCCAGCGCAAGAAGGTGGTGATCGCGCTGTGGAGCGAGGGCTCGCGCGACCGCATGGGCAGCATGTTGCGGGATCACAAGCTGCTCAATCTGACCAGCGTCAATTCCTGGCGCACGGTGCAGGCGACGCCGCGCAACGAGGCGATGCTGGCGGTGGTCGGCATGGAATCCGGTTTCGAGACCGATCATGTCGCCGTCATCAGCGAACAGGACATCCTCGGCGACCGGCTGGTGCGGCCGCGCAAGGCGAGCCGCAAGCTCGACAATTTCATCTCCGAGGTCACGAGCCTCGCCAGCGGCGATCTCGTGGTGCATGTCGAGCACGGCATCGGCCGTTTCGTCGGCCTGCAGACGCTCGAGGTCGCCGGCGCGCCGCATGACTGCCTTGAATTGCATTATGCGGCCGACACCAAATTGTTCCTGCCGGTCGAGAATATCGAGCTATTGTCGCGCTACGGCTCCGATCACGCCAATGTCGAACTGGACCGGTTGGGCGGCAGCGGCTGGCAGGCGCGCAAGGCCAAGCTCAAGAATTGTATTCGCGAGATCGCCGGCGAACTGATAAAAATCGCCGCCGAACGGCATCTGCATGAAGCGCCGAAAATGCCGGTGCAGCCGCATGTCTATGACGAGTTCTGCGCGCGCTTTCCGTATGAGGAAACCGAAGACCAGCTTGGTGCGATCAATGCCACGCTGAAGGATCTCGAAACCGGCCGGCCGATGGACCGGCTGATCTGCGGCGATGTCGGTTTCGGCAAGACCGAGGTGGCGCTGCGCGCGGCCTTCGCGGTCGCGCTCGACGGCAAGCAGGTCGCGGTCGTGGTGCCGACGACGCTACTGGCGCGGCAGCACGCCAAGACCTTCACCGAACGGTTTCGCGGCTTTCCCGTCAACGTCGCGCAGGCCTCGCGCCTGATCGCGCCCAAGGAACTGGCACAGGTCAAGAAGGGGCTTGCGGACGGTTCCATCGATATCGTGGTCGGCACCCATGCGCTGCTCGGCAAGTCGATCAAGTTCAGGGATCTCGGCCTTCTGATCGTCGACGAAGAGCAGCATTTCGGCGTCAGCCACAAGGAGCGGCTGAAACAGCTGCGCGCCGAAGTGCATGTGCTGACGCTGAGCGCGACACCGATCCCGCGCACGCTGCAACTGGCGCTGACGGGCGTCCGCGATCTCTCGATCATCGCTTCGCCGCCGGTCGACCGGCTGGCAGTCCGCACCTTTGTGGCGCCGCACGATCCCCTGATGATCCGCGAGGCGCTGTTGCGCGAGCGCTATCGCGGCGGCCAGGCGTTCTACGTGGTGCCGCGCATCGAAGATCTTGCCGGCGTCAAGGACTTTCTCGACAAGAACGTGCCGGAGATGAAGGTCGCGGTCGCCCATGGGCAAATGGCGCCGACCGTGATCGAGGACATCATGTCGGCGTTCTATGACGGCAAGTACGATATCCTGCTCTCGACCACGATCATCGAATCCGGCCTCGACATTCCCACCGCCAATACGCTGATCGTGCACCGCGCCGACATGTTCGGTCTGGCCCAACTGTATCAGTTGCGCGGGCGGGTGGGGCGCTCGAAGCTGCGCGCCTATGCGCTGTTCACGCTGCCGGCGCAGCAGAAGATCACGGCACAGGCCGAGCGGCGGCTGAAAGTGCTGCAGTCGCTGGAAACGCTGGGCGCCGGGTTCCAGCTCGCCTCGCACGATCTGGATATCCGCGGAGCCGGCAATCTGCTCGGCGAGGAGCAATCGGGTCACATCAAGGAAGTCGGCTTCGAACTTTACCAGTCGATGCTGGAGGAGGCGATCCTCAACCTCAAGGCCGGCGTGGTCGAACCGGCGGCGGACCGCTGGTCGCCGCAGATCACCATCGGCATGCCGGTGCTGATTCCGGAAGATTTCGTCGCCGATCTCGCGGTGCGGCTGTCGCTGTACCGGCGGCTGGCCGACCTCGACACCGACGACGAGATCGACAATTTCGCCGCGGAGTTGCGCGATCGCTTCGGCGTCCTGCCCGACGAGGTGCGCTATCTGTTCAAGATCGCGGCGATCAAGGGCTATTGCCGCCGCGCCAATGTCGAGAAGGTCGATGCCGGGCCGAAGGGCGTGGTGATCACGTTCCGCGACAACAAGTTCGCCCAACCGGACCGGCTGGTCTATTTCATCCGCCAGCATGGCCAGGCGGCGAAGGTGCGGCCGGACATGAAGGTGGTGTTCTTCCAGGAATGGGAGACGCCGGAGGAGCGCCTCGCCGGCACCACCGAAGTGTTGCGCCAGCTCGCCAATCTCGCCGAGGACCGCAAGGCGGCCTGAATGTTGCGCCTACGCTCCGAAGCTCCGGCAAACGACAGCGTGCAGAACGACCGCCGGCGTTGCCGCCGACGGCCGCTGCCATTCAATGCTCAAACGCAACGTCTGCTTGGGGTATTTGGATTACTTGGGATATTTGAATTCGGGCGCCTCCTTCAGCGCTTCCTTGGTGGTGTTCATCGTCGCCCGCCACTTGTTGTCTTTGCTGTCGTAGCGAACGTCGACCGAAGACGGCGATACCGCGACGTAGTGCTCGCCCATACCGAGGAACCCGCCGACCGAAAGGATAAGCGCGTCAACCTGGTGGTTCTTGATCGCAAGATCGGTGATCTCGCCGATCGATTCGTCCTTCTGATTGTAGACGTTCAGGCCCTTGAGTTTCGAACTGAACATCTCGTCTTTCGACACCGTCGAGAATTTGGCGTCGGCCGGCGCGGTTCCGACTGTTTTGGAATCTTGCGCAAACGCCGGGCTTGCCAGCAAGGCAAGGGAAGCTGCGATCAGTACAATTTTTTTCATGATAGTCCTCCAGTGCAGGATCGATGCTCTACAATGCGAGGCCGTAACAAACGTTCCGAAGTAGATTGGAAAGTTTTAGGACGCTGCGCGGCGGGCTTCGTCGTGGAGTCGCGCCAGCAGCGACTTCGCCGAATCGCTGGGCTGCAAGGTCGCGAGCGTCACGACCGGCTCCGATCTCGCGTCGCGTTTGCCGTGGCTGGTGTGCCGCATCACGCTGGCAAGCCGCCGCGCAATCATGTGGGCGGTGCGCAAATCGGTCTCGGCAAACGCCACGATAACGGATCCGTCATCCTGAACCGCGCCGAAATCCATTTGCCGCATCAAACGACTGAGAATCCGCGCACCGTCGATCTGTGCGCGCTCATGGCCGGGCTCGAAGGCGAAACGAGCCAACGACAAGCCGCCGCCGCGCGACACCGTTTGATGGACTGCGGTAGCGAGGTCGCGATGGAAGGCCGCCGAAGTGAGCAGTCCGCTGCGGGCGTCGAGCAAACCGTCAGCGTCAATCGATCGGAGCGTCCGGCTCAGATGCGCCTCGAGCGCATGCTGGCGGATCAGCGGCGACGCGTTGGCGGCGATGCGCTCGGGGGCGCCGGTTATGAATTCGAGATTTGGCAGATCATAGGCCGGCGTCAATCCATCCGCGGTCACCACGACGGGCAGATTGCGAAAGCGCGCGTCTTCGGTCAGCACGGTGAGGAAGGCATCCATCACGCGTACGCTGAAACCTTCGCCGAGAATGATGCCGTCGATGTCACGCGCATTGAGATGCTTCGCCGCGGCCTCGATGCTGAGAGCGCCGAGGACGCCCATCCGCTCGCCCAGCGACACGGACAGCGCCGGATAGGCCGCGCCACGGCCGATCAGCAGCACGGTGGCGTCGCGAGCCGGATCGGTGTCCGACAGCTGTTTTCGCCCCGTCGCGTCGTCGTCGAGTCGGCGCATCACGGTGGCATGCAATGTCCTGACCCGCAGCGCCGCGCGGAGGCGCGCGGTCAGGCGGTCGAAATTGTCTCCGACTTGCGAAAACGGAATGGCGTTTTCAGGCAACGCCATTCCGGGATCGATGGCGATCAGCGGAACATAAGGCTGCCGTGCGGCGATCTGCTTCGCAAGCGGCTCGAGGCCGGGCTCGACGGCTTCGGACGTTGCGACCAGAACCGCGGCCGGCTGAAGCTGCTCGACGGCGTGCGATGCGTCTGTCCAGGTGGTGTCGATGATCGGAAATATCTTGGCATCGCTGAGCGCGGTTGCGAGCGACTGCCGCTCAGCGGTCGACACCACAATGATCGGGCCTTGCTGGGACATCAAAAACTCGGATCGACGCGATCGGTTGAAAGGCCGGATGCTAATTTGCCGGCCTTAATGCCGCGTCAACGAAGTCGTCCGATTTTGATCCGAGCGTTTTCGAGCGGGGCGATCCGGGGGGCGCGGGAAGAAATTGCAGAAAAGCCAGGGCCTCTAGCTGACCCTGTCCCGAAACGCTTCCACCATCAGCGGGTTAAGCCCGAGTTCCACCAGGGCTTCCCGCGCGCGGGCGTTGTCGTGGGCGCGGCCGGCGAGGCGATAGCCGCTGAGCCGGTCGGGCAACGCCGTCAGCAACGCGCCCTGTCCAAGCCGCTTCGCCCATTCCTGCAAGTCCTGCGACAGAAAACGGTAGCCGCCGACGGCCATGATGCCTGCAGGCGGCGCGGTAATGCAGATCGCTCCGGTCGAACGGTCGAGCCGCGCGGCGTAATCGGTATCGACATGATCGCGCGGCTGCGCCACCAGCGACTCGTTCGATGTTGCAACGGGTGCGTAGGCGGCGGTCGCGACCATCGGGCCGCGCAGTGCCAGCGTTCCCTTTGGGGTGATCAGGGTCTCGCCCGCGATCGACGAGCCGGCGACGTCACGCGGCGCGCCGTGGGGTCCGGGCTGGATCGGCACCGGCGCGCCATCGGCGGCGCGGCAGGCGCCGAACAATCCGGCCTCGCCGAACAGATAAACGTCGGTCAGGCTCGTGTGCGGGACCGTCCAGAGCGGGCTCGACGCAACCTGTTCCGGCGCGCGCCAGAGACCGATCACATTGCGCAATGTCGGCAGCCGTGCCGGCATGTCGATGTCCGCCAGTCGCAGCGCCAGTTGCGCCGGCGCGACCAGCGTATCGCAGCGATCGTCGTTGATCTGTTGCTCCAGCACGTCGCCGTCGAACGGATGATGCAGCGCGAGCGTTCCGCCCGACAGCAGCCAGACCAGAAGCGATGAGGTCAGGCCTGCGAACGATGACGGTGCGAAGGCCGACATCATTGTCGCCCCCTGCGGCACATCGCTTTCGAGGAACAGCGCGAGGCCACCGGCGATCAGATTGAGATGGGTGCGCGGCACCGCGCGAAACCCATCGGCGGTCACGTCGAAAGAGATCATAGCCGCCTTGCGGCCATCCTGCGTGACGGCACGCCTGGTTGCAGGTTCGCTCAAGACAACGGGGTCAAGCGACACCATGCCTTCGGGCAAGTCATTGCCGAAGCTGCAGACGTGGCGAATTGAAAATGCCTCGACGGCTGCGTTCATGGCGAGGTCGGCATGGCTGACGCCGTCGATCTTGCCCGTGGTCACGATCGCGCGCGCCCCGGTGCGGTTGAGCGCGACCGTCAATTCCGCCTGCCGCCAGAGCAGGGGAAGCAACGCCACGATCAGCCCAGCGCGGTGTGCTGCCAGGACTGTCAGCATGAATTCGACGGTGTTGGGTAATTGAATCGCAACAACGGAATTAGCCGGCAAGCCGGCTTCGATGAAATGCGCCGACAGCGCCGAGATGGCTCGGTCGGCCTGCGCGAATGTCAGGCGTCTGGGTGGTTGACCCGTGACGCGCGGCTTGTTGGGGGGATCGAGCAGCGCCAGCGCATCGGGTTGCCGCGCCAGGATCCGTCGAAACAGTCCGTCGAGCGTTGGCGATACGTTGGTCTGGATCACGGGATCACTTTGCAGGATCATTTCGGTTGAGGTCGGGTCTTTGCCACCAGGTTTCCGGGAGATACCCCGTTAACGAGGTGGCTGCTGGTCGTTGTATCCGATTCCAGCGCGCGATCCATTGTTCCTGAACGTTAAACAACGGAATAGCGTAGAAGCCTGACATCAGGGTCCGGTCCAGCGCCCGGACCGCCGAGACGAAAGCCGGATGCTCGCGAGCTTCCAGCAATGCCGCGATCATGGCGTCGATGGCGGGGTCCTTGGCGCCCATATAGTTTCGGGTTCCCGGGTTGTCCGCGGCCTCGCTGCCCCAATAGAACGATTGCTCATTGCCCGGCGACAACGATTGATCCCAGCGATTCTGGATCATGTCGAAATCGAAACCGAGCCGGCGCTGATCGAATTGAACGGCATCGACCGCGCGCACCGAGACCTCGATGCCGGCGCGTTTCAGATTGCGCGCATACGCCAGCGCGATTCGTTCCTGATCGCGCGTCGTCACCAGAATTTCGAAGGTGAGGGGCGCCTTGGTCGACCGCTGCCGCAATACCGTGCCGTCGAGATCGTAGCCGGCCACTGATAACAACGTCAGTGCACTGCGCAGCGTCGTCCGATCGCGGCCGGACCCGTCGCTGACCGGCAGCCGATAACTGCCATCGAGAATATCCGGCGGGATATCCGAGGCGAACGGCTTTAGCAGCTCCCGCTCGCGTTGGTCCGCGGGTCGGCCATAAGCCGACAGCTCGGACCCGGCAAAGAAGCCTGCGCTACGCGCATACAGGCCAAAGAAGTAATTTCGGTTGATCCATTCGAAATCGAACAGCAACGTCAAAGCCTGGCGTACCCGGATGTCGGAAAACACCGGCCGTCTGGTGTTGAACACGAGGAATTCCGAAGGTTGCGGCATCCCGGTCTTGAACGCCTCGCGGATCACCCCGCCGTTGCGGGCGGCCGGAAAGTCGTATCCATCGTGCCAGCGCAGCGGTTCGGTTTCGACGCGAAAGTCATAAAGGCCGCGCTTGAATGCCTCGAACTGACCATTGGCCTCGCGATAGAAGTCGAGCCTGATCTCATCGAAGTTCCACAAGCCGCGGTTGAGCGGCAAATCGCGGCCCCAATAGTCGGGATTGCGCGTCAGTGTGACGCTGGCGCCGGGTTTGACCGCAGTGACGCGGTAGGGACCGGAACCGACCGGCGCCGTCATCGAGGTTTCTTCGAAAGTTGCGGCATCGACGGCATGCTTGGGCAATATCGGCATCAGGCCGAGGATCAGCGGCAGCTCGCGGTCGCCCGCGCCACCGAGGTCAAACCGCACTGTGCGCGGGTCGGGCGCCTTGGCTTTTACGACTTTGGAATAATACTGGCGATGATTTGGACGGCCCTTGTCGCGCAGCAAGGCCCATGAAAACAGCACGTCCTCCGCGAGTACCGGTTGCCCGTCCGAGAACTGCGCTTTGGGGTCGAGATGGAAGATGACATAGCTCCGGCGGTCGTCGGTTTCCACGCTTTTTGCCAGCAGGCCGTACAGCGTGAAAGCCTCGTCATAGCCCCGCGCCATCAGGCTCTCGACCACGAAGCCGCGTATTTGCTGCACGGCGAGGCCCCTGACGATCAGCGGATTGAGGCTGTCGAAAGTCCCGAGAATCCCCTGCACCAGACGCCCACCTTTCGGCGCATCCGGATCGGCATAGGGCATGTGGCTGAAATCGGCCGGCAACGCCGGCGCGCCGTGCATGGCGATGGCGTAACTCTCTGCCGCCGAGGCCTGACGGTCATCCGTCGCGATCCATGCGCCAATCGCGAGGACCCCGCAGACCACAGCTCGAATGCGTGAGCACCTCAAAACCCGCAACCCAGCACGCCAATTTGATTCGATGTTGCACACGCCCGAATTTTACCATGGGCGCTAGCATTCGGGGGCTCCACCGCGCGCCAAAGCTGTCTGTCGGCATTGATCTTTTCGTCGACCGCTGTATGAAGGCGTGCAATTGGCCAAGACGGCAGGGCCTGTCACGTATCCGCCTCAATTGGCAAGGAGACAGCCGCCCAAACGGCTAGGTGTCGGTGCCTGCAATGGTTTCGGGCGCTTCCGTTCAGAAAGGGTTTTCCGCAATGAATTTCCGTATCTTGGCCGCGTCGATCCGGCCGCGTGGGCGGGTTTTCGCCTTGTTGGCGGCAACGGCATTGGTGGCCTCGGTTGTTGCGCCCGAGGTCCAGGCGCAGCAGCCGGCTCCAGCCCCGGCGCCTGCCGCGCCCAAGGCCAAGAAGACTGCACCGAAGCCCGCTCCGGCCGCGCCGGCACCGGCCGCCCAGGCAGCGCCACCGGCCGCAGCTCCCGCCGGCGCGCCGCCGGCCCCCGGCGGACAGCCGCCCGAACAGCAGGTTCAGCTGATCTATGCGCCGTGGACCAAATTTTGCCTGAAGGGCCAGGATGCCAACGCCAAGCAGGTTTGCTTTACCGGCAAGGATGGCCGCATCGAGTCCGGCCAGCCCGTCATCGCAGCCGTTATCATCGAACCCGAAGGTGAAACCAAGAAGATCCTGCGCGTGACGCTTCCGCTGGGCATGCAACTGGTTCACGGCACCCGCGTGATCGTCGACAACAATCCGCCGGCACAGAGCCCCTATGTGATCTGCTTCCAGAATGGCTGCATGTCGGACTATGAAGCGACCCCGGAATTGCTCGCGAACATGAAGAAGGGACAGAACCTGGTGGTGCAGGCGATCAACTCCAACGGCGCGCCGCTTACCCTGCCGCTGCCGCTCGCGGATTTCGCCAAGGCCTATGACGGGCCGCCGACCGATCCGAAGGTGTTCGAGGAGACCCAGAAGAAGCTGCAGGAAGAGCTGCAGAAACGCGCCGAAGAGGCACGCAAGAAGCTTGAAGCCAACGCGCCTGCTGGCGGCGCTGCTCCGGCCAATCCGGCCGCGAAATAGTATAGAGAGCAAGCAGATTTATCGGCAAACAAAAGGCGCCCGGATCGGGCGCCTTTTCGTTTAGCGAAAATCCGGTGAACCGGCTAATTCAGCGACGGATTGCGCGGGCGATAGCCGCCCGATTTGTCTTTTACGAAAATCTCCGCCACTTGCGAATGCCGGATCGGCTCGCCCGACTCGTCAGGCAGCAGATTTTGCTCGGAAACATAGGCGACGTATTCCGATTCTGAATTCTCGGCGAGCAGATGATAAAACGGCTGGTCCTTGTGAGGCCGGACGTCTTCGGGGATCGACAACCACCATTCCTCGGTATTGTTGAATTCCGGATCGATATCGAAGATCACGCCCCGGAACGAAAAGATCCGGTGACGGACGATCTGTCCGATCTGGAATTTGGCGGTCCGCGTTTTAATCATATCTCGTCGAATAGACCATGATTGTGGCCGATGCTAGAGGCAAACTGTGGAATTAACCTTTGCCGGGACGGCGGGACAGGAACCTAGCCGGTCCGCAACGGGGGTAGCCATGTCGGCGCGAGGCCTTCGCGCATGGCGATGCGGCGAAGCGGTCCGATCGCGCCGATCAGATGCAGACCCGCCGCCCGCAGCAACTGCATCGGCACGAAATCGCTCAGCAACGAGCGGTTCGCCATGTCGATCACAAAAGTCCGGCTGGCGACGTCGCCACGCCGTGCCGAATTATAGCGGTCCAGCACCTGGAGCGAACCTGGATCTTCGCCTGATGACATCGCCTCCCGCACGACGTCGGCAATCCCGGCGGCGTCGCGCAGCCCCATGTTCAGTCCCTGTGCTCCGATTGGCGGCACCACATGCGCGGCTTCGCCGACCAGCGCGACGCGATGGCGGGCGAATTGTCCGGGCCGTTCGATCACAAGTGGAAACGAATGGCGTCCTGGTTCCACTGTGATACGGCCGAGAATGGAGTGCGACTGTTTTTCCGCCGCTTCCGACAATTCGCCATCGGTCAAAGCCATCAGCCGTTCGGCCTCGCGTGATGCCGCGACCCACACCACGCTGCAGCGATCGCCGGGCAGCGGAACAAATACGCACGGCCCTTGCGGGGTATGAAATTCCGTCGAGATATTTCGATGGGGTCGCGAATGACCGACGTTAAAGGTAACCGCGGCCTGATTGAGATCGCGGCGCCGGACCTCGATGCCGGCGGCCTCGCGGCAGAGCGATTGCCGCCCGTCGGCGCCCACCACAAGGCGCGCTGATAGCGTCCGGCCCTGCCGGGTGCGAATGGCAACTTCAAACTCTTCGGGGCGAACCGTATCCGCGTCATCGTCGATCCGCGTCAAATTCGGAAGCTCCGCCGCGCGCTGCTCCAGCGCCATCATCAGCGTGCGATTTTCAACGTTGTAGCCGAACTGGTCGAGACCGATTTCATCGGATGAAAACTTGACCTCCGGTGCACGGACCAGGCGGCCGGTATCGTCGACCAGGCGCATCGCCAGCAGCGGCGCGGCCTTGTCGATGCAGAGCGGCCAGACATCGAGCTGTCGCAGAAGATCGACCGAGCCGCCCAACAGCGCGGTGGTTCGATTATCGGCATAAGGCGCACGGCGCGCGATCAGGGCCGTGTTCGCGCCGGTCTGCGCCAGCGTCATCGCGGCCGCAAGTCCGGCAGGTCCGCCGCCGACCACCACGACATCGTATGAGGCTGATGCATCATTCATATCGGGAGAATTGACGTTCCCGGCGACATTTTCAAGCCCACTGTGCCTGCTGGATGTTCCGCCGATTTGCGCGACGGAACGTCGCAAATGCAGATGTGCAAATCGAAACGATTCCTGATAGCACTGGCGACCAAATGGACCAGGCAAACCAGCAGGATCCCTCGGCGTCCCGGGCGACCCGAGCCGCTGCATTTTCCGTGCATATCTTCACCGCGATGGGCGCGGGCATCGCCCTGATCGCGCTGCTTGAGGCCGTGCGCGAGCACTGGGTTGCGATGTTCGGGTGGCTCGGGGGCGCGCTGCTGATCGACGCGCTGGATGGCCCGATCGCGCGGCGGCTGGATGTCGCGCGGGTGTTGCCGGACTGGTCAGGCGAAATGCTCGATCTCGTGGTCGATTTCGTGACCTACGTCTTCGTGCCGGCCTACGCGATCACCGCCAGCGGCCTGCTGCTGCCGCTGGCGGCGCCACTGCTGGGCGCGGGCATTGTCATCACCGGCGCGCTCTATTTCGCCGATCGCCGGATGAAGACATCAGACAATCATTTTCGTGGATTTCCGGCGCTATGGAATGCCGCGGCATTCTACCTGTTCCTGCTGCATTTGCCGCCGACGATTGCGAGTCTGGCGATCGCCATTCTGATCGCCCTGACGTTTGTTCCTTTCCATGTCGTGCACCCGATACGCGTGGCGCGCCTGCGCGGGCTCACCCTGTCGTTGATGGGCCTCTGGGCGGTGCTAGCAATCATTGCGCTCGCCAGTGACTTCGATGTAAGCGGGCCGGTGATCGTCGGACTTTGTGCGATCGCAGCCTATATCGCGGGTAGCGATGCAACGATCCGGCTCGCAAGATCGTTCAACGCATGATCGAGTTGTGGACCAGCCCGGAAGCATGGGCGGCATTGTTGACCCTGACGGCGCTGGAAATCGTTCTCGGCATCGACAATGTTATCTTTCTGTCGGTGGTGGTATCGCGGATTCCGCAACCGCAGGCCAAACGAGCCCGGCAGATCGGTTTGGCGCTGGCGCTGGTGTTCCGCATCCTGTTGCTCAGCCTGCTGGTTTGGCTGATCGGCCTCACGCAAGTCGTCGTTAGCGTGAACGGTATCGCGTTTTCCTGGCGCGACATCATCCTGATCGGTGGTGGGCTATTTCTGATCGCGAAGGCGACTCACGAGATTCACAATGAAGTCGAAGCGCGCGTCCCTGCGAACGACGATGCGCCAAGGCCAAGCGCTTTTTTCTGGGTGGTTATCCAGATCATCATCATCGACATGGTGTTCTCGCTGGATTCCATTATCACCGCGATCGGCATGGCGCAGGATCTGCAAATCATGATCGCGGCGGTCGTCATCGCCTGTCTTGTGATGTATCTATCATCCGGCCCGGTCGCGAGATTCGTAGCGGGGCATCCGACCACCAAGATGCTAGCGCTTGCGTTTCTGGTGCTGGTCGGCGTCGCGCTGGTCGCGGATGGTTTCAGATTTCATATCCCGCGCGGCTACATCTACTTCGCCATCGCGTTTTCGGCGGCGGTCGAGCTTTTCAATGTCCTGGCCAAACGCAACCGCAAAAAAACCGTCAGTTAGGAGGTCGGAAACGTCGTCGTCGTCGTCGAGTTGACAACGCGACCTCGATGGCATTCGTTTGGATACAAGGGAATGCCACGAAAATGCTGAGGAAGGACCCGAAATGACCAAGGCCGTGCGCGTGCACAAGGTTGGGGGCCCGGAAGCCCTGGTTTATGAGGCTGTGGAGGTACCCGCACCGGGAGCCGGCGAGGTTCGCATCCGCCAGCATGCCGTCGGCCTGAATTTCATCGATGTGTATTATCGAACGGGCCTCTACAAGGCGCCCGAATTGCCGTTCATCGTAGGCAACGAAGCCGCCGGCGAGGTTCTGGCTGTGGGGCCCGGCGTGACCAATTTTCACCCCGGCGACCGGGTCGCCTATTATTTCAACCTCGGCGGCTACGCCAGCGAACGCAACATTCCCTGGGAGAAGCTGGTCAAGCTGCCCGATCACATCACTTACGAGCAGGGCGCAGTCCTGATGCTGAAAGGGTTGACGGTCTGGTATCTTCTGCACAAGACATTCATGGTCGGGCCGGGGCATCGGGTCCTGATCCATGCCGCGGCGGGCGGCATCGGTTTGCTCGCCTGCCAGTGGGCCAGGGCGCTCGGCGCGCATGTCATCGGCACCGTCGGCAGCAAGGCGAAGGCCGACCTTGCGCTCGCCAACGGCTGCGATCACGTCATCCTCTACAACGACGAGGATTTTGTGGCGCGCGTCAAGCAGATCAGCCGCAATGAACTGTGCGATGTCGTGTATGATGGCGTCGGCAAAACCACATTTCCCGGCTCGCTATCCTGTCTCAAGCCGCGCGGATTATTCGTGAGCTTCGGCAACGCGTCGGGTCCGGTGCCGCCGTTTTCGATTGCCGAACTGAACAATCACGGTTCACTGTTCGCGACGCGTCCGAAGCTCAACGATTATGTCGGCAAGCGTTCGGAGCTGTTGGAAGGCGCCGACACCTTGTTCGCGGCCGTCATCAATGGCAAACTTCACGTGCCGATCAATCACGCTTACGCGCTGAAGGATGCGGCGAAGGCGCATGCCGATCTTGAGGGGCGCGCGACAACAGGTGCCGCGATTTTGCGGCCGTAGACTCTCAGAGCCTCCGTTCCGATTGAATCGGAACGAAGGCTCTATTTTCCTTCATGTTGACGCGTTTTCTTCACGCGAACCGGTTCCACTTCGCTGGAAAACGCTCTAGAATCCGCTCACGCTCCCGTGCAGGTCGTAGGCATCGGCGCGTTCGATCTTCGCCGTGACGATCTCGCCGACGCGCAGCGGACGACGGCTCGAGACGTAGACGGCGCCATCGATCTGCGGCGCGTCAGCCTTCGAACGGCCCTTCGATACGGTAGGGCCGACCTCATCGATGATGATCTGCTGCCGTGTGCCCACCTTGCGCTTCAGCCGGCGCGCGGAAATCCTTTGCTGCCGCGCCATCAGCGCATTCCAGCGCTCCTGCTTGACGTCCTCATGGACGGCATGACCGAGCGCATTCGACGGCGCTCCCGCGACCGGCTCGTACTTGAAGCAACCGACCCGATCGATCTGGGCCTGATCGAGCCAGTCGAGCAGGTATGCGAAATCGGAATCGGTCTCGCCGGGAAAGCCAACGATGAACGTGGAGCGCAGGGTCAAGTCGGGGCACTCCTCACGCCATCTCTTGATCCGTTCCAAGGTCTTGTCCTGCGCGGCCGGACGTTTCATCGCCTTGAGGATATCCGGACTGGCGTGCTGAAAGGGAATATCGAGATAGGGCAGGATTTTTCCCTCCGTCATCAAACCGATGACGTCGTCGACATGCGGGTAGGGGTAGACATATTGCAGCCGCACCCAGGCGCCGAATTCGCCGAGCTCCCTGGCGAGGTCAAAGAATTTCGCGCGGACCTCGCGATCCTTCCATGGGCTCGCCGCGTATTTCAGATCGACGCCATAGGCCGAGGTATCCTGCGAAATGACCAGTAATTCCCTGACGCCGGCGCTGACCAGCTTTTCGGCCTCGCGCAGCACGTCATTGGCGGGACGCGACACCAGGTCGCCGCGCAGCTTCGGAATGATGCAGAAGCTGCAGCGGTTGTTGCAGCCTTCGGAAATCTTCAGATAGGCGTAATGCCGCGGGGTCAGCCTGATGCCTTGCGGCGGCACCAGATCGAGGTGCGGATTATGAACCGGCGGCAGCGCGCGATGCACCGCGTCGAGCACGCTTTCATATTGCTGCGGTCCTGTGATCGACAACACGCCGGGATAGGCCGCTTCAATCTGCTCGGGCTCAGCCCCCATGCAGCCTGTCACGATCACCTTGCCGTTCTCGGCCATCGCTTCGCCGATCGCACCGAGCGATTCCTGCTTGGCGCTGTCGAGAAAGCCGCAGGTGTTGACGATGACGAGGTCGGCGCCATCGTGCTTGCGCGCCAGTTCATAGCCTTCCGCGCGCAGCCGCGTGATTATGCGCTCGGAATCCACCAGCGCCTTGGGGCATCCCAGCGAAACAAAGCTTACTTTGGGCGCGGCCGCCTGTTGCATGTTCAATCCGTCTCGTGTCTCGGCCCTGACATTCGCCACAAGGACTTGCGCCACAAGGACTTGAACCGAGCCCACGGGGCGAAGGTCATATCCACCGCACTGCCTGAACGGCAGGAGCTAGTCCCAATTGCTCATAATTACAAGACTTTGAGCCGGCTTGCGGCGTGCTATGGATGTTTTGCAGGAATCCGAGTGATCGATGGGCGCCGAGTTGTCTCCCAAAATCGTCATTGTCGACGAAAGCCCGATCCGAGCCGCGATCCTTGAGGAGGGATTGCGGGAAGCCGGCTTTACCGGCGTGGTTCACATCAGCGAAATGCAGAGTTTGCTCGCGCGAATCTATGAACTCGATCCCGACGTCATCCTGATCGATCTGGAAAACCCAAGCCGCGATATTCTGGAGCAAATGTTCCAGGTCAGCCGCGCGGTGCGCCGGCCGATCGCGATGTTCGTCGATCAGAGCGATGCGGCGTCGATTCAGGCCTCGGTCGATGCCGGCGTCTCGGCCTACATCGTCGATGGATTGAAGAAGGAACGTATCAAGCCGATCCTCGATCTCTGTATTTCGCGATTCAACGCGTTCTCCAAGCTTCAGGATGAGCTCGATCGCGCCAAGTCCGCGCTTGAAGACCGCAAGGTGATCGATCGCGCCAAGGGAATCCTCATGAAGCTGAAGGGCCTGACCGAAGAGGAGGCCTATGTCCTGCTGCGATCCACCGCGATGCGTGAGAAAAAGAAGATCGGCGAGATCGCACAGTCGATCCTGACGGCGTCGGAGTTGCTGAAATGACCAGATCGCTTCACATCGGCTTCATTCCGCTGATCGATGCCGCAGCCCTGATTGTCGCGGTCGACAAGGGATTTACCGCTGCCGAAGGACTGGACGTCACGTTGGTGCGTGAAGTGTCGTGGTCGAATGTCCGCGACAAGCTCAATATCGGCCTTTTCGACGCCGCCCATTTGCTGGCGCCGGTCGCGATCGCCTCCAGCCTCGGACTCGGACACGTCAAGGTGCCGATCGTGGCGCCCTTCAATCTCGGCCTCAATGGCAACGCGATCACGGTCTCGCCGGCGCTGCATGCCGCGATCATGAGCGAAATCGACGGCGACCCGTTTGACCCGATGGCGACCGCGCTGGCGCTGTCGCGCGTCGTTGCCGCGCGGCGCAAGAGCGGAGCCGAGCCGCTGACCTTCGGGATGACATTTCCGTTTTCCACCCATAACTATCAGCTGCGCTTCTGGATGGCTGCCGCCGGGGTGGATCCCGACGAGGACGTTCGTCTGGTGGTGCTGCCGCCGCCATACATGGTGGACAGTCTTGCCAATGGCCAGGTCGATGCCTTCTGCGTCGGCGCACCGTGGAATTCGATCGCGGTCGATCGAGGCGTCGGGCGCATCCTGCACTTCGTCTCGGATATCCTGGTGCGCGCGGCCGAAAAGGTGCTCGCGGTCAGGCAAAGCTGGTCGGAGAAGAATCCCGAGGTCTTCGCCGCGCTGATCCGTGCTGCCTTTCGCGCGACTGAATTCATCGAGCACAATCGGGCCGAGACGGCGCACATTCTGGCCCAGCCGGAACGCGTCGGGGTCGATGCCGATATTATCCGGCGAACCCTGGACGGCCGCCTCAAGATCTCTCCTGACGGCACCGTGCGCGAGAGCAGCCGGTATCTGCTGGTCGGCCGGGAAGGTGCCGGCCGACCAGATCCCGTGCAGGCGGCATGGCTCTACGCGCAAATGGTTCGCTGGGGACAGGCATCGCTCAGCTCCGAGGCCTTGAGCATCGCCAAGGCGGTGTTCCGGCCGGACCTCTATGACGCCGTTCTGGGCTTTCAGCAGCCTTCCAGCGGCGGCGCGTCTGACGTCATGGGAGCATTTGCGGGACCCGCCTTCGACGCGGAGGACGTCGCAGGATATCTGGCCTCCTTGCGGATCGTTCGTCGACGCTCGTGAGCGAGATTGTTTAAATATTAGGCAGAGATCCTCGGATGTACATTTTTTGGGCTGGTGCAGCCTTATGCAGCAATAGTCTCCCCTCAATTTGCAGGGCCTCTCCTCGATCAAACCATTGAATTGAAACATAATTTCTAAAATTGCTGCAGTGGCACACAAATTGAATAGGTGAGTCAAGCCGGCCGCCCTGAAGGCGGGCTGGCATCGTTCAAGACGAACGTCCGAGCCGCAATGAAGCTGGCCGGGGGCTCTGAGAATTCCGATACGGCGTTGCCTTTCGAATCGAATTTTCGAGCAATCACACATCCCATTCTTTCTCGCTAGGGCCATGCCGCGCGTGGCGACCGGAGCTTTGTTATGGATTACGCAAAACCAGCCGACGTGGTCACTTCGATGATCGATGCCAGTGTGAAAAAACTGGCACTTAGCCCGCGAGACCTCCTCATTCGAGGCGCGTTATCCGGAGCGCTGCTTGGCGCCGCCACCAGTCTCGCATTCGGCGCGGCGGCTACGACGGGGCAACCGCTGGTCGGAGCGCTGGTGTTCCCGGTCGGCTTCGTGATGATCGTTCTGCTTGGGCTGGAACTCGTCACAGGCAGCTTCGCGCTGCTGCCGCTCGCAGCGCTGGAGCGAAAATCCAGCTGGGGAGGGGTGATTGCCAACTGGGCCTGGGTGTTTCTCGGCAATCTTCTCGGCAGCATCGCGTATGGCGCTCTCCTGGCCATCGCCCTGACAAGCATGGGGCAGGTCGCTCCGGCAGGGGTCGCGGCAAGTATCATCAAGGTCGCTGAGGCCAAGACGATTGGATATGAGGCGCTCGGCTTTGCCGGTCAGGTGACCTCGTTCGTCAAGGCCATTCTTTGCAATTGGCTGGTTTGTCTCGGCGTCGTGATGGCGATGACCTCGACTTCGACCGTCGGCAAGATCGCAGCGGCCTGGTTGCCCATCCTGACGTTCTTCGCCCAGGGCTTTGAGCACACCGTGGTCAACATGTTCGTCATTCCGACCGGAATGTTGATGGGCGCAAAGGTCAGCATCTTTCAGTGGTGGGTGTGGAACCAGATTCCAGTCACGCTCGGCAACATTGTCGGCGGATTGCTGTTCACCGGGCTGGCGCTCTACGCGACCTACAAGCCGGCCGAGCCCTCGGCGCCGAAATCATCGCAGGTGGCGGCTCAAGTCCCCGCTGAATAACGGAATCGTTGCCCATCATGAAGCTTGAAACAACATCAGCCGATTTCAGCGACGAACAGAAGCGGTATCTCGAAGGCTTCATGTCCGGCCTGCAGGTCGGGCGTGTCGGCCGGAGCATCGGCGTCACTGCCGGAGCGGGCGCGCCCGCCGGCAAGGCCGATCCGGAGCCGATCGGTCCGGACGCAGCCGGCTTCAAGGCTCAGGACAGGTTTCTTCGCGAGGGCAAGAAGCTGTCCGATCCCGAGAAGTTCAAGCGCGAGCAGCATCCGTTCGATGCCTATGAACGTTTGAAGGCGCAGGCCGAGAGCAACACGCCGCCGCCAGCGGCAGACAATTTCCGCTGGCGCTTTTACGGCCTGTTCTATGTGGCCCCGGCGCAAGACTCCTTCATGTGCCGTCTGCGGATTCCAAACGGGATCCTCAAGCACTGGCAATTTGCTGGTGTCGCCGATCTCGCCGAAAGTTACGGCGGCGGCTATTCGCATATCACCACCCGTGCCAATATCCAGATCAGGGAGATTCCGCCCAAGCACAGCGTGCCGCTGATCGAAGGAATCCAGGACATCGGATTGTGCTCGCGCGGATCCGGCGCCGACAATATCCGCAACGTCACGGGCACGCCGACTGCGGGAATCGATCCGCAGGAACTGATCGATACCCGCCCTTATGCCCGCGAATGGCACTACCACATTCTGAACGACCGCTCGCTGACCGGATTGCCGCGCAAGTTCAATGTCGCCTTCGACGGCGCCGGCAAGATTGCGGTACTCGAGGACACCAACGACATCGCGTTCGCCGCGGTCGAAGTGAAGGATGGCTTCGGTGTCGCGCCGGGCGTCTGGTTTCGCTTGGGGATCGGCGGCATCACCGGTCACAAGGATTTCGCCAAGGATACCGGGATCATCGTCAAGCCGGCGGACGCGACCAAGGTGGCAGATGCCATCGTCCGGGTCTTTATCGACACCGGTGACCGCACCAATCGGCTCAAGGCGCGAATGAAATATGTGATCGACGCCCTCGGCGTCGAAAAATTCATGGCCGCCGTCGAGGAGAAGCTTGGCCAGAAACTGGTTCGTGCTCCGGCCGAGGCGATTGCGCCGCGTCCGGCGTTCGACCGGATGGCGCATATCGGCGTGCATCCGCAGAAACAGACCGGCCTGAACTGGATCGGCGTCGCGCTTCCGCTCGGCAAGCTGACGGGCGAACAGATGCGCGGCCTTGCCAGGATCGCCCAGGATCTCGGCGATGGCGACATCCGGCTGACGGTATGGCAAAATCTGCTGATATCGGGCGTCGCGGACGAAAAAATCGCACAGGCAACCGCCGCGATCGATGCGCTCGGCCTCGCGGTCACGGCATCGTCGATCCGCGCCGGACTGATCGCGTGCACCGGAAACTCCGGCTGCAAATTCGCCGCATCCGATACCAAGCGCCACGCCGCGGCGATCGGCGACTGGTGCGAGCCGCGGGTGCAGATCGAAACGCCGCTCAACATCCATCTCACCGGCTGTCATCATTCCTGCGCCCAGCATTACATCAGCGACATCGGGCTGCTGGCAGCCAAAGTGCCGGTCGGAACCGAAGACGACACCGTGGAGGGCTATCATCTCTATGCCGGTGGCGGCTTCGGGCCGGACGCCGATATCGGGCAGGAGGTCTATCGAGACGTAAAGGCGGAAGATGCGCCCAAGGTCGTGGAAAAACTATTGAAGGCCTATGTTGCGAACCGCGCTTCTGCGGATGAGACGTTTCTCGCCTTTTCCCGTCGCCATGACGGAGAAAGTCTGCGGAAAATGGCCGACGCGGAGACAAGCGCATGAACCAGATGACCTCGCCGCCGAGACTTGAAGTCATTCCGGAGACCGCGCCGTTTTCGGAGGCGCAACGCTCCTGGCTCAACGGCTTCCTGGTGGGGCTGCTGTCGCTCGATGGGTCGGTGCCGCTGTCGCCGGAGGCGGGTGCTGCCGTTCTGCAAGGCGTAACCGGCGACGGCGATGACGGCGAAGCGCCCTGGCACGACCAGACCATGCCGATTGCCGAGCGTATGAAACTCGCCGAAGGCCGCCCGCTGCGGCGGCGCATGATGGCGGCGATGGCGCAGCAGGATTGCGGTCAATGCGGCTACAATTGTCATGACTATTCGGAGGCGATCGCCGGCAAGACGGAAGCGCGGCTGAATCTTTGCGTGCCCGGCGGCAAGGAAACCGCCCGGATGCTCAAGGCGCTGAACGAGGAACTGGAAAAGGCGCCGGCGGCGCCATCCGGCACGGCGACAACGCCGGTCGCAGCGGTACCGGCTGTCACCGCCGAACTCGGGCGTTCGCGCGACAATCCGGCGCCTGCAACATTCGTGTCGCGCCGCCTATTGAACAAGGCCGGGTCGGAAAAGGAAACCTGGCATATCGATTTCGACCTCAGCGGCTGCGGCCTCGATTATGTCGTCGGCGATTCCTTCGGCATCTTTGCGCGCAACGAGCTCGGCCTGGTGGACCAGATCATCGCCATGCTGGGGGCTTCGCCGACCACCGCGGTGAACGGCAAGACCCTGCGTGACGTATTGATCGATGATGTTTCCCTGGCGCCGGCACCGGATACGCTGTTCGAATTGATTTCGTTCGTGACCGGCGGTGCGCAACGCGAGAAGGCCCGCGCGCTGGCGCAGGGCGAGGATCCCGATGGCGATGCCGCGACGCTCGACGTGATGGCGGCGTTGCAAAAATTTTCCGGCGTGCGGCCCCATCCTGAAGCCTTCGTCGAAGCGCTGGAGCCCCTGCAACCGCGGCTCTATTCAATCTCCTCGTCGAACAACGCAACGCCCGGCAAGCTGTCGCTGACCGTGGATTGTGTGCGCTATGTAGTCGGCAAGCGCAAACGCCTCGGCCTGGCGTCGACCTTCCTCGCCGAGCGCATCAAGCCCGGCGACGAGATCAAGGTCTATGTCCAGAAGGCGCACGGTTTCGCGCTGCCGAAAGACCCGGCAACGCCGATCATCATGATCGGCCCCGGCACCGGCATCGCGCCGTTCCGTGCGTTCCTGCATGACCGCCGCGCAACCGGTGCGACCGGCAGGAACTGGCTGTTCTTCGGCCATCAGCGCAGCAGCTATGATTTCTTTTATGCCGATGAGCTGAACGCCATGAAGACGTCGGGCCTGCTGACGCGGATGTCGCTAGCGTGGTCGCGGGACGGCGACAAGAAATTCTACGTGCAAGACCGCATGCGCGAGGTTGGCCGCGAATTGTGGACCTGGCTGGCCGAAGGCGCCAATATCTATGTCTGCGGCGACGCCAAACGGATGGCGAAGGATGTCGAACGCGCGCTGGTCGATATCGTGGCGCAATTCGGCGCGCGTACCACCGATGAGGCCGTCAGCTTCGTTGGGGAACTCAAAAAGAAAGGCCGGTTCCAACAGGACGTTTATTGACGGCCATAGTTATGGAAAATCTGAGCGAATAAAATTCTCGTCCGAATCCGGTGCAGAGAATATTTGACTGCGATCGGAGTCCAGTCTAAGCGCTCGTATCGCTATTTCGCCGGTCGCCTTGCATCCAGCCGTAATCGGTATTCCATTTCCAGCCGATGCGGCGTTGGAGATCGACCATGCGCGAACTATCGGCGGAAGCCCGTTTGCACCTTTATGCGCGTTCCTTATCGGAGCGAACCGCCAGAAGGCTGCACGCGGCTGCGCTCTATGGCGCATTCGCTGTCATCGCAGCCGTGGTGTTTGGCACGCTGTCCTATCATCCCTTTTAAGCTTTGCTCCGGCCGCCGCCCTAACTCGCCTTTCTGAACGGCGCCACCTCAATACCGCCGTCTTTCAAAGCCTGCCGGACCCCGCGGGCGATATCGACCGCGCCGGGCGTATCGCCATGGATGCACACGGTGTCGGTGCGCATCTTGATCACCTTGCCCGTCATCGACACCACAGCGCCATCCTGCACCATCCGGACCACGCGTTGCGCGATTTCGGACGCATTGTGCAGCACCGCGCCGGGCTTGCGGCGCGACACCAGCGAGCCGTCATCTTCATAGGCGCGATCGGCGAACACCTCGTGTACCATCGGCAGGTTGGCAGCTTCGCCAGCCTGCACCAGGCGCGAATTGGCCAGCACCACAAAAATCAGATCGCGATCGACCGCCTTGATGGCAGACGCGATCGCCCGTGCGGTGGTGTCGTCTTCGCAGGCGACGTTCGATAACGCGCCATGCGCCTTGACGTGGGTCACCTTGTGGCCGGCCATGGTCGCGATCGCCTGCAACGCGCCAATCTGGTAGGCGACCAGGTTTTCGATCTCCGACGACCTCATGCCGGGAAACGGCCGGCGGCCAAAGCCGTGCAGATCGCGATAGCCCGGATGCGCGCCGACGCTGACGCCGCGTGCCTTCGCAAGTTCCACGGTCTTGCGCATGATATCGGAGTCGCCGGCATGAAAACCGCAGGCGATGTTGACTGAGGTGGCAAGCTCGATCATGGCAGCGTCGTTGCCCATTTCCCACGCGCCAAATCCTTCGCCGAGATCGCAGTTAAGATCGATTTTCATCATGTCGTGCCCGCATTCGAATGAAGATTGTCGGTGCCGCCCGGATCAGTCGCGTGTCCGTGCATCTGTCGACGGCGGAATTTGCCACGTTTGGGCATCGACGGCGCTGACGGCGGCGCCGGCGACGTTAGCATCCTGCAGCGCCTCGATGTCGAGATCAAAATTCTCGATGGAACGCACGCGGTCGGGCAGGGTGCGCAGCAATTCCGCGAATTTCCGGGCCTCGGCCTGCGCTTCGGCCATGCCAATCGCCTTGAATCGAAAGCCGCGCCCGGCGGGGATCTGCGCCAGCCGCCCGAGATCGGCCGATATCACGGTTGCGATCTTGGGGTAGCCGCCGCTGGTGCCCCGGTCCGGCATCAAGACGATCGGCTGGCCATTGCCAGGCACCTGGATGCTGCCATTCACCGTGCCGTCGGAAACGATGTTGTGACCGTACAGGTGCCGGATGACCGGACCTTCAAGCCGGTAGCCCATGCGATCGCTGATCGCCGATATTTTCCATTCGCTGCCCAGAAAGAGAGCCGTGGCGTCCCCGAACTCGTCGTCCTGCGGACCCAACACCACGCGGATCGGAGTATCGTCCAGTTCTGGAAGGTCAATCCGGCGCTCGGGCGCATCGCTTGCGGCCGCCGCCTGCAATTCGTCACCGGCCTGCAGTGGACGTGGGTACGGGCTGCCGAGACCGGCGCGCGCGTTGACAGCCAGGCTGCCGAACATCGGCTCACCCTGAATACCGCCCTCGATCGCGAGATAGTTGAAGCAACCGCCGCGCGCAAAGCCCAGCTTCAAGGTCTCGCCATCCAGCAGGGTCATCGATGTATCGAACGCCACGGCATGGTCAGCGATGTCCGCATTGCGCGGCGCTCCTGCGAGCGCGACGCGAACCGCGCCTTCGCGTGCCGTGAACGCGGCACCAAACGGGCCGATTTCGATGACTGCAGCGAAGGGGGCGTTTCCGACCAGACAATTCGCCGCGGCGAGCGCCAGCCGATCCATCGCACCGCTGGGCGTCAGGCCGTAGCGCTGCGCGCCGTGCCGGCCGCCGTCCTGGACCGAGCTCGCCGGACCGATGGCTGAAATGACCAGTTTGCTCATGAAGTGATCAATTCGGCGACGATCTCACCCCGTTCCGCAGCGCGGTCCTGTTCCGCGAAGGTTTTGGCATCCACAGGAGAAAACGTGACGCGATCGCCGGGTTCCAGCAGGAAAGTCGGATCGCGATGCAGCTGGTAGGTCCTGACGGCGGTCTGTCCCAGCAGATGCCAGCCGCTCGGGCCGGCGAGACATTGCACGCCGGTCTGCACGCCCCCGATCGAAATGGTGCCGGCCGGTGTCAGCAGGCGCGGATTTTGTCGCCGCGGCATATGCAGTGAATCCTGAAGGCCGCTGAGATAGGACCATCCGGGCGTAAAGCCGATCATGGCGACACGGTAGTCGCCGGAGACATGCCGGGCCACGATATCATCCGGCGTGGAATTAAGCGTCTTGGCGACATCCTCAAGATCGATGCCATGTTCGCCGCCATAAACCACCGGAATGCGCCAGCGCCGGGCACTCGCCACGGGTGGCACCGGGAGCTGCGCCAGCGCGGTGAGTTTTTCACTCAGCGCGTCGAAGCCGATTTGCGCGGGATCATAATGCACCAGCAGGGATCGGTAAGTTGGCACCGTCTCGGTCACGCCCGCGACCGGCTCACATGCGAGGGTCCGATCGAGCGCCAGCACCCGCTGGTTTGCCGCATCATCGATGTTGCGACTGAATTCCACCGTGATCGCGCTGTCGCCACTCGGCAGAAGACGGGGCGGGGTGAGGGGTGCGGCCATGGCCTCATGGACTCGTCAGGGTAACCTTGCGGTTTTCGCTTAATATATAGTGCTTGTCACGCGACCATCGAGGAGCGCCCTTGACGCGATGCCGATGCCCCGCAAGATGCGCCCGCCCGATCAATCCCTAGCGGAGCTGGTTTTTCGATGCCCTTGACCCCTGAAGCGATTGCGACCCTCTCGCGCGTGTCTACCGCCACCATCACCACCGTTCTGCTGAAGAAGGGTCTGCGAAACGTCTGGCTGCGGGGCTCGCGTCCTCTGCGGCCCGGACAGAAGCGGCTGGTCGGGCCGGCCTTTACGTTACGTTTTGTGCCAGCCCGGGAGGATCTCGCGACGCCGGAATCATGGTCCTCGCCGATCTCGACGCGGACCGCAATCGAGGCCATGCCCGAAGGCTGCATCGCCGTGGTCGATGCCATGGGCATCACCGATGCCGGCATTTTCGGCGACATTCTGTGCGCACGCATGGTCAAGCGCGGGGTAGCGGCGCTGGTGACCGATGGCGTTGTCCGCGATGTCGAAGGCGTGCTCGGCACCGGTCTTGCCGTATGGTGCGACGGCTTCGCGGCTCCGCCCTCAGTCGCAGGGCTGACATTCGTCGGCTGGGGCGAACCGATCGGATGTGGTGGCGTTGCCGTATTTCCTGACGACATAATCGTCGCCGACCAGGATGGCGCCGTGTTGATCCCGCAAGCGCAGCTCGACCACATCCTGGCCGAAGGCCCCGAGCAGGAGCGAATGGAGGGCTGGATCGTTGAGCAGGTCAACAACGGAGCAGTACTGCCGGGTCTTTATCCGATGAACGCCGAAACCAAGGCCCGTTATGCGGCGTCGAAGAAATAATCGCAGCAAACGGGTGCTGCGCCGTTAAGAGGAGGAACCGCCATGGATGTCCATCTCGCCGGCTCGCGACCGACGCGCCGCGCGCCCAAGGAATATTTCACCGGCACGGTCTGGCAGGATCCGATCATAGCAGCCGAAGCCCCGGCGCGGATCGTCTCGACCCGCGTGGCCTTCGAGCCGGGCGCACGCACGGCCTGGCATTCGCATCCTTTGGGCCAGACGTTATACGTCATCTCCGGAATAGGTCGGGTTCAGACCGTGGGTGGACCGGTGCGCGAGATCCGGCCGGGCGATGTGGTTTGGATTCCGCCGGGCGAAAAACACTGGCACGGCGGCTCACCGACCAACGCCATGGTCCACATCGCGATGCAGGAATCGCTGGACGGAAATTATGTCACCTGGATGGAGCAGGTGACCGACGCGGAATACTCCGCACAAGTCGGGGGTTAGCTGCCTCGCCGTAACAGCCGTTGTCTCACCCGCGATTAGATTCGCTGGGCGGTCCAGGTGCCTGAGCACAAGGCGCCGCGCCAGGTGCCCGAACCTGACGTGCCTGTGAGATGCCCGGAGCCGACGGCCCGCTTGATCCCGCTGATCAAGGTCACGCGGATGTTGCCGGCATCGGCGACATGACCCGATGCCGTCACCATCGCGTTGTTTGAAGCAACCTGGCCGTTATTGATCCCGATCGAGACGCTTGTTCCGCCGCCGCAGGCAGAGCTTGTCGAGGCAATCTGGACGTTCCAGGCGCCATCAAAACTTGCAGCCGCAGCAGGCGTGGTGGCGGACGCTCCCGCGAGCAACAGGATGCGGGTGACGATGATGGTCTTGCGAAGGCTTGGCATGACGTTTCCCTTTGTTTCGACGCGACTAGAATCTCACATCGGCATTCCGGGGACTGTGAGGGTTGTCACACTGACATTGCGAGGAGCGGTGAACCGCGCCGAGTCCGCTTGAACGGGATGTGCGGCGCCGGCAAAATTAAAAAGGCCCCGCCGGCGAGGACGAGGCCTTGGCATAGATCGCTGTTCTTTTGCCGTTATTGCTTATGCGAGCGGAAAATCCGACCAAGCTCGATACAGAACGGATGCCGCTTCGCGTCAAGAACACGCGTCAAAAGACTAGAGCGAGTTGGCTCTTCGTTGAATCGCCATCTCGCTCTATCTTTTTGTTTGAGCATGATCTTTTCGGAAAACCGGTGCCCACTTTTTCCGGATCATGCTTTAGTTCAGCCGGCTCCAGGTCTGGCCGCCGCAGAACATGCCGCCGAAGGCGCAGCCCTGAACGCGCAGGAATTCCGGGCCCTTCAGCGCGATCGTCGAATCATAATTGCTGCCGGTCTTGGGGTCGTGAATTCGTCCATGCCATTTTGCGTCCTTGCCGGGCTTCATATTGATCAGGACCTGTTCGCCATTCTGGCTCGACCTCGCGTCCACAGAATACCCGCAAAGATTGGGGCCACATGGCTCGATCCGGACCTTGCCCTCTTTCTCCTCGGTCGACCAAAGGCCGACCGGCGAGGTGGCTGACGGAACTGCTGAAGTCGCTGGAGCAGGCGTCGGCTGTGCCGGGGCCGTTGCAACGACAGGCGCCGGCGCCAGCTTGGCGAGGGGAGCAGCGTCCTGTTCGACCTGTGGCGCCGGCGCGCTGGCTGGAGGCTGCGTTGACGTCGAGGTATCTGCCGGCACAACATTGGCTGTGGCGGTCGAAGGCTCGGACGATGGGTTCACAGGCGCAGGAGCCTGTTCGGTCCGCACGGCGCCCACGTCGGGTGCCTGTGAATCGATTCTGGTCTGCTGAGACGGCCGCTTGCGCGGATGGTTGATTTCTTCATCATTGTGCGAGCGCCTGCTTCGCGGTCCGCTGTTGTCGTAGACACCCGGTATCGAAATCGTTCCGCGATCCGGATCAATTCGAATGGTACGGCCGCCATAATCGAAAGTGTACTGGGCCTGTGCCGCGGAACTCGCCAGCACAATAACGGCGAATGCAAAAAGCGCCCTCATCATAACCTCCTGAGCAGTGGAAACTCAGCCCCGAGCGTACGTCTCGGCAATTTCTTGCAGCGTGAGCTGCATCACTTTCACAATATGAGTTTTGTATTGGTCGCTTTGGTTCAACACGTTTTCCGAGGCCCGGTCGGGAATGTGGACGCGGTTGATTTTATTCGAACCAGGCCGCGTAGATCTGCGCGAAGCGGCCGTTGTCGCGAACAGTCTGCAGCCATCGGTCGACAAAAGCCGCAAGGGCGGCGTCGCGCTGCAGCCAATAGGCCTTCTCTACAACGTCAAACGGCTTGTCCGGATGCACGGCGCATAGCACGCCGGGATGAAGCTTCTGCTGATATCGCGTCTCCGACGAATCCGTCATCATCAGATCGGCTGTGCCGTTGGCGATCTGGTCGAAGATTGTGACGTTGTCGCGATAGGTTGTGATCTCGGCGCTTTTGATGTTGGCGCGGGCAAAGCGTTCGTTGGTGCCGCCGGGATTGACGATCACGCGTATGCCGGGCTTGTCGATATCGGCGATGGTTTCGTACTTGCCCTGGTCGGCGCAGCGCGCAATCGGGGTCTTGCCATCACGCATGACGGGCGTAGAGAAAACCCCGTGCTGCTGCCGATCGGGCGTGATCGATATTCCGCCCATCGCGATATCGAACTTGTCGGCGTCAAAATCCTGCATCAACCGCGGCCAGGCGGTTTGAACGTATTCGACCTCGACGCCGAGGGCCTTACCCAGCGCCTCTGCCATATCGACATCAAAGCCGCGGAATCTTGAGGTCGCCTTGTCGAGATGGGTAAATGGCAAATAGTCGCCGGTCATGCCGACGCGCAACGCCCCGCGTTTGACGATGTCATCGAGGCGAGAGGCCTGTTGGGCATGAGCCGATGCGGCCACCAGGAAAAAGGCGGCGGCGAGGTGGGTCAGGATTCGAACCATCAGGCTTGCTTCAGCACAGCATTAAACCGCGATGCGACAGGGCCGCAGCGACTACATTTCGCCGCCGTCTTTCCGGACCAGATTGGCCGCGGCGCTTCGGCCGGTCATTTCGCTCTTCAGCTGTTCAAATTGCCGCCGCGCCTCGCTCTCACGCTCGTCGACAAACCTGATCGCGGCATCCCCGGCCATTGGTCCGCTGACGATGGACGCCGAGTTCTCGCCAATCGTCTCGTCGACATAATAATCGCCATTATCCTCGCGTCGGACCGTCCACTTGATGCGGATCGTCGCCATCGGGCCGGGCCCGACCTTGTGGTAACCATCGGCCTCAATCAATCCGGGAGCGATCGGCTTTTCCTCGACCGCAGCCTTTTCCGGTTCGAGATGGGCTTCCGGTTGATCGCGGATGCTGGCGATGGCCGCGAGCGCATGGTCGGTCGGGTCGCTTTGGCTCAAAACTTCAGCCTCCGGATATTCAGGATCTCGGCCTCAAAACATGACGCCATCGGCGTGAAATGAGTTCCACGGCCGGGCGCTATTTTTCTTTCCTCGGCCTCGAATGCGGCTGAGTTTTGTCGGTTCAGGCGCAAACCGGCGGCAATTTATTCCGCCAGGGCCGCTCCTGTTCGAGTTGGCCCGCCAGCCGGAATAGTGTCGCCTCGTCGCCGAGGCGCGACGCGAACATCATGCCGAGCGGCAACCCGGCCGCATTCCAGGCCAGTGGCACCGACATCGCGGGCTGGCCGGACATATTGAACATGGAAGTTCCCGGCATGTAACGCCGCAGGATCGGCGCGATGTGAGACAGATCTTTCGACATCGAGTTGATCTCGCCAATGAGCAGGGGTGGCGAGCAAAGCGTCGGACACAGGAATACGTCGCAGGTCTCGAAGAAGCTGGCGAGGCCGCGCGAAATCGCGAAGGCGCCGAGTTGCGCGGCCACATAGTCGGTCGCACTTGCCCTTTCCGCGTTGTGTGCGCTCGCAAGCGTCAATATCTCGAAGTCGCTATCCGTCATTTCGCGGCCAAGCCGCTGTTCGGCAAGCCGCACGCTCAACGCGGTATTGGCGGCGACAATGGTCGCCATCACGACTGCCGGATCGGCGGTCAGCTCAGGCGCCCGTTCCTCGACATGATGGCCGAGCCCGGCCAGCAGGGCCGCGACTTCCCGAACCGCTGCCGCAATCTCGGGGTCGATGACGTCGCCATAAGGCGACCTGTCGGTAAAGGCGATCCGCAGCCGGCCGGGATCGCGTCCGACCTCCTGGGAAAAAGGCCGCTCCGGCGGCGGCGCGACATAGGGGCTCGATGCTTCGGGCCCATGGATCGCATCCAGCATGACCGCGCTGTCGCGCACGCTGATGCTTACGACATGACCGCAGGAAAACCCGCCCCAACCTTCGCCGCGATCGGGGCCGAGCGGATTGCGCGCACGGCTCGGTTTCATTCCGAACACGCCGGATGCCGAGGCGGGAATGCGTATCGAACCGCCGCCATCGCTGGCATGGGCCACGGGAAGAATGCGCGCAGCGACGGCAGCCGCCGCGCCGCCGGAAGAACCTCCGGACGAGTGCGCCAGATTCCAGGGGTTTCGGGTCGGACCGAACAGGCGGGACTTGGTGGTCGGCAACAATCCGAATTCCGGACTGGAGCTTTTTCCGAAGATCGTGACCCCGCTGTCGAGAAAACGCTGGGTGAGGGTGCCGGTATGATCGGCGATGTTCTCCTTGAAAACACTCGCGCCGAAGGTCGTTCGCGTGGTGTCGAGCAGATCGAGGTCCTTCAGCAGAAACGGCACGCCGGTGAAGGGGCCATCGGGAAGCCCACGATCGATCTGCCGCCGGGCGTAGTCGTAATGCTTCACGACCACCGCGTTGATCTCGGGGTCGACTTTGGCGGTGCGTATGATCGCCTCGTCCAGCAACTCTGTCGCGCTGACTTGCTTCTTGCGGACGAGATCGGCCAATCCGATGCCGTCATAATTGCCGTATTCCCTGAAGGCCATGGCGATACCTGTGTTGCGGATGTTTCATGCGGCGAAGCAGCAAGCCGTCGCGCTCGGATCAGCCGAGCACGTCCTGATTGATGACGTTCTGACGAATCGGCTCGCCGTCGAGCGCGCTCAGGATGTTGCGCGCGGTTTGCTCGCTCATCCGGTCGACCGCTTCCCGGGTTACCCCGGCGACGTGCGGTGCAACGATGACGTTGGGGAGTTCGAACAGCGAATGGTCGACCGGGGGCGGCTCCTGCTCGAAAACGTCAAGACCGGCACCCGCGAGCTTGCCGGACACCAGCGCGTCGTACAGCGCCGGCTCGTCGATAATTCCGCCGCGCGCGGTGTTGATCAGATAAGCCGTGGCCTTCATGCGCTTCAACCGCGCCGCATTGAACATTCCGACCGTTTCGGGTGTCTTCGGGCAATGGATGCTGACAAAATCGGCGCGCGGCAGTGCGGCATCGAGGTCCGCGACCGGCTCGCAGCCGGCGGCCTTGATCTCGGCGGCCGACTTGTAGGGATCATAGACCAGGACGTTCATTTCCATGGCAAGGCAACGCTTGGCGGTTCGCGTGCCGATGCGGCCGAATCCGACGATGAGAACGGTTTTGCCGAACAGATCAAAGGGCAGCTTGCCGAGCCGGGTACCCCATTTTCCCTCTTTGACCAGCGCGTGCATCTCGACGGCGCGCTTGGCGAGCGTCAGCATCATGAACAAGGCCTGTTCCGCGACGGACGGAGAATTAGCGGTGCCTGCCACCATGAGCGGAATCTTGCGGCGGCTCAGCGCCGGAACGTCGACGGCGTCGTAGCCGACGCCGATCCGGGTCACCACCTGCATGTCCTTTGACGCCACGAGTTCCGGCTCGCCAAAGCGGGTCGGGCCGAGCGCCACGCCGTGGACAGGCGCCTGCGCCTTCAGCATCGCCTCAAAATCGCCGGCAGAAATCATATTGGGGAATTCAACCACCTCAATGTCGTCCCGCTCCTTGAGCAGGGATCGTCCTTGCTGCGACATCGATTCAGTAATGAAAATTTTCTTCTTGTTGGCCGCCATTCCACCCCCTTCTTGATCTTCTTGTTGCGCGTCCGTCAAAGGACGGCGCCGGTACCCTCGTTTAGCAGGTGCATATTGTTGAGGTCCACTGCCAATCGAAGCGGGCTGCCGTCGCGGGCCCCGGCATTGGGACTTACCCGTCCGCAGATCTGCGCTCCCTCAAGCGTGAAATAAATCAGGGTCTCCATCCCCATCGGTTCGGTCACGTCCAATACGGCGTCGAAGGCTTCCACGCCCGGCTCCGGATGCGCCTTGGCTTCGGCGATATGCTCCGGCCGCAACCCAAGCAGCAATTTTTCATTCCGCGGAATGCCCTGATACCTGGCCGCGCGATTGGCCGGCAGCGGAAAGGCGATACGGTCGGTCAACCGGATGTGCAGCCTGCCGGCGACGTCCTCAAGCCGGCACGGCACGAAATTCATCGCAGGCGAGCCGATAAAGCCGGCGACAAAGCGGGTGGCCGGGTTGTGGTAGAGATCGTTGGGCGTTCCGATCTGCTCGATGCGGCCATGGTTCATGACCACCACCCTGTCGGCGAGCGTCATCGCCTCCACCTGGTCGTGGGTGACGTAGACCGTCGTGGTGCGGACTTTCTGATGCACCTTCTTGATCTCGATCCGCATCTGGACCCGAAGCTTGGCATCGAGATTGGACAGCGGTTCATCGAACAGAAAAACCTTGGGGTTGCGAACGATGGCGCGACCCATCGCGACGCGCTGGCGCTGGCCGCCCGACAATTGCTTGGGTTTCCGGTCGACGAGTTCGGCGATGTCCAGCATGCGTGCAGCCTCGTCGATCCGCGTCTTGATCTCGGCCTTCGGATAGCGTTTCAGACGCAATCCGAATGACATGTTCTCCGCAACCGTCATATGCGGATAAAGCGCGTAATTTTGGAACACCATGGCGATGTCACGGTCTTTCGGCGGCACGTCGTTGACGACGTCGCCTCCGATCATGATATCGCCGTCGGTGATATCCTCGAGGCCCGCAATCATTCGCAAGGTCGTCGATTTTCCGCAGCCTGACGGGCCCACCAGCACGACAAATTCGTGGTCGGCGATGTCAAGGTCGATGCCGCGCACCGCCTCGACGTCGTCATAACGCTTGATAACCTTACGCAATGTAACGTCTGCCATGAGCATCAACCCTTTGTCGCACCGGCGGTCAGGCCGGCGATATAGTAGTCCATCAGGAAGGCGTAGATGATGAGCGGCGGCGCAGCGCCGAGCAGGGCGCCGGTCATGATCTGTCCCCAGTTGAACACGTCGCCCTTGATCAGGGTGGTGATAATGCCGACCGGCAGCACCAGTTGATCGGTCGATGTGGTGAAAACCAGCGGATAGAGAAACTGCGCCCATGAGACCGTGAATGCGAAGATGGTCGCGGCGATCAGGCCGGGCAGCGCCACTGGAATAAAGATGCGCGTCAGCGTCTGAAACCATGATGCGCCGTCGATGATGGCAGCTTCATCGAGTTCCTTCGGGATCGACGCGAAATAGCCGATCATGATCCAGGTGCAGAACGGCACGGTCAGGGTCGGATACACGATCACCAGCACGTACCATTTGTTGATCAGCTGAATCCCGGTGAGATCGCCGAACACCACGAACATCTTGAACAGCGGCAAAAACAGCAGGGAGTCAGGGATCAGGTAAGTGAGAAACACCCCGGTCGCGAGTGTCGCGGATCCCCAGAACCGCATCCTTGCCAGGGCGAACGCCGCGGGTACGCTGATCAACATGGTGATCGTCACCACGAGGATCGATACCAAGGCCGAGTTTCGGAAAAATGTCAGGAACTGGTTCGATGTCAGCAATCTGACGTAGTTCTCCAAGGTCGGGTGGAACACCCACCACGGATTGGTCGCCGCCGAAATCTCGGCGCTGCTCTTGAGCGACGTGATCAGCATGTAAAGCGGCGGCACCAGCGAGAAGATCGCAAACAGCGTGAGGAAGAAGTACGACCATCGGAGCGCCCAGGCCCGGTCGCGGCTCATGCTGCCATAGCTGGCAGCGCGGGTCGGTGCCGCCTTGTCGATTACCTCGGCACTCGTCATCACGCTTCATTCCCGCGTTTGGTGATATCGCGTAGAATGAAGATCGCAGCGATCGCGAGTATCGGCACCATGAACAGCGAGACGCTGGCGCCGAGAGGAATATCGCTGCCTTCGATGCCGACCCTGAACGCCCATGTCGCGAAAATATGGGTGTGATCGAGCGGTCCGCCGGACGTGAGGATGCGCACGATATCGAAATTCGCGAAGGTCACGATCAGCGAAAACAGCGTGGTAATCGCAATGATATTGCGCATCATCGGCAGCGTCACGTACCAGATCCGCTGCCACCAGTTGGCGCCGTCGATAGCGGCGGCTTCATACAGTTGATCGGGTACCGATTTCAGCGCCGCCAGATACATGATCATGAAGAACGGGGCGCCGTACCAGATATTGACCAGGATGACCGAGAAGCGCGCCCAGTTGGCGTCGCCGGTCCACGCGATCGGCCCGATACCGAAAAACGAAAGCGTGTAGTTGAAGGCGCTGTAGGATGGATCGAACAGCCACAGCCAGGCCAGCGTGCTCATCGCCGGCGGAATCACCCATGGCACCAGCAGCATTCCTCGCCACTTGCGTTGCCCCCTGGCAGGGATGTTATGGACGAAGTGGGCGACGATAAAGCCGATCAGCGCCTTGAAGATGACGGCTGAAATCGCAAAGATGCAGGATTGCTTCACCACCAGCCAGAAAGTTTCGCGCTTGAACAGGAACTCGAAATTGCCGAAGCCGACGAAGCGTTGCATCGACTTGTTCAGGGTAGCGAGATGTAGGGAGTAGAACGCCGGGTAAAGCACCATGATGCCGATCAAGAGGATCAGGGGCAGCGTCATGAGAAAGGCGGCGGTCGACTTGCGCTTGAGCGTGGCCCGCAAACTGGAACGCTTGCGCAGAACGCGCGCCTCGGCAGCGCTGTTCGGTTGAAATACGACATCAACCATGGTGCGTTTTCCTCGTCCGTTTCATGTCAGAGCGCCGGCGTCCGGAATTGTCTTCCGCACCGATCACCTGAGCGTGGTGATCACGGCTCTCCGTGCGTCGCGTTGACATCACGATCGTTACTCATGCCACGGCGGCCGGCGACCGCCGCGGCGAACTGGTCAGCTCCGCATGTAGCCTTCGCATTCGCCTTCCGCCCAGGACAGCGTCTTTTCCATCGCTTCGCCCTGATAGTACCTCACGCACATTTTTGTCAGGATGGCCTGCGCGTAGATCTGTTGGGCGACCTTCGGTGGCGCCGGCGACGCCGCGATCGACAGGATTTGATGCTTGTACGGGTTGGGATAGTGATAGAGCGTCCCCTTCGGCGGCCCTTCCTCGGCCCATGTCTTGAGGGTCGTCAGCTTCTCGAATGCCGGCAGATCGAAACCGCCGCTGGCCGCGACGAACCTCTCAACCGAAGCCGGCTGCGAGAGATGAACGAGCAGGCTCTTGGCGGCTTCCTTGTTCTTGGAAAAATTCCATATGCTCCAGAAGAAAGGCAGGAACGGCGCAAATCGGCCCTTCGGTCCTGCCGGGAAGCCGTGGGTCCAGCATTGTTCCGCAACCTGCGGCGCGTCACGCTTGGCAACCGCCCAGGCGCTCGGCGGATTCATGATCATCGCGCCGCGGCCGGACACCAGCCACTTGTTGTTCGACGCATCGTCCCATGCCGTCACATCCGGCGGCAGGAAGGCGATCAGCTTCTTGTAGAATTCGAGCGCCTGCCGCACCTCGTCGGTCTTGACCGTGAGGTTGCTCTTGGCATCCACGAGCTGCGCGCCAAACGCCTGGAAAAAGGCGCCTGCGGTATCAACCGAGTCGGAGGTCTCTCCCAGCCCGATGCCGAAGGGAACGCCGCCCTTGTGGCAGGCCTCGGCAGCTTTCAGGAATGTCTCCGTGGTCCAGCCGTCCGCCTTGGGCGGACTGCCCGCCGGGTACATTTCCTGGACGTCGATGCCGGCAAATTTCTTCATCAGATCGATGCGGGAGCAGGGACCCTTGATCTGGCTGCCGCTCGTGGCGGGAACGCCGATCCACTTGCCGTCCGACTGGCCGAGATACTTCACGGTGCCGTTCACCTCGCCGTTCTGCTGGATCAGCGGCGCCATGATGTCGTTCACCGGCTCCAGCATGTCGGAATTGGCCTGGGGCCACCATGTCGGCATGGCAAGGATATCATGGCCGGATTTCGCTGCAGCCTCCGCAGCGATAGTCACCAGAATCTTGTTGCCCTGGCTGGTGATGAAGTCGATCGCAACCTCGACCTTTTCCTTGGCGGCCCATTCATTGACCAAATCGGAACAGACCTTGTTGGCTCCGGGCACCCAGTGATCCCAAAAGCCCATCGTGAGTTTGCCGGCCGCATGAGCGGTTCGAACAAACGGCGCGGTGATCAACGCCGCCGATGACAGCGCGGTGGCAGCTACGAACTGCCGTCGAGAAAGCCTCTTCCGTGACATGGCAGTCCCTCCCTGGTGAGCCAACCGTCGTAAGACAGAAATCTCGTTGTTATTCTTTCTTGGTGGTCAGGCAGGCCGGAAACGGCGCTGTGACGCGGGCGAAGATTTCGTGGGGAGGATCAGAGCAGAATTGCCGGCTGCTGTCGAGAAATCAGGTCCGCGAATTTTGAAAACAACGTTGTGATCAAATTGGCGGCAGCAGAGTTTCCTTACGGCATCGCCGATCTTGATGTCGCGAGGCTTAGGCCGACCTGCTGCCAGCTTGACCAAAGATACTGCGCTGCACACCGGAACTGGCGTGGGTCCAAGACGGTGATGGCACTGCGGGTTCCGCCTCGGTCGATAAACGCGTAGGTGTCGGATTTTTCATGATCCCAACAGTACGGTGCGTCGGTGGACTTGCTCGGTCCGAAAACGATAATGTCCAGATCAGGCAGATGCTCGTCGCCCAAAATCGTCCCACCGGCCCTTCCCGTTCGACTATGGAGACCAAATAATGATCAGCACGACACCGACCGCGCTTGCGCAGCTAGGATTGCGTTTCGCGCTTGGGGTATTTGTCGCGATGCTTCTCAACCCGCCTTCGGCGGTGGATGCGCAAGGCTTGGTTCAGGGCGCGCAGCAGGGAGCGCAGGAGGGCAACAAGGCGGCCGGGCCGGTCGGTGGGGTGTTGGGTGGCGCAATCGGCGGTGTCGTCGGCGTGTTCACCGGCGTGCTCGGCGTTCCGAACAATGGTCAGGCACCCGCAGCGAACGGGACCAAGCAGCCCGGTTCCGCGAAGACGGCCAAAGCCGCCAAAGGCGGCAAGGCAGCCAAGGCGACGGCGGTGCTGACCCAGGAAGGCGAACCACAACTGAGCGCCGAACAGATCGTCGCCAACAGCGATGCCAACATCGATCGGATCAAGGCTGAATTGAACCTCACGCCCGAGCAGGAGAAGAATTGGACCGCCTTCAATAGCGCGATGCACTATCTCGGCCACAATGGCGCCGACCGCCTCAATCTGAGGATCGCACGTGCAAAGCGTGATCCACCGGACGACATCATCGAGCAGATGCGCAACGAAGCCCAGTTTCTCAACGATCGTGCGCAGGATCAGCGCAATGTCGCTGACGCTGCCGAGCCGCTATTCGCCAGCCTGGACGACAAGCAAAAGGCCATTTTCATCCAGGAAATGGTCCGCCTCAGCCATGAGCGGGGGCTCGACTAAACCGGTTTCCCGCGCGAGTGCTTCAAAATTAAGCATAAGGGGCGTCCGTTCCGATCGAATCGGAGCCGAGAGCAGTTAGCGACGCGCCGCTCGACCAGCCGCGAATAGCCGGGCGCACATGCCCTGGGGTAGGTTGAAAGGCGCGGCACCCGGCTATCCTGCCGCAGCAGCGCGGCCCTTCAACTCGTCATGCAAAGTTGTGAAAAAGCTGACCGTTTCGCGCCGCAGAGATGGCTGTGTCGTGACCTTATGGAGAACCGCCATCCGCTGCAGGTCGTCCGGAAGCGCCGAACGGCGGATCAGGCGCTCGGGAAATTGAGCTCCACGCCGACGCCGTCGGGATCGTGGAGAAATATCTGGGTATCGCCAGTGCGTGGCACGATGCTCTCACGGAATTTCACGTTCTTCGATCGCAGCCGCTTGCGCACACCGTCGACATCGGTCGCGGCAAAGGCGATATGGTCGAGGCGGCCGGTGTCGTCGAATTTTTTCTCGGTGCCGCGTACGACGATGCCCTCGCGGGGCTTGCGCGTGCCCATCAGGTGCACGGTGGCGGTGCCGCCCGAATAAAGCCAATAGCCGGGGAAATCGAGCGGCGGACGATCGCCGTTCTCAAGCCCCAACACGTCGCAATAGAAGTCCTTGGAGCGCTCCAGATCGGAGGGTTCGATGGTGTAATGCTGTAGTCCGCCCAGTGGCATGGCAGTTCTCCTTAAACGAAGGTCAAGTCGGTATCGAGGCCCAGCATCCAGGCGCCGACGGTCTCAAAATGGCTGAGCCGGCCCTGCACCTGCTGAGTCACGGTGTGGATGTCGCGGAAGCGGCGTTCCAGCGGGTGGTTTTCAAAGATCGCCGTGGTACCCGCAGCATTGTAGGCGAAGTCGACCGCCTCGCGCGCCATGTGGATGGCATGGGTGGCAGCCATGCGAACGGTCATGCGCTGCTCGACGGTGATGGTGGTCCCGGCCGAAAGCTCCTGCCAGATGTCGGCCATCGACTGCAGCACGAAACCTCGCGCGGCGCGGACATTGACCTCGGCCAGCGCCAGATTGGACTGCACCACGGCATTGTCGCGCAGCGCGCTCTTGTGGCCGCGCGGCACCTTGTTGCGCGCCACATCGATAAAGCTGTCGAGCGCGCTGCGGGCGATGCCGCAGGCGACACCCGCGAAGCCGACCTGGTAGCAGGTGCCGGAGCCCATGCGATAGAGCGGGCCATTCTCGCGGCACTCCCGATCGAATTCGCGTGTGATCGAATGGTCGGCGTGGACAAAGAAGTCGTTCAGCGCGAATTGGTCGCTGGCGGTGCCGCGAAGGCCGACCGTGTTCCAGATGTCGGTCCACTGCACGTCTTCGGCACGCACCAGCATGGTTCGTTCCTGCCCTTGACCATTGGCGTCGAGCCTGGGCGAGCCGTCGGCCTGGTAGATCGGGCAATGGGCGCCGAGCCAGGTCGCATGGCGGCCGCCCGAGGCAAAGGCCCACACGCCCGTGACCCGGTAGCCGCCGTCGCACTCGATGGCTTTGACATTGGGGCCGGGGCCCCAGGCAAGCACCGCTCGCGGGTCGTTGGCGAAGATCGCATGCGCCACCGGCAGGTCGAGATAGGCCGCCGACATGGCGCAACCGCCGGCCTGGCTCAGGCACCACGCGGTCGACGCGTCGGCTTGGGCGATGGTCTCGATCACATGAAAGAAGGTGAGGGGATCGGTTTCGATACCGTTCGACGAGCGCGGCAGCAGCAGGCGGAACAGTCCTGCCTCATGGAGTTTGTCGAGCAGGGCCGACGGCAACCGGCGCGTGGACTCGATCTCGTTTGAGGCCGCCGCGACCGCCGGACAAACGGCTTCGGCACGGCCGATCACGGCCGGGTCGCCCGCAAGGTCAGCGGAAGTCGCGATCAAGACAATCCCCTTCGAACCGATGTCATGGATAAAGATGTCATTGGATAAATCAGGCGGTGACGGCCAGTTCCTTGTCGATCTGCTCGATCGACTTGCCCCGGGTTTCGAACCCGAAGAAATAATACACCACGCCGGTCATCAAAAACCAGCAGCCGAGATAGACGAAAGCCAACGGGACCTTCGGCAACGGCACGTCAGGCTTGAGGTAGTTGCCGGAGCCTACGATCAGGGCCAGTCCCACCGGGCCGATGATCTTGCCGATGCCGCCGAAGCCGTAGGCCGAGCCCATGCCCGATGTTCTGAGGTGTGAGGGCCAGACCTCCGCTGCGTAGGGGCCCACGATCGCGAAGCCGCCGTCGGCGAAGAAGAAGGTCACGGCCAGCAACAGCCAGAACGCCGATGCGCCCATCACCATCGCATCGTAATGGTAGCCCGCGATGATGGTCATGATCCCGGCGCCGAATCCGAGCAGGCCGCCCGCGGTGCGCCTTCCCATCCATTCCGAGAAAAGGGAGAAGCAGACCCGACCCACGAAGCCGCAGACCGAAAGCAGGATCATCATCCTGGCGGCTTCCTGCGGCGTGACCTTGAGCAGCAGCACGAACAGCGAGGGCACCCAGAGCGTGATGCCGTAGACGCCGGTCTGCGCGCCGGCGTTGCCGAGCCAGGAGACGAGCAGGCTGCGCGGATATTTGAAAAGGTCGAGCCAGTTGCTCCTGACGACCGGACCGGCATCGGCCGCCGTCGGCAATGGCAACGCCGAGGGCTGCATCTGCAGCGCCCAGGCAAGCGACTGGCGAGCCTCCTCATAGCGGCCCTGGCGACAGAGCCAGCGTGGCGATTCCGGGACCCACAGGCGGACTAGCAGGACGAGCAGCGCGGGTAACACGCCGACTGCGAACAGCAGCCGCCACTCGCCGGAGCCCACCACGGCGCCCATCACCGCGCCGAGCGCCACGCCCAAGGGGATGACGCAGGTCACGATGCCGCCCACCCAACCACGTCTGGAGGAGGGCATGAACTCCTGCACCAGCGGCAGGTCCACGCAATACAGGCCGCCCACGCCGACACCCACGAACAAGCGCATGATCGCGAGATAGATCCAACCATTGTCCGGCGTAAAATAGAGAAGCCCCGTCGCGATCGAGAAGTTCAATACGGTGCCGATAAAGACCATGCGGCGGCCGACGCGGTCGGCGAGCCAACCCCACGCAAAGGCACCGATGATGGCCCCGATGCCTGAACTCATCAGCACGATGGCCGACTGGCCGAAGGTGAGCTTCCACGGCCCGATCAGGAAGGCGAGCACAAAGCCGATCAGGAAGTAATCGAAGAATTCAAGGGCATCGCCGATGATGGCCGCAGCGAGGATCTTGATCTGGTTGGCGGTCAGATTCGTCCGTTGATCGAGGATCTCGAACACGGCGTTTCTCCCTTGACGCTTGTTCGTTTTGAGCGGGCGTTGCGCCTGCGCGCCGATCATGCCGGCAAAGCTACCCCGTCGACATCACGAACGGAAGGGGTGCGGCTTTTCAAAAACGCGAGGGGATACCGGTATCCAACCGGATAACGAGCAAGAATTCGCGATCCCGTGTGCCGCACCGATGAGGGGCTGGAACCGAGCCAGGCAGGCGCGGTTGTCGGCAAGACGGCCGACGGCTGGTTCGGCGGGTTCGACCTTTGTTTGGTCCCGGGGTTGGCCTCTCGGGTTCTGACCTCGCTCCGACCGACCAGCCTGATTTGTTTAATGTTTGAAGCTATTCTTGCCCGCAATTGCCAGTCAGGGCCGCCGTCGATGGAAGAAAAGCGGAAGTACCCACGGACCGAGATCAGTGAGCCGGCTTACGTGTCGTCCGGCGGCTCGGTCATGAGCTGTATGGTTCGAAATATCTCAGCCGAGGGCGCCGCCATCGATATCGAGAACCCCGCCTTCGTGCCGGCCCGCTTTCGTCTGGTGATGGCCAACGACTCCTCGGTCTACGAATGCAGAATTGCCTGGATTCGGCAGAAACGAATCGGCCTGACCTTTGTTGCAGCGCCGAAAGGGCTTCACCAGGATGGTGAGGGATAGGGTTTGATTTACGCTGCCCCAGGCCGTCGTGCTGAAGCGCGGCATGCCGTCACCGCACGAAGCGGACGCCGTGGCGCTGTGCTTCTCAGAACCCGCAGGCGCGCCAATCCCGCGCAGCACGGCGACTAACTTCAATCGAAAAATCCACTATCCGGAGCACGGCGTTGGCAGCATCAGAGTCCAAGGCACAGCAGGGCCGATTCTAGCTAAAATTGTAGCGGAACGATTCATCGCAGGCGGTAGCGCAACCGGATTGTGGCGATCGGGATGCGTAATCAACGCCGTGTTGCAATCATAAAGTGCGGGCGCATGGCCTCAAGCCCGGACACTCGGGAAACTGGCGGAAGGGGTGGGATTCGAACCCACGGTACCCTTGCGGGTACGCCGGTTTTCAAGACCGGTGCCTTAAACCACTCGGCCACCCTTCCAAACCGTTGATAACAACGAATAATTTTGACATCAGGTTAATCGAAAAGGTCGCATTGCTCACCAGTTTGCTCACATCTCTTTCGCGCGCTTGCTTATAGCTGCCAGCAACTCGTTGTCCATCGCCTCAATGGCATCGGCCTGCATGTTCGGCAGCACATGGCTGTAGAGGTCAAGTGTGATGGCAATAGAGCTGGGGCCGTTCGCTGGCAATCTTGGGATGGACGCCGCTGCCCAGCATCGCGGTGGCGTGGGTGTGGCGCAGATCGTGAAATTGAATACAGGGCAGGGTGTGCTTGGCCACCAGCCGCTTCCATTCATTTGTGATACTGCCGGGCTTGATTGGCGTGCCGTCGGGCTGCGCAAAGACGAAGCTATCCGGCGAAAGCTTCAATTTAAATCTTAATTGCTCTTCGGCTTGCCTGGCACGGTGTGCTTCGAGTTCAGCAAGCCTGATGCCCGATAGAGCTACCGGACGACCCTTCTTCACCGGCTTAAAGCTGACCACGATTTTGATCTGCCGAGCGGTTTGCACGATCATCATCACACCGGCTTCGAGATCAACGTTTTCCCAGCGTAGTGCCGCGATCTCTCCACGGCGCAAACGCAAATTCCAGCGAGCAAAACGCGATCAAGAAACGTGTCTTGCGTATCTCGGTCAGCGCATCCACCGTCTATGTCGTGCCGAGCGTTTTCATTTCCAGTTTCTCCACGCGTGGTGGGTCGACAGCATCACAAGGATTACGCTTGAGTAGGCTCCACCTCACGGCTTGTTTGAGCCTGCTTCAGAACCCGATGCATATGATGAACGCTGCGCGTGTCGTTCTGGCTTCAATTCGGCAGCCTGGCTGCCGTTCCCGGGGCGCCGGGCTGGTCCATGGCGGCGGTCTACTACTATACGAACGTCGGCCCTTCAGGTGACGTCGCGGCAGCAAGAGAAATTCAGATCGGCAAAATCCCCGCGACGGTCAACGTCAGCCTGAATGCTAATCTGAATGCGCGGGCCGATCTCCTCTTTCTAGCTCCGACCTACACCTTTGCAACGCCCGTGCTCGGTGGCCAACTCGCGATCGGCGTATCCAGCATATTTGGCCGAGCAGACACATCCATTGACATTTTGGAGCTGATCAGCGTCTTTTAGGCCCAATTGATCCGTGCTAAACTGACATCGTCGTGCTTCTCTTTTCTCCACAACTTTACGTGAGAGAGTGTGATGAGGGCCTTCCGATCAGTCCACATGGCGGTCGCTATCGCGCTGGCCGTAGCAGCCACTCCGGCAATAGCTCAAGCCCCCAAACCTAACTTAGTTTTCATTCTCACGGATAACTTGGGCTACGGTGAGTTGGGCGTCTATGGCGGCGGCATTCTGCGGGGTGCGCCCACGCCGAACATCGACCAGATCGCCAAAGACGGCTTGCAGTTGCTCTTTAATGTTGAGGCGCAGTGCACGCCCTCCCGGTCCGCACTGATGACCGGCCGATTTTCTATTCGCGATGGCACCTACGAAGTCCCAATTGGCGGCATCCCCGATGGCTTGACACAATGGGAAGTAACAATCGCGAAGGCGCTATCGGACCGAGGCTACGCCACCGGCATGTGGGGCAAATGGCATCTGGGCAGCGCCGAGGAGCGCCTTCCGACGCATTTCGGGTTTGACGAATGGTTCGGCATCCCCCGCACCTATGATGAGGCGATGTGGCCTTCATTGAATGAAGACAAGGGTATGTGGCCTTCTGTCGGCGACAAGCAGGGTTGGAGTGACAAAATTGCCCACGCCGAACCGATCTACGAAGCGCTGAAGGGGAAGCCAGCCCAGAAGATCGGGGAATTGAACCTCGACAATAGGCGCACGATGGAAGCCGAGATCACGAAACGCGCGGTTGAATTCATCAAGCGCAACGCGCAGAGCGGCAAACCATTTTTTGCCTTCGTTTCTTCTTCGCTGGTGCACATGCCGGTGCTGCCCGGCCCCGACTTCGCCGGCAAAACCGGAAACGGTGATTGGGCCGATGTGCTGGCCGAACTGGATTACCGCACAGGTCAGATACTTGACACCATCAAGCAGGCCGGGATTGAAAACGATACTCTCGTCATTTTCACCAGTGACAATGGGCCGGAGGGCACGCATCCCTGGGAGGGCGACAGCGGTCCGTGGCGCGGCACCTATTTCACCGCGATGGAAGCGTCACTTCGTGCGCCGTTCATTGTTCGCTGGCCGGGCAAAATACCCGCCGGTCGCGTCAGCAACGAAATTGTCCATATCGTAGACATGTTCCCGACGCTGGCCCGTGTGGGCGGAGCAGAAGTCCCAAAAGACCGGCCCATCGACGGGGTCGACCAATTGGATTTCTTCCTTGGGAAACAGGAGAAATCCAATCGAGACGGATTTCCAGTTTACGTCGCAGATCGACTGTCTTGCCGTGAAGTGGCGCAATTGGAAAATGCACCTTATCTGGCAGGAGAAAATGTATGACACGCCGCAGGTGCTGCCCTTGCCGAGGATGTTTAATCTTCTCGTTGACCGAAAGGAAGAGCACGATGTGGGGGTCTACAACACTTGGGCCGCTGATCCGATGTTCAAGATACTCGCTGATTTTAGGGCGAGCTTGCAGAAATATCCGCCGATAAAGCTCGGCACTCCCGATCCGTACACGCCGCCTAAATAAAGCAAAGTATTCCGATCGGCGGCTTTTCTGGGTAACGGCGTTACCGCCGACGGGGCTAATGTTCGAGGGACGACGATGGACCTTGACAATTGGCTACAGAACCTTGGACTCGAACAGTTTCAGTCGACATTTCGCGATAATGGCATCGACGAGACGGTGCTGCCGCACCTGATAGAGGCTCACCTCCGCGAAATGGGCCTTCCACTAGGAGCGCGGATCAAGCTTCTGGCGGCTATTGCAGCGCTCGCAACGGAAACAGAGCGCCGCTCAACGGTCGACATAACGACCACCAGGGCACCTGAAGATTCCGCCGAGCGCCGACAGGTCACGGTATTGTTCAGCGATCTGGTTGGCTCGACGGCGCTGTCGACCCGCATGGACCCCGAAGATCTACGCAAATTGATCTCGGCCTATCAGAAGTGCGTAGCCGAAACGGTCCATCGCTTCGGCGGCTTTGTTGCCAAATACATGGGTGACGGGGTGCTGGTCTATTTCGGCTATCCAGACGCGCACGAGGATGATGCCGAGAGAGCGGTAAGGTCGGGTCTCCAGCTGGTCGAAGAAGTTGCGAGATTGAGGACACATCATCCCTTGCAAACCCGCGTCGGAATTGCCACCGGTCTGGTCGTCGTGGGTGATCTCGTAGGATCCGGAGAGGCCCAAGAACGAGCGATCGTCGGTGAAACGCCAAACCTTGCGGCGAGGCTACAAGGGCTCGCCGAGCCGGACATGGTGGTGATCGCCGATACCACCAGACGGCTTCTTGGCAATCTGTTCGAGTTGCAGAATCTCGGTCACCCGGTGCTCAAGGGGATCGCGGACGCTGTGCAGGTATGGGCCGCTCTTCGACCGGCGGTTGTGGAAGGACGATTTGAGGCGTTTCACGATGGCGACGTGTCTTCGTTTGTTGGAAGGGAGGAGGAGGCGGATTTATTGCTACGACGTTGGTCCAAAGCAAAGACCGGTGAAGGACAAGCCGTGTTGCTGTCCGGGGAGGCCGGCATCGGTAAATCCCGGTTGACCGCGGAGTTCTTGCAACAAATCTCAGACGGGCGGCATGCTCGCGTGCGCTGTTTCTGTTCGCCCCAGCGGACCGACAGCGCGCTCTATCCGAGTATCGGACAACTGGAACGCGCAGCTGGATTCAGGCAGGGCGATACTGCAGCAGCGAAGCTTGACAAGCTCGATGGATTGTTGGCGCGAAGCGCTGCTTCGCGGCACGATTCGGCTTTGCTCGCCGAACTGCTATCTCTTCCAAATGACGGACGTCACCCGACATTGACCCTCGACCCGCAGCAACGTCGGAAAAGAACGCTAGAAGCGCTGCTTACTCAGATTGAGTTGCTTGCCCGATCCGAACCCGTATTGATTATTTTCGAAGACGCGCACTGGACGGATCCGACCAGCCTGGAACTGCTCGGCCGTATCGTGGAGCGGATCATCACGCTTCCGGTGTTGCTGATCATTACCTACCGGCCTGAATTCGAGGCGCCATGGATCGGACTTCCGCACGTAACAGCCATCACCATTAATCGGCTTGGTCCAAGGGACATCAATGCCATCATCGATCGCATCGTCGGCAACAAGCTTCTGCCGCCCGACGTTCGCGAGGACATGATTGAGCGGACAGACGGCATTCCCCTGTTCATCGAGGAGATGACAAAGGCCGTGCTGGAAGCGGGGAGCGAGGACGAGGCGCGAAGCGCGACGGCCGCAACGCCATCGGCGAGGCTCGAAATTCCAGCGACGCTGCACGCCTCGTTGATGTCGCGCCTCGACCGGCTTGGTCAGGCGAAGGAACTGGCTCAGATCGGGGCGGCGATTGGTCGCGAATTTTCGCACGCTTTGATAGAGGCGACAGCGGGCAAATCGCAGCTGGAGTTGGACACAGCACTCCAGCGACTGATTGGTGCCGGATTGCTGTTTCGGCAGGGCGCTCCGCCGTACGCGAATTATGTGTTCAAACATGCGTTGATACAGAACGCTGCCTACAGCACGCTCTTGCGTGAGCGCCGGCGCGCATTGCATGCCAAAATCGCTGAAGCGCTCGAGACGCGATTTCCTGAAACTGTCGAGCACCAGCCGGAGATTTTGGCGCGCCACAGTACAGAGGCCGGCTTGATTGAGAAGGCCGCGAGGCTCTGGGGAAGGGCGGGACAACGGTCGCTGGAGCGTTCGGCAGTAGCAGAAGCCGTTGAGCAGCTCAGCCGTGCGCTGTCCCAAATTGCGATCTTGCCATCGACGCCCTTGCTTCGCCGCGAGCGGATCAAACTGCAGGTAGTGGTTGCGAATGCGCTGATGCACGTCAAGGGCTATGCAGCGCCCGAGACAAGGGCTTCACTTGATCAGGCGCGTGCACTAATCGAGCAAGCGGAGGCGCTTGGCGAGGCTTTGGAAGACCCGCTGCTGTTGTTTTCGGTTCTCTACGGCGCTTGGGTCGCAAGCTATAACACGTTCGAGGGCGATGCAGTGCTGCAGCGTGCTGCAGAGTGCCTTGAAGCCGCCGAAAGGCAGGCGACCCCTGTCCCCCTCATGGTAGGGCGCCGCCTTATGGGAATATCCTTGTTCCATACGGGAAAACCCGCCGAGGGGCGCGCGCACCTCGATTACGCGAGAAAGCTTTACAATCCTGCTGAGCATCGGCCTCTAGCAACGCGATTTGGACAGGACGTCGGTATAGGGATTTTATTTCAACGGGCATTGCCTCTTTGGATGCTTGGTTATCCCGATGCAGCACTTGTTGACTGCGTGCAAGCGACGAGCGAGGCACGAGAAATCGGTCTGGTTACGACACTAATGCCCACGCTGCTTTACACGTCGATTGTCCATATTCTGTGCGGGAATGATGCGATAGCAAATGACCAAGCGAATGAACTGGTCGCGCTCGCGGACGAAAAGGGAAGCGCGCTTTGGAAGGCCTTTGGAGTCTTGCTCCAAGGAACTGTACTAGCCTTGGCTGGCCAATCATCCGTGGCCGCGCAAACCATCACTGCCGGAATTGGCGCCTTAAGGTCCACCGGGTCGACCCTGTGGACACCTTTGTGGTCTTCCTGTTTGGCCAAATCCTACATGCATCTTGGTCAATTTGCGGACGCTTGGCGTTCGATGAACGAAGCGTTGACAATAGTTGAAACATCAAAGGAAAGACTGTTCGAGCCCGAAGTCAATCGCACGGCCGGGGAAATCGCACTGCTCTCACCGGATCCGAATTTCCGTGAAGCAGAGGGCCATCTCGCTCGGTCGCTTGCGACTGCGCGCGAGCAAAACGCAAAATCGTGGGAGTTGCGTGCAGCAATCAGCCTAAGCCGGCTCTGGCGCGACCAAGGCGAGCGCGAGAAAGCCATGAAGCTCCTCTCGCCGATCTATGCTTGGTTTACGGAAGGGTTTGGTACGCGCGACTTGCGGGAGGCGAAACTGTTTCTCGACGAACTGCGGTAGCAGGAAATTTTGGATTGCGGGCGATCTTCCCGCCCGTGGCAACGCTCGACTTGACCAAGGGGGCACGATCCGGTGTTTGGAGCATCGTGGCTTAAATCGAGAGGCCATGCCAGCCTCTACTCAGAGGGCTTCCAGGCCGCTGGGATTTGTTCGTCGCAAGTTTGTAGAGCCCTTAGACGTCAGTTCCAGGCACTTTTGAAGCATGCCAACGGATGCCGACGATATCTGTTGGCCGGGAAAGAACGCTGGTGTTTGTCGTAACGTGATACAAGTTACGCAGCGACGAGACTTACCGGCTGCATCCTTTGCGATCGGAGAGCGTGCGCGGAATGTTGACATTTCGAACCTCAATCACCTTCGCGGTGATGGCGTTTATCGTGGCTCTGGCCGCGCTGCTGATCACTATTCAGGTCCAGGCTCTTCATTGGGCCGCCCAGGAAGCAGCGTCCGCCTATATGGACGCGACCAGTACAAAGGCCTTCGGACGCCTGCAGACCGAGATCACCGCGATTACTTCGCTGGTGCATGTGCTGGCGACCAGTTCCAGTGTGGCCGATTCAAATGAAAGAACCGAGATCGGCCCGGCGATCCCGCTGTTCAAGACCGCGCTGCAGGAACTGCCGCAAATGGACAGCATCTATGCTGGATTCGAAAATGGCGCCTGGTTGCAGGTACGGCGCACCAGCGAACTCAACGATGAGCAGCGCGGGACGTTGCGTGCGCCGCCTGGCGCTAACATTGCGATCGATCTGATCCGTCCCACCCCCAGCGGCGAACTTCCCATGCGGCGAATCTTTGAAGATCAACAGGGCAACGAAGTCGGACAACTCGATCTCTGGAAATACGGATACGACCCGCGAACGCGGCACTGGTATCGCGAGACGCTGGAAGTCGACCGCCCGCTGGTTTTGTTGCCGTATCTTTCGTTCAGCCTCGGCGTCCCGGTGATCACGGTCTGCGCACCCTTGCGAGGCAAAGTGCCCGGCGTCCTTGCCGCCAATCTCAAGCTCGATACCTTCAGCGATTTCGTCCAGGCGCAACGGCCCGGAGAGCACGGGATTGTCCTGATCTTCGACTCGGCCGGCTCGCTTGTAGCCCACCCCGATTTTGCGCAACTCGTCGTCGATGCGAAGTCCCATCCATCCCAACCGCAATTGCCGAACATCAAGGAGATAAGCTCGGGAATCGTGGCTGCGGTCCTGCGAATGTCGCATGGTCGAGACCGTTACGACGGAGGCATCCGCGACGACCAGGGGCGCGAATATCTGTTCAGGGTGGCGAAATTCACTCTGGGCGAGCAGAGCGACGCCAGCATATTGCTGCTGGCGGCCCAGGAAGATTTTGCCCAAGATGTTCGGCGGCTGCAGTTCACCGGACTAATCCTCGCAATTGTTGCCGGCGCTGCATTTATTCCGTTGGTGTGGTTCTTTGGCAGCGGAATGTCGCGGTCCTTGAAGGGCATAACGGCGCAAGCCCTGAGACTCCAGAATCTGGCTGCTCCCGATCCTTCACCAGTCGGATCACGCATCAGGGAAATCAGCGACCTTGGCAGCACGGTGAACCTGGCGCAGCGCACCATATGGTCATTTGCGCGCTTCGTTCCTAAGGAGATCGTCCGCGGGGTCATGGACAATTCCATATCGACCGAGCTTGGCGGAGTCCGGGAGGAGATTACCGTCGTTTTCACGGACGTCCGGGACTTTACGACGATCGCCGAGTCCGCCGACCCCGACATTCTCATGCACCAGACGTCGCGCTATTTTTCCGTCCTGACAGAGGCGTTCCTCGCCGAAGGCGGGACAGTCGACAAATTCATTGGCGACGCCGTCATGGTGTTCTGGAACGCACCCAATCCGCAGCCCGACCATGTCAAGCGGGCCTGCCGGGCAGTTCTTGCAGGCAGAGCGGCATGCGACAAGCTCAACTCCCGGTTTGAAGCCGAGGGACTCAAGCCGTTCTTCACGCGGTTTGGCATTCATGTCGGGGAGGCCGTCGTGGGCAACCTTGGATCGACGGAGCGGATGAACTACACGGCCCTTGGCAATACGGTGAATCTTGCAGCGCGCCTCGAAGGTCTGAACAAGCAATTCGGGACGTCTATCCTTGTGAGCGAAAGCGTCTATTTGCGGGTTCAGGACTGCTTCCAGTTCAGAGCGTTCGCGGCGGTCGTTGCCAAGGGCATGACAAAGGAAACCCGAATTTTCGAACTCGTCGGGGCCTCGACATGAAGTCTTCGGTCCTGCGAGGTCGCGTGCTGGGGCTGTTCCTCTTGCAGCTCGTGGGCATCGTTCCAACGGCTGGCGCAGGCGAAGAAACCATCAAGATCGGCATTCTGCATTCTCTTTCCGGCACCATGGCAATCAGCGAATCGGTGCTGAAGGACACCGTTCTCATGCTGGTCGCAGAGCAGAACAGGAAAGGTGGGCTGCTCGGACGTAAACTGGAACCAATTGTCGTTGATCCGGCGTCCGATTGGGACGCGTTTGCCGAAAAAGCCCGGGAGCTGCTTACGAAGGAAAAGGTCGCGGTCGTGTTCGGCTGCTGGACCTCCGCCTCTCGCAAATCCGTTCTGCCGGTCTTCGAGCAGTTGAACGGCTTGCTCTTCTACCCGGTGCAATACGAGGGTGAGGAAAGCTCGCGCAACGTCTTCTACACGGGCGCAGCGCCCAATCAGCAGGCTATTCCGGCCGTTCGATATCTGATGAGCAAAGAAGGCGGCGAAGTTCGCAGATGGGTTCTGCTCGGCACCGACTACGTCTATCCGCGCACCACCAACCGGATCTTGAGTGCGTATCTCGCCGCAGAGGGGACACCGTCGGAGGATATCATCACGATTTATACGCCGTTCGGCTATTCCGACTGGCAGGCGATCGTCAAGAGGATCAGGGTCTTCGGTTCGCAGGGAAAAAAGACCGCGGTGATATCGACCGTCAACGGAGACGCCAACACGTACTTCTACAGGGAGCTCTCAGCCCAAAAGGTGGACGCCAGCGTCATTCCGGTCATGGCTTTCTCCATTGGCGAGCGCGAATTGTCCGGCGTGGACACCATCCCCCTCATCGGGCACATGGCGGCCTGGAACTACTTCCAATCCGTCAAGTCACCGGAAAACGAAGCCTTCATCCAAATGTGGGCCAACTTCAACGCGCAACGCGACAAAACGACAAATGACCCGATGGAAGCCACCTTGATTGGCTTCCGGATGTGGGCCCAAGCCGTTGTCCAGGCCGGCACCATCGACGTCAATGCGGTGCGGCAGGCCATGTACGGTCAAAAACTCAAGGCGCCGAGTGGCTTCGAGGTTGTGATGAACACCAATCATCATCTTTCCAAGCCAGTCATGATCGGAAAGATAAATTCTTCCGGCACCTTTGACGTGATCTGGCGCTCGATCAATCCGGTCCGGGCCGATGCATGGAGCAGGTACATTCCCGACAGCACCGGGCGAACGGCCGATTGGACCTTTCCCTGGGTCTGCGGCGGGTGCATCACGCCGACATTCAAGGATTGGTGACGGTCTTGCGTTTTTCGAGCGATGTCGCACGGGCCTGACCGTGCGCTCAAAACGTTGGATGTCCATAATTGGCAGTGCGCCCCGAAGGCGCGGATCACTAGTGAAGGAGGAGTCCACCCAGAGAGTAAAGAACTGCCGCGCCGCACAGGCACACCTTCGTCGCGCCCCGGGCAAAAAAACTGTTAGAAGCCGTTGCGGGTGAATAAAGGCTGTTGCTCAATGACGAGCGACCTCACTCCAAATCGCCTTTTGACTTAAGGAGGCCATGAAATGTCGCAAGCGGTTGTTTGCCGTCGTCTCCGTGCTCTTCGCACTACTTCTGTCGTTAAGTGCGGGAACACTCAGTGCGCGTGACGCCGATCGCGCCTCTCTCACCTTTGCGGCGGCTCAGACCGCTAAACGGCAATGCATAAACACCTGTCGTGCGCGATATCGCGACTGCCTGTCCTTGAAGCAAATACCGTCCTCCGAGTGTCGGGGCATTAATCAGGATTGCACCCGCAACACTTGTAATGCCGGTCCCACTGGTCGATCGTCTTGGCAAGGTTTTCCGTCGTAATTGATCGAGAAGCAGCTCGCGCTGGAAACGCTCGAGGCCGTCGCCGATCGCGGCTACTTCAGCAGCCCGGAGATCCTCGCCTGCCATGAGGCCGGCATCACGGTAACTCTGCCCAAGCCGATGATTTCTGGCGCTAAGTCGGACGGGCGCATCGGTAAGCGGGACTTTGTCTATTTGCCGGAGGAAGACACCTATCGTTGTCCGGCCGGGGAGCGGTTGCCGTATCGCTATACAAACGAAGAAGCCGACAAGATGCTGCGGCGCTACTGGACCAACGCTTGTAGAAACTGTTCGATCAAAATCCCAGTACACGCCCGGGTCAGAACGACGGATCACGCGATGGCAGCACGAGCATCTGCTCGACGCTCGGGTGTTCGACGGTCTCGCGACGTTGGCGCATAGCGAGCGGGTTCGTATCAAGGCGCCGCTGAACACTCACCGCCTTTCCCGGCGAAGGTGTTTTTACACGGCCAAGACCCGCACGACATCCGGTGTGGAGTGCTGTTTTTGCTCTGCATGATATGTAAGCACAACTTACCTGCTGGATGATAATTTGAGCCGTCTTGTTGAAAGTCGGATTATGAATGCGTCACGATTCCGCACTACAATTTCCCCGCGCGGTTCGATGAACGCCACCAATACTGAAATCCGAAACAATCCAAGGGAGGCACCAAATGAAATGCAAGTTGCAACTCTATTGTTGTGCCGCACTATTGGCGTCTACGACACTATGGGGTGGCATGGCTCCGGCGGTCGCACAGGCTCAAAAGCCCAACATCGTCGTGATCATGGGCGACGATATTGGCATGTGGAATATAGGAGCCTATCACCGTGGCTTGATGGCAGGCCGGACGCCTAATCTCGATAAGATTGCCAAGGAAGGCATGCTGTTCACCGACTATTACGCCGAGGCGAGCTGCACGGCAGGTCGCGCGAACTTCATTACTGGCGAACTGCCCATCCGCACCGGCATGACCACCGTTGGCCAGCCTGGCGCGCCGACCGGCCTGCCTGCCGAGGCAGTGACCATCGCGACGGTCTTAAAATCGATGGGTTACGCAACCGGTCAGTTCGGCAAGAACCACTTGGGCGACAAGAATGAATTCCTGCCGACAGTCCACGGCTTCGATGAATTTTTCGGCTATCTATATCATCTCGACGCGATGGAAGACCCGGCACACCCGAACTACCCGCAGAACCTCCTGGACGTCGTAGGCCCCCGCAACATGGTTCACAGTTGGGCTACCGATAAGGATGATCAAACCGAGATGCCGCGCTGGGGCAAGATCGGCAAGCAGAGGATTGAGGATGCCGGCACGCTCTATCCGAAGCGGATGGAAACGGTAGATGACGAAATCCGCGACCTTGCTCTGAACTTCATCGACAAGGCCAAGGCTGATAACAAGCCCTTCTTTGTTTGGCTCAATCCGACGCGCATGCATATTGTGACGCATCTTTCGCCAAAATATGAAGCGATGCGCAACTCGGAGAACGGCTGGTCGGAAGAGGAAGCCGGCATGGCCCAGCTTGATGATGACGTCGGTCTAGTCATGAAAAAGCTCAAGGATATCGGGGTGGACGACAACACCATCGTTGTCTTCACGACCGACAACGGGACCGAAGTCTTTACCTGGCCCGACGGCGGCCAGACACCGTTCGCGCAATCCAAGGGGACGATCCTCGAAGGTGGTTTCCGAGTGCCGGCACTCATTCGTTGGCCTGGCAAGGTGCCGGCAGACACCGTGCAGAATGGGATTTTCTCGGGGTTGGACTGGCTGCCGACGTTCGCCGCTGCTGCAGGCAATCCGAACATTGTAGCCGAACTGCTGAAGGCGAAGGAGATGGGGGGCCAAGTCTACAAGAACCATCTGGACGGTTACAACCAACTGGACTGCATCACGGGAAAGGGGCCTTCAGCGCGGCACGAAATATTTTACCTCGGCGAAAGTACGGTCGGCGCAGTGCGTATTGACGACTATAAGTTCCGCTTTATCGACCAGCCCGCCGGTTGGCTGGGTGAAAAGACTAAGCCCGATGTGCCTTACATTACTAACCTGCGTCTAGATCCCTTCGAACGCACGGGCTGGCCAAACAACGGAACGAAAGAAGGTGGCCAGCAATACTTTGATTGGTTCAAGTACCAGTTTTGGCGCTTCGTCTTTGTGCAGCAGGTAGTAGGTAAGGAACTCCAGACGTTCATCGAATACCCGCCGATGCAACGAGGCGCGAGCTTCAATCTTGACGCCGTCAAGGCCGAGATGGCGAAAAGAATGCAGCAGGCAGAAACGGCGAGCAAAGGCGCCGGTGAGTAAGAAATGGACCTAGCTGGTGGGCGGCTCGCACAGGGCCGCCCGCAATTTACAACGTCAGCAACTGGGCACAAAAC
>CAWEYJ010000005.1:0-610719 GCA_963813165.1 uncultured Pseudomonadota bacterium | reverse complement strand
CAGCGCGGTCACCGCCGGCACCAGGTAGAACAGGCTCGCCACCGACGTGGCTGCCGAGCGCCGGATCAGCCAGTACAACAGCCCGATCGATCCGATCGACAGCACCACCGCGAGCCAGACCACCGACAGCACGAACTCGCTGGTCCAATGCACCACGTTGCTCTCGAACAGCCACGCGCCGACGGCGAAGAAGATCGTGACCGCGACGTACTGGACGAGATTGCCGGCCCGCCAGTCGATGTCGCCGCAATAGCGCCGCTGATAGAGCGTTCCCAGGGTGATGCTGACCAGCGACACGCCGGAAGCGAGCCAGCCCCAGCCCGCCTCCCCGCTCATGGGGCGGTTATGCAGGATCAGCACCACGCCGCCGAGTCCGAGCAGCAGCCCGCTCCATTGCAGCGGCGAGACGCGTTCGCCGAGCCAGCGGTTCGCCAGGGTCGAGGTCAGGATCGGCTGCAGGCCCGGAATCAGCGCCGAGAGTCCGGCCGGAATCGAATGCGCGATCGCAATCGCGGTCCCGCCCAGATAAAACCCGTGCACCAGGATGCCCGCCGCCACGCTGTGGGCAACGCCTGACCGGCTTGGCCAGCTTGGGCGCGCGATCGCGACAATGATCGCCATCAGCCCGACTACCAAAATCATGCGGATTGCGAGATAGGTCAGCGGCTCGGCGCTGTTCAGCACATATTTGGTGCCGATAAAGCCGGTACTCCAGAGCACGACAAAAATCGCCGGCGCCGCCCGCGCGGCAAAAATTTCAAAGTCTTTGCTCATTTGCAGCATTGATTGCCTGAACATATGTTATCCGGCAATCGTAAATCCGGCGGGACCGCTCGCCGGAAAACGCAGATCGAAGACGCGGCGGCGAGTCCATTCGCGGCGTGCTGACTTTCCGGGAAGATGTGATGCACCTGCAATTCCATACCGTCGATGTGTTCACCGGCAAACAGTTTGCGGGCAATCCCCTGGCCGTTGTCCTGAACGCCGAGGCGCTGTCGAGCGGGCAGATGCAGGCGATCGCGGCCGAATTCAACCTCGCGGAGACGACCTTTGTCCGGCCGCCAAAGGACCCTGCACACATCGCCGAGGTCCGGATATTTACGCCGCGCAGCGAGATGCCGTTTGCCGGTCATCCGAATGTCGGCACCGCCTTCGCGCTGGCTCGCGCTGGCGTCTGTTATGGCCGGCCCGTCCACGGCGACCGCATCATCTTTGAGGAAAAAGCCGGTCTGGTCCCGATTGAAATTCTGAAGGATGGCACGGCGGTCGTGGGCGCCAGATTGGCTTCACCGCAGCCGCTCTCGGTCGGGGCCGAGATTGCAGGCGAACTCGTGGCATCGGCTTGCGGAATTTCGCCGGCCGATATCGAGGTCGCCAATCATCGCCCTTGCATCGCGTCTTGCGGTGCCCCGTTCATTCTGGCCGAATTGAAGAGCCGCGTCGCGCTCGCCGCGGCAAGCCCGAACGGCGATGTGTTTCGGCTTGAAGTCACCAAACATCCTGCCGTCAGCATCATGCTCTATACGCAGGTCGATGAGGCCGACATCGACATCCGGGCGCGGATGTTTGCGCCACACCTGAACATTCCCGAGGACCCGGCAACCGGCAGCGCCAACGTCGCTCTGATCGGACTGCTGGCAAAATTGCGCTCGGAGACAAACCTGTCACTGTCGAAGACGATTGCTCAAGGGGTCGAGATGGGACGGCCGAGCATCCTGCAGGCAACGGCAGAAAAGCAGAACGGCGCCGTCGCTGCCACCTTCATCGGCGGCCGCTGCGTGCCTGTGATGTCAGGAACGATCGATCTGACTTGAGGGTCAAAACTCTTCCGGACAGGGATCGACTATCTTCCAGAGATCCACGCCATTCTTGATCTTCTTCATCTCATTGGTCAGCCCGCCATTGCGCCGGATCCAGTCCTTCACCGGTTGCGGGTAATAGGACATCAGGTCCGACGTGCCCTCGGCACTGGTGACCTTGATGCCGAACGTAAAGGCCTTGTCGTAATAGGCCTCGTGGAATCCGAGGCTGGCGCGAGGCGTCACGCACACCTTGCTCAAGGGCACGATACCGAACACCAGGGTGCAGGCCGAATTACAGATGCCATCGATGATCACCCTCTCGTGGCGATCGCGGATGCGCTCGTACTTCGCCTTGTATTCGCTGACATAGCCGCCGTGATCGCTCGTGATACGCAGATCGGCGCGCGCGGGCGTTGCGGCCAGAAGCGAGAGCAACAGCAGGGCGAAAGACGTGATGCGCATGAATTGATCGCGGACCGGATGAAGCCTTTCAGGACGCGGAAAATCCGGTCCGTGATGGGACCAGACGGCGAGACTCTGGCGTTAGTGTGTTTGGAATCCGTTAAGCATCCCGATTGGGACGAAAAATCCCGGTCCGGCGGCTAAGGGACGGGCAACAGGACACGCCTCTTCGGCAAAGTTCTCCAGATTTTCCTGCTTGCGTCGCCGTAGAACTGTCCGACCAACTCTGATATCCGGGGCATTCGAAATTGCGCTCGTAGCTCAGCTGGATAGAGCATCGGACTTCGAATCCGAGGGTCGGGAGTTCGAATCTCTCCGAGCGCGCCAATAAAAGCAGATACTTAGCTGAATTCGACGCACCCGGCCCGGCTACCAACTAGGTTCGGGCTACCGAATGGCAACCACCGCGGCGCCGGAAGGGCTGATTGCCGGGGCTGGCAGCCTCGCGGGTGCGCTTTGCACGCCGTGCCGGGGTATAATCTACCGCCCAAGCCCCTGACGGGCTCAATCGAGCTGGCGCTTTATTTCCCACGTGCGGAAATGTCATTCGGCCCTTTAATTGCAGTTTGTTGTCAAGCTTACATTTCTGAACTCGCCCACGGCACGGTAGTAGTGCTCGCGCCGTCGGAGCTGGTCCGGGTTGCGGAGACGGCGCGGGCGCGGCTGATACGTGCTTTGCCGGCCAGGGCATTGGATCGCCCGGGCTTGTTGATGTCTTCGCTGGGGTCATGGTCCTTTCCGAGGTCGCGCAGCGCCTCATGATGATGTCCGGGTCGGGCGCCTCAACGTCTGCAGCGGAGTACAGTCAAGCCGCCACCAGCCGAATGAACGAGGTCGCCACAACACCGTCCCAGCGGGACATCGCCAGTCCGGCAGACCGGACCAGGAACTTTACAAAATCGGATCAGGCTTCCTTTGCCTGGCCCCAGTCGAAGGATGTGCCGTCGACCCAGATACAGTGAAGAACGATGGCGATTTTGCGCGCGATGGCGACCTTTGCCTTTCGCATGCCAATCCGCTTGGCGAGCTTCATGCCCCAAGCCTTGAGAGAGGACCATTTCTTCGTTCGATAAAGCAGGACGGTCGCCGCCTCGTACAGGTAAGTTCGGAGAAGACGGTCGCCCCATCGTGATATCTTGCCATTGATGTCAGTTTCGCCAGACTGGTTGCGTCGAGGCGTAAGACCCAGATAGGCGCCGACGCTTGATGACGATCGGAAGCGCGATGGGTCGTCGATCGTATGGCGGAAGGTCAAGGCGGTCACAACGCCGACACCAGGAACCGTCATTAGGCGGCGCGTCGTCTCATCCGACTTCGCCAATTGGCGGACTTCGTCGTCGAACTTGCTTTGCTGCTTGCAGATCTGCTCATGGCTCGACAGAAGCGGCGCGATCACACCGATGAGCTGATGATCCTCGCCCAATAGCTCGCAGACCTGATTGCGAAACTGCAGTCCGATCGCGCGTGGGAAGAGCAAGCCGTATTCTTTGATTAGACTGCGGACCTGGTTCTCGATATCTCGACGAATGGCCACGAGCCGAGATCTCGCGACGAGTATCGCGCGGATCTTCTGACTTTCCTCGCTCTTGACTTTGACTTCTCGATACCAGCCGATCCGCACCAGTTCGGCCAGACCTCGAGCATCATTCTGATCGCTCTTGTTCATGCGTACGGACAAAGCCGCGTGGGCATGCCGCGCGTCGATGCAGACCACCGGAAGATCAACCCTACGAAGTTCATGCCATAGCCAACTCGCCATCGCCCCGGTCTCAAATCCGATGCGCTCCGCCTGTGGCGCCCGCTTGCGAAGCAGTGCCGTGAGCGCCCCCGGGTCGGACTTGGCCTTTCCCTCGAACAAGACCTGACCCACTTCGTTGATCACACATACTGACGTTTCTTTTTGCGAGACGTCCAGCCCAACATATTGCTTCATAGTCCCCTCCGATTCGCGAGATTGCGGGAAGGCTTGAAGATAGCGGACCTTTCGAGCCGCGAGCGCCGACCGCAATTACGTCATCGTTTGCAATATTGGCTCTGACTCACTTTTGATGCAGTTTGAGCGATGTCTGGCGCTTTGATTGGGGGAGAATCAGCCGCCGTGCAGCAAGCACTCCAGCGCTCCGGTCTGGTGCCGAGTTGGTTTGTTGTAGAGAGTGCGTACTACCAAGGTAACAAGGCCATTATTGCGGTCCGGGCGTCCGGAAGCGTTGGTTTGTGTTCATCATGCGGAACCGTTTGCCGGCGTGTCCATAGCCGGTATCGACGACACGTGACCGATCTGCCGCTCTCTGGGCGGATCGTACAGCTTCTGGTGATCGCCCGTCGCTTTCGTTGCGATGCCGTCCTGTGCGGGGGGCCAAATCTTCACTGAGCGCTTTGCTGAAGGGGTGCTTGCTCCATCGGCCCGACGCACGGGGAGACTGGACTCTATTGTCCATCACCTCGGTCTGGCGCTTGGCGGACGGCCGCCGGCAGGCGCTGATGTTGCCGTAAGGATACGCTGCTGCGTGTGGTCCGACGCCGTAGCCGTCCGCCGTCTGACCCGCTTAGGGTCATGGGCATTGACGATTGGGCATGGCGGCGCCGATACGCCAGCATCGTTGCAATCTGGAAAGGCGCCGGATCGTCACGCTGCTGCCGGATCGTGAACCCGCGACTGCGGCCCGCAGACGACGGGCTGAAAGGGTCGACGCACAGAACGTTCAGCGGATTCCGTCGGCCAGAAAAATCTCGCACCTCATGACAATCGGGCGGGACTTCGCTCGCGCATCCGCCGCCGACGTTCGCGTGGTAGCCGACGTACCAGCGCTGCTCGACATGCTCGACGGGTGGTCGGGAGCGCCCGCCTCCCCGGTCTTCACGGTCCAGAACGTCGCCTCGAAATCCTCGCGATGCTCGTCGAGGGCCAGCGCATCGGCGTACTCGTTATCGAGACGCAAGTGCGTATCCAGGAACCGGTAATTATGGACCTTGGGCTCGGCGCTGCTGCGTGGGATGCCCATCGAACCCACGGTGTCCCATACGCCGAAAAACCGGATTTTGGCCGGCCGCGAATACTTCGTAAGCCACCGCTCCTCGAGCAAGGCATCCTGCGGCAGCGGCTTCTAGAGCAGCGCCCGACCGCGTCACCCTCGCGGGCGCGGAATGTTCGCCCGGCGCTGGTCGAGAGCGAAGCTGTTGGCCCCAGGAGAATTCCAGACGTTCGAGCGATTCCTGCCGAAACGGAAGATCATATCATTGTCTTGGACGAGATGCAGTTGCGTCGGCTCCTGAGATCCTACACCGACTATTACAATTCCGTCAGAACGCATCGTTCCTTGAACAACGATGCGCTGGCCCTGGCCGGGCGGCCCCCGACGTTTGACCATGTACTTGGCGGCTCATTTGGAACTAACGCCTATCGCAGCGAGATCCTGATGGCGCTACGATTGGCCGCAAATTCCATGCCTGCCTCGACCCCCTGGAGCGTGATCGACACGCCCTTTCTATTGCTCAATTGCACTCCCCCTAGGCCACCGATCCAAGCACCGCCGCCGCCAACGGCGTCGTATACGCCAGAAAAGTCCTTTACATCGCGCAGCCCCGTAACGCGCCCCGTCAGTCTCATCACCGAAGCACCAACCGTTACACCGAGGCTTAAGCCGGAAACCCGGAACGAGTAATCGCGACCGCGGTACGTCAGGACACCGCGTCCTCCGCCGACGCCCGCGATCAAGCCTGCCTTTGCAAACACGACACGAACATAGCCCGTAGCCTGCGCGTACGATGGCGTCGCCATTCCAATGCAGACAAGTAGAACCAACGCAACAACTCCTGCGCAACACTTTGCCATCGCTGCGATCTCCATGAGCCTCTTAAATGTCCAAATTTGATAGGGTATCAACCATCGATCGAAGCGGCGTCACCGCTTTGATCGAGATCAAAATCTGCGCTTTCGAGACCAAGGCGACTGTGACTTTCCCGCTCGGCTGGGTGACAAGCAGGATCCGGAGATTACAAACCAAGCGGCGAGGGCGGCGCGCAGCCTAACTCAGAGTTGTGACGTCGAGCGCATGTCGGCTTTGCTGCACATTCCCGACTCAAGTCGGACTTGGTGTGAGGTCCGAGAACTGCCCAAGAGCGGAAGTTGATCAGCGGCGGTGTGTTCAAACCCGGCATGTCACCCCGTAACGTTTGGCTTAGTCTTCCCAGTCCGCCCACCCCACATCATGGATTTCCAGGTAACTCGAAACGGCTGTGCCGATGGTTGGGAAAAAGCTATTCTCGCCAAGCTGCGCCAACAATCCAGCTTACGATCTGAGTTCGGCAAAACAAAGCTCGATACCCAGTGCGTGCAACGCCTCGTCCAATTCGGCGAGTGTATCGCCGGCGGTGACGTCCACGCTGGTGACCGGCTCCGCAGCAACGACCAGCCAGCGTACAGGCGTCGGCGATTTCGCCACGGCGTCTAGAACGCGCTCCTTGAAGAATTCAGCGTTGGCGAAGAACAGAGGCCCATCCCACCGAAACAGGACCAATCCGGGGATCAGGCGCGCATCCGGATACCTCGTGATGTCGTGATAACCTTTGACGCCGTAGGCGCGGCCCAATACGGCCGAGTGCGGGCGCCTTAGCTTAAGGACTGCTGAAGAAGACAGTCGTATTCCGTCGAAGTCCGGATTTTTTAGTTGCAAGGTCAACGGAATCCAAGCTTTCGCAGCAAGACATTCTTTAATTCGCTTACCTCGCCGACGCCAAACAGCCACGTCAAAACCCCGTAAGCGGCAATTCCGAACGTGCAAAGAAGAGCGGCGCGAGCCAGGATCGTTGTTATATGGGTTCCAGGCAGCCATTGCATTACGTAGGCGCGGACCACCAGGCCTAGGCTCGCGGCAATTGCCGCCGCGAACGCCAAGTGGAGGGCGGCGCCCAGCATCTTCGACGAGCTTTCGAGTTGAACGCCTCTGGCAGCCGCCTCGCGCTCAAAGCGACGGCGCTGCAAACCCCCGAGGAGCATGACATAGACCATGATGGCCATCGAGCTGGCGATCGCGAGGCCGATGGCGCCATCCTGCTGCCGCAACAGCACATAGACCGGAACCATGACCACGGCGATAGCTGTCCCGATCAGCGTCGGCAGCCATGTACTTTCCAACGCGTAGAAGCCGCGGCTGATCACAGTCTGGGCCGCCCAGCCGCTAAGGCCCAAGCATAGAAAAGTAAGGACACTCGCCGTTTGCTGCGCGTCCGCGACGGTGAACCGATCGGCGAAAAGGCCCCAGATCAGGTACACCGCCTCGAAACCTGAGATCGTCAAGCATACCTGCGCCCCGAAGGTGAACAGTAGCATCAACCGAACGGCGCGACACAGCAAGGCATAGGCTCGAACCACGTCCCCTGCCGCTACTAGCGCGCTAATTGTCGGGTAGGCCGCAACGCCCGCCGCCATTCCAAACATGCCGATTGGCACCTTCATGAGCGTTCGGCCGTATTGCAGACACGACAAGCTGCCAACCTCGAGATATGACGCCTGATTTTTGACGATCCACTCATCGACCACGACGATGGAAAATCCGATCATGATAGGTAGCGAAAGCCAGAGGTACCGTCTCAGATCCGGATCGCGCAAAGTCAATCGTGTTACCCAGCGCATCCGCGCCTTCAGACAGCCATATAGCGGCAGTCCGAACGGTCCGGCGATAGAACCAGCCAGCACGCCCCATGCAAAGCCCTCAGCCCCGAGTTGGGGGTAGTGAGAACCAATGATGCCGCCGACGATGATCCCAGCCGAATAAACCAGTGGGGCCATCGCCGGTAGCGCGTGCAGGTTTTGCGCCTGCAACGCTGCCGACAGCAGGCCTCCAATCACATGGAAGAACTGAGCCGGCAGGATGATCCGCGTCAATCGAACGAGCGTGTCGATATCGCTGACTTTGGTGAAACCCGGCGCAACCAAGCCGGCCAGCGGCCGGGCAAACACCATGAGTAGTCCGATGCAGACGGTTCCGACTACGAGGATGAAGTTTGCAATGACACTGAAGGATTCCCAACCACGTTCATGATCGCCGCGATCGAGATGAGCAAGAAAGATCGGGATGAAGACGATCGAAAGAGCTCCCGCTGCCAGGAGATAGTTCAAAAAATCGGGCAGCGTGAAGCTTGCAAAATAGATATCCGCCGTTCGGCTCGCACCCAAGGTGCGGCCGATGATCTGCTCGCGGATCAGTCCCATCACGCGGCTAAGGAAGATCGAGCTCGCCCAGATGACGGTTGCGATGCCGATGACCCGCGTCTGGTCATTCTCACTTTTCTTCTCAATCAAAGCGGTGAGTTCTATCATTGTCGCTCAGGTGCCGAAACAAGCCTATCAGTTGTCAATCGAGGCGCTACGCCTGCCTTCGGGAAATAACGGCCTTCACTCACAATCCCGTTGCTTACTGAGGCAGCCTTGCGGGCCTATTCCACCTGGATTTGAGCTAAATACCCGACGATATCTCGTATTCGTTCATGGATTACATCCTCTCGATCGCAGGGCATATCCAGCAACGATTTAATCGGTTTCGGTTCAGGCGGATTCCTTTGCTGACCCGGTGGAGGTCCCTGCCGGCATCCCCAGACCGGCATTGCGGAGCTTCGGTGTGCGGTGCTTCGACCGTCGACTCTCTCTGCAACGAACTCAGGTAAAAACACGCCGTTGTTTCTCTTCGCGAGACCTGTCAAATCTGCTGGCTTGATTTTGAGTTCGCGGCCCAACCGACCCGCGCCCTTGCCGTCGGAGCCGTGGCACTCCGCACATTTCGACAAAAACTCAATCCGCCCCTTCTCGATATCTTGAGCCCAAACGCAAGCATTCGTCGCTACCATGATGCATATGAGTTGCTTCCAGAGAACTGCTTGCACAAGTCAGTCCTACGGTTGACTAGCTCCTCGACCTTTTATTGAGCGGTTGCGCCCGAAAGGTCCTCGACTCTCAGGATCATCGGCGCGATCGACCCGCCGTCACGGACGCTAAGAGAGGCGCATGGCCATCACAAACTCGGGCGAACTCTCTGTGTATCGGGCGCTAGGCGCGAATTGGCAGTCCTCTTCGAGCATCAACAGACGTCGAGACCCCAACCTGCGCAGCTTCGTTGTCCTATGAGTGCAAAACATTGTTGCTAAGTCTTGTTTGTATTACGCGGCTGACCCCGCTTGAGGCGAAGTCTTGCCGTTCTTAAGCGCTGTACTTCTTCCTCAACCGCTCTAACATCCTCTTCGAGCCGCATCGTCTTCGAGCCTTTTGGCGCATCAGCGCTACGCAGCTTGTCGAGCACCTTGCCGACGGAGAGCTTAGCTATTTCAGCCATTGTAAACTCCCGCCCGAATGGAACCTACTAGCTGCGAACTGACCGAGAGGGTTGCTAACTGCTTTGACCATCATGATTCTCCCTGAGCTCTATTTTGGAATGAAATATTCACCTCCGGTCCACGAGTGGAGTTGAGATATGTCAAAGATCTTGGCGAAGCCATCGAAGTCTTTTTTCCAAATGGCGATTTGCGACTCGACCCCCGTAGCGACTGGATTGGCGTAACCTGACAACTTTGTCGACGCGATCGGGCACCAAACATCAAGAAAGAGCGCACCACAATCATTGCGCAAGATGACGCGTTGATATTTTGCCTCGGTCCGCCGCCACGCCTGTGTCTAGAGCGAAGTACAGCGAACATACTTGAGCGTCATTCCGGGGATATCCGGAAATAGCCTGGAAAGACTATTGTCATCGATAATTGCAAAACCGAATTTGAGGTTCTGGGTCATGACGCTCGTTGCGCAGGCTGCGGCCAACTCGATGTTATCATCATCCTGCTTTCTCGAGGTGATCGTGCATCGGCCATTTTTTCCACTGATCCGATTTCCCTCAATGATGAAACCGGATCCATACAGGTCCGAAAGCTCGGCAAACACAACTTCATTACCCTTTTTGGTGAAGACCTGACTGCAAAGTCCGGCATCCGTTGCCCACGCGCCCGAGATATCGAAGGCCGCAGCCTGCGCTGGCAATAGCAGTGCCGCTCCAAATGGAATAACGAGTCTGGCAGAACGAAGGAAGTCCATCATTTCATTCTCCTTCAGGCGAAACCGCTGCTACTCCGCAGCAATATGTCCGGGTGGATTAGGTCTGGTTGGCGCGGCAGCATGCTGTCGCTCGTTCGCGGGGCGCGAAGCCGGCCTCAGCCGTTCGCGAATGGCCTGGAACATCACGTAAAGCGGTGGGATTGCGAAAATACCGACGAATGAGGCGAGGATCATGCCACCGAACACCGGCGTGCCAACGCCGCGTCGCGCCAGTTCCGAGGCGCCCGAGGCGACAACCAGCGGATAAAGCCCGAGAATGAAGGCGAACGATGTCATCATCACCGGACGGAAGCGCAGGCGCGCACCTTCGGTCGCCGCTTCGAGCAAGGGAACGCCCTGCTCGCGCTTTTCCTTGGCGAACTCGACGATCAGGATGCCATTTTTGGCCGCCAGACCTATTAGCACGACCATGCCGATCTGGCCGTAAAGATCGAGTGTCAATCCAGTGAGCACAATGGCGGCGTACGATCCGACGATGCCGATCGCGACCGATAGCAACACCGGCACCGGAATGCTCCAGCTTTCATAGAGCGCCACCAGGAACAGATAGGCGAACAGCACCGCAAAGCCGAGAATGATCGCGGTCTTGCCCTCAGCACGCTTCTCCTGAAATGCGGTGTCTGTCCACTCTCCCGCGTAACCTTGCGGAAGCGTCTTCGCCGCAATCTGATCGAATGCCTGGAGCGCCTGTCCGGACGATACCCCTGGCGCTGGGCCGCCTTGAATGGTCACGGCGCGCAAGTTGTTGTACCGGATCAAGGCTGGCGGGCCGACGACGACGCGCGGCTCCGCGAAGCTGCGCAGCGGGATCATTTTTCCTTCCGCGCTACGCACGTTGATGCGATAGATGTCGTCGATGCGCGCCCTGTCGGCGGCCTCGGCCTGCACCTGCACCTGCCAGGTGCGGCCAAATAGGTTCAGGTTGTTGATGAAGTAGCCGCCAAGCGACGCCTGCAATGCCTGGAACACGTCTTTCAGCGGGACACCGAGGATCTGAACCTTGTCGCGATCGATGTCCAGATAGATCGACGGATTGGTCGCCGAAAACGTCGAGAACACGCCGCGCAGTTGTGAATCCTGGTTGGCCGCCACGGTAAGGCCGCGCACCACCTGGGCAAGCTCCTTGGGATCGCCGCCGCGCAGATCCTCCAGCACATAGGTGAAGCCGCCGCCTGTTCCCAGGCCAACGATCGGTGGCGGCGCCAACGGCACCACGGTGCCCGTCTGGATTTGGCGGAACTTCGTGCGAAGTCTCGCGATTACCTCGCGAGCGCCAAGATCGACGCTTTTGCGTTCCTCGAACGGCTTGAACGTGACGACCATGAAGCCGGCATTCGGCTGCGAATAGTTGTCGATGAAATTCAAACCAATGATCGAGGTATATTCGGCAACGGCGGGATCTTCCTTCACCATCGCCTCCGCCTGGCGCATCACTTCCGACGTCCGTCCGACGGAAGCTCCGCCCGGCAGTTGGACAACGACGAAGATGGCGCCTTGATCGTCCTCCGGCACAAATCCCGTCGGCGTGGCCTTGGAAAGGCCATACGTCCCTACCCCAGCGACCAGAACCATTACGATTCCGATGGCGGAAAAGCGAACCAGCCGTGCGACCGCGGCGCCATACTTGTCCCGCACCCAATCGATCGAGCGCATCAACCAACCGATAATGCCCCGTTTCGGTCCATGATGAGGCTTTAAGAGGACGCCGCACAGCGCGGGCGAGAGCGTCAACGCGTTAACGGCAGAGAGCAGCATCGATACAGCAACCGTCACCGCGAACTGGCGGAACAGCTCGCCGGAGATCCCCGGGATAAATGCAATCGGCACAAAGACTGAGAGAAGGACCAGCGTGATCGCGACAATGGGCGCTGTGATTTCCGCCATGGCGCGCTTGCTTGCCTCGCCGGGTGACAATTCTGGATTCTCTTCCATCACCCGCTCGACGTTCTCGACGACGACGATGGCGTCGTCGACAACGATACCGATCGCCAGAACGATGGCGAGCAGCGACACGGTGTTGGCGGAATATCCGACGGCCTTGAGCGCGATGAATGTGCCAATCAGGCTCACCGGAACTGCGAGTGTCGGAATCAAGGTAGCGCGAACATTTCCAAGGAACAAAAAGACCACGAGCACGACGAGAACGAAGGCTTCGAACAACGTCTTTTTCACCTCGTGCATAGTATCTTTCACGAAGATCGTCGGATCGTAGGGGATCGTCCAAGCGAGATCGTCTGGGAAACGCTTCTCCAGTTCGGAGAGTTTTTTCCGCAACGCATCGACGGTGTCGATCGCATTGCTACCTGGCGACTGGTAGATCACGATCGCAGCAGCGTCGTCGCCGTTGAAACGCGTGTCGCGGTCAAGGTTGGCGGCACCGAGCTCAAGCTGCGCAACGTCGCGCAATCGCAAGATCGACCCATCCGGGTTGGTCCGGATCACGATATTGTCGAATTCCTCGACCGTGTTAAGGCGACCCTTGGTCTGGATGTTGAGCTGCAACTGCTGATCGTCGAACATCGGTCGCGCCCCAATGCGTCCGACGGCAGCCTGCACGTTTTGTGACTGAATGGCGTCGATGACATCGTTGACCGTGAGATTTAGCCCTGTCAGGCGCTCTGTCTTGACCCAGGCGCGCATCGCGTAGTCCTGCGCCGCGAACAGGTATGCGTCGCCGACACCTGGCGTGCTCTTGATCGAATCCAGAAGATTAATCGTGACGTAATTCGAAAGAAAGAGCGGATCGTGGGTGTGTTTCGGTGAATAAACTGTGACAAAGGCAAGGATTGCGGTCGATTTCTTCTTGACGTTGATCCCTTGCCGCTGAACCTCTGGCGGCAGCAACGCCAGCGCGATCTGCACCCTGTTATTGACGTTAACCGCATTGATGTCAGGGTTGGTGCCAAGTTCGAACGAGGCGGTAAGGGTGTAGCTGCCGTCGTCGCCGCTTGTGCTCTTCATGTAGATCATCTTGTCGACGCCTACGACCTGCGCCTCGATCGGCTGGGCGACGGTGGCGTCAACCACTGCGGAATTGGCGCCAGGATACATTGTGGTGACCGAAACCTGAGGCGGCACGATATCGGGATACTGCGCAACGGGCATCGCCATGTAGGCCAGTGCACCGGCAATCGTGGTGACGACGGCGATAACGATCGCCAGGCGTGGACGGTCTACAAAAATGGCGGAGAACATCGCATCAGCTCCTGTCGGGTGCTGGCGGCAGAGGTGTCGGGCGGACCGCAACATCCCGCCGCAGCCCCTGAATTCCCTCGACGATGACCTGTTCGCCTCCGGTCAATCCCCGCTCCACAACGACGCCGGCACCAACTGCGCCACCCGGCTTGATTCGTCGTATCGCGGCTTTCCCGTCGCTCGCGATAAAGACGTAGACGCCCTCCTGATCGGAAATCAGCGCAGCCTGCGGAATGACGATCTTTTCTTCGGGAGCTCCGCCCTCTAGCGCTACGCGGACCAGTTGGCCATCGATCAGCGCAAAATCGGGATTGGGGAAAGAGGCACGCGCCAGTACCGTGTCGGTGCTGCGATCGACGGTGACATCGACAAAGTTGATCTTCCCCGGGTACTTATAGGGACTGCCGTCGGCAAACAGCAATGACGCCTTGATGCCTGTGATGTCGATATTTTTTCCGGTCTGCTGGGCGCGCAAGAATTCTCGCTGACTCACCGGAAACGTCACATACATCGGATCCTGGCTGACGAGAATCGTAAGCGGCCCGCTTTGTGGCGAGACGACGTTACCTTTGGTAATATTGGTCTTGCCGACCTTGCCCGCAACCGGGGAAGTGATTTCCGTGTAGCCGAGGTTGATCTTCGCGGTCAGCAGATTGGCTTGATCGATGAGAAGTGAACCTTTGGCCGTTTCGTCGGCGGCGAAGGCCTGATCGCGGGCGACCTGGGTGCCTGAGCCTTTACCCAACAGTTCTTCTGCGCGCTGCAACTGAACTTCGGTCAGTGTCTTCGCGGCCTTGTCCTTCTCCAGTGCCCCTTCGGCCTGACCAACTGCGGCTTCGAACAGACCCTTTTCGATGCTATAGAGGGGAGCCCCTTCCTTGATGAGGTCACCTTCAGTGAAGGCGACCTTCTCGAGATAGCCGGTGATCCGGGCTCTCACCTCGACACGCTGAACCGCTTCAACCCGTCCAACAAAATCTTGAGACTTGGTGACGGGCTTGCGTTCCGCGGTAACCACTCCGACGGGAATGGCAGGATTCTCCTTCGTCGATTGAGCATTAGCGGGAGACGCGATCCCCCAAAGCGCTAACAACATACAAGCGATATTGCGCATGCGAGCCTCCCATTCATCCAGATCAGGCACCGCAGATAATCGGCTAACATGCGATGCGCGTGTATTTTTCGGCTAGACCAACACCGGGCCTTTCAATCGATGATGTGATAGCCACCATCGATGTAGAGCGTATCACCCGTCATCAACTTCGCCCCGTCGAGAGCAAGAAAGGCAACCGCCCTGCCAACGTCATCAATGCTCACAAGGCTTCGCGCCGGCGCCTTGGCTTGCGCCTTGGCCAGCAGTTCGTCGAATTCAGGAATTCCGGAGGCCGCGCGCGTCGCCAGTGGACCGGGCGAGATAGCATGCACGCGGATGCCTTTCGGACCGACTTCGGCCGCGATGTAGCGTACGGCGCATTCCAGCGCAGCCTTCGCGACGCCCATGATATTGTAATTTTCCACGACCATCTGGCTGCCGTAATAGGTCATCGTGAACAGTGTGCCGCCGTTCTTCATCAGCGGCTCCGCCAGATGCGCCATGCGGAGGAACGACCAGCATGAAACATCCATGGTTGCCAGAAAGCCGTCACGCTTGACGTCGATCACGCGACCGTGGAGGGCTTCCCTCGGCGAAAAGGCGATTGAGTGGACCAGGAAATCGAGCTGGCCCCACTGCTTTGTGATCTGCTCGAACACGGCCTCCATTTGACCTGGAACCATGACATCCAGCGGCATGAAAATCGCTGCTTCGAGTTCGCTTGCGAGCGGCTCGACAAACCTCTTCGCCTTGTCGTTCAGATAAGTCACGGCAATGTCGGCGCCGAGTGCACGAAACGCCTTCGCGCAGCCCCACGCAATCGACTGGTCGTTGGCAATTCCGACGATGAGCCCCTTACGTCCCTTGAGGGCTACTCTAGTCTCGGGAAACGTCGGTATTGTCATGACGCTTTCTCATAGTGCGGCGAGTTTGATTTCTGCACCAGCAGCGCAAGCGTATGACGCGCAATCATCAGCTCTTCGTCGGTTGGCACGACATAGACTGGAACGCGGCTGTCTCGCCGAGAAATCGTCTGCAGATTGTTGGCATTTGCCTCCGGATCGAGGGATACCCCCAGCCAAGCCAGCCTGGCGGCGATCGCGGAGCGGGTTTTTGGCGAGTTCTCTCCGATGCCTGCCGTGAACACAAACCCATCCACGCCCTGCATGGCTGCCGCCAACATTCCCGCATTCAGACCGACGCGGTAGACGAAATAATCGACCGCGAAGACCGCGCGAGGATCGCTGCTATCCTGAAGCTCCCGCATATCGTTGCTGATGCCGGACAGGCCCTTCAGGCCACATTCGCGATAGAGAAACGCCTGAGTGTCTGCGGGCGACATGCCCTTTTCCGACATCAGGTAGAGCACAACGCCCGGATCAATCTGGCCAGGCCGCGTACCCATCGGAATTCCGTCGAGCGCGGTAAACCCCATGCTGCTTTCAACGCTGCGGCCACCGATGAGGGCGCACATTGAGGCGCCGCTGCCGAGATGAGCGACGATCACCCGCTTCGAAGCGATCTCAGGTGCGATTTTCGGCAAGGTGCTTGCGATGTACTCGTAGGAAAGACCATGGAAGCCGTAGCGTCGAATGCCCTCGGCGTATAATTGCTCTGGGATCGCGTAATGGTCCGCCAAGGCGCCGTGGCTGCGATGAAAGGCCGTGTCAAAACACGCGACCTGAGGAATTTCCGGAAAACGCGCCAGGATCGATCGGATCGGCGCCAAATTATAAGGCTGGTGAAGCGGCGCCAGCGAAATGTACCGCTCCAGTCGCATCAGCACATCTTGATCCACGCCCACCGGTTTGTCGTAATCCGGTCCGCCGTGCACCACGCGATGTCCGATCGCCACCGGATGGATATTCAGTTCGTCCCGTAACCATGCTCCAGCTGTCGCGAGCGCTGCGGCGACGTCATTGACGTTCACAGCCTCGTATCTGCGGTCGACCAGCACGTCGCCCGCGGCCGAGACGACTCGCATCCGCGGCCGGCTGCCGACCCCATCGATTTGGCCCTTGATTTGTCGCTCAAGACCGCCCTCCTGCTCGATCCCGAAGACCTGAAACTTGACGCTCGAGGAGCCTGCGTTGGCGACAAGAATCGTATCCATGACGTCACGCTGCCGCAACGGTCGATGCGCGGCGTCGCGCGTCTGCATAGAGCACCGCAATCGCGCAGGATGCCATGCGGCCCCGCAGAGAATCCGCACGCGAGGTCAGTACAATGGGAACGCGGGCTCCGAGCACGATGCCGGCCGAATCCGCTTTCGCCAGGAAGGTGAGGTTTTTCGCCAACATGTTGCCGGCCTCGAGGTCGGGCACGACCAAGATCTGGGCCTGGCCCGCGACCGCCGACTTGATCCCCTTGATCCTGGCGGCCTCCGGATCGATCGCGTTGTCAAACGCAAGTGGTCCGTCGAGCAAAGCGCCTGTGATCTGACCGCGATCCGCCATCTTGCATAACGCGGCGGCCTCGATGGTCGAGGGGATCTTGGAAGTTACGGTCTCGACCGCTGACAGGATCGCTACCCTTGGCACGCCGAGGCCGATCCCGGCATAGAGGTCGACCGCGTTTTGTACGATGTCCCGCTTGCAATCGAGGTCCGGAAAGATATTGATCGCCGCGTCCGTGATCCACAATGTCTGGGCGTAACCGGGAACATCGATCGCGAAGACATGGCTGATGCGGCGATCGGTGCGCAGGCCCGACGTTTTTGCAGTGACGGCGCGCATCAACTCGTCAGTATGAAGGCTTCCCTTCATCAGCATCTCACCCTTCGCCGCTTGGATGAGTTCGACGGCCTTTGTCGCAGACTCCTCGCTATGGGTGGCATCCACAATCTCGAACGGCGTGATATCCAGACTGAATTGCGCGGCGACGGCCCTGATTTTTCCTTCCGGGCCGACCAGAATTGGCTTGATGATCCCAGCGGCCGCGGCCTCGCACACACCTCGCAACGAGGCTTCGTCGCAGGGGTGCGCTACGACGGTCACGGCTGACGGCGCCAGCTTGGCGGCCGCAACCAAACGCTCATACTTTGAATGGGCCTGGGTTTCCCCCGTTCCGATCGGAACTACGCTCATGTCTCTGCTCCCATTTGGCTCAGTATCGGCCGCGAAGCCTTCCGTTAAGAAGCCTTGGCTCTCTCTGTGCCGGGCACGAAAGGGACCTTGTCAGCGCCTATTACCGAAGGAATCGCCTCATCGGTCTCGAATAGCGCCGTGACCCTTCGTAATCGTTCTGCAGCCTCGCCGGAGATTTCACCGCCCGCGCTCAGCACGTTGCGAATGGCGGCGAGGCCCTTCCTGCGCTCGGCCACGTCGGCGGGTAGCATCTTCGGGATCGCCGCAAGCGCGGCCTCCGGCTCAAGCAGCAACAGGAAGAACTGCTCACGCGCAGTTGTCTTGAATTGCGCAAGCGTCATTCGCGATGCTTCTTCGGTCAAGCGAATGCGTCGTAGCGCCGCGACCCCGCGCTCATCGACGAAGCCTCGTGCCAACCCTACGTAGATCAGACCACGAATGGTGCACTCCTGGAGGCCGCCTTTGGTGATCAGCGACTTCAGTTCCGCAATGCGTTTCTCCACAAGCTCGCGATGCAGTGGCGATCTTCCGGGTCGCCGTGGCCGCGCGGTTTTGGCGCTAACGCCAACGGCAGCCTGGAGTGCCGGCGATCCATAGATTGCGAGGAACATCTGCTCGGATAGCTTCTCCTGAACTTCCCGCCAGGTGTCGAGCGACTTGACCACCTGCTGTGAAATCTGCTCCTGCGCACTGAGGAACGGATTGTCGGCTGCTGCCGGCTTGCGGTTCTCGCGCACCTTCTCGGCAACGTTTGCCACCACCGGCATGAATGGATTGGCATCCGTGAATGCCTCGTACGACATCCGCACCGGATGCCAACGCTTAAGCCACTCCACCATAGGCGGGGTGACGAAGCCCTTGACCATCGGCTGCACGAACGCTCGGTAAAGCGAAAGATTGATCTCCGATATCCGTGCGGCGGTCGCAAACCGGCGTTCCTCCTCGGGCGAGTTGCCGCCCATGGCGCGGATATCATCCAGCGTTCGTGGTTCGCAGCGCATCACCCACTCACCCGACACGAGGTCAGGGTTCTTGGTGTCGCTGGACTTGCGCTCGAAGGTTGCCTCATAGAGGCCGGGCGGCAGCATATCGATCAGGTCGATATTGCTTGAGAATTCATTATGCTCTTTCTTGGCGACTCCGCCCGAGACGAAAATTCCGAGATGTCCGACGGTCTCGTGCACGGTGTAAACGATGGTTTGGCCGAACGACCTGATCTCATCGACGTTGTCATAAAGGTCGAGAATCCAGTCGAGCGCCTGCTGCGGCGGCGTGATATTGTCGCCCTTCGAGCAGAACACCACGATCGGCGAGCGAATATTGCGAAGGTCGACTGCAGTGCCGTCGGAGGTTTCGATGCGTCCGGCGGCGAGATTGTTGCCGACGAAAAGCTCATCGACGATGAACTGGATTTCCTCGGCATTGAGGTTGACGTGCCCGCCCCACCAGCGCTCGAATTCAAGATATCGAGGCGCTTCGGTATCGACCTTGGAATAGACGTTGTATTGCTTGCTCCACAATGTGTTGGCCGGATTCTGATTTTCAAAATTCTGCACCAGCCAGCCGCCATCGAACTTGCCGCCGCCGATGTCGCCGGCAAGGGCCGTCAACCAGCTACCGCCGAGTAGCCCACCGGAATAACGCATCGGATTCTGTCCGCGCACACCGGCCCAATAGGATAGAGGGGCGCCGGCAACGATGATCGGGCCGAATAGCTCCGGCCTGATCGTTGCCAGTATCATTACAGCCCAGCCGGCCTGGCAGTTGCCGATCACGCATGGCTTTCCTTCGGCTTGTGGATGAAGTGCAATCACCTTTTCGAGGAACTGAGCTTCGGCGCGAGCGATATCTTCGATGGTTTGACCGGGCATCGGATCGGGCAAAAAGCCGACGAAGTAGCAGGGATGGCCCGCCTTCAGGGCGACGCCGATTTCGCTGTCCGCCTTGAAGCCTCCGATGCCGGGGCCATGGCCCGCGCGCGGATCCACCACCACGAACGGCCGGCGCGCGGAATCAATCTCAACGCCCACCGGCGGCACAATCCGCACCAGCAAGTAATTGACCGGGCGTTCCAGCGTCCGCCCGTCCATCACGAGTTCCGCCTTATAGTCCAGAACATGCGGAACGGTCTGGGCAAGATGCTCGCGATATTGATTGCTGCGCTGTCGCATCACGTCGCAAAACAGGACGCTGCGCTGAGCCGCATCGATCATGTATTCAAAGGCAGCGCCGAAAATGCTGAAAGGTGTACTGAATGAAACTTGCTGATGATCTGTCGACATGCTCCAGCTCCATCTTTTCACCACCTTAACTTGAGTAGTCGATGAAGCCAGTCTTCCCATTGATCTATCTCAATAGCGAACCAGAGTGGACGCGCTATTTTTTTGGGCGAAATAAAAGCGTATTCAGAAACTTGTCGTCGCCCCGAAGTCCAGGACAGGAGATACGACCATGCGGAACATCGACGAACTGCTTCCAAGCGCAAAGGAAATCCTGAAACAAGCCGCGTTGAAGGAAGCCGAGAAGGCCGAAGAGTACAGGCGCACTCAGGCTGCAGCAGAAATGGAAAAGAGGGAATTAATCGAAGAACTCACCAAGCCTTCGGGGCTTTCGGAAGAGGAAAAGGTCAAGCGTGCCTCCGCCATAATCCAGCGCGCTGTGAAAAACGGACTAAATGAGGTTCAAGTCTTTCGGTTTCCGAACGTTCTCTGCACGGACCGCGGCCGGGCAATCAATCAGCTGGAGAACGGTTGGGAAAAGACCCTGACTGGAATCCCGAAGGAGATGTACCAGCTCTGGAAGGACTACCTGCAGCCACGCGGTTACAAGATCGCCTTCCAGATCATCGATTTCCCTGGCGGCGTGCCGGGCGATATCGGCATCACGCTGAGCTGGGGATGATCCTAATATACCAACCAAACTATCGAGCGGGATCAAGGGGCAGAGCGTGAGAGACAAAGAAAACAACGACAACGCCAAGATGAAGCGAAAGCCCTATGAAAAAGAGCTGCGCAAGCTTCAGGTCGAGCTTTGTCATCTCCAGAGATGGGTCACGACCAAGGGGTTGCGGGTCATCGTCATATTTGAGGGACGCGACGCGGCCGGCAAGGGAGGCACCATCAAGGCTCTCACCGAAAAGGTAAGCCCACGGGTGTTTCGGACTGTCGCTCTCCCCGCGCCATCCGACCGGGAAAAAACCCAGATGTTTCTCCAGCGCTACATGGCGCATTTTCCGGCCGCCGGCGAGATCGTGATCTTCGACCGAAGCTGGTACAACAGGGCGGGCGTTGAATACGTCATGGGCTACTGTACGAAGGAGGAACACGCGCGATTTTTGTCGCTTTGTCCGGAGGTCGAGCAATATATCGTAGATGGTGGAATCATCTTGATCAAGTATTGGCTGGAAGCCGGCATGGAGGAGCAGGAGAAGCGCTTTGCAGCACGGATCGACGATCCGCTGCGTCAATGGAAATTGAGTCCCATGGACGTTGAGTCGTACCGACGCTGGTACGACTATTCGAGAGCGCGTGACCTGATGTTCAAGGCTACCAACTCCAAGCATGCGCAATGGCACATCGTCCGTTCGGAAGACAAACGACGCGCGCGGCTCAACTGCATCTCGCACCTGCTGAGGACAGTTCCCTACAAGCGCTTGTCGCCGGATCCGGTCAAGCTGCCAAGGCGATCCGACAAGGGCCGGTACAATGACCAGGCGATTTTGCGTAGAATGAATGTTGTGTCTGAAAACTACTGAGAGCTTCAGCCGAGGCGGAACTCGGTTTTGCAATTTCATGGTCCGGCCTCACCCGATACAATATTGCCGCGGAGCACGCTCTCGACTGTCGCGGTACGATCGAGTCCGCCGACTTTTTCCTCGACACCATCGGCTCGAAGCAGATCGCGTGTTGCTCCGTGGGCGCCGACGATGCGAAAGGTGATGCCGCGACTGGATAGCTCTGCCTGGAGGTGGTGCAGCATGCGGCAGCCTGCGAGGTCGAGATACGGCGCGGCAGAGAGGTCGCAGACCATCAGACGAGTGAGAGGGGGAGCTTGCTTGCGAAGACGATTTAAGACGGATTCCATGACGGCATCGGCATTGACGTAAATCAGCGATGCTTCAGGACGAAAGACGATCGCGCCAGTCGGCGGCTCATTCTCGGGGTGACGGTTAAGGTCAGAGTAACTGTTAGTGCCGGGCACGCGACCAAGGAACGCAACATGCGGGCGCGATACCCGCGCGAGCAGCAATGATATGGAGGCCAATGCGGCAAGCAGAATGCCCTGCAATATCCCGAGCAACAGCACCGCTACGAGCGCAATCGTTGCAGCGAGGAAATCCAGGCGGCTCACTCGCCACATGCGAAGCAGAGCCGGAAAATCCAGTAAGCCGTAAACCGCAGTGAGCACGACCGCCGCCAAGACTGCTTTCGGCAGATTTTCAAGTAGCCCTGTCAGGAACAGCAGGCAAAGTGCAAGCGTCAACGAGGCGAAGACAAGTGCCAGCGGCGTCCGTGCGCCGGCCTTGTCGTTGACCGCGGATTGCGACAATCCGCCCGCAACCGGATAGCCCTGCCCCAATGCAGCTGCAAGATTGGCCGCAGCAATACCCAGAAGCTCTTGCCTGGGATCGAGCGCATATCCGTTCTTCGCAGCGAACGTGCGGGCGGCAGATACGCCCTCGATATAGGCCAGAAGCAAGCAGCCAGCGGCCAAGGGTACGATCCCCTCAACGTCGCGCAATCTCAGCTCCGGACCCGCAAGCGTGGGGAGACCCGCTGGGATTTTCCCTGTTACCGGCACTCCCAGCGCAGGGAGCCCCAAGAGCGTTGCCGCGGCAATCGAAAGCGCTACCACTCCGAGTGCGACCGGTTTTCCCGGCAGCCATCGCTCACCCAACGCGATGAGACCGACGGCGGCGAAGCCGATGAAGAGAATGAGATACTGCGACTGGCCGAGCTGGCCGGCAAGTAGGAACGCCCGCTCGAAAAAATGGTCTCCGCCACCTTTTACGCCAAGCAGGCTCGGAATTTGCGTCATCGCGATGGTCAAGCCGGCACCGGCCTTGAAACCCACCAGGATACTGTCGCTGATCAACTTAACCAGCACGCTCAGACGCAAGAGCCACGCGAACAGGCTGAGCGCGGCCACCGTGAAGGCCGCGAGGCAGGCGATCTGTGCGTAGCGTTGCACATCCCCATCTGCCATTGCCCCCACGGTTCCCGCAATCATGAGCGAGATAGCAGAAGTCGGCCCGATCGCAAGCTGGCGCGAGGATCCAAGCAGGGCATAGCCCACTCCGCCCAGCAGATAACCATAGATCCCGACCTGCGGAGGCAAGCCCGCAAGCCCCGCATAGGCCAACGAAACGGGAATCGCGTAGGCCGCAAGCGTTATCCCGGCGGCGACATCGCCCGGCAACCAGGCCAACCGATATTCAGCGAGCCAACGGGCTGGCGGAAACCACCCAAGCCAGACAATTTCCTCCCGGTGGTTCGTTAAATCCGACATTGGTGCCGATGCCATAGCCATAAACGGCCTTGGTTTTGAATATCGGCCCGCGAGCCCGCTTCCTTGATGCATATCAACGCATTCAGCCTTGTTGACCTCAAGATATTTTTCTACGTGTCTTTGCCAGCAAGCATTGGAAGCACGGTAGCGTCAGGATTCGACGATGGACGTCAATATCGCGCACCCGCCTGCCTTCGAATCAACAGCAAGCAGCTGGATCCATCTTGTTGGCATCGGCATCGAAATTTTCGGTGTTTTCGTCATCGTCGCCGGAATTGTATGGTCGACGTATCTCTGCACCCACTGGCGCACCAACACGAACCCTTATGATGAATACAAAATACGAATCGGACGCTCCCTGTTACTGGGTCTCGAAGTCCTGGTCGCCGCCGACATCGTCAAGACCATTGCGATCGAACTGACTTTTACGAGCTTGGGGCTTCTGGCCGGACTGGTTGTCGTTCGCACCTTTCTTAGCTGGACGCTGGTGCTCGAAATCGAAGGCCGATGGCCATGGCGCCGAGAACCTCTGCCAATGAGTGTCGCTCGGCACACAACCAAGCCGATGACATAGCAAACGCCGATGCGATGGAATCAGCGATATGGACTGAAAAACTACCTCAAATCATCGCTTTGGGTCATTCCATTCATTGCCATTCCCGTTGCACTGATCGCAGTGAGATCCTTGCATCGCCTTGACGCGTGGCTCGACTGGACCCTACTCAATTACAGCACGACCGGCGCAAAGACGTTACTTGATGCTTTCGTCACCGCAACGCTTTCGTTCGTTGTCTTCACGTTCGGCTCGCTGCTGGTCGCCATTCAGGTCGCAAGCGCCCAAATGACGCCCCGGATTATCGCAACAACTTTATTGCGAAACGACGTCGTCAAATACACCGTCGGCCTTTTGATCTTCACATTGATGTTCGCGCTGGGTGCGCAGAACAAAATGGACCAAGAGGTTCACCAGCTGGTCGTGCTCACCGCCATCCTGCTTGGCATATTTTCGTTTGCGGCGTTTTTCTATCTGATCGACTACGCATCGCGATTATTGCGGCCTATCAGCATTTTGGCGCATGTGGGACAGGACGGGATCGCCGTCGTCGAGAGTGTCTATCCCAACCTAAGCACGGGACCGACCCAGGACGGTGAAAAACTCAATCTTGGGTGTCCAGATGCCATCATCAGGCATCGGGGAACCTCGGGCATTGTTCTGGCGGTCAATCTCGATCTTCTCCTGAACGAGGTGGAATGTGCCGACGGCATTATCGAATTCGTGCCACAGGTCGGCGACTTCGTCTCGGTCGACGAACCCTTGTTCAAACTTTACGGCGGCGCTCGCGCGATTGATGAAGAAACGTTGCGCGCGTCGGTCGCCTTCGGATCGGAACGTACCATTGATCAGGATCCCACCTTTGCGTTTCGGATCGTGGTTGACATTGCGATCCGGGCATTGTCACCGGCGATCAACGATCCCACGACGGGTGTATTGGCGATCGATCAGCTCCACCGCATGTTGCGCGTGGCCGGCAACCGCAACCTACGTACCGACGAAATAGTTGATGGGTCCGGAAAGCTGCGTTTGGTATTCCGAACGCCAAATTGGGAAGATTTTGTTCATCTCGCCTTCAGCGAGGTTCGCTCGTACGGCGCCAATAATCTGCAGATCGTACGACGGTTGCGGGCCATGATCGAAAACCTGCTGCAGACGCTTCCTGCCCATCGGCATCCCGCGCTGTTCGTCGAACTCGGCCTTCTCGATCGCGAGATCGCAGGACATTTTGCCTATCCAGAGGAGCTGGCGCTCGCGCATATCGCGGACGTCCAAGGCCTCGGCGGACACTCCGGAAAAGCCAAGCATTGAGGGTCCCCCGCTGAAGCGAAGATTAGGACGATGCAAATGCAAGAGAACGTGGCTCTCATTCGAGCACGCATGAAGACCCCAAAGGCCGCCGCCATCGCGGGTATCGTGTTCTCGGGCCTTATGTTCCTGATATTCGTGCTGCTTCGCGGCTCGATTCCAGCCGATCCACTCGAACCGGGCACTTGGCTTGGTTCGGACACAAGGAGGATCGAACTTGCGCTGAACCTTGTTCCAATAGCGGGCGTCGCCTTCCTATGGTTTATTGGCGTGTTGCGCGACCGGCTCGGTCAAAGGGAGGACCGCTTCTTCGCAACCGTGTTCTTCGGCAGTGCCTTGCTCTTTCTTGCCATGCTGTTTGCTGCAGCCGCGGTAACAGGCGCAGTCACGCTACTGGCCTCAAGCACCAAGGAGGGCGAGTTAATCAACTCAGCGGTCTTCCACTTTGCACGTGCCACCGCCTACATCGTCATAAACGTGTACGCGATCAAAATGGGCGCCGTGTTCATGTTCTCGACCTCAACGGTTGTGATCTATACCGGCATTACACCGCGCTGGATCGCCTATATTGGATATCTTCTCGCATTGGCGGTTCTGATCGGCAGCTACTACGTCGGCTGGAGTTTCGCTGTGTTGCCTTTCTGGGTGCTTCTGGTCAGCGCATATATCTTGATGGATAATCTTCGTCGGTCTTAGGCCTCCATGCAGACCGTTGCGGGAGCGTTCCGGTATCCCTCGTTGGGTTTCCGGTTCAAATGCCACGCTGGCTCAGCGTAGCTCGAGCACCGCGTGCATGACCCCGGCATCACCCCTCTTGAAGGTAAATCCGCACTTTCGAAATAGCGTCAACATGGGGCCATTCTCGGCCAACACTTCCGCGACCAACTGCTGCAGCCCGTTCTTGCGAGCGATCGACACCAGATGGCGAAGCAAGGCTGTTCCAATTCCTCTTCCCTGGTATTCGTCAATGATTGCCAAAGCCAACTCGGCTTTGCCGGTTTCGGCAACGATGTAGCGCCCGGCGCCAATGATCGTCTCTTTGCCGCTTTCATCGACCACGGCCACCAATGCAACGTGAGCGACGAAGTCCACGTTGACGTAGAAATCCGTCTCTTTTTCGGTAAATCCGCGTTTGGGGCCAAAGAAACGGCGGTAAAGGGATTGGGAGCTGACGCGCCCGACCGCCGAAAGCATGGCGCTCCGATCCTCAGGTTTAAGAGCCCGAATGGTAACGGGGCGCCCGTCGCGCGACGTTTCAACGACGAAATAATCGGCTAAGTCGACCATGGGCGGGTCCTCCAAGAGTCTCCTCAATATCGGCGCATGGGCAACAACTACGGGCTTGCACACTACCTGTGCTGCAAAGATGAACCCCTGCTGCCTCGCCGAACTGATTGCCTGACCAAAGGAGGCCCTCGCAGGTGGGCGGCAAAAGGATTACCGCATATTGATAGTGACACCGCCCACGGCAGCAGACAGCTCCACGCCGACCTTGACGCCGTGCAACTCGAGGACCACGCCGTTCGCATTTTGCAGCGCGACACCGCCTGCGCCGCCGGCAAGCGCAGCGCCAGCGCCGATCACACTGTAGCTGCCGGCCAAGTCGCCGGGAGACTGCAAATGCAGAGCCCGCCCCACCATCTTTGTGGTTGATGCGCCGATCGTTGCCCCGACGCTCATGCCGGACGCCGTGAACGGGTAATGGTGCCCGCGGAAGGTCAGGACACCGTGGCCTCCCCCGACGCCTATGATAAATCCTCCCTTGGTGAATACGACGCGAACCGAACCGGTATCGGCAAGTGACGGAGTCGAAACACTCGCTGTACCCAGAAGGCCCAGCGCAGCCACGCAAACCAAAGTTCTAAGGTCTTTCTTCATCTCAAGTCTCCTTTAGCGATTTCTATCGACTTGACGGCTTCTGCTGCATGCCAAATTCAATCTGCTCCAGGGCCACGTGAAGGAATTCGTTCATCCTTTTCGCGACCTGTTGCTCCGAAATGCCCTTCTTCGCGAGATCTTTTGATACCCTGTGCAAGGTGGCATCCATGGTCTGACTCTCCAGGTCCGCGGTGACGAGGTCGTTGGCATAGTTTGCTGCGGCCTCGCCTGTCAGACCAAGCTGGGCCGCAGCCCAATTGCCGAGCATCTTGTTGCACCGGGCCGCCGCCTTGAATCTCAATTCCTCGTCATGGATGTATTTGGCCTCGAAGCCCTGCTCGCGTTTGTCGAAGGTTGTCATGAGTTCGATCCTGATCGTATCGCGGCTATTCCTGCGCGCCGAAATTTAGAATGGGGTCGCTGGCGCCAGATTGATGTGGATGGATTTGTAGTGATCGAGCAGCGTAAGGACGCGATCGAGCTCGTCGCTTGGCGGGGTCTTTGCGAGGCTCTCTTGCATCTCCTCGATCCTCGTCTTAAGTTCGGCAAGATCAACATCTTCGATGGATGTCGCCAAGTCCGCCAGGATGGTGAGTTCGGCGTTCGCAAACTCCGCCAAGCCGCCGTACACCACGAACTTCTCATGGCTGGTTCCGGTGATGGCGGTCACGATTCCTGGACGCAGGACCGCAACAATCGGTGCGTGGCCTGCGAGCACGCCAAAATCACCCTCCTTGCCCGGCAGGTCTACCTGGTCGACCTCACCAGCAAATAACAGTTTTTCGGGAGTTACGAGGCTAAGCTGGAAGCTGGGCATTATGTTTTCCTAACTTCAAATCCAGCGGCTGACTTCGGGGAGCGCGCATCTGCGACGGCCTACTACTTCCGACGCCTCGTCGGTGACGGCGGTGGCGGCGATCCGAGGTCACGCTGCCAGATCGTCCCATTGTCGAACTGGATGAGCATGCCGTCGGCAGAGTAGACGGCGCCATAATCATAGTTCTCGATCCAGATCCGGGTCGCCGGTGCGTACCAGTCCGGCCAGGCGCGGGACGCCTGACCTGCTTCGTTCAGAAGGTTCAGTTGGGGGCCATTCTGGGTGACGAAGGCGGGATTGCCTACGAGCCCAATTCGACACATCTGAACGCATTTATATGTCCCGGTCAGGTCGACGGATTGCGCCAATACCGGTGTAGCGGCCACGGCAGCCAGCACACCGACTGCCAATGAAATCATTTTCATGAAATCGCCCCTTTGTTCAGACGGCCAAGAGGTAGTCCGAGCGCGAGGTTCGCCGATTGATATGGGTCAAGCCAGACGAGGATGGTGTTGTTTGGTCGAGGCAGGCTTTCCACCACTGAGAGAGACCCGCTCTTTCTCGAACTTCAATCCCCCGGCTCTTTAGGTAGAACGTCGCGTTGTTCACGGCAAAGACATCAAACGCGCAAATTTTTCTACCTACACGTCCATTTTCAAATTTGAAAATATGAGAGGCAAAAGCTTAAGTGGCAGCTAGCGCTTTCCTGGCCCTTGATTCAGCCGATCGGACAGTAACATTGTCCCTAATTTGAGCATCCTTTTCGAAAATAAACCTTGCGTTGTATCGTGCACGAGAACAGCATTTATTAATGCAGTGCGCCACGCTTGACCATCACTATGGAGGGAGCAATGCCGCCTTTCGTTCATGATGCGAATGTTGCGCTCTACAGGAAGCTGATCGCCGAGAATGAGCAGAATCCATCTCGTGATGAAAATCGACATCAAATGCTGCTGAAATTGCTGGCCGAGGAAATCGCGAAGGACAAGAAGGCTGCCTAGCGGCGAACTGCTAGCTGAAGCGATTGATTTGCGCGTATTGATCGAGACAATTTTTTCTGAATAGTCATATGCGCGGTGATCGCGGGCCGGGTCGTCGGCGTTGGCAACCTCACTCGCGCGTTTCGTTTGATAGTGTGATAGTCTCACCTACCCATACGATTGCGATAAATTAGCGCGCCTCACCGCATTTACAGCCGCAGATTTTTTCGAACCATACGAAAATCTGTCTTTTTCTTTGATACGGATCAAACTGAATTCTGCCCCCGGTGGGTCAAACGTAAACAACGCAGTCTAGCAGAAGCGATGTTTCAATGCAAAATCGTGCAATGCGACTTGTTGTGCTGGTCCTGCTCGCAGCGGCTATACTCATGAAACTGGCGCACGCAATAACCGGGCATGTTCGCGTCGTATTCGCGAAGGCGGGGCTGATTGCAGGCGCTGGCGTAGGCCGGGGAATCCTGACCTTCCGAGGTCGCGATTATCGATTCAGGGTATCGGGTTTGAGCCTCGGCGTTACGGCCGGTGCATCAGTTAGTCGACTGGTGGGACGCGCCTCCTATTTGAATGAATTGAGCGCTTTTTCCTGAATCTACGGCGCCGTTGGCGTGGGCGCTGCCCTGGCAGGCGGCGTCGGCGGAGTGCAGCTAAAAAATGCAAGAGGCATGATCATAACGCTTGAGGGCGCAAAGGCTGGTCTGGAGTTTTCAGCCAATCGGAGCCGGATCAAGATTACCTTTTGAATGAGCCGATATTCTTGCAGTCGACAACATTTTTAGGATCTGTCGCCATCCCTCGTGCTCGCTCTTGATGTCAGCATACGATCATGGCCTCACGCGGTCCTCGATGAAAATCCATGACTATGCGGCTTTCGGTCCGCTGGTCCTATCGGCTTCTGACAAGATCGCTTGCTCAACAAGCCGGCCAAAAGGCGGCTCACCTCCGCAAAGTACGCATCGACCCTCTGTAAGGCTCGAGCACGAGGTCTGATGGGTGGCCGGCGGAATGGTCGTGCGGGGCGTTCGGTGTCTCGCGGCGTGGATTCCGTGCCTGGCTAAGACGGCCGCGCAGTCACCGCAGCCGGAACGATGCGGAGTGGGGTGCGAAGGTTCGCGCCAGTTTCCTCGCCAGCGGCGTTTCTTTCGGATCTGATCAACAAATCGAGAGGCGCCGGACTTCTTGGTACCTTAGCCTCACCTTTCCTCGTCCGGACGCACCCACAAATGCGGGCGGAAGTTGAAGAGGGACGAATGAGGGGCACGGGCGTGAGCCGGCGGATCCGCTCCGGCCATTCTCGTCGACTAATTGCAGACCTGAACTTGTCGGACACGCCAGCCGTGCCGCGTCTTGACGCGTTGCGAAACCAGGCGACAAGCGCTCTTGGCCGCATTATCATTATCGCTGCCGAAGCTGGCGGGGTAGCCGCTCCCGGGGCTGAAACCGCCAACGAAAGCGGTCGCTACGGTTGGTTGAAGGAAGCCGACAACTGCCAGTGCGAACATGGCTACGATCGTTTTCCGCATTGTGCTTCACTCAACTCTGTCGCCCTAGTGAAATACAACACTATGGCGGGATTATTCGGCGGTCGAGACGTCTTTCGCGGTAAACTGACCGTGAGCCGGCAAAGTCAAGGCCGCTTCTATTGGCGGCCCGCAAGCTATGCTCGCCCTAGGTTATCTGCAGACCCAACAATTTGGCCTGCCCTCAATTATTCCCAGCACATTAGTCGGCTCGTTCGCGAATACGTATTTAATTTATGGGTCTTATCGAGCAAACGACGCTTGATTTGGATCAACCGCCCGCTGCCCATGCGTTCCACCGGGTTTGTTTGTAGATCACCTGCAAAAGTGCCCTCGGATCGTCTGCGAAGCCGCTTCCAAGACCGCGCTTTACGTCGCGTTCCTTCAATCTGATGCTTGCCGAACCGAACCATAGCAGCGCGGCGATTGCAGCACAGAATTCGCTCAGTATTTCGAGTGAGAGTCTTACGGCTTTCTGCCATTCTCGGGTCGGATGAAGCGCAGCGAATTGTTCACGGGCCACCCGATTCAACCTCAATTCTTCATCAATCCGGGCTTGGTCGCGGAAGGCGGCTTTGGGCCGAACGCACCCCATATTGACCATCGCGTCGCCAACCGTGAACTCTCATTCCTGAACGAGCATTCATAAATATCTGTTTGACGCGAGCAGGTGCTTTCGCCATCTTTTGCTCACTAACGAAACCAGCCCAAGGAGTGTTTTCATGAGAAAATTTGCTTTCGTTTTGGCCGCCATCGCCGCTGTTGCGTTCTCGGTTGGCACGATTCCAAGCGCACAGGCGTACCATCATCATCACCTCCATCACCTCCATCACCATCATCATCACCACGGGTGATATGAGAGACACAGCAAGACGGATGGCCCCTTTGACCGGGGCCATTTTTCTTTGCGGCGTGACATATGGCTGAGAGTCACAACCTCAAGCCGTGACCAGCCGTCACTGAGAAGTTGTGGAAAAGCGGGCGCAGACCGGGCGCAGTACGAATTCGGGGGCTCACTCCAGCACGCTAGAGCGAGATGGCTCTTCGTTGAATCGCCATCTCGCTCTATCTTTTTGTTTAAGCATGATCTTTTCGGAAAACCGGTGTCCACTTTTCCGGATCATGCTTTAGCTCTCAAGCTTACCAGATGTTGCTGAAGAAAAAGCCAAACCGCGGCTGCTGGGCGACCAGCACCCTCGGCGGGGCGAGGTGCTTTTTCGCAATTTTGCGCTTCCGGTGCGGTTCCGGCTTTTTCGGGACCGGGGGCTCGAGTTGCGCAAATGCGTCGCGCGCCTTGGCCGAAATGTCGGCAGCCGCACCCGCCGCCGGAGGCGTGGCAGCGTCCTCGGTCGTTGCGGTCTGCACGGGGGCGATCGACGGAATGCTGGTATCGAACACGACGCGCTCCGGCCATTTTCGATCGGAATCGATGCGCAGGGACGATTTGTGGATACCCGTGTCCACCCTCTCAGTCACCGGCAAACTCGGCAGCACCCAGTCCGAGATAAACAGCAGCGCGAGCAGCACTCCGCCGACGAAGAAAAAATATCGCGCCAAGGGCATTTCGGCACCACTCCCTCCGCGCCAGGCGCGGATCAGTCGCCTAACTTGCGATCCTGCGATTTGGTTCCCGATACCGGCCCGTTTGATCTGACAATGAAGTTACTGCCAGGTTATAGCCACACTGCAAATACTTCCGACTAGATGCGGTTCGCTGCGATCAGCGAGCATTTCGCCTTGTTGGCGTTGATATTGACGTAACCGACATGCAGGCGGGCAAAGGTTCTCCAACTCTTCATTTTGACGGTGTCAGGAATCGTGCGCGTCCGGTCGGTCAAATGGCTTCCGTCCCTGCGGCTGAAGGCACAGGAGATCTCGATATCCTTGACCGCGTAATCGTTGCCGTTGCGGAGCGTAAGCGTCACCTGGGCGTTCGAACCGAGCCCGCCCCTCCGCCAGGATTGCGACGAAATCCTGAGTGCATCGACCGGCGCCGCTTGCGCCGGCGCCGCAGCCTCTTCGGCAGGAACTACCAAGGTGGCCGGGGTCGACGTGCCGACCGGATCGGACTGCGGTGCGTTTTGCGCCACCATTGCGGTTGAAGGCACCGTACCGCGTTCGCTCCTTGCGTCGCTCGGGCCGGAAAGCATGCCCCACGTCACAAATCCGATAAACATGACAAAGGCGAACAGGGCGAGACAGGTTCTCACGTTCGCGAGGGCAACCCATTTTGGATGATCGCGACCCGTCAGCCGAATCATTTCGCCGCAAGACGGCTCAAACTGCGTTGCCATGGCCATGCCCTCGACAGGCGGCTAAACAGGCACCCTGCTCTGCCGCACAGCAAAAAGCCGCGCGGGCGTTACTCCGCGCGGCTTCCGAAACGACTGCCGATTTGCGCGGTTCCGCCGTTGTCTATCAACCGACGAAGCCGGAAATGGTTGCATCGAAACGGAACAATATTGGAATGCAGTAGCGCTGCGGTCGCGCGCCCTGAGGGATGGCCATACGGGAATCCGGCCGCTAGATTGAACGCTGCATGCCACGACCGCCGCGCGGCTTCGCAACGTCAGAAAACAGCCAAGGGGAGACCGACGATGCCGATCGTGACCTGGGACCATGTTCATTTGCGCAGTCCCGATCCGGAGGCTACGGCCGCCTGGCTTGAAAATATCCTCGGCGGCGTGATCATCCGCGGCCCAGGGCGGATCGACGTCAAACTTGGCGGCGCCAACGTTTTCATCGCGCCGGTCGCAGCGGGGGACGGCGTCAACAGCCCGCCGGCAACGCCCTATCAGGGGCTCGATCATTTCGGACTGGCGGTGAAGGATATCGACGCGGTGGCCGCCGAGATCAAGGCGAAGGGTGTCGAGTTCACCAGGGAGCCTACGACCATTCGGCCGGGCGTTCGCATCTGCTTCATCCGCGGGCCGCAGGGGATCTCGATCGAACTGCTTGAGCGTGACAGGAAGTATGGGTGAGCAAGAGCAGCGCGCCGGCGCGGTGCGACCTCTGACTGGGGTAAGAGGCATTATACGGTGGTTTTGCGCCGAACCTGCCCCTCTTTTGGGGGCCGAGGTCAACCTGTCGCGTTGACGCTGCCGGGCCGGGTTTGGCATAACAATCTACCTACTCCGCTGGGCCGGATACGGTAACCGGGGCACCATGAAAAACGGCCTGTACTCGATCCATGTCAGCCTGCAGGACGGTCGTTCCGGCAAGGGCAGCGGTGTTGTCGTGTTCCGGGATGGCAAAATTCTCGGCGGCGATGCCTATCTGTTTTACACAGGCACCTACACCGCGAAGGGCGATACCTTCAAAGGTGAAGTGCTGATCCAGCGCCATACCAGCAGCCCGGACGAGAATCCGCTGTTCGGCGGCCCGAGCCCGGTCGGCGTCGGCGTTTCAGGCACCTTCACCGACACGGCGGCTGTCATGAACGGGACGGCTCTGGTCGGCAAGGCCAGTCAGATCTTCAAGGCGACCCTGCGCAAGCTGGCCGAGAGCGATTAGCGCAATCGGGCACGCTATTCGGCAGCCTGCTCCAGCGGCGCAACCCGGGGAAGGATGATCTGGATTTGCGTGCCCTTTCCGGGCTCTGAATCGAGGTCGAGCCGGCCGCCCAGGCGATTGGTCACAATGCTGTAGACGATATGCAAGCCAAGCCCGGTGCCGCCCTGATCGCGGCGGGTCGTGAAGAACGGGTCGAAGGCACGGCGGCGGACGTCGAGGCTCATGCCGCAACCATTGTCGGAGAAGATGATTTCGACATTGTCCTTGCCGGATCCCCGAACCTCGATATGCACCTCGCCGGGCCTGCCATCCGGAAAGGCGTGCGCCACCGAGTTAAGGAACAGGTTGGTGAGCACCTGTCCGTAAGGCCCCGGATAGCTGTTCATCGTGAGATTGGGCTCGCAATTGACCGTGAGCGTCAGATGGTGCTTACGCAGTCCCGGCCGCAGGCTCATCACAACCTGCTCGGTCAGGTCGCCGAGGTCGAAGCTGCGCTGATCCGAATAATTGCGGTCGGCGGCGACCTGCTTGAAGGACTGGATCAATTCAGCCGCACGATTGAGATTGGCGACCAGTTGCGACGACGCATCGCGACTGGTTTCAAGAAATTCATTCAAGGAAGATCGCCTGAGATCGCCGCGCGCCACTTCGGCGGTAAACAACGCAGTCTTCCGCTCCAGCGACGAGGCGACCGTCAGGCTGATGCCAACGGGGTTGTTGACTTCGTGGGCGACGCCCGCCACCAGCCGTCCGAGTGCGGCCAGCTTTTCCGCCTCGATCAGTGAATTCTGGGTCTCGCGCAAATTGTGCAATGCCGCCTCGGCGGCGTCCTTGGCCTTCCGCATCTCCTGCTCGCCGCGCTTGCGCTCGCCGATATCGAGCGCGACACTGACGATGTTTTCGATCGCGCCGTCGGCGTCGAAAAGCGGCAGCTTGTTCACCAGCCATTGCCGCAGATTGCCTGCGGAATCCATATATTCCTCTTCGTAGAATCCGAGCCCCCTGCCGGCCTTCAAGACCCGCCGGTCATTTTCGTCGGTCTTTTGCGCGCCGTAGCGCGACATCAGGTCAGAGGTGGTGCGGCCGATCGCGTCGGCCGGCTCGATCCCGAAAATGCCGGCCATGTAACGGTTCATCAGCACATAGCGCAGGTTCTTGTCCTTGACATTGATCACCGCCGGCACGGTGTCGATCACCTGCTGCAAGAGCCGCCGGCCCTCGGCGATCGCATCCTCGGCGCGTTTCTGGTCGGTGATGTCGCGCACCGTTCCTTCATAGCGGATGACCTCGCCGGCTTCGTCGCGCACCACGGTGGCGCTGTCGGAGAGCCAGAGGATCGCGCCACTGCGCTGACGCACCTGATATTCGAACTCGCGCACCATGCCGTCGCGCGCCATCAGCGACTGGTATTCCGCGCGCGCCGCCGGATGAACGTAGACCGCATGCGCGATATCGTCGATGGCGCGGATCAATTGCTCTGGCGTCTCGTATCCCATCATCCGCGCCAGCGCCGGATTGGCGTTGAGAAGTTTGCCGGCCGGCGTTGTCACATAAATTCCGTCGACTGAACCCTCGAACAGCTTGCGATAGCTTTCCTCAGCGAGCCGCTGCTCGGCCAGCGCCCGAATGGCCGCCTCGCGCGCCGCGTCGGCGTCGACCAGCGAGCGGCGGAACACCTCGGCGGCGCGCGCGATGTCGCCGATCTCGTTGTCCACGTCGGTGGCGGGGATCGAGGTGTGCTTCTCGCCGCCGGCGAGCGCACGGATGGCCCCGGCGATGGCCTTGAGCGGACGAACGGTTCGCCGCACCACAAACAGCGCCGCCAGCACGCCGATCAGAACTCCGGTAATCCCGAGCACGATGCTCTGCCACTTGTCGTCGGCAAGCGTCCTTGCGAAATCGTTGGCAAGCACCCGCCCCCGACGCGCGCTCGCAGCGCGCAGCAAATCGGTGACGCGGCCGATCTCACGGCCTTCGGTGCCGAGCACTTCCTTGTCGAGATCGGCGATCTGGCTCTCGGTGCTTGATATTGAAATGATGGCATCGGCGTAGGCATCGACCGCAGAGCGCAGCGCCGGTTCGTCAATCGTCAGCGTCCGCATGTGTTGCGCGAACTGCTGGGCTGCCGTGGGGTCGTGCGCGAGCAACGCCTCGGCAATCCGGTTTTGTGTCTGAAACAGATTGTTCGCGGCGGCCCGGTCGGTCACTTTGGCGATCGCTGCTTCGAACCGCTCGCGTACCGGCGGCAAGGCTGTAACCAGTTCGGCGCGGCGCGCAATCAGGGCGCTGACGCGCTCGATGCCGTCGCGGTAATTCGCAAGCCGTCGTGTGACCCCGTCGATCATATATTGCTGCTCGGGGGCTAGTTCGAGGCGGGTTTTCTTCAAGAGCGGGGTCAACGAGGCCGCAGCCTCCCAGACCTGGCTCGATGGAATCGCCGGATCGGTGACGAAGTCCCGCGCCGCGAGCCGCAGTTCGTTCATGCGCCGGTCGATCTCCTCCGCCAGATCGCCGACGCTTTCCAGGCGCTGCAGTTCGGCGAAGGTCGCATCGGTGTGGCGGATGGCAACGACACTGGCGACGCTCGTCATCACGATCATCGCCAACAGCAGCATGAAGCTCGCAAAGGTCAATTGACCGATCGAAAGCGAGAACAAGCGTATCCGTTGGGCGATTGCGGCAAAGGGCATGGGGTTCGGGACCGACTCCGAGCAGTCCACTTTTATACGCCGGAATCCGCCCCGGGGGGAACATGCCCCTACCCCCCGCGACCCGGGCGGCGTGGGCCCGAGGGTGTCTGCAACGGCAGCCGGCGGTGCACTTGCGACGCCCGCGCCGGTCAGTATGATCGCCGCCAATCAAGACGGTGCATCGAGCGCCGGCGATATCAGGGAGAGCTTCATGAACGTCACCCAGGGCCTGCGCAGGGTACTGCAGACCAATCCGGAGGGGATCGCGACCGTCGACGGCGAGCGCCGCCGCAGCTGGCGCGAGACCGCCGAGCGGGTCGCAAGGCTGGCGGGGGCGCTGCAGCACCTCGGCGTCAAGCGTGGCGACCGTGTCGCGGTGCTGATGCTGAACTCCGATCGATATCTCGAACTCTATCTCGGCATCGCCTGGGCAGGCGCGGTCATTGTGCCGACCAACATCCGATGGAGCCATGCCGAGATCGAGGACTCGCTGCACGACTGCCGCGCCTCGGTTCTCGTGGTGGACAGGGCTTTCGCTGCAATGGGCGTCGAATTGGCGAACGCGGTTGCGATGAAACTGATTTATGCCGACGACGATGCCGGGCCGGCCGAGGCGCAGGACTACGAGAAGCTGATCGCCGCGAGCGAACCGGTCGCCGACGCGATGGCTCCGCGCGAGGACCTCGCCGGCATTTTTTACACCGGCGGCACCACCGGCCGCTCCAAGGGCGTGATGCTCAGTCACGCCAACATCGTCAGCAATGCGCTGCATATGCTGAGCGAAGGCCTGCTGCCCGAAGGCACGATCTACCTCAACGCCGCGCCGATGTTTCACCTTGCCAATGGCGGCGCCATGTTTCCCTCGTTGATCGGCGGCGGCACCAACGTGATCGTCAGGACCTTCAATCCGGAACTGGTGATGGCCGCGATCGAGAAGGAGAAAGTCACGGCCACGCTGATCGTCCCGACCATGATTCAGATGCTGACCGATCATCCCCATTTTCACACCGCCGACCTGTCGTCGCTGAAGCGGATCATGTACGGCGCCTCCCCGATCAGCGAAGCGCTGCTGAACCGTGCCATGGCCGGACTGCCCGGCACGGAATTCCATCAGCTCTACGGCATGACCGAACTGTCGCCGCTGGCGACCCATCTGCCGTGGGATCAGCACACCGGCGAGGCCGCGACGAAGAAGAACCGGCAACGCGCCTGCGGCCGCGCCGCCATCGGCTGCGAGGTCCGGATCGTCGATGCCGACCGCAAACCCGTACCGGCAGGCGTGGTCGGAGAAGTCGCCGTGCGTGGCCAGAATGTCATGATGGGTTATTGGGAGCGGCCGGAGGAAACCGCCAAAGCCATTATCGACGGCTGGATGCATACCGGCGACGGCGGTTATATGGACGAGGAAGGCTACGTCTATCTGGTCGACCGCGTGAAGGACATGATCATCTCCGGCGGCGAGAACGTCTATTCGATGGAGGTGGAAAACGTCATCGCGCAGCATCCCGCGGTGTCGCAATGCGCCGTGATCGGAATCCCCAGCGAGCAATGGGGCGAGGCCGTCCACGCCTTCGTGATCCCGAAGGCCGGCGCCCAGGTCAATGCCGCGGAGATCATCGCGTTCTGCAAGGAGAGGATCGCCGGCTACAAGAGTCCGCGCAGCGTCGATATCCGGACCGAACCGTTTCCGCTCTCGGGCGCCGGCAAGGTGCTCAAGCGCGAGTTGCGAAGGCTTCACGCCGAGGACAATGCCGCCGCCTCCGCGCAGGCAAAGGCGGGGTAGCTGCCGTCGCATGTCGGCGGTCACCGCTGATATTTCGTCAAACGTCGAAGTGTCGAAGTCGGCGTCAGCTCGCGTTGATTTCAAATAATTCGCCGTCATAGCCGGCCTCCAGCGGGATGCGAAGCTGGCGGCCGCCATTCATCTTGGTCACCACCGGCATCACCGTTACGATCGGCCTGCCGCCGGCGTCACCGAGCGCGGCTCTGACGCCCGGCTGCTTGCCAAGTCGGATCAAATTGCGCGTGGTGGGAAACGGCAATTTGAACCGCCCGCTCTCGCCACCGGCCAGCGCTTCGCGCGGCGACAGCCAGATCGAATCGGTGGATTCCTTGCCGTCATGGGCGCCGACCTGCTCCGGCGGCGCCGCCGCCAGAAAGAACCAGGTGTCGAACCGCTTCGGCACGCCCTCCGGCGTGATCCAGTGCGCATAGGGCACCAGCTCGTCGAGCGCCAACAGGATTCCGCTGTCGGTAAGCACCTTCCGGAAAGTCGTCTTGCCCTCGCACAATTCGGTGCGATGGGCCGCTTCGATCTCGCTCGCCCGCTTGGCATCGATCAGGGCTTTCGATCCGCGGGGGCGCGCGAGCAGGATCCCGCTTTCCTCAAACGTTTCGCGGATCGCGGCGATCCGGAAACTCAGGGCAGACGCGTCGAGCCCCTCGCCTCCGCTGTAAAGTTGGGGATTTTGAATGATCTCCTGATCGCCCTTGTCGACGCTGCCGCCGGGGAACACCAGTGCGCCGGAGTTAAAATCGATCTCATAATGGCGCACCATCATGAACACCTCGATCTCGCCGGCTGCGCCGTCGCGCAGCAAGAGGATGGTCGAGGCGGGACGCGGGACGACGGCTTCGGCGGACATGGTCAACTCCTGATGAATTCCTCACGGTTCGAGACGGCGCACGCGCGCCTCCTCACCATGAGGGACCTCATCCCAAGGAGCGGCCTCTTGGCCGCGTCTCGAAGGATAAGGAATTTTCTAACCCGCCGCGCTGGATCTCGGCTTCAGGTTCGCGCGCCTGTCGACCCGCGCCACCCGTGACAGCAGATAATCCACCTCGGCCCTTGCCGCTGCGGTGAGGCTCGACCCCGGCTTGCGTTGTGCGCTGGAAGCGATCACGCCGCGCTTTTGCAGCACGTATTTCCGCACCGCCAATCCCGCGCCCGGCTGCTGCTCGTAACGGATCAGCGGCAGATGCGCATCGAACAGATCATGCGCGGCATCGCGGCGGGCCTCTTTCGACAATCTCACCACATCGATCAGCAATTCCGGGAAGGCATAGCCGGTCATCGCGCCGTCGGCGCCGCGTTCCATCTCGAAATCGAGAAACAGCCCGCCATTGCCGGTCAGGATCGACAGCGGCCGCAGCGAACCGTCCTTCTGGAAGGCGCGAAGTGCCGAGATCTTTTCCAGCCCCGGCCAGTCCTCATGCTTGAGCATCACGCAGGATGGATTGTCCGTCACGATCCGGCGGATCACCGAAGGTGTCATGATCACCGTCAGCGTCAGCGGATAGTCCTGCAGCACCCACGGAATATCGTCGCCGATCGCCTCCACCGCCTGCCTGAAGTATCCGGTGATCTGCTCATCAGTACGTAGCTGCGGCGGCGGCGCGATCATCACGCCGGCGGCGCCGGCATCCATCGATGCCCGCGCCAGCGAGCGCATCGCGGCAAATCCCGGCGCGGAGACGCCGACGATGATCTGCATGTTCTTGGCGCGCTTGATAAACCGCTTCGCCACTTCTTCGGCTTCCGAACCTTCGAGCTTCGGCGCTTCGCCGAGGATACCGAGGACGGTCACACCATCGCACCCGACTTCGGCATAGAAATCCGTCAGCCGATCAATCGATTTTTCGTCGATGCGACCGTCATCGTGGAACGGCGTCGGCGCGATGGCGAAGGTGCCTGCGGCTTTGTGGGTGAGTTTCATGATGAACCTCTGTTCGCTTGCGCCCAACCTTGCGAGCTAGAACCGCCGCGCCCCCATCTTGATCTCTTCCTCGGAAAAGAAAATCTCGCTGGCATGCTCGACGATATCCTGGGCCTTCCATCCGGTATGCGGCGGCTTCCAGCCCGGTTTTTCCATCATCCGCATCTCGCGAACGCCGCGCGGACCGGAGACGCCGAGGATTTTGCCGGTCTGGTCGCCCGATAGATCGCTGACCATGTATAGCACGGCCGGTGCAATGCCGTCCGGCCCCAGCGCCGCATTCGGATTTTCAATGTAGCGCGGCAAATCGGCGGTCATCCGGGTCAGCGCGCCCGGCGCGAGGCACCACAGCCGGATATTGTATTTCCGCCCCTCGATCGCCAGTACGTTGGTCAGGCCGAAAATGCCACCCTTGGCCGCGCCATAATTGGTCTGGCCGAAATTGCCGATCAGGCCGGATGTCGAGGACGTATTGACGATGACGCCGCCGCCGTTCTCCCGCATCCAGCGGAACACCGGCTGGGTGACGCAGAACGTGCCCTTCAGATGCACCTTCATGACCTTGTCCCACGCGGCTTCGGTCGCCTTGGCAAAGGTCTGGTCGAGCAGGATGCCCGCATTGTTGACCAGAATGTCGGCGCGGCCGAAATGCTTGATGGCATCGTCGAACACCGACTGGCCGCCCGCCATGGTCGAAATATCGGCGCCGTTGGCCACCGCTCGGCCGCCCGCCGCCTTGATCGCATCGACAACTTTCTGCGCCATCGAGGCGTCGCCGCCGCTGCCGTCACGGGGACCGCCGAGGTCGTTGACCACGACAGCGGCACCCTCGCGCGCAAACAGCCTGGCGTAGGCCTCCCCAAGCCCGCCGCCCGCTCCGGTGATCAGCGCCACCTTGCCGTCGAGTAATCCCATGGTTGTCTCCGTCGCGTTCACTTGTCCCGCATGCGGTGCAGCGTCCTTTACGGTGCACCGCAGAGCCGGGACCTCCTGCTGTCGCGTGTGGGCCCCGGCTCAGCAGCGCAGCAAGATGTGCCGCGCTGCGTCCGGGGCACGAAGGCTCTATCCCAGCACCGTCTTGCCGCTCTTGATGACGGCGACGTTGCGTGCCTTCACCCTGGCTTCGAACGAAATCACGTTGCCGTCCTTCCACAGATCCATCGTCACGGTCTCGCCGGGATAGACCGGCGAGGAAAACCGCGCGGCGTGCTGCCGGAAGGCGGAAGCGTCGTAGTCGGCATAGGTCTGCAACACACCGCGGCAGGTAATGCCGTAGGTGCACATGCCGTGCAGGATCGGCCTGGCGAAGCCGGCGCGCTTGGCGGTTTCGGGATCAGAGTGCAGCGGATTGCGATCGCCGCAGAGCCGGTAGACCAGCGCCTGATCCGGCCGGGTCGGGATATCGATGGACCTGTCCGGCGCACGGGTCGGCACCTTGTGCGGTTCAGGCTGACCTTCGGAAGGCCCGCCGAACCCGCCATCGCCGCGCGCAAACCTTGAGGCGACCAGGGTTGCCAACGGCTCGCCCTTCTCGTCCTTCAGCACCGTCTTGTGGCGGATCACCGCCCCCTTGTCCTTGCCCTTGTCGAAGGCATCGAGAACGGTCGAATCGGCCACGATGTGGGCATTAACCGCCAGCGGCTTGTGAAAGGTGATGTCGCGCTCGCCGTCGACCACCATCAGGCGATTGAGATTCATTTCGCCGGGCCCGGCTCCCCATGCCGCGACCGAAGCAAAGGTCGGGACCACCTTCAAGGCGCGCGGTATCGCCACCGCCTCGTTGACGAAGGCCAGTTCCTTCTCGTCCATCGGGTCGGCGCCCATTCCGATGCCATAGGCGTACAGCATCACCTCGCGATCGGTGTAGGCGTATTTCTGACCGAGATTTTTCAGCGCCATCAACTCGTCGTACTTGATCGGCATTGCGGTATTTTCCTCCCGATTTTGTTTTTCTTTAGCGGCTCATGACTGCGCCCTCTCCCGCAAGGGGAGAGGGAAGAACTCACACCGGCGTAAAGAACGGCAACGGCGCGCCGTCGGTCGGCTTGAACACCACCTTGACCTTCTGGCCGATCTTCAACTTGTCCAGATCGCAGTCGACGAAATTGGTCATGAGCGAAGGGCCTTCCTTCAGCGTGACCCAGCCGATCGCGTAAGGCCCGGTCGCGGATTTGCGCATCAGGCTGAACGTATAGATCTGGCCCTCGCCCGGGCTTTCTTCCCACACCGTCTTGTCGGAATAGCAAAACGGACAGACCGAGCGCGGAAAATAATGCGGCTCGCCGCAGGCGGTGCAGCGCTTGATCAGGAATTTGCCATGGGCGGCGGCGTCCCAGAACGGCTTGGTTTCGGGATTGCCTTGCGGCGCCGGATATTTCTTGGCTTCTTTCTTGGCATCGGCCATCACACACGCTCCAGAATGCAGGTTGAGGCGGCGTGACGCACGCCGAGCAGTCCGCCGGTACCATGAGCGACGGCAAGATCGCAGTTCGGCACCTGCACTTTCGGATGCGCCTCGCCCCGCAGTTGCCGCACCGCTTCGATGATCTTGGTCATGCCGCCGCGGTTGACCGGATGATTGCTGCACAGGCCGCCGCCATCAGTATTGAACGGCAGCTTGCCGACGCCGGAAATCAGATTGCCGTCGGCGACGAATTTGCCGCCCTCGCCCTTCTTGCAGAAGCCGAGGTCTTCGATCTGCATCAGCACCGTGATGGTGAAGCTGTCGTAGATCGATGCGTATTTGATGTCCTTCGGGGTGACGCCGGCCTCTTCGAACGCCCGGGGTCCCGACCAGACGCCGGCGGAGTAGGTCAGATCGAGATCCTTGCCGCCACGCGGTCCCTTCATCGCCTCGCCCTGCCCGATCAAGCGCACCAGCGGCTTCTTCAGGCTCTTGGCGATTTCCGGAGTGGTGACGATCAGGGCGCCGCCCCCGTCGCTGACGACGCAGCAATCCATCCGGTGCAGCGGATCGGAGATCATCGGTGAATTGAGCACGTCCTCGACGGTGACGACGTCGCGCAGCATCGCGTGCGGATTGTATTGCGCGTGATGCGATGCCGCGACCTTGATCCACGCCAGTTGCTCGCTGGTGGTGCCGTAGTCGTGCATGTGACGCATGGCACACATGCCGTAGGCGTTGTGGGTGGTAGCGCCGTAGGCCGCCTCGAAATCGGCTTCGGCGCCCGCCGCGCGCGGCGGCATCGCGCTGGTGCGGGGCTTGCCGGCCAGTGTGATCAGCGCGATCGAGCATTTGCCGGCGGCAATCGCCTCCGCGGCATGTCCGAGATGGATCAGGTAGGAACAGCCGCCGGTTTCGGTGGAATCGATGTGGCGGACCTTGAGACCGAGGTAATCAACCATCGGCCAAGCGCCGCCGGGAGCGTCCCCGGCGCAGAAATAGCCGTCGATATCGGCTTTGGTCAGCCCGGCGTCTTCAATCGCGCCCTTGGCGACCTCGGCATGGAGCTGTGCTGTGGATTTATCGGGTGCGTGCCGGGTCGGATGTTCGTAGATCCCGGCGATATAGGCCTTGCCCTTGATACTCAATATTTCGCTCCGCTGACGTTTCGTCCCGCCGTTTTTCTGGCCTTTCGGAGCAGCCTTGGCAAGCGCCGAAATATTCCGTCAGGCGAGACGGTATGTGCGGACGGCTGGCGAAGCTTTGACTATCCTGCTCGTCGTCCGTGCGAACAGGGACCCATAAACCCCTGGGCGGTCGTTAGGCGACGCAGCGGTCCACACCGAGACCAACCGTGATTGCGAGCGCAAGCGAAGCAATCCATATAGCCGCAAAGAAAGAATGGATTGCTTCGTCGCGTTCGCTCCTTGCAATGACGTTGACGCGCTTCCGCCTTCTCGCGGCGCGATGCGCCCGAGGCTTGCATCTCGCGTCCCTCGAAAACAGAGGGCGCAGGGAATGCCGGGTGCCCGATGCACCCGCAGCCGCGCGTGTAGTGGTAGTAAGCACGCGCGTTAGTCACCACGGTCACGCCGGGTCGCCCGGCATTCCCCGCGCAATGGTTTTAACGGTTTCCTTCGTACTCTCCCCGGTGACCGGGCTTTGTTGCCACCGTCGCCAGTGGAGTTGTCTCCACCAACTTGACGCCAGCGTCGGGGCGTCAGGACCACACGACTTCGCCGTCCGCGTCAGCGCCGTTCGTCCGCGCAAAATCTTTGCGCTGCGTGCTTTCGCGTCCATCGCATCCCCGCCCTACGTCCGTGACGATCGCGAAACGCCCCTCTGTGTGGGCCGGGATGGCGATAGATGTAGAAGTGATTTGGGTCTGAAGAACACCAGAATATTTTTGCGCGATGGGCTGGACAGGCGGCTCCGTGATTTGCCCGTCAGGCACAATCAGCCGGCCCCGGTTGTCAATTTTGAGTCCGGATCAAGCACCTGCGCGGTTCCGCCGTTGACCGGGATGGCGTAATATTACGCGGGGTCACAGCGATAGGGCTTTCAAGATCGCAGGCGAAACGCCGAAAACAGAGCAGATCTGTCATGACCGATCATACAGACATGAACCCCGCAGGCCCGCCCGAACGAGACCTGCGGCTCGATCTCGTAAGAGGCATCGGGCAGTGGATGGTTTTCCTGGATCACATCCCCTACGACGTCGTCGGCTGGTTGACGATCCGCAATTACGGCTTCAGCGACGCCACCGAATTCTTTGTTTTCATCTCCGGCTATTGTGCCGGCTACATCTATGGTCCGGCGGTACGTGATGGCCGGTTTATCGCCGCCACCAAACGGCTGCTGAGGCGGGCCTGGCAGCTGTACCTCGCCCACATTTTCCTGTTTCTGCTTTTTACGGCGCAGGTCGCGCGCACCGCGCGTCATTTCGACAGCCCGATGTACGAACACGAATTCAACGTCTTCCAGTTTCTTCAGCATCCCGATGTGATGATAGGACAGGCGCTGACGCTGAGGTACAAGCCCGTCAACCTCGATGTACTGCCGCTCTTCATCGTTTTTATGCTGGCGTCACCGTTCATGCTGTGGGGTTTGGTGCGCCGTCCGAATTGGTGCTTGTTCGGCTCCATCGCGCTCTATTTCCTCGCACGTTGGTTCGGCTGGAATTTGCCCTCGTTCCCGCACGGGAGCTGGTATTTCAATCCCTTTGCCTGGCAACTGATGTTTGTGTTCGGCGCATGGTGCGCCTGCGGTGGCGGTCTCAAGTTACAATGGGTCATAAGATCGCGTACGGTCATGGTCCTCGCCATTGCCATGCTGGTTTTTGCCTTCTGCATCGCGATGACCTGGCATTTCCCGAGCTTGAAGCCGTTGGTGCCGAACTGGCTGCACCAGGTGCTCTATCCGATGAGCAAGTCCAACATGGACCCGCCGCGTGTCGTTCACTTCCTCGCCGCACTTGTTCTGATCGCACGATTTCTTCCTCGCGATTCGGCGAAGCTCTCCTCGATGGTGCTGCGCCCGCTCATCCTGTGCGGACAGCATTCGCTCCCCATCTTCTGCTTCGGCGTCCTGTTGTCGTTCGGCGCCCATTGGTTCCTTGTTCAGGTTGCCGGCGGCGACATCGCCCAGATACTTGTCAGCGTTGCCGGCATCATGCTCATGGTTGGGGCTGCCTGGTTGATGGCCTGGTACAAGAACCTTCCGGAGCTCTTCGAGGTTCCCAAAGCCGCTCCATCCGCGACGGAGCGTCAGTTTGCAAACTGACACTCGGCCCGGTCGCGACTGACCCCGGTACGGACAATTTCCGTATCGAAACTTGTGCGAATCCGAAAATCGACAAACCGGGCCGGCCCTCCACCTCCGCGCAACAAGCAATGGCGGAGAACCGTATCGGATTAGGCGGCCTTGATGTTGCTCAGGAAGGACTCGACCTTGCTTCGCATCGTCTCGGACTGCCTGGACAACTCGCCGGATGCTTCGAGAACCTGATGCGCTGCGGCGCCGGTATCGCCGGCAGCTTGCTGAACGCCGGAGACGTTCGATGTGATTTCATTGGTGCCGAGCGCCGCTTGTTGCACGTTGCGAGCGATCTCCTGCGTGGCAGAGCCTTGTTCCTCCACGGCACTGGCAATCGCGGCGGCGATCTCGTTCATTTCATTGATCGTGGCGGTGATCCCCTTGATGGCGCCCACGGCTTCGCTGGACGAGGTCTGGATCGACAAGACTTGAGTGCTGATTTGCTCGGTTGCCTTCGCGGTCTGTTCGGCGAGGCTCTTGACCTCGGCCGCCACCACGGCGAAGCCGCGGCCGGCTTCGCCGGCGCGCGCTGCTTCGATCGTGGCATTGAGTGCCAGCAGGTTGGTCTGTTCGGCGATTTCGTTGATAAGCTTGACGACATCGCCGATGCCGGCCGCTTCATCGCACAGGCCCTGAACCGTCGTATTGGTGCGATCGGCCTCGGTCACGGCGTTCCGCGCGATCGTCGCAGATAGCGCGACCTGACGGCCGATTTCAGTGACGGAACTGGCCAGTTCCTCGGATGCCACGGCAACGGTTTGAACATTTGCTGAAGCCTCCTCGGTCGCGGCCGCCACCGCCGTGGCCTGGTGGCTGGTTTCTTCCGCTGTCGCGGTCATCGACGATGCCGTCGCCTGCAATTCTGTCGAGGCTGAAGCTACCGATTTCAGCACCGACGAGATATCCGAATCAAACCTTTCAGTCAGGTCGTTCACCCGTGCCGCACGGGCAACACGTTCGCTGATCGCTGCGGCCTCCTTGGCGGCAAGTTCCCTGGCCTTGATCATGTTCTCCTTGAAGATCAGAACCGCTCGCGCCATCAGGCCGATTTCGTCTTTCTTGTCGGTTGCGGGAATGTCGACGGAGTGATCGCCGCCGGCAAGCTGCCCCATGGCGTCGACCATCTTGAGAATCGGCGGCACGATCGAACGGTTGGTCAAATACACCACGGTTGCAGCGATGCCGATGCCGATGCCCATCATGACCCAAAGCAAGGTCATGAGGAAATTGGTCTCGGCGAGAGCTGCCGCACCATCCGCTTTCAGGTCGTCCTGTTGACGCGTAACCATCCCGCCGGAACGCAAGCCCGCAGGGTTCTTCGCTCCCGCAAAGATATCGAGCAGCTTGTCGGCACGGGGAGCGGCTTCGTTGGTCAGGAACCATTGCGCCATATTCCAGCGGTCCGATGCCCGGATCTCGAACATCTTCTGCGGCAGCGGAGCGAACTTGGCACGGGCTGCGACAAGCGAGTCGAAGGCGGCCTGCTGATCGGGCGTCATCTCCGATTTCCGTTTCGACAGCGCGTCGAATTTTTTCTGATTGATCGCCCAGAGTTCAACGAACTCGGTTTTGAAGGCCTGGTCCGCGGTCAGAAGATAGGCGCGGATCGCGCCGATCGCCATCGCCATGCTGCCGCGCATGTCGGCAAAGTCGATCAACAGGCTCTTGCGCGTATCGGTAGAGGCAATATTGCCCTCTTCGTTGATAATGGACGTCGCTTTCTGCAGCATGAGGCTGGCAAGCGGAGCCGCCTCGGTCGCAAGGATCTTTGCCGCTGGCTGCTCGTCGATGGTGTGAGCGATCGCCTCGGCCTTGTCTTGCGCGTTGCGCAATTCGTCGAGCAACGGTTTGGCCTGCTTCCAGTCCGCCTCGTTCTGATCGACCGTCCAATGGCCAGAGAGACGATCCATGTCGGAGCCATGCGCCTGGATCTCTTTCCAGAGCGTCGCGCGTTCGGACTTGAACACGTCGTTGCCGGTGATCAGAAAGCCGCGCAGCGACGCGAGTGATGCATAGACCCCCGCAACCAGGTCGCTTGCCGTCATGGCGGTCGGAACCCGGAGGTTGACCGTCCGCTCGGTCGATTCGCTGACGGTCCGAACCTTGATGACCGTCGTGCCCACCACGGCGGCCAGCAGGATGCAAAGCACGCTGAAGCCGAGAATCAATCGTCCACGAATATTCAATTGCGCGAAGTTCAAAGTGAATTCCCCCATTGCGAGCAGTCTGCAGGCGTTCCCCGAAACAGAGCTATCCATTAACCATAAAGATTCGGATAATCCGCGGCGGCGGCCGGTGCGCGTTTTTTCGGCAATGAACTTGCCTCCGGATCACTTGCCGAAGAATTGATCCTCGAGCGATATCCATTCCGGGTCGGACGTGATCTTCACGAGGGCCTCGTCGATCGGCCGTTTGAACGGGCTATGCTCGGGGAGCGCGATCGCCATATAGGCCGGCGCCAGCAGGCCTTGCGGCATTTCCGCAGCACCCGCGTAACGCTTTGAAATCAGATATTGCAAGGCGCCCACGCTGTTGACGACCGCGTCGGATGTTCCGCCGGCCAGCGAGTTGAGCGCGTCCGGCAGGTTGTCGAATTTCGTGTATTGAAGATGGTGCTGGTCGAGATATTCGGCGCCCGAGGACTGCGCCACCGCCGCCAGCTTTTTTCTGGTCAGATCCATGCTGGCAGCGAGGTCGCGTGATTCGACGCGCTCGACGGTCAGTCGCGACACCAGACTGGTCGACAACAGCGAAACCCACACCAGGCTGGCGAACATCCATGAGACGGCGATGACCCTGCCGACGGTCGATTTCGGCGTCTTGTCACCGTAACCCACGGTCGTCATGGTCACGATGGCCCAGTAAAGCCCGTCGCGCAGCGTGACGACCGAGGACTCCGAACCCAGCGCCGAAGGGTGACGACGTTCGATCAGCCACATCACAATGCCGATCAGAACAAGCATCGCCAGGCTGCTGACAATCAAGGGGCTCAACTCTGTCGCCGCGGCGGCGTAGGATTTGAGCGCGGAAAGCGGCCCTTTTTCCTTGCGCAACGCCACCGCTACCCCCGACCGGTGAGCGGGGTAGGAAAAGTCCACGCGTTTCTCCCGTTCCGGCGTGATCGTGATCGCGCCGATCGCCGCGTCGAACTGACCTTGCTCGAGACCGCTCAAAATCGATTCCATTTCCGAAACCGGGATCAGCTTGAATTGCCGTTCCAGTCGTTCGGCGACCCGGCGCCACAGGTCCGCGCTGATGCCGGAAATCGAACCGTCCGGGTTCACATATCCGTAGGGCGGCACATCATAGACGGCAATACGAAGCGGCGCGGCCTGAGGCTGTTCGGCGCCAACCGCGCATGGCATCGATGTGGCGAGCCAGGCGCCGAGCAGAAGCTGCGTGAGGAAAACTCGAAAAGCCCACGGTAAGGAATGCGTCAGACAATTGACGCTCAGCTCGGCGCCGCGGGCAATCATGGGCGATCCGTGAAAATTGGCTGTCTCGGCAAAAGGCCCGTGCAAAATCGCGCGCTATCGTGAAGGTGTCATGTCACGGCGCGGTGGCGCGGCAGGGTGCGCGCGAGGAGATCGGTCCGATCTCCCCTGCAAGGAGACCATTCGCTTCGCGTCCGTGGACGGCAAACCCGGATCGGCCGCTACGCCGCGGATCAAACGCCGCCATCGCGTCACTTGTGAAACCGCAGGCCTCTAATTCAGCGCGCAGTTGATACCGATCTGGCCGCCATAAGTGGTGACGTTGTTCTGACCGATCTCGGCGATAACGGCCGCAAAGGCGCTGAACCTGTCGCCCAATCTGACCCGCGTGCCAACCGTAGCCGTCGCCCAATCTCGGCCCAGTATGACCGCGGGCATCGAGAAGCTCGGTGCAACGATCGATGTCAGCGACGTGGCAACCAGGCGGTCGAGATCGGCCCATTCGTGATCCCACACCACCTTCGCATACGGCTCCCAGATCCCGTATTTCACGCTGGCCTGATAGCCAAGCTCGGAGATCGCCGAATTGCGCGTCTGCGATCCGAACGACAATGCCGTTGGTGCACCGCTCGGATTGACTTCCGTAAAGCCGTCGATTCCGACCTGCTGCAGGATGACGCCGACGACCGGCCCATGCGTGAAAAGCGAGAGCGGCGTGGGCGGAGCGTTGTAGGCAAGACCGGGCGCCGTGCCCATGGAAGTGGTGAAATTGTAGCCGATCTCGGCCGCAAACGAGACGTTGGTGCCGCTGGTGGAAGACTGATTGGACTGCGTCGTGACGCCGAGGGGAACTTGGCGGTTCACCGTGTCTTGCAACGTGCCCCAGCTCGCGATCGCATCGCCCCACAAGGCATTGTGCCGCCAGGCGGTATAAACACTTGTCGCCCACTCGCTTTGCGTGAAATTGCCGCCCAGGCTGAAGCTTTGCGTCGTGACCAGGCCGGAAAACGCCATGCCAACCAGCCAATCCGGGGTGACCGCATAATCGAACCCGGCCGTCGTCGCGACCGGCGTCCCGGGATCGTTGGGAAAGCCAAACGAGTTATTGGTCATTTTCAACCAGGAGACATCGCCGCTGACCCAGCCGTGAAATGCGCCGGGCGTGCCAAAAGAAAGCGGGATCTGGTTCTTGATCGCATTGATGACGCCAAGCCGGGTCTGGATCGGCGCTTCGGCCAGAAATGAAATCTCGCTCGGCGCAACTATCAGGCCGTAATAGTAATCGGCCTCGACCTTCTGCATGGCCGATGCAAGATGGCCGCCGCCCGTCGAGGAAAGCGGACCGTCGGCGTAGAAGTACGTCTGGGGCGCACTCGGAACGACGTAGTTCGCCGGACCGCAATTGGGTGCTCCGACCGTCGGACCGCAAGCCGGCGTGTTGACATTGGTGTTGGTGATACCAAACGGCGACGGATGAAGCAGAACGTAATTGTAGACGCTGTTGAAGTCCGCCGGAATGAACCTGATGCCGTCCGCGGCCAGTGTTCCCCACACGGTCTGTTCGTAAAGCGCACGGGAAGCAACAACGTTGGCATTGAAACCGAAGCCGGACGCTATTCCCGCCGCAGGGCTCGCGATCGAGATCATGTTGGGGACAAGGATATATCGTGCGCCGGCCGCGGCGAGCGCGGCCACCTGGGATGCCGCCTGCTGGCCGAGTGTTGCGATTCCTGCGAGGTTGGGCGGGTTGACGATGTTGCCGAGGCCGCCGGTCGTGCCAGGCTTCAGATCGTTGACGCCGATATTGTAGATGTAGAGCGCGTTTGGATTGGCAACTCCGCCGGTCGAGGCCAGATAGGCGGCAATTTGAGAAGCCGTCGACCATTCATTGGTCGCGGGATTCTCGAACGTGACGCGGGCGCCGCCGCCTGCGTAGTTGTTTCCGCCGGTCGGCGAATCGGACGGCGTCACCGCGAAGCCGAGATAGGAACCCAGCGCGGTCGACCACATCGGGCCCGGATTCGTCGTGTACCCGCCGCCGGATACGAAAGTGGCAGGGTTGCCTTTGACCGCGGGCAGATAAAGGTATCGGCCGCTGTCCGTGTTGCTGTCACCAAAGAAAACGATCCCGGAAAATTGCGCGTGCGCCGGGTTGATCGATGCCAAGAAAGCTACCGTAAGAAACCACTTCGAATATCTCATTCAAGCTGTCCCCGCGATTGCTGTCGCTTCGGCGCTACCGTCGCTTAGCCCTTGAGTTACCGACAAAATTAAAAGTACGGCGGCGGCAGTTCCAACCATTGAAAAGCCACCTCAGTTGCTATCAGCGCAAGGCCGATACCGCAGAAGATAAGGATGCCGGCAATCGAACTGCCGTGCTCGGTCCGATCCTCATGTCTGACTGGAGCCTGCGGCGTAGCCGGCACTGGCCAGACTGCTTGAATCGCAGTGGGGGCTTCTAATCTTCCCATTGTATCGCCTCTTGCCTGCCTGGGAGGTTTCGCGGGCACACAAACATCGGCTTAAACTGCGCCTATTGAAGCTCAAAATTCCGCGCGACGCGTCCTTTAATTGGAGGACGGCAAACGGATTATCGGACCCGACGAGATTGCGCGCCTATCCCGCGTCAGAAATATTTTGAAACAAATTGCGCCCGACTACCGGCAGTTCTAACGGACACCGACAGCTTGATCGTGCCTGAACGGTTCCACTACGCTTTTAGCGCGGCCTCCCAAAGACAAAATAATGAATTTCATGAACAAAATAATGAGATACGATGAAGGCATTGCGCCAGGCCTTCGGGCAAGCTCCGGCCTGACGGAAACGAACTGGGTCGCGCCGGACTTGAGAGATGCGGGAGAACGAACAATTTTCAAATCTGATCGCTGACATTTACGATACGGTGCTCGACAGGTCGCTCTGGCCGGCGGCCCTGAAGAAGGCAACCGGCTTTGTTCGCGGCGAAGCTTCGGCGATATTCTGGGACGATGCCACCAACGAACGCGGAGACGTCTTTTTCGATGACGGGGGAATACAGCCCGACTACAGGCGCCTCTATTTTGAAAAATATAGAGTACTTAATCCGACCACCACGCTTCGATTATTTGCAGAAGCCGGCGAGCCGACCGCAACAGCGGATCTTCTTCCCTACGACGAATTTCTCAAGACACGGTTCTATCTTGAGTGGGCCAAGCCGCAAGGGTTGGTTGATTTTGTAAGCGTCTTTCTCGAGAAGGCGGCGCCCAAGGCCGCAATGTTCGGGATTTTCCGGCACGAACGCCAGGGGATCGTCGATGAGGAGACGCGCCAGCGCATGCGCCTGATCGCGCCCCATATCCAGCGGGCGGTGCTGATTTCCAAGGTCATCGACCTCAAACAGGGCGAAGCGGCCTCATTGGCGCAGGCATTTGATGGCCTGCGTGCGGGCGTCATTCTCGTCGATTCGGCAGGCCGCGTCGTGCACGCAAACGCAGCTGCGCATGCCCTTCTCAGCGACGGTCGGGTATTGCGCGTGTCGCGGGGTCGGCTGGTCTGCGACAACGCCAAGGCGGACCTGGATTTGCAGGCAGTTTTCGCAGCCGCGGCGCTGGGCGATTGCGCTATCGGCACAAAGGGGATCCCGCTGCCCACAGCGCCCAACATCGCGGAACCTTACGTGGCCCATGTGTTACCACTCGTCGCCAGCGAACGCAGGCGCTCGGCCGTGCACCATGCGGCCACCGCCGCTGTGTTTGTGCACAAGGCAGCTCTTGAGGCGTTCTCTCCTCCCGAGGTCATGGCCGAAATCTTCAAGCTGACGATGACGGAGTTGAGGGTTCTCTTCGCGATCGTCGAGGTCGGGGGCGTGCCGGAGGTGGCGCGGGTTCTCGGCATCGCGCCTTCGACGGTCAGAACCCATCTCGCCCACGTCTACGACAAGACTGGCGTTGCCCGCCAGGCAGATCTGGTCAAGCTTGTCGCTGGTTTTGTAAGTCCGCTTCGGCTTGATTCGGTGAGCGCGAATCGCGAGGAACTTTGATTTCCAACTATTCGGATTCGTTTCGGACTGCTCGCGGCTGAGGCAAGCACATTGCAAGGCCGATGGGGGCGGATTTTACTCCGCCGCGATTTGCCGGGGCGCCGGCGGCGGGTTGGCGAGGTCGGCGACGAGTTGCCCGTGGCGGGCTTGAGCGTCCTTGGTCGCCTTTTCCTTTACCGGCCCGTAGCCGCGGATGCGATCCGGCAGTGACAACAGCTCGATGGCGGTGTCGAGCGTGACCGGCGACAGCGCGCCGAGCACGGTGGCGACGTCCTTCTCGTAACCGGCGATCAGGCCGCGTTCGAGCCGGCGGTCGGCGCTGTAGCCGAAGACATCGAAGGCCGTGCCACGCAGGCCGCGCAGGCCAGCCAGTATCCGGAACAGCGGCATCATCCAGGCGCCGAACGCCCGCTTGCCTGGCCGCCCGAGCACATCGGGTTTGCCGGCCAGCATCGGCGGCGCGAGGTTGAAGCTGATCTTGAAATCACCTTCGAACTGGTCGCGGAGCTGTTTCTCGAACCGGCCGTCGGTATAGAGCCGCGCTACCTCGTATTCGTCCTTGTAGGCGAGCAGCTTGGCATAGTTGATCGCGACCGCGCGGGGCAATTCGTCACCGAAGCCGCGATCGAGCGCGGCATCACGCACCCGCTTCACGAGGTTCCGGTAGCGTTCGGCGAGCTTTTCGTTCTGATAATCGGTCAACAGCGCGCCGCGATGCGCGATGATTTCATCGAGCGACATCGCATCCAGCGTCTTCGGCGCCACCGTTTCATCCTGGCCCTTCATCATGGCCACGATCCGCGCCGGATCGACCGCCGCCAGACGCCCGAGCTGGAACGCCTGGGTGTTCATCTTGACCGCAACACCGTTGACCTCGATCGCCTGCTCGACGGCTCTGGCCGAAAGCGGCAACATCCCCTTCTGGTAGGCATAGCCCATCATCATCATGTTGGTGGCGATGGAATCGCCGAGCAGGATTTCAGCCGGCTTGGTGAAATCGAAGAACGACGAATCCCTGCGCAACGCCGTTTCCAGCACGTGGTTGACCTGGCGGCTCCTGAAATTGAAGTCGCGGTTCATGATGAAATCCGCGATCGGAATGAGATGGGTATTGATGACCCCGAAGGTGCGGCTGGATTCGCACAGCGAAATCGTATCCTTTGCAGCCGCGACGACCTCGTCGGCGGCGATCACCAGGTCGGCGGTGCCGGTGACGATGCGCGAACAGGTGACGTCGGCGGTGTGCTCGGACAGCCGGACATGGCTCAGCACCGCGCCGCCCTTTTGCGCAAGGCCCGACATGTCGAGGATCATGCTGGCCTTGCCCTCGATATGCGCGGCCATGCCGAGCAGCGCGCCGATGGTCAGCACGCCGGTACCGCCGACACCGCCGACCGCGATGTTATAGGGCCGCTCCAGCGAGGGCTTTGAGGCCGGTTCGGGCAGATCGCCGAGATTGCCGAAATCGGCTGGCGCGCGGCGGCGGAGCTTGCCGCCGTCCACCGTGACGAACGACGGACAGAAGCCCTTGAGGCAGGAATAGTCCTTGTTGCAGGAGGATTGATTGATGGTGCGCTTGCGCCCCATCTCGGTCTCCAGCGGTTCCACCGAAATGCAGTTCGATTGCACCGAACAATCGCCGCAGCCCTCGCACACCGCGGGATTGATCAGCACGCGGCGCTGCGGATCCTCCAGCGTTCCCCGTTTGCGGCGGCGGCGCTTCTCGGCAGCACAAGTCTGCACGAACACGATGGCCGAGGCGCCCTTCACCTGGCGCAGCGTTTTCATGACCGCGTCAAGCTGGTCGCGATGCGCGGTCTTGGTGCCGGGGGCGATGTCGGAAGCCGGATAGGCGTCGGGATTCTCCGACACCAGGTACATGTCGCGGATACCTTCCGAGTGCAGCTGGAAGGTGATCTGCTGCGGCGACAGTTCGCCGTCGACATGCTGGCCGCCGGTCATCGCGGTGGCGTCGTTGTAGAGGATCTTGTAGGTGATATTGGCCTTGGACGCGATCGCCTGGCGGATCGCCAGACTGCCGGAGTGGAAATAGGTGCCGTCGCCGAGGTTGGCGAAGACATGCTCCTCGTTGGTAAACGGCGCGATGCCGACCCATGGCACCCCCTCGCCGCCCATATGGGTGAAGGTTTCGGTGTTGCGGTCCATCCACAGCGCCATGAAATGGCAGCCGATGCCGGCGAAGGCGCGGCTGCCATCCGGCACCTTGGTCGAGGTGTTGTGCGGACAGCCCGAGCAGAAATACGGCGTGCGGGTAATCGGCGCCACCGCCTGCATCTGCGTGGCCTGGCGGCCGTTGAACCAGTCCGCCCTGGCGCGCAGCATCGCGGCAATTTCGGGATTGAGGTTGAGGCGCAGCAGCCGCTCGGTGAGCGAGCTTGCCAGCGAGGCGACACTGAGCTCCTCGGCGAAGGGAAGGAAGCGCTTGTCGTGGTCGTCCATCTTGCCGATGATGCGCGGCCGCACATCGTCGCGCCAGTTGAACAGCTCCTGCTTGACCTGATTCTCGACGATCTCGCGGCGCTCCTCGACGATGAAAATCTCCTCGAGGCCGACCGCGAATTCACGCACCCCCTGCGGCTCCAGCGGCCAGGGCATGCCGATCTTGTAGAGTCTCAGTCCGATCTTCGCGGCGACTTCCGGCGTGACCCCCAACTCGCGCAGCGCCTGCCTTATATCCTCGTAGCTCTTGCCCGATGCCATGATGCCGAACCGCGCGTTCGGCGAATCCATGGTGACGCGGTTGACCTTGTTGGCGCGGGCGAAGGCGACCGCGGCGAAACCCTTGTAATCCTGCAGGCGCCGGTCCTGATCGTAGCGGTCATCGGGCCAACGCAAATTGAGGCCGCCCGGCGGCATCTCGAAATCGGCGGGAATGATGAAGGGCTTCATCTCGTCGGACAGGTCGATCTCGGCCGTTGTCTCCACGGTCTCGGTAATCACCTTCATGCCGACCCAGCAGCCGGAATAGCGCGACATCGCGATCCCCAACAGGCCCATCTCGATCATTTCATGGATGCTGGACGGATAGAGATAGGGCATCAGCGCGGAGATGAAAGCATGGTCCGACTGATGCGGCACGGTAGAGGATTTGGCGCCGTGATCGTCGCCGGCAAGACAGAGCACGCCGCCGTTTTTGGCCGAGCCCGCGGCATTGCCATGGCGAAACACGTCGCCGCAGCGGTCGACGCCCGGACCCTTGCCGTACCAGATGCCAACCACCCCGTCGTGGCGGGCGCCGGGCGAAAGATTGAGCTGTTGCGAGCCCCAGATCGCGGTGGCCGCGAGGTCTTCGTTCACGCCGGGCTGGAACTTGATGTCATATTGTTCGAGGTGCTTTCGCGCCGCCACCAGTTGCTGGTCGTAGCCGCCGAGCGGCGAACCGCGGTATCCCGTGACGAAGCCGGCGGTATTGAGACCCGCGGCGCGGTCGCGGCGAATCTGGGCCATCGGCAGGCGCACCAGCGCCTGAATCCCGGTCAGGAAGACGTGGCCGGATCCCTGGGTGTATTTCTGGTCGAGACTGATCGGACCTTGGTTGATTCCCATTTCACCCTCTTAAACCTAGGCCCCAACGGCTCTTTTTAGATAGTGGTTCAGTTCGTTAGAACCAGTCTATGTCGCTTTCTGCAGCCGGCGCATCACAATTCTGGGCAATGGAGCCCCGCATCCGCAGATAGCAACTTCATGCTTGATATGGTGCTATCGATTTTCGCTTTATGTCGCCGCGCGGGGTGCCCGCGAAACGACATGGCGCCCTCGCCGCCCCGATTTGCGCTATGTAATGCGCTGGGAAACGAGGCGCCGGTGCAGAGTCAAAATCATACAATGCGAGCGATTCTTGGCAGCGTTCTTGGCAGCCTGCTTTTGTGCGCTGCATTCGCATGGGAGAAGGCGCAGGCTGCGCCGGCGGCGGCGGAGACCATCGCGCGCGGCAAGGCGCTGACTGAGGCGGCCGACTGCGCGGGTTGCCATACCGCCGATCCCGCCAAGCCATTCGCCGGCGGCAGGCTGATCGAGACCCCGTTCGGCGGGATTTATTCGCCCAATCTCACCCCGGATCGCGAAACCGGCCTCGGCGGCTGGAGCGACGATCAATTCTACCATGCCCTGCATCAGGGAGTGGCGCCAGACGGCTCGCGCTATTATCCGGCGTTTCCCTATCCGAATTTCACCAAGCTGATCCGCGACGACGTGCTGGCGATCCGGGCGTACCTTGCGACGTTGGCGCCGATCCGCAATATCAGGCCGCCGTCGCAACTGCACTGGCCGCTGAACTATCGCGTAGTCATGCGGGTCTGGAATTTCCTGTTCTTCCGGCCGGGCATTTTCGAGCCGGACCAGAACAAGAGTGCCGAGTGGAATCGCGGCGGCTACCTTGTTGAAGGTGCCGCGCATTGCGGCGCGTGCCACACGCCCAAGAACATATTCGGCGCCGACAGGCGTGGGCGGCGCTACGGCGGCGGCCGGGTGCAGGGCTGGTTTGCGCCGCGGCTCGACAGCGCCCCGCGCAGCGGGCTGCAATCATGGAGCGTTGATGACATCGTCGAATACCTGCAGAGCGGCCGCAACGGCCGCAGCCATGCCGGCGACGGGATGGCGGAGGTCGTGGTCAATTCGACTTCGAAGATGAGCGATGCCGATGTCCATGCGATCGCCGTCTACCTCAAGGGTCTCCCCGCAGGCGCGCCGGAACCCGCCGTAGGCCCGCCGCCGCAAACGGACATGGCGGCGGGTGCGGCCGTCTATGCCCATGCCTGCATTGCCTGCCACGAAGTCGGCGGCGAAGGCGCGCCGCGAATTTATCCGCCGCTGCCCGGCAACGCCAATCTGCAGTCGGCCGATCCCGCCAGCACGCTACGCATCATCCTCGACGGCGCCCAGACAATGACGACGCCGCGCGCACCCAATACCGGTTCGATGCCGGCTTATGCCAAGGATTTGTCGGATCAGCAGATCGCCGACGTCGCGACCTATATTCGCAATTCATGGGGCAACGCCGCGCCCGCGGTGACGCCGGAGCAGGTCGCCAAGGCACGCAAGGCTAACGATCCCCGTTGAAGACGAATTTCGGCATCTCCCATTTGTAGCGGATGGCGAGCAGGCGAAACGACAGGCCGAGCACGAATGTCAGGGAGGTCCAGAGTTCATCATTCAACTTGAGGCCGAAGGCGGTGGCATAAAACAGGCCGGTGACCACGGAAACGCTGGCGTAAAGTTCGGAGCGAAACAGCAATGGCACGTCGTTGCAGAGGATGTCACGCAACACGCCTCCCGCGCACCCGGTGATCATTCCCGAGACGATCACGATCGGCAGCGACATATTCATCTGCCAGGCGACGTCGCAGCCGGCCATGGTGAAGACCACGAGGCCGATCGCGTCGAGCACGAGAAATCCGACGCTCAGCCGATGCACGACGCGGGCAATCAGGATGGTCGCGAAGGCCGCCCCCGCCGTCAGTGCGAGTAACGACGGACTTTGCACCCATAGCAGCGGATAATGCCCGAGCAGGACATCGCGGATGGTTCCGCCGCCAAGTGCCGTGATGCAGCCCAGCAGGCATACGCCGACCCAGTCCATGCTGCGCCTTCCCGCCGCAAGGGCCGCCGTCATCGCCTGGGCCGCCAGCGCCACCAGCGACAGCCCATACAGAACGATATCGCTTGGAGGCAGATCCCACATGGCAACCTAAGATACGGTTTTCAGAACCCCGTCATGGCCTTGCCACGTCGTCCTCACGCGAGCCGGGATCCACTTCGCTATAATCCGCAGGTTCCACCCTGAACAGGTTGAAAAACAACGCCCGAACCGCCTTGCAGTCCCGAAACGGGCTTGTTCCCGAAACGTGCCCCGGTTTTCCGGAACCTCCTTCCGCGCCGGCGGTTGGTACGGGACCACGGAGGAACCCTCTCATGGCCAACCAACCCAATCCGGATGATCCCTATCGTGCTCCGAACGATCCTTATCGTTCTCCGCTCACCGGCGACAACGTCCGTCGCCCGGCCCGCCTCGACAATGAACTGCAACCTGACCCTGAACTCGCCGAGGGTGCCGCCAGCGGCGGCAGGATTGCCATGTTCGCCGTCGCCATCGCCGTGATCCTCGGTGCGGTGTTCTATGGCCTGAACAACTCGTCGGTCCATCAGGCCGGCACTTCGCCGACCGCCCAAAATACCGCGCAGGATGCGCCTCCCGCCGCGCCGCCTGGCATGCGCGATGTCACACCTCGCTCCAATACCCTGCCGGGCACGACGACCGGCGCCGCGCCAGCGAAACCGCAGGCGCCGCCGCCAACAGCCACCTCGGGCGCAGCGAATAACGGCTCGAAGCAATAACGGCCAGGCGTCGCTGATCGGACGAGTCGTTGATCCGGTGACCGGCGTTGCGGGCCTGTGCCGGCTAGCAGCGCCGATCGCGCGTCAGCTGAACATCTTGTTCAATTCGGCGCCGGAATAGCCTTGTCCGAGTTCGGTGAAGGTTCCCTTCTCCGCGATCTCGCGTGCGGCGCGCATGAAACCGCCCCACGCCGCCCGCGCCAGAGAACCGCCGACACTGATGCGGCGAACGCCAAGCTCGGTGGCTTCGGCGACCGACAGACCGGACGCCCCGATCAGGAGATTGACCGGTTTGGGATGCACCGCCTTCACGATCGCCGAGATCTCCTCCCTGGTCTTGATGCCCGGCGCATAAAGACAATCCGCTCCCGCTTCGGCATAGGCGGTCAGCCGGTCGATCACCATGTTGAGATCGGCCTGCCCTACCAGAAAGCCCTCACAGCGGCCGGTCAGCAGAACACCACTTCTGTCGGCGTCGATCGCCGAGCGCGCCGCCTTGATGCGCTCGACGGCGAAGGCTCGTTCGTAAAGCGGCTTCGTCGCATCGCCGGTGGAATCCTCGATCGACAACCCCGCAACGCCGGTCGTGACTGCCCGTGCGACATGGGCGGCGACTTTCTCCGCCTTGTGGGCAAAGCCGCCCTCGAAATCGGCGTTAACAGGCAGATCGACCGCGCCGCACAGCGCGGTCAGATGCTGCAACACGTCCTCGAGGGTGACGCGATTGTCTGGACGCCCGATCGACCATGCAAAGCCTGCGCTGGTCGAGGCGATCGCCTTGAAGCCGAGACTCTGCAGCGCCCGCGCGCCGCCGGCGTCGTAAGGGTTCGGCAACACGAAACATCCGGACTCGTGCATCTTCCGAAACGTCGCCCGCTTGTCTGTCGTCGATACCGGCATGATCTCTCCCTGTTTCTTGTCTGGTTGCGTAACGATATCCACGCCCGGCTTTGAGCGCTAGTCCGACAACGTCACCTGGCGCAGGAACGTTCGCTCCTCCGCCAAAATGAACCGGTTTTCCTCGGCGAAACTGAAATTCGCCATGCCCTCGTCGTCGGCCCGGAGCCGGGCACGATAATTTTCGTAAGATGCGAGACTTTCGAAGGAAATCAGCGCGAACGCAATGTTGTTGGTGCCTTCATGCGGCATCCAGTAGCCGATCAGATCGCCGCCCGCCTTTGGGATGATGGTGAGCCAGCGCCGGGCGTATTGCTCGAACATCGCGCGCTTGAACGGATCGATCTGGTAGCGGATGAAAACGGTGACGGCCACGGCAACCTCCGATGTCGGCTCGCGATGACAGAGCCAATCTTTCGGGATTGAGAATAGCGGCTTGATCGACGTCGATGCTTCGGTTATGATCGAACTATGAAAGCAGGCCCTGACATTGCCTTGGTCGCCGCACTGGTCGGCGACCCCGCCCGCGCCAATATGCTGACGGCGTTGATGACCGGCCGCGCGCTGACCGCGAGCGAGCTTGCGCACGAGGCCGGCGTCACGCCGCAAACCGCAAGCTCGCATCTGGCGAAGCTGGAGGCCGGCGGCCTGATCGAGCAGGAAAAGCAGGGCCGCCACCGCTATTATCGCCTCGCCGACCCGGATGTCGCCGGCGTGCTCGAGGGCCTTGAGGGCCTTGCCGCGCGCGTCGGCCACTTGCGCGTACGCACCGGCCCGAAGGATCCGGCGCTGCGCCGCGCGCGGGTCTGCTACGATCATCTCGCCGGCGATCTCGGCGTGCAGATGCTCGACAGCATGAAGAAGCAGCGGCTGCTGCGGCAGCGCAAGCACGATATCGAGCTGACCGCGGAGGGCGGGCGTTTCCTGGCCAAGGCCTTGCAGATATCGGCGGAAAGCCTGGCGCATCCGCGTCGTCCGCTGTGCAAGGTCTGCCTCGACTGGAGCGAGCGGCGCCATCATCTCGCCGGCACGCTCGGCGCCGCGCTGATGACGCGATTCACCGAACTGAAGTGGGCCGCGCGCGATGCCACTCCCGGCAGCCGCGTCGTCCATTTCACCCGCACCGGCGAAAAGCGGTTCGCGGCCTTGTTCGGGGAGAGCGAATAACGCTCCCGCCGAGCACAGATCACTAACTTGTCGTCATGGCCGGGCATAGTAGTCTGTCTTACGCAGACTACGTAAACTTGTCTGCGTTCCCGGCCATCCACGTCTTTACGTCCCGTTATGGGAAGACGTGGATGCCCGGCACAAGGCCGGGCATGACGAAAACTTCCTCTGGAGTTGTCGATGAACCGTCATTTCATTGCCGCGCTGTTTGCCCTCGCAGGCCTGCTTGCCCTGCCGCTCACCGCGGCTTCTGGCGAGCAGCCATCGGCACCGCGCGAGCCCTACGGCATCGGCCTTGAAGGCTTCGCCTATCCCTACCCCGTCAACATGCTGCCGCTGGTCAATGACGGCGAGCAGGTACGGATGGCCTATATGGATGTGGCCCCGGCGCAGCCCAACGGCCGCATTGTGCTGCTGCTGCACGGCCGCAATTTCCCGTCGAGCTACTGGACCCCGGTCATCAAGACGCTGAATGAGGCCGGCTACCGCGTGCTGGTGCCGGACCAGATCGGCTTTGGCAAATCCTCAAAACCGTCGGCCGACCTGCACTTCGATACGCTGGCCCGCAACACCATCGCGCTGCTCGATCATCTGCAGATCGCCAGGGCCGATATCGTCGCCCATTCGATGGGCGGCATGATCGCCGTGCGCATCGCGCGCGCCTATCCTGACCGGATCCAGCATCTGGTGCTGGCGGCGCCGATCGGGCTGGAGGATTACCGGCTCTACGTGCCGCCGACGCCGACCGAGAAAATTCTGGAGCACGAGGACAGGCTGACCGCCGACGGCTACCGCAAGCAGCTCGAGACCAATTATTCGCTGAAGCTGCCGCCCGACCAGGTCACGCCGTTCATCGATGCGCGCTTCAACATCAAGGGCAGTTCGGAATATCCGCGCTGGCTGCGCGCCTTTGTCAGTTCGGCGCAGATGATCTACCGCGAGCCGGTGGTGCACGAAATTCCGCTGATCACGCAACCGACGCTGTTCATCATGGGCGCCGACGATCACAACGCGCCGGGCCGGCCCAATGCACCGGAGGCGCTGCGGCCGAAGATGGGGCAAAACGCGGACCTCGCCAAAGCGCTCGCGGCCCAAATGACCAATGCAAGGGCCGAGGTGATCCCCGATGCCGGACATCTGGTGTTTCTCGAGAAACCGCAACTGTTCAACGAACTGATGCTCGGCTTCCTGGCCAACTAAAGCATGATCCGGAAAAGTGGGCACCGGTTTTCCGAAAAGATCATGCTCAAACAAAAAGATAGAGCGAGATGGCGATTTAACGAAGAGCCATCTCGCTCTAGCTCTCTGGCCAGACCGCCCTCCAGATCGCCGCGAATGCGGCCCCGGCGTTCGCGGAAGCCGGCAATTTCTATCAGTTTCCAAAGCAACGCCGGCCGAACGGGCTCGAATTACCAGTGGCGGTGGTGCCAGCGATGCCAGTGGCATGGCCAGTGGTGCCAGTGTGGTGATGCCAATGATGCCAATGATGATGGTGCCAGTGGTGGTGCCAGCGGACCTCTTCGGGCTTGAGGCGATCGACCTCGTCCTGCGCAACGACCGCGGGCTCCTGAGACAGCTATTTTTACCGTCGTCCGCGCCAAGTTTAGATTTCGCGACATCGGCGGCGAAAGCCAGACAGGCGGCGAGCAAGACTGCTGCCGCACCGAACCACTTCTTCTTGAAGTCCCCCTTCTCTTGCCGCCATCGGCTCTCTTGTTCGCGGCGGGAGCGGAATGGGTTCAATAGTAGGGAAAGAGAACTCTTGTTCGTCATTCCGGGGCGCGCGAAGCGTGAGCCCGGAATCCATAACCACTGCGGGGATTATGGATTCCGGGCCTGCGCCAAGAGGCGCATCCCGGAATGACGGCTTGTTGCACTTCTCACCCCGCCCCGAATTCCTCGGCCAGCACAAAGGTCTCTCGCGTGCGCGTGACATCCGGCCAGTCGCGATTGAAATCGGCGACCAGCCGTTTCATGTCGGCGCTATTCATGGCGCGGTCGAGCGCGGCCTCATCCGGGAACTGATAGGTCGCCTGATGCAGGCTGGGATCGGCAAGGCTCCAGAACCGCCACGCCTTCACAACGCCGAACGATTTCGCCGCGTCGGGCAGATGCTCCCTGCTGTACCACGCATCAAACGCAGCACGTCTGGCGGGATCGGCGACGGTGGCGCGGACGACAAAAAAAGCTGCTGGCATTGGAAAGATCGCTCAATCAAGCCCGAGGGATGGACGGTATCCTACAACGGCAAATTGTCGTGCTTCTTGGCCGGAATTTCCACCTTCTTGTCGCGCAGCATCGCGAGCGCGCGGGCGATCCTTCGCCTTGTCGAATGCGGCATGATGACGTCGTCGATATAGCCGCGCTCGGCGGCGATGAAGGGCGACAGGAAACGGTCCTCATATTCCTTGGTGCGGGCGGCGATGGCGTCGGGGTCGTTCATGTCGGAACGGAAGATGATTTCCACCGCACCCTTGGCGCCCATGACAGCGATCTGCGCGGTCGGCCAGGCATAGTTCATGTCGGCGCCGATTTCCTTTGACGCCATCACGTCGAACGCGCCGCCATAGGCCTTGCGCGTGATCACCGTGACCAGCGGCACCGTGCATTGCGAATAGGCAAACAACAATTTGGCGCCGTGCTTGATCAGCCCGCCATATTCCTGTGCGGTGCCCGGCAGGAAGCCCGGCACGTCCACGAAGGTGACGATCGGAATATTGAAGGCATCGCAAAAGCGAACAAACCGCGCCGCCTTGCGCGAAGCGTCACTGTCGAGCACGCCCGCCAGCACCATCGGCTGGTTGGCGACGAAGCCGACGGTGCGGCCGGCGATGCGGCCGAATCCGGTGACGATGTTTTTGGCGAAGGCTTCCGAGATCTCGAAGAAGTCGCCCTCGTCCACGACCTTCAGGATCAGTTCCTTCATGTCGTAGGGCTTGTTCGGATGATCGGGGATCAGCGTGTCCAGCGACATGTCGACGCGCTCGATGTCGTCGAAGCTCGGCCATTCCGGCACGCCATCGGTGTTGTTGGAGGGCAGGAAGTCGATCAGCCGGCGCATCTGCAGCAGCGTCTCGACGTCGTTCTCGAACGCGCCGTCGGCGATCGAGGAGCGCGTGGCATGCACCGAAGCACCGCCGAGTTCCTCGGCCGTGACGACCTCATTGGTGACGGTCTTCACCACATCGGGCCCGGTGACGAACATGTAGCTGGTGTGCTTCACCATGAAGATGAAGTCGGTCATGGCAGGCGAATAGACGTCGCCGCCGGCGCATGGCCCCATGATGACGGAGATCTGCGGGATCACGCCGGAGGCGACGACATTGCGGCGGAACACGTAGGAATAGCCCGCCAGTGCGGCGACCCCTTCCTGGATGCGCGCGCCGCCGGCGTCATAGAGGCCGATGATCGGCGCCCTCGCCTTCATCGCCATGTCCTGGATCTTGACGATTTTTTGCGCATGGGTCTCGGACAGTGACCCGCCGAACACCGTAAAATCCTTGGCGAAGACAAAGGTCCTGCGGCCGTTGACGGTGCCCCAGCCGGTCACGACGCCATCGCCCGGAACCCTGGTCTTTTCCATGCCGAATTCGACCGAGCGGTGCTCGACGAACATGTCGAACTCTTCGAACGAGCCCTTGTCGAGCAACAGTTCGATGCGCTCCCGCGCCGTCAGTTTGCCGCGGGCGTGCTGCGCCTCGATGCGTTTTTCGCCGCCGCCGAGCTTGGCGCCGGCGCGCCGCTCCTCAAGGGTATCCAGGATGTCTTTCATGGGGGGTTCCTGCCAGATTTGGGTGGGTTCTAACACGGCATTTTGGCGGCGGGAAACGCCCTTCCGGCATCTGGCACCCCGGTCCGGCGCACGATATATCCCGGGGCCCCAACGGAGGCGAGGCGATGACGGATACTGCAAGCACCGAAACCACCGGCGCCGTGTCAGGCGGGCTGCGCACGCTGCTTCGGCTCGAGGGGCTGACGCTGTTTGGGGGGATGACGCTGCTTTACGCGGTCTGGGGTGGATCGTGGTGGATCTACGCCATCCTGTTCCTGGTGCCCGATCTGAGCTTCGCCGCCTATCTCGCCGGTCCGCGATTCGGCGCCGTGATCTATAACGCCGCGCACTCTTATCTGGCGCCGATGGCGCTGATGGTCACGGGATTCGGGGCGAGCGAGCCGCTGATCCTTTCCATCGCGATGATCTGGCTGGCGCATATCGGCATCGACCGCGCGCTCGGCTACGGCCTGAAATACAGTACCGGTTTCGGCTTCACCCATCTCGGCCGCATCGGCAAGGACGCGGCCAAGGCAACTTGAGCCGCTATTTCTCGCCGGCCTTGAACGGCGGCTCCTTGCCCGGCGGCGTGGTTTCCTCCGCCATCGCCAGCAACATGGCGACCATGACGTAATTGCCGGCCACCGCCGTCAAATCCACGATCTGCTGATCGTTGAAAACCTTTTTCGCCCGCGCGAAGGTTTCATCCGAAACCTTCTGCGTGGTCGTCAATTCGGTGACGAAATCATAAACCAGCGCCTCGTCCTCGGCCATCTTCGCTGGCCGCTGATTGGCCTTGAGGTCGGCGATGATATCGGCCGACAGTCCGGCCTTCGCCGCCAGCGGCGCATGCGCGTACCATTCGACCTGCGAGCGCCATTGCCGGCCGATGATCAGAATCGCAAATTCGTTGAGCCTGGTCGGCACCGAGGTTTCCCAGCGCAGATAATGAAACAGATCGAACAGCCGCTGACCCAGCACCGGACTGCGCATCAGCGGGTTGTATGGCCCGCCAAGTCCGACGCTCGAGACCTTCATGACCTGTTCGCCGAGCGGCTTTTGCGCCTCGCTGAGCGCGTCCACGGTCAGTTGCGGAAAACGCGGCTCCTTGCTGGTCGCGGGCTGTGCGAACATCGTGGCCGCGAGCCAGCCGCCGGCGGCGGCGACCGTGAGCGATGACATCCAGAGTGCGGATTTCATGGTTTCCTCCATGGGTTTTCTAAAAGTCGGCAGAAGCTATTCCAGTCACGTACCCCGCGCCAGCCTGCCGGCAGATCAAGGCGGATCAGATGGCGCCGATATCGCCGAGGCATTGCTGCGTCAGCTTCATGCGGCCGGGGATATGGCGCGGCTCGCGAACGTCGAGATTGAGCGCGAACACTGTCTGGGCGGTGTCCTTCTCGGCCCAGCCCACCATCCAGCCAAGCGACGGCTTGCCGGTTTCAGCCCCCAGCAATCCGCTCTTGGCGCGGATGATGGAATCGCCTGATTTCGTGACCGGCAGGATGTCGCAGACCAGTTCCTGACTCCGTTTGGACACCGGCAGCGCGCCGCGCCGCAGACGGTCGACAAAATCGATTTGCTGGATCGGATCGATACGCAAATTGCCGGTCAGCCAGAACTGGTCGATGCCGCCACCGATATCGCGGTTGCCATACTCGAACAGATCGACGAATTTCTGCATTCGCTCCGCACCGATGCGCCGGGCGATCTCCTGATAGACCGGCACCGCGGAGGCGGCGATCGCCGAGCGCATGGTGTGATCGCGATTCCAGGCCTCGATGCTCCTGACCACGCCGTCCCACTTGAAAATGTCCTTGTCGGGATCGCTGACCACGCCGGTCTCCAGCGCGATCACCGAATTCGGAATCTTGAAGGTCGAGGCCGGCAGCTTCGCTTCTCCGGAACGATCCCTGTCGCTGGCGATCACAAGATAGTCATCGACCTTGTAGCCGACGAAGGTGCCGACCGTGCCCTCGTCGGTAAAATGCTTGGCAATATCCTCGCGGATCTCGCTACGCTGGGGTGCTACGTCGGCAAAGCCGCGCGAAGGCAAAGCACTCGCGGCGGCCAGCAGACCGAGCACATGGCGGCGATTGATCAAGGCTGCATCCGATGCCCAAGAAAATTCGGCGGCAACGATGCGAACGGCATCGTGGTTAAACAATGACGCTCGAACACCACGCTAGCGAATTCGACCCGATAGCCGGAGAACGAAAATCAGCACTTCCGCGACCGCCTTGTACAACTCCGCCGGAATTTCATCGCCGAGTTCGACGTTGGAAAGCGCGCCGGCCAGCACTTCGTTCTCCTCGATCGGGATATCATGGGCCTTGGCGACCTCGATGATCTTCTCACCGAGGCTTCCCCTGCCCTTGGCGACAACCCGCGGTGCACCCGACCTGTCGTAATGCAGCGCGACCGCGAGCTGGGGTTTTGCTTTCGGATTCATAGCGCGCGATCCAGAAAGTGCCCGGCAGGTGCCGAGGCCAATTGAGCCGGTGCGCCGATACGGACCACGATATCGCCCGGCAACAGTTCGGCGCGGGTCAATGCCTGACTTAGCTGCGAGACGCCGGCCTGCAACTGCTCGGCGGTCGCGGGCCGTTCCGCCCACATTCGCACCGAGGTCCGCTCACCTGCGAGCGACACCATAACATGCACCGGACCGGCCGGCTCGACGTCGAGCGAGAACCGCGCCCGCCAGGCCCGCTTGGCCGCTTCGGTTTCGCTGCCGGTCCCGTCACGCGAAATCTCGAACTGCGCCATCGCCGTTCCCTGCGGCGTCGCGAACGGAATCTCGAAATTCCAGCGCGGCACGGTTGGATCGAGCCGAGTTGCCGTCGTATCGGTCTGACCCGGCAGCGAGGCGACCTGCAACAGCGTCTGCCGCGCGATGGCGGCGTCAGTGCCGTCAAGCAGATGCCGCACGCTTGTTGCGAGCGGCGCACCGGATGCGATCGACGGCGAGGCAACGGGCTGCGCCGACGGCAACGCGCCGCGAAACGGCGGCGGCGGCGTGTTGGTATGGACCGTGACGTCATCGTTGCGGCCGTCATTCGGCATCGCCGATGCCAGTGAGGGGCTGCCGATTTCCCGCAGGTTTTCCTGCAGGTTTCCTTGCAGGTTTCCTTGCATCACTTCCTGGAGCAGATTGAGCGCCGCACCGGAAGTCGCCGCGCGCGCGCCTGTCTCCAGCAATGTTGCGGACGACACGATCTGTGGCAGAAAAATTTCCTGCGCTTCGATTTCGGGAGACAGCGATGGCGCAGGCATCGTTGCCACGGCCGTGGCATGCGGCATGGCGGGCTCGTTCGAGGCGGCGATATCGGGAACACCTGGCACTGCTGACTGCGGCGCGGCGGTTGCTGCAGCGGGCGTGGTATCCGCAGTGCCGAGCGATGACAGCAGGGTTTGACGAAGCACGATCAATGCCGCCTTGAGATCCGGTAGTCCGGATGCGGTCGAAGCAGAACCCGACGCCAATGAGGCCTCCAGAAAAAGCCCGGAGCTTTCAAAGGCATTCTTGACGTCGTTGCCGGTCAGGTTTTGATCGAGGCTGGGCCGCTGCGCCAACACTTGCGCTACCGCCTGTTGCAGGGCCGGCGGCAGGCCGCCGGACGACGCGACGACGCCGAGATTTGCGAACAGCGGCGCCAGGCTTTCCTGCTGTGTCACCGCGGTCTGCACCGCCGCGGAGACGGCCGTTCTCTCAAGCGGGGTCAGTACATTGATCGGCGAAGCGGCACTCACGGGCGGATTCGCCACGGCGCCGGCAGATGCAGAGGTCGCGGATGCAGGGGTCGCACCCGGTGCCAAGGTGACGGTGTCCGCGGTCGCGCCGCCGCTCGCCGCACCGGCGCCCTGCCCGACCACCGCGAGCCTGATGCCGTCTTGCGTCTGCGACACCGCCAGCTGCAGGTTCTGGCCGGCTTGAAGCGGAATCTGCGAAACAACGTCGATCGCCAGATTGGCGATCGCGATCTGCACCAGATTATCGGCGAGGATCTTCAGCACCTGGGCGTTGATCACGGTCCCCGGTTCCAGCACGACACCGGACGCGACGCCCTGGGCCGTGATTACCGGAACGGTCGGATTGACGGAAATCGGCATGATGACGGTCTCGCTGGGCTGTGAACGCTAGCCGAGCGGCGTAAACCTCTCGTTAAGATAGTGATCCGTCAGACGCCCCGCGAAACATCGGTTGGACCGCCGGACCGCGTCGTTGCCGGTCCGACGACAAGGCTGTTGGGTATCAATTTCCCTGTACTTGCGCTTCAAATTGACGTCGGCAACAATGCCCGGCGGCGGGGAGCGTTACCGATGAATGCCGCTATTCATGACATTCGGATGTCGCTGAAGACCGCGCTATACTGCGCCGTGCTTCTGATGGCGTCGCAACCTTCAGACGCGTGGGCCCGGTCCTGCGGCGCCGCTGCCGGCCTGGCTTGCAGCAAGATCGCCTTCCTGTCCGAGCCTCGCGAGGGGGTAACGCAACCCGAGGAAACAACGCCGCGCTCCACGCCGGAAAGCAGCACCAGTTTTGACGGGGCATGGACATTCACCAGCGCCGGATGCCGGCACACCGGCTCGCTGCCTGCCATGATCACCGGGGGCAAGATTATCGTCAAAGGCGGCAGCGGCCAGGTCGATCCGGACGGCACGTTGCACTCGGTCGGCGCGGGCGACGGCATGACACTGACCGCGGTCGGACGCTTGTCGGGCAATACAGGGTCCGGAACATTCAGCCGGTCCGACGGCTGTGTCGGCAGCTGGATCGCCATCAAACATTAGCTCATGGTCCGATCGGATTGAATTGGATCACGATCTAATCTCTTCGTTTCAGCGCGGTCAGAATGCCGGCGGCGGCTCTGAAATCGACCAGCCGCGCCGCGCGCCGGGCGGCGACCTCTTCATCCACGCCCCATTGATCGATGTTCCAGTCCTCGTCGACATGGGCAGCGGCCCAAACCTGATCGGGATCGAGCACGCCATGCATCAGCGCCAAGGCGAGCAGCGCCGAGCCGGTCAATGTGGTGACGACGTGCAGGGCCGCGATCGACCAGGGGTCCGCCGGAAATGTCTTGCGCATCGCGGCGACGGCGGAATTGGGCTGGCGGACATGCACGATCCCTTCGGCCAGAATGAAGTGGGCGCCGAGCGCATCGGCCGCCCAAAACAATACCGGATCCCAGAGTGCCGCCTCCCGCGCCACCAGCGCCTCGGGGTGACCGGCGCGATAGAACAGGAGATCGGAGCCGAGGTATTTGGCAACGTCATCGGCGACGGCCTCGACCCGTTCGACCACGGCATCGACGCTGTTGCCGAACCGGGTCAGCGGCATGGTCAGGGGGTCGATGGTCTCCTGCTGGGCTTCCCACTCCGCCGACATCGCGTCGGCGATCTCTCGGGTCGGCGCAGTCAGCGCACGTCCCGACGGCGTGCGGATCGGTTTGTCATCGAGGGTAATGACAAATCCGTCCGGCGATTCAGCCACGCCGGCACCGGTGTAAAAACGCTTCCGGCGCGGCGCGCGCGTGCTGCGCCTGACCGCTTCCTCGGCATCGAGCGGCGATTTTCCGGCAACTTCGTCGAACAATTCACGCATGCGGTCTTATATCGCTTTTGAGCGACGTCGACACCGGGTCGCACAAAGAAAACGCCTCAGCCCGTGTTGCCATCTCTCCGCTTTACGCCGCCGCTAAGGTGCCACAGCGCTTACGGCTTGCGATAGATCACCTCGCCGGCGCGAATGGTGTAGGCAACTTTGGCGAGATTGCGAACGTCGGCCACCGGGTCGCCGTCAAGGACCGCGAGATCGGCGTCAAACCCCTGTTCGACCCTGCCCTTCTTCGCAGCCTTGAAATACAGGGCCGGATTCGTCGTAAGCGAGGCGAGAACCTGCCTTTCCGAAAGCGCCCGGTGCATCAGCTCGTATTCGGTCGAGGTGTCATAGAGCTTGGTGAACCCGACGTCAGTTCCAAAGAGAACGATGCCGCCATTCTCCGAAAATTGCTTGAGCTCGCTGACCGCCGACGCGACGATGCGTGCCGTCAAGGCGGGGTCGAGGACGACGGTGGTAAAAAGCGACAGCGTCGGAATCAGCGCGGTTCCTTGCGATTTGAAGTGCGCGAGCTGCTCCGGCGTGTAGCCCGATGGTCCGGGAGCGGTGTGCGCGAGCACATCGACACCGGCCGCGATCACGGTATTCACGCCTGTCTCGTTTTGCGGGTGGGCGAACACCGGCTTGCCCTGCGCATGGGCCACCGCCACCGCGGCCTTGGCGATCGCCACGTCCATATTCACCACGGGCTTGTCGCCCTTGTAGACGCCGGTGAAAAGCTTGATTCCGTCGAGACCCATCTCAAGATAAGTCCGCGACATTTGCGCGGCCTCGTCTGATGTGGCGGCCTCGGGAAGTTGCACTTCCGCCGGCAGGTAGACGGGATGCCCATCCTTCGGGAAAATGCTGCCGGCAAAAAGAATATTCGGACCCGGCACTTCGCCGGAATTGACGCGCTTGCGGAGAGGCAAGGAGTCCCTCGGGTCAGAACCAAGATCCCAAACGGTGGTGAAACCCCATTGGGTCAGCATCTCCTGCATATGCTCTTCCAGCGGCTCGGCTGGCGCGCTGGCCGCGTTTCGCCATACGGCTTGCGTGAAATGAACATGACTGTTCCAGAATCCGGCTACGACGGTCTTGCCGCTACAATCAATGACGCGGGCATCGGGGGGAACCGGAACGTCACTGCGGCTGCCGATCGCGGTGATGACGCCACCGGAGGTGACAACGACCGCATCGGGAAGCGGAGTGGCGTCGGGCGACGCATACACACTGCCTCCGAGCAGGACGAGCGTTTGTGCACTTGCGGTGCCGCTGAAGCACCCGGATCCTCCGAGAGCAAAACAGAGAAGCGCGGTGCGGAGCAGATTCCCCATCATAGGTGGATCCTTCGAATGTTCACGGGCAGCCGGCTGCCGGGACAGACCGGAGCCGAGCGATACCTGACCAGCTCGCTCTCGATTTGATCGTTGTTGCGCCTTCCGGATGAAATCGACGGCAGCGGCAGCGCATGGCGTCATGCCCCGAATTTATTCTTCCGGCGCGTTCTCGATCGGATCGAACCTGTCGGCCTCGAGACCGAGCAGGTTCCACGATTGCAGCATATGCGGCGGCAGCGGCGCGGTCGCGTCGATAACTCCGCCGCGCGGATGCGGAATCACGATCCGGCGCGCCAACAGATGCAGCCGTTTCTGCAGGCCGCCCGGCAGCTGCCAGTTTTCCTTGTTGAAATATTTGGGATCGCCAACGATGGCGTGGTCGATATGCGCCATATGCGCGCGCAACTGATGGGTGCGCCCGGTGACCGGCTTCAGCGAAACCCAGGCGAGCTTCTGCGCCGACGTCTCCACAACCGCATAATAGGTGACCGCATGGCTGGCGCCCTCGTCGCCATGCGCCGCGATCCGCATGATGGTATCTTCCTCGTTCTCTTCCTTGGCGAGATAGGTCGAGATGCGGCCCTGCTTCGGTTTCGGCACGCCCGCAACCAGCGCCCAGTAAATCTTGCGCGCCGAGCGATGGCGGAACGATCCGGTCAGCGCGGTCGCGGCAAATCGCGTTTTCGCGATCAAGAGACACCCGGCCGTCTCCTTGTCGAGCCGATGCACCAGCCGCGGCTTCTGCCCCTTCGCATCGCGCATCACCTCCAGCATGTCGTCGACATTTCGCGTGATGCCGGAGCCGCCCTGCACGGCGAGGCCGGCGGGCTTGTTCAGCACGATGACGTCGGCGTCCTCATAGAGGATCATGTCCTTGAGGGCGGCAAGTGTTTTCGTCGCCGCCTCCGAAAGCTCGCCTGAGACCTTCGGCGCATCGAGCTTGAGCGGCGGAATGCGGATGCTCTGGCCTTCTTCCAGCCGGTCCTTGCTGTCGGCGCGCTTGCCGTTGACGCGCAGCTCGCCTTTGCGGACGATGCGCTGGATGTGGGAGAATGACAGGCCGGGAAAGCGCGCCTCGAGAAAGCGATCGACGCGCATGTTGTTTTCGTCCGCGGTCACGACCACGGTCTGGACTTTGGTCGGGAGCGGCGCGGGCTCAACAACGGTCTTGACCGGCTCCTCGGCAAACGCCGCGGGCCTCGGCGCGCGCGGCGTCGATGAGGCAAAACGCGGTCCGGGCTTGCCGCCCGGGCGGTGCGGCTTTGACTGTAACTGCGGCCGCTCGGCCTGCGAGCCCCGAAACGGACGCGCGCCCTTCGGGCGATCGCCGGCCGCGCGGGATTTTACAAGCGGTCTTTTGGTGCGCCGGCTCATGCCGTTTTTCCAAATTTTCGCGACGCTGATCGATTCCCCCGGCGGGGCAAGGCAGCGATTTGCTCCCCTATCTCGCTTTCGGCAAGACGCAATTCATAAAGCTGCTGCAAATTCATCCAGAACTGCGGACTGGTGCCAAACCAATGCCCAAGACGCAACGCCGTATCGGCGGTAATACCGCGCTGGCCATGGATGATGCCGGTGATCCGGTTCACCGGCACGTCGATTTGCCGCGAAAGCTCCGCCGCACTGATGCCAAGCTCGCGCAGTTCTTCCGCCAAATGTTCGCCGGGGTGGATAGGCGTACGGGGCATAAATGGATTCCATTCAGTGATAATCGACGATCTCAACGTCAATCGGACCCAGCGATCCGTTCAGCCACGCGAAGCAAATCCGCCATTGATCGTTGATTCGTATCGAAAGCTGTCCGGCGCGATCTCCTTTCAGGGCCTCCAACCGATTTCCCGGCAAGGCTGCCAAATCAGCCAAACTCGTCGCAGCATCCAATCGATCAAGACGAATCTCGGCCTGCCTGGGGAAACCAGAGAACTCCCTGACGTGCCGGCCAGCAGCAAACCGCTCGGTACGCCTGTCCCGGAAGCTGACGATCATGACCTGAACTACGTCAATTTACGAGTTACGTAAATAGTAATTGACGTCGCGACTTCAAGCTTTCGCCAGCCGGTCGGCATTCATCACTACCGCGATCCCCGCTCCCGCCTCAGCTTCGCCCAGTAATCCAGCCGCTTGCGGATCTCGCGTTCGAAGCCGCGATCCGGCGGATCGTAGAAGGTCTGGCGGCCGAGCGCTTCCGGGAAATAGTCCTGCCCTGAAAAGGCGTCCGGCGCGTCGTGATCGTATTGATAGCCGTCGCCATAACCTTCGGACTTCATCAATTTGGTCGGTGAATTCAGGACGTGCTTTGGCGGCAGCAGCGAGCCGCCTTCCTTCGCCGCCCGCATCGCCGCGCCAAACGCCTTGTAGGCGGCGTTCGATTTCGGCGCGGTGGCGAGATAGATCACCGCCTGCGCGATCGCGAGTTCGCCTTCGGGATGGCCGAGGAAATCATAGGCATCCTTGGCGGCGTTGCAGATCACCAGCGCCTGCGGGTCGGCGAGCCCGATATCCTCGACCGCCATGCGGACCACCCGCCGCGCCAGAAACAGCGGGTCCTCGCCGGCGTCCATCATGCGCGCGAGATAGTACAGCGCCGCATCGGGGTCGGAGCCGCGAACCGATTTATGCAGCGCCGAGATCAGATTGTAGTGCCCGTCGGCGGACTTGTCGTAGATCGGCGCGCGGCGCTGCAGAATGTCCTGCAAAGCCTCGGCGTTGAAGGTCTCGCCTTCGCGCGCCGCGCGCCAGACCTCTTCGGCGAGCGTCAGCGCCGCGCGTCCGTCGCCATCGGCCATGCGCACCAGCACGGCGCGGGCCTCCGCATCGAGCGGCAGCCTCTTGCCCTCGACGGTCTCGGCATGAACGAACAGTTGCTCGACCGCGGCCGGATCGAGCGAATGAAACACCAACACGCGCGCCCGCGACAGCAACGCCGCGTTGAGCTCGAACGAGGGATTTTCGGTGGTGGCGCCGACCAGCACCACAGTGCCGTCTTCCATGACCGGCAGAAACGAATCCTGCTGCGCGCGGTTGAACCGATGCACCTCATCGACGAACAGCAGCGTCCCCTTGCCCATCTCACGCCGGGCGCGGGCGGCGTCGAACGCCTTCTTCAAATCGGCGACGCCGGAAAACACCGCCGAGAGCTGTTCGAAATGCAGTTCGGTTGCATCCGCCAGCAACCGTGCCACCGTGGTCTTGCCGGTGCCCGGCGGGCCCCAGAAGATCAGCGAGCCCAGGGTGCGCGTCGCCAGCATGCGCGTCAGCGCGCCGTCCGGCCCCAGGATATGGTCCTGCCCGACCACATCGGACAAGGCGCGCGGGCGCAGTCTGTCCGGCAACGGATGCGGCGCATCGTGGTCCATGCCCGCCGCGGCGAACAGGGTTTGGGCTTCGCGTGGTCGCTTCGGGCTCATCCGCCGAGGGTGACGTTGATCTGCTGGCCGCCGCGCACCAGGGTGATGCGCCAGACCCGGGCGGGTTCACGCGTCGCCTTTTCGAGATCGCTGGTTCTGGCGATTTTCTGATTGTTGACGGCCAGAATGATGTCGCCCTTCTGGAACCCGAGGCTTGCGGCCGTTCCGTCATCGGCCAGATCGGTCACCACCACCCCCTCGGTGTCGGCATCGAGATGCAGCTCGTCGGCCACCGCAGGAGAGATGTTGGCGACCTTCGCTCCCTGGAACGGCGAGCGGCTCGTCAGCACGATCTCGTTACGGCCGACGTCAGGCGCGGTTTCGAGCGGCACCGTGAGCTTCACGGTCTTTCCGGCGCGCTGCACTTCGATCTGCGACGTCCCGCCGAGCGGGCGGGTCGCAAAGCGGTAATCAAAGGCATTGGGATCGTCGACCGTTTGTCCATCGATCTCGACGATCAGGTCGGACAGCTTCAGCCCGGCGCGCGCCGCCGGACTGTTCGGAACCACGTTGGCGACCAGCGCACCGGTCGGAAGGTGAAGCCCCATGGTCTCGGCGATCTCCGGCGTCACGGCCTGCAATCGCGCGCCAAGCCAGGGCCGCTTGACGGCCTTGCCGCCGCTCTTCGCCGAGGCAACCACCACGCGCACCATGTTGGCCGGAATCGCAAAGCCGATGCCCTGCGATCCGCCGGAGCGCGAGAAGATGGCGGTATTGACGCCGACCAGCTTGCCGGTCATGTCGACCAGCGCGCCGCCCGAATTGCCGGGATTGATCGCGGCATCGGTCTGAATGAAGAACTGGTAGTCGGTGATGCCGACCTGGGTGCGCGCCAGCGCCGAAATGATTCCGTGCGTCACGGTCTGCCCGACCCCGAAGGGATTGCCGATCGCCAGCACGACGTCACCGACCATCAGCTCATCGGAATTCGCAAAATCCAGTGTCGGGAACTTCTCGTGGGAATCCTTCAGCCGCAAGACCGCGAGATCGCTGCGGCTGTCCTTGAGAACGATTTCGGCCTCGAATTCCCGCTTGTCGGATAGCGATACCTTGACCTGATCGGCACCTTCGATGACGTGATTGTTGGTCACGACCAGGCCGGAAGGATCCACCATCACCCCCGAGCCCAGCGAACGCTGCATCTGTTCCGGCTGCTGGCCGGGCACGCCGAAGAACCGGCGAAAGATCGGATCGTCGAGCAGCGGATTGCGGTTCTGCACCACCTTGGCGGCATAGACGTTGACCACCGCCGGTTGCACATGCTGCACGATCGGCGCGTAGGAAAGCCGTATCTCGGCCGGCGATACCGGCACGCGCCGATCCTGCGCCAGCACCGGTGCTGCGACCGCAGCCGAAAGCAACAGCGCGGCCAGGGAACGAATCAACGTCATGCGGAAAATCCTGAAAATGATGGGCTCAGATATAGGCGGCAGGTTGCGTCGAGAGAAGGGAAACCCGGACGCAATATCCAAGGTTACGCCGCGCGATTGGGCGCTTTGATGGTCTCCGGTTCGGGTCCGCAGGACAGCCTCTCCTGATGGCCCTCGCCCCAGGCCTTGAGGGTGTCGATGACCGGGCGCAAGCTCTCGCCGACCTCCGACAGCCGGTATTCGACCCGCGGCGGCACCTCTGCATAGACCTTGCGGATCACGAGCCTGTCTTCCTCCAGCGCGCGGAGCTGCTTGGTCAGCATCCGCTGGGTAATGCCGGGCATCCGCCGCCGCAACTCACCGAAGCGCTGGGTACCATCCTGCAGGTGGTAGAGGATGACACCTTTCCATTTGCCGTCGATCAGATCGAGGGTCGCCTCGACCGCGCAGCCGGGCCGCCGCGCGAAATCTCGCCGTTTCATCTGCCGTTTTTCCAATAGTATCCAAACAGGGACTATATCCCTGAATTTACAGTACTTGCCAAATTCGCGCCAGCGCGACAATTAGGCTGAGAGCGTTTTCGAGCGAAAGCCTGCCCCGCACTTGATGCGGGGTGGGTTCCGGTTCGCGCAAAGAAAACGCGTCAAACAGAGAATTCGTGCGATTGCACCAGCAGATGGAGACCATGAGCATGAAGGCCGTCGGATACAAAAAATCGTTGCCGATCGAAACCGCCGAGGCGCTGATCGATTTTGAGACCGCCAAACCAGAACCGCGCGGCCGCGATCTCCGCGTTGCGGTGAAGGCGATTTCGGCCAATCCGGTCGATTACAAGGTGCGCAAGCGTGCGGCACCGCCCGAAGGCGAGACCAAGATCCTCGGATACGATGCCGCGGGCATCGTCGATGCGGTCGGTCCCGACGTCACCCTCTTCAAGGCCGGCGATGAAGTCTTCTATGCCGGCTCGATCCAGCGCCAGGGCACCAATTCGGAATTTCATCTGGTCGACGAACGCATCGTCGGCCGCAAGCCGAAAAGCCTTTCATTCGCGCAAGCCGCGGCACTGCCGCTGACGTCGATCACGGCCTGGGAGTTGTTGTTCGACCGTCTCGGCGCCGTGCCCGGCAAGAGCGTCGATCCGCGCACGCTGCTGATTACCGGCGGCGCCGGCGGGGTCGGCTCGATCCTGATCCAGATCGCCCGCCGCCTCACCGGCCTCACGGTGATCGCCACGGCAACCCGCCCGGAATCGCAAAAATGGTGTCTCGATCTCGGCGCCCATGCGGTGATCGATCACGGCAAGCCGATGAAGGAGCAGATCGAGAAACTGAAAGTGCCTCCGGTGGCGCTGGTCGCAAGCCTCACCTTCACCGACCAGCACTACAAGGCGATCTCGGACTTCATGGCGCCGCAAGGGAAGTTCGGATTGATCGACGATCCCCCGGAATTCAACGTCAGCGCCTTCAAGGGCAAAGCCATTTCGATCCACTGGGAGTTGATGTTCACGCGTTCGTCGTTCCAGACGCCGGACATGATCGGCCAGCACATGCTGCTCAATGATGTCGCCGACCTCATCGACAAGGGCGTATTGCGCACCACGCTCGATCAGACGTTCGGGACGATCAACGCCGCCAATCTCAGACGCGCCCACGCCTTGCTGGAATCCGGCAAGTCACGCGGCAAGATCGTGCTGGAGGGGTGGTAGAGAGGCGGCGACACTGGCTTGAGAGGGGCGATCAAAAGGCTTTGCTTTACCTCTCCCGCTTGCGGGGGAGGTCGCCGCGCGAGGCGCGGCGGGTGGGGGAAAGCCCATCCCCTCGACGAGCGTGTCGTGCGGAGGCGCCCCCCACCCCAACCCTCCCCCGCAAGCGGAGAGCGCGTTTCCGTCATCGTCACTAATACTAACTCGATCTCATCACGCTCCGGCTTCATCGCCAAGAGCACGCACACCCTCCCGCCAAAATCATTCAATACGAGACTTTGTCGGCCTTTCGCGTCCATGCCTCGAATACTTCTTTCGCGTCGACATCGCCGCTTTGCTCGATCCTTATTTTTCGATCTTCGAGAGGCGCGCTTGCCTCCCGGTAGAGTGCGGCATCGTCAAAGCCGATATCTGCAGCAGCGTCGCGGCTATTGGCGAAGACGATGCGAGATATCCTCGCCCACCAAATGGCGCCGAGGCACATCGGGCAAGGCTCACAGCTCGTATAGATGATAGCTCCTTGCAATGAATGGCCGCCTTGCGAACGGCACGCGTTTCGGATCGCGTTGATTTCGGCGTGTGCGGTCGGGTCACCGTCCGGCACGACCCGGTTTGTTCCTTCCCCAAGCACGCGACCGTCCAGGACGACGACGGCTCCAAATGGACCGCCTCCTTGTTGTACGGATTCGCAGGAAAGCTCGATCGCTCGACGCATATGGACGTCCGTCATCTAACTGATCCCATGCCTCAGGCGATGGTCTGGACGATGCCGCCCTCGACGCGAAGGGCTGCGCCGTTGGTCGCCGAAGCCTCCTTCGAGGAGACATAGACCACCATATTGGCAATCTCCTCGACGGTGGCAAAGCGTTGCAGCAGCGAGGTCGGACGAAATTGCTTGACGAATACCGAGGCCGCCTCCTCAACCGACTGGCCGTTTTGCCTGGCGAGACCCTTCACGAAGGTTTCCACGCCCTCCGACATCGTCGGTCCCGGCAGCACCGAATTGACGGTTACGGCGGTGCCGCGCGTCATCTCGGCAAGGCCCCGCGACACCGCAAGCTGCGCGGTCTTGGAGACGCCGTAATGAATCATTTCCTTCGGGATGTTCAGTGCGGATTCCGAGGAGATGAACACGATGCGACCCCAGTTGCGCTTCAGCATCCCCGGCAGGTAAGCGCGTGACAGGCGCACGCCCGACATCACGTTGACCTCGAAGAAGCGCGTCCAGTCGTCGTCGGGGATATCGAAGAACCCCTTGGGTTCGAAAATCCCGGCATTGTTGATCAGGATATCGACATCCGGCAGCACCATCATCACCGTCTTGCATCCGACCACCGTCGAGACATCGGCGGCGACGCCCCGGATCTTGGCTCCGGGCACGGCCTTGGTCACCGAAGCAATTGCGGCGTCGACCTTGGCCTGGGTCCGGCCATTGACCGTGACGGTCGCGCCCGCCGCGGCGAGGCCCCTGGCGATCGCATGACCGATGCCGGTGGTCGAGCCCGTCACCAGGGCGGTCTTTCCCGAAAGATCGATTTTCATGTGATGTCTCCATTAGAGCGTTTTCCAGCGAAGTGGGCGCCGGTTCGCGTGAAGAAAACGCGTCAAAACAAGGAAATAGAGCCTTGCGTTCCGATTTCAATCGGAACGAAAGGCTCTATAGCGATGACAGGGATATCGGGAGCGGCGTGCGTAAACGCAATCGCAGTCGGCGCATGACCTGGGTTCAATAAAAAGGACTTGGGCCCAATAAAAAAGCGGCGCACCAGGCGCCGCTTCTTGCAGGATGTCTCGACGAATGTCAGGCCGCTTCAGCGGCCTTTTCCTGCACCAGGCCGGAATCGAGGCCCTTGGCATCGACATCGCGGTCGACGAATTCGATCACCGCCATCGGCGCGTTGTCGCCATAGCGAAAGCCGGCCTTGATGATGCGGGTATAGCCGCCGTGCCGGTCCTTGTAGCGGGTGGCGAGCACATCGAACAGCTTGCGAACCTGATCCTGGTCGCGCATCTCGCTGATCGCCTGACGGCGCATGGCGAGACCGCCCTTCTTGCCGAGCGTGACCAGCTTCTCCACGATCGGACGCAGCTCCTTGGCCTTCGGCAGCGTGGTGACGATCTGCTCGTGCTTGATCAGCGCAGCAGCCATATTGGCGAACATCGCACGCCGATGCTCGGCGGTGCGGTTGAGCTTCCGATGAACCTTGCCGTGACGCATGGTATATTCCTCAATACTTGTTCGGTCGCGACGGCTCGTCGGACACGTTGCTCAGGTGGGCCGCCTGCGTTCGCCCAAGATAGCGAATGGCGAGTGGCGAAACAGCGAATAGAACCATTCGCTACGCCCCATTCGCTATTCGCTCAGTAGTGGTCTTCGAAGCGCTTGGCGAGCTCGTCGATATTCTCCGGCGGCCAGCCCGGCACTTCCATGCCAAGATGCAGCCCCATCTGGGCCAGCACTTCCTTGATCTCGTTCAGCGACTTGCGGCCGAAGTTCGGGGTACGGAGCATTTCCGCTTCCGACTTCTGCACGAGGTCGCCGATGTAGACGATGTTGTCGTTCTTCAGGCAGTTCGCCGAACGCACCGACAATTCGAGTTCGTCGACCTTCTTGAGGAAGGCCGGGTTGAAGGCGAGATCTGGAATGACCTCCTGGGTGACTTCCTTGCGCGGCTCTTCGAAGTTGACGAACACGTTGAGCTGATCCTGCAGGATGCGCGCGGCATAGGCCACCGCGTCATCCGGGCTGATCGCGCCGTTGGTCTCGATGGTCATGGTCAGCTTGTCGTAATCGAGGATCTGGCCCTCGCGGGTATTCTCGACCTTGTAGGAAACCTTGCGCACCGGAGAGAACAGGCTGTCGACCGGGATCAGGCCGATCGGCGCGTCTTCGGGACGGTTGCGCTCGGCGGCGACGTAGCCCTTGCCGGCGGCGACCGTGAACTCCATGCGGATTTCCGCGCCCTCGTCCAGGGTGCAGATCTGCAGGTCCGGATTGAGTACGGTGACATCGCCGACGGTCTGGATGTCGCCGGCGGTTACGGCGCCCGGGCCCTGCTTCTTCACGACCATGCGCTTGGGGCCTTCGCCCTGCATCTTGATCGAGATATCCTTGATGTTCAGCACGATGTCGGTGACGTCCTCGCGAACGCCCGCGATCGAGGAGAATTCGTGCAGCACGCCGTCAATGTGCACCGACTGCACCGCAGCACCCTGCAGCGACGACAGCAGGATGCGGCGCAGCGCGTTGCCGAGGGTCTGGCCAAAGCCGCGCTCGAGCGGTTCGGCGACCAGGGTTGCAAAACGGGTCGGGTCGGTGCCCGGAGTTACATGGAGCTTGTTCGGCCTGATAAGTTCTTGCCAATTTTTCTGGATCGTCACTGTTTCACCCATTGGCCAGTCGATTTGACGTCCAAATCACTGGCGTTGGAGATCGCGGATCTGTCCGCGTCACATACATCGCAATAGTCATCGCAGGCGGCCGGGCCGCCCGCGGTCGAAAAAAATCAAACCCGCCGGCGCTTGCGCGGACGGCAGCCATTGTGCGGGATCGTCGTCACGTCGCGGATCGAGGTGACGGTGAAGCCCGCAGCCTGCAGCGCGCGAAGCGCCGACTCGCGGCCCGAACCCGGACCGGCCACTTCGACCTCCAGCGTGCGCATGCCGTGTTCCTGCGCCTTCTTGGAGACGTCCTCGGCCGCGACCTGCGCGGCATAGGGGGTCGACTTGCGCGAACCCTTGAAGCCCATCGTACCCGCCGACGACCAGGCAATGGTGTTGCCCTGCGCGTCGGTGATGGTGATGGTCGTATTGTTAAACGACGAATTCACGTGCGCGACTCCGGATGCAATGTTCTTGCGCTCACGGCGACGGACGCGTGTGGCTTCCTTGCCCATTATCAACCTTTCCTACGATCTCAACGCCGCCGTAATGCCAGCGGCTACACCTAAAATGCCAGTAGCGAATGGCGAGTAGCGAATGGAAACGATTCGCCACTCTCTATTGGCTATTCGCTCGCTTACTTCTTCTTGCCGGCGATGGACTTGGCCGGCCCCTTGCGCGTGCGCGCGTTGGTATGGGTGCGCTGACCACGCACGGGCAAGCCGCGGCGATGACGCAGGCCGCGATAGCAGCCGAGGTCCATCAGACGCTTGATGTTCATGCCGGTCTCGCGGCGCAAATCGCCTTCGACCAGATAATCGCGGTCGATGACTTCGCGGATTTGCAGCACTTCCTGGTCGCTCAGTTGCGACACACGGCGGTCATCGGGAATCTTTACCTTCTCCATGATCTCGGCGGCATTCTTCTGGCCGATACCATGGATGTACTGGAGCGCGATCAGGACGCGCTTGTTGGTCGGAATATTCACGCCGGCAATACGGGCCACGGACTTCTCTCCTGTCGCCGATCCCTCGCGGACCGGCTGGTTTTAGCTGTTTCGGGCAGGTGTCCGCAAACGCGAACACGACGCCCTTCCCCTTGGATTCCCCGGGGCCCGGCATCGTCTGAAAACTATCCGACTGGATACGGGTCTTATTAAAGGATTCAACTTCGTTTCGTCAACCGTCTCTATGCTTTAGCTCGCTTTTTCGTGACCTTTTTGACGCTTTTCCCGACCTTCCCGACGGCACGGACCCTGGAACTCGCCGGAACCTTCCGGGACGGCTTTTTCACCGCCTTGGCAGCCGATTTGCCGGCCTTGCGGGCGGTCTTGACCGTCTTCCTCGCGGTCTTCCGGGAAGCTCCAGCGCGTTTGCTCGCCGGTTTGGACGCCCTTCCAGCGGCGGCCTTGGCGGCCTTTTTGGCGGCTTTGGCCTCCACGGCCCCGATCGCGGCCAGGATGCGGTTAATTTCCCGCGTGACGTGTTCGATGGTCATCATGCCATCGACGGTCAGCAGCTTGCGCCGTTCCGAGTAATAATGAATCAGCGGCTCGGTCAGCGAACGGTAGCTCGCCAGCCGCTTCGTCAGCACTTCCGGGGTGTCGTCGATCCGCACCTCCTCGCCGCGCGCCCGCATTTCCGCGACCCGGGTTTCAACCCGCTGTAGCAACGCGCTTTCGTTGACGCGAAGCTCGACCACGGCGTCGAGCTTGATGTGCTTCTTCTTCAAGAGCTCGTCCAGCGCCTCGGCCTGCGGCACCGTGCGCGGAAAACCGTCGAGAATGAAACCCTTTGCCGCATCCGGCTGATCCATGCGGTCGGAAATGATTTGGATCACGATTTCGTCCGGCACCAGTCCGCCGCTCGCCATGATGCCCTGGGCCTGGATGCCAATCGGCGTCTGAGCCGCCACCGCGGCGCGCAGCATTTCCCCGGTGGAGAGCTGGACAATGCCGTGCTTGTGCACCAGCCGCTGGGCCTGCGTTCCCTTGCCCGACCCCGGCGGTCCCAGAAGAATCAGCCTCATGAATGTATGCCCCCCGGCTAGGTGCGCGATTGGCCACGCACCTTTCGTTGCAAAAATCCAGCCCCACGCCGATGGCGAAGCGACGCCCGCGCGCCGGCTCCAGCGTCAGCGGCGACGCCCCCTCAACTTCGACTTCCTGATCAGCCCTTCATACTGGTGGGCCAGGAGATAACCCTGAACCTGCGCCACCGTATCCATCGTCACGCTGACGACGATCAGGAGCGAGGTGCCGCCAAAGTAAAACGGCACCGAGGCGTAGGAAATCAGAATTTCGGGAATCAGGCAGACAATGGCGAGGTAAATCGCGCCCAGCACCGTGATGCGCGAAAGCACATAATCGATGTATTCGGCAGTGCGCTCGCCGGGGCGAATGCCCGGAATGAAACCGCCATGCTTTTTCAGATTGTCGGCGGTCTCGGTCGGGTTGAACACGATCGCGGTATAGAAGAACGCGAAGAACACGATCAGCGCCAGATAGAGAATCAGGAACAGCGGCCGGCCATGGCCGAGCTGCGTCGTAACCCACTGAAACCACTCCGGGCCCCTGCCGGCGTTGAAATTCGCCACCGTGGTCGGCAGCAGCAGCAGCGAGGACGCGAAGATCGGGGGAATCACGCCGGAGGTATTCAGCTTGAGCGGCAGATGCGAGGACTGGCCCTCGAACATCTTGTTACCGACCTGGCGCTTGGGATACTGAATCAAAAGCCGCCGCTGCGCGCGCTCCATGAATACGATGAAGGCGATCACCGCGACCGCCATGATGATGACGATCAGAATGAGTCCGGTGGACAGCGCGCCCTGCCGGCCGAGTTCCAGCATATTGGCGAGCGCCGAGGGCAGCTCGGCGACGATGCCGGACAGGATGATCAGCGAGATGCCGTTGCCGATGCCGCGCGAGGTGATCTGCTCGCCGAGCCACATCAGGAACATGGTGCCGCCGGTCAGCGTGATCGCGGTCGAAAGGCGGAAGAACATGCCGGGATCGGCGACGACATTGCCGGCACCCTCGAGCCCGACCGCGATGCCGTAGGATTGGAACGCGGCCAGGATCACCGTGAGATAACGGGTGTACTGGTTCATCGTCTTGCGGCCGGCCTCGCCTTCCTTCTTCAGCGCTTCGAGCTGCGGCGAGACCGTGGTCAGAAGCTGGACGATGATCGAGGCCGAGATATACGGCATGATGTTCAGCGCGAAGATCGCCATGCGGTGAATGCCGCCGCCGGCGAACATGTTGAACATGCCGAGAATGCCGCCGGCCTGCGACTTGAATACCTGTTCCCAGATGTGAGGATCGATGCCGGGCAGCGGAATGTAGGTGCCGAGCCGATAAACCAGCAGCGCACCCAGTGTGAACCAGATCCGCTTCTTCAGTTCTTCGGCTTTTCCAAGCGCCGAGAAGTTGAGGTTTGCCGCAAGTTGTTCTGCTGCTGAGACCATGTTTGGCTTTCTCCCGCGCCCCCGCTGTCATGCCCCGCCGAGGTGGGAAATTCAGCAGACGCCGGACATTATTTGGTGCTCGGCTTCGATAAGTCCATCGTCCTGTCGCGCAGATTGCCCGCCCAGGCGGACGATGACGCAGATGTTACGCCGCCTCGCCTTCGTTCTTCTTTGCCGGCGCCAGGATTTTCACCGTGCCGCCGGCCTTCTCGACCGCCGCGATGGCGGATTTCGAGGCGCCGTGAACCTCGATCGTCAGCTTGGCCTTGATTTCACCACGGCCGAGCAGCCGTACGCCATCCTTCGAACGTCGCAGAACGCGGGCTTTCACCAGCGCCTCGGCATTGATGGTGTCCTTGGCGTCGAGCGTCTTGGCATCGATCGCCCCCTGAATCCGGTCGAGGTTGATCTCGGCAAATTCGAGCCGGAAGATGTTGTTGAAGCCGCGCTTCGGCAAGCGCCGATGCAGCGGCATCTGACCACCTTCGAAGCCCTTGATGCGCACGCCCGAGCGCGCGGTCTGGCCCTTGCCGCCACGGCCCGCGGTCTTGCCCTTGCCTGAGCCGATGCCCCGGCCGACGCGCATGCGCTTCTTGCGCGAGCCGGCATTGTCGGCGATATCGCTGAGCTTCATCGTTCGCTTCCTTTATCCTTGGCGCATGACCGCAACCGAAAACCGGCTCCCGCCTTTCGGGATCATGCTCCCTTATTTCTCGTCGACGACACGGACGAGATGTTGAACCTTGGCGATCATGCCGCGAACCGCAGGGGTGTCCTGCAGTTCGGTGACCCGGCCGATCTTGTTGAGCTTGAGGCCGATCAGCGTCTCGCGCTGCGAGTGGTGGCGGCGAATCGCGCTGCCGGTCTGCTCGACCTTGATCATCTTTGCGGCCTTGGCCATCGTCATGACTCCGAGAAGCGCGAAAAGCGCCTGTTGTTTATTCCGCCACCACTTCAGCATCGCCGCCGACGCGGCGCGACTGCAGCGTGGACACCTTGATGTTGCGGCGCGCCGCGACCGAGCGCGGCGAGTCCTGATGCTTCAGCGCGTCGAACGTCGCCCGAACCATGTTGTAGGGGTTCGACGAGCCGATCGACTTCGCCACCACGTCCTGGATGCCGAGCGTCTCGAACACCGCGCGCATCGGGCCGCCGGCGATGATGCCGGTACCGGCCGGCGCCGCGCGCAGATAGACCCGCCCCGCACCGTGACGGCCGGCGATATCGTGATGCAGCGTGCGGCCTTCGCGCAACGCCACGCGCGTCAGGTTGCGCTTGGCCGATTCGGTTGCCTTGCGGATCGCTTCGGGAACTTCGCGCGCCTTGCCGTGGCCGAATCCGACCCGGCCCTTCTGATCGCCGATCACGACCAGCGCCGCAAAGCCGAAGCGCTTGCCGCCCTTGACGACCTTCGCCACACGATTGATGTGGACGAGCTTGTCGACGAATTCGCTGTCGCGCTCTTCCCGGCCGCCCCTGTGGCCGCCACCGCGTTCGCGTTCACCTGCCATGGTGTTTTCCAATCCTTGCGGAGCTCATCTTCTGAAGACTAGCGCCCCTGTCCTTGTGTCCGTTCAATTCCAAAAACTTAGAAACTCAGTCCGCTTTCCCGCGCCGCATCGGCCAGCGCCTTGACGCGGCCATGATAGAGATAGCCGCCGCGGTCGAAGACCACTTCCTTGACGCCGTTCTTCACCGCGCGCTCCGCCAGCAGCTTGCCGACCGCCTTGGCCGCGTCGATGTTGGCGCCGGTGTTGCCGGATTCGCGCATCGACTTCTCCAGCGACGACGCCGACGCCAGCGTCTCACCCTTCAGATCGTCGATGACCTGCGCGTAGATGTGCTTCGACGAACGAAACACCGACAGCCGCGGGCGGCCACCGGCGGTGCGGCGCAACGACAGCCTCACGCGTTGCTTGCGCCGGGCATTCGTAATCTTGAGTCTCGACATGACCGGCTCCGTTACTTCTTCTTGCCTTCCTTGCGGAAGATAAATTCATCGGAATACTTCACGCCCTTGCCCTTGTAGGGCTCCGGCGGACGGTAGCTGCGGATCTCGGCGGCGACCTGGCCGACGCGCTGGGAATCGTTTCCAGCGATGATGATTTCGGTCGGCTTCGGCACCGTGATCGCGATGCCTTCCGGAATTGCATAGACGACATCGTGGCTGTAGCCGAGCGCGAGCTGCAGGTTCTTGCCCTGCAGCGCGGCGCGGTAGCCGACGCCAGTGATCTCGAGCTTTTTCTCGAAACCCTTGGTGACGCCCGCAACCAGGTTCGCAACCTGCGCGCGCGCGGTGCCATACATCGCCTGCGCCCGGTTGGTCTTGACCCGCGGCGCAACCTTGACCTGCCCGCCTTCGAACTTCACTTCGACGTCGTCATGCACGACGAACTGAAGCTGGCCCTTCGGGCCCTTCATCTTTACGGTCTGTCCTTCGACGGTCGCGGTAACGCCCGACGGGACCGTCACAGGCCGCTTGCCGATACGTGACATACTGATGCCTTCCTCAGAATACCGTGAAGAGAATTTCGCCGCCCACATTCGCGTCGCGCGCTTCGTGGTCAGCCATAATTCCCTTCGGAGTCGATAACACCGAAATGCCGAGACCGTTGTTCACGCGCGGCAGGTTCTTCACCGAGGCATAAACCCGCCGCCCCGGCTTCGATACCCGCTCGATCTCGCGAATCACCGGCTCGCCGTCGAAATACTTCAGCTCGATCTCAAGCTCGCTGCGGCCGCTGGAATGCTCGACGCTGGCGTAGCCGCGGATGTAACCTTCGGCCTTGAGCACTTCGAGCACGTTGGCGCGCATCTTCGAGCCCGGCGTCGACACCTTGGGCTTGGCGCGCATCTGTGCGTTGCGGATGCGGGTGATGAGATCGCTGATTGGATCGTGCGTTGACATGTCCGATCCTCCTTACCAGCTCGACTTCACGAGCCCGGGAACCAGGCCCTTGGAGCCGAGTTCACGCAGCGCGATACGGCTGAGCTTGTTCTTGCGATAGACCGAGCGCGGACGTCCGGTCATCTCGCAGCGGTTGCGGATCCGGGTCGCCGACGAATTGCGCGGAAGCTCGGCGAGCTTCAGCGTCGCGGCAAACCGCTCTTCCATCGGCTTCTTCTTGTCGGCGATGATGGCCTTCAGCTTCGCCCGCTTGGGGGCGGCGTTCTTGGTCATCCGCTTGCGCCGGTTGTTCTTCTCGATCGAACTCTTCTTTGCCATGTTCGGCTCCTGGGTTTCCGCGTTTGAGAGGCTGATCAGCGTCTCACTGCCGGAACGGGAAATTGAATGCGGTCAACAAGGCTCGCGCTTCGTCGTCGGTCCGCGCCGTGGTGCACACCGTGACGTCCATACCCCACGTTTCCCCCATCTTGTCGAAGTCGATTTCGGGGAAAATGATGTGTTCCTTGATGCCGAGCGAATAGTTGCCGCGGCCGTCGAAGCTCTTCGGGTTGAGGCCGCGGAAATCCCGGACGCGCGGCAACGCCACATTGATCAGGCGGTCGATGAACTCATACATCTTGGCCTTGCGCAGCGTGACCTTGCAGCCGATCGGCTGGTTCTCGCGCAGCTTGAAGGTCGCGATTGCGACCCGCGAATAGGTCACGACCGGCTTCTGGCCCGCGATCAGCGCGAGATCGGCAGCCGCCAGTTCCGCTTTCTTGCGGTCGTTGACCGCCTCGCCGACGCCCATGTTGAGCACGACCTTGTCCAGTCGCGGCACCTGCATGACGTTGGCATAGCCGAACTGCTCGGTCAGCTTGCCGCGGATGCTCTTGTCATATTCCGCGCGCAGGCGCGGGATGTATGCGGTCTCAGCCATCGATCTCTGCTCCCGAGCGTTTGGCGATGCGTACCTTCTTGCCATCCGCCTGAATCTTGAAACCCACGCGGGTCGGCTTGCCGTCCTTGCCGACGAACGCGATGTTGGACAGGTGAATCGGCGCCTCCTTGGAGATGATGCCGCCCTCCTGCGCCTGGGTCTGCTTCTGGTGGCGCTTCACGAGATTGACCCCGCGCACCAGCGCCTTGCCTTCGGCGGGATGCACCTCGAACACCTCGCCGGTACGACCCTTGTCGCGGCCGTTCAGCACGATGACCTTGTCACCCTTCCGGATCTTGGCAGCCATCACAGCACCTCCGGCGCGAGTGAAATGATCTTCATGTGGTTCTTGGCGCGCAGTTCGCGCGGCACCGGCCCGAAGATGCGGGTGCCGACCGGCTCCGACTGATTGTTGATCAGCACGGCGGCGTTGCGGTCGAAGCGGATGACGGAGCCGTCCGGGCGGCGGATGTCCTTGCGGACCCGCACCACTACGGCCTTCATCACATCGCCCTTCTTCACCTTGCCGCGGGGAATCGCTTCCTTGATCGACACCACGATGACGTCGCCCACGGTGGCATAGCGGCGCTTGGAGCCCCCAAGCACCTTGATGCACATGACACGGCGTGCGCCTGAATTGTCGGCCACGTCGAGGTTGGTCTGCATCTGAATCATTGATGCACCTCGTCCTCTTTCTGATGCGCAGATTTGCGCTTAAAATATCCTGCGGTCCGGTTCGGCGAGCCGAACCGACCTCAGGCCGTTTTCTTCTGTTCGCCCCGGACCACGGTCCAGCGCTTCAACTTCGAGATCGGCTTGCTTTCCTCGATCCACACCTGGTCGCCCGGCTTGAACTCGTTGTTCTCGTCGTGCGCATGGTAGTTTTTCGAGCGGCGAATCGTCTTCTTGTAGATCGGATGGGTGAAGCGGCGATCGACGCGCACCACAACCGTTTTGGCTTGCTTGTCGCTGACGACCACACCCTGAAGCGTACGTTTCGGCATGTCGGCCCCTTACTTCTTCTTCGCGCGCTGCTGCGCGGCGATGGTCTTGACGCGGGCGATATCGCGGCGGGCTTCACGCAGCCGCGAGGTGTTTTCCAGCTGCCCGGTGGCGCGCTGGAAACGCAGGTTGAAGCGCTCCTTTTTCAGATTAAGGACGGCGTCGTCCATCTGATCGGGGCTCATTGCGCGGATATCGGCGGCTTTCATCTCGGCCATGATCACATTCCTATTCCGCAATGCGCGCGACGAAGCGCGTCTTGATCGGCAACTTGGCGGCGGCAAGCGACAGCGCTTCTTTCGCGGTCTGCACGGTGACGCCGTCGATCTCGAAAATCACGCGGCCGGGCTTCACCCGCGCCACCCACAATTCCGGCGTGCCCTTGCCCGAGCCCATCCGCACTTCGGCGGGCTTCTTCGACACCGGCACGTCCGGGAAGATGCGAATCCAGACCCGGCCGGCCCGCTTCATGTGACGGGTCAGCGCACGGCGCGCCGCTTCGATCTGGCGCGCGGTGATGCGCTCGGGCGCCATTGCCTTCAGGCCGAACTGGCCGAACGACAACGTCGCGCCCGAAGTCGCAACGCCGTGGATCCGGCCCTTGTGCGCCTTCCGGAACTTGGTTTTCTTTGGTTGCATCATGGCTTACGCCCTCAAACCTTCTCAAAAATCGCTCAAGCAGCGTCGCGACGCGGCCGCGAGCTGTCGCCCTCGGCCATTTTCTTGTCCTGGGCCATCGGGTCGTGCTCAAGGATTTCGCCCTTGAAGATCCAGACCTTGACGCCGCAGGTGCCGAACGTCGTGAACGCGGTCGCCACGCCGTAATCGATATCGGCGCGCAGCGTGTGCAGCGGCACACGACCTTCGCGATACCATTCCATCCGCGCGATTTCGGCGCCGCCGAGACGGCCCGAGCAGTTGATCCGGATGCCCTCGGCGCCGAGACGCATCGCCGACTGCACTGCGCGCTTCATCGCGCGGCGGAACGCGACGCGGCGTTCGAGCTGCTGGGCGATCGATTCGGCGACCAGCGTGGCGTCGAGCTCCGGCTTGCGGATTTCGACGATGTTGATGACGACGTCGGACGCGGTGATATCAGCAACGCGCTTGCGCAACTTGTCGATGTCGGCGCCCTTCTTGCCGATCACGACGCCGGGGCGCGCCGAGTGGATCGTCACGCGGCACTTCTTGTGCGGACGCTCGATCACAATCCTGGCGACGGCCGCCTGCTTGAGCTCCTTGTGCAGGATCTCGCGGATTTTGACATCCTCATGCAGCAGCTTGCCGTACTCGTTCTTGCCGGCGAACCAACGGGAATCCCACGTCCGGTTGATGCCGAGACGCAGTCCGATTGGATTGATCTTCTGACCCATCGTATTCTCCCGCGCGCTTTAAGCGCTCGCCTCGGCTTCGACCTGACGAACAACGATCGTCAGCTGCGCGAATGGTTTAAAAACACGGCCCGAACGGCCACGGCCGCGCGGTGCAAAACGCTTCATCACGATGCCGTTGCCGACATGCGCCTCTGCGACGACCAGATCGTCGACATCGAGATCGTGATTGTTTTCGGCGTTGGCGATCGCCGATTCCAGGCACTTCTTGACGTCGACCGCGATCCGCTTGCGGGAAAACTGCAAGTCGGCGAGCGCAGCCGAAGCCTTCCTGCCGCGGATCAATTGCGCGACCAGATTAAGCTTCTGCGGGCTCACCCGCAGCATGCGGGCGATCGCCTTGGCCTCGTTATCCGGGAGGCTCCGTTCGCGCTTTGGTTTGCTCATCGCTTAGTCCTCAAGCCTTCTTGGCTTTCTTGTCGCCAGAATGGCCGTGGAAGGTCCGGGTCGGCGAGAACTCGCCGAACTTGTGACCCACCATTTCCTCGTTGACCGATACCGGCACATGCTTCTGGCCGTTGTAGACGCCGAAGACCAAACCGACGAACTGCGGCAGGATGGTCGAGCGGCGGCTCCAGATCTTGATCACGTCATGACGGCCGGACGCGCGTGCGGCATCTGCCTTCTTGAGCAGCGAGCCTTCGACGAACGGGCCTTTCCAGACTGAACGAACCATGTCCGGCGTTCCTTACTTCTTCCGCTTGTGGCGGCTAATGAGAATGAATCGGTTGGTCGATTTGTTCGACCGCGTCTTCTTGCCCTTGGTCGGCTTGCCCCACGGCGTCACCGGATGACGGCCGCCCGAGGTGCGGCCTTCGCCGCCGCCATGCGGATGGTCGACCGGGTTCATCGAGACGCCGCGGTTATGGGGCTTGCGGCCGAGCCAGCGGCTGCGACCGGCCTTGCCGATCGAAATGTTCATGTGATCCGGATTCGACACCGCGCCGATGGTGCCGGTGCAGCGGCCGTGAACCAGGCGTTGCTCGCCCGAGTTCAAACGAACGATCACATAATCATGGTCGCGGCCGACGAGCTGCGCATAGGTACCGGCCGAGCGTGCGAGCTGGCCGCCCTTGCCGATCTTCAATTCGACATTGTGAATGATGGTGCCGATCGGCATGTTGCCCAGCGGCATGACGTTGCCCGGCTTCACGTCGACATAGCTGCCGGCGATCACGGTGTCGCCGACGGCGAGGCGCTGTGGGGCCAGGATGTAGGATTGCGTGCCGTCGGTATATTTCAGCAAAGCGATAAAGGCGGTGCGGTTCGGATCGTATTCCAGACGCTCGACGGTCGCCGGCATGTCGACCTTGGTGCGCTTGAAGTCGACGATGCGGTAGGATTGCTTGTGACCGCCGCCGCGAAAGCGCACGACCATGCGGCCGGTGTTGTTGCGACCGCCGCTGGATTGCTTGCCTTCGGTCAACGCCTTGACCGGCTTGCCCTTGTAGAGCGCCGAACGGTCGACCATCACCAGCTGGCGCTGGCCTGGCGTCGTCGGGTTGAATTTTTTCAATGCCATCGTCGTATCGCCTTATAGCCCGGTGGTGACGTCGATGCGGTGGCCCTCTTCGAGGGTCACGATCGCACGCTTCACATCCGACTGGGAACCGAACTGGCCGCGGAAGACCTTGGTCTTGCCCTTGCGCACCAGCGTGTTCACGCTCTTCACTTTGACGTCGAACAGCTTCTCGACGGCTTCCTTGATTTGCGGCTTCGTTGCCTTGCTCGCGACCTTGAACACAACCTTGTTGTGCTCGGAGGCCACGGTTGCCTTTTCGGTCACGACCGGAGCAACGATGATGTCGTAATGGCGCGGATCGATATTCTTCATTTGAAGCGCGCCTCCAACGCATCGAGTGCGGCCTTGGTCAGCACGAGCTTCTGACGGCGCAGAATGTCATAGACGTTGATACCCTGGATCGGCAACACGTCGATGTTCGGGATATTGCGGGCGGCGGCGGCGAAGCCGTTATGGACCTCGGCGCCGTCGATAATCAGCGCGTTGGTCAGGCCGAGACCCGAAAAATGTCCGATCAGCGCCTTGGTCTTGGCGGCCTCGAGGGTCGCCGATTTAATCACGATCAGGCCGCCATCCTTGGCCTTCGCCGACAGCGCATGGCGAAGCGCCAGCGCGCGAACCTTCTTCGGCAAGGCGAACGCGTGCGAGCGCACTACCGGGCCGAACGCACGGCCGCCGCCGCGGAACTGCGGTACCCGGGCCGAGCCATGACGCGCACCGCCGGTGCCCTTCTGCTTGTACATCTTCTTGCCCGTGCGCCAGACATCCGCACGGCCCTGGGCCTTGTGGGTGCCGGCCTGGCGTTTGGCGAGCTGCCAGTTGACGCAGCGCTGGATGATGTCCTTGCGCGGCTCCAGACCGAAAATCTCGTCCGAAAGCTGCACCGAACCGGCTGCCTTGCCTTCAAGCGTGGTGACTTTCAATTCCATCTCACACGCTCCCCTGCTCGGCGGGCGCTTCGGCTGGCGCGGCCTGTTCGCCGCCGCCGTCGGCCAGACGGAACTTGCCCGGCTTCGGCGCGTCTTTCGGCAACGCCTTCTTCACCGCATCGCGCACCGCAATCCATCCGCCCTTGGAGCCTGGAACGGCGCCTTCGACCAGGATCAGGCCGCGCGCGACATCGGTCTGCACCACGCGCAGATTGAGCGTGGTGATGCGGTCGACGCCCATGTGACCGGGCATCTTCTTGTTCTTGAAGGTCTTGCCGGGATCCTGCCGGCCGCCGGTCGAACCGATCGACCGATGCGAGACCGAAACACCGTGGGTGGCGCGCAAGCCGCCGAAATTCCAGCGCTTGATGCCGCCCGCAAAGCCCTTGCCGACCGACGTGCCGGTGACGTCGACGAACTGGCCGACCACGAAATGATCGGCCTGAATTTCGGCGCCGACCGGGATCAGCGCGTCCTGCGACACGCGGAACTCGGTGACCTTGCGCTTGGGTTCGACCTTGGCAACCGCGAACTGGCCGCGTTCCGCCTTCGGCAGATAAACGGTCTTGCGCGTGCCCGAACCGAGCTGCAGCGCGACATAACCGTTTTTCTCGGTCGTGCGGTGACCCAACACCTGGCAATTGCCCAGCTTCAGCACGGTCACAGGGATATGTTCGCCGGTCTCCGTAAAGACCCGCGTCATCCCGACCTTTTGTGCGATCACTCCGGAGCGCATCGGCGTGCTTCCTGTTCTTTCTGTCCGCTAGTCTCGGACGGGAGCTAAAAACGTTATCTACTTGTGCATGGCCCGGTCCGAAAACCGGTGCCCACTTTTCGGGGCCATGCGTTAGAGCTTGATTTCGACGTCGACACCGGCGGCCAGATCGAGCTTCATGAGGGCATCGACGGTCTGCGGGGTCGGATCGACAATGTCGAGAAGACGCTTGTGCGTGCGCATCTCGAATTGCTCGCGGCTCTTCTTGTCGACGTGCGGCGAACGGTTGACGGTGAATTTCTCGATGCGCGTCGGCAGCGGGATAGGTCCGCGAACCTGGGCACCGGTACGTTTCGCCGTGTTCACGATCTCGCGCGTCGACGAATTGAGAATTCGATGGTCGAACGCCTTGAGACGGATGCGAATATTCTGGCCGTTCATCTTGTTTCTCTCTTACCGTCATCACCCGCGAAGGCGGGTGATCCAGTATTCCGAAGTGTCGCAGTTAACTCGAAGCTCGCGGGGTACTGGATGCCCCGCTTTCGCGGGGCATGACAGCAATGTTGTGTCCTTACTCGATGATGCTTGCGACGACGCCGGCACCGACGGTGCGGCCACCTTCGCGGATCGCAAAGCGCAGTTTTTCTTCCATCGCGATCGGCACGATCAGGTGCACTTCCATCGCGATGTTATCGCCCGGCATCACCATCTCGGTGCCTTCGGGCAGATGCACGACGCCGGTCACGTCGGTGGTGCGGAAGTAGAACTGCGGCCGATAGTTGGTGAAGAACGGGGTGTGACGACCGCCCTCCTCCTTGGTCAGAATATAGGCCTCGGCCTTGAACTTGGTGTGCGGCTTGACCGAACCCGGCTTGCACAGCACCTGACCGCGCTCGACTTCCTCGCGCTTGGTGCCGCGCAGCAGCGCGCCGATGTTGTCGCCGGCCTGGCCCTGGTCGAGCAGCTTGCGGAACATCTCGACACCGGTGACGATGGTCTTCTGGGTATCGCGCAGGCCGACGATCTCGATTTCCTCGCCGACCTTGATCACGCCGCGCTCAACGCGGCCGGTGACCACGGTGCCGCGGCCCGAGATCGAGAACACGTCCTCGACCGGCATCAGGAACGGCTGGTCGATCGGACGCTCCGGCTGCGGAATGTAGCTGTCCACCGCCTTCATCAGCTCCAGGATCGCATCGTGACCGAGCTTGGGATCCTTGCCCTCGAGCGCGCAAAGCGCCGAACCCTTGATGATCGGGATCTTGTCGCCCGGGAAATCGTACTTCGACAGCAGTTCGCGGACTTCCAGCTCGACGAGTTCGAGCAGTTCCGGATCGTCCACCATGTCGCACTTGTTCAGGAACACGACCATCGCGGGGACGCCGACCTGCTTGGCCAGCAGGATGTGCTCGCGGGTCTGCGGCATCGGGCCGTCGGCCGCCGACACCACCAGGATCGCGCCGTCCATCTGCGCCGCACCGGTGATCATGTTCTTCACATAGTCGGCATGGCCCGGGCAATCGACGTGCGCATAGTGGCGGTTCGCGGTCTCGTATTCGACGTGCGCCGTCGAGATCGTGATGCCACGCGCCTTCTCTTCCGGCGCCTTGTCGATCTGGTCGTACGCGGTGAACGTTGCACCGCCGGTTTCCGCCAGCACCTTGGTAATCGCCGCCGTCAGCGACGTCTTGCCGTGGTCGACGTGACCGATCGTTCCGATGTTGCAGTGCGGTTTATTACGTTCAAACTTTGCTTTGGCCATTTGACTCTCCGTTCAGTCGTTAGCTGTCGCCAACGACAATCAGGCAAACTTCTTCTGGACTTCCGCCGACACATTTGCCGGCGCTTCCGCGTAGTGGTCGAACTGCATCGTAAAGGTCGCGCGGCCCTGGCTCATCGAGCGCAGGTTATTCACGTACCCGAACATATTCATGAGCGGCACCATCGCATTGATGACGTTGGCATTGCCGCGCATGTCCTGACCCTGGATCTGCCCGCGCCGCGAATTCAGGTCGCCGATGACGGAGCCGGTGTAATCTTCCGGCGTCACCACTTCGACCTTCATGATCGGCTCGAGCAGGACCGACTTGCCCTTTTGCAGCGCTTCGCGGAACGCCGCACGCGAGGCAATTTCGAAAGCCAGCGCCGAGGAGTCGACGTCGTGATAGGCGCCGTCGACGAGTTGAACCTTGACGTCGACCACCGGGAAGCCGGCGACCACGCCGGAGCCCAGCACGCTGTTGAGGCCCTTTTCGACGCCGGGGATGTATTCCTTCGGCACCGAACCGCCGACGACCTTTGATTCGAACTCGAATCCCTTGCCGGGCTCGTTGGGCTCGACGATGAACTTGACCCGCGCGAACTGGCCGGTACCGCCGGTCTGCTTCTTGTGGGTGTAATCGACTTCCGCCCGCTTGGTGACGCGCTCACGGAACGCCACCTGCGGCGCGCCGATATTGGCGTCGACCTTGTAGGTCCGGCGCAGGATGTCGACCTTGATGTCGAGATGGAGTTCGCCCATGCCCTTGAGAATGGTCTGGCCGGATTCCTGATCGGTCGAGACCCGGAACGACGGATCCTCCGCGGCAAGCTTCGCCAGCGCGACGCCGAGCTTTTCCTGGTCGGCCTTCGACTTCGGCTCGATCGCGATCTCGATCACCGGCTCCGGGAATTCCATCTTTTCCAGGATGACCGGCTTGTTGGGATCGCACAGCGTATCGCCGGTGCGGGCTTCCTTGAGGCCAGCCAGCGCCACGATGTCGCCGGCGAAAGCCTCCTTGATGTCTTCACGGTTGTTGGCATGCATCAACAACATGCGGCCGATGCGCTCCTTGCGGTCGCGCGTCGAATTGACGACGCCGGTACCCGACAGGAGCGTGCCCGAATAGATTCGGCAAAAGGTGATGGTGCCGACAAACGGGTCGTCCATGATCTTGAACGCAAGCAGCGCCAGCGGTTCCTTGTCATTCGGAAGCCGGACCACTTCATTGCCGTCTTCGTCGATGCCCTTGATGGCGGGCACGTCGACCGGCGACGGCAGATAATCCACCACCGCGTCGAGCAGCGGCTGCACACCCTTGTTCTTGAACGCCGAGCCGCACAGCACGGGGAAGAACGCGCCGGTCAGCACGGCCTTGCGGATCATGCGCTTGAGCGTCGCTTCGTCGGGCTCGTTGCCGTCGAGGTAGGCGGCGAGAACCTCGTCGTCGAGCTCGACGGCGAACTCAAGCAGCTTCTCGCGATATTCCTTGGCCTTCTCGACCATATCCTCGGGAATATCGATGTCCTTGAAATTGGCGCCGAGCGCCTCGTCTTCCCAGACCACGCCCTTCATGCGGACCAGATCGACGAGCCCCTTGAAATTGTTCTCGGAGCCGATCGGCAGCTGAATGGCGATCGGCTTGGCGCCGAGACGATCGACGATGTCGTCGAGGCATTTATAGAAGTCGGCGCCGGTCTTATCCATCTTGTTGGCGAAAACGATCCGCGGAACCCGGTACTTGTCGCCCTGACGCCAGACGGTTTCGGTCTGCGGCTCGACGCCCTGATTGGAATCGAGCACGCATACCGCGCCGTCGAGCACGCGCAGCGAACGCTCGACTTCGATGGTGAAGTCGACGTGGCCGGGAGTGTCGATGATGTTGAGGCGCTTGCCGTTCCAGAACGCGGTCGTCGCGGCCGACGTGATCGTGATACCGCGCTCCTGCTCCTGCTCCATCCAGTCCATCGTCGCGGCACCTTCGTGCACTTCGCCGATTTTGTGGCTCTTGCCGGTATAATAAAGGATGCGCTCGGTGGTCGTGGTCTTGCCGGCATCGATATGCGCCATGATACCGAAGTTGCGGTAGTCCTCTATGGCATGAACGCGGGGCATGGGTTGTTCCTTAAATTCCGTTCGTTTCGCCGTTACCAGCGATAGTGCGAGAAGGCGCGGTTGGCTTCCGCCATCCGATGCACGTCTTCACGCTTCTTGACGGCATTCCCCCTGCCATTCGACGCGTCGAGCAACTCGGCGGAGAGCCGCTCCGTCATCGTCTTTTCGTTGCGGTCGCGCGCCGCGGTGATGATCCAGCGAATGCCGAGTGCCTGGCGGCGCACGCTGCGCACCTCGACCGGCACCTGATAGGTGGCGCCGCCGACGCGCCGCGAACGCACCTCGATCGTCGGCATCACGTTTTCCAGAGCCTGCTCGAAAACCGGCAGCGGGCCCTGCTTGGTCTTGGCCTCGATCATTTCGAGCGCACCATAGACGATGCTCTCGGCGGCAGACTTCTTGCCGTCATACATGACCGAGTTCATGAACTTCGTGATGATGATGTTCCCGAACTTGGGATCCGGGTTCACTTCACGCTTTTCAGCAGAATGGCGACGAGACATCGATCAGGTTCCCGATTATTTCGGACGCTTCGCGCCGTACTTCGAACGGCGCTGCTTACGGTTCTTGACGCCCTGGGTATCGAGGACGCCGCGGAGAATGTGGTAACGCACGCCGGGCAAATCCTTGACGCGGCCGCCGCGGATCATGACCACCGAGTGCTCCTGAAGGTTATGACCTTCACCCGGAATGTAGCCGATGACCTCGAAGCCATTGGTCAGGCGCACCTTGGCGACCTTACGAAGCGCCGAGTTCGGCTTCTTCGGGGTCGTGGTGTAGACGCGCGTGCAAACGCCGCGCTTCTGCGGCGACTGCTGCAGCGCCGGCACCTTCTTGCGCGACTTTTGTACGACGCGCGGACTTGCGATCAGCTGGTTGATCGTCGGCATGTCAGCCTTCACCCTTTAGTTCACGCGAAGCCGGGAAACGGCTCCGCAAATTCATTCAGGACCACCGGCCCCATCCGGTCGCCGCGCGAAAAGCATCGCGCAAAGCGAAATTGCGCCAACCGCTCATTGCTGAGCGGAAAGCGCTTCGACGCCACAGAGGACCGCAGTCACGACCGACCGGCCTACGCCGCTCAGTCAGGTACCGAGGTCATGCATCCGAAATCAATCTCAAGAGAACTTGCTCTAGAGAACGAAGATCGTCCTGGCATTGCCTAGCTATAATCGACAGCGTTTGAGCGGCATTCGTCGAGGTTGGTGCCCGTCTCGATCCCGAGGAAATTGCCCAGGGAACTGATAAGGGTGGTCCGTTCCGACTCTGGCGTCGCTCACCGCCTGTCGTTAAGTGCGCGGGTTTTATCGGCGGCGGTTAGCCAAGTCAAGGCGAAACGACAGGCGAAGAAGCACCTCCCGCGTCTGCGGAATCGGGCCTCCCCGGCGCCCTCGCCCGCCAGTTCCGGCGCACGTCAAAATGGCCAAGCTACAATATTATCCGGGTATTATAAGGGCGTAAATTCCTAAAATGGGTCCCAAACCGAGGGATCGGGCTAAAGGTTTGTTTGTCATTGCCGGCGCAATCTTGGTGCCTCCGAACCGAGACCTTGCGCATGAAATACACCGATATCGCAATCGTCGGAGGCGGCCTTGCCGGCTCGACCACGGCCGCAATGCTCGGCCGCGCAGGCATTTCCGCGATTCTGATCGACCCGCATCCGGTCTATCCGCCCGACTTTCGCGTCGAAAAACTGAGTGGCCCCGAACAGATCGGGCGCTTTCGCAAGACCGGCATCGCCGACGCGACGCTTCAGGCCGCAAGATATGACGGCGAGAACTGGATCGCGCGATTCGGCTACCTGCTCGACAAGAGGCCGATCCAGCAATACGGCATCATGTACGATACGCTGGTCAACGCGATCCGGGCGCAAATTTCCGGCGACATCGAATCGATCTTCAGCAAGGTGATATCCGTTTCGGCAGGCCCGGAGCGGCAAAAGGTGGTGCTGTCGAACGGCGAGGAAATTTCCGCGCGCCTCGTGGTGCTTGCCAACGGATTGAATGTCGGGCTGCGCCACCAGCTCGGAATCGAACGCCGGATCGTCAGCGCGTGCCACTCGATTTCGCTCGGATTCGACCTGGTTCCGGTCGGCCGCGCCACCTTCGATTTTCCGGCGCTGACCTACTTCTCGGAACGAACCAGCGACCGGATTCCCTATCTGTCGCTGTTCCCGGTCGGGAGCAGGATGCGGGGCAACCTGTTTACCTATCGCCAGATCGACGATCCATGGCTCCAGCAAATGCGCCGTGCTCCGGCGCAGACGCTAAAGGCCTCACTGCCGCGGCTTTGCCGGATCACAGGCGACTTCGAGATCGCCGGCGACATCAAGATCCGGCCCGCCGACCTCTATGTCAGCACGGGTCATCGCCAGCCTGGCCTGGTTCTGGTCGGCGACGCCTTTGAGACGAGTTGTCCCGTCGCCGGGACCGGGACCGACAAGGTGTTCACGGACGTCGAACGGCTGTGCAATGTCCATATCCCGAACTGGCTTGCGACCGACGGCATGAACGAAACAAAGATCGCGGCGTTCTACGACGATCCGGTCAAGACCGCCTGCGACGCGTGGTCGAGCGCGAAGGCCTACAGTTTTCGTTCGGTGTCGATCGATAACGGTCTCTACTGGAAGGCGCAGCGCTGGGCTCGTTTCATGGCGTGGTTCTGTGAAGGAACTCTGCGGCAGTTGCGCACGCCCGATCCGGAGCCGAGATTTCGCGCTCAATCCTCGTCATCGTCATCTTCGTCGCTGTCGTCGTCGGCCTGATCGGCCCCCGCATGCGGCTTGTGGCCCTGATCATCCCAGAGCTTTCGATAGGTGCCGTTGGCGGCCAGCAGCTTGGCATGCGACCCACGCTCGATCGCCTTGCCGCCTGATATCACGATGATCTCATCCATCTCGACCACCGAGGTCAGGCGGTGGGTCGAAAAGATCATGGTCCGGCCCTTGGCGACCTTGAGAAGCGTGCGGTTGATCGCGGCTTCCGTGGTCTGGTCGAGCGCCGAAGTCGCCTCGTCGAGCAGCAGGACCGACGGATTGCGGACGATCGCGCGGGCAATCGCGATGCGCTGACGCTGGCCGCCCGACAGCGTATCGCCACGCTCGCCGACCGGGGTATCGTATTTTTGCGGAAGCGACATGATGTAGCGGTGGATTTCAGCCTTGCGCGCCGCCTGCTCGACCTCTTCGTCGGTCGCCCCCTCCTTGCCGAGCCGGATGTTTTCCCGGATCGACATGTTGAACAGCATGTTTTCCTGGAACACCACCGCCATGCTCCTGCGCAGCGACTCCCGTGTCACCCTTCTTATATCGACGCCGTCGATGGTCACGCGCCCCTCATCCGGCACATAGAGGCGAAGGATCAGATTGAGCAGTGTGCTTTTGCCGGAGCCGCTGGGGCCGACAATGGCAATGCGCTTGCCGATATTGAGCTTGAGACTGAAGTTGTCGAGAACCGGCGCCTGGCTGTTTTCATACCGGAACGTGACACGGTCGAAGGTGATGTCGTTGGTGATGCGCGGCAGGTCAGGAGCGCCGGGACGATCGGCGCCGCGGGTCGGCTCGTCGAGCAATTCCTGAATATGGCGTACCGCCGCCGCCGACTGGATCGACACCGGGATAAAATGCATCAGATGCGCGATGTTGTAGGAGACCTCCCAGAACGCACTCTCGAAGGTCACGAAGGTCCCGATGGTGATTTGACCCTTGGTGGCGAGATAGGCGCCGAGCGCGAGCACCACGAGGTGCAGCAACAATACCGCGATCGTGACTGTGCGCTCGACCATGGTCGACAGGAACGCTGCGGATGCGATCTTCTTGCGCGCATCGATATTGCGCATGGTGAACCAGCCGAGCGTGCGGCGCTGCAGGCTGAAAGCCTTGACCACCGCCTGTGCTGCGACGTTCTCCTGCACCATGCCAAGCAGCGCTGACTCGTTGAGCTTCTGCTCGTAGTTCGCCTGCACCGCCTTCGGCGTCAGAATCCTGGGGCCGATCAGCGTGATCGGGAACACCAGCAGCGACACCGCGGCGAGCTGCCAGTTCAGGAACAGCATCAGAACGATGCCTGCGATCAATTCCAGGAACGGCAGCGCAGCGCTGTTGGCGAAACTCTTGACCGATCCCTCGAAGGCCGACAGGTCGATGGAAAACCGCGACAGGATCTCGCCGCGCTTGGTGCGCGCGAAATAGGCCGACGGCAGATTCTGGACGTGCTCGAACAGCCGCAGGCGCACGTCGGAAATCAGCGACGCCGCAAGTCTCGCGTCCCATCGTTCGTACCAGACCGCGACGATCGAGGTGAAGATCCCCGCCCCCGCCAGAACGGACAGAATCTCGACCAGCGCCTCGAAATCCTCCTCGCCGAGCGCATCGTCGATCAGGAATTTCAGGCTCAGCGGCATAATGACATTGAACAGCGTCTCGACCACGACGCCGAGGCCGACGAATGTCAGTATTTTCCTGTAGTTCCTGAGGAAGGGTTTGACGAACGCATAGACCGTCGCCAGCGCTCCGGCGGCTTCCCTGGCGGTAAAGACGACGAGATCCTCATCGTCCTCGTCATCCTCAATATCCAGTTCGTCATCGTCGTCGTCTTCATCGCCGCGGGGCGACGGCGCGGCCACCTCGTCGCCGACAGCGCGGTCTGTCGCGCCAGCGCCAGCGGCAAGTTCCTTGTCGAGTTCCGGCGCAACGGCATCATCCGCGGCAGCGGGCACTTGATCATCCGACGACGGAGGCTTGGGCGTCATGAAACCAACCGATGCTGCACGGCCGGCATGACCGCAAAATCGAACCCGGTGATCTTGAATCGCAGGGCCAAGCTTATGCGATCAGAACGCGATCGGCAAAACAACTACCAACACCGCGCCAGCGTCTTGCCATAGGGCGGCTCGTCGCGGCGCTCGACAGGACACATGTTGAAATGTGACAGTTCAACGTTCCAACGGACCGAAAGACAATTGCGAAGGTCAGTCGTCGGCCACCTTGTCAAAGAACGAATAACGCAGGCTGTCGGAGTCCGCGTACCACTGGCCCGGCCCCTTGTTGGCAGCCAGGGTTGCGGTCCAGAGCGCGTCCGTACAGTCGCGGCGATTCATCGAGAGGTCGAACCCGTTGCCGAAGAACAGCTCCGACCATTCCCACCAGGTGCCGAGCTTCCTGACACCGCGCAGCAGGTCGTACCGATCGATCAACTCCGGCGCCATATCCGACGTCACCGATCCGAACACGAGGCCCGACTTCACGACGCGATGCAATTCGCGAACCGCGCGCCGCACCTGTTTGTCCGCGACGTGGCACAGGCTGGTCTCGAACACGAAATCGAATTCATCGTCCTCGAACGGCATCTCGACGATCGATCCGAGCTTGCAATACTTCTGCAGCGCCTTCGGCGTCTTCGCATGGATCGCGCGGTTGTTCTCGATGCCCCAGGCATCCACCCCGCGCTCGCGCAACGCTCCCACCAGTTCTCCGCTGGCGGAGCCGGCCACCAAAAGCTTGTAACCGCTGGCCCGGTTCCAGACGATCTTGATCAGATCCGTCAGATAGGCCGGATCGCTAAACCGGCTCCAGACCTCGCTGTAGGGACCGAGCCCGCGGTAATTCTCGAAGTAATCCCGGTCGATCCTGTCGGATGCAGGTTTGCCGCCCTCTGCGCGCGCGCGGCGCAACCGCATCATCTCGGTGACGACGATGTCGGTGGCGGCATCGGACGAATCGAGCAGACCGTTGAGGGTCGAATCGAACAGATAGTCGCCGACCACGATCAGGCCGGGATGCTGCTTCGGATCGGGCCGGTGATTGGTCATGACGTCGCGTGCCGGCATGCCGCCGGGAAGCGCATTCACCGACGAGAGCCAGCGATGGGTCTTGCCCTCGATGAAATGGGCCCGGGCGTCGCCGAACGAGGCCGGCAACGACTTCAGCGCAGCATCAATCAGTTCCTGATCGCTGAGATTGGCGAAGGCCAGCGCGTCGGACCCGGCGATCAGCCAGTTCAGGACGCCGTGCCTGCCGACGTCGTGGCGCGCGCCTTCATTGTAGACGCAGCAGCCGCCGAACGCCTCCGACATGAACCAGGCGCCCGGGATCTTCTCGCCCCAGAACGGCGTGTCGAACAGGATCGAGACCCGCAAATAATGCGCAGGCCGATCGAAATAGGCGACGTGCTTGACCATCGACTTGCGCAGCTGCTCGCCGTCCCACCGCATGGTGGCAAGCCAGCTGTGGGGCAGGCACATCAACACCAGATCGAAATCCCTGGTCTCCGGTCCCTTGCCGTTCATCATGTTGAGCTGATAGCGGCCGGTCGCGGTCTTGCCGACCTTGAGAACCCGGTGATTGAGCTGGATGTCCGCGTCGACCTCGGACTGCAGGCACTCGATCAACTGCTCGTTGCCGTTCTGGATCGAATACAGGCCGATATAGCCGTCGACATCCATCACGAAGTTCTTCAGCGCATTCAGCCCGTTGGTGTTGTGGCTTTCGGTGGCAAGGTCGGACCGTGCCATCACCTTGAAGAAGCGCTTGGCGGTCGGATCGTCCAGTTCCCGGTCGAGCAACTCCTCGCAGGTGATGTAGGCCCACGGATGCTCGTTGTCGTGCGCGCCGACGCCTTCGTAGTATTCGATCGGAGATACCATTTCCATGCAGCGCTTGCGGAACGCTTCGATCGCATCGGCGGTCTTGGGCCCGTATTTGCGTCGCATGCCCGGCACGTCGTTCAGCAACTCGCCGTCGAGTTGAACCTGCTCGGCATCCATCGGAATGGTCTGCAGGCCGAAATGCTGGATCAGCTCGCGCAGCGGATCGGGGCCGGTCATCGAGTAATCGTAAATCTCGGCGACGCCGGCTTCGTACATCGCCGGCGCCGAATCGAATTTGCGCGTGAGAATCTTGCCGCCGACACGATCGGACGCCTCGAAGATGGTGACGCGGCAAAGCTCTCCGAGCTTCCTTTTGAGATACCAGGCGCTCATCAGGCCGCCAGGGCCGCCGCCAACGATTGCAAGATCCAGCATTTGTTTCCGTATATTTCTGCAGGTTTCCGCAGGCAAGCCGGCGCCTTCCCGCGGAGAGTCGGTCTAAGTCATTTTGGAGGAAGCGCTTTTCACCCTGAAGGGAAGATGAACAACAGCGTGTATCAGAACCAGGATAGTCAAAAAATAGCAAAAAAGCCGGCTTACGCCGGCTTTTCCGTAACATCCTGAATCCGCGCGGCTTTATTCCGCTGGCGGAAGCGCCAGCGGTTCGACTTCGGGCGCCGCAGGCACAATCGTGGCCTGCTTTTCGCGCTCGTCGAGGATCAACTTGTCGCGCTTCACGGCGACTTCGCGGATCTTGGCCATCGACGCGCCGGTGCCCGCCGGGATCAGCCGGCCGACAATGACGTTCTCCTTGAGGCCTTCGAGCGGATCGACCTTGCCGTTGACCGCGGCTTCGGTGAGCACGCGGGTGGTCTCCTGGAACGAGGCAGCCGAGAAGAACGAGCGGGTCTGCAAGCTCGCCTTGGTAATGCCGAGCAACACCGGCGTTCCCGTGGCGACCTTCTTGCCCTCTTCCTTGGCCTTGGCGTTGAGCTGGTCGAACTCGATCTTGTCGATCTGTTCGCCCGAGATCATGTCGGTCTCGCCCTGGTCGGTGATCTCCACCTTCTGCAACATCTGACGGACAATCACTTCGATGTGCTTGTCGTTGATCAGCACGCCTTGCAGCCGGTAAACCTCCTGGATCTCGTTGACCAGATAGGCAGCGAGTTCCTCGATGCCCTTGATCGCCAGAATGTCGTGCGGCGCCGGATTGCCTTCGACGATGAAATCGCCCTTTTCGACGATGTCGCCGTCCTGCAGATGGATGTGCTTGCCCTTCGGAATGAGGTACTCGCGGGTCTCCTCGTTCTTGTCCATCGGCTCGATCGAGATGCGGCGCTTGTTCTTGTAGTCGCGGCCGAACCGGATGGTGCCGGCGATTTCCGCGATGATCGCCGCGTCCTTTGGCTTGCGGGCCTCGAACAGTTCGGCAACCCTCGGCAGACCGCCGGTGATGTCGCGGGTCTTGGCGCTTTCGGTGGAAATACGCGCCAGGATGTCGCCGGTCTTCACCTTGGCACCGACGTCGACCGACAGAATTGCGTCGACCGAAAGCATGTAGCGCGCCTCGCCACCGCGGGCGAGCTTGAGGATCTTGCCGTCCTTGCCCTTGATGACGATGGCCGGCCGCAAATCCGTCCCGCCCCGCGACGTGCGCCAGTCGATAACGACGCGCTTGGCGATGCCGGTGGATTCGTCGAGCGTTTCCGAGATCGACTGTCCCTCGACCAGATCCTCGAACCCGATGGTACCCTCGACTTCGGTCAGAACCGGCCGCGTGTACGGATCCCACTCGGCGATGCGCTGGCCGCGCTTGACCATGTCGCCTTCATCGACGCGCATCCGCGCGCCGTACTGAATGCGGTGGGTCGCCCGCTCGGTGCCGTCGGCGTCGGTCACCGCGACCACCATGTTGCGCACCATCGCAATCAGATGGCCCTCGCCGTTCTTGGCGATCGCCTTGTTCTTGATCGTCACCTTGCCGTCGAAATTCGACTCGATGAACGACTGCTCGTTGATCTGCGCCGCACCGCCAATGTGGAACGTGCGCATCGTGAGCTGGGTGCCGGGTTCGCCGATCGACTGCGCGGCGATGACGCCGACGGCTTCGCCGTGATTGACCGGCGTGCCGCGGGCGAGATCGCGGCCGTAGCATTTGCCGCAGATGCCGTTGACGAGTTCGCAGGTCAGCGCCGAGCGGATCTTCACTTCCTGGATGCCGGCCTGCTGAATGGCGTCGACATGCATCTCTTCCATCAGCGTGCCGCGCTTGACCACGACCTTGTTGGTCGCAGGATCGCGCAGATCCTCGCCGGCGGTGCGGCCGAGAATGCGCGACGCCAGCGACGCGACGACCGTGCCTGCATCGATGATGGCGCGCATCTTGATGCCGAGCTTGGTGCCGCAGTCATCGGCCGTGATGATGCAGTCCTGCGCCACGTCGACCAGACGACGCGTCAGGTATCCGGAGTTCGCGGTCTTCAACGCGGTATCCGCGAGGCCCTTGCGGGCGCCGTGGGTCGAGTTGAAGTATTCGAGCACCGACAGGCCTTCCTTGAAGTTGGAAATGATCGGCGTCTCGATGATCTCGCCGGACGGTTTCGCCATCAGGCCGCGCATGCCGGCAAGCTGGCGCATCTGGTCCTGCGAACCGCGCGCGCCGGAGTTCGACATCATGAAGATCGAGTTGATCTGGGCCTCGCCGCCTTTCGGATTCTTCTTAACGGCGGAGATTTCCGTCATCATGTCTTCGGAAATCTTCTTGGTGCACTTTGACCAGGCATCCACGACCTTGTTGTACTTCTCGCCGTGGGTGATCAGGCCGTCATTGTACTGCTGCTCGAATTCCTTCGCGAGCGTGCGGGTGTCCTCGACGATCTTCCACTTCGACGCCGGCACCACCATGTCGTCCTTGCCGAACGAAATGCCGGCCTTGAACGCATTGTAGAAGCCGAGCGCCATGATGCGGTCGCAGAAGATCACCGTCTCCTTCTGGCCGCAATGACGATAGACCTGGTCGATCACGCCGGAGATTTCCTTCTTCGTCATCAGCTTGTTGATGACGTCGAACGGCATCTTCGGCGATTTCGGCAGCACCTGGCCGAGCATGGCGCGGCCGGCCGTGGTCTCGTACCAGCGGAAGATCGGCTTGCCGTTCTCGTCCATCCCCTGCCAGCGATACTTGATCTTGGTGTGCAGGTGGATGACCTTGGAGTGCAAGGCATGCTCGATCTCGGCCATTTCGCCGTACAGCTTGCCTTCACCCGGCAGGCCCTCGCGCAGGACCGACAGATAATACAGGCCGAGCACGATGTCCTGCGACGGCACGATGATCGGCTGACCGTTCGCCGGATGCAGAATGTTGTTGGTCGACATCATCAGCACGCGCGCTTCCAGCTGCGCTTCCAGCGACAGCGGAACGTGCACGGCCATCTGGTCACCGTCGAAGTCGGCGTTGAACGCCGCGCACACCAGCGGATGCAGCTGGATCGCCTTGCCCTCGATCAGCACCGGCTCGAACGCCTGGATGCCCAGGCGATGCAGCGTCGGCGCGCGGTTCAACAGCACGGGATGCTCGCGGATCACCTCGTCGAGGATGTCCCAGACCTCGGGACGCTCTTTTTCGACGAGCTTCTTGGCCTGCTTCACCGTGGTCGACAGACCCTTGGCGTCGAGCCGCGAATAGATGAACGGCTTGAACAGTTCGAGCGCCATCTTCTTGGGCAGGCCGCACTGATGCAGCCGCAGTTCGGGACCGACCACGATGACGGAACGGCCGGAATAGTCGACCCGCTTGCCGAGCAGGTTCTGGCGGAACCGGCCCTGCTTGCCCTTCAGCATGTCGGCCAGCGATTTCAGCGGACGCTTGTTGGCGCCGGTGATGACGCGGCCACGGCGGCCGTTGTCGAACAATGCGTCGACCGCCTCCTGCAGCATGCGCTTTTCGTTGCGGATGATGATGTCGGGCGCGCGCAGCTCCATCAGCCGCTTCAGGCGGTTGTTGCGGTTGATGACGCGGCGGTAGAGATCGTTGAGGTCCGAGGTCGCGAAGCGGCCGCCATCGAGCGGCACCAGCGGACGCAGGTCCGGCGGGATCACCGGCACCACGGTGAGGATCATCCACTCCGGCTTGTTGCCGGAATAGCGGAACGCCTCGACGATCTTCAGGCGCTTGGCGAGCTTCTTGTGCTTGATGTCGGATTCGGTCTCCTGCATTTCGACGCGCAGGCTCGCCTCGAGCTTTTCGAGCTCAAGTCCCTTCAGCAATTCGCGGATCGCTTCGGCGCCGATCATGGCGGTGAAGCTGTCCTGGCCGTATTCGTCCTGCGCCTTCAGGTACTCGTCTTCCGACAGCAACTGACGGTCCTTGAGCGCGGTCAGACCGGGCTCCAGCACGACGTAATATTCAAAATACAGGATCCGCTCGAGATCCTTCAGCGTCATGTCGAGCAGCAGGCCGATGCGCGACGGCAGCGACTTGAGGAACCAGATATGCGCGACGGGAGCGGCGAGTTCGATGTGGCCCATGCGCTCGCGCCGGACCCGCGACAGCGTCACTTCGACCGAGCACTTCTCGCAGATGATGCCCTTGTACTTCATGCGCTTGTACTTGCCGCACAGGCACTCATAGTCCTTGATCGGCCCGAAGATACGCGCGCAGAACAAGCCGTCGCGCTCGGGCTTGAAGGTGCGGTAGTTGATGGTCTCCGGCTTCTTGATTTCGCCGTAGGACCACGACAGAATCTTCTCCGGAGACGCGATTGAGATCCGGATCTGGTCGAAGACCTGAGCCGGGGTCGTCGGATTGAAAAGATTCATAATTTCTTGGTTCATGGTCTTCTCCTCGCGTGCCGATCGTCACCGGCAGCAAATACGAAATTCTTTTGTAGCCACGCGCCCTGCCCAACGTCCGAGCGAGGCGCGGATGCCCGGCCAATTTGCGTGAAGACGCGCTTCGCGCTGTTGGCCGGGCATGACGCTTGTAAGTTACTCGGCCGCCTCGGATGTGGGCCCGCCGACCTTTGAATTGTGCAGGTCGACGTTGAGGCCGAGCGAACGCATTTCCTTGACCAGCACGTTGAACGATTCCGGGATACCCGCCTCGAACGTGTCGTCGCCGCGCACGATCGCCTCGTACACCTTGGTACGGCCGGCGACGTCGTCCGACTTCACTGTCAGCATTTCCTGGAGCGTATACGCCGCGCCGTAAGCCTCGAGCGCCCACACTTCCATTTCGCCGAAACGCTGGCCGCCGAACTGCGCCTTGCCGCCCAGCGGCTGCTGGGTAACGAGCGAGTACGGTCCGATCGAACGCGCGTGGATCTTGTCGTCCACAAGGTGATGCAGCTTGAGCATGTAGATATAGCCAACCGTCACCTTGCGATCGAAGGCGTCCCCGGTGCGGCCGTCATAGACGGTCGATTGTCCGGAGGCGTCGAGACCGGCAAGCTTCAGCATCTCCTCGATGTCGACTTCCTTGGCCCCGTCGAACACCGGGGTGGCGATCGGCACGCCATGACGCAGGTTGCCGCCGAGTTCCATCAATTCGTTGTCGTTGAGCGACTTGATGGTCTCGTCCTCGCCGTAGATCTTCCTCAAGGTCTCCTTCAGCGGCTTGGTGTCCTGCTTGGCGGTCGCCAGATAGGCGTCGACCGCCTGCCCGATGCGCTTGCCGAGGCCCGCGCAGGCCCAGCCCAGATGGGTTTCCAGAATCTGCCCGACGTTCATCCGGCTCGGCACGCCGAGCGGGTTGAGCACGATGTCGGCATGCGTCCCGTCTTCAAGGAACGGCATGTCCTCGACCGGAACGATCTTGGAAACCACGCCCTTGTTGCCGTGACGGCCCGCCATCTTGTCGCCGGGCTGAATCTTGCGCTTCACCGCGACGAAGACCTTGACCATCTTCATCACGCCGGGCGGCAATTCGTCGCCACGCTGCAGCTTCTCGACCTTGTCGAGGAAGCGCTGTTCAAGGCCCTTCTTCGATTCGTCGTACTGCTTCCGCATCGCCTCGATTTCGGCCATCAGCTTGTCGTTGGGGGATGCGAACATCCACCATTGCGACCGCGGATGCTCGTCGAGCACGGCGCGGGTGATCTTGGTGTCCTTCTTGAAGCCCTTCGGGCCGGCGATGCCCTGGCGATTTTCCAGAAGCTCCGCCAGACGGCCGTAGACGTTACGGTCGAGAATCGCCTGTTCGTCGTCGCGGTCCTTGGCCAGACGCTCGATCTCTTCCCGTTCGATCGCCAGCGCGCGCTCATCCTTGTCGACGCCGTGCCGGTTGAAGACGCGGACTTCGACGATGGTGCCCTGCACGCCCGGAGGCACGCGGAGCGAGGTATCGCGAACGTCGGATGCCTTTTCGCCGAAGATGGCGCGCAGCAGCTTTTCTTCCGGCGTCATCGGGCTTTCGCCCTTCGGCGTGATCTTGCCGACCAGGATGTCGCCGGCGCGGACTTCCGCGCCGATATAGACGATGCCGGCTTCGTCGAGGTTCTTCAGCGCTTCTTCCGAGACGTTCGGAATGTCGCGGGTGATTTCCTCAGGACCAAGCTTGGTATCGCGGGCCATCACCTCGAATTCCTCGATGTGGATCGAGGTGAAGACGTCGTCCTTCACGATCCTCTCGGAGAGCAGGATCGAATCTTCGAAGTTGTAGCCATTCCACGGCATGAACGCGACCAGCACGTTGCGGCCGAGCGCGAGTTCGCCGAGATCGGTCGAGGGACCGTCGGCGATGATGTCGCCCTTGGCCACCTGATCGCCGACCTTCACCAGCGGACGCTGGTTGATGCAGGTCGACTGGTTGGAGCGCTGGTACTTCATCAGCCGGTAGATATCGACGCCCGACTTGGTGGGGTCGAGATCGTCGGTGGCGCGGATAACGATACGCGTGGCGTCGATCTGGTCGATCACGCCGGTGCGGCGGGCCGCGATCGCGGCCCCCGAATCGCGCGCCACCACGCCTTCCATGCCGGTGCCGACAAACGGCGCCTCGGCGCGCACCAGCGGCACGGCCTGACGCTGCATGTTCGAGCCCATCAGCGCGCGGTTGGCGTCGTCGTTCTCGAGGAACGGAATCAGCGCCGCGGCCACCGAAACCAGCTGCTTCGGCGACACGTCCATGTAGTCGACCTTGTCCGGCGTGATCATCAGCACGTCGCCGGAGTGGCGGCAAACCACGAGGTCGTCGGTGAAGCGGCCCTTGGCGTCGAGCGCCACATTGGCCTGGGCTACGTGATAGCGGCCCTCCTCCATCGCCGAGAGATAGACCACCTCGTCGGTGACGCGGCCGTCCTTGACCTTGCGATAGGGCGTTTCGACGAAGCCGTATTTGTTGACGCGCGCGAAGGTCGCGAGCGAGTTGATCAGGCCGATGTTCGGGCCTTCCGGCGTTTCGATCGGGCAGATCCGGCCGTAATGCGTCGGATGCACGTCGCGCACCTCGAAGCCGGCGCGCTCGCGGGTCAGGCCGCCGGGGCCAAGCGCCGAGAGACGGCGCTTGTGGGTGATTTCCGACAGCGGATTGGTCTGGTCCATGAACTGCGACAGCTGCGAGGAGCCGAAGAATTCGCGCACTGCGGCGGCCGCCGGCTTGGCGTTGATCAGGTCCTGCGGCATCACGGTGTCGATGTCGACACTGGACATGCGCTCCTTGATCGCGCGCTCCATGCGGAGCAGGCCGATGCGGTACTGGTTCTCCATCAACTCGCCGACCGAGCGCACGCGCCGGTTGCCGAGGTGATCGATGTCGTCGATCTCGCCCTTGCCGTCGCGCAGGTCGACCAGGGTCTTGATGACGGCGAGAATGTCTTCCTTGCGCAGCGTGCGATGGGTGTCGGGCGCATCGAGCTCAAGGCGCATGTTCATCTTCACGCGGCCGACCGCGGACAGGTCGTAGCGCTCCGAGTCGAAGAACAGCGACTGGAACATGGTCTGGGCCGAGTTGATGGTCGGCGGCTCGCCGGGACGCATCACGCGATAAATGTCGAACAGCGCGTCTTCACGCGTCATGTTCTTGTCGGCATGCAGCGTGTTGCGGATGTAGGCGCCGACATTGACATGGTCGATGTCGAGCAACGGCAATTCCTTGTAGCCGTGCTCGTTGAGCGCCTTCAGCGACTTCTCGGTGATTTCCTCGCCGGCTTCGGCGTAGATTTCACCGGTTTTGGGATTGACGAGGTCTTCGGCCAGGTAGTTGCCCACCAGTTCCTCGTCCGAAAGGCGCAACGCCTTCAGGCCCTTCTCCTGGAGCTGGCGCGCGGCGCGCACGGTGAGCTTCTTGCCGGCTTCGAGCACGACCTTGCCGGTGTCGGCATCGATCAGGTCGTTGATGGTGCTGTAGCCGCGGAAACGGGTGGCGTCGAACGGCACGCGCCAGCCATCCTTGGCCCGCTTGTAATTGATCTTCTTGTAGAACGTGCTCAGGATGGTTTCGCCATCGAGTCCGAGCGCGAACATCAGCGAGGTCACCGGAATCTTGCGGCGGCGGTCGATGCGCGCGAACACGATGTCCTTGGCGTCGAATTCGATATCGAGCCAGGAGCCGCGATAGGGAATCACGCGCGCGGCAAACAAGAGCTTGCCCGACGAATGGGTCTTGCCCTTGTCGTGATCGAAGAACACGCCGGGCGAACGATGCATCTGCGAGACGATGACGCGCTCGGTGCCGTTGACGACGAAGGTGCCGTTCATGGTCATGAGCGGGATATCGCCCATGTAGACGTCCTGCTCCTTGATGTCCTTCACCGACTTCGCGCCGGTTTCCTCGTCGATATCGAACACGATGAGGCGCAGCGTCACCTTCAACGGCGCAGCATAGGTCATGCCGCGCTGTCGGCACTCGTCGACGTCATATTTCGGCGGCTCGAATTCGTAGCGAACGAATTCCAGCATCGAGGTGCCGGAGAAATCCGAGATCGGAAATACCGACCGGAACACCGCCTGCAGCCCCTCGTCGAGGCGGCCGCCGACAGGCTCGTCGACCATCAGGAACTGGTCATAGGACGCCTTCTGAACCTCGATGAGGTTCGGCATCTCCGCAACTTCCTTGATGTGTCCGAAGAACTTGCGAACGCGTTTGCGACCGGTGAATGTCTGCTGCGCCATCGTGGCCTCTCATTTCGTCGCCCGTCAGGGGCGAACCCTCCGAAGCGCGATTGGCATCGCCCCCGGGTTGAATTTCGACACGCTCCGAAACTTTGAAGCACCATGTCAGGATTTTAATCCTGAATTGGCGCGCCAGACTTTCAAAACGCAAAACGACGCGCGGGGCGCTTAACCGCACCCGCCCGTCTAAACCTGCCTCGTCACGGACTGAAAAAGCCCGAAATTTGCCTGTCTCCCAACGGCTTGCAACGAAACGCCGCCGTTCCCGTCGCCAACCGTGTTTTCGTGCTGCCGTCCCGATATGGGATGGCAATCGTGGAGATTCGAGGGGTGATCCTTCGAATCTCCACACATTCTTGTGTATAACGTGCGCCGGGTTTAGCCGTCCCACGTCGGTGTTGCGATCCTGGACCGCGCTCGGCCGAGCCTCGCCGATCCGGGATTTCGCTGAATTAACCTGCGGTTACTTCAGCTCAACCTTGGCGCCAGCCTTCTCGAGCTGAGCCTTGATCTTCTCGGATTCGTCCTTGTTGACGCCTTCCTTCACAGGCTTCGGCGCGCCCTCGACGAGGTCCTTGGCTTCCTTCAGGCCAAGACCCGTGATCGCACGGACTTCCTTGATGACCTCGATCTTCTTCTCGCCGGCAGCCAGCAGAATGACCGAGAATTCGGTCTTTTCTTCAGCCGGAGCAGCGGCGGCAGCGGCCGGACCGGCCACCGCGACGGCGGCAGCGGCGGACACGCCCCATTTCTCTTCGAGAAGCTTCGCGAGTTCGGCAGCTTCGAGGACCGTGAGGCCCGACAAGTCGTCAACAATCTTCTGTAAGTCAGCCATTGATCTGTTTCCTTAAGCGTATCGGTTCGAACCAGGTTTGATTTGCGAAGGGCGTCAGGCCGCTTCGCTCTTTGAGGCATAGGCCTGAATGACGCGCGCAAGCTTGGACGCGGGCGCGGTCGAGAGCTGAGCGATCTTGGTCGCCGGTGCCACCAGCAGACCGACGATCTTTCCGCGCAGTTCATCGAGCGACGGCAACGCGGCAAGCGCCTTGACGCCGTTAATATCCAGGACGGTTTTACCCATCGATCCGCCGAGAATGACGAACTGTTCGTTGGTCTTGGCGAACTCGATGGCAACCTTCGGCGCCGCTACCGGATCGTTTGAAGTCGCGATCACGGTCGGCCCCTTCAGCAGGGAACCGATGGCAACGACGTCCGTGCCTTCAAGAGCAATTTTGGCGAGACGGTTTTTCGAGACCTTCACCGATGCGCCCGCCTGCTTCATCTGCATCCGCAGCTTCTGCATCTGGGCCACGGTGAGGCCGGAATAATGGGCGACGACTGCGACGCTGGTGGTCTTGAAAAGACCGTTCAGCGATTCAACCGCGTCCTTTTTTGCCGCTCTTTCCACAGCAAGCTCTCTCCGGTTGGCGGTCTGTGCCTCAAGGCAGGACCGCCGGGTTACACCCATCGTCCCGCCTGAACCTGACCTTGAGACACCCCAGTCTCTGGACACGCCGGGCAAGACGACATTTGAAAAGCCTGCCCTCCCGAGCCTGACGGCGCGGGGTGTCGAGGTTCGAACCATATCCGCCGGCCGCCGCGTGAAACACGACGTAAAGCGAAATCCGGTCTTCACCCGTCTATGCAGGCCATGCGATTAAGCCGTTGATGAAACTTTCATTTCGTCGCGGGCGCCTGCAGTCTTGGACAGGATCGAGGCCGTCCGGCAAGCCGAAAGACCCCCGCTCACATCCCACCAAAATGACGGTTTTCCCTTCCTTTCGAGCAATCCATGCGGATGTCCTGAAAGGAACGGTCTCCTATCGTATCGGGCTTTCGGAATGCGAGCACAGACGTGCCAGCAACAGCCAGCACGTCCGGAAGCGGTTATCTAACGAGTTTTTTCCCGCTTGCCAAGCGCTAATTTCCCGCATCCGGAAACCCCGCGAAAAAGCTTCAAGATTTTGGGCCCGGCCTGTCACACGGAGCCCTCACCGCTCGTCTAGGGCGCAGGAGGTTCCCATGCAACGGTCCATTGCAGCCTTCCTTGGGGCGCTATCCATCCTCAACGGTGCCATAATGCTGTTCGCCGGCCCCTTCTGGTACGCGAGTGTGCCGGGAGCGTCCGAGACCGGCCCCTACAATCCGCACTTTGTCCAGGACATTGGCGCGGCATTCCTGATTGCCGGTGTTGCGCTGGCCGCCCGGGCATGGCGGCCGTTGTACTGGCCCGCGGCGGTCGCCGGCGCGGGTTTCATGGCCGCCCACGGCTTGATCCATCTGGTCGCGATCGTGGCCGGGCACGATCATCACACCGGATTCGACATCGCCGCGGTCGTGCTTCCGTCGGCACTCGCCCTTTATTCCGCCTTCCCGAACCAAGGAGAACGTCATGCGTAGTTGGATCGCGCGCCGCATGCTGCGCGCAACGAGCAAGCGCTATGGTTACGACGCGAGTTATCTTGAAATGATGCTCCAGGAGTCGCCGTCCGCATTCTTCAAATTCGCACCCGTAGCAAAGGCTTCCGGCCATCGTGAGGTGGTCGCGGTGGAAGCCAGTTTCGCGGCCAAAATCGTCGGCGCCCTGGCAGAGGATTGCGGTCCCTGCACCCAATTGGCCGTCGACATGGCATTGGAAGCGGGAATGCCAAAGGATCAGATCGAGGCGGTACTGCGCCGCGACCTGCGGTCGATGAACAGCGCGACAATTCTCGGGTTCCGGTTTGCCGACGCGGTGGTGCGTCGGTCCGCGGACGACGACGAACATCGCAACGCCATTCGCGCCCGCTGGGGCGAGAAAGGCGTGATCGATTTGACGATGGCGCTTCAAATGGGCCGAATGTTTCCGATGGTAAAATCCGCTCTTGGTTACGCAAAGGAGTGCCGGCGGGTTACGGTGAGTGGACACAACGTCGATGTCGTCAAACAGGCTGCATGAAGGCGATCCGCTTGCGCCCCATCGCGGGCGGCTGCTCGGACTTGCCTATCGCATGCTCGGCAGCCGCAGCGATGCTGAAGACGTGGTGCAGGATGCCTACCTCCGCTTCGCCGGCGCGCAGGACGTTCACAACCGGGAAGCCTTCCTCGTGACCATCGTCACCCGGCTGTGTCTCGACCGGCTCAAGAGCGCCAAGGCGCAACGGGAAACCTATGTCGGGCCATGGCTGCCGGAACCGGTTTTTGACGCGGAAGGTCTTTCGCCGGACGCCGCGACCGAATTGGCGGACGATCTCTCGTTCGCGCTGCTGCTGGCGCTGGACCGGCTGTCGCCGCTGGAGCGCGCGGCCTTTCTGTTGCACGACGTGTTTGACGTGCAGTTCTCGGAGGTCGCGCGGATGATCGACCGGACCGAGGCGGCCTGCCGACAATTGGCGACGCGGGCCCGACGTGCCGTGCGCGACGCCCGCCCGGCGCCATCGGCGACGCTGGATAGCCACGCGCGCCTCCTGAGTGCGTTCAGCGACGCCGTCGCCAGCGGCGACGTATCGCGCCTGGCGGGGTTGCTGCGCGAGGACGCGATCGCAATGACCGATGGCGGTGGTCGCAAGTCTGCCGCGCTGAATCCGATCCGGGGCGCCGACAAGGTCGCGCGTTTCTTCATCGGCGTGGCAGGCAAAAACAGCGGCCGCGACATTCGCATCGAACCGACAACAATCAACGGAACCGTGGGCGCCCTGCTCTACATGGACGGCGAAATCGATCATAGCCTGAGCCTGATGATCGATGGCGACCGGATTGCCGCGATCTACATCGTGCGTAATCCCGATAAACTGCGTCACGTCGCGGGCTTCCGCCAACACTGAGCGCTGCGCCCCCGGGGCGCGCCGAGCGGATACTCAACTTACCGGATGAGCGAGCGGCCGGCCTGCAAAGAACGCCTCCAGATTGGCGATCACGCAGTCCTGCATCGCGATATGCGATTCAATGGTATGGCCGCCGATATGCGGGGTCAGCACGACATTCGGAAAGCCAGTCAGCGCATCGGGCGCGTGCGGCTCGCTTTCGAACACGTCAAGGCCGGCGCCGGCGATGGTCTTGTCGGTCAACGCAGCAACCAGCGCCGGCTGGTCGATGACGGAGCCGCGCGAGATATTGACGACATAGCCGTCCTTGCCGAGCCTTTGCAGGATCCCGGCATCGACGGCGTGATGGGTATCCGCTCCGGCGCGAACCGCAATCATCAGCACGCTGCACCACTCCGCCAACGCTTCCAGGCTCGGAAAGTGGCGATACGGCACATCGTGCTTGCGGCGGCTGAAATAGCCGACCTCGGTCTCGAACGCCGCGGCGCGCGCGGCGATCTTGCGGCCGATCTCGCCCATGCCGTAAACCCCGACGCGGCGGCCGGGATTGCCGGGCTGCGGGCTCATCAGCGACGATGGTTTGGCGGCAGCCCAGTTGCCGCTTCGCACATAGTCATCCGCCGGCAGCAAGCGCCGCGTCACGGCCAGCATCAATGTTACCGCCAGATCGGCAACGGCAGCCGCATTCGCCGCCGGACTGTGGCCGACCGCAATTCCACGCTGAGCCGCCGCCGCAAGATCGATCCCGTCATACCCGGTGCCGTAGCAGACGATCGCCGCGAGCTTCGGCAGCGCATCCATCGCCGCCGCGCCGAGCGGCGTGCCGCCCGCCGTGATCAGGGCGCGGATGCCAGCGAGTTGTTCTTTGGTGAAGACCTCAGCCAGCGGCTTTCCGGCGGCGTCCATCAGATCGAAGCGCTGCCCGATGCGCACCAGCATTGCCTTCGGAAAACGTGAATGGATCAAAACCTTGTCGGACATCGAGGCATCCTGCACGATTTCAAAGCAAAGGGCGGGACGGGTTGCCCCGTTCCGCCCTGGTTCATCTGAAAGCGGCCCGCAACCGAGCTAACCGAGCAGGCTGCCTGGCTCAACCTTCACGCCCGGTCCCATGGTGGAGGAAACCGCCACGCGCTGGATGTAGGTGCCCTTCGAGCCCGACGGCTTTGCCTTGGCGACCGCGTCCGCCAGCGCCTTGACGTTCTGCACCAGCTTTTCTTCCGAGAACGACGCCTTGCCGATACCGGCCTGCACAATGCCGGCCTTCTCGACCCGGAATTCGACCGAACCGCCCTTGGCGCCCTTGACGGCGTTGGCGACATCCATCGTGACGGTGCCGATCTTCGGATTCGGCATCATGCCGCGCGGTCCCAGCACTTTGCCGAGCCGCCCGACCAGCGGCATCATGTCCGGCGTTGCGATGCAGCGGTCGAAATCGATGTTGCCGCCCTGCACTTTCTCGACCAGGTCCTCGGCGCCGACCACGTCGGCACCCGCCGCCTTGGCTTCCTCGGCCTTGGCGCCGCGGGCAAACACGCCGACGCGCAAGGTGCGGCCGGTGCCGTTCGGCAGCGTCACCACTCCGCGCACCATCTGGTCGGCATGACGCGGATCGACGCCGAGATTGATCGCAATCTCGACCGTCTCGTCGAACTTCGACTTGGCGCGTTCCTTGACCATCTTGATGGCATCCGCGAGCGGATAGAGCTTCTCGCGGTCGACGCCCTCGCGGGCCTTCTTCAAACGTTTTCCGATTGCCATGACCCGTTACCCCGCAACTTCAAGACCCATCGAACGGGCGGAGCCCTCGACCATCTTCATGGCCGATTCGATGGTGTCGCAATTGAGATCCTTCATCTTCTTCTCGGCGATCTCGCGCACCTGCGCGCGTGTCACCGCGCCGGCCTTGTCGCGGCCCGGAGCTTTCGATCCGGACTGGATTTTGGCGGCCTGCTTGAGAAAGAAGGACATCGGGGGCGTCTTCATCTCGAAGGTGAACGAACGATCGGCGTAGATCGTGATCACCACCGGAATCGGGGTATTCTTCTCTTCCTTCTGCGTCTGCGCGTTGAACGCCTTGCAGAATTCCATGATGTTGAGTCCGCGCTGACCAAGCGCGGGTCCGATCGGGGGCGAAGGGTTCGCCGCACCGGCCGGCACCTGCAATTTCAGGTATCCGGTCACTTTCTTTGCCATCTAGCACTCCTCATGTTGCTCCGGAGGATTCCGGAAGCTTCACAGGACCGTGGTGCGGTTCGCATGACGGCTGGCGACCGTCAGTCCCCTTCCACGGCTGTTCTCCCTCGCCCCGCCATGGCGGAACGAAGGGCCACGATCAGACCTTCTCGACCTGACCGAATTCCAGTTCGACCGGCGTGGCGCGGCCGAAGATCGACACCGCGACCTTCACGCGCGAGCGCGCCTCGTCGATTTCCTCGACCACACCGGAGAACGACGCGAACGGCCCGTCGGCCACGCGCACATTCTCGCCGATCTCGAACGACACCGACGCCTTCGGGCGTTCCACGCCTTCCTGCACCTGATGCAAGATCCGCATGGCTTCGGCTTCCGAGATCGGCATCGGCTTGTTTTCCGCGCCGAGGAAGCCCGTCACCTTCGGGGTATTCTTGATGAGATGGAACGCTTCGTCGGTCAGCGTCATTTTAACCAAGACGTAGCCCGGGAAGAATTTGCGTTCGGCGTCGACCTTGCGGCCACGGCGCACTTCGGTGACCTTTTCGGTCGGCACCAGCACCTGCTCGAACAAATCTTCAAGCCCGCGCTGCTTGGATTGCTCGCGGATCGATTCGGCGACCTTCTTTTCGAAGTTCGAATAGGCGTGGACGATATACCAGCGCTTGTCCATTAATTGAGTTCCGGCGCTTGCCATCAGTGAATGCCGAGCAAAAAGGTGACGAGATAACGGATGATCTGATCCGCGGCGAAAAAGAAAATCGAAGCCAGCGCCACCATCACGAACACCATGATCGTGGTGATGGTCGTCTCACGGCGGGTCGGCCAGGTGACCTTGGCGGTCTCCGAGCGGACTTCCTGCAGGAATTTGAACGGGCTGAATGCCATCGTCGATGATCCGCGTCCGTCGTAAGACGATTTATCGGTTTAAAGGAAGCCGAACAGCCTTCTTGCGCCCAGCCCTCTCTTGAAGGATGAGCCGGCAAGCGGGCTCGATTGTTCGGGGAATTCAAAGCCGCGCCGGATATCCGTCAAAGCGGGCCGGCTGCAGGTGCCGCTATGTACTGCGGACACGGCGAAAGGTCAAGGTAGGCGGAACTGGCAGGGGCGGCAGGGCTCGAACCTGCGACAACCGGTTTTGGAGACCGGTACTCTACCAACTGAGCTACACCCCTATCGAAACCAAGCGTCGCCGCTGATCTGCCGTTTCAAGCATAGGCCAAGGCCAGATTGCAAGGGCGAAGCGGTTAACGCCCTGTTCAACCCAGACGTTCTGCGCCAAACTTGACCATACCCCGATATATCGATCCGGCCGACAACAAGAGCAAAAGGGAGAGAGACCATGACCGCGCAAACCGCCGCCAGACACCCCGCCGCCCCGCAGACCCCGCCGCTCCCCCAGGCGAAACCGGAATCGCTCGGGCTCTCGGCCGTTCGGTTGCAGCGGATGTCGGACGCGTTCAAGCGCGACATCGACAAGGGAACCACGCCGGGCGTGACCATGATGGTGGCGCGCCGCGGTCAGATCGGCTGGTTCGATGCGCTCGGCCGGCAAAATCCCGCCAGCCCCGCGCCGATGGCGCACAATACCCTGTTCCGCATCTTCTCCATGACCAAGCCGATCGTCTCCGTCGGCATCATGATGCTGCTCGAGGAAGGCTATTTCCTGCTCAACGATCCGATTGCGAAATACATTCCGGAATTTTCGGAACAGAAGGTCGGCGTCGAAAACAACGGCAGGCTCGAGCTCGTGCCGCTGAAGCGGCCGATCACGATCCAGGACCTGTTGCGGCACACCTCGGGCATTGCCTACGAGCATACCGGCAACGGCCTGGTGCAGCAGCTTTACCAGCAGTCGCGCGTACGCAGCCGCAAGATCAGCAATGCCGAACACGCCGCATTGGTCGCGAGCATGCCGCTGATGTGCCAGCCCGGCGCCGAATGGAACTACAGCCGTTCCACCGACATTCTCGGCCGCATCATCGAAGTCGTCTCCGGCAAATCCCTGGGCGCGTTCCTGACCGAGCGCATCCTGGCGCCCCTGCAGATGGCCGAGACCGCATTTCACACCGGACCTGAGAATGCCGATCGGCTCGCCGAGCCGTTCCCGGTCGATCCCTGGAGCGGCGAGAAAGTTCAGCTCTTCAACATGCTGGAAACGCCGGTGATGGAATCCGGCGGCGGAGGCCTGGTCTCCACCACCATGGATTACGCGCGGTTCTGCCAGATGCTGCTCAATGGCGGCGTGCTCGACGGCAACCGGATCATCGGCCGCAAGACGCTTGCAACTGATGGCGTCCAACCATCTCGATCCCGGCGTGAAGCTCGAATCCCATCTGGTGCCGGCGGGTCACAGCTTCGGCCTCGGCTTTGCGGTGCGAACCCTGGAAGGAATGGCGCCGTTCGCCGGCTCGGTCGGCCAGTTCTTCTGGAGCGGGATGGCCGGAACCTTCTTCTGGATCGATCCGAAGGAAGAGCTGTTTGCCGTCTTCATGTCGCAGGGCCCCGGCCAGCGCGAACACTTCCGCTCGCTGGTGCGCAGTCTGGTCTACGCGGCGGTGGAGTGACGCGCGCTCCGCTCAGCTGATCGTCGCGCCGCCGTCGATGACGATGGTTTGCCCGGTCGTGAAACTTCCCGCCGCCGAGGCCAGAAACACCGCCGCACCGGCGATTTCGTCGGGCTCGCCGATCCGCAGCAGCGGCGAGCGCGCGGTGGAGGCCTTCAGCGTCTCGGGATTGTCCCACAACGCCTTGGCAAAGTCGGTCTTGATCAGGCCCGGCGCGATGCAGTTGACGCGGACGTTGTGCGGGCCATATTCGCAAGCCAGGTTGCGCGCCAGCTGCATGTCGGCAGCCTTTGAGATCGCATAGGCGCCGAGCACCGTCGAACCCTTGAGGCCGCCGATCGACGAGATGATGGTGATTGAGCCGTCCTTGCGCGCGATCATCTGCGGCACCACGAGGCTGATCAGCCAGTGATTGGCGACGATGTTGTTGTCGAGGATCTTGCGGAACTGGTCGTCGGAAATTCCCGCCTGGGGGCCGTAATAGGGATTCGACGCGGCATTGCAGACCAGGGTGTCGATCGTGCCGAACACGCGGTTGGTTTCCTCGGTGAGATTTTTCAGATCGTCCTTGGTCGAGATGTTCGCCGCCACCGCCAGCGCCACCTGTTTGCCGGCCTTGTCGTTGATCGCCTTCGCCACCGCGTCGCAGGCCTGCTGCTTGCGCGACGAGATCACCACCCTGGCGCCGTGCTCGGCCATCCTTTCGGCGATGGCGCGGCCGATGCCGCGCGAGGAGCCGGTGACGACGGCGACTTTTCCGGTCATGTCAAACAAGGTCATGCATTTCTCCCAGATTAACGTTTGTGATTTCGATTTTGAGCTAAGCAGCGTTCATGGCACGAGACAACAGCGCTTCAGGCGAGCTTGGTTTCCGGCACGATCTCGGGACCTGCCGGCTGGTGCATGGCGGCATGCCGGGCATCCGCGATCCAGGGCTGCTGGTTGACCATCGGAAGCCGCCAGCTTGTGTGGCCGGCGCTTGCGAAATGATCGAGCCGCGTCACCGAGCAATTGTCGATGTCGAAGGCAAGCCCCTTGGCCGGCTCGCCGCCGAGCGCAAGGCCGATCGCCGCCTTGATGGTGCCGCCATGCGCGACCGCGATGACGTCGCTGCCCGCCTGTTCGGTATTGATCCGCTCGATCGCGCCCCGCACGCGATTGTAGAGATCCATGAAGCTTTCACCGCCGGGCGCGGGCACGTCGATATCGGCAAACCAGTGGCTGCCGACCGGCCGGCTGGCGAGGAATGCCGCACGATTCATGCCCTGCCACGCGCCGAGATGCTGTTCGGCGAAGGCGGCCACGTGAGGCATCGCCGATGGTTTTGGAAATCCGGCGGCCCAGATCGCGTCTGCGGTCTGGTGCGTGCGCATCAGGCTGCTCGCATACCATACCGCGGTGCGCGGCAGAATTTTCGCGACCGCCTCGAACACCTCACGATCGCTGGTATCGCAAGCGATATCCTTCTGGCCGTAGATGTTGCCGCCATCACTGCGGACCGGCGCATGGCGCACCCACCACCAGCGCGTTGCGACGACTGCCGATTGGTCTTGGTTGGACATCGCAAAGCTCCTTCAATAGTGTGCCGTGTCGTACGTCAAGGCACGCATCGTCTCAATAGAGCGTTTTCCAGCGAAGTGGAAACCGGTTCGCGTCAAGAAAACGCGTCAAAGGAAAGGCTCTAGCGTTGCGTGACTTCGGCGTTTGAAATCTTGTTTGAAATTCCGTGGTGCGGCAAGCGCCGGCCGGCATAAACGATCAGGGAGAAAATTCATGGGCCGCCTCGAAGGCAAATCCGTCATCATCACCGGCGCCGGCAGCGGCATCGGCCGCGCGGCATCGCTGCTGTTCACCAGGGAAGGCGCCAGACTGATCGCGGTCGACCGCGCTGAAGGCGTCAAGGAAACCGTCGAGCAGGTGCGCAAGGCCGGCGGTACCGCGGAAGCCGTGATGGCCGATGCCGGTTCGGAAAAGGACGTGATGGCCTTCATCGACAAGGCGGTGTCCGCCTATGGGCGGCTCGACGCGATCTGGGCCAATGCCGGCATCAGCGGCGGGCTGGTGCCGCTGCCGGAACAAACCGTGGAGCACTGGCAGGAAATCCTGCGCATCAATCTGATCGGCCCGTTCCTCGCGGTCAAATACGCGATGCCGCACATGATCAAGCAGAAATCCGGTTCGATCGTCTGCACCGCGTCGGTGGCGGGCCTGAAGGCCGGCGCCAGCGGTCATCCCTATGCGGCGAGCAAGGCCGGCGTCATCAGCCTGGTGCAGACCACCGCCTATTCGCTGTCCGGCACCGGCGTGCGGATCAATGCGGTGTGTCCCGGCCTGATCGAAACCGGGATGACCAAGCCGATCTTCGACAACGCCAAAGAGCGCGGCACCGACGGCAAGATCGGCCAGCTCAATCCCTTGAAGCGCGCCGGACAGCCGCACGAACTGGCGGCGATGGGATTGTTCCTCGCCAGCGACGACGCTTCCTACGTCAACGGCCAGGCGATCCCGGTCGACGGCGGCCTCACCGCCTCGATGCCCTATGCGGGCAAGCCGATTTGAGTTTGATGGGGGCACTCGCTGGTCGTCCCCGTCATTGCGAGCGAAGCGAAGCAATCCATGTAGCCGCGAAGAAAGACTGGATTGCTTCGTCGCAAATGCTCCTCGCAATGACGTCGCTCCAACTTCAAACACGCCTCCTCGATCTCACGGCGCGATACGCCCGAGCTATGCAAAATCCTTCGCCTTGAAATCAGAGGGCGCAGGGAAAGCCGGGTGCCGGTTGCACCCGCAGCCGCGTGCGCGAAGTGTAGTAAGCACACGCGTTAGTCACCACAGGTTCACCGGCACACCGGCCTTCCCTGCGCAATGGTTTTACGGCTTATTTCGGGCTCTCCCTGGTGACCGGGCTTTCTTGCCACCATCATCCGTGTGATGCGAAGCATCATCACGAACTTGACGCCAGCGTCGGGGCGTCAGGACCACACGACTTCGCCGTCCGCGCGCAACGTCATTCGTCCTTTGACATGCCGCGTCCATCGCATCCCCTGCCCAACGTCCGTGACGATCGCGAAACGCCCCTCTGTGTGGGCCGGGATAACAATGGATGTAGAAGTGATTTGGGTCTGAAGTGAACCGGAATATTTTTGCGGAAGGGACTGGACAGACAACTGCGCGATTTGCCCGTCAGGCAGAACGGTTTGCAGAACTGGTGGAGCAGCCCGCTCGAACGAGAACGTCGTGCCCCGGATGCAGCGCAGCGTGCAACGCCGCGCTGCTGATCCGGGGTCCATCGCGTTCTGACTTCTTTGTTCTGATTTCTTGTTCTCACTTCGCGTAGGTCCCGGCCCTGCGGCGCACCGTCAAGCGACGCTGCACCGCGTCCGGGACACGGCTACACCGCGCCCGCCTTCTGCGCGTATTCCCACGAGGCCTTTGACAGCGGCACGGTGCGCGCGGCGGATTCCATCGCCTTGGCATTCGCCGCGGTGCCGTCGCGAACGCGGCCGGCGATGCCCTGGGTGATGCCCGCGAGCCGGAACAGATTGTACGAAAAATACCAGTTGAGGTCGGGAACCGCGCTGCCGGTGACGTTGCAATAGATCTGTGCGGCTTCATCCATGCTCGGAATATTCAGCGCCTTGAGGTCGACATTGACGAGCCCGGGCATGGTCCACTGCATCAACAGATAGGTGAAATCCGCCATCGGATCGCCGAGCGTCGACAGTTCCCAGTCCAGCACCGCCTGAACCCGCGGCTCGGTGGCGTGGAAAATCATGTTGTCGAGGCGGTAGTCGCCGTGGACGATCGAAACCCGCTGCTGCTGCGGCACGGTTTTCGGCAGCCATTCGGCGAGCTTCTCGAATTCGGGAATGTATTGGGTTTCGGATGCCCGGTATTGCTTGGTCCAGCGATCGACCTGCCGCGCAAAATAATTGCCGGGCTTGCCGAAATCGCCAAGCCCGATCGCCTGCGGATCGAACATATGAAGCTTCGCCAGCGTCTCGATCTTGCTGGTGAAGATCTTGCGGCGCGCCTCCGGCGTCTGGCTCGGCAAAGAGGGATCCCAGAACACCCGGCCCTCTTCCATCGACATGATGTAGAACGCCGCACCGATCACGCTGTCGTCGGTGCACAGCGCATAGGCCTTCGCAACCGGAAAGCCCTGCTTGCCGAGTGCTGCGATCACCCGGAATTCGCGATCGACCGCATGCGCCGACGGCAGCAGCTTTCCGAACGGCCTGCGGCGCATCACATAGGAGCGACCGGGGGTATCGAGCCGATAGGTCGGATTCGACTGACCGCCCTTGAATTGCAGGACGGTCAGCGGTCCCTGATAACCCTCGACGTTTTCACGCAGCCAGCCGTCGAGGCGCCCCTCATCGACCCGATGCCGCTCCTCGACCGGCCTGGTGCCTGAAAACTCTTCGTCTTTCCTGACGCCGTCAGCCACGATGACGCTCCCTCATTTTCTTGCGGGAGCGCCATTTGTGGGGCTCCCCTTAGTGCGTAGTGGAAGCGTTGGCATACTTCCGAAGTTCAAGTCTGGCAATGGCGCGGTTATGGACCTCGTCCGGCCCGTCCGCCAGCCGCATCGTGCGCATGGAAGCATAATCCCGCGCCAGGCCGGCATCGTCGGACACGCCGGCCGCGCCGAACGCCTGGATGGCGTTGTCGATGATCTTCAGCGCCATGTTGGGCGCCGCCACCTTGATCATGGCGATCTCGAGCTGCGCGGTCTTGTTGCCGACCTTGTCCATCATGTCGGCCGCCTTCAGGCACAACAGCCGGTTCATCTCGATATCGGTGCGGGCCTCGGCGATGCGCTGTTCCCAGATCGAGTACTCGATGATCTTCCTGCCGAACGCGGTGCGCGACGACAGCCGCTTGACCATCTTCTCGAGCGCTTCCTCGGCCTTGCCGATGGTGCGCATGCAGTGATGGATGCGGCCGGGACCGAGACGGCCCTGGGCGATTTCAAAGCCCCTGCCCTCGCCGAGCAGAATGTTGCTGGCGGGAACCCGCACGTCCTCCAGCAGCACCTGGGCATGGCCGTGCGGCGCATCGTCGAAACCGAACACCGGCAGCATCTTCTCGATCTTGACGCCCTTGGCGTCGCGCGGCACCAGAATCTGCGATTGCTGCTGATGGCGGGGCGCGTTGGGATCGGTCTTGCCCATCACGATCATGACCTGGCAGCGCGGATCGCCCATGCCGGACGACCACCATTTGCGGCCGTTGATCACATAATGGTCGCCGTCGCGCTTGATGCTGGTTTCGATGTTGGTGGCATCCGATGACGCCACTGCCGGCTCGGTCATCAGGAAGGCAGAGCGGATTTCGCCGTCCATCAAGGGACGGAGCCACTTCTTCTTGTGCTCCTTGGAGCCGTACCGCATCAACACTTCCATGTTGCCGGTATCGGGTGCGGAACAGTTGAACACTTCCGAAGCCCAGCCGATGTGGCCCATCTGCTCGGCAAGCGGCGCATATTCCAGATTGGTCAATCCCGCGCCGCGGAATTCGTCGTCCTCATGCGACGAGGGCGGCATGAACATGTTCCACAGGCCTTCGGCGCGCGCCTTTTTCTTCAAATCCTCCAGGATCGGGATCGTCTTCCAGCGATCGCCCTCGGCGTCCTGCTTCTGGTAGATCGGCACCGCGGGCCGGACGTGGTTGTGCATGAACGATTCCACGCGGTTGAGCCATTCGCGCTGACGGTCAGACATGTTGAAGTCCATTGGGCGTTCCTCACATTTTCAGGCGGAAATTGTTGGCGGCACTGTCTCCCCGCAGCCTGTTCACCGCAAGACCATATAAAACTATTATCGCGCCTGTTGGCGCGGCGATGACGGCCGGCGTGGCATTTGCTGGCACGGCAACGCGTCATGTGCATTGACATTCCAGCCTTCAAACCATAGTTTCATACAACTGTTTGAATTGCAACTGCCCGCATTTTGCGGTGATGCATAGTGGCCATGACATGCCGACGGACCATACAAGAGCCGCGATCCTGAGCGCCGCCGAACGGCTTTACGCGGATCGGGGCTTCGCCGACGTCACGCTGCGCGACATCGTCGCTGCCGCCGACGTCAACCTTGCGGCGGTGAACTATCATTTCGGCTCCAAGGACGAGCTGATCGCCGAATTGTTCGTCACCCGCAGCCTTGCCACCAACCGCCAGCGGCTCAACGAATTGAAGGCCGCGGAAGCGGCCGGCGGCGGACGCGCCGCGATCGACGCCATCTTCCGCGCGCTGGTCGGGCCGACCCTGCGCGGCTGCCTCGGCCCCGACAATGAGCGCTCGACGGCGGCGCGCTTCATGATCCGGGCCTCGATCGAATCGGTGCCGCCGATCCGCCGGATCAAGAATCGCGAAATCGATCATTTGCGGAAATTCGCCGCCGCGATGCGCCGCTCGCTGCCCGGCCGCGACGAGGTCGAACTCTATTGGGCGTTGCATTTTGCGCTGGCGATGGCGCACCAGACCATCCGCGACAGCGAGCGACTGATCAAACTGTCGGAGGGATCGTGCGATCTCAACGACGTCGCAGGCATCCTCGACCGCATCGTCGCGGTGTCGGTGATGGCGCTGACAGCCCGCGAGGCGGACAAGAAGGCGCCCGCCAGACTGGTCGCGCGCGACGCGCGGTAGTTCTCCTGAACCAGGTCATGAACTCATCATCAGAGTGGTCGGCGGATGTCGGCCTTGGTGCGCATTCCGGACCCAGGTCGGACATCGCGCGGAGTCCTGTACGTGCCAAGCGGCGGCGTCTCACGCCGACACGACGTCGTTAGCTTCTTGCTCCACCGGTGGACGAGCCATTTGCGTGGCTGGCGGCGAACAAGACTTCCTGTGATTTGCCCGCCTCCAGAATTCTTTGCCAAGCCTCCGGTGTCACCGCGTAGGGCCCGACGGCACCGGCATGGAACTTTCGCCAGAGCGGCGGATAGGTAAGCGTCGCCGCGAGCGCGAGCGCAAGCGGGACTGCGGCGACGGGATCGCCGCTGAGCGGCGTCAGTTCCTCGGCCGACCCGACATAGGCGCCGCGTGAAAAGATCGCGTTCAGCGTTTCGCACAGTACCGCGCGCCGTTTTCCGCTTTGTTCCGCCGCGCCGAGAATGGCAATGAGCGCCTGATGCGTGCGCACGCCGGGCCGTCCCGCCGGCTGCTCGGGCGCATGCCTGGCACCGGCGATGTCAAGCATGGCGCCAACAAGATCGACGCCCGCGGCGAGCGCATTTGCCGGCTCGACGAGGCGCGGATTGACGTCGATGATCTTCGGCCCCTCATCGCTCACGATCACGTCCATCGACAGCCCGCCATGCCAGCCGAGCGCCGCGACGAGTTTCGCGAGCAGCACCGGGATTTCCGGCAGCGTGACGCTTTCTTTCAGCGCGGCGCCGCCGCCCACGCCCTCGCGCAAACGCAGGCAGGCGTGCTGCGCGACGAGCCGCCCGCGTTGCGCTACCGCCTGAACCATGGCGAGTTGCCCGTTGGCTTGTGTCTGCACGATCAATTCGCCCGTGCCGAGCCCGAAGGCGTGCGCGGCGTCGGCCAGTTCCTCCGGCGTTTTCACCCGCCGCACGCCGGAACTCGCCGTGCTCACCGGTCGCTTCACGAAGGCCGGAAAATTCTTCACCCGCGAGAGATCGTTGGCCGAGGCGATCACCATCGTTTCGGGCTGCGGCGCGCCGATCTCCGACAGCGCGCGAAACGCGGAAATCTTGTCCTGCACTCGCATGAGAGCGGCGAAGGGCGGAACGATCGTGCGGAGCTTCAGGCGCGACTCCAGCGCCGACAGAATTGTGACCTGCTCCTGGGTCGGAAACAGCAGATCGACCCGCCTTTCCCCGACGATGCATTCGGCGGCGTCGAGCCAGCCGAATGGATCGAGCCCGAAACGCGGAACCGCATGCACAGCGCGCACATGCCGCGTGAAACGCGTCAGGCAGAGGGCAGTCGAGGACAGAATCTCGACCTGATGGCCGAGCGCGCCGAGCCGGCCCGCGACCTGCCGCGACGTAAGCCCGGAGCCTTCGGTGAGCAGGATGCGCATGAGAAATTGTCGCCTGTTGCAGGGACACGGTCGCAGGCAGACTAAACCGCCCTTCTTCGTCGCTCCAGCGTGCGATAGGACTGATGTGAGGTGTCGGTCAATCGCGTCGGCCAACGAGCCGAACGTGACGATACCGATGAGGGCGAAGCCTGCGGTCAGCGCGATCGGCATCCAGTGCCCGGCATGGTCGTAGAGGCTCGGGCGGCTGTGACGTGGATCACGGACCGCTGCCCCGTTACAATCTACAAGGACGTCGATGGCACTCGAGACGCCTTGATCTCTCGGGGGCAGTGCATCGACCCTTGACGGCATTCGCTCGTCTACCGGCTCAAGCGGAGTTTCAGTCAGCTTTCGCCTGCGGGATTCCAAATGTTGTGCAGCCTGTTCGGCCCGATCTCATCCTTTAAAGCGTCGCGGCGCATGGCCGGAGTTTTTGCCAATCGCCCGGCAAGCGCACGAATATTCGCTGCGGTGATGCTGGTCGTGGTCGGCGCCGGCAATTCGGCGTGTGCCGCTTCATCAGACGACGTCGATCGAATGCTCGGGGCTGTCTCCGCCCAAGCGGTCAAGCTTCGGAACTGTTACGAGCGCAATCTGGACCTGGACCGGACGCTATCCTGCAAAACGCGAAGTGAGATCATAAAGTCTGCCGAGAGGAGCTGTTGGGTCGAGGAGACCGATCTCAGGACAGCCATCATAAAGACCGCGACACTGGAGCAGCGGGCATCAATCGCATCGCTGACCGCAGTCGTGCTGGATGCGGTGCGCCGTCCAGCAGAGGCCACGATAAGCGACGACGCATCCCGGGAAATACCTTTCTACTGTCTTGTAAAGCCCATTAGCCGCTGACTGAATTTTGACCGGCGGCTGGGTTGGTTTGAAAAAGCTCCTGGCATTTTGCCTAAACCTCGCTGCAGGATGAAACAATGAACGAAAAATACTCTACCGAACTCTATCGACAGGAAGGAACGAATTCCCGATTCGTACGTCTGACGGTCAAACCCGATGGCTCGGTCTTCATGGAGACCCAGGACATGGGTGAGCAGGTCGAACGAATATGGGGCGACAGCGATTACGAATTCTGGATCGATGTTCCAGCCGGCGCGCTCACCAAGCTGGTGTTTGCGCTGCTGCGAGACCGATACGCCGGTCAGGCCGGGGCTGTCGATGAATTTCGCGATTTCTGCAAGAGGGAACAGATCGACCACAAATGGGACAGCTGGGTGTAGAGCGTTCGTAAGATCTCATTTTGAAGCCCATTTTGAACGCCCTCGCAACCCTGTCGCCTGCGGGCCGATCGCGTCACCTTGGGATCCGGTCACTTCCCGCCGCGCCGCAACAACTGACGCAATGTGCCGACAGGCGACATCGCCTGCCGATGGGTCCGCCTATTGGGTCGGCTAATGGAAAAGCCGCCGTTGGCGTCCGAGACCAGCGGCGGCTCTGATGGGCACTGCACCAGAAAGCAGCTTTCGCAAGTTGAACGAACTTGGTTAATAAACAACTATCGACAGTCATATCCCTCTTGGCTTCGGCAGTGATGATGTTTCGTCTCACGCACTTGCCGCAATGGTTGGCTTCGCCGGCCCGCCTTCACCAGTGCCGCTTACGACTGCATTAACGAAATTCACCTAAATTTATCCGGGGCAACGTGTTCGAACATACTTCGGACTAACGTGAGGTGGGGCTGTGGATATTCTCCTCATATTGGTGGGCCTGCTGATGGCGTTCGTCGTCGCCAGTTGGTCCTGTGCAAACTCATATTTCGAGAAGGGGCGACTTCGAGGCATGGAAGAAGCCACACGCGAGATCGTCAGGGGTTTAAGTTCTCACTACGAACTTGAAGGTCAGACTATTCCCGAGCGCGTAGCAAAGGCAGTCGAGGGAATCAAATCCGTCTCTAAAAAACGTCGGAAAACAAATAAGGGTTCGACCGATCCTTATCACGCGCAGCTCTGGATATTTGGCGACGCGGCTGGCGAGGCATGCTGGATCAAGGGCCATGCTGCCGGCGTAAGAAGGAAGGCTCCGGCGGAGGGAAAGCTTCGCGTCGATCTATCATTAAACGAGCTATTGCAACTTGGCCGGCTGGCGCACCTCGGCTTTCAAAACATGATGCCCAACTATCGCAGCTTCGAAATTCATCGATTCAGCGGCGAGGAAGATGCGCAGGAGGCCGCAATGGCAGTCGGCAAGATCGAGGTTGCTGTTCCCGCGAAGGCGCGACCGTTCGCTGATCTTTCAGTTCAACTCACGGCCCGACAGAAGTTAATCCGCGATTGGTGGCAGGCGGTGCCTCGTCGGCTGACCGCTTGACTGAATCGAAGGGTTCGGGGCACAGCGGAAACGACATCTCGTCGAGAGATGGCACGATTGAAGGCCCATGGTCCAATCGGGCGAGTTCATCAACAAGCCTAAGCAGGCGTGGCGGGATTTCCGACGCTTCCCGGCCAAGGACTTCACGCAGCCGCTCGCCGATCTCGTCGCAAATCGCACGGCAATGAATGTGGTCGAGCATCATAGCTGTAGCGCTGCCGCCCGGCATAACGCCTCTCATTGGTTCGGGCTTGATTTAATATGGCTCAAATCTGAAAAGAGTAAATTTGCTTCCGGCAATCTGGGAACTGGTGAAGAATCGGTAAAATCCCAAGCAGCGGGCCGCGCGGTCGCCCTCGAAACCAAGCCGTCAATTGACCGCCTGATGCGCCAGCGGGCGTTGCCCTCCCGGCCGGGCGGCTTGCCGGTCTACAGCAACGTGCCCCGGAGGATCAGGGAAGCGACGGAGAAATAGATCACCAATCCCGTGACGTCGACCAGGGTCGCGACGAACGGCGCCGACGCGCTGGCAGGATCGAAGCCGATCCGTTGCAGAATGAACGGGAGCATCGATCCGGTCAGCGAGCCGAACATGACGATGCCGATGAGGGCCACGCCGACGGTCAGCGCGACCAGCATCCAGTGCTCGCCGTAGTCGTAGAGGCCCAGATACTGCCACAGCGAAATGCGGACGATGCCGACCACACCCAGCATCGCCCCGAGCGCCAGTCCATTGGGGATTTCCCGAAGCGCCACGCGCCACCAGTCCCTGGTTTCAAGCTCGCGCAAGGCCAATGCGCGGATCAGAAGCGATGTGGCTTGCGATCCGGAATTGCCTCCCGAACTCATGATCAGCGGTATGAACAGCGTCAGCACGATCGCCTTCTCAAGCTCGCCCTCGTAGCCTTGCATTGCCGATGCCGTCAGCATTTCGGACAGGAACAGCGCGCACAGCCAGCCGCCGCGCTTTTTCATCATCTGCCAGAAGCCGACCTCCATATACGGCTCGTCGATCGCGGCCATGCCGCCGAATTTCTGCACGTCCTCGGTATTTTCCTGCACGATGGCGTCGATGACGTCGTCGACGGTGACAATGCCGATGACCCGGTCGTGGTCCACCACCGGCACTGCGAGCAAGTCGTATTTCGAGATCAGCCGCGCGACATCTTCCCGGTCCATGAGGGGGGTCACGGTGATCACTCGGCCCGGCCGGGCAATCGAGAGCACCGGCGCTTCCGGATCGGCGGTGATGAGCCGGCGCAGGGAAATGGTCTTGACCAGCTTCTTGCTAAGGGGATCCAGCACATAGATCGCATAGACCGTTTCCCGGCTGCTCTCGACGTGCCGGATATAGTCGAGCGTCTGCCGCACCGTATAGGTCGAGGGCACGCTGGCAAACTCCGTCGTCATGATCGATCCGGCGGTGCCCTTGGGATATTGCAGCAGCCGGCGGATATTGACCCTGGCGTCGGCGTCCAGGAGATCGAGCAGCTCGGAGCTGTGCGGCTCTTCCACCTGGTGGAAGATGTCGGCAACCCGGTCGGCCGACACGCCGGCAAGCAGCTTTGCGGCGGCATCCCGCGGCATCAGTGTGATGAGCTCGGGTTCGCGGTCCAACCCCGGCTGGTCAAGCACTTCAATGGCGAGATCGGACGGCAGACGAAGCAAAACCCCGGCAGCGAGTTCTGCTGGCACATCGTTGAGGGCTTCGACGATGTCGGGCGCCCGTTCGTCGATCATGCTGGCGGCGAGGAATGCAGGATCGACCATGTCGTCGGGCTTCGCCGCCGGATCCGGGGCGTCAAGGTCGGTCATGATCTCATATCTCCATGCGGAAGACAGACCGATATCACTTCAGGCCCACGCCGATAAGCGCGACGCCCGCGGGTCTTGACGGTCATCAAGAGGATTGAAACACCGGCTGTCCTGGTCTTTCCTGATGGTATAGCAGTGCATGATTCATTCGCTAGCCGGCCTCTTGTCCATATGACGCTGACTTTGATCATTGCGACAGCCGTCGCCGTCATTTGCCTGGCGGAGCGCAGCGCTGAGCACCTTAAATTGGCCGTTGCCGCGCTGTGCTGGATTGCCGCGGTCCTGCTGTTCGCCGTTGCCGATCTTGAAAGAGCTATCCTGCTATCGTCTATCCTGGTGGCGGCAATCTTCGGCGCGTCAAACGTCAAGTACAGGCATAGCGGGCTGAAACTGACCGTGACAGATTTGCCGCTGGCGTTTGCGGGAACGGTACCGTTTTTTATCGTCCAATATCCGCTCGCCGTCACAGCCGTTTTCGCCGGCGCCATCGTCGCCGTCCTGGCCGCAGTCGCGGCATGGCTCTACGTGGCCGGGCCGCCGGTTTCCCTGGAGCTCCAGGTTGTTCTGTTCGCCTTTGCCTCTATCGGCCTATTTGCGGCAGATCGGGCGGGCGGCGGGCCGGATTCGTTCCGGCGCATTGCGGCTCAGCGGCGGTGTTTTTTTTCGACCTTCATAGCCTCCCTTCTCGACCCGCTTTCGTGGCGGCAGTTCGGCGGGCTCGTCCTGAGCGATATCGCCGAGGATCCGTTGCCGCTGATGCCGGCCATACCAGCGCGCACCCTCGACTATCCCGACATTATCGTGATCCAGCACGAATCGATCTTCGATCCGCGCCTATTCGGGCTCCCGGTTGAACCGATCGTCGAAGCCTTCCTGTCTCCGAAAGACGGCCTCCATGGAACCCTTAACGTCGATATCTTTGGCGGCGGGTCGTGGCAGTCCGAATTCAGCCTGCTAACCGGCCTCTCCAGCGCGAGCTTCGGTTCAAACGCCTATTTTCTTTTCAAGAGAGGCGTCGGCCGATTCCACAACAGTCTTCCGGAGACGCTGAAAGCACTCGGGTATGGTGCAATGCTCGCGTCCAGCTGCCGTCGCAGCTTCCTCAACTACGATGAGTTTTACCGTGCAATCGGCATCGGCGAACGCATTTTCACAGATGACTTTCGTCCACCGTTCGATGTCGGTCGATTCGAAGCGACATATTCCGATGCATTGTTTCTGGAAGCAGCACTCGGGGTTCATATGAAGAGGATTACCGGCGATCCGGCGCCGCGGTTTTTATACGCGCTAACGAACTTCAATCACGGCCCTCACAACCGAAGGCTGGTCGCGCCGGGGCGGTTTGAGAGCGAACGAGCCTTTGCTGCCGCCAGCCTCCCCGATGCTTACTATGCCGAATACTACGCCCGGCTCGCCGAGACCGCGGCGACCTGGAACAGGCTCAAGTCCGAGCTTTCGACTCGTTTTCCCGGACGTCCGATGCTGATTGTCCACTACGGAGATCATCAACCTGTGATGGCACGGCGGATCGAGGCAAAAATCAAGCTTCCCGTCGATGCACGACGCCAGTTTCGCACCTTCTATGCCATGGAAACCCTGAACGGCTGCTCCGACCGGCTTGTCCCCGGCCGCGGCCCGGACCTGGATATTGCCTTTCTTGGAACAGTCGCCTTGCAGCGGGCCGGTCTGCCGCTTGACGAGATCTTCGCGACGCGCGCGAGCCTTCTCAAGCACTGCGGCGAAGCCTATTTCGCGTCGCCCTCGGAGCGGAAACGCCGCTTCCACCGTACCCTGGTGGATCTCGGGATTATCGACGTCGCGCCAACCCCGCGACATCAATACTGAGCCGTTATCGGACCGCAATCGATAAGCCCGACCAACGCGGATTCGCGGAAGTGCCGTCGCTAAAGCATGATCCGAAGAAGTGCGCACCGGTTTTGCCTCGCGACAAACGCGAAGCGTTTGCGCGGAGATCATGCTCAAATAAAAAGATGGAGCGAGATGGCGATTCGACGAAGAGCCATCTTGCTTATGGAGTGACCGGCGAGCCGGTCGGCAGAGCAACGCCCGCCTCGCCGGCCGCTTGCCGCAACAAGTCCGGACGATCCGAGATGATTCCGTCCACTCCGATTTCGATCATTCGCGCCATATCCGCAGGCTTGTTGACGGTCCAGACCACGACCGAGAGGCCGAGGCGATGAGACTCGGATATCAGCTCGGCGTTGACATCGCCGAAATAGGGCGACCAGATCGCGCCACCGGCCGCCTTGATCGTGCGCGGCAGTGAATGGCCGTGCTCGGCGGGATTGAAGCCAGCCGTCCACTCCGAAGCCTTGTCCAGCGAGATGGTGGCAGTTGGTCCCTTCTGCAGCGTCAGATAGACCGTGGGTATCGCAGGCGCCAATTTCTGCGCCAGCTGCAATGTCCGCCAGTCAAAGGACTGAATCGTGACGCGGTCGCTGAACTTCTCGGCCTGGAGCATATCCAAGAGCAGCGTGACGAAGCGCTGCGGCTCGGGCGACTGCTCGGGGTGATTGGGATCGATTTTGGTTTCGATATTGAGCCGCACATGGCTGTCGCCTGATTTCCGCACCAGGGCCAGGACTTCGCTGAGTGTTGGAATCCGCGTTCCCGGCACCGCGTGTTGATCGGGAAACTGTGCCGCGTAGGCGCTGCCGGGCCTGATCTGACCGACGTCATAGGTCTTGACCTCTGCGAGCGACAATTGAACGAAGGGAGTGCCGGGCGCCGCCACATAGACGCCGTCTGTATTGCGGGCGAGGTCCGGGTTGAGCCCGCGCTCGTGCGAGACCACGATCGCGCTATCTTTGGTGACGCCAATATCGAGTTCCAGCGTGCTCACACCCATCGTGAGCGCGTTCGCAAAGGAGGGCAGCGTGTTCTCGGGAAACAGCGCCCGGCCCCCGCGGTGCGCCTCGATATCCAGCGTCATGTGATCTAAAGCCATGGCGGCTCCATGGATGAAACAACAAAAGACGAGCGCGACGATTGCCAAACCACGCGTGACGACCATGACTGATTTCCCCTTTGGCCGATACGGGTAAGCGCCTACGGTCTGGGCACTGACAATTCTCAGATTAACGTCGTTGACTTCATGGCCTCAAGCAATCGCTTCGGCAAGGACCAGCGTTATAAGGCGTGTCATGCCGGACATCAGCCTGCTCATCCAGCGGCATGCCAATTTTGGCGGCGGAGCGTCTAGCCGTATTGCCCCAGCCTTTCCATGACCGTCCGGCATTCCCGTTTCATGTCTTCCATGATCGCGCGGATCGGCTGCTCGTTCTTGATGCGCCCGACGATCTGCCCCGACATATACCCCATATAATCCACCGCGTTTGCCAGCTCGAGCCGCTTCAGTGCGGGAGCGACCAGGAGCTTTTGGGCCGCAAGCGGAAGCGGCTGCGGCGCGCCGGGAGCATCCCAGGCGTCCGTCCATTTGCTGCGCAGCCCCCTGAGCGGCTTGCCGGTATCGTATTTGCGCTGGATGGCATCCTGCGAACGCGCGGCGATGAACTTCTTTCGCATGTCCGGCGACAACTCGCTTTCTGCTGCGCCAAGCCAGATCGTGCCGCACCACACGCCCTCGGCACCGAGTGCGAAGGCGGCCGCGATATGACGGCCGCTCCCCACGCCGCCTGCAGCCAGCACCGGAATCGGCGCGATCGCGTCGACGACTTCCGGCCACAACACCATCGACGAGATGGTGCCGGTATGTCCGCCGGCTTCGCTGCCCTGGGCCACGACCAGGTCCACGCCAGCCTGAACGTGCTTGAGCGCATGCTCGGCGCTGCCTGCCATCGCGCCGACCTTGATGCCCCGGCCATGCAACTTCTCGACAACGTAGGCGGGCGGCGCCCCCATGGCGCTAAGAACGAATTTCGCCTGCTTGTGTCTGACCACGACTTCGAGAACCTCCAGGATGCCCTCCTCCGTGTGCCCGCGGCCCGGCGGCTTTTCTCTGAGCATCTCCGCCTCGACTTCCGGCGGCAGCGGAGGAATTCCGGCGTCGTCCAGAATTTTCTCGACGAAATCGATGTGCTCCTTCGGCAGCGCCTTGAGGCGTTCGGACATCGGAACGACTTCGCCTACCTTGTTGGCGAACAGCACATCAATGCAGTACGGCTTGCCGCGGGTCTTCTCATCCATGTCGGTCAGAATCCGCTCGAGCTCGTCCGGCTGGTAATAGCTGGCCGCCAGTGCGCCCATGCCGCCCGCGTTTGTCAATTCGATAGCGACTTCCGGCTTGTGCGTGAAACCAAAGATCGGGACATCGATGCCGAGCATCTCCGTAACGCGGTTTCGCATGGGACCTCTCAACGTTTTTGTTTCAATCAATTCCGGGCCAGCTGCTTCGAACCTCTTCCCGTTCAGAGGGCGCGGGCGATCAGATCCTTCATCACCTCATTGGAGCCGCCCCAGATCTTCTGGATACGCCCATCGGTCCACATCCGGGCCACCGGATATTCAAGCATGTAACCGTAGCCGCCGTGCAGCTGGACGCAGTCGTCGATGATCTCGCACTGCTTGTCGGTCGCCCACCACTTCGCCATCGCCGCGGTTTCCGGATCCAGCGTTCCGGCGATCAGTTTCTCGATGCAGCTCTCGACGAATGTGCGCGTCACAGCGGCAGCCGTCTTTGCCTCTGCCAGAACCATTCGGGTGTTTTGAAATTCCATCAGGCGCTTGCCAAATGCCTTGCGCTCCTTGACGTAGGCGATCGTCTCGACGAGGGCCGCCTCCGTCAATGCCAGCGCCTGCATGGCAATGTTGATGCGTTCTTTCGCAAGCTGCTCCATCAACTGATAGAAGCCACGGCCTTCTACACCCCCAAGCAGGTTGGCGGCCGGCACGCGGGCATCGTCGAAGAACAGTTCCGCCGTGTCCTGCGCCTTCAGGCCAACCTTGTCCAACCTTCGGCCACGTCGGAAGCCGGATGTTGTTTCGGTTTCGATCACCAGCAGGCTGAAGCCATGAACGCCGTTCCCTTCACTTGTGTCGGTCTTGACGGCAAGACAAATCAAATCGGCCGTATGGCCGTGAGTGATGAAGGTCTTCTGGCCGTTGACGATATACGCGTCCCCCTCGCGGCGCGCATTGGTTCGGATCGCTCTCACGTCCGAACCCGCCCCGGGCTCACTCATGGCGAGCGCGGCGACCAGGTCGCCGCTGGCCATGCGGGGCAGCCACCGGCGCTTCTGCTTCTCGGTGCCGTACTGCAGGAAGTACGGAGCCAGGATTACATTCTGCAGGGGAATACTGAAGTCAGGGAACGCAATCCGCGCCAGCTCTTCGATGATGACAGCTTCATGCCAGAAGTTGCCGCCTCCACCGCCATATTCTTCCGGCATGCTGGCGCAGAGCAAACCGAGCGCTCCGGCCTTGCGCCACAAATCGCGATCGATATACCCCCGTGCCCTCCAGTCGCTCGCGTTCGGGGTCACCTCCTCGGAGAGGAAGCGCCGAACAGTCGCCCGCAAGATGTCGAGGTCGCCCTGATCGCAGCCGGTACGCATGCAGCTTCTCCACCCGCTATTGGCTGACCAGCGGGCAACCGCCCTGGTCGAGCGGACGGACGGCCTTGTCAGCGGGGATGGTTGCGATCTGCTTGTAGTAGTCCCACGGCCCCTTCAATTCCTGTGGCGATTTGACCTCGAAAAGGTAGAGATCCCTGAACACCCGGCCGTCAGCGCGCAGCTTCGCGTTCTTTGACATGAAATCGTTGATCGGGATCTCCCGCATCTTCGCCATCACCTTGTCGGGATCCTTGGAGCCGACCGCCTTCACCGCTTTCAGATAGTGATTGACCACGCTATACGCGCCGGCCTGAACCTGGGTAGGCATTGCCTGCATGCGGGCGTAGAAACGTTTGGCAAAGGCACGGGTTTCGTCGTCCTGGTCCCAATAAAACGCTTCGGCGACGCTGATGCCCTGGGCGTCCTTGAGGCCCACGGCGTGAATGGCATCGATGGTCGCCATCAACGCGACGAGGCGCTCGCCACGGGCCTTGATCCCGAATTCCTCGGCCTGCTTGAGAACCGTCGCAAGATCGGCTCCGGCCTCGACGAGGCCAATGACCTTGGCCTTTGAGTTTTGCGCCTGCAGCAGATACGACGAAAAGTCCGATGTCCCGGTCGGCGTGCGAACCGAACCGACGACCGTTCCGCCCGCCGCCTTCACCGCGGCTGTCGCCTCGTTCTCGAGGCTCGCCCCGAACACGGTATCGTTTGTCACGAAGAACCATGAATTTTCACCGCGATCGACCAGCCCGCTCGTCGGGCCGTGCCCCAGCGAGTACGTGTCGTAGGTCCACTGCGCCACATAGGGAGAGCACTTCGCGCCGGTCAGGTCGGAGCTCGCCGCCGCGTTGAACAGAGCCAGTTTCTTCCTGGTCCGCGTCATGTCGGCGATCGCGAGCGCAAGACCCGAGAACGGTACATCGATGATGGCGTCGACATTATCCTCGTCGTACCACTTCCGTGCAATCGCGACGCCGATATCGGCCTTGAGCTGGAAGTCGGCGGAGACGATTTCAACGGGCTTTCCGAGCACCAGCCCGGCGTCATCAGCCGCAAGCCTGGCAGCCTCGACGCTGCCCTTGCCGCCAGCGGCAGCGTAGGCGGACGACTGGTCCCCGAGCACGCCGATCTTGACGGGCAGGTCAGCGGCCTGCGCCATCAACGGGAAGACAGCCAGCGCCGCACCGACCGCGACCATGTACCTCCAGAGCATGCCCAACCTCCCTTGCTCGTTGCTGTCATTGCTTGCCGCGCGGCATCCTGCCAATAATTTGTCGGCCGTTCAACAAAATTGTTGCGTTCTCATCTCTGGGCTCTAGGATCGCTTCAAAACAGCGCCCGTCGAGGGCTCGTTTGCGTGCGGTCCGACCGCGTGCGAGTGCTGTTGCAAACGAAAGTGACATTTGCCGCCGGCACGGTCGACGAACTGCGCGCCGCCAGGCCGATCGGCAAACAACGGGAGCGCCGAGGAGAAAGCGACGAATGGCCGAGACCATTTTTGAGGCGTTGCAGACGAGTGCGGCTGCGGCGCCCGGCAATGCATTCATCTGCATCCCACGAGGCACTTCCTATGCGCCTGATGGCTTCGAGTGGACCTACGCCGACGTGATGCAACGCGTTCTAAAGCTCGCCAAGCGTTTCGAGCAGGCGGGCTACGGGCCGGGACATCGCGTTGCCCTGCTGCTTGAAAACAGGCCGGACTTTTTCATCCACCTGTTTGCGCTCAATGCCGTGGGGGCCAGCGTCGTACCTGTTAACCCCGACCACAGGCATGCGGAGTTGCGCTACCAGATGACCCATTGCGGTGCGGTGCTTGCGGTTGCGCTCGGCCATCACGTGGAGCGTCTAAAGGCCGTTGCGGCCGAACTGGAACGGCCCTTTGCCGTCATCGAATCCGACGAAGCTCCCGAGCGCCTGCCGCCCGCCCCTTTCAAGGCGACGCCGCGAGCGCTCGACCGCACCACCGAGGCCGCGATTTTCTATACGTCCGGCACGACCGGGCAACCAAAAGGCTGTCTGGTCACGAATGATTACTGGCTCTCGGCGGGCGAATGGTTCTTCACACTCGCTCGGCAAGGCGGACGCTTCTCGATCGAGCCGGGGCGCGACCGGCTGTTCAATCCGATGCCTGTCTTTCATGTTCATGCCGGCGTCGTTGCCCTCATGCCCATGCTGCTGTCGCAGGGATGCCTGATACGCCCCGAATATTTCTCGGCAAAACGCTGGTGGGCCGAAGTGGCCTCAAGCCGGGCGACGATCGTTCACTACATCGGTGTCGTTCCGCAAGCGCTCCTGGCTCTGGAAGAATGCGCCGAAGAGCGTGCGCATTCCGTCAGGTTCGGCTTCGGGGCGGGAATGGAGCCGGCGGCTCATGCCAGGTTCGAATCCCGCTTCGGATTCCCGCATCTGGAAGTATGGGGCATGACGGAGGTGGGGCGCTGGACCGCGAACGATCACGAGCCGCGTCCCGTGGGTGTCCGGGCCATCGGCCGTTCGGTAGCGCCGCTCGAGGCCAGGGTTTTCGATGAGAATGACCGCGAGGTTCCCGCAGCAACAGAGGGCGAGCTGGTCGTTCGGCTGGCCGGAGGCGATCCCCGTCGCGGTTTTTTTGCAGGCTATCTCAACGACCACGCAGCGACGGAGGCGGGCTGGCGCGGAGGCTGGTGGCACACAGGCGATATCGTCCGTCAGGACGAGAGCGGAATGATCTATTTTATCGACCGCCGGAAAAACATGATCCGAAGGTCGGGCGAAAACGTTGCGGCCACGGAGGTCGAGACCGTGCTCTATGCGCATCCCGCGGTCCAGCATATCGCCATCCTGCCGGTTCCCGACGAGAAGACCGGGGAGGAAATCCTGGCCTGTATCGTACCCGCGCCGGGCCGCCCGGCGAATTCCGAGCTTGCCCAAAGCATTTTCGATTATTGCAACGAGCAGCTCGCCTACTACAAGGCGCCGGGCTGGATCCTGTTTTTGGACAGCATGCCCGTGACGGCTACCCAAAAGGTCAGCAAGGCTCAGATCTTTGCGCCCGGAGAAGACCCGAGAACCTTTCCGGCGGCGGTCGATTTACGCCCGATGAAACGGCGCAAGTGATCATGCACGGAAGTGATCACGCAGGCTTGCCTGCGCCCTCCTTCACCGCGACGGAAAAAACGCGTCGAGCAGGTCGTGGCATGCCGCTTCGGCCTCGCGGGCCGACACGGTCTTCGGATCGGCGGCCCAACCGGACCACAAGCCTTCAACGAGCTGGGTCAAAGTGATCGCAAGGCGCTCGGGGTTGACGTTCACGCCGCGCGCATCGGCGGCTCGCTTTATCAGGTGAGATAGACCTCGACGATAAGGCCGGTAGAGCTTTCGATAGATCTCGGCGAGCTCCGGCGACCAGTGTGACGTGCTGGCGAGCGCGACCCAGACCAGAACTTTTTCCGGAGTGAAGACCGGCTTGCGGAAAGTAGCCCCGACCACGGCGTGCAAGCGATCCAACGGATCCTGGCCGGCTTCGCTGGCAGCCGTCCTTGTGGCGCGCTCGAAGTCCTTGGCCACCTCGCGCACCGCATGCAGCAGCAAGGCATCCTTGCCCGGGAAATAATGTCCGATCAGGCCGCGCGAAAAACCTGCGGCCTTGCAAATCGTCGCAACGGTCACGTCCTTGTAACCGTGCTCGGCAATCGCTCGCATGACGGCGACCACAAATTCCTGTCGCTTGCCTTCCTGGTCCGAGGATCCGACCGGCCGCCCCCGTGCCCGCTTTACAGCCTCTTGCAAGCAGTGCTCTCCTCCTGATCGCGCCGGCGCAAATCTGACAACAAACCGTCTAGTTGCAATTTTTTTGAATGTCCATTTAATTTGCTGCGTCGGGTGCGCGCCGACATCCCGGTCTCTTTTGTCGAACCCGAATTGCCGCACTCACCGTCTTGCTTCGTCGCAGCTGAGTCGCACTCCACATCGGCGCGCCGGATTAGTCGTTGGACAAAACATCGGCAGCCATGCACCGTTCCAGCGGGCTCATTGGGTTGATCTCGACGGAGGCCGCTTCCATATAGACCAGGAACCGGAGGTGTCTCCGTTTTCGAACGTTTGCGTGGCCGGCCATTTCAAGCCGCTGCCTCCAGCAATCGGTTTACCGGGAGCACCCATGACGGCACTTTCCATTCTCGATCTTGTCCGCGTCACCGAAGGTACCGATGCGCGCGGTGCGCTCGACAATGCCCGTGATCTTGCGGCCCATGCCGAGAAATGGGGTTATCGCCGCATCTGGGTGGCCGAGCATCACAACATGCCGGGCATCGCCAGCGCCGCGACGTCGATCGTAATTGGCCATATCGCCGCGGGAACAAAGACCATCCGGGTCGGCGCGGGCGGCATCATGCTGCCCAACCATGCACCCTATGTCATAGCTGAACAGTTTGGGACGCTGGCGCGGCTGTTTCCGGGCCGCATCGACCTCGGGCTCGGGCGCGCGCCGGGCACCGACCAACTCACGCTGCGTGCCTTGCGCCGCACGCCCGAAGCCGCCGAGAACTTCCCGCAGGACGTTCTCGAAGTGCAGGCATTCCTGGCTCCGGCCGGCCCCAATCAGCGCATTCAGGCCGTGCCGGCGGCGGGAACGGATGTACCGCTCTGGATTCTCGGGTCGAGCAATTTCGGCGCGATGCTCGCCGCCGAACTCGGGCTTCCCTACGCGTTCGCCTCGCATTTCGCACCCGAACTGCTTATTCCCGCGCTGCAGATTTACCGCAGCCATTTCAAGCCGTCCGAACAGCTTGCCCGCCCCTACGCGATGGTCGGCGTCAACATCATCGCCGCCGGGAGCGACGACGAAGCGCGCCGACTGGCGACGACGCAGCAGATGTCCTTTGCGAACCTCTTCCGCGGCGCGCGCGGACTCAGCCGGCCGCCGATCGACGACATCGAAAGCTACTGGTCGCCGGCCGAAAAGGCGCAGGCGATGCGGATGCTTGCCCGCTCCATCGTTGGATCGCCCGATACCGTTCGTGCCGGGATCGATGCGCTGGTCGCCGAAACCGGCGCCGATGAACTGATCATCGTGTCCGATGTCTACGACCACGCGACCAGGCTGCGCTCTTTTGAACTGATCGCCGAAGCCGCTGGAATTGATGCCGAACGGACGCCCTTTCCGGTGCCGGCATCATCGCGCACGTGACCATCGATTTCGCGAACGAGGCCCGTGCGGCGTGCGATCAAAGTTGCTGAATTGCTCGGAGCGGGTGAAGGGAATCGAACCCTCGTATTCAGCTTGGACGTCGGGAAATCTTGGAGTGTTTTCAAAGGCCGTTCTGACGTTTTCGCTGTCTTTGGCCCATTGAGATCATTACAGAATTTTCCGTTGTCAGAATGGCGGTTGCCGATCGGGCGTTGTCTAGAGCGGGCCAGGGTTGCCGACTTGCCCAAGGCAATAGACTGATCTTGGGGTGTGGTGCAAAAGCGTAGGAGCCTGTTGCCGCGGAGGGGCGTTCGCGGCGATGTGATAGTTCAAAGCGACCCGGTTAAGGGTCGGACGCGTAAAATCTTCAACGAACGCCGACGGCAACAACCCGCTGAAATCAACTCGAGCCCTTGGAAGATGCCGCTCATGTCCTCCAATATGATCAAGCAATCCACCGAGAGCGAAAACCTCTCGCTCAAGGCCGAGGTCGACGCGCTTCTGGTTGAACTCGGTGTCGATCCCGCCAGCTACACCGATGGCACGCTGGTGGCGAAAACGCCGATCACCGGCGAGACCGTGGCGCATGTCAGGGAGGTTGACACCGCCGGCGCGACCTCGACCATCGAAAAGGCTCACGCCGCTTTCCTCGAATGGCGTCTGGTCCCTGCTCCCAAGCGCGGCGAACTCGTGCGGCTGCTTGGCGAAGAGCTTCGCGCCAATAAGCGCAGCCTCGGCCGGCTCGTTTCCATCGAGGCCGGCAAGATCGAGTCCGAAGGTCTCGGCGAAGTCCAGGAGATGATCGACATTTGCGACTTCGCTGTGGGGCTTTCCCGGCAACTCTACGGCTTGACGATCGCCACCGAACGCCACGGGCACCGCATGGCAGAGACCTGGCATCCGCTCGGCGTCACCGGCATCATCTCGGCGTTCAATTTCCCGGTCGCGGTCTGGTCATGGAACGCCGCGCTGGCGCTGGTCTGCGGCAACAGCATCGTCTGGAAACCATCGGAGAAGACGCCTCTCACCGCGTTGGCGACGGAAGCGCTGTTCGGGCGCGCCCTTAGGCGTTTCAAGGCCGACGGCGGTTCCGCGCCCGACGGGTTGTCCGCCGTATTGGTCGGAGGACGTGAGATAGGCGAGGCCCTCGTCAACAACGCCAGGGTTCCCCTGGTCTCAGCGACCGGCTCGACCGCAATGGGACGCGCCGTCGCTCCGAAGCTCGCCCGGCGCTTTGCCCGAGCCATTCTGGAACTCGGCGGCAACAACGCGGCGGTGGTCACGCCGACAGCCGATCTCGACCTGACGCTGCGTGGCGTCGCCTTTGCGGCAATTGGCACGGCCGGCCAACGCTGCACCACCCTGCGCCGCCTTTTCGTTCACGAGAGCGTCTATGACAGCTTCGTGCCTCGGCTGAAGAAGGTCTACGCGTCCGTCTCGGTCGGCAATCCCCTCACCGGCAATCTGGTCGGCCCTCTCATTGACGGCCTCGCTTACGAGGCGATGCAGCGCGCCCTCGGCGAAGCCAAAGCCGCGGGTGCTGCCATTACCGGCGGCGACCGCATCACCCTCGCGGGCGCGGATGCGGCTTTCTATGTCCGCCCGGCGCTGGTCGAGATCGTGGGACAGGCCGGACCGGTCGAACGCGAGACCTTTGCGCCGATCCTCTATGTCATCAAATATAGCGACTTCGACGCAGTACTCGAGCTGCACAATGCCGTTCCGCAGGGTTTGTCGTCTTCGATCTTCACCAACGATCTGCGCGAGGCTGAAACCTTCCTGTCGGCGCGCGGCTCAGATTGCGGGATTGCCAATGTGAATATCGGACCTTCGGGCGCCGAAATCGGTGGTGCATTCGGCGGCGAGAAGGAAACCGGCGGCGGGCGCGAATCAGGATCGGATGCATGGAAAGCCTATATGCGCCGTGCCACCAACACGATCAATTTCGGCCGCACGCTGCCGCTCGCCCAGGGCGTCAAGTTCGATGTGGACTGATTGGGATATGGTTGGCGAGCGACGCCTTTGACCTGTGCGAAGATATTCGTCCTCTCACCGAGCTGCAGAAGGAGCCGAGCGGCAACCTTTGAGCGCGCTTGAGTAAGACAGGCCTGACGAAAATGCGATGCCGCGATCGGGAAACAATTACCTCGGTTCGCCACGCATGACCATGTCAGAAGAAGAGCCCATCGCGCTGCGCCAACAGGTCCTGGTCTCTCGCTACAACGGGTGAAGCATGGCGACAAGAAGTCCCGGAGCCTGGGATGGCCGCATGCCCCGCACTCCCCCGCTGTGGCACAATCATCACACCGAAATGAAATCGCGTGGTTGATGCCGTGTCTGGTCTCATCCGGCCACGCTTACGCCCCTATTGCAGGTCGGATTGGGTTTGGCTCGGGGCACGAGTTGGGGATGCAACATGTCTTCCATCAGCTGTGCCGGAATATCGTGCGTCGATAGTAAAGCAACCCGTATTGGTCTGGTTGCGTTGCTGGGCTCGGCCGCGGCCGTTCGGAACGTCATTCGTCTGTTTGCCGTCGCTCTGGCAGGGACTTTGCTTGGGGCCTGCGCCCAGTCGTCCTCTGTCAGAAATTCCGAGTTTGTCGGCCCCAGTCGACAGGCGTCGCTGCAACACAATCGAACGGCATCATTCCTCGTTGACCGACGTGTCGCGTCGGTAAAAAGGCATACCCCGTTGGCGTCGCACCGCCATGCAGACGAGACACAGACTGCTTCGCAGGGAGTTGCCAGCTTCTATACAGAGGGAACACAGACCGCGAGCGGCGAAAAATTCGATACGCACGATTTGACCGCCGCTCATCCGACGTTGCCGTTCGGCACAAGGTTGCGTGTGACAAACGTAGCTACCGGCCAGTCTGTGACAGTTCGGGTCAATGACCGTGGTCCGTACGTTCCCGGACGAGTTGTCGATGTCTCGTATTCTGCGGCCGAGACGCTGGGAATGGTTGGATCGGGTGTTGCAAAGGTCAAACTTGACGTCGTCCAATAGCTAGCGGAAGCGGCCTGGGCCTAACGATCGAAAATCGCATAGGGTCAGAAATGTCTGCGTTTCCACGTCTGGATCCGCTTTGCTGCCGCAGACTGCCGGCCTCCGCCGAAACTTCTCCTCTGGACCGGTTCACACCCACGTCGTTGCCATGGACATAAGTTTGCCTCATCAGCCGACCAACATGCATTCAACATGGAGCCAACAGCTTGCCATTCGAGCGATGTTGCGCACCTGGTCCGGGCAAAGGGTCACTCTTGATTGCAGCGAACAATCCGGCTTGCCAAGGTACCCATTCCGAGAATGGCGACAATCGTCCAATGCAGTTACGGTGCTGACTACAAACGCACTGAAGCAAAGTTCTTGCCGCCGCACGCGGGTCACGCATCCTGCAACCTCTGCGGGGTTACGTTAGCGCCCTGGTTGGAAAGCACTCTCGTTGCCATATCGAGTTGGTCAAACTCCAGATCAAAGCCCGTATGAAGCCGCCTCAACGGCGGTAGGGCGGCCCACCAAGGCGCCCTCGAAAGAGAGCGTCATGGGAAAACGGTCCACCATACCGACTACGGGCGCCGAAGCAGCATCCCTAGCGGTATCCGAGTCGAACGAGCAAACTGCATTCGCCAAGCATCAATTATGGCCAATGGTCAAACCAGTTTTATTGGCGGCGCTGGTCTGCACCGCTCCGGTCCGCCTGTCCTCAGCACAGGATGCCAAGGTTTCCGTCGATTTGATGGGAATTGGGGCCACGAGCTGCGCTCACTGGCAGTCTACTCCAGCACTTCGACTGGAGGGAACAATCTGGATTTATGGATTCTGGACGGGACTAAATTACGTTGCCGCGGCAAGCGGACAGACGGAGACCAAAGTCGACACGGCAGCGGCAATGGTTGAAGTCAAGAAAACATGCGCTCAGCGCCCGTCGCAGGTATTGGCCAGCGCCGTATGGACCGCTTATCTTGACCTCAATAAGAGGTAGATGTGCCCGCGGAAAGGCGAGAAGCGCTCCCGCTCGAGGATCATCTCCTGCCGTACCGGATGGTCTTGTGTAACTACCCAGCGCTGATGACGCGATACCGATCAGTCCGAGCATCAATGTTGGACATCGCAAGCCCAAGCAAGTCATGCGACCAAAATCTCGTGGAGATTTGGAGTCGGGGCTAAAAAAGCGACCCCGAGTTGGCCTCTCGCGAGTTCCCGGAACGTTGATCGGACTTCGACATCATCAAGTCGCCGACGCTCTCAAATCGCACGCGATAGACCTGCAGATTTTCTATGACTCGCTGGACATAGTTGCGCGTTTCGGAGAGCGGAATGCGCTCTACCCAATCGATCGCGTCCACATTGGGATCGCGCGGATCGCCGTACATCTTCACCCAATCGCGAACGCGGCCCCGGCCGGCGTTATAGCCGGCGAAGGTCATGATGTGAGAGCCGGTATATTCCTTCAACAACGCGCTGAGTTCAGCCGCGCCCATTTGCGTATTGTAGACGGGATCAGAAACCATCCGGTCCCAATCATAGGCGACGCCGAATCGCTTGGCAGTGTCACGTCCGGCTTCCGGGGTGACCTGCATCAGGCCGACCGCATTGGCCGGTGACTTGTCGCGCTGGTCGAATGCGCTTTCGGTGCGTGCGACCGAATAGATGACGCTACGTTCAATCTCGGGGCCGATCGGGCTGTGCTGCGGAATTCCGATCGTCGGAAACGCGTAATTGTCGAGCGCAAGGCCGCGGGCGAGTGCAAGCTTCCCGATTTGCAACATGGCGCGCGCATCGTTGTGGAGGCCGGTCAGCTCAGCAAGCGCGACCAGCACCGCTACGTCGGTGCTCTGTTCGGCGAGGTCAGCAACAAACTTTAGAACGACGTCGCGCTCGCCGAGCGTATAGAGCATACCGGCGGCGCGCACGCGGTCGTCCGTGAGCGCAACATCATCAGGGGAGTTAGCCGGCACCGGCACCCGCAGCTCAATTCCGTCGAGGCCGAGCCTTGCGCGCGCGAGTTGTCCGTAATAGGCGGTGGGGTAGCGGGCCGCAGCCCGATAGCTGTCGCGCATCGCGTCCTTCTCGCCGATCGCTTCGGCAACACGGGCTCGCCAGTAGTTTGCCCGCGCCAGCACAATCGGATTTGCCGATTCATCGTCGATATGGGCGAAATGCACCCGCGCTGTCGCGGGATCATTGCGGTAGCGGAGGGCGATCCAGCCGCACGTGAAATGGAAATCCGCCCGGTAATATTCGTCGGCTGGCAGGGCGGCATCGCGCACCACCTGGTATGCGGCTTCAAACTTACCCCGATCGAGCAACTTGCGAGCGAGGCCGCGCCGTTCGCGCCACCATTCATCTGTATCTTGAAGCGCCATGGTCTCCGGGGCGGCCGCCAGCATCAGGCCGGTGGCGTCGTCGATCCGGTCGTGGCGCACCATCCAGCGGATACGGCAGAGTGTGTATCCGAGATCGCTGCGGGCATCGGTTGCAACGGCGTTGAGGAAATCGAGCGCCTTGTCCGCGTTCCCCGCCGCACAGGCCTTCACGATCGAAAGCTCGTCGCTGCCCAGGCGTTGCGCAGCGCGCCGCGCGCCCGGAAAATCCTTGGCACCGATACGCTTGTCCATGCGCGCACGATGGTCCTCGCGGGTGAGCAAGTCGCGGAACAGTTCGAACGCGTCGGCTTCGGAGCGCTCCGACAATTCATCCGACCGCCAGCTCTGGCGAACCAGGCGTCCGGCGCCATCACGGTCGCCTTCGGCGAGCAGGACCCGCGCGAGCGCGAAGCGGCCCTTGGCGCTTGTCGGCTGATCACCGACGAAGTTGCGGATGGTAGCGGCGTCGCTGCGCTCCTGCCACAGCTGCGCCTCCGCTCGCTTTCGCATGAGACCCACGCTCGGCCAGTCCGGATTGTCAGCGATGAACGCTGCGTACCGGCTGAAATTCGCGTCAGCACCCGGATGACGCAGGATGAACCATTCAACGAGCTTCCGCGCCGCCGGGTCGCCGATCGTTTTCTGTACGGCGGTCGCCTCGCTTGTCTTGGCCTTGCGCGCGAGATCAATCGCATTCTTTACCGCCGCAAGATCGACCGAGAGCGGAAAAGCTTCCGCCCCGGGAGATGGTGCGTCGCTGGACCGCGTCGACTTGCGTTGCGCGGCCTTGACATGTTTTGCATGCTCAGTTTTTACCACCGCCGCGTTGCGGTGGTGCCGTACTCCGGTCGCCTCATGCGGCTTCTTGGCCGGCTGGGGCGTATGGCTGGCCCGTGCAACGTCGTCAGTCGAACAAAATGCGAGCAGAGCCAAGGTCAGGAAACACGACAGCGAATGTAAGCGCTGGGTCATTTCACGGTCCCCCCGCGAACCAACCGGACGAACCACGATCCATACGGCTGGAACTGCCTGGAGGGTATCACAGCGCCGCTTCGCAACTGTAGCGTTTCGGCAACAGCACGGAAAAAGTCGAAATGAACTTACGGCATCATATCAAATGACCAAGGGCGCACGCCAAATCGTTTTGACGGTCGCCCAACCTCTAGCCTGAAAGACTTCGCGTCGCCAAGTTACGACATGCAACTCAGCAAATTCGGCTAAACGCCGAAACCTTTAATTTACCAAGTCAAATGGAAAGGCTGAAACAGCTGAGGATTGGCGGCCATTCTTTGGCGATCGGGCCGCTTGGCGAATCTCGTTTTCTTGCGCTGGATCTTCACGGGCACTACGGCGGTGGGGAGCGGTGCGCCAAGCTGGCCTTCCGCGACGCGTGCCGGTGCTTGCTGCAGAACTTCCGAAACGGAAGCAGGAACGACCGCGGTTTGCACACGGGTATCGATATCCACCCGCGGTGGACCCACCCTATTCGACGCGATTCGGATGACAGGCCTGACGGCGTCGGGACGAGCGATTGTTTCCGTTTCGGGAACGAAGGATGACACGACAACCAAGAGCGCGAGGAGCGCTCCGCCGACAAAAGTGAAATAGCGAAGTAAGGGCATAATTGAACCAAAATGGCACAGTTTCGCCTTGCGGCGTTTGGCGATCCGAGAGCAACTGCCAAAATTGCCGATCCAGAAGGTGTGTCTGGCTCCATGCCTTCCGGGTTCAAATGTTTACTGATGGAACCATTCGGAACTGCACTTTCGACGGCTCTCCGGTCAAAAGCCAAATGTCTGCCGGATCAAAACGACGGCATGGTTCCCGACATTATCATTCGATCTTCGCGCTCATGGCTTTGATAATTTGAGTCCTATGCTGCCAAAAGACTTCCGCAACACCTATCGCCACGAGACCGGACGCAGATCGGAAGGCGGCAGACACCCGTAAAGCAGCAGAAGCGGACATTGCGGATTTTGCAATTTCGCCTCGCCAAGCGGTACGTTGGTTGCTTACGATTCAATGAGTCGTATCGGGTGAACCTTAGGCATGGGAGACTGCCATGGGGATGAGAAGGCATGCCGCTGCGCCCGCGGCGACTCTTGCTCTCGGACTCTTCCTCGCGCTGGCGGTTTCCATGGTCATCGATGCGATTCTCACCACGGTCGCGTCGTTCGTCTCACCCGCCATCGGCAATCTCAGCTTCATGTCCCCTGCAATGGGTCAACCGGACAAACTTACGAGAAAACAATCGGACGCGCTCAGTGCATACAATAATGCAGTGAGCGATTTTGAGTCGATCCTGAGCCAGCGGCGCGCGCAGATCAATTCGGACCAACGGCTGCCAAACTTGCCGGGACAGGCACTCTACGTTGCACGCATCAACATGATGAGCACATACAAAGATCTCACGGACGCCCTTCCCTCCAAAATCGGCGGACCCAATAAATTCGGGATTCCTCCGGCATACTTTGACGCCCAAAAAGAACCGCTGGTCGACGAGTACCGGGCTCTTTTCGACGTCATGGAGGCGCCGCCCGCCAACGCTCAAAAATCAGCTACGCCATTCAAGGACGTTGTCGATCTGGCGATTGCGATCGCGCGAGCCAAGGGACTTGATGCGGCGAGCGCTGAAGCGGCAGGTCGTATTAGCCTAGGACTGTTCTTCGCCGAGACAAATGGCAATCAAAACGTGGGTAACGGGCGTTCGAATACATACAAGGGAAGTTTCCAAACGGGTCCGTCCGAAGATCAAAATGGTCGAAAGAAATGGGCGGCGATAAAACCAGCGATAGCTGTCTTTGATCCGGCATTGAGCCTGCGCGACGACGAGGAAGAGGCTCGGGCTGGCAATCTGGATCATCGGTTCAACCACTGGACCGCCGTGCGAGATGCACTGATGGGCGAACACGCGGATATCTTCCCGCAAGTGAAAGCGATCGTCAAAACACTGCCAAACCCCATCGATCAAATGAAGCTCTTTGAACTCATCCAAATCATTCCCAGTCCGATCAGGTCCGCACTCAAGTCAGGCGACCTGATCAACTATCGAATTTCCGACCCGACGATCATGGGATATCTGCGGAACAACAGCATCTTCGCCTTCGGACAGGCCGACAGGGCAAGAACATCGGCGACCGTTCGTGAAATTCTTGATGCGATGTGGCTCTTCAATAGCAAATTTGAACGCGCGCTTTCGAAGTTCGACGAGATGAAGGCTCGGTAAACGGCTGGTTACGAAGGCAACCCCATGGCTCCGAATAGCCTTGATCACCTCGCCTAAATCGAACTTGTGGCATATTTCCAGTAACCCATGGTTCTGAATCCCTGCTAATGTCGACTTGTTGCGCCACGAAGCGCGAACGGAAATCACTCTTGGGGAAAGCAGGGATTGCTGTCGTCAGAGAGAAAATTCGTCCGATCAGGATTTGCCGTTCGGCCACGCGGCGCTGCCATCATCGCCGCGATCGTCGCGTTGGTGCTTCTGCCGATCGGGGTCAGCCATGCCGGCCGGCTATCGGATATCTTCAAAGGCTCGTCAAAGCACGGCAAATTGCTAAGACCAGCCAGGAAGGATGCCACCTCTCCGAGGCTCCGCACCGTAAAGCTTGCCGCCCTGGGGCCGGCCGCCCCTTTTCCATTGAAACCGGTCGCGACAATGTGCGATCGCTCGAAATTCCGGATCGTTCTGGATGTGGGACATACCGCCGTGTCGGAAGGAGCCACCAGCGCCCGCAACGTCGCCGAGTTCGTCTTCAATCTGCGCCTTGCGCAGCGGATCGAGGAGAAATTGAGGTTAGAAGGCTTTCCCGAGACGAGGTTGCTCTTGACCGAGGGCAAGGCCAAGCCCAGCCTTGTCAAGCGTGTCGCCGCCGCCAACGATCTTCACGCGAATCTCTTCCTGTCGATCCACCACGACTCCGTGCCCAATTCGTTGCTTGAGAACTGGGAATTCGAGGGTAAGAAAAGCCATTTCAGCGACCGCTTCAGCGGTTATTCCGTCTTCGTCTCCCGCAACAATCCAGACTTCAAGACGAGCCTCGCATTCGCCGAACTCGTCGGCAGGGAAATGAAGGCCCAGGGCCTGCAATACGCCCAGCAATATACTCAAGCCATCATGGGTCGGTACCGGCACCCGCTGCTGAACAAGGAGACCGGGGTCTACAGCTACGATCAACTCGTCGTACTGAGATCGACCCGGATGCCAGCCGTCCTGCTGGAGGCAGGCTCGATCATCAACCGGGACGAAGAGCTCAAGATGGACTCACCTGAACGCCGGGACATCGTCAGCGGCGCTGTCGCGGCGGCCGTGAAGGAATTCTGTGAACCTTTTCTCGGTCCACCCTGATGGCGTCGTGACGACAGCACCTCGTCCCCTCCCGGATTTTTGATGCCGGCGCCCCTTATTCACAGGAAACCCGTCGCACGGAGGCGGCAGGTGCGCCCATTTGGTATGTCCCTCCGGGCCGGCCTTGTCCTGATAATTATGATGCTGCCTGCTCCAGCTTTGGCAGGCTCCGCCTTGCCCAAGGGTTTCGTTTATTTGCGCGATATAGATCCCACAATCGTTCAAGACATTCGCTATGCAGGATCTCATAACTTTGTTGGCCGACCAATAAGGGGATACCTCGCCGCAGAGTGCATCCTCAGCGCGCCCGCGGCCAATGCCCTTGAAACGGTGCAGAGGATGTTGGCCCAAAAGAATCTCTCGCTCATCGTGTGGGATTGCTATCGGCCGAAGCGGGCTGTCGAGGATTTTCTTCAGTGGAGCAGAGATCCAATTCACTCCGAAATGAAGGCCGAATTCTATCCACGCATCGATAAGGAAAAGCTATTTGATCTTGGATATCTGGCAAAACGATCAGCTCACTCACGGGGAAGCACGGTGGACCTCGGTATCATCCCAACCGCCTTTTCATCCGTACCGCGGTCGAATCCCTCGCGGTCCCTTACAGCATGCACTTCTCCAAAAGGCGAAAGATTTGAGGATGGAACAATTGATTTCGGCACGGGCTACGACTGTTTGGACGTGCTTGCAAACACATCAAACCCGTTTGTGGGCCGGATAGCACTGCATAACCGTCAAACGCTGAGATCCTACATGAAAGCGGCAGGCTTTCGTCCCTACGCCAGGGAGTGGTGGCACTTCGAACTTATCAAAGAGCCCTTTAATCGTAACAGGTTTGACTTTGAGATCGTGGCCTCACCAACATCCAACGAAAGGCGCTAAGCCGAAGCCCTGGATAGGTGCCACGGCGCAGCTGCTCTTGTTGGGCTCACGTGGCCAAGCGTTCAGGCCATCCAAACGACAAGGTTACGAAGGGGCCGGCGGCACCAGCCCCAAAGCGCCTACTTCTTTTTCCCATCGGCATCGAACTGTTTGAGGAAAGCGACCAGGTCGTTGATCTTCTGCTCGTCCTTCAGACCGGCATAGGCCATCTTGGTACCCGGGACTTTCGCTTTCGGATCCTTGATGTATTCGCGGAAGGTCGCCTCGTCCCAGGTGATGCCTGAATTCTTGTTCGCGTCGGAATACGAATAACCGGGAACGCTGCCTGCCTTGCGCCCGATGACACCGTTCAGAACCGGTCCAACGGCATTCTTCGCGTTCTCGCCGATCTGATGGCACAGCTTGCACGTGCTGAAAACCTTTTCGCCGGCGGCGGCATCTTGCGCGCTCGCTTCGCCGGCGCCCGCAACCACCAGCAGTGCAACAAGAATAAATCCTCGCATCCTATTCTCCTGTCTCGGTTGTTCCTTTGGGACGGATAGGCCGATCCCATGGTTCTGACTGTCGGCAGATCAGCATCACTCAAGCATCACATACGATCAAAGTTCCACCTGAATCGGTAATGCGCGCCTGCACATTTGGTCGAATAGACACGATGCTTCGGATCGTCGGCACCGGCAATAGGCTGAATGCGGTGGAAAGCGCATCCGCTTCGGTGGCCGTGGGCGCAATGACGCTCACGGTGCTGTACAGCGACGGGCTGCGTCCCGTCGTTGGGTCGAACAGATGGGTGAACCGGCCTTTGGAGTCGAACCGGAATCCGGCGCCCGCCGAGGTCGAGACGGCACGATCGACAAGGTCGATGGTTTCGGTGAGCGCACCGGGCTTGTCAGGATTGGCGAGGCCCACCCGCCACGGCGTACCCTCGGGCCGCGATCCGATCGCCCGTATCTCGCCCATATCGACCAGCGTCGTCGACAGGCCCGCCTTGCGCAGCCTGTCGACGACACAGTCGGTGGCGTAACCCTGGGCGATGCCGTTCAGCGTGATTGCGGCGCCGTGTCTGATCAGCGCTATTCGGTCTGCGCTCACAAGCAGTCCGCTGTGGCCCACTTTCGCCAGCGCTTCGGCCAACTTCTCGGGCGACGGCCCTTCCGGATCGGGCCGCGCTGATGAGAAATGGTCCGCGTAAAGCTGCCACAGCGGCTGGACCGTCGGATCGAACGCACCATCGGTCAGATCGCCGAAAAACAGCGAAGCCTTCAGCAGCGCGACCATGTCGGCGTCAGGAGAAACCAGAATACCGCTGCGGTTGAGGCTGCAGATCGCAGAGTCGGCCAGGTAGAGGCTGAATTGCTGCTCCAGCCGCCGCACGTCCTGGATGGACCGTTTAACAAGCCGTTCGGCCTCGGCGCGGTCCGGATGATAGATCTCGATCGATACCTGTGCGCCGAGCGCCGATCCTTGCCATCGCACGGCATCGCCAGCCTGCGCGGTTCGGCCACCGCTCAGAAATGCCGATCCGGCTGCCGTCGCAACAATGGTAATCATGCGTCGGCGCGTGAGATTTCGATTCAGCATCGGTTGCTCCTCTCAGTTGAGACGCACGTCGGAGTGTTCGGTCTGGTCGCCGGCTGTGTCGCTCCCCAGCACATAGGCGCTCGGAATTTCCGCGAAGGTGACGACCTTGCCGCCATTCGCGGTGACAAAGGCCGCGGCGGCGGCGCGATTGCCGAACGGCACCGCTTCGGCCGCGCCCATGCCGCCCTGCCTGCGACTCTCGATCACGAAGAACGCCTTGTGGGCGTCGATCCAGTTTGTTGCACCAGGATCCTCCCAACTCGTCGCCCGCGCCATGTCCGAAACGTAGATCGCGCGGATGTCGCGCGGCTGATCGGGCATCAATGTGAACGCCACAGTGTCGCGGACCGACGTAAACCAGAACGGATCAATCCGGCTCGCCGTGATAATCTGACCTTTCGGTCCCGAATGTTCGAGCAGGCTCATGCCGCAGAACACGCCCATCGCGTCGCTGCCGAGCGCGACCGGCGGCGGAACGACCGAGTTGGCCGCATCCTGATTGCAACCCGTGAGAAGGAGAGCGGCCATCAAGACGAAGACGATCCGAAGGGTCACAGTTCCCTCCGCGCAAAAAACACTGTCGCAAGCCCGAGCGGCGCGACGATCCAGACCAGCAAGCCCGCCAACAAGAGACCGATACCCGCGCTTGCCGTGCCGGCCAGCCCGGCCATGCCGGAAAACTGGCTGACATTAAACCCGGTCAGATTGGCAAGCCGGTAAAGATCGGTCGGATTAAGGAACAACAGCGCCTCGAGCACGCGCGCCGAGATGATTTGCCCCTGGTCGATCACCAGGATCCCGAGCAGTCCCATGTCGAATACCAGCACCATCAGAAGCCAAATGCCCACCGAAAGGCCGGCAGCGGTGCCGCGGTCGCGGACCAGGCTGGAGATCAGATACCCGATCGCCACGAAGACCGCGCCGAGCAGGATCGAAGTTCCAAGCATGGAGGCGAAGGCGTACCAGCTTGCCGCCAGCACCGAGACCCCGGTGATGGCAAGCGCCGCCGCCGCCGCGCCATAGCCAACCACGGTGGCGAAGGCGAGAATTAGAACATGCCCGCAGAATTTTCCGAGCATGACCTGGTAGCGGCCGACCGGATAGCTGAGCAGCAGGATCATCGTGCCCCGCTCCATCTCGCCGACCACCGCGTCGTGGGAAATCAAGAGCGCAATCAACGGCAGCAGAAAGATCGTGAGGCTGGACAGGCTGACGACAACCACGTCAAGCGCGCCGGCGCCGACATTGCCGGTCGGCGCGCTGCCGAGGAATGTCAGAGACAGCGCGAGCGCCGCCAGGAGCAGCGTGGTCGCCAGAACCCAGCGGTTTCGCAACCCTTCCTGGATCTCCTTGGCCGCGACAATGATGATGGTCCTCACGCCGCATTCTCCCGAAGAAAATGAGCATAGAGATCGTCGAGCGTCGGCGACGCGATTTCGATGTTCCTGACGCGAGGATCGCTGGCCGCGACCCGCAACAGCTCCATCTTGCGCGCCTCATCGGGTACCAACACGATACGACCGCGCGGGGATACGAGCGTCTCGCCGTTCAACCATGCGGGCGCGCCACTCGCACCGGGTGCGAGATCGAGCGAGACCCGGATCGGCAGTTGCGAGATCGAGCGCAGTTCCGCCAATGTTCCCTGCGCTACCAGTTCGCCACGGTTCATGATCAGGACGTGTTCGGCGCGATCCTCCAGTTCGTTGAGCGCATGCGACGAAATCAGGACGGTTGAGCCGTCGTCCCGCAGCTCGTTCAGGATTTCATAGAATGTCTGGCGCAGCGCCGGATCGAGTCCGGTTGTCGGCTCGTCGAGCAACAGCACCCGCGGTCGGCCCAGAAGGGCCTGGGCCAAGCCCAAACGTTGCCGCATGCCCTTGGAGTAGGTCCCGACCCTGCGATCGGCGGCATCCACCAGGCCGACGCGGTCAAGCAGCGCCCACGCCGTGGCCGGTTTGATCCGCTTCAGCCGCGCGTAGAACGTCAGCGTCTCGCGCCCGGTCAGTGCGGAGTTGAAGGCGACGTTTTCCGGCAGATATCCAAGCTGCCGGCGCGCCGAGAATTCGCCGGCCGCCGGGTCCTCGTTCAGTACGCGGATCGCGCCGCGATCGGCGCGGATCAAACCCAGCATCAATTTTATCAGTGTGGTCTTGCCGGCGCCATTGTGGCCGACCAGAGCGCTGAGCCGCCCGGGACTGAGGTCGAACGACACGTTGCGCAACGCCTGCACCGAGCCGTAGCTCTTCTCCACGCCGTTCACGGAGACGGTAACGGTCATCTCAGGCTCCGGCTGGACGATGGCTTCGGCGGCGGCGCGATCAAGGGATGCGTATCGACGACGCCACCGGGATAGAGCGCCGGAAACTGGGCCTGCGCCCAGCGCAGTACCTGCACCGCCGGACTGTTGATCAGCACCTTTGCGGCCGGCGCGGTCCACAATACCCGGTCGACCAGATCGTTGGGGCGGTAGGCCGTGTCAGCGATGCCGTCGCCGTTGAGGTCGAACGCCGGATTGTCGCTCCAGTAATTGCCGCGACCGTCCTTCGACCAGTCGAGGTCGCGCGTCCCGACATATTTCACCTGATTGCGGTTGCCGACAAAGGCATTGCCGGTGACCTCGTTGCCTTCGGAGCCGGCCGTGAAATGGACCCCGATCCCGCAACCCTCGAACCAGTTATTCCGAATCCGGTTGTGGTTGGTATTGTAGATGAAGACGCATTTTTCCGGTCCGGAGCGAAGACTCTGCGCGCGCGTTGCTTCCGTCACCATGCCCTTTTCCTCGTCCGGGCCTTCGTCCGAACTACTCGCAATGTTGTCGAGCGAGCCGCCGGTGACTTTATTGCCTTCCAGATCAGAATAGTTGGCGTAGTTGAACAGCAGGCCGAAATCACGATCCCGATCCGAGATGTTACCGCGGATTACGAGCCGGTTCGAATACATGATGGCGTACCCGCCGTGGTTGCCGACCGAGAAATTGCCGCTCACTTCGCTGTCGTTGGTGTACATGTAATGCACCGCAAACCGCACCTGCTCGAAGCGATTATTGATGAAGCGGTCCTTGCGGCTGGAAATCGTGAAAATGCCGTCGCGGCCGTAGCGGAACGTGTTCTCGGCAATGGTGACATCGGGCGCGTTCCACAGCGACACGCCGTTGCCGGCCTCGTTGAGGCGCCCGCCGCGCACGCCTTCGACAATGTTGCGCTCGACCCGCGAACCCGCCGCGCCGTGGACATAGACGCCAAACAGGTTTCCTTCGAAGCGATTGTTTTCGACCAGCGCGCGTTCCGCGGTCTTCTCGAGAAAAATTCCCGAATCCATCGTTTGCAGGTCGTGGCCCGATCCCCGGATGGTCACGCCGCGGATCGTGACGTCGGGAGAATTCACCGTGACAACATTGCCGGCGCCGCCGCCGACGAGCACCGCGCCTGGTCGTCCGGCCAACACGACGCGGTGATCGATCCTGATCGCACCTTTGTATTCGCCCGGGGCAAGCTCGATGACGTCGCCGTCATGCGCCTGGTCCAGCGCTGCCTGAAGCGGCTGTTCCGGAGCAATCTTCAGCGTCTCCGCGCTGGCGGAGCCCGCAACTCCGGCGGCGAAGATCGCCGCCGGAACAAGGCGTAGAAGGAAGGACACCTTGCGCTCCTCAGACCGTCCTGGGTTCGACCAGCATGCGGCCCTTCATTTCCATGTGCATGGCGTGACAGAACCATGAGCAGTAGTACCAGTAGACGCCGGCCTTATCGGCCGTGAACGACACGGAGGCCGTTGCCATGGGCGCGACTTCCATGTTGACGCCGTAATTTGTAATCGCGAAGCCGTGGGTCAGGTCCTCCACCGCGTCGATGTTGGTGATGTAGACCGTGACGTGGTCCCCTTGTTTGACCTGGAATTGCTCAAGTCCGTATTGGGGCGCGGTCGACGTCATGTAGACACGCACCTTGTCTCCATCGCGGATAACCTTGGAGTCCGCCTCGAGCTTGATGCCATCGGCTTTGGCCTGCCTGACCGCGTCCGCAAAGAACGGATCGGCGCGATCCCAGATCGAAATCGGATTGATCTTGGAACGGTGAACGATATCGGTGTCGTGCGGTTCGGCAAAGCTCGGGTCGTCACGAACCAGAACCATCTTGTCGCCGGAGATATCGATCAACTGATCGTTTTCGGGCTTCAGCGGGCCGACATTGAGGAATTGATCCTTCGAAAACTTGTTCAGCGAGATCAGCCATTTTCCGTCAGCCTCCTTGGTTTCTCCCATCGAGGAGTGGTTGTGGCCGGGCTGATATTGGACGTCGAGCTTCTGGATGATCGGGTCGACCTTTTCGCCCTTGAAGGCGCGCTTTGCCACGTCAATATTCCATTTGCAGATCTGGCTGTCGAGGAACAGCGTCGTATACGCGTTGCCCTTGCCATCAAAGGCAGTATGCAAAGGTCCGAGGCCGATTTCAGGCTCTGCGACCACGACGTCACGCGGCTTGATCTTGTCGTCGAACAATTGATCGAACAGGCGAACGTCCATTACCGTAGCTGTCGGCGAGAGCTTTCCGGCGACGACGATGTGAATGCCGTCGGGCGCGGTGTTGATGCCGTGCGGATTGTTCGAGACCGGGACATAGCGCGTATAGGGTGAGCCATGACGACCATCGATCACCGGCACGCCGTTCATTTCCTTGAAGTCGCCCTTCTTCACCGCCTCTTCGATCCGCTTGATGTTGAAGATCGTCACCCAATCCTGCTCGGCGGCCGTCATCTCGGCCAGATTGACGCCCTCTTCCGAATTGTAGCAGGTCGAAAAGGCATACTTGCCCTGATAGTCGGCGTCGACGTTGTCGAGATTACCATCAACGATCACCTGCCAGGCGACCTTCATGGTATCGCCATCGACTGCGGTAAAGATCGCGTGATACTCTTTCGGCTTGTCGAGAATTTTGCCGTCGTTCGGGAGCGGCACGCCGTCCTCACCGTTGCAGAACACATAGCCGGTGCGCGGGTATTTCTGCACGCGCAGGCCGTGCACCGAGTGCTGGTTCGGAAGCTCGATGATCTTGTCGCATCTCATGACGTCGAGACGCACGCGCGCGACGCGCGTATTGGCCTTGTCGTTCATGAAGACGTAGCGGCCGTCATAGGTGCCGTCGGTGAAGGAGAGATGCGGATGATGCAGGTCGCCGTTCGTGTAGGTGCCGCCGCGGGTCTTGAGGAATTCGCGGGTCCCGGGCTGCAGGCCTTCGGTGAGGACCTTCAGGCTTTCATTGGTCAGCCCCCAGCCGGTGGCGCTGCAGCGGTTGAACACGGGGACGCGGATCAGCTCTCGCATCGACGGAAGTCCGAGAATGCGCATTTCACCGGTCTGTCCGCTGGAGAAGAAGGCGTAATATTCGTCGAGCTCGCCCGGCCCGACCTCAATCTTTTGGACCGCCGATCGCGCGGCAGGCGCGTTCGGCGCGGCTGCCTTGGTCTGCGCGTCGGCCGCCGTGATCAGACCGTTACCGTCCATCGTCAGCGCCGCGCCGCCCGCGAGGCCCACACCTGCGGCCACGGCTGTCGTTCCGAGCAAGGTGCGCCGGCTGACGCTCTTTCCGCTTTCGTTGTCGCTCATAATAGCCTCCTAGGCTTTCAGGTTGCAGGTGTTACAGGTGGAGTAGTGGCGTCGACGGGCGGTAGACCAAGTGGCTTGCCCCCGGCGGTGATGACCGTGTTCGGACCTTTGCCGCTGCGCATCGATGGCGACGACAGCGCCTCGCGCTTCTCGCGCTTCAGCCGCACCTGAATCATGTGCGGGCAGCGATGATCGTCGAAATAGAGTTCCTGGCAATGCATGCAATAGATGCACTCATTGACGTTGATGTGTCCTTCCGGATGAATCGCCTGCACCGGGCATTCGTTGGCGCAGCGCTGACAGGGTGAGCCGCATTCCGGCCAGCGCCGCAGCCACTCGAACATCCGGATCCGGCCTGGAATCGCAAGCGCCGCGCCGAGCGGACACACGTATCGGCAGTAGAACCGCTCGACGAATAATCCTGCCGACAACATCGTCAGCGCGTAAACGACGTACGGCCATTCGCGCGCGAATTTCAGGATGATCGAGGTCTTGAAGGGCTCGACCTCGGCGAGTTGCTCCGCAAACGCCGTCGAGTAAAGCGACATCCCGAACAGGCCGAGGAAGATGATGTACTTGATCGGCCACAATCGCTCGTGCAGCCCCCACGGCAATCTGTATTGCGGGATCTTCACCGCCTTGGCGATGTTGCTAAGCAATTCCTGCAGCGCGCCGAACGGGCATAACCAGCCGCAGAATGGCCCGCGTCCCCAGAACAGAAGTCCTGCGGCGACCGAAGCCCAGAGCAGGAAGATCAGCGGGGCCGACAGGAAATATTCCCAGCTGAATCCGGTCAGCAGCGAGTTGGCGAAGGTCAGGACATTGACCACCGAAAGCTGGGCATTCGCATACCAGCCGAGCCAGACGAGAATGTAGAGCAGATAGCCGCGACGAACCCACGTATACACCGCGGGCCGGCGGACCAGGATATTCTGGAAGAAGAAGATCAAGGTGAGAGCGCCGAGCGCCACAACCGTCGTTGCGATCTTGACGACGTTGCCGCGCCAGATTTTCATCCACAGCGGCTCGTCTTCGGCGGCAGCGAATGCCGCGGCGGCGCGCTTTGCGGTCGCCTGTGCTGCCGACGATGCCGCAGGAGGCGTGGCTGCCTGCTGCCGGACCGGCGCCGGCTCATTCTTCAAATAGGCGTCCGGAAGGGTGTAGCCGAGATTGAAGGTGAGCCATGCCTTTTCCCGTGCGGCGACCACGCGCTGCACCAGCAGTTGCAGCACCCATGGTTCGGTCGGATCAAGCGTGAATTCCGGCGGCACCGTAAACAGGGCAATTTCGGGAAAATCAGGCGCGCCCACGGCTTCAAGGTTCCCCAACCGCGTGTGGTCGCGGTCGCGGAAACGCACGCTGTTGGTATCCTGGATCAGTTCGATGCGATCGAAGATCCCGCCGCGGACGTAGGCAGCCCCCTTGAACGAATACCGCCCCGATCCAGCGACGATCAACGCCTGCTGACCAGGCTTCAGCCTGCCGGCCAACCGATTGTATCCGTCATCACCGAGCAGGCTGCGGCCGATGGTCGGCACCGCGACATCAGCGACATAGAGATCGATGAACGTATCGTCCGGATCGCCATCTTCCGGGTGCGCGATCGCCGCGGCATTGCCGGATTTTTCGAAGGCCTTGTTCACATCGCCAACGGTCAGGATCAGCCGGCGGACGGAACCATCCCCAACCAGGCTTTGCCAGTCACGAATTTCGCTCTTGCCGGAATCGATTACCTTCGTGGCCTGCGGCGCCGCGCTAGCGATCACGTTGCCCTGGTTGCCGAGCCGACCGCTCTTGATGAGCTTGGTCGCGGAGCGGACGATGCTGTCACCCATCACCAGCACGGTCACCGTCGCGCCACTGACGATATCGACCTGCGGCGCGGGCGCGGCGCCGCGCACGACCGAACCCATATCCGTGCCGATCAACTTGTTGACCGCTTCCAGAATACGCGCGACCGGTATGCCCACGAGCACAATGGGTTCCTTGTGCTCGACGAGCTTGAGGCCGGTTATCACGCCCTTCGGATCGATACCGACTAAAATCTGAATCGGCTTTCCGGAGTAGCCGATGGCGTTGGCAAAATCGGAGTTGAGATAGACATAGCCGAGGAGCTGATCATCCTTGTATGCCGGCGCCATCGCCGGATCGCCCTGGAGCGGGCCAAAGCGATTCGCGCCTGCAACCAATTCGGCCGGCTCGGCCTTGCCAAGGTAATCGTTCAGCCGGCCTGCGGCGCGCGCTTCTCCAAGAATGGCCATCCAGCCGAAAAGGGCCAGAGTTCCAACAAGGACACAGATATTGACGGATTTTCGCAAAGCGCATGTTCCAGATTTCAAGGCAGAACGCCATTGTTCTGGACCGCGAACTTCACTTATAGCAGCAAAGCGGTTTTCTTATTGCGCTGGATCAAACTGCAGCACTCTGATCAAGTCAGACTTATGGCTAAGAGGAACCGACATGCGCAAAGAGCCGCTTCTGACCGCAGCGCCGCCAGCTCCCGTGCGAAGTCTTGGCGAGCTTTATGCAATTGCGTTCGATCTGGCGCAAAGAGCGGCCCAGCGCTATGGCTCCCTCGCGGAGCGAATTGACCAGAACTTTTGGCCGGTGCGCAGCGTCTTCGAGGTCCTTGCGACACGTGAGCGCGATCGTGCCGACAACTTGTCGGCGGCGTGCCTTGCTGCCTGCGGCAAGCGTCCCGATGCCGCCGATCTTCGGTGGCCACCGATCGATCTCGTTCCCGCGGCGGAAATCGCCGACATCGGAGATTCCAGTCTGTCGACACCTTACACGGCGTGGGCGCTTGCGGCCCGCCACCGCCAGCGCGCTTTCGTGTTCTGGACTTACGTCATCGCGCTTGCTGAAGACCCCCTGGTGCGGCGGGCTGCGGAGGATCTGGCGCGCGAAGCGCTGTTCGACGGCAATCTGTTGCGCCGCGAGCGTCGGCTCGCCTGGCGGGCCGAACGGAAGATTGGCACGGAGGACGTAACGACTCATGACGGAATGGACGAGGCTGGGTCGGCCGCCTTGCTGGAGAGCCTTCTATTCAAGGACATGATGGCCTGGTCGCAAGGGCTCGACCCTGCCCAGCGTCAACAGCTCTTTGCTCCCGGCCTTGCTCCCCTGCCCCCACCTTCCCTGACGCCCACCGGCCGAGGCGGTACCGACGCGGGAGATGCGGAAATCGAACTGGTCAAACGCCGGGCACTGCGCCGCGCGGAACAGTTGTCCAACATCTATCTCGATGAAGCCGATCGTGCAGCCGACCAGAGCAGCATGGAACTGGCGCAGAAACTCGCAGCGCAATCCATCATACGACTCGCAAGCCTGCGTCATCTCGTTTCCGAACCTGGATTGCGGTGATCCGCCGGCCCGTGGGCGAGTGGAAATTCAACCGGACGTCGGCCGCACCGGTAAATGGAAGCCCGACGGTCGAGGGGTGTTGATCACCCGGCTCCCCTCACCGAGTCCGATGCGCATCCTTCCCCGCATCCGGCCGCTCTGACGGAAATGACCTGATCGCCCAACTCTTTTGGACGTGAAGCGGTTCCTCCCCGATCCACATTCACAAAACGCCGAGCCAGCTCAAAAGAGGTAATTTATCTATTGCTTTTTTAGCCGGGATGAATAACATACATTTCAAATGTATCTTTTACGTTGCGCAATAGCTGGGCGCAACCGGAAGGCAGGATGATGACCCATGTCGTTACTGACAACTGCATCAAATGCAAATACATGGATTGCGTCGAGGTTTGCCCGGTCGACTGCTTCTATGTCGGCGAGAACATGCTCGTCATACACCCGGACGAGTGCATCGACTGTGGTGTTTGCGTGCCGGAGTGCCCGGCTGAAGCGATCTTCCCGGACAGCGACATCCCGTCTGACTCACATTGGCTCGGCCTCAATCGCAAGTACGCCGAACTCTGGCCGAACATCGTCGCGAAGGGCGAACCGCCGCACGATGCTGACACGTGGAACGGCGTCCCCAACAAGTTCGCCGAGCACTGCAGCCCGAAGCCGGGTGACGGCTGAAACGGCCTCGATGCCTTTCGATCCACCGCCGAGGTCGCCGGGGGATGGGTCGATCAGACCCTCGAGCGACCAGAGGAGAAGTCTAGCAATGTCCAATGTGAACGGAGACACGTCCATCATCGATGTGCGAACGCTTCCGCCGGCTCAGCGCCACCAGAAGATCTTTCAGCTTGTGAATGAGCTCGCTGCCGGCCGCTCGTTCATTCTCGTGAACGATCACGATCCAAGACCGCTCTACTACCAGCTCGAAGCCGAATACCCGAAGCAGTTCGACTGGACCTATGTCGAAAGCGGCCCGACGGTGTGGCGCGTGGAGATCGCGAAGCTCGCCCAGGCCGCCTGAATATCCTTGGACGGAGCGGGCGGAATCGCGTCGCTCCCTCCGACCCGGAAGGTGAGAAAAGCCATGATCGGCGCATCCCTGTCCCGATGGACCATGAGCTATTTCGCCGTGGCGCTGCTTGCGCTGATGGTGGCAGAGCTGTTGATGGCCGCGGGCTTCGGATTTCCGAGTCATCTCATCGAGGCACCCGAGACGCTCATTCTCGTTCACGTCGTCGCCATCGGCTGGCTCAGCCTCCTGATCTCAGGAGCGCTGATCCAGTTCGTTCCGGTCCTTGTTGCGAAGCCACTTGTCCATCCCGAATTGCCCGCTGTCGCGCTCGCGCTTCTGGTGCTGGGACTGGGTAGCCTCATCCTCGGGTTTCTCGGGATGGCCGGTCACTCCGTGGGTTCGGCACCATGGCTGCCGCTCGGAGCCATGTGCCTCACGTCAGGCTTCGCGCTCAATCTTTGGAATCTTGGCCGGACCATATGGACGGCGCGCCCGATCGGTCTGCCCGCACGCTTCGTTGTCGCCGGTCTCTTAAGCCTTGCAGGCGTCGCCGCGTTCGGGACTATCTTTGCCTTCACGCTGGGCGGGTGGACAGCAAATCCCATGCTTGTTCGTCTGACATCACAGGGCGTTCCGCTCCATGCCGCGCTCGGCCTTGGCGGCTGGCTGACCTTCACGGCGATGGGCGTGAGCTATCGCCTGCTTGCGATGTTCATGCTGGCGCCGGAGGCTGAACATCGCACGGGCCGGCTTGCGCTGCTGGCCGGAAGTGCGTCGATCCTGGCCCTCCTGGTTGGCGGCCCGCTATGTCTGCTGCTGTTTGGACAGAACGCGACGCATCCGCTCCTTGTCGCGCTCGGCCTCGCGGTCGTCAGTCTCATCCTCTACGGCTACGACATCGTCCGGCTCTATCGCACGCGCAAGCGGCTGAAGCTTGAGCTCAACGCGCGAATCGCGGCATGGGCGCTCGGTATTCTCGGCCTTTCCATCCTCCTGCTGCTGGCAGTGACGGTGCTCGGCGAGATCAATCGCGGCATCGGCGCAGTCACGTTTCTGTTTGCCTTTGGCTGGCTCACCGGGCTCGGCCTTGCCAAGCTCTACAAGATCGTCGCCTTCATTACCTGGCTCGAATGCTACGGTCCGCTGCTCGGCAAGCGTCCCACGCCCCGCGTACAGGATCTCGCCAATGAGCCCCGGGCCTTGTCATGGTTCTGGCTGTACTTCGCGAGCGTTGGCGCCGCTTCAGCGGCGAGCTTTCTTGGGGCACCGCTCGTCTTCCGTGTCGCGGCACTCGGAATGCTCGCCGCCACGGCCAGGATATGCATCGAACTCGCCCTGATCCGAACCTTGCGATCAGTACCGGTGCCGATGTTACCCGATGGCGGCCGCACGCGGCCACGTTTGTTTCTGCCCACCCTGCAACAATCACGAAGATGAGGAGTGACCAATGACGCAAGCCCTGCATGAACTCGATGTACGCCCGATCCTGCGTGCCGGCGGAGAGCCTTTCAGTGCCATCATGGAGGCCGTCAACGGGCTCGTGGCCGGACAGTCCTTCCGGCTACTGGCGACGTTCGAGCCTGCACCTCTCTACGGTGTGCTCGCCAAGAGAGGCTTCGGCCACGCGGCGCGAGAGATCGGCGGTGGCGATTGGGAGGTGACGTTCACCCCGGCCGCCGCGGTGGCCGGCTCCGAGCGAAGCCCGTCGGTTCAGCCAATCGAGCAAATTGCTTCGGCACCCGGATGGCCGGAACCCTCGCGTCATCTGGACAATCGCGATCTCGATCCGCCCGAGCCGATGGTGCGCACGCTTGCGGCGGTCGAAGAGTTGCGGCCGGGCGAAGTTCTGTGTGCCCTGCTTTGCCGTGAGCCCGTCTTCCTTCTTCCGGAACTTGGCAAGCGCGGACACGAATGGCATGGAGGGTTCGAAGCGGACCGAACGACCTATAAGCTCGTGGTGCGCAAAGGAGCCGGGAAGGAGGCCGCCGCATGAGCGACGCGAAGGATCTCGTCGAGCACGTCCGCAAGGCCCTTCATAACGTGATCGATCCGGAAATTGGCTTCAACATCGTCGATATCGGCCTTGTCTATGACATCGCTGTGGAACAGGACGGCGTTGCGACGATCACCATGACGACGACGACGAGGGGCTGTCCGGCGACAAACTATCTCAGGGACGGCGCCGGCGAGGCGGCGCAAGCCGTGGATGGCGTGCATTGGGCCGACGTCAGGCTCACCTACGATCCTCCCTGGACGCCGGACATGATGAGCCCCATTGCGAAGGAATATCTCGGGTTTGGCGGATGACGCAAGAACTCTCCGATCCCGAACTCGCGCAGACATCGCGCGTCGCGCCGCAGGAAGGCGTTGTCGTGCTGCTGCTCGATGCGTTGCAGAAACTGGCGGATACCGGCGAGGTAGACGCGGCTTGCCGCATTGCGGGAAAGGCCTGCGTCCGCCTCCGCCAAACGTCCCCGGGAGCCGAACGGCGCTTCAACGCCTTGCTGCATCGTCTGGCGCGCAGGCTCGAGGCAGACGACCGGAGAGATAACGATCCATGAGCTTCACATCTGGGAGTGACGATTCTGCCGCGTAGCGTCATCGCCTGCGGTCGGACACGCAATTTCGCACCGGTGAGCCGGATCGCAGCACCAAAGCTGACCGGCTTGTAAAACAAACATGCCAGGTGTATCTTTCGTCGTCTGCGCACAGCACTTCACACGGGCCAGCCCGCGCCAACGCCTTGGACAAATCATGCGACTGACCAGCTTTTCCGACTTCGCCCTTCGGCTGCTGATGTACGCTGCAGCGCGGGAAGATCGGTTGATCACGATCGAGGAGGCGTCGGAGGTCTACAATATCTCACGCGCGCACCTCATGAAGATCGCCAACACACTGACGAAAGCCGGTTATCTGAAGGCGGTGCGCGGCCGCTCCGGCGGCCTTGCGCTGGCGAAGCCGCCGCACAAGATAAAGCTCGGAGACGTCATCCGCACGACGGAGCCCGATTTCGAATTGGTCGAATGCTTTGCTTCCGGTAACGAATGCATCATCACGCGCAGCTGCCGATTGCGCGGCATCCTTCACGAGGGCCTTGAGGCGTTCAACGCAGTCCTCGACAAGTATACGCTCGCAGACCTGATGCTCAGGCCGAAGGACTTTGGAGTGCGGCCCGCGGCCTGACGGGCGGTGCGGGACCGCAACTGCCTATGCGGCGGCAACCGCGAACGCCGTTTCGGTCCGATCGGCTGCAGCGCGAATCGCGGCGATGGCCATCCAGTCACGAAGCAGCCCGTTGTCCTCCTTCGAGAAAGATGCCCGGTGCTTGATATCCTCCAGCGTCTCGGCAGGGTGACATCGCGCGAAATCCGCGCGGATAAGCTGCTCGAGATGAGCCCGCTCCGCCTCGTTGGCAGGGCGCACATAGTCATGGGAGTTGCTCAACATGTCCGCTTCTCCTGGTTCAGGTATCTCTCCGATTCGTACAGTCCAGCGGACGACAGCTCTGAAGTCCGACCCGTCGCTCAAGCATGAACGCCACCCTCAGTTCTCAGCAGGCGCAGGCGAACGCGCCAGATGTCAGGCCCTTTCTCGAGGTATGACCAGTTGCAGCGCGAACCGTGGCGCGCTTCCAGCTGCAGGCGCAGCGGCTTGGGATCATGATCGGCGACGATCTGCAGCGAATCATCCGGAGCAAGATGCTCGAACAATCGAAAGAGAATCGTGTGACGATGTCGCGGATCGATATCCACGACCTTGATGACACGTTCATTGCGGTTCGCTTCGGACATGACCGGACTCCTGCGAGAGAGGCTTACTCTGCGCGGGTTGTTGCGCCTTCCATTCGAGTTCGAGAAACAGTGCCGTGATGTGGCGGATCAACCGTTCAGTATGGTCCGGCTCAAGAACCCTGCGCAAAACACCCTGGAAATGGGGCTTCATGATTCGACCGGTGATGCCGCGATCCGCACACATCAGATCGATCATGTTCTGGTCGAGGGGTGAAAGGCTTCCGCTTGTCGTCGCCAAATCAAAAATGGAGTTGAGCGATCGCTCCACCTTCCCCCAATTGGCACCCGAGATGTGGGTCAGGACGTTGCCGAGATGCGGATGGACCCGAAAGGTGACGAGCACCCGCAACGCCAATTCAGCGATTGAGGGATCCGGGCGCGCCGCCACGCTGTGGCGCTCCGGCGTCCCGGGCGGAAATTCACACTGGAAAATCGCCCCCGGCGGGGTCCGTAACTCTGTTTGGCTGTCCAATCCGGATTGAGCACGCATCGATTGACCCCGACAAGAATATAAGATATATTATCAATACATCTTTTAAGGTGCCTCAGCAAGGACAATCGAGATGACCGAACGTTGCAAGGGTGCGGAGTCTTCGGAGCGGTCCCCGCGCGACATCGAGTTCAATGACGACACATTCGTCGTCGACGCTGCGCTGCTGGGCGAACTTCTGGACGTCCCCGCGTCACGCGTGCCCGTCCTGATGCGTGACGGGACGATCACAAGCGTCTGCGAGCGTGGGGTCGACGACAACGAGGGTGAATTCCGGCTGTCGTTTTTCCACCGTAACCGTCGCGCGCGCCTGAGCACGGATCTGGCGGGCCGCATCATTCGTCGATCGATCATTGATTTCGGAGATCGTCCGATCCCGGACGCCCTGCATCGACCGGGCGACTGAAGATAGATCGGCCCTGAAACGAGGAGAACAACGCAGATGACCCACGCTTATTCGGCCCCATTGGCAGATCTCCCAGGCAGCGAGCTCGACACATCAAAAATGCCGGGGCACTGGTTGCTGGCGCGCCTCGGCAAGCGCGTCCTGCGTCCTGGAGGTCTCGGGTTGACACGAGCCCTTCTCGATGGGCTCGCTATCGGGCCGGCCGACGAAGTGGTGGAGTTTGCGCCAGGTCTCGGCGTGACGGCCCGCATGATCCTGCAACGCGGTCCGCGCTGCTACACCGGTGTCGAACGGGACGCAAAGGCGATGCAATGGACAGTCCGCCAGCTCCCGCCGAATCCAAACATATCGGTTGTTGTCGGCAAAGCGGATCAAACGTCCCTGCCGGCCGCCTCCGCTTCCGTGGTCATCGGCGAGGCGATGTTGAGCATGAATACCGCGGAGCACAAGCGCCTGATCGCGACAGAGGCGTTTCGGCTGCTTCGTGCCGGCGGTCGCTATGGCATTCACGAACTCGCGGTCGTCCCGGAGAATATGCCGGCCGACCAAAAGCACGAGATCGATCGAACCCTCTCGTCCGTGATTCATGTCGGCGCTCGCCCTCTTCCCGCCACGGAGTGGAGAGCCTTGCTGGAGAGTGTTGGATTCCGTATCGTCACGATTGCCTATGCGCCGATGCACCTGCTTCGGCCCGTCCGGCTCATCCAGGATGAGGGTATTCCGGGGGCGCTGAGGCTCGCGAAAAATCTCATTCTCGATGGCGCGGCGAGACGACGCGTGGTTGCGATGCGGCAGGTATTCGAGCGCTACCGACAGAATTTGAGCGCGATCTGCATTGTCGCGCAGAAGGACTAGGCGTGTCCATGGAAGACCGGTCCCAATTGGCTGAACGAATCCTCGATCAGGCCGCAGATGCGGTCATCTATACAAACCGCTCGGGCGAGATCATCCGCTGGAACCGCGCCTCTGCTGCTTTGTTCGGATTCTCCGCGGAAGAGGCGCTCGGCCAAAGCCTCGATCTGATTATTCCCGAGCATCTGCGAGCCTCCCACTGGCGAGGCTTCAACGCGGCGATGAGCAACGGTGTGACGAAGCTCGAAGGCCGCCCTACGCTGACCCGCGGGCTGCACAAGAGCGGACGCAAACTATACGTCGAGATGACCTTCGCGATCGTCAAAGGCGGTGCCGAGGGCGACGTGCTTGGCTCGGTCGCCATGGCGCGAGACGTAACCGACCGCATTGAGCGAGAGCGCGCCGCCACCCGCGCGTCCCGAGGCGCTTGAAGATTTTGGTTCCCGTTATCCCGGTCAGGCGATCAGCCTCGGGGTTACGAGTACTCACGCCCTTCGAATCCGAGCGCCGGCACCTGCTCGCTGATACGATTGCCAAAAACCTGAAGGTGGCGTTGGCGCCGACATGCCGGCGTCGGGAATGGCCGCAATTCATCTCGTATTGGCGCGACTGAAATCTGATGAGCCCGTGATTGCCGCGCGCGATTGCCATGGAGGCGTCTATCGACCGTTCAGTACCCGGCGCGGCAGAGGCCAGTTCGATGTGTCTTTTATCGATCAGAGCGACGAAGCGACGCTGTCAATTGCCGGATCTTTGATAGCGAGGCTCACTGCCCGAGGGTTGCCTTGGCTGCTGCAACCCACTATTGAAGTTGAACGCAACGAAGATTCAGAAACCTGTTCGTAAATCGAACCTTGTTTTGCCATTCACCGCATGTTTGGCGCAGCTGCCGCCTTTTGAAATTTGGAGGAATTCAGCATGCGTCGATGGGGTCCGCGTTTCGATTGGAAGCACTTGCAAGATTGGGTACCCGGAGTTCTTGGGGCTTCCGCGGTTATTCTGTTGGTAGTTGTCGCCGCGAATTCGCCGACGCGGATCAATTCAAAGCCGGCCGAGTTACCGCCATCGCAATCAGCCGCGCTGCTAACCAAAAGTAAAACAGACAGTCCCCGAATTCCCTCTCAACCGGGGGCGTCTCAAACATCTTCGATCGCAGACACCGCAGGGAAAGCCCCTGCGCTACCGCCACCTGCTGCGGTCATAAGTACCGGCGAAACGGTTAAGCCAGCGCCAATGCACGATCACGCAATGGTCAAAGCCCAGGCGGAGCCAGCTTCCCCGGACAAAGCTACTGCGGTTCCGGCGAAGGGCCAACAGAACGACGCCGCCGCCAACGCCGCAGGATTGCCAGGCGACCCCCTCGCGGGGCGCCAGGTCTTCAAAAAATGTCAGGCTTGTCATTCGCTGGAGCCGGGAAAGACCATCCTGGGTCCAAGCTTGGCCGGTATCGTCGGCCGCAAGTCGGCGACCGATGCCAATTTCAGCTATTCGCCGGCGATGAAGCAGGCGGCTTTGACGTGGGATCCGTCTACACTCGATGCCTATCTGGCGGATCCTGCGAAAGTAGTTCCAGGTAATCGGATGCCATTTCCAGGTCTCAAGACCGACCACGACCGCAAGGACGTGATCGCGTTTTTGGCGACCTCGACTTCACCGCCCGGGGCGACTGCGAACGCTCCCGCGCCGTCCAATTCCGCTAACCAAAAGGTCGCTGCCGAGCCCGATGCCGCGCAACCTAAGTCAGGCGGCGATGCGGCCTATTTGTCGGACGCGAAGTACACATTGCGCACAGGAATTGCCGAAGGAAAAATGGTCTTTCTTGGGGTTGGCGGTTTTATCGACGGGAAAGCGAACCCAATTCTGACCGCGGCTGAAGGACAAGTGGTGCAGCTCACCTTGATCAACGGCGAGGGCACCGAACATGACATCGTGTTTCCCGATCAGGACGCGAAGTCGCCGCGCGTGAACGGCAAGGGTGCCAGCACGACTATCGTTTTTCGTGCGACAAAAGCCGGAGACTTCGTCTATTTCTGTAGCGTTCCCGGCCACCGGTTGGCGGGTATGCAGGGCCAGTTTCTCGTGACGCCCACGCTTGCGGCACAGACGCTTGTCCAAGCGGACATTTCACGAGAACCCACTGATCTTCCTCCACCGATCGGCAAGCGAGATCCAAAGACCGTTAGGCTTGATCTGTTCACCGTCGAACTGGAAGGCCGGCTCGCGGAATCGACCACATTCGGCTACTGGACTTTCAATGGCAAGGTTCCCGGGCCGTTCGTGCGCGTCCGCGTTGGCGACACCGTCGATGTCCATCTGAAGAATTCAGCCGACAGCAACATGATCCACTCGGTGGATTTTCATGCTGCGACTGGACCCGGAGGCGGCGCCGCAGCCCTGCAGGTCGACCCCGGAGACGAAAAGTCAATGACCTTCAAGGCTCTCATTCCCGGTCTTTACGTCTACCACTGCGCGACGCCGATGGTGGCCGAGCATATCGCAAACGGAATGTATGGATTGATTTTGGTTGAACCCGAAGCGGGTCTTGCTCCGGTTGATCACGAATTTTATGTCATGCAAGGCGAAATCTATACAGAAGCCGCATTTGGCCAACACGGAGGCCAGGAGTTCAGCGTCGAAAAACTGTTGAACGAGCGCCCCGAATATTTCGTCTTCAATGGTTCGGTGGGCGCGATATCGAAACTCCATCCTTTGCATGCCAAGGTCGGCGAAACAGTAAGACTTTTTTTTGGCGTAGGCGGTCCAAATTTTACGTCGTCTTTCCATGTGATCGGGGAGATATTCGACAAGGTATACAATCTTGGCAGTCTCACGACTGCGCCGCTGGAAGGGATTCAGACCGTCACAGTACCGCCCGGCGGCGCCGTGATTACTGAATTCAAGCTTCACGTCCCGGGAAACTACACGATCGTTGATCATGCGCTGGCCCGTGTAGAGAGAGGACTTGCCGGTCTTCTAATCGTGGAAGGTGCGCAAAATCCCGATATCTACAACGGCACCGTAATGCCCGGCATGGGACATTGATGGCAGCGTAATCGAGGTGTCCCGTGCGTGGAATTGCTGAAGGACGCGATGCAACTTGGGGTCGATACGCCTCGATCGCTACGGCAACAAGCACCGCGGGGCCGCTTGCGCGGAACCTGCCACTACCTGTGCCGCGCGGTTAGGATAAGTCTGTTTCAGACGGTCATCCAAGGATGATCGTTGATGGTTCAGCGGCAGCTCAATGACGCCGATAGATCGCTATCGGATTCTCAGGCTGCCTTCAAACCGAGCAGGAACTTTTCCACCTCGGATCGCAGCGTATCCACCTCGCCACTGATAATTCCAGATGCGTTGCTCACACGCGATGCAAGCCGACCTGTGTCATCCGCCGCCTGACTGATTCCTGCGACGTTTGAAGACACTTCGGACGTACCGGCAGAAGCCTCCTGGACGTTACGGGCGATTTCTTGCGTCGCCGCCCCCTGTTCCTCGATCGCCGACGCTATCGAGGTGGAGACCTCGTTCATCTCACCGATCGTCCGGCCGATGGCTTGCACCGCCTCTACCGACTGCTCGGTGGTTGCCTGCATTTCGGCAATCTTGGTGCTGATTTCCTCTGTCGCCTTTGCTGTCTGATTGGCAAGGTTCTTTACCTCTGACGCCACCACGGCAAAGCCCCGGCCCGCTTCGCCGGCGCGTGCCGCCTCGATCGTGGCATTTAGTGCGAGCAGGTTGGTCTGTCCTGCGACACCGGTGATGAGTTTTACGACATCGCCGATCCGCCGGGCCGCTTCGGCCAGGTTCCTGATCTGGTCGTTTGTTCGATTTGCCTCTTCGACGGCCCGACTCGTGCTGCTGGACGATCGGCTAACCTGCCGCGAGATTTCGGCAATCGATGCCGACAATTGCTCGGCGGCACTCGCCACAGTCTGCACGTTGGTGGATGCTTGCTCGGAGGCCGCTGCGACGCCTGTCGACTGGCGGCTGGTTTCCTCCGCCGCGGCAGCCATTTGATCGGCGTCCGACCCAAGGTCGGTAGCTGCCACCGCCAATGTTTTTGCGACGTTGTCCATGCTGGCACCAAAAGTCTGCGCCAAGCGGGCCAGATCGCCCACTTTGCGGTCCATGGCGTCGGTCCCAGCGTTGATGATCGTTGCGCCGCGTCGGAACGAACCAGGCAGTCCACGCACCAAAACCTTGCGGAAGCACTTGCCGTGGCTGACATATTCCATCGAGGCAGACGATTTGCGGACAAACGCATCGATAATATCAAGCATGTCATTGACCGCAGCTTGGATCTCGCCAAGACCACCGCGCTCGCGCGCGCCCAGGATGCGGCCCTCGAGATCGCCATGTCGCGCACGCTTGCAGACAGCTGAAACCTCACGGATGGTCAAATCGGCGCGCCGCACCAACCATGCGGCCGCGCCAAGGAGCGATCCGACAACCACGACTTCAACTCCCGTGTCCCATGGGGCCGCGGACGCTCCGAGGAGAAGGCGCGCGGCGCCAACGACGACAAGAGCGCCCCCGGCGACCGCAATCGAAAGTTTCGCTTCAGATAGCGAAGACAAATTCATCATAGTCGATTCCCTTGGCTCTGAGGTCACCCATCAACATTTCATAACCGCGCAACATGCCGTCCTTGCGATTATCGTGCCGGGTCTCTTCGGTCTTCAGCGCCGCATATAGAGTCTTTACCTTCTCGACCTGGTCGGGATTCGGCTTGCGCCGGTTGGAATGGAAACCGACGACGTTTTGCTGCGCATCCAGCGTCGGGGTAACGTGGGCAAACACCCAGTAGTGATCGCCATCGGCGGCCATATTCAACACATAGGCAAAGATTTCCTTCTTTGCCTCAATGGTGTCCCAGAGCAGCTTGAAGATGCAACGCGGCATATCCGGATGCCGGATCAAGCTATGTGGCGCACCAAGCACTTCATTCGGCGGATATTTCGACAGCCGCAGAAATACATCGTTGGCATAGGAGATGTGGCCCTTGAGATTTGTCTTGGAGACGATCAACTCCTCTTCGCCAAACGGGCATTCTATGCCGGTCGGCTTGATCGTGGTTCGGGCCATCAAACACTCCTTGAATTCTGCTCGCGCATCCGGGCCCCGACGTCTCGATTCCCCTGCGTCGATTTCTAAGTCGTGCCTAAGCTCATTCCACCGCCCTAAATTAGTATTAATTTTCCCTGATTTGCCGTATTTCGCTATCGAATGCCACGGATTTAAGGTCGAAGTGCATCCCGTATATTTGTTTGATCTGGATCAAACGCTTTCAAATTTTATCGACCAATAGTTCGTTACCGGTGATTCTTGGCGCGTCGATACAAGGGGCGGGCTGGTCAATCTTTTTTCGAAACGCAGACGACCCATAACGTTTATGGATCGATACCGATAAGAGTTGCAGTTAGCGGCCGGTATTGTTGCGGGATGAAAACTTCAGTTGACCCAACGACAATGGAATCCGAGTCCACGTACGCGAGCAGGAATCAATCCGACGGAGCAATTGATTGTCATCATGTCATGCTGACATAAAAAATATTGGCAAGACCGATGCGTTTCGCTGGCTTCCAACCATCGCATAATCTTCAGATATTCCGCTATCAGGATATCGATCATTTCAGGCACGGACTGCGCGGCGCAAGCGTGGATATTGTTCCGCTCGCGAATGTCGATGTTCCCCTCGGCCAGGCTGTCCTTTCCCTGCCGGGATGCCACCTCTATCTGCTGCAGACCTTTCCCCGCATCGTTCATTCAATGTTCGAGTTTAACTGCACGTTCGTCGCGTTTTCGATGAAGGACAATCCGGCAATCATCTTCAATGGTAAAGAGGTTAAGTCACCGCTGCGATATGCGCGTGGTCCGATTGAATACCGAATAGTTGAAAAAGAGTTGGGCTATTTTGCTGTGCTGGTCTTTTCCTTTCCAACGGAAAATCGCGGATGGCCTGAAACCGATGGCGACTTTTTATCCATTCAGATTTCCCGCAGCATTGAACTGAGACTGCGAGAATTGATCATTCGTGTTTTTAGGATTTCATCTCAAAACCCCGTTCTGACGCTGATCCCTGGCTGGGGCGCCGCGCTGCTTGATCCATTGCTGGAGGCACTGGACTCCGTGTTCGATGGATATCTTTCCGACAAATCCCCAGGCAAGAAGAGCATCCATAACGGCCTCCGGGTTTTGAGGAGCGTCGACGATCTCATCGATTCCAGCACGTTTGATTCGATGCATAGCGGAGACCTCGCTTCGAGGCTCGGAGTTTCCGTTCGGACATTGAGCAGTCTGATGGTCAAGACAAATGGGATGAGCTTGCAGCGCTACATTCGACTGCGACGCCTGCAGACAGTTCGACGGCAGCTTCTGACGGGTGATCCACATCTACAAATTAAGGAAATCGCTTTGGCCAACGGGTTTTGGCACCTTGGCGATTTCGCCGCCAGGTACTCCTCCCAATTTGGCGAGCTTCCATCCTCGACGCGGGCGCGTGCACGCCGATAGCGTGGGGGTCAACACTGCCCCAGGAAACACTGGGACACGTTAGCGCGCCTCAGAGAATGGTCTGCGCGAGCTGTGCGGCGGTCGGCCTGCGCGGCCCCGCAAACCCGCATGCGAGCACCCGTAAACATCCGTCAAAATAGATATCTGAGATATCATTTATTGACAAAATAACATCATTAGTTAGAATGCAAGAATGATGTTTGATATTGGCTGGGAGGCAGATCGATGATCACGGCAGCTCAATTGCGGGCTGGCCGGCTGCTTCTCGGAATCGACCAGCGCCGGCTGGCGGAACTCTCCGGGCTTTCCGTGCCCACCATTCAACGCATGGAGGCGAGTGAGACGATGGTTCGGGGCAATGTCGATTCGCTGGTCAAGTTGATTGCGGCATTTGACGCTGCCGGGATCGAGATGATCGACGAAGGAGCCGTCAGCAACTCGCAGGGACGTGGGGTGCGGCTGAAGATGAATGCGGGTTCAACCAGGAACCATTTGGACAATCAGATAGAGCCGAAAGCATCAAACGGAACGAAGGGACGCACTTGATGTCTCCCGTCGTTTTGCAGATGTCGTGTGTCGCGGGATTGCTGGTGATCGCCGTCCTCGCGATCGTTCTAAGCCGCGCAAGGAGCTCCACGGCGACGATCTACAGCGCCACATTGGCCGTTTCCCTGGTCGCGTTGCTCGGGTCGCTTTGCTGGCTGGTCGCCGACGCCCAGAATGTCTCCGACCTTACTCTGCCGATCGGGTTGCCGTGGCTTGGCGCTCATTTCCGCCTCGACGCGCTGGCTTCGTTTTTCCTGGTCGTGGTCAACCTGGGTGGAACTGCGGCAAGCCTTTACGGTCTCGGCTACGGCCATCACGACCCGGCGCCGCATCGCGTACTGCCCTTCTTTCCCGCCTTTCTGGCCGGTATGAATCTTGTGGTGCTGGCGGATGATGCGTTTTCCTATCTGCTTTGCTGGGAGTTCATGTCGCTGGCTTCCTGGGCGCTCGTCATGGCGCACCATCGTGAAACGGGCAACGCCAAGGCGGGTTACGTCTACCTTGTGATGGCAAGCTTCGGTACGCTCGCGCTCCTGCTGGCGTTCGGCTTGCTGGCGGGGCCCGCGGGAGACTACGGATTTGCCGCCATCCGCGCGGCTCAACACACGCCGTACGCCGCGGCGTTGGTCTTGATCCTGATGTTGCTCGGAGCGGGCTCAAAGGCCGGCCTTGTGCCCTTGCACGTTTGGCTGCCGCTCGCTCATCCAGCAGCTCCCAGCCACGTTTCGGCGCTAATGAGCGGCGTCATGACCAAGGTCGCGATCTACGGCTTCATTCGCGTCATCTTCGATCTCTTGGGACCGCCGACCTGGTCGGCGAGCGCGATCGTCCTCTTCCTTGGCGGCATCACCGCCGTCATGGGGATCCTCTACGCCATGATGGAAACGGACCTCAAGCGGTTGCTCGCCTACAGCACGATTGAAAATGTCGGCATCATCTTCGTGAGCCTCGGTCTTGCGCTGGCCTTCCAGGCCAACGGCTTGAAATTGGCGGCGGCGCTCGCTTTCACGGCGGCACTGTTCCACGTTCTCAATCACTCCTTCTTCAAGAGTTTGCTGTTTTTCGGGGCCGGCGCCGTCCTGACCTCGACGGGCGAGCGCAGCATGGACAAACTCGGCGGCCTCATCAACCGCATGCCGCTCACCAGCTTCGTCTTTCTCGTCGGCTCCGTCGCGATATCGGCGCTTCCGCCATTCAACGGCTTCGTGTCGGAATGGCTGATCTTCCAGGCCATATTGCAAAGCCCGGACCTGCCGCAATGGGCCCTGAAGATAATGGTGCCCGCGGTCGGGGCGTTGCTGGCCTTGGCCGCAGCCTTGGCAGCCGCGTGTTTCGTCAAGGCCTTCGGGGTGACTTTTCTTGGACGGCCGCGCAGCGGGGCTGCGGAATCGGCGACCGAGGTCGATCGATACTCGCTTTCAGCGATGTTCATCCTCGCAGCATTGTGCCTGCTGGCCGGAATCTTGCCGGGACTGGTGATCGACGCGCTGTCGCCGATTACGGTGGAGATTCTCGGCAGCCGGATGCCGATCCAGGCCGATGAGCCGTGGCTTTCGATCGTGCCGATTGCGGCGAGTCGGAGTTCCTACAACGGTTTGCTGGTGATGGTATTCATCACGGTGTCCGCGTCGCTCGCCGTTTATTTTATTCATCGCTTCGCCTCTCATGCCCTTCGACGTGGGCCGGCCTGGGGCTGCGGTTTTTCCGATCCGACCCCTGCCGCTCAGTATTCGGGCGCAAGCTTCGCTCAACCGATCCGTCGCGTTTTCGGCACGCTCGTGTTTCACGCCCGCGACCATGTCGATATGCCGGCTCCAGGAGATATCAGGCCAGCGCGGCTCAGGATCGAACTGCATGATCCGGTCTGGGAGGGAATGTATCTGCCCCTCGCGGACGCCGTGGGATACGCGGCTGACAGGCTCAATCGTCTGCAGTTCCTGACCATTCGGCGGTACCTCAGTCTCGTTTTCGCCACCCTCGTCACACTGCTGCTGGTGCTCGCGATATGGTCATGATGTCCGACATTCTGGTGCAAGGCATTCAGATGGCGCTGGTGCTCCTGCTCGCTCCGCTGCTGACCGGCTTCGTGCGCAAGATCAAGGCTCGGCTGGTGCGTCGCAAGGGAGCTTCGATTTTTCAGCCGTATCGGGATCTCCTGCGGCTGCTCCGGAAGGAAGTGGTGCTGGCCGACAACGCGTCGTGGCTGTTCCGGGTGACGCCCTACGTGACCTTTGCCGCGATCTGGGTTGCTGCCGCTCTGGTGCCGACCTTTGCGACAGGCCTCCTGTTCAACTGGACCGCCGATCTGATTGCCATCGTTGCGCTGTTGGGGAGCGCACGCTTCTTTCTCGCGCTCGCAGGGATGGACGTCGGCACGAGTTTTGGCGGCATCGGATCAAGCCGCGAAGTCATGATCGCCGCACTTGCCGAGCCGGCGATGCTCCTGATGGTCTTTTGCTTGGCGCTGGTCGCCGGCTCGACTCAACTTTCGACGGTCGCCAATTTGATCGCGTCGTCTTACGTCGGATTGCGGGTATCGCTGGGAATGGCGCTGATCGCGCTCATCATGGTGGCGCTCGCCGAGAACGCTCGAATTCCGGTCGATAATCCGGCCACCCACCTCGAACTCACTATGGTGCATGAGGCGATGGTCCTCGAATATTCCGGACGCCATCTGGCGATGATCGAATTCGGCGCCTTTCTCAAGCTGCTGCTTTATATCTCGCTGATCGCCTGCGTGTTCCTGCCCTGGAAGATCGCGATCTTCGGTACTGGACCTCTGGCGTACGCCATCGGCGCTGCCGCCTATGTTTCCAAACTGGCGGTTGCTGGCTTCTTGCTCGCGGTGTTCGAGACCGCCACGGCAAAAATGCGGGTTTTTCGCGTCCCGCAATTTCTCGGTGCCGCGCTCATGCTCGGCCTGCTCGGTACGCTCCTCCTGTTCGTGTCGAGGAGTTTCTGATGCAGATGCACAGCCTTTCCTTCGACGTCTCGCATACGCTCGCCGGCGGACTCGTCCTGATCAGCTTCATGATGCTATACCAGGATCGGCTCTATTCGCTCCTCAATGTGTTTGCACTGCATGCCCTGGTGCTCGCGCTTTCCGTCGCCTGGCAAGCCTATGTCCAGAACGCGCCTCATCTCTACATCACGGCAGTAATCGCCCTTGTCTTCAAGGCGATTGTCATTCCGGTGGCACTGCATCGCATCGTCAAGCAGCTTGGAATTCATCGCGACATCGAATCGGCCGTCGGCATCGGTCCAACCATGCTGGCAGGGATGGCACTGGTCGCTCTGTCCATGGTTCTGATGCTGCGGGTGACCGCCGAGGCCGACCCCTTGGCGCGCGAGGATCTGGCCTTTGCCCTGTCAGTCGTGCTGCTCGGACTCCTGGTCATGGTGACGCGCCGCAATGCCGTCAGTCAGGTCGTCGGATTCATGTCGCTTGAGAATGGGTTGGTACTGGCGGCTACCGGCGCCAAGGGCATGCCGCTCGTCGTCGAGATCAGCGTGGCCTTTTCGATCCTGATCGCTTTCATCGTCATTGGCATCTTCCTGTTCCGGATCCGCGAGCGCTTCGATTCCGTGGATGTCTCCGCCCTCGACGACTTCCGGGGTGAGCGGCGATGACCGTACCTCCCTTCGACCCGGTGGTGGCTGTCCTGCTGATTCCAATCGGCTCGGCAGCGTTGCTGGCCGTCCTGCCGGGCTACCGGCTAACGGCGCGGCTGAACGTCGTTGCCAGTCTGGCGACATTTCTTGCGGCCCTCTCGTTGTTCGTGATCGAACGTCCGCAGCCTACGCCGTATGTGCTGGTCGATGACCTCAATATTGTGTTCATCGTGCTCAACACCTTGGTGGGTTTCACGACCAGTATCTTCAGCGCGAGCTATATCGCGCACGAACTCGATACCGGCCGATTGACGCCGGTCTACCTGCGTTTTTACCACGCCATGTATCAGACCATGATGTTCGGTATGAACCTGGCTTTCGTATCGAACAACATAGGCCTGATGTGGGTTGCGGTGGAAATCGCGACCCTCACCACAGTGTTGATGGTCGGCATCTATCGCACGCACGCCGCTCTTGAAGCGGCGTGGAAATATTTCATCCTGGGCAGCGTCGGAATTGCCTTTGCGCTGTTCGGCACGATTCTGGTCTACATGGCGGCGCGGCCGGTGGTCGGCGAGGGCCAGGATGGTATGGTCTGGACGCTACTGGTCGAACATGCCGCAAATTTCGACCCTGCCCTTCTTAACGTCGCTTTCGTATTCCTGTTTCTCGGCTACGGGACCAAGGTCGGCCTCGCGCCGCTGCATGCCTGGCTGCCCGACGCGCACGCCGAAGGCCCCACTCCGATATCGGCGGTGCTGTCCGGTCTGCTGCTGAATGTCGCGCTCTATGCTTTGCTGCGCTTCAAGATATTGCTTGCCGCCAATCCGGCAGCAATTGCTCCAGGACCCCTGATGGTGACGATGGGCCTGGTGTCGCTCGTTTTCGCGGCGTTCATGCTGTACCGCCGGCGCGACATCAAGCGTCTGTTTGCCTACTCCTCGATCGAGCACATGGGGATCATCGTTTTCGCATTCGGAATGGGCGGCCCGCTCGCCAATTTTGCCGGACTGCTGCACATGGTGATGCACAGCCTGACCAAGTCGGCGATCTTCTATGCGGTCGGCCACATTTCGCAAGTGAAGGGCACGCAGCGGATCTCCAGGATCCGGGGCTTGACCGTGACCCATCCGGCGCTCGGCTGGGGTCTGGTGGTGGGCGTCATCGCGATCGCCGGACTGCCGCCGCTCGGCATCTTCATGAGCGAATTTCTCGTCGTGAGCTCCACCTTTGCGCGGCAGCCCCTGCTCGCGATTATCCTTGTGTTCGGGATTTTGCTGGCCTTCGGCGCTCTGATGTTGCGGCTGACCAGCGTTGCATTCGGCAAACCTCGCGGCAGCACGGCTTCGGCGGAAGCGTCCTATGTGCCGTTGTTTGCGCATCTCTCGCTGGTTCTAATCGCGGGAATCTACCTTCCCGCACCGCTCGTCGTCTGGTTCCAGCATGTGGCTCGCCTTCTTGGATAGATCGAGGATTAACAGAATATGCCGTCGCTGATCGATCGCATACTGGAGGGTCGCGAGATCCAGCAACGCAGGCCATGGCCGCGAGCCATGGTCGGCGCGCATCTTTGGAGATTTGTCGCAAACGAGCTGGCGCAGGGACGTCTGGGCTTGCTCGGCCTTTGGGGCGAGCCCTCGACGGTACATATGGCGATCATGGATGAAGCTACCGCAGAAATCGCGACCGTCAGCCTGGATTGCCCCGATCACAGTTATGCTTCGATCGGCAGGCACCACCCGCCAGCGCTTCGATTGGAGCGCGCCGCCCATGACCTGTTCGGCCTGACACCGGAAGGCTCGCCCGATACCCGTCCGTGGCTTGATCACAATCGGTGGGGTGTACGCTTCCCGTTGGGAGACCGCATCGACGCGTTGCCGAACGCAGCGCCCTATCGCTTCCTGCCGGCGGAAGGCGACGGCCTGCATCAGATCGCGGTCGGTCCCGTCCACGCGGGAATCATCGAGCCCGGGCATTTCCGGTTTACCGCCAGCGGAGAGACCGTGGTGCGGCTGGAGGAACGGCTGGGATATACCCACAAGGGGGTCGAAGGGCTCATGGCTGGCGCTGATCTCAAGCGGGCCGTGCAGCTCGCCGGACGTGTGTCGGGCGACAGCACCGTCGCCTATGCCTATGCGTTTTCGCGCGCGGCCGAGGCGGCCCTGGAACTTGTCGTGCCCGATCGCGCGGTTTGGCTCCGAGCGCTGCTCGCCGAACTCGAGCGGCTTGCCAACCATCTCGGCGACATCGGCGCCGTTTGCAATGATGCCTCCTTTACGCTGATGCACGCCCTTTGCAGCGTGTTGCGCGAGAGCGTGCTGCGCGCATCCGATTCCGCATTCGGCCATCGATTGATGCGGGATATCATCGTGCCCGGTGGCGTAACCCGCGACCTCAACGATGATGGGAAAGAAATCATCCGGGCGACGCTGGACATTATCCGTCTGCGCTTTCCGGCTTTGGTCGAACTCTATGACAACACCGCATCGCTCCAGGATCGTACCGTCGATACCGGCGTGCTCAAATCCGCATTGGCCAAACAATATGGTGCCGGCGGCTACATCGGCCGCGCCTCCGGCCGATCCTTCGACGCGCGACGGACTTTGGCCTATCCGCCCTATGATGATTTGCGCTTCGAGGTGCCTGTGCTGAATGAGGGTGACGTCAATGCACGCGTCTGGATCCGCGTCCGCGAGGTCGAGCAGTCGCTCTCGCTGATCGAGCAGATATTGGACCGGCTACGCGAAGGCCCACTGCGGGCAGAGATGGGCCAACTTCGCGAACTGCGGGAAGGCATGGCGATCGTTGAGGGGTTTCGCGGCGACGTACTGGTTTGGCTGCGCTTGCGGGATGGCCGGGTCGAACGATGTCACCTGCGCGACCCGTCGTGGTTTCAGTGGCCGCTCCTCGAGGCGGTAATCGAGGGTAATATCGTCGCCGACTTCCCGCTCTGCAACAAATCCTTCAATTGCTCCTATTCGGGCCACGATCTCTGAGGAACAGCACCAGATGCGCAAGCTGCTTTTTGAAAGCCTGTTTCGCCGGCCGTTCACCGAGCAAGCGCCGTCGACGGACGATGCTGCGGTAACCGAACTGGCAATGGCCGTGGGCCTTGCCGCAAGGCGTCGTCTCGGACGCAGCCTGTCGATACGCGAAGTCGACGCCGGATCCTGCAATGGATGCGAACTTGAAATCCACGCGTTGAACAACGCCTACTACGACGTCGAGCGCTTCGGTCTCCGGTTCGTTGCGTCGCCGCGTCATGCCGACGTGTTGATGGTAACAGGACCGGTCACGAAGAACATGCGCGACGCGCTGGAGCGCACCTATCATGCCACCCCCAACCCGAAATGGGTCGTCGCCGTGGGAGATTGCGCCCGGGATGGCGGCTGCTTTGCCGGCAGCTACGCGGTGGTGGGAGGAGTCTCGCAAGTGGTTCCCGTCGATCTCCATATTCCCGGTTGTCCGCCACCGCCCACCAGGATCTTGCAGGGGCTGCTCTCTCTGCTCGATCAGACGGCTAAAAGCGTCGCTCCCACTTGAGGAACTGGGGACGATTTCGACCATTCCAGGCCGGCTTTGTCGCGGGGAGTGCTCAAGCCGGAAGAGCCCTCGTAATGACGCCGTCGGCGGTCCTTTTCGCACTATCTCGGGACGATGTTTCCAACGCCTCTGGCCGCGCCCCCGCATTCTCAGCGATCTTGTAGCTGCCATTGATCTACGTGGCGCTCGCTGCGGGGGTGGCTCTGGCAAAAGCACCGCTACGTTCGTTGACGAGCAGGCGAATCCGTCACGCATCGCGCCTGATGTCGTCCTCCGAACCTGATCGAACAGCCGCCACGCTCGCCATCTGTCTCATTTTTTGCGTCCATCGGATGCGCATCATTTGCCCTGCAGCCGCCTCCCGCCATCCTGGTTTCGGTGAACGGTCGTCGTTTCGGAGATGCGACTGGACTAAGATATGATCGTTAGCTATACATCTATAGAAGATCGTTACTGATGTTAAATACATTACAATTAACGAGAGTGGCTTTGAAGATCCTCGGCAAATTCAAAGGCAAGCTCGGCGAGATCGCGATCTGGGAAAGCGAACAGACGGGCGACCGCCTCTATCGCGAAGGCGAGATTTTCCAGAGTCAGAGTTCGGCGTCCGGGGAGAGCCGCTTCCCATACGTCAAGATGATGGAAGCGTTCTTGGGCGACGCGAACAATGTCCTGCTTCTCGGATGTGGCGGAGGCAACCTCGCGACGATGCTGGCACGCCGAGGCAAGAGTGTGACGATCGTCGACCACAACCCGGTCAGCTTCGACCTCGCCAGGCGCTTCTTCGGATTGCCGAAGGAAATTCCCTGCATCGTCGAAGACTTTAAGGAATATCTCTTGGCCGAGACCCGTATTTTCGATGGCATGGCGATCGACGTCGGCGGACCCGGATTTTGCTTCGAGGAGCAGTTCGGTCCGGCAACCTGCCATGCGATCACGGCACGGCTGAAACCTGGCGGACGCGCCATCCTGAACATGCTTGTCGCGACCGATTTCGACGCGGCGCCTGACATGATCGGCAGCGACCTGTCCGAAAGTCACATGACGTCATGGATATTGGACCGTCCGGGTCGTTTAAACCGAAATGTCCTCATCGCCTGCCTACCCAGGCTGCGTCGTGCCGCTCATAGGCGCTATTTGGCGAAGCTTTCCAATACCGTCGGCTGTGATTGGACGTTGCGGCGTCCGCGTCGACCTTCGCACGACAGTAAACCTGTCGTCGTCGACATGGCATGCATGTGTTAATCTGCGCTCAGGGAGAAACAAAATGTTAGAACAAGGCACGCGCAACCCGGAATTCGGGGCAGACAAATTCGGCTTCAGAGATCTCAAGGGGTTGAACTGGAATTTCCTCGAACCCGAACTGTACGAATGCGCTCTCAAGAACGGTGAAGCGCAGGTCACGTCTGGTGGCGCATTGTGCGCTGAAACCGGCGTTCACACCGGCCGCAGCCCGAAAGACAAGTATATTGTCTGTGACGACCAGACAGAGCAGAGCATCTGGTGGGAAAACAACGGCAAGATGACCCCCGCGCAATTTGCGCGACTGTACCAGGATTTCATCGCTCACTCCGCCGGCAAGACCTTATATGTCCAGGATCTCCGCGCCGGCGCCGATCCGGAATTCGGAATGCGTACGCGCGTCTTTACTTCACTCGCCTGGCACTCGCTTTTCATCCGCACCCTGTTGCTCAGGCCTAACCGGAACGAACTCGCGACATTCCTTCCGGAGCTTACGATCTACTGCTGCCCGACCTTCAAGGCGGATCCGAAGCGCCACGGCGTGCGCAGCGGCACCGTGATCGCGATCGATTTCTCCCGAAAGATTGTCTTGATCGGAGGAAGTTCGTACGCCGGCGAGATCAAGAAGGCGGTCTTTACGACGTTGAATTACTTTCTTCCCGCTCAAAACGTCATGCCAATGCATTGTTCGGCAAATGTCGGTCCGCAGGGTGATGCGGCCATCTTCTTCGGCTTGTCTGGAACCGGAAAAACAACCCTATCCGCCGATCCTGGGCGCACGCTGATCGGTGACGACGAGCACGGTTGGGGCTCCAAGGGCATCTTCAATTTCGAGGGCGGCTGCTATGCGAAGGCAATCAAGCTGAGTGCCGAAGCCGAGCCGGCCATATATGCGACCACCCAGCGCTTCGGAACGGTCCTCGAGAATGTCACCTTCGATCCGATAACGCGCGTCTGCGATTTCGACGATGGCTCGAAGACAGAGAATACGCGCGCGGCGTATCCAATGCACTTCATTCCCAATGCTTCGCAGACCGGACGCGCCGGGCACCCGAAGAATCTCGTCATGCTGACCGCGGACGCCTTCGGCGTAATGCCGCCCATTGCCAAGCTGACGGCGGCGGAAGCCATGTTTCATTTCCTGTCGGGGTATACCGCCAAGGTTGCCGGAACGGAAAAGGGCGTGGTCGAACCCGAAGCCACCTTTTCGACCTGCTTCGGTGCCCCGTTCATGCCCCGGCAGCCCTCGGTCTATGGCGATCTGCTGCGCTCGCTCATTGCAAAGCACAACGTGGACTGCTGGCTGGTGAACACCGGTTGGACCGGGGGGAAATACGGGGTCGGACAACGGATGCCCATCAAGGTGACCCGTACTCTGCTGACGGCCGCACTCGACGGCACGCTCAACGACGGCGAATTCTACGTCGACGAGCATTTCGGTTTTCAGGTGCCCGCGTCGGTCAAGGGCGTCGACAGCCGTATCTTGAAGCCTCGGGAGACATGGAGCGACAAGGAGGCGTACGACGCCGCAGCGGCCAAGCTTGTGCAGATGTTTCAGGTCAACTTTGCGAAGTTCAAAAGCGTCGTCGATGCGGACGTCATGGCAATCGCAATGTCAGCGTAGGTTCCAACGCATGATCTGCCAAGTCGGCTTATTCTTCGGCTCGCGGAACAAGTTTTCCCTGCGATGCCTTGTGATGATACTGCAATGCGATCAAAAGGCTTTTCAGGCCTCGCAAGGGCCATAGCGTGACTATCAGGATCAACGGGATCCACAGCGCCGCGTGGACCCAGTACGGCGGTTGATACTTGACCTCGGTAACCAAGGCGGCTCCTACGACAATGGCACCGGCGATCATGATGACGAATATGGCAGGCCCGTCGCCGGCGTCGGCAAAGCTGAAATTGAGGCCGCACGCATCGCACTTGGATTTCAGGGTCAAGAACCCCTCAAACAGCTTTCCCTTGCCGCAGCGCGGACATCGACACAGAAGGCCAGCGACATATGGCGATGGCGTTTTTTCCGGTATCTGCTGGTCCGAGACTTCCATCTTCAGCTTTCTACGCTTCGAGGGTGGCGACTGACCAAGCCAGTCCGAAACGCTAATGCGCGCCAGTTTGCGCGAAACGTATGGAGCTCGCGGCTCCCGGCACGTCGACTGTCGTCGTTTCGACGCGGGCTGTCTGCCGACGGTTGGGATAGTCGTCAAGATTGGCGGCCACCGTCAGACAGAAAAGCGTCCGACCGTCTCGTCCGCCCAACTGACACGCAATCGCATGACGGCCCGGCACGTGAACACGATGTGTGACACGCCCGCCCTGCCGTACACGGACAAAAAGCGACTGCCGGGCAGCGGCTGCCCAGACGGCGCCTTCGGAATCCTCGCAGATGCCAAGCGGGCTCATCCCCTCGAAGTTTGCGAAGACCTTTCGATGCAGCAATGCCCCATCGTCATCAATCTTGAAGGCGATAAGCCGATTGCCGAGCGTTTCTGCGACCAGCAGTTCATGCGCGCTTGTGATCGCCAATCCGTTCGGATGCGCGATGTTGTCGGCAACCGATCGAATATTGCCATTCGGCGTTGCCAGAAGGACCCGGGCCGACGCAAAGCAGTCGGGTCCGGAGGCATCCGCGTCGAAAGATGTCACATAGGCGTTTCCATCGCGAGCAACGGCCAGGTCCCGTAGATATCCTGAGGCAACATCGGTCATGTCGGCATGGGTCGACGGCTTCTCGGCACGGAATCTCAGGATCAGCCGCTGGGTCATCGAGGCGACCAATAAATCACCATCGGGCAAAAAGCCCAGACCGAACGGTCGACCTGGTACGTCGGCGACGGTCGTAACCTTGCCGTCCAGATCGATGCGGAAGACCCTTCCCGCGCGCACGTCGGATACCCATAGGGCACCCAGATGCCATCCAGGCGCCTTGAGGCGCCAGAACCCGCTTGCGAGCGTATTTGTCTTCAGCGTCTTCGTCATCTTCGATCGGGAAATCCATTTTTCCGACAGCCCCGGGGATCATCGCACTCGTTCCAAGGTCCGCGGCGAAGAAGGCTTGGGCTGCCTTACGTTCTTCATTTTCGGCTTCGTGACGTGCTCCTTGAGACGAACGCCACGACCGCCGGCCGAACTCTGCCCGCCCGGATTGATCAATTCGATCCCGGCATTCTCCAGTGCAGAAACCAATTTCATCAGAGAATCGACGTTGCCGCGGATAACTCCGTCGCTGGCTTCCATACGCTGAATGGTAGGGACTGAAAGATCCGCCAGGTCGGCCATCTGCCGCTGGTCGATATTCAGAAGCGCACGGGCGGCCCTGAGTTGATTGGCCGTAATCATGAAATGGCGGCCTCCGATCCGATTTGCATGGAGTATATCTACACCATCCGAATTATTGTTTCAAGCATCAATTTAGATGCGCAGGATATCAGCGCCCAATTCGCGCCATTTGAACCGGATTGAGGTCGGAGACCTTGTATCGAATTTTTCCTCGAAAAATGCGGAAACATTATCAGCAACACCCGAATTAATTGAAGTTCCACAAATTACATGATAAGAGATGTTTGATGCATGTATTTTGATGCTCTAATCTCGGGGTAGTTGCCTTCCGTGAAATTGCTGGGTCGTTATCAAGGGAAGAATGGGCAGATCGATATCGTCGAGTGTTCGTGGGACGGTACACGCGTGTACTTCGAGGAAGGGATACGACAAAGCCAGGCGACGCCGGACGGCGAAAGCGTGTTCACCTACGTCAAGCTCATGGACGAACTCCTGTCCCGGTCCGAACAAATCCTCGTCCTGGGCTGTGGCGGCGGAACTCTTGCGACACGGCTGTCGCGTCTCGGCAAGAGATTGACCATCGTCGATATTAACCCGATCAGTTTCGTGCTCGCGCACAGGTATTTCGATCTGCCGGACGAAGTACCCTGCATCGTCTCCGACTTTCGAAATTTCGTGTTCGACGACCGCGAATACTACGACGGCATTGCGATCGATGTCGGTGGACCGGGATTCCGTTTCGCCGAGGAGTTTGATGTGCAGACCTGCGACGCCATCCGCGCCCGTCTGGCACCGGGCGGCCGGATCGTGATGAATGTCCTGGTGGCAAACGACATTGATCCGATACCGGACCGGATCGCGGCCAAACTCGCCGGCGAGGATCTGCGGATATGGATCGTCGATGAGCAATTCATTGAGGATCGCAATGCCGTCATCGCCTGCATCCCCGAGAAGACGTTGGGTTCACGGGCAGCGCTCGATCGCGTGATGCACCACAGCCACGAACGGTGGGCGATCCGCCGCGGAAGATTGCGAAACCACGATCTCGCCCGTGGATTGCGCTGATGTCGCAGCTATCGGCAGATCGACGTGAGACGTGGATCACGGGCATCGGACTCGTCTCCTCCCTGGGGGACGGGTTGGAAGCGAATTGGGACGCTCTCCGCAGCGGCCGCATAAACATCGATCTGGAAAAATATGCGCCGTGGATGATCCATCCCTTGGCGCCACTTGATCTTGACAATCAGATTCCGAAAAAGGGCGACCAGCGCCAGATGGAAGCATGGCAGCGCATCGGTACCTACGCAGCCGGACTCGCGCTGGATTCCGCGGGCATCAAGGACGATAAGGAAATCCTGGCTCGGACCGACATGATCGTCGCTGCGGGCGGCGGCGAGCGCGACCTCGATGTCGACGCCGCGATCTTGACCGCGCGTGCGGACGGAAGGTCGGGCGCACTCAACGAACGGCTGATGAACGACCTGCGCCCTACCCTGTTCCTCGCGCAGCTATCCAATCTGCTCGCCGGCAACATATCGATCGTCCACGGCGTGTCCGGATCGTCACGGACCTTTATGGGCGAGGAAGCCGCCGGCGTGGATGCCGTCCGGATTGCGTGGGCGAAGATCGCCTCCGGGCAGAGCGAGGTTGCCTTGGTCGGCGCCGCGCACAACGGCGAGCGCAAGGAAATGCTGATGCTCTACGAATGCGGGGGCTTCAACCTCAAGAAGGACTTCGCATCGGTCTGGTCGCGTAACGGCGGTGGCTTCGCTTTGGGGTCGGGTGGCGTGTTCCTGGTGCTTGAGTCGAGATCTCATGCGGAGCGCCGGGGCGCAAAGCCATTTGCACGGCTCGTCAACGTCGTCTCAGGTCATGCCTCCCGAGCTGCCCCGGGCGGAGTTGAAAGCGTGCTGGGAGGTCTCTGGACGTCGCTGGGGGTCACCGATAATGCAACCGCGATCTACACGGCGGCGACGGGCGCCGCGGTTGCCACCGGGGAAGAGGCAGCCTTCCTGTCGGCACACCGGGATGTCCCGATCCGTGCGGTCGGCACGTCTTTCGGACATCTCAGCGAAGCGCAATTCCCACTGGCATTGGCCCTTGCTTCGTTGAGCGTATCCCGCGGTGCGTTGCTCCCTCCAAACGATACATCCGGCCGAGAGACCGAGATCGACGTGATGCCGGCCCAGATCGTGGCCCTCGGCGTCGGTCATTGGCGCGGCGAAGGAATGGCGCTCATAGAGGCGGTCTCATGACGACGCTTTTTGAAGCCTGCTTGGCATCCACAAAGCCGCGTAATGCGAAGACGACGCGTGACAGCCACAATCGTCCTATCGTGGTCGTTACCGGCATGGGAGTGATCACTTCGCTTGGTGAGGGCAAGACTGAAAATTGGACGAAAATTACCGCCGGAGAGTCGGGAATAAGTGCCATCCGGCGCTTCTCCACCCATGGACTGAAGACGCGCATCGCCGGCACGATCGACTTCGTCGAGGTGAAGCCGTTCTCCTCGACAGCGCTGGCCGAGCGTCTGGCAGATATCGTCATCGAAGAGGCTGTCGGCCAATCGGGAATTGGACGAAAGGGCGATTTTCCAGGCCCGTTGTTTCTCGGTCTGGCGCCGGTCGAAGTCGAGTGGCCGCAACGCGAAGAAATCGCACGGGCCTCCGGCGAAGCGGGCTCCATAGACTACGACATCCTGCTGCGGACCAGCGGCGGCGGGCGTTTCACGCAGGTCCACGCCCGCTATCTGTTCGGCTCGGTTGCGGACCATCTCTGCGAGACCTTCGGCACCAAGGGATCGCCAATATCGGTGTCGACGGCCTGCGCGTCGGGCGCAACAGCGATCCAGCTCGGCGTCGAGGCAATTCGGCGCGGAGAAACCGACGCCGCGCTGTGCGTTGCGACCGATGCTTCCGTCAATGCCGAGGCCATGGTGCGGTTTTCCCTCCTGTCGGCGCTATCTACTCACAACGACGACCCGCGTCGCGCATCGAAGCCCTTTTCGAAGAACCGGCAAGGATTCGTGATGGCCGAAGGTGCCGGCGCGCTCGTGCTGGAGAGCCTGGACGCCGCGCAATCGCGCGGTGCGAAGATCTTGGGCGTGATTGCCGGCTGCGGCGAATTGGCGGACACTTTCCATCGAACCCGCCCCAAACCGGACGGGATTCCGATCGCCGATTGCATCCGCAACGCGCTCGCCGATGCAAGCATGACCTTCGATCAGATCGATTACATCAACGCTCACGGAACGAGCACGCCAGAGAACGACAAAATGGAATATCTCGGTACCGCCGCGGTGTTTGGCGATCATGCCCGCAGGATTCCGGTCTCGTCCAACAAGTCGATGATCGGACACACCCTCTCCGCCGCCGGCATCATCGAAGCGGTGTTCACCCTGTTGACGCTGGAACACCAGCGCATTCCGCCGACCATCAACTACGAAGTTCCGGATCCGGCAATCCCGTTTGACGTCGTGCCTAATAAGGCAAGAGATGCGCGAGTCACAACAGGAATGTCGAATTCATTCGGATTCGGTGGTCAAAATGTGTCGGTCATCATACGACGTGAACCGGAGTAGACGTCTGGGCACACGCGTAGCAGCGCGCCGTCGAAACCCCTCCCCCGGAAGATGCCGAACAGATTGCGAAGGTGAACCTGGCCGGCGGCTCTCCCGATTAAGCCCTCGTTTTGCCGGTTCCGTTCTTCTCGCTGGCGCGGCGCAACGCGTCGGCGAGCGCGCCGCCACCCGACTGCTCCTGCGGCTTGCGCGGCGTCGATGTCATCGACGCGCGGGGGTTGTCACGCGGCCTGCCTTGGCCCCGGGGCTCCTTTCCTGCGCCGGATTTGTCATCAAGACGCAGGGTCAACGCGATACGCTTGCGATCGACATCGACCTCCAGCACCTTCACCTTGACGATGTCACCCGACTTCACGACCTCGCGCGGATCCTTGATAAAGGTCTTCGACATCGCCGAGATGTGTACCAACCCGTCCTGATGCACGCCGATGTCGACGAAGGCACCGAACGCCGCGACGTTGGTGACCGTGCCTTCGAGGATCATGCCGGGCTTGAGGTCCTTCAGCGTCTCGACGCCTTCCTTGAACACAGCGGCCTTGAAGGCCGGCCGTGGATCGCGACCGGGTTTTTCCAGTTCGCGCAGAATGTCGGTCACCGTCGGCAGGCCGAAGGTATCGTCCACGAAGGCCTGCGGCTTCAATTGGCGCACGATCTCCGCATTGCCGATCAGCGCCTTGATGTCGCTTTTGGTCGCCGCCAAAATCCGTCTGATCACCGGATAGGCTTCCGGGTGCACGCCGGAAGCATCGAGCGGATCCACGCCGTCGTTAATGCGCAGGAAGCCGGCGCATTGCTCGAAAGCCTTCGGCCCCAGTCGTGGCACCTGTTTCAGCGCCTTGCGTGATTTGAACGGGCCGTTGGCGTCGCGATGCTGCACGATGCTTTGGGCGAGGCTGGATCCAATGCCGGACACCCGCGCCAACAGCGGCGCGGAGGCGGTGTTGGCATCGACGCCGACCGCGTTGACGCAATCTTCAACCACGGCATCAAGCGAGCGTGCCAGTTTGGCTTCGCCGAGATCGTGCTGATACTGGCCGACCCCGATCGCCTTCGGATCGATCTTCACCAGTTCGGCCAGGGGATCCTGCAGACGCCGCGCGATCGACACGGCCCCGCGCAGGGTTACGTCGAGTTCCGGTAATTCCTCGGATGCAAAGGCCGAGGCCGAATAAACTGAGGCGCCGGCCTCGGACACAACGATTTTCGACATTTTCAGATCTGGCAGCCGTTTGACCAGATCCGTTGCCAACTTGTCGGTCTCGCGCGATGCGGTGCCGTTGCCGATTGCGATGAGATCGACGCGGTGCTGCACGGCAAGTTTCCCCAGCGTCGCCAGCGCATCGTCCCAGCGCTTCTGCGGTTCATGCGGAAAAATCGCCGTGGTGGCCACCACCTTGCCCGTGGCATCGACGACAGCGACCTTGACACCGGACCGGAAGCCGGGATCGAGGCCCATGGTCACGCGCGCGCCGGCCGGCGCCGCCAGCAACAGATCCCGCAAATTCGATGCAAATACGCGCACCGCTTCCGTTTCGGCCAAAGTCCACAATCGCATGCGCAGATCAATGCCGAGATGCACCTGAATTTTGGTGCGCCACGCCCACCGCACGGTCTCCGCCAGCCAGCGGTCGCCGGGACGGCTCTGGTCGGAAATGGCGAACCGCTGCATGATCTTCAGCTCGTAGGAGCTGGGGACGCCGGCGACCGGGTCATGTGGGTCGGGCTGCATCTGCAGGTCGAGGATCTCCTCCTTCTCGCCGCGGAACATAGCCAGAATGCGGTGCGACGGCAGCTTGTGCAGCGGCTCCCTGAAATCGAAATAGTCCTTGAACTTCTCACCTGCGGTTTTCTTGCCGGTTCGCACGGTGGATACAAGCAATCCGTTCGACCACATCTGCTCGCGCAGCGTGCCGATCAGGTCGGCATCTTCAGCGAAACGTTCCACCAGGATCGCGCGCGCGCCCTCAAGCGCAGCTGCGGCATCGCCCACCTGCTTTTCGGCATCGACGAAACCCGCGGCCACAACCTGCGGATCGTTTTGCGGCTGCGTCAGCAGCAGTTCGGACAATGGCTCGAGGCCGGCCTCCTTGGCGATCTCGGCCTTGGTGCGACGCTTCGGCTTGAACGGAAGATAGATGTCTTCCAGCCGTCCTTTACTGTCCGCGGTCAGGATTGCCGCTTCCAGCGCGGCATCGAGCTTGCCCTGCTCGCGGACCGAATTGAGAATAGCCGTGCGACGCTCCTCAAGTTCGCGTAGATAGTTCAGGCGTTCTTCCAGCGTGCGCAATTGCGCGTCGTCGAGCGCGCCGGTGATTTCCTTGCGGTATCGCGCAACGAACGGGACGGTGGCGCCGCCGTCGAGCAGTGCCACCGTCGCCTCGACCTGCTGTTCGCGGACGCCAAGTTCCTCCGCTATCTGCCGATTAATGTTTGCCACGCGAAATCTTTCTGAAGCAGTCGCGGCTGACAATTTTGTCGGCCGCGGGACGCCGCTTATGGACCATCCGCGATTGATTCATCAACCCGCGGCATCAAACAAATTGTCCTGTGGATGGACATATTTACCCACCGAGTGATCCGGTTAGTCCCAAACCGCCCGCCTGCATGGCGCGACAGGATCAAGGTGGATCGATGGCGCCTTAAATTCTGCCTTCAAAGCGCTCGTGGCAACTTCTTCAACAGCCCGCTGGAGAATTGCACCTCTCCCCGGTCCTGTCGAACGGATAATTTTGGGAAGGTGCCACGCGAAGGACGATACCGCCGCTGCGCTATCAGACCTCACCACGCATCGATGCAGGGGCGCTTGCGTCCGGTCCGAGGCGACGCCGGCGGCATCGACCGCAATCCCGCCATGATCCAGTGCCGTGTTTCCGCCGGATCGATTACCTCATCGATCTCGAGCACGGAGGCGATCGAGACCGCCTTGCCGTTGGCGTAGAGTTGCGCGACCTTGTCCTTGTAGTATTTTTCGCGCTCGACCGGATCGGAAATCGCTTCCATTTCCTTGCGGAAGCCCAGGCGCACATAGCCTTCCAGCCCCATGCCGCCGAACTCGCCGGTCGGCCACGCCACCGTGAAGAACGAGGCGTGGAAGCCGCCGCCGATCATCGACTGCGCGCCGAGCCCGTACCCCTTGCGCAGCACGACGCCAAACAACGGCACCGTGAGGCTTGCGCCGGTGACGAACATCCGCGCAACGTGGCGGACGATGGCGGTCTTTTCGGCCTCGGGCCCGACCATGAAGCCCGGCGTGTCGCATAACGACACGATGGGAATGTCGAAGGCGTCGCAGAGCTGCATGAAGCGAGCCGCCTTGTCGCCGGCCGGCGCGTCGATCGCGCCTCCGAGATACTTCGGATTGTTGGCGATCAGCCCGAACGGTTTGCCCTCGATGCGGATGAAAGCGGTGATCATGCCGAGACCGAAATCGCGGCGGATCTCCAGCACCGAGCCTTCGTCGGCCAGAAGATCAATGACGGAGCGGATGTCGTAGACGCGCAGCCGGTTCTCCGGAATCGCCCGCCGCAGCAGGCGCTGGTCGGGCGCCTCCCACTGCGTCACCGGTCCCTGGAAATAGCTGAGATATTGCTGCGCGACGCGCGTGGCCTCCTCCTCGTCCTCGACGAGGATATCGATAACGCCGTTCGGCGCCTGGAACGAGACCGGGCCGACCTCGGCCGGATGATAGACCCCGAGGCCGCCGCCCTCGATCATCGCCGGCCCGCCCATGCCGATCGAGGCATTCTTGGTGGCGATGATCACGTCGCAGCAGCCCAGCATCGCGGCGTTGCCGGCAAAGCAATAGCCCGAGACCACGCCGACCACCGGCACGAGGCCCGACAATCTCGCGAACTGCACGAACGAGGGCCCGTCGAGGCCGGTCATGCCAAGCCGGTCGGTGTCGCCGGGACGGCCGCCGCCGCCTTCTGCATAAAACACCAGCGGAAGCCGCCACTGTTCGGTCAGGGAAAGCATGCGGTCGATCTTCTTGTGGTTCATATGACCCTGGGTACCGGCGAGCACCGTGTAGTCGTAGGCGATCACCATACAGCGCGCATCCCGGGCACCGACCTTGTCGGCGTTGATGGTGGCGACGCCGGTAATCAGGCCGTCGGCGGGCGTATTCTTGATCAGGTCGTCGAGCTTGCGGCGGCGGCGCTGCGCGGCAATCGCCAGCGAGCCGTATTCGACGAACGACCCCGCATCGACCAGCTGCGCAATGTTTTCTCGCGTGGTGCGCTGGTTGGTCTTGCGCCGGCGCGCGACCGATGCCGGTCGACTAGCATCGAGCGTGGCGGCGTGGCGCGCGATCACTTCCGCCAGATCGGCTCGGATGTGGTCGAGATCGACAGTCGTTTCCTCCTCGGTCTGGCCGCCATCCACCTCGGCGGGCTCGATGAACAGGATCGGCTCGCCTTGCATCAGCGTCACACCGTCGCTGGCTGCGATCTTCGTGATCGTACCGCCATGGGGGGCGGTGACGAGATGCTCCATTTTCATGGATTCGATTACCGCGATCTGTTGGCCGGGCCGGACGAGGTCGCCTTCGCTCACCTCAATCGCCACGACGGTACCTTGCAACGGCGCGGGAACCGCCTCTGATCCAATCGGGCCGGCCGCGGCACCTTTGGCGACCGGTGCGGACGTCTCCGCGCCGGCGGCGCCGACGGCAAAGAACAACGGATGCGCGGCCGTCTTCGCTGCTCCGACCAGCGCGGCGACGTGGCTGTCGATGAAGCTCGTGCTGATACGGTTGGCGCCGAAATCGGGCTCGGCCAGCACCGCCTGCAAGAACGCAATGTTGGTCTCGACGCCACCGATGCGGAATTCGCGCAGCGCGCGTGCCGCCTTCGCCACCACGTCGCCCCAGCGCGCGGCCGGTACGTGGACGATGACCTTGGCCAGCAGTGAGTCGAACGCCGCGCTGGTTCTGTATCCCGTATAGCCGAAACTATCGACGCGTACGCCAGGTCCGGAGGGCGGGTCGAACACGGTCAGCGTGCCGCTGGTCGGTTGCGTCGCGCCGGTCTCGGCCATGGTCTCCATGTTGACGCGCAACTGCATCGCATAGCCGCGTGGCGCGGGCACGTCGGCCTGCGTCAATCCCAGCGCGGCCAGCGTGACGCCGGCGGCGACGGCCAGCTGCGATTTTACCAGATCGATGCCAAGCACCTCTTCGGTCACGGTGTGTTCGACCTGAAGTCGCGGGTTGGCCTCGATGAAGGCGAACCTCGTGGCGTCGCCGGTCGTCTCGCCGTCAACCAGGAATTCAAAGGTGCCGAGGCTGTCGTAATGTGCCGCCGCCGCGAGCTGCTTGGCCGCCTCGACGATGCGCATGCGCAGGCCGTCACTCAAAGAAGGGCTCGGCGCCACCTCGATGAGTTTCTGGTTGCGCCGCTGGATCGTGCATTCGCGTTCCCAGAGATGGCTGATGGCGCCGTGGCGGTCGCCGACGACCTGCACCTCGATGTGCCGCGCCTTGCGGATGAGCCGCTCGACATAAACGCCGTCGCTGCCGAAGGCCGCCTTGGCCTCGGACTGGCAGCGTGCATAGGCCTCCTCCAGCTTCGCACAGTCCTCGACGACCCGCATGCCGCGTCCGCCGCCGCCGGCCATGGCCTTGATCATCACTGCGCCGCCTTTGCCGAGCGAGGCGAAGAAGGCTTTTGCATCGGCGAGCGTGGTCGGGCCGGTGGTGCCGTCGATAACGGGCACATTGCAGCGTCGCGCCAGCGCCTTGGCGGCGACCTTGTCGCCGAACAGATCGAGTGCCTCGGGCGACGGGCCGACGAAGGTGATCTTTTTCTCGGCGCAACGTCGTGCGAGCGCGGAATTTTCACTCAGGAAGCCGTAGCCCGGATGCAGCGCGTCGCATCCGGTCGCCACCGCCGCCGCGATCACGGCCTCGATGTCGAGATAGGCCCGCGCCCCGCGTCCGGGAATGGCATGCGCTTTATCCGCCGCACGGACATGCAGCGACAGCGCGTCGTCCGCTGGGTGGATCGCGACCGTGGCGATGCCGGAGTCCGCCGCGGCGCGAGCGATGCGAATGGCAATTTCGCCGCGATTGGCGATCAGGAGTTTACGAAATGACATCACGCTTTCCGATACAGAATGAATGAGCCGCTCCGGCATCGGAGCGGCGATCGCCTTAGCCGTTGAGTTCCTGCTTCTTCACCTTGCCGGTCGCTGTCATCGGCAGGGCATCGATGATGCGCACCTCGGGGACCTTGTAGACGGCCATGCGCTCCTTGCACCACGCCTGCAACTGCTCTGGCGTGACGGTGCCCTTCGCTTCCGGCTTGAGCTGGATGTAGGCGACCGGCACCTGACCGCGCTCGGCGTCCTCGCGTCCCACCACGCCCGAGCCCAGCACCGCCGGGTGCTGGCCAAGCAGCGCCTCGATCTCCGGCGGAAACACGCTCATGCCCTTCACCTTCAGCATTTCCTTGCGGCGGCCAAGGAAATGAATGAAGCCTTCGGTATCGATCAACCCGATGTCGCCGGTGCGCAGCCAGCCGTCGACCAGCGCTTCCGCCGTCGCCTGCGGCTTGTTCCAGTAGCTTTTGAGCAGCGACGGCGTGCGCACGCGAATCTCGCCTTCGCCGCCGATCGGCACCAGCGCGCCGGTCTCGAAATCGGTGATCTTGAATTCGGCGCCGGGCACCGGCAACCCGACGAAGATCGGCTGCGAGTTGAGATCGAAGTCGTTGTCCTGGAAGCCGGTGGTGAAGGTGTTCGAGGTGTGGGTTTCCGTCATGCCCCACGCGCTCTCGGCGAGAATCGTGCCGGTAAGCTCCTTCCAGCGCCGCCGGTAGTCGGCGTTCAGCTTCTTCACGAACGAGACCACGCGGATCTGCTGCAGCGACGAGAGGTCGAACTCCCCGAATCGCGGGTGGTCCATCAGTTCGACCGCGCCGTCGACCGGCATGGCGGTGAGCGTGACCTTGTGGGTCTGGATCGCCGACAGCACGCCGATCGCATCCCAGCGCGCCAGCAGCACCAGGGTGGCGCCGGCGAAAAGCGGGAAGATCAAGCCGAGGTTTTCACCCGCGATCCAGAATTCCGGAAAGAACGACAGGCAGACGCTGTTCTCGTTGATGTCGAGCGCGATGCCGTAATTGGCGGCCGCCGTGTACACCATGTCGCGCTGGGTGTGCACGCAGCCCTTCGGCATGCCGGTGGTGCCGCCGGTGTAATTCAGTGCCGCGACGTCGTCGAGTGCTGCGGGCGGCAGCGGCGTCACCTCGCCGAGCGCCGCCAGTGCCGGCAGCAGGTCGGTCGCGCCGGGCACGGCGACGCGCGGCGTGCGGATCGAGTCCGGCACGGGAATCGCGGGGTTCGCCGGGATGACGTCCGCAAAGCCGGTGACGATGACCTCGCGCAGCTTGGTTTTGACCCTGACCTGATCGACAGTCTCGACCAGTTGATCGAGCGCGACGATCACCTCCGCATCGGTGTCGTTCAGCTCATATTCGAGCTCGAAGGCACGCGACAGCGGCGAGACCGGCACATGCACTGCGCCGAGTTTCAGGATGCCGAAGAACACGATGTGGAATTGCGGGCAGTTCGGCAGGAACACCGCGACACGGTCGCCCTTGCGCACGCCCTTGGCGGTGAGCAACGCGGCGAAACGGTCGCTCTGGCGGTCGAGTTCGGCGTAGCTCAGCACATGGCCATAGAAGATGACGGCAGGTTGGTTCGGCTGGCGCTTTGCCCAGGCCCGCAGGTATTCGCTCAGCGCCACCTCGCCGTGCGGGTATTGCGGTTGGCGCGGGGCATCCTTCGGCCACGCCTTGCGCCACAGCGCGCGCATCTGGTCGAGATAGTCTTTTTCATTCAGACGTGCAGTCATGCTCGCCTTCCTTTGCGTCGTCGGGTCTATCGGGCGGATGGATTCAGTTCGTCGAGGATTTGACGTTTGAGCTTGTATTTTTCGACCTTGTTGGTCGGTGTCACCGGCAGCGCCAGAACGAAGCGGATGTGGGTCGGTTGCATGTATTTCGGCATCACGCGGCGGGCATGATCGCGCAATTCGTCCTCGGTCAGCGTCTCACCCTCGACGAGTTCGATGAACACCGCGACGTCCTCCTCCTCGCCGATTTTCGCCGGAACAGGGACGGCTGCGACGGCCCGAACCTTGTCGTGGCTGGCGATCAGCGCTTCGACCTCGAATGACGAGACGTTCTCGCCCCGCACGCGGAAAAATCCGCCGATGCGGTCGACGAATGAGAACAGTCCGGATCCGTCGTCAAGCTGCCGGCACGCGTCGCCGGTGTGGAACCAGCAGGTGCGGAACGCCTTGAGGGTCGCCTCCGGCTTGCGGAAATATTCCTGGAGAAGGAGGCCGGGAAAGCGTGGCCGGAAGGCAAGCTGGCCGACCTGGCCGGGCGGCAGCAGATTGTCGTCGTCATCAAGGATAGCCGTCTCCAGCAGCGGATTTGGAGCGCCCATCAATCCCTTCGGCAACGGCTGCGAGCCGTCCAGCACCGGACGTCCGATCGTCCTGCAGCGCGCGCGGATGTCCTGTTTCGAGAGGCCGCGCCACAGCGCGGGCGGCGTCCCGTGTTCGACGGCGAACTGATCGATCACCGCGGCGAAGCCCGAACCGGATTCGGTTTGGCCGAAGCCGACAGTCACGAAATCGATGCCGAAGCGAAGCGCCACCTCATGGTGGTTGCCTGGAAACGGCTGCATGTGCACCTTGTTGAGCGTGTTCGCACGGTCGCTCCCGCGCGGCTCGACGCTCATCAAATACGGCACCATCACATCGAGCAGCACACAGGTGGTTGCGCCACATTCCGCGATGCGATCCCAGAACCGGGTGGGGCTGAACTTGTCCCACAGCCCGACGGTGTTGCCTTGCCAGACCGCGCGGGCCAGAAGGAAGAACGCGCCGCCGACATGATAGAGCGGCAGATCGCAATAGATCACGTCGTCTGAGGACGTCAGTTGGCGCGCCGGGAAACCATAATGGTTCATCCAGCGAAACGGCTGGACCACGCCCTTGGACGGGCCGGTCGTGCCGGACGTATAGACGATGTTGGCGAGATCGAATGGGCTGCGATCGATACTCGGCACGGGCGCGTCGCTGGCGCCAAGTTGCGCGAACGTGACAATATCGAGCCCCTTGAACGCCGGCCCGAAAGCGAGGTCGGCAAAATCATGATCGCCGGGCGCGGGCGTATGCACAATCAGCCGCCGCAGCGACACCTCGCCGATGACTTCGCCGAGCACGTCAGCGAATGACGGGTCGGTAACGAGGGCGAAGGGTTCGGTGTCCTTGAGCTGATAGGACAGCAGCAGGCCACGGAAATTGAAATTGACCGGCGCAAAGATTCCGCCCGCTCGCCAGATCGCGAACATCGTCAGCGCGCTCACGAGCGAATTGCGGGTCAGCACGCTGACCGGAATCCCCTCGGTGACGCCCATCGCCGCGAGGCCGGCGGCGATCCGGTCGGTCCGCTGTTTGAATTCGGCGAAGGTCAGCTTGACGCCGTCTTCCCCGTAATGGATGAACACCTTGTCCGGCATGGTACGGGCGCAATCGTCGAGCTTGTCGAGCACGCTGTCGCCCTCCGCCACCATCTGCGCGAATGTTTCGTCAGGCGTCATGCCATTTGCTCCCGATTACAGCTGCTTCATGGTGGGATCGAGCGCCACGCGCAGCGATTCACCCAAGGTGTTGAAGGCGAGCGCGGTGAAAAGAATCGCAAGCCCCGGCGGATACATCTGCTCGGGCGCGATCTCCATGTTCTGGTAGGCGCGCGCCAGCATCGCGCCCCAGCTCGCGTTCGGCGGCTGGATGCCGAGCCCGAGAAAGCTGAGACTTGCTTCGGCGAGCAGCGCGCCCGCAAGCAGCAGGGTCACCTGGACGATCACCGGCTGGATCGTGTTCGGCAGCACGTGCCGCCATAAAATGCGGCCGGTAGAGGCACCGAAACAGCGGGCGCTGTCGACATAGAGCTCGTTGCGCACCACGAGCGTACGCGCGCGGACGAGGCGCGCGAGCTGCGGCGCGAACACGACGCCGACCGAGATCATGCCGTTGGTGAGGCCAATACCGAGCGCGCCGGTGACCGCGATCGCAAGCACGATGGCGGGAAACGACAGGAAGCTGTCGATAACGCGGCTGACGATGTCGTCGACCCAGCCGCCGAGATAGCCGGCGAACAGCCCGACCGGAACGCCGATCAGGATGGCTACCATGACGGCCAGAAAGCTCGCATAGAGCGACGCCATGCCGCCATAGATCAGCCGGCTCAGGGTGTCGCGGCCGAGATCGTCGGCGCCGAGCCAGTGCTCCGGAGACATCGGCGCCATCATGGCGTTGAGGTCCTGCGCGATCGGTGAGTGCGGCGCGACCCAGGGCGCCATCGCGGACACGGCGACGAGAACAGTGAGGAACGACAAGCTCAGCGCACCGCGCAGATCGGAGCGGAACCAGCGCGAGAAACCGCCGAACCGGTTCGGCCGGCGATCGGAGACGAGTGCGAGGTCAGCCATGTCAGGTGATCCTCGGATCGAGGACATTATAAAGTATGTCGGTCACGAGATTGAGCGCGACCACCACCAGCACCATCGCGAACACCACGCCCTGCACCACCGGGAAGTCGCGATGGATCGCCGCGTTGACGATCAGGCTGCCCATGCCGGGAATCGCGAACACCGCCTCGACCACCACGGTCGCGGCCAGTAGCCGGTTGAACAGCAGACTGATCACCGTGAGCAGGTTGACGCTGACGTTCTTCAGGCCGTGCCGCCACAGGATCGCTGACGGCGACAGGCCCTTGGCGTGAAGCGTTCGCACCTGCTGCGACGACAGGATTTCTACCAGCGACGAGCGCAACTGCCGGGTGACCTCGGCGACGCCGCCTGCGGCGAGCGCGCAGGCCGGCAGGATCGCATGGCTCAGCGCGCCGCGGACGCTCTCGCTGAGCGGAACGGCTCCGGTGGCGGGCAGCCAGTTGAGGTCTAGCGCGAACAGCGCCACCAGCAGCATGCCGAGCCAGAAATTCGGCACGGCGACGCCGAGCGAGGCGATGGTCATGACGGCGTCGTCGAGCCACGAGCCCTGACGGCTGGCGGCGGCGATGCCGAGCGGAATGCCGATCACCAGCGCCATGACCATGGCAAGCACCACGATCAGCAATGTGTGCGGGAAACAGCGCACGATCGAGGTCAGCACGGCCTCGCTGGAGATCAGCGACGTCGACAGGTCGCCATGCACGGCTTTCCACAGCCACGCGCCGTACTGGACGAGGAACGGCCGGTCGAGGCCGTAGAGATGGCGGATTTCCGCAATTCGTGCGTCGGAGGCGTTGTCGCCGGCGAGCGTCACGGCAACGTCTCCCGGCACCAGCTTCAGCAACGCGAATACGATGAATGTCGCGAGCACGATCACCGGCACCGCCTGGATCAGGCGGCGCGCGATGATGTTGCTTTTGGTCGAGCTCGACATTCCGTGTGTCCGAATTGCTGAAGGCACCGCACCGCCATCCTGGCGCCGCGGACTTGGCGTTAGCCCAGCGACATGTTCTCGAATTTCGGCTTGCCGAGCAGATCGGCCCTGTAGCCCTCGGCCTTCTGCGCGAGCGCATCGAGTTCATACTGGAATGCAATCGGCGCGGAGAGCGCGTTTTCCATCACGAAGCGCTGGATCCTGGCGAACACGACGGCGCGCTCAGTAAGGTTCTCGCTCTCGCGGCTCTGCTGGATCAGCTTCGAGAGCTCCGGATCGCACTCGCGGCCGGCGTTGTAATAGGCGCCTTTGTCGAAGCCGAGCGCATAGGTCATGCTCGGATCTGGGCGTCCGGTCCAGGCCGACAGCAGCGCGTCGAACTTCTTCTCGGTGGCGAAGAACTGCGCGCTGATTTCGGGGATGGTGCCGCGGCTGAATTTGAGGCGGATACCGGCCTGCCCGAGCTGGGCCTGCAGCACCTCGCTGCGCTGGACCGAATCCTGGTCGTTGTAGCCGCCGATGGTGAGTTCGACGCCGTCCTTGAAGCCGGCTTCCCCGAGCAGCTTGCGGGCCTTGTCGGGATCGTGCGGATACAGCGTCGAGACCGATTTGTCGTAGGCCCAGTGCGAACTCGGCAGCGTCATGGTCGCCACCTCGCCGAGGCCGCCCATTGTTGCCTTCACGAAGCCGTCGCGGTCGAGCGCGAAGTTGATCGCCTGGCGGACCTTGATGTTGTCGAGCGGCGGGCGGGCGTAGTTGAAATAGAGCTGGATGCAGTAGAGCGTCGGCGCGGCGATGGTCCGCAGCTGCTTGGAGCGGTCGATGATCGGCTTCAGCCGCGCCGGCAGTGAAAACGCCATCTCCTTTTCGCCGGCGGTCACCGAGCGCAGCGCGGTCGCCGATTCCGGAATGATTGCGAACTCGATGCCATCGAGATACGGCCGCCCGGGACGCCAGTAGCTGTCGTTGCGCGTCACCACCACGCTTTCGTTGTCCGCCCAGCTGACGAATTTCCACGGCCCCGCGCCGACCGGCTTGCGGTTGGTCTCGGTGCCCAGGGCCTTGAGATTGGTCGGCGACACCATCATGCCGGCGCGATCGGACAGGATCGCGGGCAGCGCGGTGTCCGGATTCTTCAGCCGCAGAGTGACCTGCAATGGCCCGGTGACGTCCACCGACGCGACGCTGGTGAGGTCCGCCTTGATATTGGAGCGGGCGTCCTGCCGGTTGCGCTCGATGTTGAACTTGACGGCCTCGGCGTCCAGATCAGTGCCGTCGTGGAATTTCACGCCCTTCTCGATCTCGAGCACCATGGTCTTCGGATCGGGGTAGGACCATTTGGCAAGCCCCGGCTTCGGCTTCAGCGTCCCGTAGTCCCACTCGACCAGCGTGTCGTACATGGTCCACAACACGCTGTGATCGGCGCCCGAGCCGCCGGTCGCCGGATCGAGCGATGACGGGTTGGCGGGAGCCGCGACCTTGAGAACGCCGCCCTTTTTCGCGGTCTCCTGCGCCAATGCCGGCAGGCCGGTCGCGCCAGCGAGAGCAGCGCCGCCCGCCAATACAAAGATATCGCGCCGGCTCAGTGCGCCGATGGTCCGGTTGCCGTCTGTCATTCCGTCCTCCCGAATGCTGTCGTTTCTTGCCTATGGGCGTCGCGTGACGGCGGCCCCTCGGCCGTCGAAAAATGGCAGGCCACCCGGTGCCCCGGTTTCAACTCACGCCAGGCGGGGACCTCCTCGGCACAGCGCGCCTGCACGGCCGGGCAACGCGTGCGAAAGCGGCAGCCCGACGGCGGCATGACCGGGCTTGGAATTTCGCCTTCGAGCACGATCCGGCGGTTCGCGCGCAGCGTGGATGGCAGCGGCACAGGTTCGGCGGAGAGCAGCGCCTGCGTATAGGGATGCAGCGGCCGCTCGATCACGTCTTCCGCCGCCCCGAGTTCCACCAGCCGGCCGAGATAGGTCACCGCGATGCGGTCCGAGATGTGCGAGACCACCGAGATGTCGTGGGTGATGAATACGTAGGTGAGATTGAATTCGCGCTGCAGGTCGGCAAACAGATTGAGGATGTCGCCGCGGATCGAAACGTCGAGCGCGGCCACAACCTCGTCGCACACGATTACCCTCGGGCGCAGCATCAGCACGCGCGCGATATTGACGCGCTGCTTCTGGCCGCCGGAAAGCTGGTGCGGATAGCGGCCCGAAAGCTCGCGCGGCAGCCCGACCCGCGCGAGCACGGCGAAACCAGCCTTGCGACGGGATTCGTCGGAGCCGTCCTGCATGATCTCGGCCGGCTCGATCACGCTGTCGAGAATGGTCATGCGCGGATTGAGCGCCGCGTTCGGATCCTGGAACACGATCTGGTAGTCGCGGCGATGCGCGCGAAATGCCGCGCCGCGCAACGTCGCCGGATCCAGACCGTCGTGCAGGATCTGGCCTTCAGTCGGTGCGATGAGCGAAACCAGCGCGCGCCCGAGCGTGGTCTTGCCGGAGCCGGACTTACCGATGATGCCGAGCGTCTCGCCTGCGCGCACGTCGAAATCGACGCCATCGACGGCCTTGACGGTGTCCCGGCCGTCCCGCGTCGGAAACAGCACGCGCAGATTGCGCACCGCCATGATCGGACCTCGCGGATTTTCGGGTCGCGGCGCGCCGTCCGATACGCTCGTCATGGGTTTACCGCTCCCGGCAACGCGATCTCGGATGCGCGGCAACAGCGCACACGATGCGATGGCGAAAGCTCGGCAAGCGTCTGCGGTGACGCGCATCGGTCAGCGGCATGCGTGCATCGGGGCTGGAAGCGGCAACCCGCCGGCATCGCCCGCAGCGACGGTACGCGGCCGGGGATCGAGGGCAGCACGCTGCGCCGCGCGCAGAGGCCGGGAAGCGAACGCAGCAGCCCGGACGTATAGGGGTGCCGGGGCTTGACCAGAACATCGTCCACCGGCGCATCCTCGACCACTTCGCCCGCATACATGGTGATCATGCGCGAGCAGGTTTCGGCCACGACGCCGAGGTCGTGGCTGATGAACAGCAATGCCGTGCCGGTGCGTTCGCTCAGGCGTTGCAGGAGATCGGTGATCTGGGACTGCACCGTGACGTCGAGTGCGGTGGTCGGTTCGTCCGCGATCAGAAGCTTCGGCTCGCAGATCAGCGCCATCGCAATCATCACACGCTGGCGCATGCCGCCCGACAGCTGGTGCGGATACTCGTCGCAACGCCGTGCCGGTGCCGGGATGCCGACGCCGGCGAGTGCGGCGATGGCGCGTTCGCGGCCTTCCCTGCGGCCAACCGGGAAATGCGTGCGATAGGCCTCGCTGATCTGGTCGCCGACGGTGAAGACCGGATCGAGCGCGCTCATCGGTTCCTGGAAGATCATCGCGATCTCGCGCCCGCGCACCGCGCGCATTTCGCGCGCCGACAAGGTCGCGAGATCGCGGCCTTCGAACAGGATCTGGCCGGACAGCCTCGCCGACCGGGCCGGCAACAGGCGCAGCAGCGACAGGCCTGTAACGGTCTTGCCGCAACCACTTTCGCCGACGATGCCGACGCGCTCGCCGGGAGTAACCGAGAAGCTGACATCGCGAATGACCGGCAGTTCGCCGTCCGAGGTCTTGAAGGCGAGCGACAGGGCGCGGACGTCAAGAAGTGTTTGCGCGCACGCGCCGGCCGCCGTTATGCGCGCGTCCGGCGGGCGCGCCGTGATCGAGCCGGAGATGTCGGCGAGACCGACCATCGGATCGGGCCGTCAGATCTTGAGCAGTTGAACGGACAAGTCCGGCTTCAAGGTTGGAGCGAATCCGAAGGCAGGCACCGAGACCTGCGCCGTAGACGATGTCGCCATCCACCTGCTCCTTCCCTGAACCTGCCCGGTCTGCTGCCGGGACATTGAGTTTTTTGGCTTTCGCGATGTCCGGAAGGCGTTCAACCCAGCCGCCGCGGTTTTCTGGTTGAAAACAACCACATTTTTTCTTCGCAGGTTGTCTCAATTCCATTGAAGGATGGATTGTCGATTGTCAACAATAGATATTCCTGAGTATAGAAGGGTTGCGCCGGCGACAGGCCCCGCGCGATTGGGCGATACCCGGGAGCCCCATGACCAGAGACGATGACGAGTTCGAGCGGAAGTTCGCGCCCCGCACGCTTCCCGAGCAGGTCGCCGAAGAGCTCGGCGCCGAGATCGTCGCCGGCCGCCGCAAATCCGGCGAGCGGCTGATCGAACTCGAACTGGCGCAGTGTTTTGGCGTCAGCCGTGGTCCGATCCGAGAAGCCATCCGCATCCTCGAACGCCGGCGTCTTGTCGATTTCAACCCTAGACGCGGCGCCTATGTACGGCCGTTGTCGCTGAAATCGGTCGCCGACCTGTTCGACGTCCGCATGGCGCTGTCGCTGCTCGCTGCTCGCACCATGGCGACGGCGCCGGTCGAGAGTTACATCGACACGCTTGCGCGGCGTTGCGCGGAGCTTGACGCGATGGTCGATGACGGCGATCCGATCGCGTTCGCACGCGTGACGACCCGCGCGGTGCGAACCGTGGCGCACGGTTCCGGCAACGAACTGCTCGCCGAACAACTCGCCGATCTCGCCAATCAGACGGTGTGGGCGACGATCTGGAAGGCGCCGCTCGATTATCAGACCCGGGAGATCCGCCGCGAAGCCGCCGATCTGATGCGCTCCACGCTCGACGCCATCCGCCGCCGCGATGCCGCCGCCGCCGTCAGCAGCCAGCGCAAATTGCTGGAAGACGACCGCGACCGTGCACTGGCGTCGCTGTCCCGGATCATGGCGGCCGCGGCCGACTTCGGTGTGTTCTCGCTGGAAGACAGAGGCAAATCGGAATTGCTGGCGAATTCAGCGGCCTGATCCAGCGCCCTCGCCCGGCCGGACGCGATCGTTCGCCGAGGATCGAGCGGCCAACGCCAACTAGCCGCTGTCGCGCAACACCAGTTCGAAGCCGAGATCGACCTGGCGCTCTCCGCCGCGGTCGAGCGTGAGCGTCGCTGCCGTCCAGCCGATCGCATCACCATGCACACTGATCGTGCTCAATGCCGGCGAGAATAAGCGGCCCATTTCAAGGTCGCCAAGACCGATGACCGCGACCGGCTGCTCCGACGCCGAGCCCTCGCGCAACAGGCCGGCCTTGCGAAGCCCCGACATGAAGCCGATAGCATGGGCGTCGTTGGCGGCGAATACCGCATCGACTCCCGGCAGGCGCGCATGGGCCGCCGCGCCGCTGGAGGCGTTGCGATCGAGGACCAGGCGGCGTGGCTCTCTGAGATCACTGGCCATGATTTCGTCCTTGAAGCCGAGCCAGCGGCGCGTCGCGCGCGGATCATCGCCGCCGATGAAGGCGAACTGCTTGCGCCCCTGCGCGACCAGGTGCTTTGCGGCAGCAACGCCGGCCTTGTAATTGTCAAAGCCGGAGACGGCATCAATCGGTCTGGACGGCAGATCCCATGTCTCGACGATCGGGATGCGCGCGTGGCGCAACAAGCGGCTGCCCTCTTCCGTCGCGGGGGAGCCGACCATGATGATTGCTTCGGGCCGCCGCGACAGCAGCGCCGCCAGCATGCGTTCCTCGCGTGAGGCGTCGTAACGCGACTGCGCCAGCAAGACGGAGAAGCCGAGCGGCTCGAGCTTGTCCGAGAGTCCCTGCACCGTGTCGGCAAAGATCGAGTTGGCGATCGTCGGCACCAGCACTCCGACTGAATTGGTCCGTGCACTCGCAAGCGCGCCCGCGACCAGGTTCGGCACGTAACCCAATTCGCGCATCGCCCGCTCGACGCGCGCGCGGGTCTCCGGTGCGACCAGGTCGGGCAGACGGAGCACTCGGCTAACCGTGATCGACGAGACGCCGGCGCGTTTGGCCACCGCCGAAAGTGTGGGCGCGACATCGGCTGGAATGGTCTTGGCGTGAGACAGTTCGGTTTTCATGGTCAGGAGCGTGCCCGGTTCCAGCTTGTTAATCCACAATGACAGCGGTATCATTCCGAATGTTAGCGCTACCATAACGCGAAACAGGGAAGAAACGGCATGATTTCGGACGACTTGGCTCAAGCTTACAAGCGGGATGGGGTGATCGTGATCCCTGAGGTTCTCGACAACGATACGCTCGCCAGGGTGCGTACGGCGCTGGCCGAGATTGTTGCCGGCGCGGCCAATGTCACTGAGCACAACGATGTTTACGACCTCGAACCCGGTCACACCCCGGAGAACCCGCGGGTCCGCCGCATCAAGGCGCCGCACAAGGTGCACCCGATTTTCGATGAGATCGTCCGCAGCCCATCCGTGATCGGCATCCTCACCACGCTGATCGGCCCCGGGCTGCGCCTGCATGGCTCCAAGCTGAACATGAAGTCCGCGCGATATGGCTCGCCGGTCGAGTGGCATCAGGACTGGGCGTTCTATCCGCACACCAATGACGACGTGCTGGCGATCGGCGTGTTGCTCGATGATTGCGATCTTGAGAACGGCCCGATGCTGGTGACGCCGGGCTCGCACACCGGCAAGGACATATGGAATCATCACGGCGACGACGGCTGCTTTGCCGGCTTGATCGATCCGGACCTGATCCAGGACGAGATCAGGCGCGCGGTGCCCTGCACAGGCAAGGCCGGCAGCATGTCCTTCCACCACGTGCGTGCCCTGCACGGCTCCGCGACCAACACATCGAGCAAGCCGCGCAATCTCCTGCTCTACGAAGTCGCTGCCAGCGACGCCTGGCCGTTATTGGGGGTCAAGGACTTTGACGAATTCGACAGCCGCCTGCTGACGGGGCCCTCGGTGATCACGCCCCGGCTCACCAATGTGCCGGTTCGAATGCCACTTCCGCCGGCCAAGCGACAAGGCTCGATCTACGAGACCCAGTCGGCTGCAAAGAAATCCTACTTTACGCGTGCCGCGTAACGTCAACGACGATGCCCGCGGCGAGCCGCGGGCATCGTTGTTTCCAAGATAGCAAATAAAACAATTTAACGAGGGAGCGAATGACCGAGACGGCAACCGGCGGTCCCAGTAAATCGCGCCTGCGTGTGATCCTTGCCGCAAGCATCGGATCGGCGCTCGAATGGTACGACTTCTTCCTCTACGGCACGGCCGCCGCGCTGGTGTTCGGCGATATCTTCTTTCCGAAGAGTGATCCGATCATCGGTACCCTGCTATCGTTCCTCACCTTCGGCGTCGGTTTCGTGGTGCGGCCGCTCGGCGGCCTCCTGTTCGGCATCCTCGGCGACCGCTATGGGCGCAAGCCGGTGCTGGTCGCGACCCTTCTGATGATCGGCATCGGTACCACCGCGATCGGTTTCCTGCCGACCTACGCGCAGATCGGCGGCTGGGCACCGGTCTTGTTGGTGGCGATGCGCGTCATCCAGGGCCTCGGTGCGGGCGCCGAATATGGCGGCGCGGTGATCTATCTTGTCGAGAATGCGCCACCGAAGCATCGCGGCCTCTGGGGTGGCTTCGCGCCGCTTGGCGTCTCTGTCGGCAATCTCCTGGCGGCCGGCGCATTCGCGCTAGTGACAATGCTGCCGCGCGAAGACCTGATGAGTTGGGGCTGGCGTCTTCCCTTCCTGGCAAGCTTCGTCCTGATCCTTGTCGGCATCTTCGTCCGCCTGCGCGTAACCGAAACGCCTGTCTATATGGATGCCGTGGTCGCGCGCGGCAAAGTGGAGCGCAATCCTGCGGTGGAAGCGCTGCGCCAACACCCGCACAATTTTCTCGTCGTGCTGGGCGCGCGGATGGCGGAGAACGGACTGGGCTACTTTTTTCCCGTGTTCGGCTTGAACTACATCATTACAACACTCGGCGTACCGAAATCGGACGCGCTGAGCGCGCTGATGCTGGCATTCACGATCGAGCTGTTCACGATCCTCGGCTTTGCCGCCTTGTCGGACCGGATCGGACGACGACCGGTCTACATGTTCGGCGCGCTGGCGGGTGTCGCACTCGCCTTCCCCTTCTTCTGGATGATCGGCACCAAGCAGTGGATCATGATCGCGCTCGCCTTCATCCTTGCCCGCGCCGTGGTGACGGCGGCAATGTTCGGACCGCAAGCGGCCTATTTCGCGGAGCTGTTCCCACCGCAGCGCCGCTTCGCCGGCTTTGCCTTTGCGCGCGAACTCGGCTCGCTGCTGTCGGGCGGCCCGGCGCCGTTCGTGGCCACGGCGCTGGTTGCGGCTTACGGAACGTGGTGGCCGGTCGCCTGCTACGCAATGTTTCTTTCGGCCTGCACGGTGATCGCGATCTGGATCGGACCCGAGACCTATCAGGAGAACATCGCGGCTGACGGTTTCGCAAGCAACGAACTGCCGGCAGCAATGCCGGCCCGGGCCTGATCCGTGGCGCAACAACTGCGCGTGCTGCAGTCGCTCTGGGCGATGGAGCGGCGATTGGCGAATGAGCCGGAATGGCCGCTTCAAACCCAGCTCGCGATGATCCGCGATGCCGGGTTTGACGGCGCCGGCGTGCGCTTCATCGATTCTGCCTTCGCAACCGAGGTCACGACCTTCCTGCGATCGCACGACATGATCTGGCAGGCACAGTGCTATCCGAAGACCGTCGACGACCTGAAGCCGGTGCTCGAGCTAGTGGCGCAGCTCGGAGCCGACCATGTCAATCTGCAGCCGGACGTTCGTCCGCGGCGGCTCACAGACTGTATTCCGCTGCTCGAAGGCTGGCGCCGCCTTGCTGAACAGACCGGCGTAGCAGTGCATGTCGAAACGCATCGCGACCGTATGACGACGGATCTGTTCTTTACACTGCAGCTCCTCGACTGCTTTCCCGACCTGCGGCTGACCGCCGATCTCTCGCACTATCTGGTCGGCCGCGAATTCGCTTGGCCAGTCGATGACGTCAACCACGCGCTGATCCATCGTATTCTTGACAAGACCTGGGGCATTCATGGCCGCATCGCAAGCCGCGAGCAGGTACAGATCTCGCTCGGCTTTCCGCAGCACCAGGGGTGGGTCTCGCTGTTCATGGGCTGGTGGGATTACGGCATACGCTCCTGGAAGAAGCGCGCGGGACCCGATGCGACGCTCACCTTCCTCTGCGAGCTTGGTCCCCCGCCCTACGCCATCACCGGTCCCGACGGCAACGAGCTCTCTGATCGCTGGCAGGAAGCGCTGGCCATGAAAGACATGATCCGGGCGTTGTGGGATCGGATCGCCAACGAGCCGCCAGCCGCGTCAATCCGTTGATTCGTGGCTTATTCGGCTCGATGGCGTGACGTCGTCGGAACGCACGGTCGATCGCTCTCAACCTGCCCGTCGTCCGCGTTTTGCCAGATAGATGCGCGCCGCATTACCGCCGAAGACCGCGGTCTTTTCGTCCGGCGACAGGTCCGCCAGCAGGCTTTCGGCGGAAGCGAGCCATTTTGCATAGCCGCCGGCAAGATTGACCACCGGCCAGTCGCTTCCCCACAGCATGCGCGGTGGCCCGAAACACGCAAGGACATGATCCACTGCCGGACGCAGATCCGCGGGCCTCCAATCCGGTGCAGCCTCCGTCGCCAGTCCCGACAATTTACAGACGACGTTGGGGTGTTCGGCGAGCCGCGCAATATCGCGGCGCCAAATTGTAATGTCGCCGGTCGCCAGCGACGGCTTGGCGCAATGATCGAGCACGAATTGCAGATCGGGATGGCTGCCGGCCACTTGCAAGAATCTTGGTAAATGACGCGGCTTTACCAGGGCGTCGAAGATCAGATCATTCCGGGCCATCGCCGTCAGCAGCGGCGTCAGTCCCGGACCAAGCAGCCAATCATCGTCAGGAATGTCCTGCACCATGGGCCGCAGCCCTACCAGCAGCTTCTGCGCCGCCATCGCATTGATGCGCGCCACGCCATCCGCTGCGTCGAAATCCGTCCAGCCGACCACGCCGCGCACCACTTCCGCCTGTTCCGCGATATCGAGCAGAAACATTGTCTCCGCCTCGGTCGGCGCGGCCTGAACCAGGATCGTTCCCTCGATCCTGGCTGCGGAGAGGTGCGGCGCCAGGTCCGAGAGCTGGAAATCCCGATAGATCGGCGCCAGGTCGGGCGTCAGCCAGCCATAATCTCCCCGAGCGAGAGTCCACAGATGATGGTGAGCATCGATCCGCATCAGCTTGATACTGGAACAGGTGCGTCCGCATCGAGCAAATGCTGCGACTTCAGATCGGCCCACAACCCGGCCGGCACCTTGCTGGAGAGCGCGACCACGTTGCGCTCGACCTCCTGCGGGTTTTGTGCGCCCAGCACAACGCTGGCCACCGCCGGGTGGCCCAAGGCGAACTGCAGCGCCGCGGTCGGCAGGGCAACGCCGTGGGCCTCGCAGATCCGCTGGATGTCTGCGACCTTTGCCAGGATATGAGGTGGCGCATCCTGATAATTGTACTTGGCGCCGCTGACCGCGCCAGTTGCCAGAATGCCCGAATTGAATACGCCACCGAGCAAAACCGCGATTCCCTGTTGCTGCGCCAGCGGCAGGAACTGCGCGAGCGCCGGTTGCTCCAGCAGCGAATAGCGCCCGGCGAGCAGCATCGTGTCGAACGATCCGGCGTGCGCGAAACGCACGCACATCTCGGCCTCGTTTACGCCGACGCCAATGCCCGCGACCACGCCCTCGCTGCGAAGCCGGTCGAGCGCCACATAGGCGCCGGCCATCGCTTCGCGAAACCGTTCCTCGATCGCATCGGCGCCATGAGTTCAAACATCCACGTCATGGATGAGCAGCAAGTCCAGCCGGTCGGTGCCGAGCCGCAACAGCGATTGTTCCACTGAACGCATCGTTCCATCATAGGAATAGTCGACCACTGCGCGATGCGGATGCCCACCCACGAAGCCGGAACGATTGTCCGGCCGGTGAAATGGATCCATCCAGCGACCGACCTTGGTGCAGACGACGATGTCCTTGCGCGGCACGCGCCTGAGCGCGGTCCCGCAGCGGTGCTCGGACAAGCCGGACCCATAGAGCGGTGACGTGTCGAGCAGATTGATGCCCAGATCGAACGCGCGCTCCGCCGCCGCGATGGCGGTGCGGTCGTCCAAATGTGCATAGAGATCGCCAAGCGGCGCGGTGCCAAAGCCGAGAACCGAGACTTCAAGGCCCGTTCGGCCCAGCGCACGGCGTGGTAGCGCGGATTGTGAAACCATGGTGAATGTAGTTCTTCCCTGTCGCGGTCCGGTTTGCGCCGGTCCATCATTGAAGTCTGCGCACAGCGTATTTCCTTGCAGCCATCTGTCAACGCGAGCGAACCCGATGCAAAACTTAGGCTCTATTTACCCGAACCCGCCGTCAATCCGCTGACGATGTAGCGTTCGAGGAAAATCCCGACCAGGACGAGCGGGACGATCGCCGCTGTCGATAGTGCTGCCATCGACCACCAGTTGATGCCCTGCGAGCCGGTTTGGCTGGCGACCATGACGGGCAACGTCTTCGCGTCCGTGCTCGTCAGCAGTGCCGCAAAGAAATATTCGTTCCAGCACAGCACCAGCGAGAGGATGAAGGCCGCCACCATGCCCGGAAGCGCGAGCGGCAACGCGATGCGAATGAATGCCCCCCAGATCGAGAGGCCGTCGACAAAGGCGGCTTCATCCAGCTCGATCGGGATCGAGTTGAATTGATCGCGCATGATCCAGATGACGATCGGCAGCACCGTCAAGGTATAGATCAGGATCAGTCCAATGCGCGTGTCCAGCAGCGACAACGCCTTGTAGAGAACCAGAAACGGCAAGGCCAGCACGACCGGCGGCAGGATCAACTGCGACATGAAGAAAAACAAAATATCGTCGTTGCGCATCCACGCGAATTTGTATCGGAAGCGGCTCAGCCCGTAGGCCGCCAATGACCCGAGCACGAGCGCCAGGATGGAGGCGCCGACCGATACGATGACGCTGTTCTCGAACCCGCTCACGAACTCGTCGCGTGGATTGGAGCCCTGCAGGATCGTATCGGGCGAGAGGCCGAGAGAGCGCCAGCCCTTTCCAATCCGGCTGAAAATCCAGCCATGGAATCAGGTGCCCTTGCGTCACATCGGTCGCGGATTTGAAGGCGGTCGTGATCGTCCAATAGATCGGAAACAGGCAGACAAACGTCCAGAACAGCAACACACCATAGATCAACCCGCGGCTGAGAATCCGCCTCGCCCGAAATGCCGCGTGATGCTTCCGGGACGGTTTCGACGCTGGGGTAACAATCGACAATCGAGCATTTCCCTTTGAGATGCGGCTTTCGGCCCGCAGGTTCAGGCAACCTTCTGGGTCCATCGCTTGGACAGGCGCAACAGGACGGTCAGGAAGACGATGATGAGAAGGAGATAGAATATCGCGAGCCCGGTGCCGTATCCGACATTCGATCGATCGCGATAGACGCGGTAGATGAAGCTCGACACGGTGTCCGTGGCGCCGCCGGGTCCTCCCGCAGTCACGTTGATCACGATGTCAGCAAGCTTCAATTTGAAAATGATCCTGATGATGAGAACAGTGAGGCTCACCGGCAGCATGAGCGGGAATGTGACGTGCCAGAAGGATTGCCAGCCGTTTGCGCCATCGACCTTGGCGGCCTCCTGCACCTCCTTGGGCATCGCCTGTAATCCAGCGAGCAGCAGGATCATGATGAAGGGGATGGAAACCCAGGCATCCATCGCTTCGATGCTCGATCGCGCTGCCCAGGGCGTCGAAAAGAAAGCCGGATTGTCCCATCCCAAATGGCGCGCCAGCGTTGCCGCTGGGCCAAAACGATACTCCATCAGCGATTTACCAATCATCCAGCTGACCGCAACCGGGCTCAGCATCAGCGGCAGCAGGAACACGACACGGAAGAATTTTTGGGCTCGGATGTTGGCGTTCAGCAACAACGCCAGGCCAAATGCAATCGCATACTCGCCAAACACGGACGCCACATAGAAGACCATATTGGCCAGCGCGTTCCAGTAGTAGCTATCGCGAAGCAATCCGACGAGATTGTTGAGGCCGTTGAAGTGTGGTCCTTCAAAGGAACTTAGATTCCAGTCCAGCGAGGCGATATAAATTCCGAAAAGCGTCGGAAAGATCACAACTGCAACGGTGAACAAGACGGCCGGGAGCAGGAATAATGCGCGCAGGCCGGATTCTCCCCGGATCACGACCTGGCCAATGCCGAACACGATAGCCCAAACCAGATAGGCATAGAGGATTGGGCGCCAATTGGTAAATCCTGCCGCAATCGTCCCGGTCGCGTGCAGGACCTGGATGAGCAGCAAGAGCAGTGCCCCCAGCGAAGCAACGCCGACGAACGCCCGGCCCAGCTTCTTCCGGCCGGCAAGCATGCGTTGCGATACGCCCTTGTTGGGTCGGATATCCGCAACCACCGATGAATTCTGCATCAAGATCGCACTTTGCCGATTGAGCCTGATCTTATCACCGAGAATAAAGCCGGCTGGCGCTTCGAAAGGCGCCAGCCGAGGATCGAGTGATCCGGCGAGGAGGAAGCTACATGCCGAGCGACGCCTTGTAGAGCGCGATCTGCTTGTCACGGCCGATCTGGTCGGTCAGTTTTTCCCAGGCCGCGGCGATGTTGTTGGCGCCAGTCTGTGCATCGTACTGGCCGGCGAAGATCTTTGTCAGTTCATCTTCCGCGATGCTGTAGTACTGGAAGATGCCTGGAATGCGCGGCTCGACAGCCCGGTTCGGATGATTGTAGGAGCCGAACTGGGAGTTCAGGTAGGACGTGATGTATTTCCTGTCGTAGCCAGCTCCGACCCATTCGTCGATGTTGGAGTGGCTGGTTCGGTGCACCTGGAAGCCGGACGGATACATCACGGTCCAGAGCGACAGATCCTTGCCGCCGAGATGCGCGGCCGCACTCCAGGCTGCCTTGTGCTTCCGTTCGTCGCCATTGACCCTCGCCATGACGTAGATGCCCCAACCGAGATAGGCGCAGTTCGGCGCATGGTTTGGACCGCTTGACAGCTTGTCCCATTTGCCGGTCTTGGCGTTGTAGACGTCGTCCGATCCGGGCAGGATATCGAATCCGACCACGTCGCCGATGACGGAGGTGTCGCTCGCCTTCGCCACTTGCCCGATATCTCCCCACCAGGGGATCATCGAGCCGATGCCGGCGAGGAATTGCTGGAAGCCGGTGGTGTTCGGATCGGCATTGAGCTGGTCGGCCGGCTCCGACGGCAGCGCATCGATCACATCCTGAATGGCGCGAACCCAGGCCGGATTGTTGATACGCGGCTTCATGGTGCCGACATCGAATAACCAGGCCTTGTCGTCAGGATGCTTGGCGTAGGCCGTGGCACGGCTGCCGAGGAAATAGAAGCCGAATCCACCCCACGGCTTGGGCGCGTCCAGATAGCCAAAGGCATTTTGTCCCTTGAACTTCTTGCCCTTGAGGAACTTGGTCACCGCTTGAACTTGCTGCCAGGTCTTCGGCACACCCCACTCGCTGGTATTGCCGGCGTCCTTCCAGGCCTTGGCCAGAGCCGCGTCGGAGAAATAGTCGGTCCGGTAATTGAAGTTGTGGCAATCGCCGTCGATCGTCACGCGATAGGTCTTTCCGTTCCAGGTTCCGACTGGCGGCTTCAGATAGTCGACATAATCGTCGATATCGATCTGCTTCTTGACCCAGTCCGGCATTTCGGAGGCAAGTCCCTTGCCGCACACGTCGCCCTCAAAGGGCGCGCCCATTTCGAGGATGTCGAAGTCGACCGTACCGGTCGCGATCGCCTGTTGCAGCCGCGGATTGTAGTCGGCCTGTGCGAGATCGATCCAGGAAATTTTCGCGCCGGTGTAGGCCTCCCACGGTTTCAAAAAACCGCGGAACAGCAAATTGTGCAGATTCTGATTGTTGAGCCCCATGAAGGAAAGCTCGACGCCCTTGAACTCTCCCTCCTTGACGCTTGCCTTGGTGGGACCGAGGCACAGTTCACCCACTTTCTGCCAGTCGGCGTCGGTCGGCGCCCCCTTGCCCACACCCGGAATTTGCAGGATTTTCGCCCTTATATCGTCTTGCGCCAGCGCAAGCCCGGTGAACGGGCCGAGAGCCCCGGTCGTGCCCAAGGCTGCGGCACTGGCGGCTCCCTTCAGCACGGTGCGTCGGTTGGGTCGCGTTCCAGGATACTGATCGTGCTCTTGCTGTTTCATCGCTTAACCTCCCTTTTTCTTTGCCCGTCGGGTCTTTGCCCGTCGGGCTGCTTCACTGTTATTTTAGACACACGTGCTCGCCGACTTCGTTCTAGACATGGTTGATCAGGACGTTTCGCATCATGACGGCGAATGCTCCTCCAACAGAATTTCGATCTCCTCGCGGCGCGGCATAGCCGGAGCGGTGCCAGGCCGCGTTACCGAAATTCCCGCGGCCGCCGATCCGAAGCGCGCGGCCTGAAGCGGATCCGCTCCTCGAGCGAGGGAAGCCGCGAAGCCGCCGACGAAGGCGTCCCCGGCGCCGGTCGTCTCTGCCACCTTGCCAACCGAAAAGGGCGCGATATGGACCGAACGGTCTTTCGCGTGAAACAGCGCGCCACGCTCGCCGAGCGTGATCAACGCCGTACCGGCGCCCCTGGCAAGCAGGGCGTCGCCGGCGCGGCGAGCGGCGGCGAGGTCTCCCACGGCAATGCCGGTCAACGCTTCGGCCTCGCTTTCATTCGGCACGACATAGTCGCTCAGAGCGAGAACGGCGTCGTCGAGATCGATTGCCGGTGCCGGATTGAGCACCGTGATGCAGCCCGCGGCGCGGGCGATTTCCAGCCCACGGCGCGCGGCATCCACCGGCTGCTCGAGCTGGGTCACGAACACGCGGCTTGCGCGTATAGCGTCCGCTGCCGCATCGACATCCGCTGCGCACAAATCCATGGCCGCGCCGGCCACGATAATGATGGCGTTGTCACCCCGTGTTTCATGGACATAGATGAAAGCCGCTCCGGTCGGCGCAGTCGCGGTTTGCGTCACGCGCGGCTGAATTCCGTCAGCTTTCCAGGTCTTGAGGGCCAGTTCTCCAAATGCGTCGCTGCCGATCCGGGAAATGAAAGTGACGCGAGAACCCGCGCGCGCGGCAGCAACGGCCTGGTTCGAGCCCTTGCCGCCCGGCCCCATGGCAAAGCCGGAGCCGGCAATCGTCTCACCAATGGCAGGCATTTTACCGGCACGGAAGGTGAGGTCCGCAACAAAGACACCAAGAATGGCCACGCCATTTTTGTCCATGCTCAGAGCCCTTCATCCGGCGGGATGACGCCCTTGGTGAAAAGGAAACACCCGTAGAAGCGGCGCTCGCCCGTCGCGATTACGCAGTAGGCTGTCTTCGCCTTCTCATAGAAGGCGTGGCGTTCGACACCAACGAGGGGCCGGGATTTGCCTTCGGCAAAATCAACCGCAGCTTGAACCTCCTGCTGTACCGCCGGAACCTCCTCCGGCTTGCCGACGATCTCCATACGGATCGCCGCGTCATCGACGAATGTGTCCAGCGGCAGCACCGACAGCACCGCTCCAACCGCTCTTGCTGCGCTGACATTGTCGATACGCAACAATCGACCGAGAGTTGTCTGCCGCGCGATGGCGTCAGCGGGAAAATTGGTGTCGCAGATGACCAGACGATCGCCGTGTCCCATCGCACGCAAGGCATAGAGCACATCGGCATTGAGCAGCGGATCAATGGTCTTCAGCATAGTTCCCTCCCTTCGGCTTTATCTTTTTATGAAGGCACTGACGACATTTGCGAGCAGCCGCGAAACATTATTATCGAAATTGTTGTGTGGCAACGACCGGCTGAACGCGATCGACCCGGTGGAGAATACCTCGCCGCTCCTCGGCGCGGTGAAGGAGACGATATCCGCCGCGCACGCGGTAATCGTGCGATCCGGAGAGACCGGAACACGGATAGAGGATCTCCTCGACGACGGTCCGATCATTGTCGCTGTGCCCACCCGACGAAACGACCATGAGAGAATGCGGATCGTTCCGGCCGGCGGCGGACGCGAACGGATCAACATCGGTGAGGCGACCTATCGCTCCGGCTTTGCAAATCAAGCTGAAGGAACCTTGATTTTCAAACAGCTCGAACAAGAGTCCGCATTCCCGCGGCGCGCTGTACCCGGGTTGTTGCCTGAATCTTTCGCCCTGAAATGGAGGGCGCGGCGCGACCCTAAGAAGGGCGCGGGGCGACCCTAAGAAGGGCGCGGGGAATGCCGGGTGCCCGTTGCACCCGCAGCCGCGCGTGTAGAATAGATGGCACGCGCGTTAGTCACCACGGTCGCACCGGGATCACCCGGCATTCCCGCACGCGATGGTTTTAACGGCTGCTTCGAGCTCTCCCTGGTGACCGGGCTTTCTTGCCACCATCATCCGTGTGATGCGAAGCATCATCCCGAACTTGACGCCAGCGTCGGGGCGTCAGGACCACACGACTTCGCCGTCCGCAGAGTTGCGCTCTCGTCAGCAGCGCCGCCCGCGTCCATCGCACCCCTGCCCTACGTTCGTGACGATCGCGAAACGCCCCTTTGTGTGGGCCGGGATGGCGCGAGTTGTAGAAGTGATTTGGGTGAAAATGGAATGGAAATATTTTTGCAAGGGGGGACTGGACAGGGCAAATCAGCTTGATCCCGTTCAACAAATCGCGCTGAGCGCGCAGGACAGATCAGCCCAGCGGATCGCGCCAACAGATTTTTTGGATGTTCATTTGTGGATTCAGCTTACTTTATTTGGCGCGACCGCGGTCGAAAAGGCCAGTCAGCCCGCCGGGCAACAAGACGACGAACAGGGGCAATATCAGCCCCATGCCGAGAGCGCGCCAGTCCTGAAATTCCTTGAAACCTTCATCCGCGACCATCAGGACGACCGCGCCCACTAATGGGCCCCAGACGGACCCCATGCCGCCAACGACGATCATGGAGAGAAGGAACAAGAGCAGCGTGAATGAGAAGATGGTCGGCCCCACGACGCGAAAGTCGGCGGCATAGACCGCGCCCGCGAGCGCCGTGAAAAAAGCCGATAGCGCGAAAATCCACAATTGATACTTGAACTGACTGATTCCACGCGACATCGCGTAACCCGGATTGTCGCGCAATGCCCGGAACGCAAGGCCGAGTGGACCGCGAATGACGATCACGGAAAAGCCGAAGGCGGCGGCAAGCAGCGTCAAGCCGAGAAAATAGTTCGCCACGATGAATTTCGACCCGAACAAATCACGAAAGCCGAGATCGCCGAACTTGCCGATGCCGCGCACGCCGCCGAACAGCGGCATGCAGCCGCCTTCGTTGGTCGTGAAGCATTCGGTGTCGTTGATGATCAGGAGATAGATCACTTGCGCGATAGCGAGCGTGAGCAGCGCGACATAGGGGCCCTTGAGTTGCAGGCAGGCGACCCCGATCAGCATCGAGACGATGAGCGCCAGCACGGCCGAGGCCGGCATGGCGAGCCAGAGCGGCCAATGGAAGTAATAGCCGAGCATCGCCGTGCCATAGGAGCCGCAGGCAAACAACGCCATCTGCGCGAGCGAGAAGATCCCGCCGACGCCGAGCACCAGGTTCCATTGTGTGACGACCGTTGCCCAGATGAAGAACACCGTCATCTGGGTGATGAGATAGCGCTCGGGAAAGACAAACGGCACGGCGCTCGCGCAGGCGAGCATCGCCACTCCCGCAATGAGGTCGCGGCGACCGGCGGTCACAACCGCACCACCCGGCTCTTGCCGAAAATGCCTGAAGGCCGCCAGATCAGCACGGCGATCACCAGGAGCAACAGCAACGCGAAGCCAAAGCGAACGCCGAGCACATATTGGGTGGAAGCCTCGATCAGACCGATCACCACTGCCGCCGCGACGGCGCCATAGGTGTTGCCCAATCCTGCAACGACACAGATGATGAACGCTTTGAGCATCGGATCGCCGCCCATCGTCGGCGACAGCGTCGCGAGCGAGCTGATCATGACACCCGAGAGGGCAGCGAGCGCCCCCGACAACGCCAGCACCTGCGCATAGACCCTGACGACATGCACGCCCATCAGTTGGGCGGCGTCGCGGCTTTGCGCCGTAGCGCGGATCGCACGGCCGGTGCGGCTGCGTTGCAACAGCAGAGCGACCAAAATCATCATCACGACAGCGACGGCCAGAATCGAGATATTCTGGTAGGGAACCAGAACAGCGCCGAGCTTGATTCCTCCGGCAATGTTGAGCGGTTGCGGCTTGGCGTAAGGGCCGAACAGCTTGAGCACGAGATTTTCAAACACGGCGCCAACGCCGATCGTGGCGATGAATATGTTGGTTTCGAAGTTCTTCGAACTCAGCAACGGCCACGCCGTGGCGACGAAAATCAGCAAGCCGACGGCCGCCCCCACCACCAGCGCCGCCAGAAAGCCGAATGCCGGCGGCCAGCCCAATTGCTGCGAGACCGCGTAAGCGGCATAACCGCCAATGGTCAGAATGCCGCCATGCGCCATGTTCAGCATGTTGAGGGAGCCGTAGACCAGCGACAGCCCCACCGTCGAAATCGCGTACATCGCGCCGAGCGTCAGTCCGGAAACGACGATTTGAGTAAGGACGTCCACGACCGTCAGCCTCCCAGATAGGTTTGCAGGACTTCAGGACGCTGCATCAATTCCGATCCGCTCCCCGACCAGACGAAGTGACCATTGTCCAGGAGATAGACGCGATCCGCGCGATCAAAGATGCGGGCAGCGTTCTCCTCGACCAGCACGATGGTGCGCCCGCTTGCCCTGAGGCGGTCGATGAGTTCGTAGATCTGGTCGATCACGATCGGGGCCAGTCCCAGCGATGGCTCGTCGAGCATCAGAACCTTGCCGCCGCTCATCAGGCCGCGCCCGATCCCCGTCATCCGGCGCTCGCCGCCGGACAAGGTGGAAGCGATCTGCCCCTGACGCTCGCGCAGTTTGGGAAGCAGTTGAAACACCTCCTCCAGGCGCCCGCTGGCTTGCGCGGCGGCCTCAGGGAGATAGGCGCCCATCAGAAGATTTTCCCGCACCGTCATGTCGGGAAACAAGAGATCGCCCTGCGGCACGTGCACGATACCGGCCGCGACGATCTGATCCGCCCGTCGATGCGTCAGATCGAGGCCGGCGAGCGTGATCGAGCCTCCGCTTGCGGACAAAAGGCCGGAAATGGTCTTCAGCAGCGTGGTCTTGCCATGCCCGTTGGGTCCGACAACCGCAATGAACTCGCCCGGCGCCGACTTCCAGCGACAGGCCGGCGAGCACGTTGAGTCCCTTGTACCCCGCCGACAGGTTCTCAATCGCAAGCAGCGGCGGCGCCATCACGGCTGCGCCTTTGCGTCGAACTGCGCCTTCAGGCGCGACGATGCGCCAGCGCCGAGATAGACGTCCACGACTTTGGCGTCGCTCGCGAGCCCCTCCGGAGGCCCTTCGTATATCTTCTCGCCGTGGTGCATGATCATGACGCGAGACGAAAGCCGCGTCAGAAATCGCATCACATGCTCGATGAGAACAATCGTAACGCCGCGCCTTCGCACATTCTCGACGACCTCGATCACGCGATCGATTTCCCTCGGCGTCAGGCCGCCAGCCGGCTCGTCCATCAACAACAGCTTTGGGGCCGCCGCCATGGCGCTGGCGATCATCAACAATTTGCGCTCCAGGATAGGCAAGGTTTCAGTTAAAGCAGCGCCAACATCCGTGAGCCCGACCAGCGCGAGAACGTCGGCCGTCGTTTCGCGGGATCGCTTGTCGAGGCGCAGGCCCGGCCAAAGACGGTTGGCCGCGCCGAATTGCGCGGAGGCCAAGACGGTTTCCGCAACCGTCATGCTGTCAAAGCCCGCATTGAGCTGGAAGGTCCGCAATATGCCTTCGTGACAGACGCGTTCGGGAGCAAGCCTCGCGACATCTCGGCCTTCGAACAGGATCCCGCCCTCACTCGCGGGGTTCAAACCGGAAATCATTTCGAACAGCGTCGTTTTGCCGGCGCCGTTGGGTCCGCCGATGCCGAGAATTTCGCCCTCGGCGACGTCGAAACTCAAATCCTTGACCGCCGCCAGCGCGCCGAAATACTTCGACAGGTTCCTGCATTGCAGAAGGGGCGCGCCGGCGGCGTTCATCGGCGGCTATGCTTTGATCCAGGGCGGCGTCATGAACTTGCCGGTCGCATAGAGTTCCGGACCGATCAGGGCCGGCCCCTTTTTGAAGTCCTGAATCTGCAGGAATTGATGCGGCATCCCCAGCGACGGATCCTTGGTCTGCGCGGGATATTGATAGGCGGCCTGCTCGCCCGGAATAAACCTCGTCGTCCCGCAGACCCCGCGATGGATCATGGCGCGCATCCGGTCGGCCACCTTGCGATTTTGCGCATCGTTGCCCGGCTCCCCCGTGCCGCCGGCCATGGCCGCAGCCGCGGCCCAGATATACGCGCCATCATAGGGCTGGCATCCCGAAAGGTGCCCCGCGTTCGGGCCGAATTTGGCCTTGTAGCGTTTCTCGAAATCGTTTCCGATTTCGTCTTGCAGGGCTGCGATCACGGTGGCGTAAAGCACGCCATTGACGGCCTCCTTGCCGACGTCGCGGAACGCGGGAATGGACGGCCCGTACTGCATATAGACCAGGCTCGGGGTCGGATTGCGAACAAACTGGATCATGAACTGCGCGAGATCGCCGGGATAGAAATGCGTAATCACGATGAGGCCCGGAGGGTCTTGCCGGATCTTCGCGAGCGTCGGGCCCCATTCCGAAATCGGCACGTTGACCGTCTCGAACAGGCTGACCTTCCAGCCATATTGACCGGACTTGTCCTTCACCGCATTGGCGATATTCACACTATAGACGCCGGCGCTGGTGATGATCGCGACCTTGTCGTTGGCGGGCTTCCACTGACCGCTCGCGGAAAGCGCCTTGAGGTAGTCGAGCAGCCCCGAGCCATACCAGAACTCGGCGGGATCGCCCTGGAAGGAGCCGAAATATTTTTTCGGATTTGATTTGATCAGATTATTGTGCGCGATCGTGGTGTCATAATGCACATAGATGATCCCGGAATTGGCGATCACATCCTGGATCACGGCGCCCGAGCCGACATTGTAGCCATTGATGACCGCGTGAACGGAACGGCGATCGATCAGCCGCTGAACGGCCTGGACGTTGGTGGCGTCGCCCATTTGCACGGTGTCTTCGAAATAGGGTTCGAGCGGACGGCCCAGAATACCGCCCAGCGCGTTGATTTCCTCGCACGCCAGCGTGAGCCCGTTCTTGAATTCGACGCCGTCCGCGGCGGCGAAGTCGGTGAGCGGAGCAGCTTGCCCGACCGGAATGGCGGCGCCAGCAGCGCGGGCGCCGTCGTTGATACTTGCGAGCACTGCCGCGCCCCCGGTGAGCGCCGCCGCGCCGGTCAGAAAAGATCGTCGGCTGGGAATGACATTCGGTTTCTTGATATCGGATTGAGACATGACTTCCTCCTCCACTATCGTTCAGGGTAAATTTTCGATCTGTCGTGCTGCTCTCGCGATGGCCTCGGCCTGATGCGGTTGCAGCGCCTGCTGTCCCCAATTGGCCATCAGCGGCGCCCAAATGTCTTCGATCGACGTGCGCACGCCGGACATTTCCTCGAGCACGGCGAGGCCGCAATACGGGACGTAACTCTCGGAATAACCGCCCTCGTGCACCATCACGAGCTTGCCGCCGCACAGCTCGTCCGCCGCCGTCAACAACAGGCGCGTCATGTCGCGATAGCCGTCGCTGGACACCATCATGCGCCCCAGGGGATCAACGCCGGCCGCGTCGAAGCCGCTTGGAACCACAATCAGCTCCGGCTTGTAGCGCTGCAGCGCCGGGATCACGACGCGGCGCAGGGCCTCGACATAGGCCCCGTTTCCGCATCCGGGCGGCAAGGGAATGTTGATGTTGAATCCTTTGCCTTCGGCCTCGCCGTTCTCCTCGCAGCTTCCGGAGTCCGCCGGAAACAGATTGTCCTGATGCAACGAGATCGTCAGCACACTGGGGTCACGATAGAACATCGCCTGGGTGCCATTGCCGTGGTGCACGTCCCAATCGACGGTTGCGATGCGCTTGAGGCCGTAGGTCGCCTGAGCGTGCCGGATCGCGACGCCGACATTTCCGAACAGGCAAAAGCCCATGCCGAGGTCGGGGACGGCATGATGTCCGGGAGGGCGCACCAGCGCGTAAGCATTCTTCACTTCGCCGCGCATGACGGCATCCAACGCACAAATCGCGCCGCCGGCGGAGAGCAACGCGATCTCGAAGCTGCCGCGACCGAATGGCGACAGGTAGCTGGCGTCACCTCCCCCGGTCGCGCTCATGGCCTTGATCTTTTCGATATGCGCTCGGGTGTGGACGCGTTCGATTTCGTCTTCGGTGGCGGGGCGCGGCTTAAGGACCTTCAGATGATCGATCAGACCGCTGACTTCGACAAGATTACGGAAGCGACGCTTCGATTCGGGGTTTTCGTACGGCGTACCGGGTTGCACGCCAAGGCCTGGCGGAAGCACGCCCGCCGAGGCGCCTGTGTCGTGCCACATATAGAGCTCGTGACTGAGCCAACCCGTCGTCATTGCCGTCGCCCCCGATCGCGCTGTGGCGCAAGCCCTATCTCAAATCTCTCATTCAACTGCCGATATCGCGCCTGCGAACGTTTCCACGATGACGTCCGCGTGCTCCTTCGTGAGCGTCAACGGCGGGGAGATGATGAAGGTGTCTGCCAGGTTGCGGATCAACACGCCCTTTTCCACGCAACGCTCCCAGATCCTCGCTCCAAATCCCTCAGCGAGGTCGAACGGTTGCTTTGTCTTCTTGTCGGCGACCAGCTCGATCCCGATCATCAGTCCCATGCCCCTGACGTCGCCGATGTTGCGATGGCGCGGCTCCAATTCCTTCAGCCGGCCCAGGAGATATTTGCCAACTTCTGCCGCGTTGGCCGGCAGGTTTTCCTGCTCGACGATGCGCAGGTTCGCGAGCGCCGCCGCGCAGGCCAGGGGATGGCCAGCATAGGTGTTGCCATGCATGAAGGCGCGCGGCGTGAATTCATTGTTGTCATCGGAATCGAACGCCGCCGCCACGCGCGCGTTGATCATCGTGGCTCCGAACGGCACATAGCCGCTGTTGATGCCTTTTGCGAAAACCATGATGTCCGGCTTAACCCCGTGCGTGCGGCAGCCGAACATGGTGCCAGACCGCCCAAAGCCGGTCACCACTTCATCGGAGATCATCAGAACGCCGTGCCGGTCGCAGATCTTGCGCACCAGGGGCCAGAAATTCGGAGGCGGAACAATGACGCCGCCCGCGCCTTGAATCGGCTCGGCAATGAACGCCGCGACCGTGTTTGGCCCCTGATAGATGATCTCCCGCTCCAGGAGTTCGGCGCAGATACGGCCGAGCTCCAGCGGATCGCTGGTGAAGGGATTGCGATAGAGGTAGGGCGTCTCGACCTGGAAAAAGCCCTGCAACAAAGGCTCATATTGTTCGCGATACGCCGTCTTGCCGTTCAGCGAGAGCGCGCCGAGCGTGACGCCGTGATAGGCCTGTTGCAGCGAAATGAATTTGGTCCGTTCCGGCTTTTGCGACAGCCGCCAGAATTGCCGCGTCAGCTTGATCGCCGCCTCGACCGCCTCGGAGCCGCCCGAAGAATAAAATACCCGCTTCATGCCCTCAGGCGCCGTCAGCCGGCACAGCAATTCGGCGAGCTCGATCATCGGCATGGTCGCAGTATTGCCGAACATCGAATAGAAGCTCAGCTTGTCGAGCTGTTCAACGATGGCCTGCTTGATCTCCGGCCGCCCATGGCCGGCATTGACGTTCCATAGCCCGCCCTGGCCGTCGATATAGCGCTTGCCGCGCCCGTCCATGACATAGACGCCCTCACCGCCCTCGATGCAGAGCGGCGGATGCTTCGCCAGAAAATTGGCGTTCGCGAAGGGATAGACGATGTCCTTGGTAAGCCTGTCGTTTGCCAGACGCATCTCGTTTTGCATGGGACAATCTCCCGTTCCAGGGCCAACGTTTCTTGCCGGCTCCGCAAATTAGGCCGCCGTCGTTTGCGACAGGATATGTCCATCACGTCGTTTTGGTCAAGCGACCAAATATGGTCGAATGACCAAATTAAGAGCGGCAGTTGCCCGGCGTTTGGTCTACCGTTCCGGCGGGGCCGCAGCGGATGCCGGCCTTCAGCCCCTTTGGAGAACCGTGCTTTGAAATTGACAAAGCCGCGCGGAACGACAAAAGGAATTGCGTATGACTATGACAAAGACGAAGGGCGATGCGACCCGGGCCCAAGTGATCGAAGGCGCGATACGGGTGCTATCGGCGACGGGCGTTATCGGAGCCACGACGCGAAAGATCGCAGCCGAATCCGGCGTGCGCCTGGCAACACTGCACTATCACTTCGACAGCAAGAGCGCGTTGCTTCTGGCGGTGTTCGAGGCGCTGATCGATGAAATGACGCTGGCTTTTCGCGAGGAGATAAAGGATAGCAGCAGCCTTGACGATTGCATCGAACAGGTGCTCAAGGCGGCATGGCGCTGGGTCACGCAAACGCGGGTGCTGCAAATCGTTCAGTATGAGTTGACATTATATGCGCTTCGCGAGGGCGCCCAATGGCTCGCCGACCAGCAATACGACGCCTATGTTCGGGTCTATCTCGATTTCCTGATCGCGGTTTCCAAGAGAACCGGAGAGCTCTCCCCCTCCGGCTGCACCGCCGTTGCCCGCTTCATGCTGGCCAGCGTCGACGGGCTATTGCTGCAGGAACTGGCCAAACCCAATCAAGCGCGATCGAAGCGCGGGATCGAGGCCCTTATCCGGGCCACGCAAATTTACGCCCGCTCGCTGGCGCCGGAGCGCGAACTGAATGCGCAGTAGATGAAGCGCAAGCTGGCAGCCGGAAACTGAACATTTGTCGGAACGAATCAGCCGGATCTATCGGACTGGAAAGCGAATCCGAGACGTGCCGCGTGATTGATAGAATGGAAACTCGCATAATCGAATGAACCGGACTCAATTTCGTCGGATCTCATTTCCCGGCCCATCAAGCCTACATCCCGAGCATGACTTTCTGTTGCGATGCATCGATGGCCGATTGCGACCTGCATCTTTGTCTGAAATCCCCTGGCGAAATCTGCAAGACCCGAACGAATGCTCTGCGCATGTTCCCCGGAATGAAAAATCCTGTGCGGTAAGCAATCTGCTGGATGGAAAGCGAAGTCGTTTCCAGCAAGAGGCGGGCCGCCTCCACTCGCACTTGCTCAATATAGCGACTTGGCGTCATCCTGAGTTCAAGTTGAAATGCTCGACTGAAATTGCGAGGACTCATTGCCGCTCGCTTTGCCAATTCATCCACAGACAAGTCGGCGTGGAGATTTTCAAGCGCCCACTCCATGGCATCCGCGATCTTGGTATTGCTGGCTGATTGAGCCTTCAAAAATGCGCTTATCTGCGGTTGACCACCCGAGCGCCGCAGGAAGATCACCATCATCCGGGCAACGTCCAGCGAAGTTGCGTGCCCGCAATCGCTTTCGATGAGGTGCAAGCAAAGATCGATTCCCGCCGTCACGCCTGCGGCGGTGTAGACGGGACCGTCGCGGACAAAGAGGCAGTCCGGTTCGACGCGGATCTTCGGAAACATGGCAGACAGCCGCTTGGCAGCCCGCCAGTGCGTCGCCGCGCGCCGGCCGTCGAGCAAACCAGCCGCAGCCAGCGCAAATGCGCCGTTGCTGATTGATCCGACGCGGCGAGCCAGTGGTGCCGCGACGGCAAGCCAGTCGACGAGTCCTTGCTCGCATACGTTTGTCTCATCATCGAGGCTTCCGGCAACCAGGATCGTGTCGTAGAAATTCAAATCCGATCCGATCACTTTGTCCGGAAGCAGACGAGTGCCCGAAGACGACACTATCGGTCCGGCGCCCACGCCGATCAGGTCAACCTCATATCGTGAAGAAGATTCGCTGGATCGATTGGCTTCGTGAAAAGCGTCGATCGGCCCCATGAAGTCCAGCGCCTGGGATCCGCTCGGCGCGACAATGCCGATACGCAGGACGCGGTTGGATCTATTCGAGAACGTCTGCAATTTGTCCCGCCATAGCTCACGTTTCGCCAAACGCGATCGGCCCGCGCTTATCGCCGCACATTTCAACAGTGTCAGCCAGGTGAGACTAACGCATCAAATCTGCGAGGGACGGCCAAAATCACTTCAGGGTCGGCCATCCTTCAACAAACTGTAACAGCGGCGATCGGCTCCGAAGCCTGAATTGATGCGAACATGCGACGTTCGCCGAAGAGCGGCGGAGAGTCATGCCGGGCGCAACGGCCCATAACGCAACGGAAGGAGAAAACGGTCCGCTCACGTATCCATCTCGGAGCACACCCGGTCGGGTTCTCCGCTAGCGGGGTGGCACCGATCAGCGCCGTCCATACGTCTGATTTCGGAAATGACCACCGGAAGGAATGGACTTATTCTCGGTACCCACCCAGGCGCTGCGAAATCGGCGTCGATACTCGCCGGGGCTTACTCCGAGTTCGCGAATAAACTTGCGCCGCATGCCGTCGACATTGCCGAATCCGCATTGCGAAGCAATTTGTTGCAGCGGCTTGGCCGTGTCCTCCAGAAATCGACGGGCGGCGTCCAGCCTGGCCGCGTCGACGAATTCGGCGGGAGTAATGTTCATTTCCTGTCTGAAAACGCGGGCGAAATTGCGGGTGCTCATGCCTGCATGCTCAGCCAGGTTATCGACCGAGAGCCGTTCCGACAAATTCTCGATCACATATTCCTGCGCTTGCTGGATTCGCGTTTTCCCGGACATCTGCGCGGCGAGATGGGCGCTAAATTGCGATTGCCCGCCGGGCCGCTTCAGGAACATCACCATGTAACGGGCAACGATCAGGGCCAGTTCACGGCCGTAGTCTTCCTCCACCAGAGCCAGAGCGAGGTCCATCCCGGCGGTAACTCCAGCTGTCGTACAGAGAGCACCGTCCTGGATGAAAATCTGATCCGCATCGATGTCCAGGCTCGGATACTCGCTTCTCAAACGACCCGCGCATTCCCAATGCGTGGTCACACGTTTGCCGTCGAGCAGCCCGGCTGCGGCCAAAAGAAATACGCCGGTACATACCGAACCGTATCGTCGGGCTTCGGGGGCGCGTCGTCGAAGCCATTTCACCACCGCCGGATCGATCGTCTCAAACGACGGATCTCCGCCGACCAAAAGCGTGTCGATCGGCTCGTCCGGCTCGAAGATATTGCGATCGGCAAGGAACCGAAGGCTGCCGGTTCCGCAGACCGGTTCGGCGGACGTTGACATCACCTGGACTTCATACGCCGTCGGGTCACCCAGCCTTCGAGCCGCCTCCCAAAATACCTCGGCTGGTCCAACCACATCTAGCGATTGAACACCGGGGGGTGCCAGTATCGTTACACGCATCAGCTGATCTTGCTCCCTACCGCTTTGTCCTGCAAATCCCGTTCCGCCAGTTTCGGCCGTTGGTCAATGTGGCAGCCGATTGGCCGGCAATTTCGGCCAAAAACAAGCGAGAAACGGACAATGTGGCTCGGTATCGATCGCGACGGTGAGCGCGGCGCGCTCACATCACAGGCCGGAGATGCCGGCTATCCGATGAAGCCGGTCGAGAATCCATAAAGGCGCCGGCGGGCCCAGCATCCGTGGACACATTATTGATGCCGCGACGTGCATAACGTGCCGATTTTGCCGGCAATGCTGACCATTGGCCGATTTTCGCACTTCTTCGTCCAGAATCATAACCTCAAGCGGTTTGCAGGAGCGACTGGACTTCGATGCAATACCGGGCATCGGCGAGTTTCGATGGAGGGGGGTCGGCTTGACCAGACGTTTGCAGTCGCTCATTCCCAGGAACGCACACGCATCCGAGCGGCTCGGCTTTCGCCAGCGGGTCGTCGGTATCTACATATTCCTCATTGCCGCTAACCTTTCGGTTTGGGCCTGGGCCTTCACCGCGTTCGCCCATCAACCGGTTCTCATCGGAACCGCGGTGCTGGCCTATAGCCTCGGGCTACGCCACGCCATCGATGCCGACCACATCGCGGCGATCGACAACGTGACGCGCAAGTTGATGCAAGATGGAAAGCGGCCGGTCTCCGTCGGCTTTTTCTTTGCCCTGGGGCATTCAACGGTCGTCGTGCTCGCTTCCCTCGCCGTAGGGCTGACTGCAAATGCCCTGAGCGACAAGCTGGTTTCCTATCGTGAGATCGGCGGTGTCATCGGTACATCGGCGTCTGCGTTGTTCCTGTTTATCATTGCGATAGCAAATCTAATCGTGCTCCGCGGCGTATACCGGGCCTTTCGCCTGGTCGAGCGCGGCCATAACGTCACGGATGAGGATATTGATGCGCTCCTGCAGCAGCGAGGTTGGCTGGCGCGGCTATTCAGGCCCCTGTTCCGGTTTGTTTCGAAAAGCTGGCATCTTTATCCGATTGGTCTGCTGTTCGCGCTTGGCTTTGAAACTGCCAGCGAGATCAGCCTGTTCGGCCTTTCTGCGCAAGCCTCCGACGCGGTCTCCAGCTGGTCGCTGCTGATTTTTCCTGCGCTGTTCGCCGCGGGCATGACGCTCGTCGACACCACCGACGGCGTCCTGATGCTCGGTGCTTACGGCTGGGCCTATCGAAACCCCATGCGCAAGCTGTTCTACAATCTCACCATCACCTCGGTGTCCGTGCTGGTGGCATTGGTGGTCGGTGGCGTCGAAACGCTCGGCCTGATCGCGGATCAATTTCACCTTCGGGGTGTCTTCTGGAATGCGGTCTCCGACCTCAACGATCATTTCGGCGTGCTCGGCTACGGCATCGTTGTGTTGTTCGCCGTGAGCTGGGGGATATCGTCGCTGATCTATCGCTTCAAGCGATACGACCTTTACGCCACACCGGAATGAGTCAAGGCCGGTTGATGTGAGAGATGTGAGCGGCCAACCCGTCAGGGCTACCGGCTGCCTCTGGCTCGACTAATATCTGTTCCTGCCGCTTTAATAGCTTTGCCGAACCGGGAAGCCTTTTTGCAGGCCTACAGATCGGCCGCAACACCATACTTCCCGATCGTTTCTTCCTGCTCATCGATTTGCGCGGGCAAGTCTTCACGCGTCGACAAGTCTTCGGCTGTCACCAGTTGCGTTTCAATCAGGAGCCGTTCGAGGGCGGTCAGCCATCTCTCATAATAGCTCCATGATGGATCTTCCAACGAATGGGAGATTTCCCACTCCCCGATCGCTTTGATCAGCTCTTGCCTGAAGTCCTCCCAGTCGAAGCGTCCCGTCCTGGAGAGCGCAAGCGCGACCCCAAACGCCTGCCGCTCCCATTCCTGGCCAAAGCAGAGCTTGCCATTGAGCCGCGGCGGCGAATCGCTGTCGCCCAGCATGCTCGTCAACGCGAATTGCTCGAATCGAGTTTGCATTCCTTGCCGTCCCTGTTCTTATTCCACCGCAATTCCCATGACCTCACGCGGGAGCGCGGGATGTTTCAGGCCCGGGCTACCCCCATCATTCCTTCCGGAGTGATAAGCTTCATGAGCTCTGCTTCGCTCATGCCGCTGGTGCCCGCCGGCCGATCGGGAACCACAAACCATCGGATTTGCGCGCTGCTGTCCCAGGTCTTGATCTCCACGGACAGAGCGATGTCGAGACCGAACTCCTTGAGCACGACCCGCGGCTCTCGCGCCGCGCGCGCGCGGAACGTCGGATCCTTGTACCAATAGGGAGGTAGTCCCAGCACCGGCCAGGGATAGCAGGAACACAGGGTGCAAATAATGAGATTGTGGACCTGTGCAGAGTTTGCGACCGCGCGCATGTGCTCACCCTCCGCGCCGGCCATACCTTGCGGTAAATTGAGTTGAGCAATCGCTGCCGGCGTGTCGTCGACCAGCTTCTGCTTGAACGCCGGATCGAGCCACGCTCGAGCCACGATCTTCGCGCCGTTGAACGGCCCCATCTGCGTCTCGAAGAACGACAGGACGTTGTCCACCGTTTTATCCGTTATGATCCCCTTCTCGATCAACAGCGATTCCAGCGCCAGAGCGCGAGCGGCATTTTTTGCTTCGCGGTCGGAGCCATAGTCAAACCGCCCTTGTTCTGCGCGTGCCGGCTTGACGGAAATGGCCGTGCCCAGAACCGGCGCAGCGGCCGCCACCGAGGTCGCGAGCAGAACATTGCGGCGATTGAAACGAACGTCTTTTGTGTCCGGCTTGACGACATCAGGCAATTTCTTTCCCGGTACCTCAGATTCGCTGCTCATCGCTCAACTCCTTCTAATGCCTTGTCACGGTTTATGATCGGGATGGGCAGCGCGACGTCGACAAATCCTACACTCCATCGTAGCCCTGTCGTCATCGGCGTTCTGACCTGCCGCATCCGACAATTGATTCGGTGTCTATTGCGATCACGCGCTGGCTGGTACCTCGTCGAGGATCAGTTCAGCTTGCCCACATATGCTTCGAAGAGATCCGCGTAGAAGATCACGTTTTTATCCGTGTTACCTTTCCAGATATCCTCAGGATCGAAGCGGACGCAGTACACCGGCATGGCTGGTCCGACCCCGTCCGGGCCCGTCGAGGTCAGGTACGCATAGGCTCCCGGATAAACCGTATCGATGACGCCGGTTCGATTGCGCAGGAAGCCGGGCAGGCGCGTATGCTCGATCGTCGGCGGGTTCTTGATAACGACCTTCTCGCCGGCCTTGAAGAGCGGCTTGATATCGGTGTTGCGCTTTGGGGAGTCGCCTTCGACCAGATAGGTCGTAATGCGCTTGTCGATCGCCGGATCGCCTCCGCTCTTTTGTGCCGCAGCCCGGTTCGTCAGAACCTGCTGCGTTCGCTCTTCCAGTTCCGCCGCTGTAATGTACCCATTCTCGACAAAATAGCCGGAAATGCCACCGAGCCACTTCTCATAGTAGCGATACTTGAAATAGTCCAAGGGATTGAGCGATTCAGCGCCTTTACGAAGGTCAGCCCATGTCCACACAGTCTTGAACTTGCTGGGCGTCGCAGCGAGCGGCAATTGCGAACTCAACGCCATCATAGCGACGTGAATGCCGAAGATGCGTTTCTCCCACGGCTCGACAAACACGCGCTTCTCGAACGTTACCGGGCCGAGACCTTCGATGCCTCCGATATAGTGCTGCACTTTCATAGAAATATCCCCGTTATGAGAGTCAGATTTTCCGCTATTCAGCGACCGCCAGTTCCACGGTCCGGCAAGCGTCGAAGCCCGACGGCAGCGCGAGAGCATCGAGCGATCTGCCGATAAACACGAGTTCGTTGATCCGCGCCTCCGCGACCCCCCATGGCTTTCCGGGGCGTCCGTCGAGGGTCATGTGGACGCCGTGGAACACGAACCTGCGCGGCTCACCGTGAAAATTGACGATGCCCTTGATACGGAGCAGGTCCTTGCCGTTGATCTGCACAAGCTGGTTGAGCCATCGCGTAAACAGCGCTGCATCGATCGTTCCGTATTCACGAATGGAGACACACTGAATATCAGCATCGTGCTCATGGGAATCGTCAGCAAGGATCTGCGGGTCGAGTTTCAATGCATTGCGCAGGTCGAAGGCTCGCACATCGAGCACGGCTTCGAGATCGATGTTGCCGCTCATCGCTTGGTAAATCTTCGCGAGGGGATTGAGGGATCTCAGCAGCTGACTCAAACCCTGGATGCGCCGTTCAGGCACCAGATCGGTCTTGTTGATGAGGATCACGTCGGCAAACGCCACCTGCTCGCGAGCCTGCTCGTTGGTTAGCTGGTCGTCGATGTGCAGCGCATCGATCACGGTAACGATCGCATCAAGGCTGGTCTTTGCGACCAACACTTCATCAAGCACAAACGACTGGATAATTGGAGCAGGATCGGCAAGGCCGGTTGTCTCAATCACGATCCGGTCGATCGCGCGGCCACTTGCCAGGAGATTGCCGACACCCCGCGTCAGATCGCCTCGAACGGTGCAGCAGATACATCCATTGTTCAGCTCAAGAATGTCCTCTTCCGCGCCGATCACAAGCTGCCCATCAATACCAATTTCTCCGAATTCATTGACGATTACCGCGATCTTTTCCCCTCGTCTGGACGTCAGGATATGGTTCAGCAACGTCGTCTTGCCGGAACCGAGAAACCCGGTCAGTACCGTCGTCGGAATCTTGCCCATGACATGATCCTGAGCTGTGGAGCTGCATTAGCGTCGTTTCAAATATCGTCGGATGGCGCACCGCACATCAAGGCGGCCGTGCGGCTGATATCGGCCAGAGTGAATGCGATTTCTGCCAACAGATTTCCGGTGATGATTTTCGAGCCGATCCCAAGAAATTTCTGATACTTATTTGGGCAAGGCGTACAAAAAACGGCCGAGATTGCCAATGTTGCGGGGCCGAGGCCAAAGGAATCGCGCGGTATCTTACGCCAGCGAGCTGAGGCGCGGGAGCGTCGAAACCTCGATCATGGCCAACGGCCTGATCCATTTTTAAGGGCGAAATGAAAACCGGCGCTTGTCTATTCGATATCGCAAATATGACGGCTTGCGGTCAAAAAGCGAGCCGCTCTCACTAGCGGCTCAAGTCCGGGAGGAACGACGCAATTTCGAATTCACGGCTTATGCGGCCATACCATCCTCGACTGGCGAGAATGAAAGTCCAAGGCTTTCCGCCACTGCTTTGTGAGTGATGCGGCCGCGATGGACGTTGAGTCCGGCTCGCAGATGAGGATCCTCGATGATTGCAGCGAAACCCCGGTTCGCCAGCGCCAACCCAAAAGGTAGCGTGGCGTTGTTCAGCGCCTGGCTTGAGGTGACCGGCACCGCCCCGGGCATGTTCGCAACACAATAGTGGACGACACCATCGACGCTGTAGGTCGGATCCGCATGGGTTGTCGCATGTGAGGTTTCAAAACAGCCACCTTGATCGATGGCCACGTCCACCAGCACGGACCCCCGCTGCATCGATTTCAGCATTTCACGCGAGACCAATTTCGGTGCGCTCGCGCCGGGTACCAGCACAGCGCCGATCACGACGTCCGCTCCGAATACCTCATGCTCGATCGCTTCGATCGTCGAGAATCGCGTGCGAACGCGTCCCTCGAACATCTCGTCCAACTCGCGCAATCGGGGAATCGAGCGGTCAAGAATGGAAACCTCCGCGCCCAGTCCGGTAGCCATGCGGGCGGCATGGGTCCCGACGACGCCCCCGCCGATCACCACGATGCGGGCCGGCTGCACACCGGGAACACCGCCGATGAGCAAACCGCGGCCCCCGGTGTAACGTTTGAGCGCCGTGCCGGCCGCTTCGATTGAAAGTCTGCCCGCGACTTCACTCATGGGAGCGAGAAGCGGAAGGCCACCATGCGCATCGGTGACGGTCTCATACGCGATCGCGGTGCAGCCGGAGGCCATCAGCCCCTTTGCCTGGTCGGGATCCGGGGCCAGATGGAGATAAGTGAAGAGAATTTGGCCTTCGCGCAACTGCGACCATTCGACCGGCTGCGGTTCCTTGACCTTCACGATCATGTCGGCGGTCGCAAAGACCTCCGCGGCCGTATCGACGACCATCGCGCCCGCCTTGCGGTAGACCTCATCGCCCGCCCCGATGCCACCACCGGCATCCGTCTCGACCAGGACATGGTGTCCTGCGCTCACATACTCGCGGACGGCGCCGGGCGTCAGTCCGACGCGATATTCCTGTGTCTTGATTTCCTTGGGAACGCCGATGCGCATGGACGAAGCCTCTATTTGCGGGATGTTGTTTGATAACGCAAAATAGGGTTTAATGGCCTGCAAATTGACGTAGATTAGGCCTGTTTTAGCTCGAAAATGTCGGCGCTTGGCTATTTTTCGCAGGAATCCAAACTAATGGAAATCGATAAGATCGACACCACGATCCTGGCCGAGCTATCGACCAACGCGAGGGTAAGCATGGTCGACCTGGCCACCCGCGTCGGGCTATCAAGTACCGCCATCGCGCGACGGCAGAGGTCGTTGGAAGAGGGTGGATTCATACAGGGCTATCAGGCGGTCCTCGACCTGGGCCGCTTCGGTCTTCGCACGACCGTCCTCGTCAGGATCGCATTGGAGAGCCAAAGTGACCAGGCGTTGAAGGCCTTTGAGGCAGGTGTTCTGAATTGCCCGTCCGTGATCAGATGCTTCCTGATGTCCGGAAGCGACGATTACGTAGCTATCGTATTGGCCCGCGATATCGAAGACTTCGAGCGCATTCACAGAACCGAACTCTCGCGTTTACCGCGCGTCGCACGCATCCAGTCCAGCTTCGCCATGCGCGACGTCGTGAACCGCACCGTCCCTCCAGTGGTCTTCGGCAAATCGGGTGGTCCCAAACGAGCTTAACCGGCCTTGTTGTTGTTCTTTTGGAGCGGGCGAAGGCAATCGAACCCTTGTATTCAGCTTGGACGGCTGCTGCTCTACCGTTGAGCTACACCCTCATATGGGCCGATCAACTATCACGCAGGCCGCCTCTTGAGGCGCGCTACCGCGAAAGCTCCTTAAGGTCCCTGTGCAGTTGCTCAAACGCTCCGCGCAGGCCGTGGAGTTGATCGACGAGATGGAGGATGACGTCGACGCCTTCATCGTTGACTCCGAAGTCGGCTTTCAGATCGCGGATGAAATGTGCCCGGGCCACGTCCGTATCGGAGAAGGTCATTTCGGCGGACGTCTGGTCTGGAATGAGCCATCGCTGGTCAAGCCAGAACTCCAGCGTCTGCACCTGGAGGCCCGCACTGGTCAGGAACTCCTGCTTGTTCATGATCATGTGCCCTCCTCGCGCGGGTTAAATGCCGTTCCCCTGTCCCACTTCGAAACGAATGCCTCGAGTTCGGGATCCGGACCTTTGGGCAAAACCACTTTCAACTTGACGAACTGATCCCCGTGACCTCCACCGTGGCGGGGCGCGCCCTTGCCCTTCAAGCGCAGGGTCGTACCGGTGTTCGATCCCTTCGGTACCGTCATGGTCACGTGGCCGCTCGGGGTCGGAACGCGTATCCGTCCGCCCAGCACGGCTTCGGAAAGTGAGATCGGCAATTCCAGAGAGATGTCATCCCCCTCGCGCGCGAAGCGGCGGTCGGGTAACACCTCCACTTCGATCAGGGCATCCCCGCGCCCTCCTTCCCCAGTACCAGGCGCTCCTTTGCCTCGCAGACGGAGAACTTGCCCGTCTACGAGGCCCGGCGGAATCGTCACGTCGAGGGTGCGGCCATCCGGCAGTGTCAGACGTTTGTTCGCGCCCGTGATCGACTCGGCAAAGTCGATCGGCAGCTGGTAATGCAGGTCCCGTCCGCGCCGGTTCGCGCGCGCCCTTTCACCGCGCCTCAGAAGCTCGGCAAAGGCGTCGTCCGAATCGATGAAATCGGCGAAGCCGGAACTATCGGTGTAGGGATGACCGTGATCCGACGTCGCAAAATCCCGATAGAAATGTTGCTGCGGTCGCTCTGCGCCCGTCGCATCGATCTCGCCAGCGTCGAAACGCTTGCGCTTCTCGGCATCAGCAAGCAGATCATAGGCGCCAGCGATCTCCTTGAACTTCTCTTCGGCCGCCTTGTCGCCGGGATTGAGATCCGGGTGCAGTTTTTTCGCTAGTTTACGGTATGCCTTCTGGATATCGGCGGCCGACGCCGCCGGGGCCACACCGAGAACCTCATACGGATTTCTCACGACCTGCTCCGCAAGAACCTTTTTTGCCAGAATCATGTGAGCTGAAGTCCAAAGGATTTGCAATAACGTTCGTCCGTGCACGTGCCGATTTGCTGCCGACGCCATGATGCAACATGAACGAATTCGGTGCGGCGCGGGCTAAAGGTGCAGAGATGGGAGGTTGTGCTGGTCGCGGGACGGAGAACAGCGTGGTCGAATGAGAACCACGATCCGGCACACGGGATGTCATCTGAAAACATGAAGCAAAGCGACCGGACCATGACCAGATCCGCAAAACGGTCCCACCGAGCGGGGTCGCCTCTCGAGGTGCAATCCAGATCAAACTGAGAACAAAAGGTCCGCGTCTTCCCCTATGGTCGTCCAACGCATTTAATCTTTCCGCTCGACAGGGGTAAGATGCACGGGCGCCGAACAGATTGGCCCAACAAGGAGCGAAGCGTGCCATCCGCCATTCCGCAACCGGTCGTCGCGCAGCTCACGCGCGCTGCTATCTTTCTCGTCGTAACGATCAAATCCGAGCCGGGATGTGATACCGTGGTGCGGGCGCTGTGTGGCGATCTCGCCGCCCTCTTGCGTGCGGTCGGCTTTCGCGACATCGAGGGACGGCTGTCGTGCGTCATGGGGTTCGGCTCCGACGCTTGGGACCGGTTCTTCGGAGCGCCGAGGCCGAAGGACCTGCATCCGTTCCGCGAGATCCGCGGCCGGCATCACGCGCTCGCGACGCCGGGCGACATCCTCTTTCATATCCGTTCCACACGAATGGATCTGTGCTTCGAACTGGCGACGCAAATCATGGCGCGGCTCAGCGACGCGGTCTCCACGGCCGATGAAGTGCACGGCTTCAACTACTTCGATGATCGCGACCTGATCGGCTTCGTCGATGGAACGGAGAATCCGGCGGAACAGGCTGCGGTCGAGGCCACCATCATCGGCGAGGAGGATACCGCCTTTGCCGGCGGCAGCTACGTGGTCGTACAGAAGTACCTTCATGACCTGAGGAGATGGAACGAGCTGCCGATCGAGAAGCAGGAGAAAATCATCGGTCGGACCAAATTGTCCGACATCGAGCTGGATGACGCCGTGAAGCCAACCTCGGCGCACAACGCCTTGACGACGATCGTGGAGAACGGAAAGCAGCTGGAAATCGTGCGCGACAACATGCCGTTTGGCGACGTGGGAAAGGGAGAGTTCGGCACCTATTTTATAGGCTATGCCAGATCCCCGCACCGGATCGAACAGATGCTGGTGAACATGTTCGTTGGCCGGCCACCGGGCAATTATGACCGGCTGCTCGACTATAGCCGCGCCGTGACTGGCGCGCTGTTTTTTGTGCCGTCAGCGACGTTCCTGGAGGATGTTACGACCGGAGAAGCGGCCCCATCGGCCGCGGATCCATCCCCGGACGAGCACAAGGTCGATGGCGCGCCCCAACCGCAAATACCGCCGCCAGATGGCTCGCTCGGTATCGGTTCACTGAAAGGAGAGACTGGACATGAATAATCTTCATCGGGGACTCGCCCCCATCTCTGACGCGGCATGGGCCCAGATGGAAGAAGAGGCTTCCCGCACCATCAAACGCCATTTGGCAGCACGCCGTGTCGTGGATGTGCAGGGCCCGAAAGGCGTCGATTTCTCGGCGGTTGGGACGGGTCATCAGCGACAGATCCAGACACCGGGCGACGGGATCGAAGCCGCGCAACGCGAGACAAAGCCGCTTGTCGAATTGCGCGTTCCGTTCGAACTGACGCGCGAGGCGATCGACTCCGTGGAACGCGGCGCGAACGATTCGGATTGGTCGCCGCTCAAGGAAGCGGCGCGCAAGATCGCCTTCGCCGAAGATCGCGCGGTCTTCGATGGCTACGCCGCCGCCGGGATTCAGGGCGTCCGTCAAGGCACCAGTAACCCGGTGTTGACGTTCCCTTCCAGCGTAAGCGGCTATCCGGGTGTGGTCGCACAGGCGGTGAGCCAGTTGCGGCTGGCCGGTGTCAATGGACCCTATGCGCTGCTATTGGGAACGGCGCCGTATACGGCCATCGGCGGAGCGACCGACGACGGATATCCGGTCCTGCAACACATTCAGCGTCTCGTGGACGGAAAAATCGTTTGGGCACCAGCCATCGAGGGAGGCGTCGTACTTACCACGCGTGGCGGCGATTTTGAGCTGACGATCGGCCAGGACCTTTCGATCGGCTATCTGAGCCATTCGGCGACAACCGTCCAACTCTATTTCCAGGAGACCCTCACCTTTCTGCTGCTGACAACCGAGGCTGCCGTGGTGCTCGCGCCGCAAGCGTCAAAGTCCGCCTAGCTTCGCTCAGAAACAGTTCGTCCGCGCGGATGCGATCCTTCAACCGTTTGATATGTTCAGGAATACCCGGCTCGCCAGCACATCCGACGCTTCAAGCGACATGATATCCTCGGCGGTCAGCATGCGATCGAGATCGGTGACAAGACGGTTGGCCTGGCGCAGCCGCATGCGGTCAAGCGCGTTGCGGATTGAGCGGGCATTGGAGAACAACGGCTGGGTCTTGCGCAGGCCGATGTAACGCACGAAGGCATCCCGCGCGTCCGAGGTAAACTTGTAGTTCATGTCCCGCAGCATCAGTTCGGCAATGGCCAGCAACTCATCGTCGGCATAATCCGGAAAATCGATGTGGTGCGCGATCCGCGACCGGAAGCCGGGGTTGCTGGCAAAGAACTTGTCCATCCGGTCGCCGTAGCCGGCGAGGATCACCACCAAATCCTCGCGCTGCGACTCCATTACCTGCAGCAGAATCTCAATCGCTTCCTGGCCGTAGTCGCGCTCATTGTCGGGTCGATGCAGGTAATAGGCTTCATCGATGAACAGCACGCCGCCCATGGCTTTTTTCAGGATTTCCTTGGTCTTCGGCGCGGTGTGGCCGATGTATTGTCCCACCAGTTCATCACGGGTTACCGACACCACCTGCCCGCGCCGCACAAATCCGAGCTTGTGGAGGATGCTGGCGATCCGCAATGCAACCGTGGTCTTGCCGGTGCCTGGATTTCCGGTGAACGACATGTGCAAGGTTGGCACATCCGATGTCAGGTTCATCCGCTTGCGGATACGCTCAATCAGCAGCAGCGAGGCGATCTCGCGAATTCGGGTCTTGACCGGTTTGAGCCCGATCAGTTCACGGTCCAGCTGATCGAGCACTTCGCCGATGCCGACCTCGTTGAATTCGCGGCGCAGATCGACCTGCTCCATCGGTTTCGTTTCGTCTAGCGGGAAAGCCCGTGCACCCATCTGCGAATTCATTTGCCACCGTAACGGGCGCTTTCGGGACGATCAACGGCATAGGATTTCGTGGTGTAGCGGATGTTGCGGCCATCGACCTCGTGGCGCTCGAGCCGAAAGCCAGGCTCGTCCCTGGGCCGGTTGACGATGAATGACAACCGCAGCGACTCCCAGCCGTGGCTGGAATCAAACGCCGACATCCGGATGTAGCGGTCGCCGTAGACCTTGCGGCATTCGTTCAGCTCCATCAACACGCCGGCGGCATCCCGGAGATCGAACATCGGCAATCCCCACATCTCCCAGAAATTGTTTCGGGGATGCGGATCATCGGTGAATTCGATGTTCACCGCCCAGCCCTTGCCGAGGCAATACTGCACTTGTCGGGAGATCTGCTCGTCGGTGAGATCGGGCAGAAATGAAAAGCAGCCTTGGGTGACGCGCATGATCCTGTTCCTTACATCGAGACGCTGGCAGTCGGGGCATAGTCCGGCATGTCGGTCGATTCATAATTGAAGGTGACGTCCCTCCAGACTTCCAGCGCGGCCTTTAGCGGCGTACATGTCGCCGCCGCCCTGGCAAGAATCTCCGGACCTTCATGCAGATAGTCGCGTCCCTCGTTGCGGGCGAGGATCATCGCTTCCAGTGCCACGCGATTCGCGGTAGCGCCGGCCTGGATGCCCATCGGATGCCCGATGGTGCCGCCGCCGAACTGCAGCACCACGTCCTCGCCCAGATGGTCGAGCAATTGATGCATCTGGCCGGCATGAATGCCGCCCGAGGCTACCGGCATCAATTTGTTGAGGCTGGCCCAGTTCTGATCGAAGAACACGCCGTGTTCGAGCCTCATCGGATTGAAGTCCTCCCGGCAGATATCGTAATAGCCGCGCGTCGTCGCCGGATCGCCTTCGAGCTTGCCGACCACCGTTCCAGCGTGAATATGATCGACGCCCGCGAGCCGCATCCATTTCGCGATCACGCGGAACGAGACGCCGTGGTTGCGCTGGCGTGTATAGGTCGAATGCCCGGCCCGATGCAGATGCAGGATCATGTCGTTGCGGCGGGCCCACCTCGCCATCGACTGGATCGCGGTGTAGCCGATCACGAGATCAATCATGATGATGACGGAGCCGAGTTGCTTGGCAAACTCCGCACGCTCGTACATGTCTTCCATGGTACCGGCGGTGACGTTGAGATAGGTGCCCTTGATCTCGCCAGACGCCGCCTGCGCCTTGTTGACCGCTTCCATGCAGTAGAGGAATCGCTCGCGCCAGTGCATGAACGGCTGCGAGTTGATGTTCTCGTCGTCTTTGGTGAAGTCGAGGCCACCCTTGAGCGCCTCGTAGACCACGCGCCCGTAATTGCGGCCGGATAGCCCGAGCTTCGGCTTCACGGTCGCGCCTAGCAGCGGACGGCCGAACTTGTCCATGCGCTCGCGCTCGACCACGATCCCGGTCGCCGGACCCTGAAACGTCTTCACATAGGCCACCGGTAGCCGCATATCCTCGAGCCGCAGCGCCTTCAGCGGCTTGAAACCGAAAACATTGCCGATGATCGAAGCCGAAAGATTGGCGATCGATCCGTTCTCGAACAGGTCCAGATCGTAGGCGATGTAGGCGAAATACTGCCCCGGCGAATTCGGTACGGGATCGACGCGGTAGCATTTGGCGCGATATTTTTCCGCCGCCGTGAGCCGGTCGGTCCACACCACCGTCCAGGTCGCGGTCGAGGATTCTCCCGCCACTGCCGCCGAGGCCTCTATCGGATCGACGCCATCCTGCGGTGTCACCCGGAACAGAGCTATGATGTCGGTGTCCTTGGGCTCGTAGTCGGGCTCCCAGTAACCCATCTTCTTGTATTCCATGACGCCGGATTTGTAGCGATCCTTGCCGCGGATGGTCATCGATTGGTCGTTCATGGCATTCTCCTTTGTATTGGCGGCGGACGCTGTCGAGGGGCGAACAGTCACTCGGCAGCCGTGGCCATGTTTCCGATCCGCGGGTCAAGCGATCCGCTTCGATAGCGTTTCGCCATCTCGGACAACGGGATCACCTTGATTTTGGCCGCATGGCCTGCCGTACCGAATTGTTCGAACCGCTCGCGGCAGAGATCGCGCATCGCATCCATCGCAGGCTTGAGGAATTTGCGCGGATCGAATTCGCTCCTGGTCTGGGTCGCTACCTTCCGGAACGCCGCGCTCATCGCCAGCCGGCAATCGGTGTCGATATTGACCTTGCGCACGCCATGCCTGATGCCGCGAACGATTTCCTCGACCGGCACTCCCCAGGTCTGCGGCATCTCGCCGCCGAACTGATTGAAAGCGTCCTGCAGCGGCTGCGGCACCGAGGACGATCCATGCATCACCAGATGCGTATTGGGCAGACGCCGGTGAATTTCCTCCACCACCTGCATCGCCAGGATGTCGCCATCCGGTTTGCGGGAAAACTTGTAGGCCCCGTGCGAGGTCCCCATCGCGATCGCCAACGCGTCGACCTTGGTGGCGCGGACAAAATCGACGGCCTGATCAGGATCGGTCAGCAGCCGATCGTGGCTCACCTTGCCCTCGACGCCATGGCCATCCTCCTGTTCGCCGCCGCCGTGTTCGAGCGAGCCGAGCACACCCAGTTCACCTTCCACCGAAGCGCCGATCCAGTGCGCCAGTTCGACCACGCGGCGGGTGATATCGACATTGTAATCATAATCCGCCGCGGTCTTGGCGTCGGCTTCCAGCGACCCGTCCATCATCACCGAGGTGAAGCCGTGCTTGATCGCCGTGGCGCAGGTTGCTTCCTCGTTGCCATGATCCTGATGCAGGCACAGCGGTATTTGCGGATACATCTCCTCCAGCGCGTCGATCATCCTCGACAGCATGATGTCGGTGGCGTAGGAGCGCGCACCGCGTGAGGCCTGGATAATGACGGGCGCATCGACGGCTGCCGCCGCGTCCATGATCGCAAGTCCCTGCTCCATATTGTTGATATTGAATGCCGGCACGCCGTAGCTGTGCTCGGCGGCATGATCCAGCAATTGCCTCAGCGTGATTCGCGCCATCGAAACCTCCTTGTCATTCCGTTCTGCGTGGTCATGCGTATGTCGCCGTCATCCTTGATCGCGTGATGCAACGCTCGGCCGCCGTGACAACCGCCCCTGCGGTGATGCCGAATTCGCGGTAAAGCGTCTCTGCCGGAGCGGAAGCACCAAAGCCGGTCATCCCGACGAATTCGCCGGCGTCACCGAGCCAACGCGCCCAATCGCCCTCGATCGCGGCTTCGACGCCTAACCTCGGAGCTGTGCCGAGGACTTCAGCCCGATATTCGCGCGATTGCTGGCGAAACAGATCGAAGCACGGCGCGGAGACGACGGCGGCGCGGACACCGTCCTCGGCGAGGCGCTTTGCCGCCTCAAGGGCGATCGACACCTCGGAGCCGGTTGCGATCAGGGTGACATCGCGCCCGCCCTCCGGCTCAACGACGACATAAGCGCCTGATGCAACCAGATTGGTGTTACCGATATTTTCGCGGAATGCCGGCAGGGCCTGTCGCGACAGGCACAAGACCGACGGGCTCGCCTGCGCCTGCAGCGCGCAATCCCAGGCCTCGGCGGTCTCAACGGCGTCGCCTGGACGGAACACCAGCAGGTTGGGAATCGCCCGCAGCGATGCGAGATGCTCGACCGGTTGATGGGTCGGACCGTCCTCGCCCAGACCGATGGAATCGTGCGTCATCACGTGGATGACCCTGATCCGCATCAACGCCGCCAGCCTGATCGCCGGACGGCTGTAGTCGGCGAAGGAAAGAAACGTGCCGCCGTAAGGGATGAAACCGCCATGTAGCGCGACGCCGTTCATCGCCGCGGCCATGGCGTGTTCGCGCACCCCATAGTGAATGTATCTGCCCTCCAGGAAATCGGACCGTACCGGCTGGTGTGTCTTGGCGCGGGTAAGATTGGAGTGGGTCAGGTCGGCCGAGCCGCCGAGCAAATTCGGCAGCGCTTCCGCGATCGCATCTATCACCAGTTGCGATGCCTGCCGGCTGGCGATATTCGGTCTTTCAGCACCAAACCGGTGACGAAGCCGGTCCATCACGTCCACGTATTCGCAGGGCAATTTTCGATTAAGCGCATCGTGAAACGGCGAGCGACGGGTGGAATTGAGACGCCGGGTCCGCTCGATCCAGGTTCGACGGGCGGCCTGCCCGCGCGCACCGATCTCGCGCCATCGGGCCATGATGGATTCTGGAATCACGAACGGTTGGTGCGGCCAGTCCAACGCGGCGCGTGTCCTGCCGATCTCGTCGGCTCCGAGCGGCGCACCATGCGCTTTTTCAGTGCCCTGCCGGTTCGGCGCGCCGAAGCCGATGATGGTGCGGCACGCGATCAGGGACGGACGGTCATTTCCCTTGGCATGTTCGATCGCCGCTGCGATCGCTTCGGGATCGTGTCCATCGATAGAGCACGCCGACCAGCCCGAAGCCTTGAACCGCGCAACCTGATCATCCGAACACGACAGCGATGTCGAGCCGTCGATCGATATCTGGTTGTCATCGAACAGCACGATCAGCTTGCTGAGCCGCAGATGTCCGGCCAGCGAAATCGCTTCGTGGCTAAGACCCTCCATCAGGCAGCCGTCGCCAGCGATCACATAGGTATAGTGATCGACAAAATCGTTGCCGAAACGCGCATTCAACAAGCGTTCGGCCAGCGCCATGCCGACCGCCGTGGCAATGCCCTGCCCCAGAGGTCCGGTGGTGGTCTCGACGCCGGGCGTATGGCCATATTCGGGATGGCCAGGGGTTTTCGATCCCCATTGCCTGAAGGCTTTGAGTTCGTCTGACGTTACGCGCTCGTAGCCGGTCAGATACAGCAGCGCGTACAGCAACATCGAACCATGGCCAGCCGAAAGCACGAACCGGTCGCGGTCAGGCCACGCCGGATCAGCCGCATCGAACTTGAGAAAGCGCGAAAACAGCACGGTAGCGACATCGGCCATGCCCATCGGCATGCCGGGGTGACCCGACTTGGCCTTCTCGACCGCATCGATCGAGAGAAAGCGGATGGCATTGGCCATTTCCAGATGCGAAACATCCGGACGGGGGGCGACAGAAAGGGCATGGACGGTCATATGGTGCGCCTCTTGCGTTCCATGAGTTGCAGGATCAGCGGGGTCAGGATGAGCTGCATCGCGAGGTCGAGCTTCGATCCGTGGATCACGATCGAATTGGCGCGCGACATGAAGCTGTTTGGAATCATCGACAGCAGATAGGGAAAATCGATGCCGCGCGGATTTTTGAGCCGGATCACCACCATCAATTCATCCGGTGTCGGGATCCAGCGCGCGATGAACGGGTTCGATGTATCAACGGTCGGCACACGCTGGAAATTGATATCGGTCTCGGCGAATTGGGGGCAAATATAGTTCACATAGTCCGGCATCCGCCGCAGAATGGTGTCGGTCACCGCCTCAGCGGTGTAGCCGCGGTCGCTGCGGTCGCGATGCAGCTTCTGGATCCACTCCAGATTGATGACCGGCACGACGCCGATCTTGAGATCGGCATATTGCGCGATATTGACCTTGTCGGTGACGACAGCGCCGTGCAGGCCTTCATAGAACAGGAGGTCGGATTTCTCCGGCAGCGGGCCCCATTCGGTGAACGTGCCGGGTTCGGCGCCGTACAGCCTGGCCTCGTCGTCGTCGTGGACGTAATGCCGGGTGGTACCGGTGCCGGATTCGCCGTAATCGCGAAACACCCTTTCCAGTTCCTGGAAGAGATTGGTTTCGGGACTGAAATGGCTGAAATGCTTGTTTCCGCGTTCGCCCTCCTCCAACATCCTGGCACGCATTTCGAAGCGGTTGTAGCGATGAAAGGCGTCGCCTTCGATGTAGGCCGCGGATACTTTTTCGCGCCGGAAGATATTCTCGAAGGTTTTCTTCACCGAAGTCGTGCCGGCGCCCGATGAGCCAGTGATCGATATGATGGGATGACTGCGCGACATGTCTACCTTGCCCAGCGAAACAGGCCGCGCCGCGCGAACAACGGCGCGTCACTATTGTCGAACATCGGTTCGATACCCTCATGAATGGCGGCGACGTCGCGAACGCCGCGCACCGAACCCATGATCAATGGCACCCGCTGGTGCGGCGTTTTGGCTCCAAGTTCCAGAATTCGGCTACGTCCTGTCGTCGCCGCGCCGCCCGCCCACTCCATCACCAACGCCATGGGGTGGGCCTCGTACAGAAGGCGAAGTCTTCCTTCGCGATATCCCGCGCGGGTATCGGCCGGATAGAGGAACACACCGCCGCGCACCAGGATACGAAGCGACTCCGCGACCAGCGAACCGATCCACCGCATGTTGAAATCTGCACCGCGGTCGCCGTTGGTGCCAGCGAGACACTCGTCGATGTAAGCACGCACCGGCCCGTACCAGTGCCGTTGATTGGAGGCGTTGATCGCGAATTCCGGCGTATCGGGTGCGATCCGAACGCCCTTCGCAATCAACAGGAACTCCCGGGCGCGCCGGTCGAGAATGAAGATGTCGACGCGGGCATTCAGCGCGAGCACGAGCGTGGTCTGCGGACCGTAAACAATGAAACCGGCGGCACACTGCGCGGTACCGGGCTCGAAAAAGGTCGACAGAATATCATTGCCCCGGGGCCTGATCGAAAAGATGGTCCCGACCGAAATATTGTTTTCCAGATTCGCCGACCCGTCGAGCGGATCGATCGCAACGCAAAGCGGCGCATCGGGATTGAGGGTTTCGGGAAGCGCCATTTCCTCGGAAAGAACCGCGGCGACCGGTGCATTACGTAACGCACTACGCATCATTTCGTCGGCGACGACGTCCATAACCTTCTGCTGATCGCCGTCGGGATTGATGCCGCCATTCTGTCCGACGATGCCGGCCAGCGGTCCATCCGCGATGAGCGCAGAGAGATCGATCGACGCGGCAGCAAGGGCTGCGATCGTATCGCCGACGCCGGAGGGCGTATGCGATGCCGACTGATCGAGATGCGAACGCAAGCTAACGCGCTCGTCCATGACCGTCTCTCCCTGCGTCCTGTTCGGAGCGCTGCAAATATGAGTTCACCGGTTGGCAATCCCTCCAATCAGGGAAGCGCAGATTGCCGGATTAGGGAAATTTTGTTATCTTTTGGTAGAGCAAAGTTTTCCTTATGAGGGCAGATCATGGCAAGCCGGTTTTTGCGAGAGTTGACCATCCGCCAATTGCGGGCGCTGGCCGCCGTTCACAAACACCGTTCGGTCACCGCTGCGGCAAAGCAGCTACACCTCACGCAGCCCGCGGTCACGCTTCAGCTTCGAAACCTGCAGGCTCTGGCGGGCCTGCCCTTGATCCAACGCACCACCGACGGCATGTTGCTGACGAATGCCGGCCGCGAAGTGCTTGCGCTCACCGAGCGCATCGAGGCCGCCATCGAGTCCTGCGACACGTCGCTCGATATGATTGCCGGAAAGACCGCCGGGCGCATCTCGATCGGCGCCGTCAGCACCGCCAAATATTTCGTGCCGTTCGCGATCTCCGGCTTTTCCAGGCTGTATCCGGGCGTCGATGTCATGCTCTCGATCGGAAACCGGCAGGAAATCGGCACCGCGCTGCGTGGCTATGATCTGGATATCGCCATCATGGGCCGCCCGCCGATCGATATTCCCATGAAGGTCAATTTGATCGGCGACCATCCCCACGTCATCATTGCGCCGACGTCCCATCGCCTGGCGCGAAAGTCCCGTCTGGCATTGGCCGACCTTGCCAACGAGACTTTCCTGACGCGCGAACCTGGATCGGGAACGCGCGGCTTGATGGAGCAATTATTCGAACAGGCCAAGGTGCGACCGAAAATCGGCATGGCCATGAGCAGCAATGAAACCATCAAGCAGGCCGTGATCGCCGGACTCGGAATTGCATTCATTTCCGCGCACACGGTGGCAACCGAACTGGACGAACGGCGTTTGGTGACGCTGGATGTCGATGGCCTCCCCGTGATTCGGCAGTGGTTCGTTCTCTCCCGCAAGGACAAGGTGCTGTTGCCGCCGGCACAGGCGATGCTCGACTTCCTCAGCGCCAAGGGCGCGCAATTCCTGCCGCGCACCCACGGCCGGCTTCGCCTGACCCGATCATCGGCCCAAGTAAAGCGCCGCTGACGCCTGTCAAAGCGCCGGATTTTCCGGATCTCCCGCGCGAAACGGCAGCTTCGCCGGTGGTAACGACCACCAGCGAGAGCTGACGTGAACGCCTGGATCAGGCTGCTTTCGAGCTGGATTTCGCCACATGCGTGGCGATCGCATCCATCAAGGCCGGTGACAGACAATCGTAAGGCTCAAGCCCGAGCTCCTTGAGACGCGATCGGATTGCGGTCATCTCGGACGGGTTGACGCCGGACTCGATCACCGAGGACACGAACGCCGCGAACGTCGGAGCTGCCGAGCCGCTTTCCGTAAAGAGCTCCGGATGGATGAAGTCCAGACCATAGAACGGATGGCCCTTGTTCTCGATGCGGCCGAACATATGCGTACCGCAAACCTTGCAGGCATGCCGCTGGATAGTCTTCGAGGCATCGACGATGTGAAGCTTGTCGCCGTTCTCAAGCACGGTGACATTGTCGCGCGGCACCACCGCCACCACCGAGAAAGTCGCGCCGGCCGGCTTCCAGCACTGGGTGCAGCCGCAGGCGTGATTGTGGGCGACATCGCCCTTGATGCCGACCTTCACCGGCTTGTCCTTGCATTTGCAGACAAGCGTTCCGCCGGCAAAGCTGCCCGAACCCTTCTTTACGCCGTTATCAACCGATGGGTGGATATGAATAGTCATAGGCCTATCCTCCTTGTGTTTGACGCTTGTTTTAGAACGCGACGTTGACCTAGAACACGACGACCGACCGGATCGACTTGCCCTCGTGCATCAGATCGAAGCCCTTGTTGATCTCCTCCAGCTTGAGAACGTGGGTAATCATCGGATCGATCTCGATCTTGCCGTTCATGTACCAGTCGACGATTTTCGGCACGTCGGTCCGGCCCCGCGCGCCGCCGAACGCAGTGCCCTTCCAGACCCGGCCGGTGACGAGCTGGAACGGCCGCGTGGCAATCTCCTTGCCGGCTTCCGCCACCCCGATCACAACCGATACGCCCCAGCCACGATGACAGGCTTCCAGCGCCTGGCGCATCACATTGGTATTGCCGGTGCAGTCGAAGGTGAAGTCGGCGCCGCCATCGGTCAGCGTGACCAGATGCTGGACGATATCGCCGTCGACCTTCTTGGGATTGACGAAATGGGTCATGCCGAAGCGGCGGCCCCATTCCTCCTTGGAATCGTTGAGGTCGACGCCGATGATCTTGTCGGCACCCACCATCCGCGCGCCCTGGATCACGTTGAGGCCGATGCCGCCGAGACCGAATACGACCACATTGGCGCCCGGCGTCACCTTGGCGGTGTTGACCACGGCACCGACACCGGTGGTCACGCCGCAGCCGATGTAGCAGCTCTTGTCGAACGGCGCGTCGGCGCGGATCTTGGCAACGGCGATCTCCGGCAGCACGGTGAAGTTCGAGAAGGTCGAGCAGCCCATATAGTGGAAGATCGTCTTGCCCTTGTGGCTGAAACGCGAGGTGCCGTCGGGCATCAGGCCCTTGCCCTGCGTGGCGCGGATCGCGGTGCAGAGGTTGGTCTTCTGGCTGAGGCAGCTTTTGCACTGGCGGCATTCGGGCGTGTAGAGCGGGATCACGTGATCGCCGGGCTTTACCGAGGTCACGCCCGGGCCCACCTCCCGGACGATGCCGGCGCCCTCATGACCGAGGATCGAGGGGAAAATTCCTTCGCTGTCGAACCCATCCAGCGTATAGGCGTCGGTGTGACAGATGCCTGTCGCCTTGATCTCGACCAGAACTTCGCCAGCCTTTGGACCATCCAGGTCGAGTTCGACAATCTCAAGCGGCTTCTTCGCCTCGAATGCGACTGCGGCGCGTGTCTTCATCTTATACTCCTGTTGCGCTCTTCAACCCTGCAAAGCATGTTTTCACCAGCACTGCACTCTTTTACGGCTTTCCGCTAAAGTCATTTGATCCCCGTGCAACTGGCCTCGGCGGCCTTGGCGGCCTCGGGCTTGTCTTCGTGTTTGGGTGGACGACCGCCGGGAATGGCGTCGTTGGCGCGCGCGCGCAAATAGACGTAGATGTCGTCGAGGTAGCACATCACATTCACGTTCGAGGCGAATGACGGCATCACCTTGTCGTTGGCGGCGTCAACGTTTTTGCGGCCATTGGTGACGATGTTGTTGAAGTCGGTGTAGCTCAGCGTCTTCAGTGAATTGGCCAGGGCCGGCGCATAGCTCGATCCCTCGCCATTGGGGCCGTGGCAGACATGGCAGTCGGAATGATAGCGCCGAAAGCCGGAGAAGGTGTACCAGTCGACGGTGCCATCCTCACTGATCTTGTAGGTCGGATTGCCGTCCTTGTCGGCATACTTGCCGTCGTCGGATGAAGCGACGGCCGGATTGCCCGATCCGTCCGCCCGTGCGGTTGCGCCGGCAAGGGCAACCGCCAGGAGTACAGCCACGAATTTCCAGTGATTGAGTTTCACGTCAGCGTCCTTGGGCACGGGCCGGGTCAGACAACAATCGGCGCGCAGCAGGATAGCGGCGCGCCGATCCAGGATCATCTCTCCGTGACGTCGCGACCTATTCGCTTGGCAGGGCGAAAACCGTCAACGTCCCGCCCAGCGAGGTGTAGGACGCCAGACCGGCATAGCCACCGACAGCGCCGAGGCCCGCGGTATCGACCGTCTTCTCCTTGGTCGGCAACTTGCCCTGATCGACCGCGCCATGCCAGGCGGCGGCGTTCTCAGGCTGCAGCAGACCGGCCGCAAGACCGATGCCCGCCCAGCCGCCGACCCCTGAGAGCACGGCCACATATTGCTTGCCGCCGTGTTCATAGGTCATCACGTTGCCGATGATGCCGGACGGGGTCTTGAACTTGTAGAGTTCCTTCCCCGTCTTGGCGTCGACCGCCTTCAGATAGCCTTCCAGCGTGCCGTAGAACACCACCCCGCCGGCGGTGGCCAATGCGCCACCCCAGGCCGAGAACTGCTCCTTGTCGGACCACACGATCTTGCCGGTCTTGCCGTCCCAGGCAATGAAATTGCCCATATTGGCATCGCCCTTGGGCGGATACATCGCCACCGCCGCACCGACATAAGCCTGACCGGCCGTGTAGGCGACCTTGTAGGGCTCATAGTCCATGCAGACATGGTTGGTCGGCACATAGAACAGCTGCGTCTCCGGGCTATAGGCCGCCGGTTGTTCGTCCTTGGTGCCGAGTGCCGCCGGGCAGATACCCTTCGAGTTATGGTCTTCGCCGCCGTGCTGGGTCGAATAGGCGTCGACCACCAGCGGACGGCCGTAGGTCTTGGACGACTTGTCCATGTCAACCTTGCTGGCCCAGTTCACCACCGGATCGTACTTTTCGGCGACCAGCAATTCGCCGGTGGCGCGATCCAGCGTGTAGCCGAAGCCGTTGCGGTCGAAATGGGTGAGCAGCTTCCGCGCTGTGCCGCCAATGCTCTGATCGGTCAGGATCATCTCGTTGACGCCGTCGTAGTCCCATTCGTCATGCGGGGTCATCTGGTAGATCCATTTGACCTTGCCGGTATCGAGGTCACGCGCCCATATCGACATCGACCAGCGATTGTCGCCGGGGCGCTGCACCGGGTTCCAGGTCGAGGGATTGCCGGAACCGTAATAGACGAGGTTCAACTCGGGATCGTAGGAATACCAGCCCCAGGTGGCGCCGCCGCCGATCTTCCATTGATCGCCTTCCCAGGTCGAGGTCGACGAATTGGGCCCGACCGGCTTGCCGAGCGAGGTCGTCTTCTCGGGGTCGATCAGGGTGTCGGCGTCCGGTCCTTCCGAATAGCCGCGCCAGGCCAGCTTGCCGTCCTTGATGTTGTAGGCGCTGACCCAGCCGCGAACGCCGAACTCGCCGCCGGAAACGCCCACCAGAACCTTGTCCTTGTACACAAACGGAGCGTCGGTGCCGGATTGGCCCTTGCCGGCCTCGCCATCCATCACCGACCAGACCTTGGCTCCGGTCTTGGCGTCGAGCGCGACCAGCGTCGTGTCGGCCTGGTGCAGGAATATCTTGCCGTCCGCATAGGCGACCCCTCGATTGACGGTGTCGCAGCACATGATCGGGATCACGTTGGGATCCTGCCTGGGCTCATACTTCCAGATGATCTTGCCTTCATGGTTGAGGTCGAGCGCATAGACCGTATTTGGAAACGGCGTATGAACGTACATGGTATCGCCAACCACCAGCGGGCCGCCTTCGTGGCCACGCAGCACGCCGGTCGAGAATGTCCAGGCGACCTGCAGCTTCCTGACGTTGGACGCGTTGATCTGATTGAGCTTCGAGTAACGCGTGTTGGCGTCGTCGCCCTGCTGCATGACCCATTGCTTCGGATCCTTCGCCAGCTTATCCAACGCCTCATCAGCACGCGATGCCGATACCTGCATCGCAATAAGACTTATACCGGTAGCGAGTAGCACCTTGCGCATAGCTAATCCTCCCAATTGTGAACGAAGGGCTTCCGTAAAAACGGTTCCACTTTTCAGTTTTGTTCGTTGGTGTTCCTACCCGGTTCGGACATAGGAAACTTGCCCAAGAGGGAAGCGCGTTTGCGCGGAAGCGAAACACAGCGCACTTTTATTTTCTCTGGCGCCGGTGACTTTCGCTGGTGGCGCGCCTCCATGCTGCGCAGCGTCAACCGTTTTTGCCCCGCATCAGCCCATAACGCGACCCGCTGATTGAGGTTCCCCTTGACGGCGCTGAAACTAAGTCGGAGGATTATCAAAGAAGTATCAGGACGGGTGCTGCGCGAATCCCAATGATCGCCTTAATTGAGGTAAAAGTCGCTCCATCATGGCTCGAAGCCTCTTGCGGCAAGCGGTCATGCTTTTTGATCTCGAATCGGTGGCTGGATAATGTCAGACACGGTCCGCTCACTTAACACTTCCGGATTAGCGCCGAAGAAGCAGATCCAATGTTGGTCAGATGCACTGACCGATCTTTGCGGCCAATTCGACGTCGATCCGCTGGAGGCTTCGTCATTCGAAGGCCGAATCAACTACACGACGGTTTCGAAGCTGAAGCTCTGTCAGATCGAGGCGAGCCAGCATCGGCTGGCGCATACCGCCGCGCGTGCCAAACTGGACGCCCATCCGTTCGTCAAAATACTGTTTCAAACTCACGGGATTTCGCATTTCGAGCAGGGGGGCCGCCGCATCGAGCTGATGCCCGGCGACTGTCTCACCTACGATGTATCCTGTCCCCACACGATCGTCAGCCCGATGCTGACGCGACACGAGGTCGTCATCGTGCCGAAGGAACTGCTGCTCGAACGCGGCTTCCGCGCAGCCAAGATGTCGGCTTGCAAGCTCTCGGCGCGCACCGGTACTGGCCGGATCGCCTATAATTTTGTCCATGCCGCCTTCGACGAAGCGACCAAGCTGTCGCCGAACAACGCGATCGGGGTGGCCGATTCGCTGATTGATCTGCTGCTGCTGCCGCTCCGCGAGTCCGACGCAATGTTCAATCGTGTCGGGCCCGAGGCGATGTATGTCCGGGCGCAGTTCTTCATCCGCGAGCATTTGCGCGACCCGGATCTTTCAATCGACAAGATCTCGGCGGCATTGAGCTGCACCAAGCGCTATCTGCACATGCTGTTCAGCGACAGGGGCACCACCATCAGCGATTATATCCGGCACGCACGGTTGCAGCACTGCCGCCAGGAGCTGGAGACCCAGGCCGGAAAATCCGTCACGGACGTCGCATTCTCGTGGGGCTTTTCGAGTTCGTCGCACTTCAGCCGCGTGTTCCGGCAGTATTTCGGAGTTGTGCCGTCTGCAATTCACAAAGCGCAGCACGGTGATCTATCCGCGGATTTTCCCTGCGAATAGAACCTCCGCTCCGGCACGACGAACGAATTAGCCTTTCCCGGGGCAATTTTGGTTCACCCTTAAGGGCTTTGATTCACCGTTAAGGGCGGTCTGGCCTCAGCCCCATACTTTAAAATTCATTGACTGGACGCCTGCCACGGCTCGACGCAAGCATTGCCGGTCGAGCCGGGCCGATCGCTTCGACGCGGTCTATTTACGCGCTGCGCAGGCGTACATGTTGATTTCCATGCCGACCGACACTTCAACAATTTTAGGAGCCTTCCAGGTCATTCCATCCTCCCATGAAATTGGCGCGAACTCCGCGCCGAAGCCGAAACTAGGACCGCGCCCGACATCGCGCAAGTGCGGAAGATCAAGTCTCGTACACCTGCGGCCAGGCCTGACGGCCGATATTTCTCTCATGGACAAAGTGTTTTCTCTTTTGGACAAGATTCGGCGGCTAATGGCCATCACGTCCAAAATGGCCGGACAGCTTTTTGCTGCATCCGGCAAGCGTCGAGCAGGCACACAAGAATTCCGCGCGAAACCCAATCAACAGGACGGTTTGTTGCGGACGAACCGATCGCCGCCGGCTACTGTTCTATCGGCACCCACGACAAACCGCGGCCTGATCCGGAATCCGAAATCGTGATGGCGGATGACCTTGTCAGGTTGCTCCCGTCGTCCCAAATCCCAGCCGCCTCGAGACATCTGCCGCGCAGGCCTGCAGCGCCTTCGCGATCGGGCTGCCCCAGCGCGGGTCGAAGGTTCCGGCGGGTCCCATGGCGGTGATAACGAGCGCGACGTGGCCGGCGTGGTCGAAAACTGGGGCGGCGAGAGCGTTGACGCCGGGCAGCGGATCGCCCATGGCACGCGCAAGACCGTTGCGGCGTACCTCGGCGAGCATGTCGGCGGCCTTCTTCGGGTCGCGACCGGGATCATAACCGACGCCAAGATGATCGAGTTTGGTTTCAAGCGCTGCATTCACGGTCTTCTGTGGCAGAAACGCCGTGAAGGCACGGCCTGTCGCCGTTTCCAGCATCGCCATCACCGAACCGACCCGCATGACGATGTGCACCGGATGACTCGGCTCCTCGAGCCGCACCACCGTGGGCCCATGGGTACCCCACACTGCAAGCGACACTGCGTGGTCGATCTCGCTTGCGAGCGCGGCAATCCTGGGTGCTGCAATCCGTACCGCCGACAGCCGGCGCAGGCTGATCAGCCCAAGTTCCAGCGCCAGTGCACCGATTTCATAGCGCCCGTTGGTTTCATCCTGCTCGATCAGCCCGATCCGGGAAAAGCTCACGAGATAGGGATGCGCCTTGGCCGGCGCCATGCCAGCCTCGCGCGCGAGGTCGCGCAACATCATCGGCTCGCCGCTTCGCGCCAGTGCCCTCAGCAGTTCGCCGCCCACCTCGATCGACTGGATGCCGCGGCTCTTCTTGGCCATGCGATTCCTTGATGCGCGTTAACTTCCCCGGCCTACACAGCGAGGAACCCGCCGTCGACCGGCAACGTCACGCCATTCACATAAGAGGCCATTTCCGAGACAAGAAATACCACCGGTCCGACCAACTCCTCGGGCTGTCCGACTCGGCCGAGTGGCGTGCGGCCCACGAAGCCTGCCAGTCTCACCGGATCATTGCGTGTCACCTCGGTCATCGCCGTCTCGATCACGCCCGGCGCAATCGCATTGACGCGGATACCGTCGCGCGCGAGGTCACGGGCCAGCGCCTGAGTCAGAAGTTTTACGCCGCCCTTGGACGGTGCGTAGCCGAGCGTGTCGCCGACGCCGACGAAGGAAGCGATGGAGCCGAGATTGACAATCGCGCCGCGGGTTTTGCGCAGCGTCGGAAGAAAGGCGTGGGTAACATTGAACACGCCCGTCAGATTGACGTCCAGCACACGCCGCCAGTTCTCCGGAGCGCGCGGCGAGTCCAGCCCCTCGCGGATGATGATGCCGGCGTTGTTGATCAGAATGGAGACCTCGCCGATGTCCCGCGCAACCGTCTGCGCAAGCGCGTGGCACGCGGCTGCATCCGTCACATCGAGCCGGAACGCGAAAGCGTTGCTGCCGATGCCACGCAGGTCCGCCGCCGTGCGTTCTGCGCCGGCGAGATCGATGTCGGCCGCCACGATGTCGGCGCCGTGCGCGGCAAGCCCAAGCGCGATAGCGCGGCCGTTCCCCTGCCCCGCGCCGGTAACGAGCGCCCGCTTGCCGGCAAGAAGATCCTTGAGGCTTGCGCTCATGCCGCGCTCTCCGCGAGATGGCGGCCCGCGATATAGCCGAAGGTGAGCGCAGGGCCGAGCGTAATGCCGGCACCTGGATAATTGCCGCCCATGATGCTCGCCATGTCGTTGCCGGCGGCATAAAGCCCCGGAATCACACGACCGTCGGCATCGAGTGCGCGCGCATCGGCGTCGGTGACGATGCCCGCATAGGTCCCGAGATCACCGATCACCATCTTGATTGCGTAGAACGGTCCGCCTGCAATCGGCGCGACACACGGGTTCGGCCCGTGCAAGGCATCGCCCTGATAGCGGTTGTAGGCGCGCGAGCCCTTGCCGAAAGCGGGGTCGCGCCCCTCGGCTGCCGTCGCATTGAACTGCGCGACGGTATCCGCGAGCCCCTTCGGATCGATCCCGACCCGCGTTGCGAGTGCCTCGATGGTCGGACCGCGCGTGAGATAGCCGGAGCGCAAATGATGACCGAGCGGCATCGGAAACGGCGGCACGCAGCCGAGCCCGTATTTGCGCAAAGTCTTGTGGTCGCAGATCAGGAAGGTTGCGATCTCCTCGCTCGGTTTGGCTACCTTCATCATCGCCTGCACGAAATCGTGATAGGAATCGCCTTCATTGGCGAAGCGCTTGCCCTCGCGCGTCACCGCAATCACGCCGGGCTTCGCACGGTCGATAAAATGCGGCATCACGCCGCGCGAGCCGTCCTTGCGGCGCGTGAGCGACACCGGCACCCAGGCGGCGGCGTTCGGCAAGCGGTCTTCCACGCGTCCACCCGCAGCTTCCGCGAGCCGCAGTCCATCACCCGTGTTGCCAGCCGGCCCAGGCGAGTAGTGCTCGGCGCCGGTCGGAGCGTGACGGAACATCGCCTTGCGCCGCGCGACGTCGTGCGGGAAGCCGCCGCAGGCGAGTACGACGCCGCGCCGCGCACGAACGCGGATGCTGCGGCCGTCGCGCGCGACGACGGCGCCGCGCACCGTGCCGTCCTCGATGATCAACTCACGCACCGGCGAGGACAGCCACAACGGAATGTTCAGATCGAGAGCGGATTTCGCCAGACGTCCGGCGAGCGCATTGCCGTTGGTCAGCGTCATGCCGCGGCCGTGGCGTAGCACATCGATCAAATGTCGCGACAGCCGCTTCGCCACGTAGATCGCCGAGGTCAGCGACCGCGTCGCGCGCATGAAATGGATGATCTCCTTGCCGGAGCCGAGCATCATTCCAAACACCGTGAGTTCGGGCAGCGGCGCACCCAGATTGTTGATATGGATGCCGAGTTCGCCGCCGTCGAACGGTCGCGCCACCATCGAACGGCCGCCCTGGGCACCGCCGGGCGCCTCGGCGTGGTAGTCCGGAAACACCAGCGGCATGTCGAAGCGGACCGCCGTTTTGGTGGTGAAGAAGTCGACGGCTTCGGGGCCCGCGGCAAGGAACGCATCGACCCGCGCCGCATCGAAATTGTTGCCGGCCTCGTGCCGCAGGTAGGTGCGCGCTGCGTCCGGCGCCTCGTGGATCCCGAACGCGCGTGCGAGTGACGTTCCCGGAATCCAGAGCCAGCCGCCGGAGCGCGCCGTGGTGCCGCCGAAGCGCGGCTCCTTCTCAACGATCAGCACATCAAGGCCGCGATGCCGCGCCGTTACCGCCGCGGCCATCCCGGCCGCGCCCGATCCAACGACGAGCACGTCGCACTCGTGAATCTCATCCCGTCCGTTCACCGCCATGACGTCCTCACTTCTGCAGCAGCGGACACTTCAATTCCGCGACCGGACGGAAGGCATCCTCGCCCTTTACGGTCTTGACGATCTCAAGATAGTCCCAGGGCTCTTTGGATTGAGCCGGCGTCTTCACCTTCGCCAGATACATATCGCGGATGACGCGACCGTCCTCACGCAGTTTGCCGCCATGCACAAAGACGTCCTCGATCGGCAATTCGCGCATCTTCGCCATCACTTTCGTCGGATCATCGGTGCCGGCCGCCCGGATGGCTTTGAGATAGTGCAGGACCGAGCCATAGACGCCGGTGTGGATCATCGTCGGCATCACCTTGGTGCGCTCGTAGAACTTCCTCGACCAGGCGCGGGTCTTGTCGTCCATGTCCCAATAGGACGCGGTGGTCATGTAGGTACCTTGTGCTGATTGGAGACCGATCGCATGCACGTCGGTGTCAAACATCAACAGGCCGACCAGTTTCTGTCCACCCTGCACCAGACCGAACTCGCCCGACTGCTTGATGGCGTTGTCGGTGTCCTGGCCGGCATTGGCAAATGCCACCACATCGGCCTTCGAGCTCTGCGCCTGCAATGCGAAAGAGGAGAAGTCGGCGGTGTTGGTGGGGTGTCGGACGCTGCCGAGCACGGTACCGCCCTGCTCCTTGATGAAATGGGTCGCATCGGCTTCGAGTTGATGGCCGAAGGCATAGTCGGCGGTGACGAAGAACCAGGACTTGCCGCCTTCCTTGATCACGGCGGAGGCCGTCACCTTGGACAGCGCATAGGTGTCGTAGGTGAAATGCACCGTGTTCGGGCTGCACAGCTCGTTGGTCAGCGAGCTCGCTCCGGGGCCGGACAGCAGCGCGATCTTGTTGCGCTCCCGCACCATGTTATGCACGGCAATTGCAACACCCGAGTTCGGGATGTCGGCAACCGCGTCGACCTTGCCGTTGTCGAACCAATCGCGGACGATCTGGGTGCCCACATCGGTCTTCATCTGATGGTCGGCGCTGACGATCTCGATCGGCTTGCCGAGCACGGTGGGACCGAATTCCTCCACCGCCATGCGCGCCGCTTCCGCAGAGCCCGGTCCGCTGTTGTCGCGCCCCCAGCTCGAGAGATCGGTGAGCACGCCTATCCGCACCACATCGTCGGAAATTTGCGCGGCAGCGGCCGACGTCATGACGGCCAGGATGACGCAGGCAAGAAGATGCCTCTTCATGGGTGACCTCCCTCGGTAGTTGTCCGCTCTTCGGCGGTTGTCCGGATTCTGGCAAGATGGGCGAATTAGATATATACGAACTAATCTGTCAATAACGAATTTATCGATTCAAGCCACCTGCTCGAGATGTCGTTGAGCGTCGATCCGGCGGATCGCAACTGCAGCATCAAGCGCCTCAAGCGCGAAGACCCTCCCCCAAGGCCGACGCGAAGCGTTTTCAACGATTGGGGTCTTCCGATTAGGAAGCTGGCACCGCGCTCGGCACCCACTGCCGTTCGCTGTGACGGCCTTGAGGCGCCCCATCGATCGGCGGCCCGCCGCCAAAGCATTTCCGTTTCTTTTCAAGCAATTGATCAAAACTATCGCGCGGGCCTTAAATCATCGTCATCGAAGTGTCATCGAATGCGCCAACAGGTTGTTCTGCACTCATTCGAGGATCCCGATGGATTACTTCCGACGCTTCACCTTTCTGTTCGCAGCACCCGTCTTCGACACCGACGATCTCGAAGGCCTTCGTTTCAACCAGATCATCGCCGAGATCGGACGCTCCGGCTTCGAAGTGGTGAGGGCACGCAAGCTCGAAGACGCGGAGATCGCGGTGCAAACCGATGCCGCGATCGGCTGCATGGTGGTCGATTGGGGCAAAAAGGGCCTGGAAGGCAAAACCGCGGCGCTGATCAATCTGATGCGCCGCCGCGGCCTCGACTTCCCGATCATCCTGCTGATCCGCCGCAAGCGGTTCGAGGATCTACCGGTCGAGGTGCTCGATTTCATCGACGGCTATGTCTTCCTGTCCGAGGAAACACCGCCGTTCATCGCCAAAAACCTGATCAGCCGGCTCAAGCAATATGCCGAGACCCTGAAGACCCCGTTCTTCGGCGCGCTCGTCGACTATGCCGAGGAGGGCAACCAGCTGTGGACCTGCCCGGGCCACAATGGCGGCATGTTTTACAACCGCAGCCCAATCGGCCGTGTGTTCGTGGAACATCTCGGCGAAGCAGTGTTCCGCGACGACCTCGACAATTCGGTGCTCGATCTCGGCGATCTCCTGACTCACGAAGGCCCGGCGCTGAAAGCGCAAAAGGAAGCAGCTCAGATCTTCGGCGCTGAGAAGACCTACTTCGTGCTCAATGGCACGTCGACTTCCAACAAGGTGGTGCTGGGCGCGCTCGTCACCGACGGCGACCTGGTATTGTTCGACCGCAACAATCACAAGGCCGCCCATCATGGCGCGCTGATGATGGCCGGCGGCATTCCCGTCTATCTTCCGACGGTACGAAACGCCTGGGGGTTGATCGGTCCGATGCGCTGGGACGCGCTCGACGAAACCGCCCTGCGCGAGCGCATCCGCAACCATCCACTGGTGAAGGACCCCGAGGCCTGGCGCAAACCGCGGCCGTTCCGCGTCGCCGTCGTCGAGCAGTGCACCTATGACGGCACCATTCACAGCGCCGAGATGATCCTCAAGCGCATCGGTCACCTCTGTGATTACATCCTGTTCGACGAGGCCTGGGCCGGTTTCATGAAGTTTCACCCGCTATATGCGGGACGTTTTGCCATGGGGCTCTCCGGTCTCGACCCCGACGCGCCGGGCATCATCGCGACGCAGTCGACCCACAAGCAGCTGGCGAGCTTCTCGCAGGCCTCGCAAATTCACGTCAAGGACCGCCACATCAAGGGCCAGAAACGGCGGATCGAACACCGGCGCTTCAACGAGAGTTTCATGCAGCACGCTTCCACCTCACCGTTCTATCCGCTGTTTGCCTCGCTGGATGTCGGCGCGCAGATGATGAAGGGACGCTCCGGGGAAGTGCTGTGGGACGACACGATCCGGCTTGGAATCGAGCTACGCAAGAAGATCCGCGCGGTGCAGCGCGAATTCGAAGAGAAGGAAACGCGTCCGGAACGCCGCTGGTTCTTCGAGCCATTCGTACCCGACCGGGTGGCGATCCCTGACGTCGCCCGCGAGAACGGCGTCCACAATGTCGCCTGGGAGACGGTCAGTACCGACCTGCTCGCGACCAATCCGTCCTATTGGCAGCTGACGCCGGAAGCCGGCTGGCACGGATTCCCCGACCTGACCGAGGGATTCGCCATGACCGACCCAAACAAGCTGACGATACTGACACCCGGATTCGACCGTGTGACGGGCGGCTATGCCGCCCACGGCATCCCCGCCCCCATCGTGGCGCAGTATCTGCGCGAAAACCGCATCGTGGCGGAGAAGAACGACCTCAACTCATTGTTGTTCCTGCTCACGCCCGGCGTCGAGGCCAGCAAGGCCGGCACCTTGATCAGCGGCCTGGTCGCCTTCAAGAAACTGCACGATGACAACGCGCTGCTGGAAGAAGTGATACCCGAATTCTACCAGCTCCGGTCGGCGCGCTATGCCGGCGTGCGGCTGCGCGATCTCTGCGCCGATATGCACGGCTTCTTCCGCGACGCCGGCGTCAGCGTTCTCCAGGCAAGGCAATTCCTGCAAGCGCACCTGCCTGAAATCGCGATGTCGCCGCGCGACGCGGCGCGTTATCTGGTGCGCAACGATGTCGACTATCTGCCCATCGACGCCATCGCCGGCCGCATTGCCACCACCCCGTTCGTGGTGTATCCGCCCGGCATCGCCACGATCGTGCCGGGCGAGCGTCTCACCGAACAGGCGCAGCCCATGATCGACTATCTCAAAATGTTCGAAACCTGCTTCAACGCGTTTCCCGGCTTTGATGTCGAGATTCAGGGCGTCTACCGGGAAGTCGATGCGTCCGGCCGCATCCGATTGCACACCTATGTGGTTTCCGAATGAGGCAGCCGGCAACGACGACAAGCCGCCCATGACCTATGAACAGCCGGTGATCGTTCGCCCCTCGCGCGACAGCGATGTGGAGGCGATGCTCGCGATCTACCGCCACCATATCCGCCGTGGCGTCGAGGAGAGCGTGGACGATAGCGGTACACCGGAGCCGGAGGATCTGCCCGACCGGCGCAAGAACCTGCGCAGCCACCGCTTGCCGCATTTGGTGGCGACCTGTGGCGGCGAAGTCGTGGGTTATGCCTATGTGGTGCTGTTTCGCAAACGACCGGCCTACCGCTACACGGTCAAACATTCGATCTATGTCCATCACGAGCATCTCGGTCGCAGCGTGGGAGGCTTGCTGATGCAAGAACTGGTCGATACCTGCGCTGCGGCTGGTTTTCGGCAGATGATCGGCTATATCGATGCCGACAACACGGCGTCGCTAGCCATTCACGAGAAGTTCGGCTTTCGCCGGGTTGGGTTGCTTCCGGGCGTAGCCTATCGATACGGCCGCTGGGCCGACACCGTGATGGTGCAACGCTCGCTCGCCGCCGGTTCAACCGAGCCACCGCTCATATCCAGCTTTGGTCGATGACGGCAGCATTCGCTGACCGAGGCGATCGACCGATCACATGGCGCCAGAACGACGGCCCTCTCCGACCGCTGCGCGGGTCAGCCTTCCGCCGTGACCATGCGCCACAACGTTTCCACCAGAACACTCATAGCCCTTGTCGAGGGCCTCGGGCGCAGTGAACTCACGCGGATTGTGGCTCAGTCCGCCCTGACTTGGGACAAAGATCAAGGACGATGGAATCCGCTTCTGGATCGCCAATGCGTCATGACCTGTAACGGTCTTGAGCGCCAACACCTTCATCCCGAGATCACTGGCGACGCTGCGAACCATATCGAAGCCGGCCGGGTCGAGCGTGGGTGCAGCCCTTCGTTCGTCGACGACGATCGAGATCTGGACGCCAATTGCCCCCGCTTCCTTCGCGATCCGCGCCAGAAACCTACTGCTGATCGCATCCACCACCGCTTCATCCTCGTGCCGGACCTCGAACCAAACCCGAACCCGGCCTGCGACCACATTGGGCGAGTTCGGAAAAACACTGATGCGGGCGGCGGCGGCATGGGCGCCCGCGTTCGCGCGCTCGATTTCGCTGTAAAGCGCTTCGATGGCACGCGCCGCGCCGCGCAGGGCATCGCGGCGATTGGCCATCGGCGTCGGACCGGTGTGCGCGACCTCGCCGTCGAATACGACCGACATCTTCCGGGTCATCCAGGCTCCCGAGACCGCCGCGATATCTGCGGCCGCACGTTCCAACCGGTCGCCCTGCTCCACATGAAGCTCGACATAGCGCACCGGTTCGAATTCCAGCGGAGACGCACCGCGATAGCCGATCGCGGCGAGAGCATCGCCAAGCGTGACGCCGTCACCGTCCTCGCAGGCATAAGCCTGTTCCAGCGGCAAGCTCCCGGCGAATACCGCGCTGCCGGTCAGACTGGGCTGAAAACGCGCGCCTTCCTCATTGGTCCAGTTCGCAACCGCAAGGTTGCGTCGCGCCCGGCCGGGGTTGGCGACCGGCACGATCTCGCACTGCCTGTACCGCGAGCAGTCCCGCCAGCACCCCGTAACAGCCGTCATAGCGGCCGCCTGTCGGCTGGGAGTCGAGATGAGAGCCGGCGATCACGACATCCTTCGATTCAGACGCCAGTACCGCAACACCGAACATGTTTCCGATCGAGTCGATCCTTGGAAGCAGTCCGCGATTGCCGATCTCGCGCAGCAAAAGATCGCGTGCCGCCTTGTCGGATGGCGTCGCCGTCAGCCGGCAGACCCCGCCGTCGTCGGTCGCCCCGATCGCCGCGAACGCCGCGATCAGATCATGCAATTCGGTCATGTCCGCACCAGCGACGCAATCCAGTTCGACAACTCGGTCTGCCGCACGCTTTCCTTCATGATGTCGTCGCCGAACCCAAGCCGCCAGGCGATGTCGCGGCGTTGCTGATTTGCCGCGAGCGTCGACAGATCCGACGCATAACGATCGAGTTCGGCGATGTCAGCGAAAAAGCCTTCGGTCACCAGGATCTCCCCGTATCGCCTGATCACCGCAGCGATGTCGTGCAGCCCGTATTCGGGGTGGTACTGGACGCCCCAGAACACGCCGCGGCCAAACCGTATTTCTGCCGCCTGAATCTCGCTCATCGCATTACGCGCGGTGACGATCGCGCCTTGCGGAAGCCGGGTCACGATATCGCTATGAATGGCCGGCGCATCGAACACGGCGTCGCGCGTCGCATGCATGGGATGATCGCAGCCGGCAGAAGTCAGCGCAATCTTGCGCGCGAAAGCGACCTCCCTTCCCGCCGGGTTCAATCCAACCTCCCCGCCCGCGGCCACGGTCGCAAGCTGCAAGCCCCAGCACGAGCCGAACATCGGAATGCCGCGCGCAAAGACCTCGCGAACAAAATCGATCTGCCGCAACGATGCGATGTCGCGCTGGTAGATATTCAGCGACGACCCGGTGATCGCCACGCCGCCGTAGGATTCCAGCGGTTGGGGAGTTGTCCCGTCGCCGTCTGCCGGCGTGCAGATGTCGACGATCGCCTCTGGGGCGATCGTGCGCAGCACGGCAGCGTAGCTCTCCGCCGGCGTCGCGCCCGCAGATTCGGCAATACGGCGGCGACCGGCCGGTGTGTTGCCCTCGACAACCAGCAGCCGCAGCACGGCCTAGCCTCCCAGATCGCCGCGGATGGCGGCAAGCGTCAGTTGCTTGAATTCCGCCTCTGTCAATTGCCGCGGATTGGCTGACGCGGTGGGATCCTTCACCGCATCGGCCGCGATGGTCGCGGCATCGGCTTCCTTGACACCAAGCTCCGCGAGCGTGTGCGGCACGCCGAGCTTTTTCCGGAACGCCAGTATCCAGGAAAGAACCGCGTCGAAATCGCGCCCCGGCAGATCGAGCGCGCGGGCGATGTGCGGAATCTTGTCGGCGATCGCCGTTCTGTTGCAGGCGAGAACGTAAGGAAAAACCACGCCGTTGGTAAGACCGTGATGGGTGTCGTACCGCGCCCCGACGGGATGGGAGATCGAATGGATCGCCCCCAGCCCCTTCTGAAACGCCGTCGCCCCCATCGAAGCCGCCGCAAACATATACGCGCGGGCCTCGAGATCCCGGCCATTCTCGACCGCACGAGGCAGATAAGTGTCGATGATCTTGATTCCTTCGAGCGCCACGCCATCGGCGAGCGGGTGAAACGCCTGCACGCAATAGGCTTCAAAGCAATGGGCGAGCGCGTCCATTCCGGTCGCCATCGTGAGGAACGGCGGAAGTCCGACGGCCAGTTCGGGATCTTCTATGGCAATCTTGGGCAACATCAGGGGATGGAAGATGATCTTCTTCTCGTGGGTGTCTTCGCGGGTAATTACGCCTGCGCGGCCAACCTCGGAACCTGTTCCGGCCGTCGTCGGCACGGCGATAATCGGGGCTATTCCATCCGTATTGGCCCGCGTCCACCAGTCGCCAACATCCTCGAAGTCCCACACCGGCCGGGACTGCGCCACCATGAAGGCCACGCACTTGCCCACGTCCAGCGCCGATCCCCCTCCCACGGCAACAACGCCATCATGGCCGCCCGCCTTGAAGGCGGCGACACCGGCATCCAGGTTTGATTCGGTCGGATTGCCCTTCACGTCCGAAAAGATACTGATTGGAATTCCGGCCTCGCGGACGCGCCGGGAAATGCCGGCTATCAGATCGGTCTCTGCAAGGCCCCGATCGGTCACCAGCAACGGCCTCGCGATGCCGTTCGCCCGGCATGCGTCGGGAAGCTCGGCGATGCGCCCGGGGCCAGTGATGACGCGTGTCGGAAAATTCCAGGCGCCGGTGATTTGAACTGCCAAGCCTTGAACTGCCATGTCGTGCTCTCAGTGTTCGATGCGGAGGTGAAATGATTTCGGGCGGGTCAGCGCCTCGAAGCCGAGGCGCGACATGCTGGCGCCGCGGCCGGTGTCTTTCACACCGGTCCAGGCGAGCGAAGGATCGACATAATCGCAGCGATTCATGAAGACCGTGCCGGTGGCGATGCCGTCGCCAATCCGCTCGGCTGCATCGACATCCGCTGTCCAGACCGAAGCGGTCAACCCGTAGGGACTGTCGTTCATCAGTTCGACCGCCGCTTCATCCGAAGAGACTTTCATGATGCCGACAACGGGACCAAAGCTCTCCTCCATCATCACCCGCATGGTATGATCGACATCGACCAGCACCTGCGGCATCAGATATGCCGTTCCAGCCCTGTCGGCGGAGAAACGCCCCGCATCGATCAGAGGACGCGCGCCTTTCACCAGAGCTTCGCCGGTATGGGCGCGAACCGTATCGGCAAAACGTGTGGCGGCCATCGGGCCCAGTGTCGTTTCCTGCGCCAGCGGGCTTCCAAGCTCATAGCGCGAGGTCAGATCGGCGAACGCCTCGACAAAGCGATCATAGATCTGCTCGTGCACATAGATGCGCTCGATGCCACAGCAGCACTGGCCGGAATTGTAGAACGCGCCGTCGACGAGCTGTTCCACCGCAAAATCAAAATCCGCGTCTGGCCTGACGTAAGCCGGATCCTTGCCGCCCAATTCCAGGCCGAGCGTTGTGAAGGTGCCGGCCGCGGCACGTTCGATCGCACGGCCGCCGGCAACCGAACCGGTGAAGTTGACGTGGTCAACGGAGCGCGACGCGATCAGCTTTTCGGCAGCACCATGATCGAGGTTGAGCGTGGTGAACAGATTCTTCGGCAACCCGGCCCGATCCATTGCCGACTGAAAACGCTCACCGACCAGCAACGTCTGGGTAGCGTGCTTCAGAATGACGGCGTTACCCGACAGAAGTGCAGGAACAACGGCATTGACGGCGGTCAGATAAGGATAATTCCAGGGCGCAATCACCAGCACGAGTCCTGCAGGCACCCGTTTGATCATGCGCCGGAAGCCGGGGCGTTCGGCAGGCGTCGTCGGCGCCAGCGCCTCGTCGCTTAATTCAACCAGAGTCCGGACACGTTCCTCCAGGCTACGCAGCTCGCCGCCGTAACGAACCGGCCGGCCCATTTGCATGGCAAGCTCCGGCACGATCTCATCGTTCTGCGCCCTCATGATCTCGAGGAATGCCAGCACCTTCGCCTTTCGCTGGGCCAGCGGCACCCTGGACCATTCCCGCTGCGCCTGCCTGGCCGCAACCAGGGTCTGGGCAACCTCAGGATCGGTCGCGATACGCCGCCGGGCGACTACGCTGCCGTCGACCGGCGAGATGCACACAATATCATTCACGATGATTTCACTCGGTTGAGGCGAAGGACGCCGGCTTCAGATGATTTCGAAATAGCGCGCCAGTTCCCAGTCGGTGATCGCCTTGCGAAATTCGCGCTCTTCCCAGTGGCGGGTCATTGCATAGTGATCGACGAACAGGTCGCCGAATAGATTTCGAGCCGCCGACGAGGCGGCAAGCCTGTCCGCAGCGTGTGACAGCGAGCGCGGCAATGCGCGCGCCGCGGGATGCGTCATGTCGTAGGCGTTACCCGTCACGGGCTCACTGGGTTCGATCCTGTTTTCGATTCCCCACAGGCCGGAGCCGAGTGCGGCGGCGATCGCGAGATACGGATTGATATCGGCAGCCGCGATCCGATACTCGACGCGCTGGCTTGACGGCGAACCGGGAATGACGCGCAGCGCGCAGGTCCGGTTCTCGATCCCCCAGGTTGCGTCGGTCGGCGCCCAGAACCCCGGGATCAGGCGCGAGTAGCTATTCACCGTGGAGGCAACCATCGCCAGCAATTCGGGCAACAACGCCTGCTGGCCGCCGACAAACCAGCGCATGGTGTCGGACATGTTGCCCGGTCGCCCGCTTTCATGAAACACCGGCTGGCCTTCGGCATTACGCAGCGAAAGATGCAGATGTCCGGATTGCCCCGGATAGGCATTCGACCATTTGGCCATGAAGGTCATCATCTTGCCCAGGCGCTCCGCCCAGACCTTGGCGAAGGTCTTGAAGATCACCGCCCGGTCGGCCGCTGCGAGCGCATCGGTATATTGAATCGCCGCTTCCAGAACGCCGGGCCCGGTTTCGGTGTGAAGCCCCTCCAGCGGCATATCCATATCTTCGCAGAGCTTGAGCAACGCCAGATTAAAGTCCAATTCGACGGATGACCGCAGCACCGAATAGCCAAACCAACCGGGCGTGAGATTTTTCAGATTGCGGTAGCCTTTTTCCCGGACGCTGTGGGGCGTTTCGTCGAAAACAAAGAATTCGAATTCAGCCGCAGCGGTGGCGGCAAAACCCATCGCCGCGGCGCGGTCCACGACACGGCGAAGCAGCCGGCGCGGGCATAGCTGCGCGGCCGTGTCCTCGAACTCGCCGAGGAAAAACAGCATGTTTCCTTCCATCGGGACATCACGGCAGGTCGCCGGGTCGATACGCGCGGTCGCGTCGGGGAATGCCGTGTGCCATCCGGTGAACGTGGACTTGTCGTAGAGCTGATCGGCAGAGTCCCAGCCAAAGATCACGTCGCAGAATTTGAAACCGGACTCCAGCGCGCTGAAAAATTTGTCGCGCGCCATGTATTTTCCGCGAATGACGCCATCGAGATCCACCACCCCCAACTTGACATGGGACAGGCCCCGCGCCTCCACAAGGGAACGGGCATCTGCCGCGGTTTTTACAGTTCTCGAATCCATGATCTCCAGATCTCTTTACCTAGTCTCTCTTTATCTCGAAGTCTCTTTGGCTGGACGGCTCAGTCTCGCTGCGCAGGCTGTCACGAAAATGACATCGCCGGTCAGGCCGGACAAATTTCGCGTAAAACCTCGTCACAGGCGGCGATGAACATATCCGCATTGTCCTTGGTAAAGCAAAGCGGCGGGCGGATCTTCAGCGTATTGCCGTAGGGACCGGCGGCGCCGATCAGAATGCCTCGATGACGAAGCCGGTTAATGAGCTGGCTGGCGAGTTGCGGCGCCGGCTCCTTTGCGTCTCGATCACGGACCAGTTCGAGGCCGATGAACAATCCGCTGCCGCGCACGTCGCCGATCTGGATGTGACGGTTGCCGATCTCGCGAAGCCCGTTCATGATGTAATCGCCAATCTTTTGCGCATTCCCTGTCAGTCCCTCATCCTCGATCACATCGAGCACTGCAAGCCCGGCCGCAGCAGCCACCGGATTGCCTCCGAATGTATTGAAATACTTCACCGCCTCGGCGAAGCGGTCGAGCAGCGCCGCGCGGGTTGCGACGCCGCCCATCGGGAAGCCGTTACCCATCGGCTTTCCCATGGTGACAATATCCGGCACCACGCCATGCCGCGCAAACCCCCACAGCGCGGCTCCGGTTCGCCCGAAACCCGGCTGGACCTCGTCGGCAATGAACAGGCCCTGATGTTCATGAACAAGTTTGACGGCGGGCGCGAGGAAGCCGGGTGGATCGGCATAGACCCCATCGCTTGAAAAGATCGTATCGACCATCAGCCCCGCAAGACCGAAGCCGCTTTGCTCCAGATCCGCGATGGCGCGACCGACATGCTCGGCAAAACGCCGGCCGGGATCGGCGGCAGAGGAACGAAACATTTCCGGCGCGGGAACGGTACGGACATGGGGAGGCAAGGTCCGACCCGGACGGGCCGATGGCGACACATCCGTCACCGCGGCGGTGTTGCCGTGATAGGCCGTTTCCGTGACGATGAAACCGGCGCAGCCGGTTGTCTCCTTCGCGATCCGCAGTGCGAGGTCATTCGCTTCGCTGCCGGTGCAGGTCAGGACCAGATGATTGATGTCACATGGGAATGTTGCGAGCAGACGTTCCGCATAGGTATCGACGACGTCGCTGAGATAGCGCGTGTGGGTATTCAGCAGACCGACCTGCCGCCGAATGGCTTCGACGACGCGCGGATGTGAATGCCCGACCGAGGGCACATTGTTATAGAGATCAAGGTAACTCCGGCCTTCGGCATCAAACATCCAGACGCCTTCGGCGCGCTCCATCCGCAGCGGCTCCTCATAGAACAGCACCGAAGCCGCACCGAACGACCGCAGACGGCGCTCGACGGCGTCCTGCACAGCGGTATCCATGGCGGACAGGTTGCTGCCATCAAAGGCGTTCAGGGCCAGGATTTCCTTTTCTCCATGCATCGCGCGCCCTCCTTGACCGGCGCCGGCGGACATAAATGGCGTCGGCGGCGAATGCCGCCCGACTCCCAGCAACAGCTTGGATCAATGTGGTTCTTTCCACAATAATAAAGCGACTGACGGCAACGACACATCGGAGCGTCAGTCATACACCCTCTCACGGCACAAGATTTATTTATAAAATCAACTGATTATACAATAAATCGGTATTTGCTGCGCAGAGAACGGGCATTCCGCCGCCCAAAGTTTTGTGGAATTGCCACATAATTAGTGTGGACATCCAACATCGATTGAGAAAGGATTTGCCATGGGACAGCCCGAGCATCGCCCCGATCCCGTGGCGACCGAAGCTGCCGCAGGGACATCTCGATGACGAGCGAGCGGTTACAGGCAACCGACGCCTCCACGACCGACAAGAGGCCGCGAAAACCGGAAGGCGACCGCCTCTCGAAGCTTGCACGTCATAAACACATCATCTCGCAATTGACCGCAGCTCCGACCTTGCGGGCCTCGGAACTCGCGGCGGTACTCGGTGTCTCCGGTGAAACGATCCGGCGCGACTTGATGGAGCTTCAGGAGCAGAAGCTCATCAACCGGACCTATGGCGGAGCTTCCCGCCCCTTTGCGCTTGAGCCCACTCTCACCGACCGCAAGGCGATCATGATCGCCGAACGCGAGAGAATTGCCGACGCCATTGCCGATCTCATCCTGCCAAACGAGGTTCTGATGCTCGCCGCGGGCGCCACGACATTCCATGTCGCGCGGCGCCTGGCATCTCGCGCCCACGACATCACCGTGATCACGCATGACTTCGCGATCGCTGCCGCGCTGGCGGTGAATTCCTCGATCCGCGTGCTGTGCTGTCCCGGCCGGTATCATCCGGCGGAAGGCTATGTGTTCGGCACGCAGACGATTGCCAGCATCAATGGCTATGAAGCCAACCGCGCGATCGTGGGCGCGACAGGCATCAGCGCCCGCGGCATCAACGATGCCGATGACGAGGCCGGAGCCATTTATGGCGCGATGGTTAAGCGGGCTGCGGAGGCCATCATCGTCGCCGACCATACCAAGTTCGACCAACGCGCGCTGACGGTATTCGCGCATTGGACGGATATCGACCGCCTCGTTACCGATCGGCAGCCGGAAGGAGCGCTGGCAGCCGCCCTGCGTGACGCCGGGACCGAAACTATCGTTGCTCAACGCTGAGAAAGGCCAAGTTATGGCACGCCTGACATCTCTCCTTCCACGCGACGAACGTATCGGCCTCGACGACGAAGCCGCAGACCATGGGCAGCAACAAGTCCGGATCGGCCGCCTTGATCTCGAATTCATCCGGCCGGATCGGTCTTTCACCCGCAACTGGAAGCGCGTAAGCAATGTGCATGATGCTTCCTATGTGCTGGCTCTTCCGCTGACCGGAAGCGTGGCATTCAGCCAGGATGCACGCACCGGCTTCGCTAGGCCCGGCGAGTACGTCCTGCTCAGCGAACTCGCCTTCTATGAGCTCTCGCCCGACAAGAACGCGCGCCTGCTCGTGATGCGCATTCCGGCGGCGGAATTGCGTGGACGTCTCGTCTCCATCGAAGACCATGTCAGCCGGCGCTTCAAGCCGAACGAGCAGATGACGCGCCTGCTTGTGGGAATGATCAGAAGCGTTGCGGAACTGTTCATCAATTCTCCGCCGCCCAATCCCCAGGCGCTCGCAACCGAAATCATCAGCTTTGTCGCGCTGACAATCGGTTCCGAGGACAGGGGCGCGGCAACCGACGTTCGCAATGCGCGCTATCACCTGCGACGCAGAATTGTCGACTTTATCGAATGCCATCTCAGCGACCAATCGCTGTCGCCGAAAAAGATCGCTGCCAGCAGCCGGATTTCCCTGAGCTATCTCTACAGCCTGTTCAACGACAACGAGACGACGGTCAGTCAGTTCGTCCAGGCCAAGCGCCTGCAGCGCGCTTACGAGATTCTCGTTGCAGACCCGAGAGGTCACCGAACGGTTTCGGAAGTCGCCTATGAGGTTGGTTTCAAGAACGTCTCGCACTTCTCGCGATGTTTCAGCCGTCATTTCAAGGTGGCGCCGCGCGACGCTCGTCAGACGCACAACGCCTCGCCTTATCCCAAAGCGGATCCGCGGCCTGTCCCTCCGAAGGGCTTGCTGGCGCCCGGAGTGCCGTCTCCCTCCCGCGGTAGTCTTGCCTCCCCCTATTGGCAGCGCCGGCCGCTTCACGAGAGTGTCTAGAGACTGTTCCCCCGTTTACCCCGCGCCATGTGCATCGCTGGCCATTGCGATTGCGCGCTTCCACTCCGGAGCGATCATTGAAGGATATTCAAAACCGGTTGTCCGAGAACGAACTGGCTTCGTTTTTCTGCGACCTTGCCGAGACGGCTGGCCGGATCGCGCTGACGCATTTCAGGTCCGGCATCGACGTCGAACGCAAGCAGGATCTTTCGCCGGTCACGATTGCGGACCGCGCCATCGAGCAGGAATTGCGGCGATTGATTTCCATTCGATTCCCCGGGCATGGCATCCTCGGCGAGGAAACCGGGTCAACTCCGGGCGATCGCTATACCTGGTATATCGATCCGATCGACGGGACCAAGAGCTTCATTTCCGGAATGCCGCTGTTCGGCACCTTGATTGCTCTCGCAGACGAAAAGAAGGGCGCGGTCATCGCGGGGATGATCGACATGCCGGCGCTGGCGGAGCGATGGTATGGCACGCCGAACGGCACGACGTTCAACCAGGAACCGGCCAGAGTGAGCCGCGCCGTCAATCTGGAAGATGCGCAGATTTACACCTCGTCGCCGGATTTCTTTTCACCGGAGGATTGGGCGCGTTACGACGCGCTCAGCCGCAAGGCCATGTTCAGGCGCTTTGGCGGCGATTGTTATCAATACGGTCTGTTGGCCTCGGGGCATTGCGATCTTGTGGTCGAATCCTCGCTCAAGTCGTTCGACTTCATGGCACTGGTGCCGGTGGTCGAGGGTGCCGGAGGCGTGATATGCGATTGGGAAGGCCGGCCGCTCACCCGTCATTCCGACGGACGGGTGATCGCGGCCGCCAACACCGCCCTGCTCCAGCAGGCGCTGGCAATCCTCAAGCAATAGCCGGGACTGTGGCTGCGCGAGAGCCAGTCAGATCATCCGCAACCAGGTTTCCCAGCGGGGATCGTACATCACGTCGCGCGCCCGCATGTACTTCCATACGCCGTATTTCTGATAGTCGAAGTCCCAGTCCTTCAGCTTGCGATTGACGACCGCCCACGACGCCCATTTGATATCCGCAAGTGCCCTGTTGACGATCACCCGCGCTACCATCTCCGGACGTACCGCACCCAGATATTGCTCGATCAAGCCTTCCGTCAGGTGTTCGTCAAAGAACATTTCGGCGAACAGAACACCAAGTTCATAGCTCCGCTCGTTGTTGGAGGCGAACTCGTAGTCGATCAGCCGCATCGGCTTCGGGCTCGTCTCCGCCTCCGCGCCGATCAGGAAATTCCCGGGCATCGGATCGTTGAAGCAGGGTACGAGATCGAGCCCGGACGCCATGAATGCGGCCTTCGCCTGACCGTAGCGATGCATGATCCAGGGCATGTCGTGCGGAAAGTGCGAGCCGAGCTCACGGCCCTGCTCGACATGCTCCTCGATCATGTCGAAGATGGTCTTGGTCAGGCTCAGCTTCGGCCCGGCATGGAGGCGGCGATAGAGGCCGAGAACATCGGACTGGATCGCCCCGTCGCCAAAATCCCCGTTGGTGCAGGCCCGATAGCCTTCGAGGAATTCGCTCACTTCCAGGCCATCCTGCGCATCGAAGAAGACCACCTCCGGCGCGATGCCCATGGCGTGGGCATTGCGCGCCGCCTCGTTCGCGGCCACCCGGTCGATGAACATTTCGGAGCCTTCGCCAGGCACCTTGATGAAATAGCGGCGCGGATCACCGGCAACCTCGACCAGCCAGTTCTGATTCATCAATCCGCCGACGAGCGGCGTATAGGCAGCCGCCTTGCCGTGCCATTGCGGCACCCGTCCGATGGCGCTTTCGACGTTGCGTTCGTGGACGGTTGTCGCTTCTCCGAGCTTTCTGCGAACCGTCATGCAATCCTCCGAAGCGCCTCGCCAAAGCGCGGTTCGCGGACTGCCATCCGGCAACGCACGAAGCGCCAACTGGCAAATTTGTAGAACTCAAGCGTATTCCGTGCCGATTTTGCGGCCAGAAGTGCGCCGATCAGCCCCCATCGCAGGTCATCTGCGACGCCGTAAATACGCGCGCGGTTGAATGACGCCTCATCGAACGCTCCAGCGTTGCGGACGAAGGCGTCGCGAGCCTCGGGCTCCTGGGCAAAGGCTTCCATCAGGAAGCTGCCGAGGTCTTCCAGCGGATCCGCCGTGGTGGCGCGATCCCAATCGATCAGGCGCACCTCGCCCGCGTCGCTGATCAGGATATTCGACACGTTGCCGTCGCCATGGATCGGCACAGGCATGATGTCGAGACCTTGAAAGGCCGCGGCTGCAAATCGCAATTCCTCGACCAGCCATTCGACATCGACCGGAACCTGGGCCTTTGCCGATGTCACGGCCGCGTAAAAGTACTCGATCTCGTCAAAGACGCTTTTACGTCTCGGCAACGGCTTTCCCGCCTGGAACAGGCGCCGCGCGGCAAGGACCGCGTCCACGATCGCAGGCTCCAGCATCCGCTCCAGCGTACCGACCCGCCAGCCGTGGTTCAGGTCCTCCATGATGAGGATGCCTGCCTGGATGTCGGCCAACATCACCCTCGGACCGATGCCAAGATCGGATGCGCGCTGCGCTGCCTCGAAGGCACAGGGTATGTCGACGTAAAGCTCCGCGTCGCGATCCATCACCTTGATGAAAACGCTCTCGCCGTTCGACTTCTTGATGGCGCGCCAGGGGAAGCCGTCGACGCCCCGCCAGCTTGGTGACGCCAGAATGGGGATTGCGGGTTCGATCGCAATGTCTCCCAACCCCCAGCCAGGAAGGGACTCAAGGCGGTCCCGGAGTGCGGCCACTTCGACTGCTGTTTCGCTCATAGCTACGTCAGGTCTCTCAAGATACGGCCGGTCAAGCCGACCGGCATCCGGTGCAGTTTGATCGAGAAGGATGCAAAAGGGATGCCTCGCACTCCACCAAATCATGCCGTTAGAACCGATGGTCTACCCCTGCAAGGGTCAGATTCGCTATCCGACCTGATGGTCCGGATTCGACGGAGGACGTATGCCTGCTCAAAAACTGATCGCAATGAGCCTTGCCGAGTTGGCTGACGCGTATGCATCGCGAAGCCTTTCCCCGGTTGAGGTCGCCAACGACGTCATCACGCACGCCGAAGCCGTCAACGGCTCAATCAACGCCCTGTTCTGCTTTCGCCCCGAACAAGCCATTGCCGGCGCGCGACAGTCGGAAGCGCGATGGAGGGCCAAGACGGCGCTGGGGCCGCTTGACGGGGTTCCGATGACGGTCAAGGACAGCGTCGCCATGGTCGGCTGGCCCTATTTCCACGGCATTGGCGCAAACAGGTCACTGCCGCCGTCGAACTACGACTCACCGCCGGCCATTGCCCTTCGCGAAGCCGGCGCGGTGATCTTTGCCAAGACCACGATGCCGGATTGCGGGCTGATGGCGTCCGGCATCAGTTCTCTGCATGGCATCACCCGCAACCCATGGGGACTGGCCTGGAATACCGGCGGATCTTCCGCCGGCGCCGGCGCCTCGATCGCCGCGGGCGCCGGATTCGTTTCAGTCGGGACGGACATCGCCGGCTCGGTTAGGCTCCCGGCCGCGCATTGCGGACTAGCCTCGCTCAAGCCCACCCATGGGCGCGTGCCTCACCTTCCGGCGGATACCATGCGCATGGCCGGACCGATGGGGCGCAGCGTCGACGACATCGCCCGCCTGCTGACGGTATTGGCCCGGCAGGACGAACGTGACACCTGGAGCCTTCCGGCGGATGGCGTGCGATATCACGAAAGGCTCGGTCGGGACGTCAAGGGACTGAAGATCGGGCTCCTGACCGACATGGGATTTGGATCCAAGCCCGTAGCAGAAGTGTGCGACGCGGTGGAGACTGCCGGACGACTGCTGGCCGGCGCCGGCGCGATCGTCGAGCCGTTCGTCTCGCCGCTCGACGACGACGCCTTTGCGCCGATCGACCTGTTCCTCCAGGTACGCGGTTATCTTGAATACAATTCGCTTCCGCCGCACGCCGACGGCGAAAGCGATATCAACCCCTATGTGCGCGAATGGTGCCTTGGCGGCGCGCGGCATTCCGGCGTCGACCTCTATCGGGCCCTGGGGCAAATCGGCAAAATGAAGACGGCATTGCTCGCGGCCTTCGAAGGCTGGGACTATGTCATCGCGCCGACGCTGCCCGTAGTGAACTTCCCGGCCGAAGAGCCGGGCGTTTCGCGCCAAAGACCTCTCGAGCACACGCTGTTCACCGCAATGTTCAATCAGACTTGCCAGCCTGCCTCCACGATCTGCATGGCATTCGATAGCCGGCATCTCCCGATCGGGATACAGGTTATCGGCCATCGGTTCGACGACCTTGGCGTATTGCAGGTGACGAAAAGTCTGGAAGGACTGCGATCCCTGGCCATGGACTGGCCGTTTCAGCCGCGCGCCTAGGCTGCGGCCTTGGCTTCGCCATTGTCGAGAAGATGACAGGCGACAAGACGTCCGGGAGAACGCTCGACCAGGTTCGGGGTTTCAACGCGGCAGCGGCCGAACGCCTTGGGACAGCGCGAGGCGAAGCTGCAGCCGGCCGGAATGTCGATCGGACTAGGCGGTTCTCCCTCGAGCAGGAAATCGCCGGGATCGAACAACTTGTCCTCGAGCGTCGGAGCCGCCGACAACAGCGCCTTGGTATAGGGATGCTGGGGGTCGAAGAACAATTCGCGATTATCTGCGATCTCGACCATCTCGCCGAGATACATCACCGCAATCCGCGTGCAGACCTTCCGCACCATCGCAAGATCGTGCGAGATGAAGACGTAGGTCAGGTTGTTCTTTTCCTGCAGCTTCGAGAACAGATCGATCAGCCTGGCCTGCTCGCGCTGGTCCAGCGCGGTCAGCGTCTCGTCGAGGATCAGGAGCTTGGGGTCCAGGATAAGCGCCCGCGCGATCGAGATCCGCTGTCGCTCGCCGGTAGAGAGTGCATTCGGCAGCTGATCGTAAAGCTCGGCCGCAAGGCCCACCTCCGCCATCGCCGCGATCACGCGGCGGCGCAACTCCGCTTGCGGGATGCTGCCGCGGATCAGCAGGCTTTCCTCGATCATGCGGCCGACGGTGGTCCGGGGCGGCAGCGCATTGTAGGGATCCTGCAGCAGAAGCTGGAACTCGTTTCGCTTCCGGATCAATTCACCTTGCGGCAAGCTGCCGAGCGACGTGCCGTCGAGCAGGATGCTGCCCTGGTCGGGCACCTCCAGCCAGGCGAGCAGGCGGGTCAATGTCGATTTGCCACAGCCGGATTTACCGACAATGCCGAAATTCTCGCGCGGCATAATATCTAGTGTCACGCCGCGAACGGCCTGGACGTTGCTGTAAGAGTTGAAGGTTCCTCGCTTTCGGGCGCGATAGGTCCTGTGGACCTTCTGCACCTGCATCAGCGGCACTTCGCCCTGCGACTGACGCCTGGCAAGCGGCCCCTCCTCCGTCGACCACATGCGCGGAACGCTGGCGATTGCCTTGCGCGTGTATTCCGTCTGCGGCGAGGCCAGTAATTCGGCGAATGCCTGCTGCTCGACAAACCGTCCCTGGTGCAGGATGGCCGTCCGGTCGCCGAACTGGCCGAGGGTCGGAAGCGAGGATGACAGATAGATGGTCGCCATCCTGTGACGCACGCACAGATCGTGCAGCAGCGCCACGATCTGCGCCGCAATGGTGACGTCGAGCGGTTGCGTGACGTTATCGGCGATGAGCACCGCCGGCTCGGCGCAGATCGCATCGACGATCATCGCACGCTGCATCATGCCGCCGGAAAACTTCGCTGGATAATCCCAGTAACGCTCCTTGGGCGAAGGAATGCGTACCTCGCTCAGCAGCTGCATGACCCGTTCACGGCATTCGCGCTGACCCCATTCCGGCCGGACGCTGTGAAGCTTCTCGGCGATCTGGCTTCCCACCGGCATCGTCGGATCGAGTGAACTCTGCGGCTTCGATCCGATATAGGCGATGTCGCGGCCGGTACGGACTTCGCGGATACCGGGCTTGAGAATGTCATGGCCGGCGAAGGCGACCTGGCCGGCACGATATTCGAGGCTTTCGGGCAGCCAGTTCGCCAGCGCCCGGCTGAGAACCGTCTTGCCTGCGCCGCTTTCACCGTAGACCCCGAAAATGTCCGACGTGTTGAGGCGAAAGCTGATGCGGTCCAGGATCGGAGCAGACCCTGGTGTTACCGGACCTACGGTGAGATCGCTGACTTCGAGGATGAGCGAGAGATCCATGTCAGAGACCTCCGTAAATCCGGTTGCGTGCCTTCTCGAGCGCCGACCCCATGAGATTGATCGACGTCAGCGCGACCGCGAGAAATATGCCGGGTATGGTGGCGATCCACCAGGCGTTGATCAGATATTTGCGGGAATCGGCGATCATGCTGCCGAAGCTCGGTGTCGGCGGCTGGATCCCCAATCCCAGGAAGCCGAGGATGGCTTCGAAAATCATCATGCGCGCGACGTCGAGCACCGCGACAAACGCGATCGGCGGCAAAATGTTCGGAGCGGCGAACAGCAGCAGAATGCGCCAGTCCCCCGCCCCGAGCACCCGCAGTCCCCGGACATATTCCTTGCCGCGCTCGGCCACAGCAGCACTGCGGGCGACGCGCGCATAGAGCGGCCAGCCTGACAGCGCCAGAACGACGATGATCGACTCGACGCTCGGCCGCGACACACCGAGAATCGTGATCGCCAGAATGATCATCGGGATCGACAGCTGAGCGTCGGTGATCCGCATGATGATGGTATCCCACCATTTGCCCTTGAAGCCGGCGAACAGCCCGAGGCCACAGCCGATGACAAAAATCAGGACCACCGTGACGATGCCCACCAGCAGCGAGTAACGCAGGCCGATGAGGCTTCTCATCAGCATGTCACGGCCGAGCTGGTCCGTCCCCAAAGGATGCTCCCAGGCCCATTTGTCGCCGAGAAACAGCGGCGGCAGGAATTTATCCTTCACGATCATCTTGGTGGCGCTGACGGACGACACCTCCGGATAGACCGCCGATATCAATAGAAGCGCCACGAAGATGAAGAAGCCGATACGGAAGCTCGGCATCCGCCACGCGCCAAGCAGGATGCGCCGGTTGACCGACTGTATCCGCGCCCGCGCTTGTTCGGGTTCCGCCGCAATCATTGTGGTGGCCGTCATGATCAGAGCTCCACCCGAGGATCAATCATATAGGCGACCAAATCCACGATGATATTGATGAAGACGAACACGGCGCTGGTGGTGATCGCGATACCCTGAATGACAGGAAAATCGCGTCCGACCACCGAAACCACCGTCAGATTTCCAAGCCCGGGATAATCAAAAATGTACTCGATCACGAGCACGCCGCCGATCAGCGTCGAAAGCTGGATGCCGAGCAGGTTGACCAGCGGCACCGCCGCGTTGCGCAGCGCATGCGAATAGACGATGCGGCGCCGCGACAGGCCGCGGACCCGCGCCTCATCGATGAAGGTCGATTGCATGACCTCGCCAAGCGAGGTCGTCAGCGTGCGAATGATGAAAGGCGCGATCTCGACCGACAGCACGATCGCCGGCAACAGAACATAGGAGAACCCCTGATAGCCGAGCGCCGGTAAGAGCTTGAGCTTGACCGACAGGAACAGGATCAGGACGATCGCCAGCCAGAAATTCGGAATCGACACAAACAGCGACTGCACCCCGAAGGCCAGCGCATTCTGCCAGCCGTGCTGGTGCAGCCCGCCGGCAATTCCGATCGGAAACGATATCAGCAGCGCGAACAACAACGCCATGCCGCCCAGTTGAAGCGTGAACGGCAGCCGTTCGAGAATCTGATCGATCACCGGCGCCATATCGGACTTGGTGGGATCGATATACTGGCCGCCGGTCGCGATCATGCCGCTGCGCGGACGCAGATAGGACTGCCCTAGGTCGCCGTGCAGCAGCAGACCCCGCATATAACGGCCGTACTGCACGATGATTGGGTCGCGCAGCCCCATCTTTGTGGCCACCTTCTCGACAACGTCGGGCGGCGCCATGCCGCCGACGATCAGGCGTACCGGATCGCCGGGAACCACGCGCAGCAATGTGAAGATGAGGAGCGAGGTGATGAAAACGATCAGCAGGCCCTGCGCGATCCGTTTGACCAGGAATTCCAGGATCAACATCGAGAAGAGCTACCTTGCATTTCATCAAACGGGATATCCGGCAGGCCGTGGCGATCCGGCCTGCCGGCGCAATCGTCAGGCCAGCGTGGCCTTTGTCATGTCCTGCATGCCATTTGGATAGATGTAGAGACCGTCCAGTTTCTTGCTGTAGGCGTGGATGAAGACCGACGTGAACAACGCAAGTGCCGGGGCCTTCCTGGCGATGGTCGGAAGCGTCTCGGTCTGAATGATCTTCTTGCGTTCTTCGATACTCGTGGCGTTGCGCTCCTTGTCAAGTACTGCATCGATGTCCTTGTCGACGATGCCGCAAATGCGCTTGGACGAGGAATGAAAGTGCGTGCGGAGCACCAGGTCGGGTTCGGGCGATCCCGTACACCAGCCGCAGTCGATCATATTGCCCTCGCCGCCGCCAGGCTTGTCATACAGCAGATTGCCCCAGGCCGCGACCTCGAGCGTCTGAAGATTGACCTTGAATCCCTGCTCCTGCAGCATGCCGGTGATCAGCTCGGCATATTCCTTCGTCTTCGGATAGAATCCGACCGACGTGTAATAGGTCAGTTCGGGCAGACCTTGCCCCTTGGGGAAGCCAGCCTCGGCGAGAAGCTTCTGCGCCTTGTCGGGATCGAATTCCGGGTAGTCGGCGACTTCGGTGTAACCGAACTTCACCGGTGAAATATGCGCCTTCGAGTAGGTACCGGAGACCCCGAGCACGTCGAGCACCTGCTTGCGGTCGATCGAGTGACATGCCGCCAGACGTATCCGCGGGTCGTCAAACGGTTTCTTCGAGCAGCGGAAGAAGAGATACTTGTTCTCGACCGACACCGCCTTATGGATGTTGAAGCGCGAGTCCTTCGAGATGGTCTCGACCTGTTCCTGTTCCAGCCGCTCGATGATGTCGGCCTCGCCGTTCAGAAGCGAAAGCGTTCGCGTCGTCGTGTCGCCGACGAAATGATACTCGACGCTTGGGATCTTCGGCGCGCCGAGGAAAAACCCGGTATTCGCGGTCAGGACGGTGGTATCGCCTTTCTGCTCGACATATTTATAGGGCCCGGTGCCGTTCATGCGCGCCGACAATTGCGCCTTGTTGGCAACGTCCTTTGCCGACAGGATCGGAAGAAAGGACGAAAGATAATAATAGAGCGTTGCCGGATAACCCTGCGCCTTGGTGTTGATATGACAGGTGTAGTCATCGACAACGTCGACCGTGACGAGGCCCGGATACCATTGCGCCGGACGATCGGGCTGGCTGCCATATTCGTAGGTGGCCTTGACATCCGCGGCCGTGAACGGCGTGCCGTCGTGGAACTTGACGCCTTTCCGCAGCTTGACTTCCATCGTAAAGGGGTCGATCGGCTTCATCGATTCAGCCAGTTCGAATACCAACTCGTCCGGCTTCTCCGGCGTCATCGGCGCTCGCGTCAGATATCCGAAGACAAATCCCTCGACGATGAGCTGACCGAGATTGGTGTGAGTGGTGGGGTCCCAGTTACCTGTAAGCGCCTCCGCACCGAGGAAGCGCAACACCTTGCCTTCGGCTGCGAAAGCAGAGTTCATCAGAAAATCAGGATTGACCCGCCCGAAACCAAGCGCCGCGGCGCCGGCAAGCCCACCCAACATCACGTCTCTGCGGTTGATCATATCATATCCCCTCGGTGATTTCGGCAACGCTGAAACTGCTTTTAGGGTCGCTAGGCGTTCAGCCGTTTCTGTCGTCCTCAGCGACTTGCAAAGCGTAGACCAAACGACGCGAACGCCTGAATCCTGCTGCTCCACGATTCCGTTGCTGACGCTCCGGGATGGGCCTTCCACGCCACGATTCCCGAGCCGCCGTAACGCGGCGCTCAATTCCAAGGCACCACGCCTTTCAGGTAAGCAGCACACGAATGATGGACGGCGAGAACAGCGGTTCGACGCTGACGGCCTATGATAGCCGCGACATCTGACATGAACGGAATACCAGAGTTGCCAGAGCGCTGTTCTCGTGTTGACCACCCCATTAACGGCATCATCTCGGACCTCGACGGCGTGGCCTATCGGGGCGACCAGCCGATCCCGGGTTCGGTTCAGGCGTTTCGCGCCTGGCATGAGCGCGGCGTTCCCTACGCATTCGTCACCAACAACTCGACCAAATCCGCTGCGCAGTTTGCAGCCAAGCTGAGCGGCATGGGCATTCCGGCAACGGCCGCGCAGGTCTTCAACACCATTTCGGCGGCGACGATCTTGCTTCAACAGCGTTGGCCGCCGGGAACGCCGGTTTTTGCGATCGGCGAGCAACCCCTGCTTGAGAGGCTGGAGGAAGCCGGATATCACCTGACTGGAACGAACGCGGAGGTAGTGATTCTCGGTTTCGACTCCGGGCTGAACTACGCCAAGTTGCGCACCGCGATTCGGGCGGCTCTGGCGGGAGCGACGGTCATCGCCACCAATCCCGACGTGCTCACGCCCGCGCATGACGGCTACGACCCCTGTGTCGGCGTGCTGACCGCAGCGGTAGCCGCGGCCGTGCCGACCGCGATACCGATCGTGGTGGGCAAGCCGGATCCATTCATGATCGAGCAGGCGCTGAAGCATCTGGGCACCAGCAAAGAGGAGACGGTGATGATCGGCGACCAGATCGCGACCGATATCGTGGCAGGCCAGCGCGCCGGCCTGCGCGCGATCCTGATCGCCAGCGATGTTCCATTCAATGCCGCGGCGGGCGTGGTGCCCGACAGGATCATATCGAGCCTCCTCGATCTCATCGGCGCGACTTCGGAGGAGACCGGAGGCGCCTGATGATGACCCCCGCCGTCGTCGAAACCATTCGGTCCGGACTGAGCGCCGCGCTGCCGCGATGGGGCATGTCCAGCGACGCCACGCTCGCTTTCCTCAGCCATTCCGAGAACACCACGTTTCTCGCGGAGGATCCTCTCGGGGGACAGCGGCTGGTACTGCGCGTGCAGCGGATCGGTTATCACTCGCCAGCGGAGATAATGTCGGAGCTGTCATGGATCGCAGCGCTGATCGCGGACGAGGTCATCATTACGCCGCGGCCGCGGCCCGACCGCAACGGCCAGTTGCTTTGTTCGGTGCCTCTCAACGGAACGACGCGACAGGTGGTGGCGTTCGAGCATATGAGCGGACGCGAGCCCGATCCCGCCGCTTCGCTTCCTGCGTGGTTTCGCGAGCTCGGCGCGCTGACTGCCCGGCTTCACGGGCACAGCCGATCGTGGAAGAGGTCACCCGCCTTCCTGCGCAAGACCTGGGACTTCGACGCCATGCTGGGCGCACGGCCGCTTTGGGGCGACTGGCGCGCCGCGCTGGGACTTCGCGAGTCCGAGAGACACGTTCTGCAAAGGGTTGCCGATTTGCTCGCCCAACGCGTCCACACTTACGGTCAGCCAAGCCACCGGTTCGGCCTCGTTCATGCCGATCTGCGCCTCGCAAATCTGCTGGTCGACGGAACAAGGCTCGGCATCATCGATTTCGACGACTGCGGCTTTTCCTGGTTCTTCTACGATTTCGCCGCGGCTGTGAGTTTCATGGAACATGAGCCGATCGTAGCCGAACTGCAGAATGCCTGGCTTGAAGGATATCGCCAGGTTGCACCTGTATCGAAGACGGATGAGGCCATGCTGCCGGTCTTCGTCATGCTCAGGCGAATGCTGTTGACGGCCTGGATCGCATCGCACTCAGACACCGAGACGGCACGCCGATTGGGAACCGAATATACCGAAGGCACCGTCGCGATGGGTGAACGGTTTCTGCGGCAACTCTAGCCGAAGCCAACCTTCACCATCGGCATCTACCTGCCCTTGGCTCCAGTGTTGTTGCTCCGCTAGTCCAAAAACCCATGCCAGGCCCTCCCCGAGTATCGTCGATCTGGCAAGAATGAGCGGTGGTTCGGGCACATCGTGCCGATTTCCGAGCCGAGGTTCCGGCAGGAGTTGCTTCAAGTGGACATTCAAGCCTATTTCGAGGAATGGTCGCGTCGACCGGGTGACGTGGTTCGACTCGCGCTCAGCACCCCGCACAAAGCCGTCCGGGCAAGTCTGGTTCGGCTCCTCTCGGGCCCCGGGCAAGGAAACAATGTCGAAGGACGGGTCGCGGATTTTTCGTCCGTGCTCGACAGAACCGTTCCAGGCCGCCTTCAGTCGACAATGATTGGATCCTACGCGGAATTCCCGCTTCCCGCCCCGATCAAGGATGGCGCGATCAGCCTTCATTGCTGGGCCTGGCCGACCGTGCCGGAGCGCAAGATGCCTCAGACGGTCTGGTCGCTCGGCAACATGGCGCTGGTGATCCTGTCGGGCGGGCTAGCGCTCCGTGCGAACGACCAGACGCTGGCGACCATTCCGGACGCGATGGTTGCCAAACACTGGTATTCGATATTGGTCACGCTCGGAAATGGCGAAGCGTCGATCGATCTCAAGCGCCTTGATGGCAAGATTGGCGCCCGCCGAACAATTGCTGTCGCAACCGGCGCGACCGTCACATCTGACAAACTGCTGCTCGCCACCTCCGGCATCGGGCCATCCGGATCGCCGCTGCAACCCTTCAACGGCAAGATCGACTCCCCGACGCTTCATCCGACCAGGCCCTTCGCGCAAGTAATCGCGGAATGGCATGCAGGAAAGACGGCGGCGGCATCCCCATGGGCAAGCTGGAGATTTTCCGATGATTTCGCGGCCGAGACAATCGACCCTGATTTCGCGGCAAACTCATCGGCTCGCCTGTTCAACGGCGTCGAACGGGGCGTCACCGGACGCAACTGGGATGGACGCAGCGATTCGTTTATCGAAGTCCCGCATCAATATTGCGCGCTGCAATTTCACGACGACGACATGGTCGATGCCGGATGGGAGTACGACCTGGAGTTCACGCTGCCGGATACGCTTCCAAGCGGCGTCTATGCGGTGCGGCTCGAGGCCGGCCGCAGCCGCAACCATTTCCCGTTGTTCGTCAGAGCCAGGCCCGGCAGCAGCGCGCCGGTGCTGTTCCTGGTGCCGACCAATACCTACCTCGCCTACGCCAACGATCACCTCGCTTCGCTGGATTTTTCGTCGGTGATGCCACACGACAAGATCGTTCCCGAAGACGAGCAATACCTTTTCTCCCATCCCGAGCCCGGCCGATCCTGCTACGACACCCACGCGGACGGGACGCCGGTTCGCTATTCGAGCCGCAGGCGGCCCCTGTTCAACGTGCGCCCCGGCTTCCCGAACTGGCTGACCGGCTCCTACCGCCATTTTCCGGTCGACATGTACATCATCGAGTGGCTGGAGCATGTCGGCCTCGCCTATCACGTCGCCACTGACGAGGATTTCGAGCGCGAAGCGCGCGGACTGACCGATCGCTATGCGGCGATCGTCACCGGCTCGCACCCGGAATACTGGACGCGCAAGGGCCTCGACACCCTGGAGGGATACCTCAACGAGGGCGGAAGGATCATGTACCTCGGCGGCAACGGATTCTACTGGGTCACCAGCCACCTCGAAGCAAAGCCGTGGGTCATCGAGGTGCGTCGCGACAATAGCGGCACGCGATGCTGGGATGCACCCTATGGCGAGCGGACCCACGTCGCGACGTCGGAAGCGGGCGGCATCTGGCGCTCGCGAGGGCGTGCGCCCAACAAGATGCTCGGCGTCGGCTTCGCATCGGAAGGATGGTCAAAGGGCTGCGGCTATCGGCGCCTGGATGCGAGCTACAATTCACCCGCGGCAAGCCTGTTCAGCGGCGTGACCGAGACGATTGTGGGCGACTATGGCCATGTACTTGGCGGCGCCGTTGGCGACGAGGTCGACAGGTTCGACATCGCGCTCGGCAGTCCCGAACACGCTTACGTGCTCGGGACATCGACCGGGCTTGGCAACGAATATCAACTCGTGATTGAGGACTTGACCCTGTCGTTGCCCGATCAAGGCGGCGCACAGCGGCCGGACATGGTCAGGTCGGACATGGTTCTGTTTCCGATCGACGGCGGCGGCTGGGTCTTCTCGGTGGGTTCGATCACCTACGGTGGCGCGCTGGCCTGGAACGGTTGCGACAACGGCCTGTCACGTCTCACGGCGAACGTCCTTACGGCGTTTACCGGCAAAGGACCGGTGCTCGGTGAGCTGCAGGACGGGCGATGAACCCGACGTAACTGCATTCTCATTCGAGCACTGCGCCAGCAGAAAAATGGCTACCGGCCGGTGAAGCGCGCCGCACGTTTTTGCACAAAGGCAGCCGCCCCCTCCCGCAGATCCTCAGTGACGAAGGCGCGGGCTTGCGACGACGCTTCGTCGTCGAGCGTCGATGCCAGGGATGTATTCCAGGCAGATTCGATCTGACCCTTGATGAGGCCGAGGCTGACCGGCGGTCCGTCGGCCAGTTTCTGCGCGACGGCCACGGCCTCGTTGAGCAAATCTGCATCGTCCACGGCCTGCCAGATCAGGCCCCATTGCGCCGCCGTGTCGGCTGCCAGCGGCTCGCCGAGAAGTGCCAGGGCGCGAGCGCGCGCGACGCCGATCGACCTCTGGAGAAACAGCGATGTTCCGCCATCAAGGGCCGCTCCGAGCCGGACGAAGCTCAGGATGAATCGCGCCGATCGCGCTGCAATCACGATATCGCCTGCCAGCGCAATGCCGACGCCAGCTCCCGCCGCGGCGCCGTTCACGGCGACAACGACCGGGATCGGCAAGTTGCGTATTTTCTCGATCAACGGATTGATCGAACCGCGCATCCTGTCGGCGATCCCCTCACCGGCACCGAATGTATCTCCGCCAAATTGTGCGCCCGAGCAAAAACCCTTGCCTGCCCCGGTCAGCAGCACGGCGCGGGCACGGGGTTCATCAAGAACCTCATCGAGCGCCAGGTTCAGGTCGTTGAGCAGGCTGCCGCCAAGCGCGTTATATCGCTCGGGATTGTTGAGCGTCAGGATCGCGATTGATCCACGCCGCTCCGAAAGAACCATCGACATGACTTGCCCACTCCCGATATGCGGCCGGGGGCGACGCCCGACGGCCTTGACAATTCCTGCTTCTGCCTGAGTTCTTCTTCACAAGGATCGCGCGATCAGCAGCTTCATGACCTCGTTGGTGCCACCGTAAATCTTCTGAATCCGCGCATCGACGAACATCTGCGAGATCGGATATTCCTGCATGTAGCCATAGCCGCCGTGAAGCTGCAGGCATTCGTCGACGGTCTCCACCTGTTTCTGCGCGCACCACCACTTCGCCATCGACGCGGTCACCGCATCGAGATCGCCAGCAATCAACCGCTCGACGCACCAGTCGACGAAGACCCTCGCGATCATCGCCTCGGTCTTGCGCTCGGCGAGCTTGAAAGCGGTATTCTGGAAATCGATCAACGGCTGGCCGAACGCCTTGCGCTCTTTGGTGTAGTCGACCGTCAATTCAATCGCACGCTCCATCGCCGCGACCGCACAGATGGCAATGATGAGCCGCTCCTGCGGCAATTGCTGCATCAACTGCGCGAAGCCCTTGCCCTCTTCGCCGCCGAGCAGATTTTCCGGCGGCGCGACCGCGTCATCGAAGAACAACTCCGAGGTGTCGGAGGCATGCAGGCCGATCTTGTCGAGGTTGCGTCCGCGGCGGAAGCCGTCGTTCCGCTCTGTCTCAACGACGATCAGCGATAATCCCTTGGCGCCCGGCCCACCGGTTCGGGCAACGACGATAATCAGATCCGCGGTTTGTCCATTGGTGATGAAGGTCTTCTGGCCGTTGACGACATAGCTGTTGCCCTGCCGCTTCGCGGTGGTCCGTACGCTTTGCAGATCGGAGCCCGTGCCGGGCTCGGTCATGGCGATGCCGCCAATCAGCTCGCCGCGCGCCATACCCGGCAGCCAGCGGCGTTTCTGCTCCTCAGAACCGTAGTTCAGAATGTAGTGCGCAACGATTCCACTGCTGACGGTGACGCCGCCCATCGCGTCCGGCACGACGCTTTGCATGTCCTCGAACACCGCAGCATCATAGGCAAAAGTCGCACCGAGCCCGCCATAGACCTCGGGCACGCTCGGCAGCAACGCGCCCATCTCGCCAAGCGCCCGCCACGCCGAACGGTCCACCATCTTCTGCTGACGCCACTTCCCGGCGTGCGGCGCCAGATCCTTCGCGAGAAATTTGCGAAACTGGTCGCGGAACGCATCCAGATCCTCGGTCATCCAGGACGAGCGATACGGCTTGGAGCCCTGGGATGTCATGTCGCTCTCCATAAATTACCCACTGGACTTTATATTACTCATGGGTAATATACGAGCGCTGCCGGCAAGTCAATGCCACCCCGCGGACGATCGAAATGGATACGCGACGCTCCTCCTCCGATCCCTCGCCATGGATGCCGTTCGAAAGCCGCCGCCGTGCGCGCGACGAGAAGCGCGAGGCTGTGCTACGAACCGCGTTGCAGTCGTTTCTCGAGCAGGGCTACCACCGTGCCACGCTCAACGACGTGGCCGAACGCCTCAACATCACCAAGCCCGCGCTTTACAACTACTTTCGCGGCAAGGACGATATCCTGTTCGAATGCTGGGCACTCGGACAGGAACGCGTCGACGAGTTCATCGCCGAGATCGAGGCATCCGGCGGCAACGGATTGGCCCGCCTCCGCAGGCTGATCCACGCCTACGCCAAGATCATGGCGACCGACTTTGGCGCGAGCCTGGTGCGGTTCGATCCGCGCGACCTCTCCGAAAAGAACCGCAAGATCATGCGAGCATCCAAAAAGAGTGTCGACCTCACCTTTCGCAGATACATCACCGAAGGCATCGCCGACGGCTCGATCAAGCCGTGCGACGCCAAGCTCTCTGCTTTCGCGATCGCCGGATCGCTGAACTGGATCGGTCATTGGTATCAGCGCGATGGCGCGCTGTCGGCAGATTCGATCGCCGACGAATTTTCCGTTCGGCTAACCGAAGGGCTGGCAACGAAACAAATCACGTCAAGGGCGCAATCAGCACCCGCAAAAGAGCGACGATCGGGAGGGAGATCAAAGTGAACATTACCCATGGATTGCGGCGCGCGCTGCAGATCAATCCAAACGGCCTTGCGTCGGTATTTGGCAACAGACGGCGGAATTGGCGCGAGATCGGAGAGCGCGTGCCGCGGCTGGCCGCTGGCCTGCGTTCGCTCGGTGCCAAACCTGGCGACCGCGTAGCTATCCTGTCGCAAAACTCCGACCGCTATCTCGAACTCTATTTGGCCGTCGCCTGGGCCGGCGCGGTGGTCGTGCCGCTCAATATCCGCTGGAGCCCGGTCGAAAACGAGGACGCCATGCGCGATTGCCGCGCCGGCATCCTGGTCGTCGACAAGACGTTTGCACCGGTTGGCGCGGGACTGGCGAAAGCCCTGCCGGGTCTGAAGCTGATCTATGCCGACGACGGAAACGTCCCGGCCGGCATGGAAAGCTACGAGACGCTGCTGCTTCGAAGCGAACCTGTTCCGGATGCGATGCGTACCAGCACCGACCTCGCCGGTATCTTCTACACCGGTGGCACCACCGGCCGCTCGAAGGGGGTCATGCTCAGCCATGGCAATCTCATGGTCAATTCGCTGAACGCCCTTGGCGAAGGTCTTTTTCAAAGCTCGGCAATTTACCTGCATGCTGCGCCGATGTTCCACCTCGCCAACGGCGCGGCGATGTATTCGTTGCTGCTCAGCGGTGGCTCAAATGTGATTATCCCGGCCTTCACCCCGGAAGCTGTGATGTCCGCGGTGCAGAACGAGAGTGTAACCGACGTGCTTCTGGTCCCGACCATGATCCAGATGCTGGTCGACCATTCCGCGCTTGGTTCCTTCGACTTGTCATCCCTGAAGAATATCATCTACGGCGCCTCGCCAATCAGCGAGGCGGTACTGAGCAGGGCTACCGCAGCACTTCCGGACGTGCAATTCACCCAGGCCTACGGCATGACCGAGCTGTCGCCGATGGCAACCGTGCTGCATTGGAAAGAACATATCGGTGAAGGCCGCGCCAAGGGCCGCCACCGGGGCGCTGGCCGCGCCACGCTGGGTTGCGAGGTTCGCATCGTCGATACCGACGACAAGCCCGTACCCTATGGCACAGTCGGTGAAATTGTCGTGCGCGGGGATAACGTCATGATGGGTTACTGGGAGCGGCCCGAAGAAACCGCCCGCGCCGTGATCGACGGCTGGATGCATACCGGCGACAGCGGCTACATGGATCAGGACGGATTCATCTATGTCGTCGATCGGGTCAAGGACATGATCATCTCCGGCGGCGAAAACGTCTATTCGGTCGAGGTCGAAAACGCCCTCGCCCAGCATCCTGCCGTGGCCCAGTGCGCCGTCATCGGAATCCCGGACGAGCGCTGGGGCGAAACGGTTCACGCGGTGGTCGTAACCAGAAGCGGCGCGAAGGTGTCGGCCAGCGAGCTGATCGAATTCAGCAAGACGCTGATCGCTGGCTACAAATGCCCGCGCAGCGTCGATATCAGCGAAAATCCGCTGCCGCTGTCCGGAGCCGGCAAGGTCCTCAAACGGGCACTGCGCCAGCCGTTCTGGGAAAACCGGGAGCGGCACGTGAGCTGAACAGCGCACGGGCAACAACGAGACCACATAGAAAGAGCGCGCAATCGCGCCGAAACATGGGAAACGCCTGCAAATGGATCGATCTCTGGGCAAGATGCTGGTCGGCAATATTCTGGCCACCGCCGCAATACGTTATCCCGATGCTCCTGCGATTTATTGTTCGAGTACGAATTGGCGATTCAGCTTCGGCGAGATAAACGACCGTACCAACCGTCTGGCACAAGCGCTTTTGGGCATGGGCTTTCGGAAGGGCGACGTTGTCGCCTTTCTCACCTCCAACCGTGCCGAAATCGTGGAAATCTATTTTGCGCTGGCGCGCACCGGCATCATCGGCCTGCCATTGAACTATCGGCTCGCCGCTGCGGAAATGCTTGAATTGATGCGCGCCATGGGCGCAAGCGGCCTGATTTACGAGGGCAAGTTTGCGACGATCGCCGAACCGGCGGCAAAAACGCTCAAGCACGTCATTCAGTTCGGCGGCGAGAAAACCGGCTTCGCGTTCGACTACGAGACGGTGCTTTCCGCAGCGTCACCCGAGACTCCCGACATCGATATCGATGAAGCCGATCCGTATTATTTCAACCTTACCTCGGGCACCACAGGCCTGCCGAAATCCTATGTGCTGACGCAATACAACAACAGCACGCTGGGTCCGATGTTCCAGATTTTCGACATGACGCGTCGCGATGTGACGATGACGGTATTTCCCGCCTTCGGACGCGTCGGCTTTGCATGGATCGCCGGATCGATCCTCTATGGCATTCCGCACGTGCTGGCGAACTTCGAACCGAACGAAGTGCTGCGCCTGATTGCCACAGAACGCGTGACGATCTTCAACCTGGTTCCGACCATGGCGGCCATGCTGCTGCCGGCCCAGGCATCAGCCGCGCGCGATCTCAGCTCCGTCCGGGCCATCGTATTCGCGGGCGCGAGCCTGCCTGAAAGCATCCGTGAACAGACCATGGCCCGACTCTGCCCGAACATCTACGAATATTACGGCATGCAGGAAACCGGTGCGCTTGTCGTCAGCACGCCCGACGATCGAAAGAAGCGGCCGGATTCAGTGGGCCAGGTAATGACATTTTCCGAGGTCAGGATCGTCGATGACGATGGCCGGGCGCTTGCACCCAACCAACTCGGAGAAATCATCGGTCGCTCGCCGAATGCGGTGACCGCGTATTTCGAGAATGCCGAAAAGTCAGCCGAAACATTCCGCAACGGCTGGATCCATACCGGCGACCTCGGTAGCCTCGACGACGAGGGCTATCTGACCATCCGCGGCCGCAAGAAGGATATGATCATAACCGGCGGGCAGAATGTCCACGCCGCCGAGGTCGAGGAGATCATCCTGAAATGCCCTGGCGTTGCCGATTGCGCGGTCTTCGGCTTGCCCGACGACCTGTGGGGCGAACGTGTAACGGGCCTGATCGTGGCGCAGAACAATGCCGAGATCACTCCCAAGCAACTCGACGATTTTTGCCGGCAGCACCTCGCCGGATTTAAGACCCCAAAGGAATTCATCATCGAAGGGGAAGCGCTGCCACGCACGCCGACGGGCAAGGTGCAAAAGTTCTTGCTTGTCGAGCGATTTGGCCGTCAACGCCGATAACGACTTTTCGTCCGCCACGATGGCCGTTGCGTAGCCCCGCGATTGACCACGACATCGCCCGGTCTCAGGAATGGACTGGCTGGCCAAATCGCCAAGGCCGCGTTCGTTTCGGCGAACCTGGCGAATGCGCAACGCGGTAGGCCGATTAAAGATTTCTTTAATTCGCTTTGCAGCGAGCGGCAGTAGATTGGCCAAACGACAGGGCTGATCCCGACGCACTCAATTTCCGCATCGGGTGAGCTTCATTCGCGGACTGAAACTGCCGACCACAAACCGTTTAGAGCCCACGTTTTGAACAGCGGTACAGGACCATGAAGCCGCGTCCGGCAAGGTGTGAGAGCTTCGCCTTTACCGCGGACCGCCTCGGCCGTCCGGTACAAGCCAGGATCACCACCGAAGCACTGGCCCAGTTCACGCGTTCGAAAATGCCGCGGTTACAGCCGCGCCAGGTGCGGCGCATCTTCATGGAGCATCACGCCGAAATTAATCGTATCGCCAGGATTATTTGCGAAGAGCGCAAGGATTTGGCTGACGAACTCCTTATTACCGGTACGGATATTCTACGGCTGAAGCAACGCTGAGGGTAATCGCGCCGACTTGAGACGATTTTGCGCAACGCTCGTGCCGACATCAGCCCTTGAGACCTGGATTCAGGCGCTGGCCTTGCGTGTCGGTTCGGCGAAGGCCTTTGCTATTTCGCGAAGCTGGTATTTCCGAACTTTACCCGCCGGGGTCTTCGGCAGGTCGGCGACGATCTCGACGCGTTCGGGCCAATATTGTTTCGCGACCTTGTGCTCCGCCATGATGGCCTGCACACCTGCCAGATCCAGCGTCTGTCCGGGACGCAGCACCACGAATGCGCAGGCGCGTTCTCCCAGTCGCGGGTCCGGATACCCCACGATCGCGGCCGAAAGGACGGCCGGATGCTTGAACAGCAGATTCTCTATATCGAATACCGGCACGTTCTCGCCGCCGCGGATGATGATGTCCTTGATGCGGCCGTCGATGCGGATGTAACCCTCGTCATCCATATAGGCCATGTCGCCGGTGTCGAACCAGCCCTCGGCGTCGAACGGCTCCATGTCCGGGCGCTTGTAGTAACCGAGGCACATCTGCGCACCGCGCACCTTGAGCAACCCCTTCTCTCCGACCGGTGCCGGCGACCCGTCCATGCGAAGCACTTTCACCGCGACGCCATCGAGCGGACGGCCGTCGGTCTTCGACGATTTCTCGAGCGCCCGCTCCGGTTCGGTCAACGTGCTCGACAATGATTCCGTCATGCCCCACAGCGAACAGACCTTGAGATCGAGTTCGCGGTAGACCCGATCGATCAGCGCGGGCGGAATGGGCGCCCCGGCGCAGAGAAACTTGCGCAGCCGCCGAGGCTTCGGCGCCCCGGCGGCGACCGCTTCGCACATGTCGGCGAGAAAGGTCGCGGCGCCGGCCGAATAGGTGACGCCTTCGTTGGCCATGATGGCGACGCCGCGTTTCGGCTCCCACACGTCCTGGAAGATCACCGAAGCGCCGATCTTCAGGCCGAGCAGCATGCCTGCCGCGAAACCGGTCATGTGGCCGAGCGGCGAGCAGACCAGCATCGTATCGCTTGCATCGAGGCCGAACCGCCCGGCGAGCGCAATGTTGCAGGCCAGCAGCGTATTCAGGCAATGCATGACGCCTTTGGGCGAGCCGGTCGTGCCTGAGGTGAACATCAACACCGCCATCTGATCGGCGGCAAGCGCGCCGATCTCGCCCGCCGGCGGCGGCCCGAGCCGCTCGCTGCCGGACAGCAGCGCCCGATCAAAGCCGTTAGCCCCCTCGCCGTCGACGACAATCAAGTGCTGAAGTTTCGGCAGCTTGGGTTGCAGCGAACGCACCATCGCCTCGTGATCGAAGCCACGAAACAGCTTGGGTACGATCATCAACTTTGTCTCGGCGAAGTCGAGCATGTAGCCAAGCTCGTGTTCGCGGAAGATCGGCATCAACGGATTGACGACTGCGCCCACCCGGAAGGCCGCCAGCGAGATCACCGCGAATTCCCACCAATTGGGCAACTGCACGGAGATGACGTCACCGGGGCCGATGCCAAGGCGCCTCAAGGCGGCGGCCGCGCGTGCGATGAGATCGCCGAATTCGGCATAGGTGAAGCGCCTCGCCTCGGCGCGATCGGCGCGGTCGGCCAGCAGCGCGAGTTTTCCCGGTGTGGCCGCGATCGTCTGCTGGAGAAACTCGTCGAAATTCCTGTCGACCCAGAATCCGCCGTCGCGCATCGATCGCGCGTGGGCGGCAGGATCGAAGCGATTTTGGCTCATGCGTTCCCTCCGTGACGTTGGTCATGGCGCTTGGTGGCCAGTTCGTTCGCTAGTGTATTATATTTACGGACGGACTCAAGACCAAATCGGCGGGTCCGGCCACCTCCCGAGCAAAAAAGCTGTCTAGCCTTCGTGAGCTAGTGTATTATTCTCAAAGCGAACCGCAACAGCAAAGTCCGGCCACTGACGCCCGAGACGGCCCGGCGCTGGACCGCAGTAGGTGATTGGCCGCCTGGAAACCGTGCCGTTTTCGCCGGTATCGCGAAATAATCCGAACAATTACGTTGCCGACCGCTTCATCGCGATGGCTGCAAAACGGCGCTGGCGACCCCTCACCGAGACCTGCGGCTGGCGATCCCGGACGAGCGTGGCTGGCGACGCGCCGTTCTCGCTCCACTGGCTTCCGATCGAAATTCGGATTTGGCCGTCAGGCGCTTCCTAGCTGTCAAGCGAATCCAGATCAGCCATGGCCGTGGTGATCCGCGCGATCATGGCGAGCGTCGTGTCCTCCGGCTGCATCTTGGGCAATAGCCGCGAATGGCAAAGCGTAATCGTCCACATCGCGAGCGCATGCACGATTTGCTGTCGGTAGTGCGTGAAGCTGAGATCGAAGTCGGGCTTGACGCCGGTTTTCTCCGCGAACCGCTCGATATAGCGGGCCAACAGGTCGCGTTCCCAATTCCGGCGATCGTCCGGCGTCAGCGAGGCTGTCACAGCATAGGCAAAATCGCGTGACCAGTGGCCGCGCGAAAGACATTGCCAGTCGCACAGACCCATTTGGCCCGTGCCGGTCCGATACCAATTTCCGATGTGCACATCGGAGTGTATCAGCCCTTGCGGCTCGTTTTCATGCACCGCAAGCGCGCGGACCGTAGCCGGCCAGACCTCCTCGCGGCGCGCAAGAACCTCCGGCGGAATAACGTGGGCGGCCGCGTCAATTGCCTTGCCGGTGTAATACGCTGTTCCCATTTTCTCGGCACCGATGGTGAACCATCTTGGATAGCCCGCAAGCCACCGGTAGCGCTCTGACAGCGTCGGATCGGCGTAGAACCGGCTGTGCAGCGACGCCAGAAGATCGATCATGTCGTCGGCCATGGCGCGCGAAACATAGGTCTTGTGGCTGCAAAACGTCGCGGATTTCGTCGCGACCATATCTTCCAGCAGATGGATGGCCGTAAATGTTCGCCGATCGTAGGCGGAATGATAGCATAATGGTGCCTCGATCTCGATCTGGGGTCGAAGCTGCGTATAAAAATTCCCCTCGACGCGCGCTGTGCCATTGAAGCCGCCGATCATTCGCGTGACGATGCTCGGCAACGACTTGGTGAAGATCGAGACCGGCAATGCGGCGCGACGGCCCTCCTCGTTGTAGGACACGGCCAGCTGATGACGTTCGTGGGTTCCCGCGCTCGCCGGCTTGACTTCGACATCTGTGACAATGGCGCCTGGATTCTTGCCGCACAGAACGGCCGTCAGCCATTCGGGTGTAATGGCATAGGGCGAACAGGGCACATCATCAAGCCGCCGGGCCTTGGGGCGCGCCAGACGCTCAAATGCGACGCGGCCTCCGATTTTCAGCGCTGCAAGGGCAGTACCCGTCGATGCACCCATTATCCAACTCCGCGTTCCCTGCCACACCCGGTAATTTCAGCGACCACGATCGGTCCGATCCGATCAAAGCCGGACTTCGGCTCAATCGGCGGCGTTGAAATCCGTACGCTTACGTACGATATGTAACATAATCAAATTTGCATTCAACCGGTGAAGCAACCGCAATTACATCAATATATTGATATGATTCGGCTGGCGAATACAGCAATACCTTGTTATTATAGGGCCCCATGATTCCCGGAGGGACTGACTGATGGCATTGGCTGCGGCCCCCGCAAAATCCGGCGTCGCGTTCGATGTCGCCAACCGGGTTTTCTTTCGCCTCTATCAGGCGTCGAACCTGATGCACAGGCAAGGCACCCGCTACGTCAGCAAATTCGGGACCACGACACAGCAATGGGCCGTGTTGGGCGCACTTGCGCGACCGCTTGTCCGCGGCGACGGTATGACGGTCAAGGACCTCATGGAGTTCCTCGACGTCAGCCGGCAAAATCTCACCATCATTCTCGACAGGCTTGAAGCGCGCGACTGGATCAAGCGCGTCAAGGATAAGGACGACGGTCGCAGCCGGCGCATTCGCCTGACCGGCAAGGGCACGTCGACCTGGGCCGGCATGCAGGAGCCGATCGAGGCTTTCTATTCCTCCGCACTGACCACCTTCAGCCACGAAGACCAAATCGCGCTCTATCGGCTGCTTGATCGTCTCAAGACGGCCCTGACAAAAGTCTAGCCGCACGGGGTTTGTCGGTCACCTCAGGCAGTGCCGATCGGAGATAGCACGCCGCTCAGCCTGCCATCGTCAGGCCGCCCGATACGCTCAGCACCTGACCGGTAATGAATGCCGCGTCTTCACTGGCAAAGAAGCAGATCGCGCCCGGCAGATCGCCCGGAGAGCCAATCCGCCCGAGCGGAATCGAACGACGAAAAGCCTCCTTCAACTTCTCCGGATTGCCGGCGGCGGTTATGAAATCGCCGAGCAATTGGGTATCGGTCGGCCCGGGGCATACCACATTGAAGGTGATGCCATCGCGCGCGTGCTCGCGTGCCAGCGTCTTCGACAACCCGAGAAGACCGGCCTTGCAGGCTGCATAGACCGCCTCCCCCGAGGAACCGACCCTTGCGGCATCCGACGCGATGTTCACCACCCGGCCGCTGCGCCGCTCGACCATCTGCGGCAAAACGGCGTGGTGCATATTCAACGGGCCGGTCAGGTTGATGGCGATCAGTTTCTGCCAATCGGCCGGCGAGGTCTTGAGAAACGGCTTGAAGACATCCCATCCGGCGTTGTTGACGAGCACGTCGATCGGCCCGAGCGACGCGGTCACGTCAGCGACCGCCGCGCCAACCGCCTCATGATCGGCAATATCACAGGCAAAGGCAGCGGCCTTTCCGCCCTCCGCAGCGATCGCCGCGGTGGTCTGCTCGGCCGCGGCGAAATCGATGTCGAATACTGCCACCACCGCTCCCTCCGCCGCGAAGCGCCGACAGGTCGCCCCGCCGATCCCGCCGCCCCCACCGGTCACGATGACGGTTTTTCCGCTTAATCCTCGCATGTCTCGCTCCCACGATCGATTTTCCAACCGCAGCGTGACCGCTCTCCAATTATATGTCAATACATTGTTATATTATGCTGCGACGGAAAAACCGTTCCGGCAAGGCCGGCAAACGCACATCGCAGCCGTCACGGAAGCGGCGATTGCCCCGTTATCCTGACAGCCGGCCAATCTGCTCGACGGACTAAAGCCTGATGCCTCGACTATCCCTGCGTGTCGAGACGTCGCAGGGTCCGATCAATGTGTTGCGGATCGGTTGCGCACTGCAAAAAAGTGGCTGGGTCTTGTGCAGACGGATGCAAGACGTAAGCGCCTCGCGCGTCCGAATTCAACCTGCAGTTCTTGTCCCGCAACGTCGGCGCAGCGATAGCGAGTAATTCGTCGTCGGTACCATCCGGAACGTTGTGAGCAATGCCGGATCGGAATCCTGGACATGGCGCGGTTCCGAAGGCAAGCCGATGGTTCCGCGTGCCATGGTTGCAGAACCGCATTCGCGCCAAGTGTACCGCTCGCGTCTCGAAACTGACATCGCACACACCATCGCCACATTTCGCGCAACCGACGAGGTTTGCTCCGGAAAACTTTGGTGCATTCCGGAAAAATTTCCGACAACTGAAGCCGTGCTGTCGCGCATCGACCAACGAAAGATTTCGATCGATCTGTTTCACTTGACACATCACGAATTCGGAAGTGCAATACCGACAAGCTTCCAATTATCCGACAACAAAAATGCTTAAGAAGGGAGGCGAGCGGGTGGAGACGCATCGCGGTTGCTGGTTCTTATCAGCGGTGATCTTGCGAAGCTCCGAGCCAGGGAGAACTTGATTCGTGTTGGCCCGGGCGAAGCCGATTTCACATCACGGAACAGTTGCCGCGCTTGCGGGCGCAGGTTTGGCCGCGGCCGCACTGGGAATGCAGACCGATTTGCTTTTTGGCGCGACGACGGAAGTCGTCAAAATCTCGCAAGCGTGGGTGCCTTCTGCCGAACAAGCCGGCGGCGACCTTCCGTTGCTGATGACCATCAAGAACCAAGCGAACATCGCCGACGCCCTGGTGCGCGTCAGATGTCCGGTCGCAAATTTCACCGAGAAGCACACTGTCGACCGCGGCGAAGGAGCGCCTGCGATGCGCTCCATCGCTGCCATACCGATAGCTGCCAATTCCACCATCGTACTCAGACCGGACGGATACCACGTCATGCTGTTGCAAACCCGGCAGGCGCTCACCGAGGGTGAAACATTCACCTGCGCCGTGGTTTTTCAGAAGGCCGGTACGATAGAAACGGAGGTGCGCGTTTCCCGATCCCCCTCATAGTGATCGAGGTAGCGAACGTTCGATCAGCCGAGCAAGGCTCTCTTCCCGAGCGTTCAAACAAAAACATCAAATCGTAACCAGGAGGAACGACCATGACGCAATTGGTACGGCAAAGATTTCTTCTGCGAGCCTCCATGCTCGCAACCGTGATCGCCGCCGTCGGCATTGCCGGCGCCCAGCCTGCCCGTGCGGCCGACGAAGTGACCCAGGAGCGGTTGCTCAACGCCGACAAGGAACCGGGCAATTGGCTGCATCATCACAAAAACTTCTCGGCGACGCGATTTTCCAGCCTCAAGGACATCAATCGCGACACCGTCAAAAATCTGAAGGTTGCTTGGACGATGCAGCTCGGCGGCGTCGAAGGCGGCGGCATCTGGACGCATGGTGGTCTGGAAGGCACACCGATCGTCGAAAACGGCTTCATGTACGTCACCGACGGATGGGGCTCGGTCTACAAAATCGACACCCATGGCGGCAAGGGCGTGCTGCTCTGGAAGATGGATCCCAAGACCGACCATGACTGGGCCGGTGCGGTTGCTTGCTGCGGCGTCGACAATCGCGGCGTCGCATTGTGGGGTGATCTCGTCATTTCCCACACTCTCGACGGCCGGCTGGTCGCGACCAACAAGGAAACCGGTCAGGTGACGTGGCAGCGCCAGGTCGCCGATCCGGACAAGGGCGAAGTTATCACCGGCGCGCCGCTTATCGTAAAGAACATGGCGATCACCGGTGTGGCCGGCGCCGAATACGGTATTCGGGGCTGGGTCGCGGCGACCGATCTATCCACGCAGAAGGAAGTCTGGCGCACTCACACGATTCCGGCAAAGGACGAACCGGGTCACGAAACCTGGAAGGATGCCAACAATGCGGCCGCGGCCGGCGGCGGTTCGACCTGGGTCACCGGCACGTATGACCCGGCTACCGACACCATCATCTGGGGCGTCGGAAATCCGGGCCCGGACTGGGACAACCAGTACCGGCCGGGCGACAACCTCTACACTGACAGTTCGCTCGGGCTCGACGCCAACACCGGCAAGATCAAGTGGCATTATCAGCATACCCCGAACGACCCCTACGACTATGACAGCGTGGCCGAGAACGTTCTGGCCGACGTGCCTGCGCCGAACGGAGCCATGCTGAAGCTCGCGCTCGAAGCCGATCGCAACGGGTTCGCCTATGCGATCGATCGCACCAGCGGCAAGTTCCTCTGGGGGCTGCCCTTCGTCAAGAAGGTCACCTGGACCAAGGGGCTCGATCCGGAGTCCGGCAAACCGCTGGAATACGACGCCAACAATCCAGTCCAGCATTACAATGCGGCGGTGACACCGAGCCGGGAAAACAAGGTCACCGATATCTGCCCGGGCAATATGGGCGGCAAGAACTGGCCGCCCACAGCGTACAATCCGGACCTCAAGCTTTGGTACATCCCGGTAATCGAAAGCTGCAACCGGATCACCGTCGAGGAAGCCGACCCGGCCAAGCTCAAGGCACGTGAGTTCTGGACTGGCGGCGGGCCGAGCCAGCCCGTCCGGATCACTGGAAGCGTAACCGCCATAGACGTGACGACCGGCAAGGTTGCGGGCAAGGCGGAATTGCCGTTCCCGATGCTGGGCGGCATGTTGGCAACGCCTGATCTCGTCTTTACCGGTCAGCCCTCGGGCGAGGTGATGGCGCTGGATGCCAAGACTCTGGAGAAGCGCTGGGAGTTCAACACCGGTGGCGGCGTCAGCGCACCACCGATGTCATTCTCGGTCGACGGGAAGCAGTATATCGCCATCCTCGTCGGACAGGGAGGCGCCTGGGACAAGTGGTTCATCGAATCGACGCCCGAGCTGAAGCGGATGCAGCCAGGATCGATGCTCTACGTATTTGCACTCTGACGTCACGCACATGGGCGGATCGGGCTTAGGCCTGATCCGCCTGCTTTTTCCCTGGCAAGAAGTCCCGATAAGGTCCCAAGAAAGTCCAATGACAAAAGGCAACATGTCTTCGATCGCGGCGTTGTTCATTGCCGCCGCGGTCCTGTCGGCGCCGTGCGCGGTGCTCGGCCAATCGGCGACGACTGCGGATCCAACCGGCGCCGGCAAGGCGGTGTTCAGGCGCGCCAACTGTTTCGGCTGTCATAAGTGGCATGGAAATGGCGGCGGTGGTTACGGCGGCGACGCGCTGTCGTTGCGCAAGACCAAATTGACGCGCGAGCAGATCATGGAAACGGTCAACTGTGGGCGGCCCGGCACCGGGATGCCGTTCTTCACCCGCGGCGCCTACGACACGGTCAAGTGCTATGGCATGAACCGGCAGGAAGTCGGCAGCCAGATGCCGCAAGAGGCCGGAACCTTTCTTCGCCCGAACGATATCGAAGCCGTCGCGGATTATGTAATCGCAAACATCAAGGGCAAGGGCGAGCCGAACTACGCCGAATGCGTCGCCTTCTTCGGCGATACTTCGCGCGTTTGCGACATCTACAAGACGCAAGACCCGACGGCCGCAAATTTCGACGCTGCCGCAGGAAAAACGCAATGACGCAACGAGCGCAGCGATCGATCGCAACGCTGGTTGCCGTGCTGTCGCTTCTGGTCACAACAGCACTGACGACTCCAGCCGCAGCCCAAGACTCCGGAGGCAAAAACTCCGACGGCAACGATCTGCGCGACATCCGTCTCGGGATGCCGGCGACGGACTTGCCTGACGCGGGCTATGTCAATCTCGCCTGCGCAACCGATCCGCAGAAAACGCTCACGACCTGGACGGGCTGGCGCGACTGTCCTGCCGATCCTTCCGGATTTCACGCGATCAGGTTCGGCTATGATCCCGCCACCAGCCGGGACGGCACCATCGTGGCCGGTCACCCGGCCATCCTCACGCTGCTGGTCGATGATGCCGGCATCGTCAGCGGCCTTCGAATTGAGACCGACCCGAAAGCGCGGTTGTATATCCGCAAGAAGGCCTTTCTGTTCGGCATTCAGGTGAAGTCGCGGTACGGTCTCGATGGTTGGTCCTGCACGGAAGCTCAGCCCGAGGCCGGCGAGCAGCCCGTCGGCGGCGTTTTCGTGAGGGAACGCTGCACCAAGGCCGTCCATAACCGTTCAATCGTCGTCGAACGCAACCTGTTTCGCAAGCCGGAGCAGGACATCAAGAGTTTCGTTGACGAAACCCGAATGACCATCCTGCTCACCAAAGGCTAGCAGCAGGTTAAAGCGCTTTGATCGTCGCGAGTCTCGATGTCGCGGTTAGATGTTCGCTTGACGCCAACTTTCCATGCCAGGCCCACGATCCGGTCGTCGATATAGCGTGCAATACGTAAATGAGTTCGGAAGCCGACGCGCGCCGAACATTCGGATACGGCCAGTATGTGCCGGGAGCAGAAGTCCTTCTAAGCAGTGAATAAATAATCTGACAAAAATAATCGCAAGCCAGGAGGAGCACGCCCACGCTGATGACCGCTGCGGAATAAAGGAAACGGTTGGACGAACGCACCAACGGCCTCCGCCACGGATAATGACGGCCACGGAAAACGACGGCTGTCAAAATCAGCGGAAATTTCCCTTGGTCTCGGGGATCAGCAACACAGCGATCAGACAGACCGCGAAGATGGCGGCGATGAAGATCGAAAGCGGCATCGGGATCTGCGCCGGACCGCCGCTCGCGGCCCCCTATTCGATTCTCTTGATCTGCATCGCTGCTTTGACGGTGCCGGACAATATCATACGAGCGCCGAACGTAGCTCCCCATCCGTTTGTCGCAGATGTCCCCGCTGGGGTATCGGCAAGCCGAGATTTTCGCGCAGCGTTTCCCCCTCGTAGTCCCGCCGGAACAGGCCGCGCCGCTGCAGCTCAGGCACCGCGAGGCGCACGAAGTCCTCATAGGTGCCGGGTACATGGGTGGCCGAGACCACGAAACCATCACACGCATCGGAGAACCACTCCTCGAGCTTGTCGGCGACCATCTTTGCGGACCCGACGAATGTCGGAAGCTCGCGCAAGGTCCCTCTTCCGCTGAACTCGACGAAATCGCGGACCGTGGGGTTGGGCTTGCCGCTCAGCTGGACGACGCGATCGCGGATTGCCTGCAGGCCGCTGATCGCCTGCAATTCGTCCGGGCTGAACGCTTCATCCATCGGCTTCGTTGAAAAATCGAAATTGAGCACCTCGGAAAGCAACGCCAGCGAATTGATCGGCTTGGCCAGTCCGTCGATCAAGGCATAGCGGTCCTCCGCTTCAGCCTGGGTTTCGGCCACGATCGGGTAGACCGCGGGCGCGATGCTGATGTCCCGTCCTTGCGCCGCGATCGAGCGTTTCATCGCGGCATATTGCTTCTTGCCGACATCGAGATTGGGATAGATCACGAAGATGAGTTCACCCCACCTGGAAGCGAACTCCTTGCCGCGACCGCTTTGTCCGGCCTGGATAATGACCGGATGTCCTTGCGGAGATCGCGGCACGGTGAACGGCCCGCGCGAGTTGAAGAATTTTCCCCGGTGATCGAGCCGGTGCACCCTGGATGGATCGGCGAACACGCTGTTTTCGCGGTCAAACACCACCGCGTCGGACTCCCAGGTATCCCAATGCCCAAGCACGACATTCATGAATTCGTCGGCGCGATCATATCTCAGATCATGGCCGAGGTGCTCCGCCGCACCGAAATTGGCCGCCTCCGAATCATTCAGCGACGTGACGACATTCCATGCGGCCCGGCCGTTCAATAGCAGATCCATGGTCGCAAACACGCGCGCGACGTGGAACGGCTCGTAATAGGTGGTCGAATAGGTCACGCCGATCCCGAGATACCTGGTCGCAAATCCCATCGCCAACGCGACGGCAATGGGGTCCAGCTTCGCAGCCCGCACACCGTGGCGGACCGTCTCCCTGAAATCGTCGCCGAAGCGATCCGGCATCGCAAGCCGATCGTCGAAGAATGCCAGATGGAATTTTCCCCGCTCCAGCGTCCGGCCGATCTCCTCGTAATATTCGCGCGAGAACCAGTCAGGCCTCGATGACGGATGGCGCCAGGAGGCTGGATAGTTCGAACAGTTCTGGGCCTGCAAAAAGCCAATCAGCTTCATTTGCCTGGTCATCGCATCTCTCTTTCGTCAAGGGGCGCCATCATGCTAGGTGTCGGCCACTGATCTTTCCAACGACATTATCTTAATGATTATTCAGTTTACATGAACGATAAGACGCGCCGGGAGCAACGAATGCCGCAGATCAATTTCAAGCTACTGCACGTGTTCATAGCGGTCGCGCAGAACAAGAGCTTTCGGCAGGCATCGGAACTGCTGAACCGGTCGCAATCCGCGGTCAGCATGCAGATCAGGCAGCTCGAGGATCAGGTCGGCATCAGCCTGTTTCACCGGACGACGCGACGGGTCGAACTGACCGCCGAGGGACAACAGTTGCTCGCTCATGCCCAGCGCGCGCTGACCGAATGGGACAACGGCCTGCGAGACATCCGCGATGTCGTCGACATCCAGCGCGGAACGCTTTCGCTCGCCTGCGTGCCGACGATCGCCGCGACGATCCTACCACGCGCGCTTCAGGCCTTTCAGACCAAATATCCCGGGATTAACATCAACCTGCGCGAACTCGCCGCGGAAGATCTGCTGGACAGCGTGCGCCGCAAGGAGGTGGACTTCGGTATCGGACCCAATGTGGAATGCCCAGCCGAGTTTCAGTTCACTCCGCTTTTCGACGATCCGATCTATGCGCTTGCTAGCCGGGCCTTCTCGTTCCGAAAGCGCGCATCGGTCGATCTGGCTGAGCTCAGCGCCTTTCCCATCCTGGTCAATTCCAGGTCGGCCGCGTTGCGCACGATGCTGGACCGGGCGCTTGCCGCCCGGAATCTGGTCATCAAGATCAAGTTCGAAATGGTTCATACGCATACGCTGATCGCCTTTGCGTCGGCGGGCATGGGTGTCGGCATCCTGCCCAAAGTGGCGCTGCCGTCGCGGCTCAAGCGAACCATGCAGGCCTTGCCGATCGGAAACCCGTCGCTGGTTCGCACGGTCAGCATCATTACCCTGAAGGGGCAATCCTTTTCCCCGGCTGCGCGAGCATTGGCTGGCGCCGTGCAGAAGTTTCTGAAAGCCGGCGACTAAGCTGAACTGCCGTCTGTCGAACCTGAACGACCTTGGCGGATCATACGAACGCCCCGTCATTCGCTGAAACGCAAATATTTTACCGATCATTCAGTTGTTGCGATCACCGGATGCTGCGAGCGCGAAGCCGACCGATTGCAGCGTTCGGATGATGGCTCCGTTGCGAACCCGGCTTCATCGACGTTGCCGAAGTTGCTTTCCAAACTCCGTTTTCCCGAAAGCCCGGCCCAAAAAGCCCCGATCACGTCTAAATGACCTAGACCAACCTCACATTGATCGGCGATAGTGACGTGACTGACCAGCAAACTGGAACGATTGATGGCTCTCCACCGATTCACGTTCTCCGATGTCTACCATCGCAATGCCGAATTCTTCCCCGACCGCACGGCATTCGTGTTCGAGGGCCGGCGCGTTAGCCATCGCGACTATTTGGGCCGGATCCGGCGGCTGGCGGCGGGGCTTGCGCGCGAGGGCGTAAAGCCCGGCGATCGCGTCGCCATTCTGTCGCAGAACTCGCTCGAAATGATCGACCTGATCGGCGCGGTGGCGATGCTTGGCGCCATACTGCTGCCGGTCAATTTCAGGCTCAACGCCGAAGAAATCGGTTTTGTCCTTACCGACGGTGCGCCGGTTTTGGTGATCGCCGGGCCGGAATATCAGGAGACCGTCGCGGGCCTCGCCTCGACACTTCCATTTGTCCGCAGGTTTTTCGCGATCGGGACGGCTGCCGCACCTTTCTCGCCGTTCGCCGAACTGGCCAGCGGAGCGGCGTCGTTGCCCGAAACCAACGCCGACCCGAACGGCGGCTTCGTCATCATTCACACCGCTGCCGTCGGCGGGCGGCCGCGTGGCGCGCTGCTATCGCAGACCAATCTTCTGACGGCGCAAAGTTCGCTGGTGCAGGCCTGGGGGCTGACCGAGCAAGATGTCAATCTCGGCGTGCTGCCGCTATTCCATGTCGCCGGCCTCGGCCTGATGCTGACCGTGCAGCAGGCCGGCGGTTCCAGCATCATCGCCGCGAAATTCGACCCGCAACAGGCGGTTCGCGACATCGCCACCGAGAAGGTGACCGTGATGTCGGAGTTCGCGCCAATGCTGGCGGGGCTGATGGATCAGGCCAAAGGCAATGAACTGGCGTCATTACGCGCGGTGACCGGACTGGATACCCCCGCGACCATTGAGCGCTTCGAGACGATGTGCCCCCACGCCATGTTCTGGGCCACGTTCGGGCAATCCGAAACCTCCGGCCTCGCAACGCTGTCGCCCTACCGCGACCGGCCGAAATCCGCCGGACGACCGCTGTTCTGGCGCACCATCGCGGTGGTCGACAGCACCGATAAACCAAAGCCTGCCGGACAAACCGGCGAGATCGTGGTGCGCGGTCCCACCGTGTTCAAAGGCTATTGGAATAACGAGGCCGATACCGCCTTCACCTTCCGCAACGGCTGGCACCATACCGGCGACATGGGATATTTCGATGCCGACGGTTATCTCTGGTACGCCGGCCGCGCGCCCGAAAAGGAACTGATCAAGACCGGCGGTGAGAATGTCTATCCGGCGGAAGTCGAGAATGCGATTCGCCAGCATCCTGACATCACGGAGGTCGTGGTGATCGGCGTGCCGGATCCGCAGTGGAGTGAAGCGATCAAGGCCGTATGCACGCAGCGCGCCGGCGCGACCACCACTCCCGACCACATCATCGAATTCGTGGCCGGACAGATCGCGCGCTACAAGAAGCCGAAGCACGTCGTGTTCGTCGCTCAATTGCCGAAGAATGACAAAGGCGAGATCGACCGGGCGGCGGTCAAGGCGGCGCATGGTGAGGGATCATCCTAGCCGCCCGGCGAAAGCCCCGCCTTTATCGATCCATAGGCGCGGGTCGCATGGTGTTCTACGCACTTAAATTATGATAAATTGGCGATTTCGTTGCAAGGAATTGCATATGCCCACCACGTTCGACTGGGACTCCATGCAGTCCTTCCTCGCCGTAGCAAGGGCTGGTCGTCTCACCGTTGCGGCCCAGCGGCTCGGCATCGATCACACGACCCTGAGCCGACGCATCAAGGACCTTGAGAGCACATTGCAAACGCGATTGTTCGATCGGAGCGTGGGCGGCTATGCGCTGACTTCTCAGGGCGAGCGTTTCCTGCAATCCGCCCAGGCCGTCGAGACCCTTGCGCTGGAAGTCCTGCGTGACGTCGCCGGTTCGAGTTCGAAGGTCGCGGGCACGATCCGGATCGGCGCTCCCGATGGATTCGGCACGAGCTTCCTCGCCCCTCGCCTCGGACGCATGCGCGAGGCCCAGCCCGAACTATCGATTGAACTGGTGACGATGCCGCGCCTGTTCAATCTGACAAAGCGCGAAGCCGACCTCGCCATCGGGCTGGCGCGGCCCGAGGAAGGACGTCTTCATGCGAGAAAGCTGACGGACTATGAATTGGGATTGTACGGGTCGACCGAATATTTGAACCGGTGCGGCGAGCCTCGCGATCTGGAGGCCCTGCGAGAACACACGCTTCTCGGCTACATACCCGAGATGATCTATGCGGAGGAATTGGACTACATTCCCCTGATTGCGAAGGACGTGGGCCCCTCCATCACCAGTTCAAATCTCATCGCACAATTCAACATGACGCTGGCGAGTGCGGGCCTCTGCATCCTGCCATGCTTCATGGCGGCACGTGAGGCGAGGCTAAAGCGCGTGCTTCAAAAGGACGTCAAGCTGATCCGTTCCTTCTGGCTGATCGTCCATGCCGACATCCGAGATCTTGCGCGCGTCCGATTCTGCTCGGAGTTCATCGCCGAGGAAGTCCGGGCGCAGCGCAAATTGTTCCTGCCGTAGATTCCAATTCCTCGGCCTGAAGATCGAGCCGATGTCGTCGGCGTGTTGCATGAGCGCGCCAGACCCGAATACAAGCGGTTGCCCGATGCCACCGTCGTGCACGAGTTGAGTAACTACAGGGTCGCCGTATCCCCACCTTTCCGGGTGATTCGGCAGGTACCGCTTCTCGCAAACTGCGGCGCACCTATGTGTCCCGCTGGACCCAGCTTGTCAGGGATGCATAAAGCGCGGGCATTCTGACCCCTCAACCGGATGCTGCCCCGCTGCGCGACCTGATCTTTGGAGCCATCAACGCCGTCAGCCTCGCTGGGCCGGCCCTCGGACGACACGGGTGGATGCGCTTCAAGCGCTGCAGGGACTCGGCGGCGGTCAGCCAAGCGAGTCTGATTTATCCGTATTTTCAATGAGTTGTCAGGCGGTTCCGGAGTGAGCGAGTTAAGCCCGAACGAACACGCCGCCGCCAAATGATCGCGAGCGGTGAGTCAGTTTAGGGCGGCGGGATGTCCTCATACAGGCTCGCATAGTAGGCAGCATGCAGGAAGGTAAGTATGGCTGCCGCTTAATCATGCCTCAAAAGAGGTCTTGCCGTTGCGCCGCGATTGGCGATAAGTTTTTAAGCAGCTGATGATGGATTGTGCCATGCACATCAACATGAATTTGCGAGCGGATACAATAAGAAAGTCCACTTCCAAGACGCCGGCTAGCATCTGGTTCGGAGGTGTAGCAGTTCGAACGATTTTCCTGGTTGTTCTGACGGTTTTGACCGCGCGCGTCGCCAGCCCTCAAATCGAAAACATCTGGTCGGTGTTCGAGACACCTGGCGATCTCATCCGGGTGGCATTGGGTTTCGCGGTTTGCGTGTGGTTCGTCATCAACCTTTTCATTTTGCCCAAGGACGCAGGCGCATACCGAACCTGGCTTTACCTCGGGGTGGCCATTTTGCCCTTATCGCTGCTCTGCGCCATCGTCGTCTGGTGAATCCGGCATAAAACTTGGTTGCGAGTTTCGGAGCCTGCCGCCTTTCCCTTCGCAAAATGCCGTTCTCGGCGCTCAAACCGGAATCTCTTGCCTTTATCGATGCTGACGTTGCCCCCGACTTTTATCCAGTAGAACCTAGAGTTTGGCGGTTGGCATCCTGCACAGTTTGAGCAATGGGCCAAGGCGCGGAGCCCCTTTCGAGCGCAGCGGCTTGGTCCCGTTGCGGTGAGAATGTGGCCGCGTAGACGGCTGGCGCCAGCCAGCCGATGCCCGAGTGGGGCCGAACATTATTGTAGTCGCGTCGCCAGTCCTCAAGCGCGAGGTGCGCCTGTGGCAGGGACGTGAACAGTGTCTCGTTCAAAAACTCGTCCCTCAGACGCCCATTGAAGCTCTCGACGAAGGCGTTCTGCATGGGCTTGCCCGGTGCGATGTAGTGCCATCCCACCCGGGTTTGCTCGGACCAGCCCAGGATCGCATTGCTGGTCAGCTCGGTCCCATTGTCGCTCAGGATCGTCCTGGGCCTGCCGCGCCTGGCGATCAGGAGATCGAGTTCGCGCGCCACCCGGAGGCCGGACAGCGAGAGGTCGGCTACGGCGGCAAGGCATTCCCGGGTGCAATCGTCGAAGATCGCCAGGATGCGAAATCTGCGACCGCTCGCCAGTTGGTCGGAGACGAAGTCGAGCGACCAGCGATCGTCGGGCCGCCGCGGCACTGCCATCGGCGCCCGTACGCCCAAAGCCCTTTTGCGACCGCCCCGCTTGCGTACCATCAGACGTTCCTCCCGATAGATGCGCAAAAGCCGCTTGTGGTTCACGACGAAACCCTCCCGGCGCAGGAAGATCAGAAGGCGCCGGTAGCCGAATTGCCGGCGTTCTCGGGCCAAGGCCCGCAGCCGTTCGCGCAAGGCAGGATCATCCGGACGCCGGGAGCGATAGCGCACCGTCATCCGCTGGCAGCCGATCACCCGGCACGCCCGCCGCTCGCTCATCTCGTGTTCAGCTCTGAGATGCGCGACCGCCTCTCGCTTCACAGCGGGCGTCACCATTTTTTTGACAACAGATCCTTCAAAGCCGCGTTGTCGAGCATGGCATCGGCCAGCAGCTTCTTCAGCTTGCCGTTCTCGTCCGCAAGCTGCTTCAGCCGCTTGGCTTCGGATACGTCCATGCCGCCGAACTTGCTCTTCCAGTTGTAGAAGGTCGCCTCGCTGATCCCGTGCTTGCGGCACACGTCGGCAGTCTTCGCGCCCAGCTCGTGCTCCTTCAAAACCCCAATGATCTGCTCTTCCGTAAACCGCTTCCGCTTCATCGTCTGGTCCTTCCCTAAAGGGCCAGACTCCAGTTCAACATGGATTAAACCGCGGGGGCAACGTCAATGCGCGTGAGTTCAGAAGCTTCGCGCGCAAGGGCAACTGCCGGAATCAGTCATCCCTGATCGAGAGCAGAAAATCGCGCTATTGCGGTTTTGCGATCGGGGCAGGACTCAAGCGATCCTCGCCCATCGCGCATTCCCGCCAAACCGGAGTTGTGCAGCCGACCGGCCAGCCGCCGCCGAGCGCCATGAACAATGCGGCGGTGTCGGAGAGACGATTGGCTTCGGTTTGCACGCGGTTTATCGCGGCGGTCAGGTAGGTCTGCTGCGCATTGAGAACCGCGAGTTGATTGACCTGCCCGGCGCTGAGCTGCTTCTGGACGATTTCGAGGCTGGCCTTTGCGGTGTCTTCGGCATGAACGGCCGCCTTGATCGCACGGGCATCGGCCTGCAGGGCGCGCAAGGCATCTGCCACATTCTGGAATGCGGTGATGACGGTGGCGCGGTACTGGGCTTCGGCCTGTTCGAGCGCTGCCTCAGCCGCCTTCTGCTTGTTGTACAACGTGAACCCGTCAAAGATCGGCGCGGTTGCGCCGGCTGCGAGCGTATAAAATCCGGTTCCGGGCGCAAAGCTTTGTGCAATGGTGTAGGCGTTAGATCCGCCGTTGGCCGAGAGCACGATGTTCGGCAGGCGGGCCGCGATCGCGACCCCCACCAGCGCGCTCGCCGAGTGCATATTGGCTTCCGCAGCCCTCACATCCGGGCGCTGATCAACAAGCTTGCCGGGCAGGCTCACGGGCAAGTTTGCCGGCAATTTAAAATGCGCAAGATCGAATTTCTGTTCAATCTCATCGGCTGACAATTGCCCGGCAAGGGCCGTCAGCAGATCGCGTTGCTGTGCGAGCTGCTTCTCAAGCGGTGGAAGCAACTCTTCCGCCTGTGCCAGTGCCGCATCCTGCGCCAGCACGTCCGCTTGCGCCGCCTGACCGAAGCTGAGCTGACGCTTGAGGATATCGAGAAGGTTACGCTCAATACCGATAATGCGCTGCGTCGCCGCGATCTGGCCGCGAAGCGAGGCCTCCTGAATGGCGGCCGTCACGACATTGCTGGTCAGGGCGAGATAGGCGGCTTCAAGCTGAAACAGTTGTTGTTCCGTCACGGCGTCAAGGTTCTCGACCGCCCGGAAGTTGGCGCCCCAGACATCCGGCACGAAGGTGACCGTCAGCTGATTGGTCACAAGCGTGTATTGAGACTGTGGTCCCGTCGTTGGAATAGGCGGCACCTGGCCGGGATTGGCAATTAGGTAATCCGCGCCGTTCGAATTTCCCGATATCTGCGGAAAGTACAGCCCGCGCTGAGCCAGGGCATTGTATCGAGCGACCTTGATCGCCGCCTCGGCCGCCTGCAGGTTTGGATTGCGGTCGACCGATTGCCTGACGAGTTGGTTGAGCGGCGGGGATTTGAACGCCGACCACCACCGTGCTGAAACGTCGGCCCCGGTAACGAAATGCTGCCCCGCCACCGCAGGTCCGCCGCGACCAGGATCAGGCGAAGCAAGTTTTCCGCGCACGTAACCATCGGCGTCCGGCGCTGGAGGCGAGACAAAAGTCGGGCCGACGGCACAGCCAGAAATGGCCAACGCAAGGATCCCGGCGGGGACTCCGCAGGCCGCTTGCCACCGTCGACGCACGATGCACAACATCAGATCGATCCACTCAAAACGCCGACCATCGGACTACTCGATCAACCTTCTAGACCTTTTTCAGCTTCCGGTGCGCCTTCATCATCGGCGACAATCGGATTTTCTCTTGCGAGAAATATCTTTCGAAGCGCGGGCGCGACCACGAGCAGCAGCAGAGGTCCGATAAACATACCGCCCACGACCACGGTCGCCAAAGGGCGTTGCACCTGGCTTCCTATGCCATGCGAGATCGCTGCCGGAAAAAGGCCAACGCCTGCCGAGAGCGCGGTCATCAGCATCGGCCGCATCCGTTGTTCAGCGCCATGGAAGACCGCCTCGGCGATATCCATGCCCTGCGCCCGGAGCTCCCGGAAGTAGGTAATGTTGAGAATTCCATCCATGACGGCGACGCCAAACAGCGAGATGAAGCCGATCGCTGCCGAGACGCTGAAATCGAGCCCGGCGAAATAAAGGGCGATCAGGCCGCCCCCGATCGCAAACGGGATGCCGGCAACTGCCAGCAGGCTGTCGCGCAACGAATTGAACAGGCCATAGAGCAGCACAAGAATGAGAAGCAGGGTGATCGGCACCACGACCATGAGCCGCTTCTTTGCATTCTGCAGGTCGTCGAACTCACCGGCCCAAAGGATCTGGTATCCGTTCGGGAGCTTGATAGCCTTGGCGACGCGCGCCTGTGCCTCCTCGACCGTGCTGCCGAGATCGCGGCCGCGAACGCTGAACTTGATCGGAATGAAACGCTGGCTGCGCTCGCGATAGATGAACGAAGCGCCCGTATCGAGCGTGATGTCAGCCAATTCGCTCAGCGGAACATATCCATTGATGCCTGACGGGGTCGAATAAGCGACTTTGACAGTTCGAATGGCCGCAATGCTGGTGCGGTATTTGGGATCCAGCCTGACCGCCAGGTTGAACTGCCGATCGCCTTCGAGGATGGTTGTCGCGTTGGTGCCGCCGAGCGCTGCCTGAACCACGGTATTGACGTCGCCGGTATTGAGACCGTAGCGAGCGGCTTTTTCGCGATTGACCTTGATGTTGAGATTGGGCTGACCGAGCAAGTGAAATATGCCGAGGTCGGCGACGCCCTGAACCTTGGTCATCTCGGCCATCACCTGGGTCGCAAGCGATTCCAGCGTCTCCAGGTTTGGTCCTACGATCTTGACCGAATTGGCGCCCTTGACGCCCGACAGGGCTTCCTCGACGTTGTCCTGGATATATTGCGAGAAGTTGAAGCCGATTCCGGGCAATTCCTCGCTGAACTCCTTCTGCAACTCCTCGGTCAGTTTTTCCTTGGTGAGGTCGGCCGGCCATTCGTCGAACGGCTTGAGCGGTGCAAACAGCTCGACATTCGAGAACGGCGAGGCATCGCTGCCATTGTCGGGACGACCGTGTTGGGAAACCACGGTGAGGACCTCCGGATGCCGCAACAGGATTTCCCGCATCTTGCCCGTGGCCGCGGTGCCCGCATCAAGGGACATCGTAGACGGCATCGCCGCCCTGATCCAGAAATTGCCCTCCTCCAACGCCGGCAGGAATTCACTGCCAAGCCGGGAGGCGGCAAGCCCGCTGAGCGCGAGAAACGCCACTCCCACCATGACGGCAATCCCGAGATGGGACAGCGCCCATCGAAGCACCGGCGTATAGCTCGACCGCAGGGCACGGACGATTATCGTCTCGGTCTCCTCAATTTCCTTCGGCAGCAGCAGGGAGGCCAGAACCGGCGTCACCGCGAATGTCGAGAGCAGCGCGCCTGCCAGCGCGTAGCCATAGGTCCGGGCCATCGGACCAAAGATCTGGCCTTCGACGCCCTGCATGGTGAACAAGGGCACGAACGCCGTGACTGTAATCGCCGCCGTAAAAAAGACAGCCTTGTCGACCTGCAACGCACTGACGAAGATGACGCGCAGTCGCTCCGTCCACTTCTTGGCCGATGTGGTATGGGCATGTGCCGATGTCGGATCGGGGCCCCAATAACCTTCCGAGAGATGCTGAAGAAGCGTTTGCCTATGCGCGTTGTCTGACTGAAAATTGCGGTAAATATTCTCCATCATGATCACCGCGGAGTCGACGATGATGCCGAAGTCGACCGCCCCGAGCGACAGCAGGTTCGCGTCTTCGCCCTGCAGCACGAGGATAATGATGGCAAAGAACAACGCGAACGGAATATTCGCGCTGACGATGATGGCGCTGCGCAGATCGCCGAGGAATATCCATTGAATGAGAAAGACCAGCAGGCAGCCGAAAATGAGATTGTGCAGGACGGTATGCGTGGTCACCCCGACCAGCGAGCTGCGATCGTAGTAGGAAACAACTTTGACGCCCGGCGGCAGGCTTCCATCGCTATTGAGCTTCTCGACCTCGGCCTCGACGCGCGGGATGATATCGTTGGTATGCTGGGTCCGTCCCATCACCACAATCGCGGCCGCGATATCGTCATCATGGTCCCTGCCCCCGATTCCCAGGCGCGGCACGTAACCAACGGAAACGCTCGCGACATCCTTTACCTGGATCGGAAGACCGTTCGACTGGGTTAAGACGACGTTCTCGATATCCTGGACCTTGTAACCCTTGGTGACGTCGTCGGCGCCACCGCTGTCGACCAATCCGACACCACGAATATTGACGGATTGCTGGCCGATCGAGATTTCGCGGCCGCCAACATTGATGTTGGCATTGCCGAGCGCGGTGATGAGCTGGGGGATCGAAATATTGTAGGCTTCCAGCTTTCCGAGATCGGCGTCGACGTTGAATTGCTTTGTGGTGCCGCCCCAGCTGTTGATCTGCACCACGCCAGGGATGGTGAGAAGGCGCCGGGTGACGACATAGTCTTGTAACGTCCGCAGATTGGTCAGCCCGAAATGCGGCGGACCGACAACCTGATAGCGGTAGATTTCACCGACCAGGCTGGATTGCTGTATCTGGGCGACCTGGTTGCCGGGCAGGTTGACGTTCTGTTGCAGGCTGATCGACGCTTGCGTCAGGGCAAAATAGAAGTCGACCCCGTATTTGAAGGTGACGCGGACAAACGACAGGCCGTAGAACGAGGTCGAGCGGATATTGATGACCCCGGGCGTCGGGTAAAGCCCCACTTCCATTGGAATGGTGTAATATTTCTCCATCTCCTCGGCGGACAGGCCGGCGGCCTGTGCCGTGATTTCCAGAATAACCGGCGCCGGATTTGGGTAGGCTTCGATGTTGAGCCGTGAAAACGCGATGAGTTCCGCGGCACAGAACACCACAAGACCCAGGACAATGATCGCGCTGCGCGTCAGCCCGAACTCAAGTAGAGACTTAATCAAGTGACCCCGCAGTGTGTACCTGGGTTAACGAGTCCAGAGCCGTCTCATCAGCCGGCATCGCCGAGCAGGAGTTTGTTGCTCAGAAATATCGCGCCATCCGTGACAACGATTTCCGCAGGCTGAAGGCCTTCCAATATCTGGGTCCAGCCATCCTGCTGCAGGCCGACCTTAACGGTTCGTTTTGTGAAATGACGGCTGTCGCTGGTCACCCACACCGTCATCGTTCCGTCACCTTCCCTGACAACGCCGTTCGCCGGCACCGCAAGCGACTGCATCGGGTCTCCGACACGAATGACAAAGCTTGCGAACATTCCCGACCGCAGCAGATGCTTGGGATCGTCGATTTGCGAGCGGACCAATTGCCGATGGGTGTTGGGGTCGATGATCGATCCCAACGTCGTCACGCGCCCTTTGAAGACGGTGTCCGGATATGCCGGTACCTTTACCTCTACGCTCTGACCGAGCTTGTAGGCCGGCGCGTCCGTCTCGATGACATTCGCGATCATCCACATCGTCGATAGATCGGCCACCGCATACGGCGCCGGCGCATTGCCCGGCTGGGTCAGGAACCCGGGCGCCGCACTGCGCGCCACCACTCTTCCGGAAATCGGGCTGGGGACCAGCAGAACGGAATCGACCTTGCGCTTGTCGACGATCTGGTCGATCTCGGCATCGGTCTTGCCGAATATCCGAACCGCGTCCCTTGCGGCCTTGAAATTACCCTCCGCGGTCTGCTCGTCCGAGGTTGACTGATCGACGTCTTTCTGGGCGCTGCCGCCCGCCTTCAAAAGCTGGGTGGCGCGCGCCAGCGTCCGCTTCTGCAATTCCAGTACGCCGGCGGCCGCGAGCAGCGTTGATTCAGCCTGCAGCAGGTCCGGGCTATCGATGGTGAAGAGGACGTCGCCGGCCTTGACGTCGTCGCCTATGTTGAAATTGGCTTTGAGAATCTTCCCCGGATATTGCGAAAATACCTGGACGAGCAAATCCTCGTTAAAATCAATGGTACCGACAGCGGTTTTGAAAAGTGTAAAATCACGCGATGCCAGAGGACCTATCTTGAGGGCACTCGCCTGCTTTTCGGATAAATCAACCGACGCGTCCGACGACTTGCCGGATTGGTCCGCGGTCGCGGACGAATTCGCCTCCTTTCGTCCCGCCGCAGTATCGGCATGGCCGATGAAGCCCCTGCTCCAAAACAGTGCGGCCACGCCGATCACGATCAGCGCGAAAAGCACCACCCGAGATAGCCTCGAAAGGCTTCCGAAAACATTCACGTGACTACCCCCGGAGACGAACAGCTACCCATAACACCATCAGTCTCAACGCCAATTTCGCCTGATCGACCCTAGGCCACTACGCTTACGTCCGCCTTACAACCCCCAGCCCCTTGCGTCGCTTTTTTACGGCATTCACACTATTACTTGCTGCAAATCAAGCAGCGCAGACGCGCGGCGCAAATGTCGCACCCTGATTCGAGCCGTTTAAATCTAAAGTAGAGAACGTCCCGGGACGCCCATCCACGGGCCGGAATAATCGATTATTCCGGACTCAAGCCAAAGGCGGAAGTGGCGAGGCGCGCTATTCGACTTCCCGCCACATCGGAGACTTCGGACCTCCATAGTAGCGCATGGCGGCGGGCCCTGCGCTCTCCCGAGCCGGGGCGCCTTGGATATATTGCGCCCGCGCGTTCCACCCATGGAAAGGAGCGGTGTGAACCCTGTGCCTGGCCGCAGCATCGCTGGCGAACCCCGCGGCAGGGATCATCGCTGCAGCCAAAGCCAGGGACCCCCTCCGCGCACTTCTGGAATTAATGTTGGGCATGGCCTCAATCCCCAAATACGAAGTCTTCACAACTAGCGATCCGACCACATCGGAGATTTTGGGCCGCCATAGTAGCGCATCTGACCGCTACCGTCCGACTTCCCCGATGTCGCAACTCCCGTATCGCCGGCGCATCCCGCAGCAGCGCCACAGAGCGCGGCGGCAGCCAGCACAATCCCGGTCCTTCGCATCCACGCCGGCAAGGTCGCGTTCGCTTTGCGCTTGCGGCATGAAAACGGTTCTACATCGACCGTTGAACGGCTGAGGCAGGCGTCAATATCTCGTAGCAACGGCCCCTCCAAATTTGAAGTCCAGGCCCAGCGTTATGACGGAGTAGGTGCTGTTGACCGTGTAAGGGAGCTGACCGTTCGGCGTGAGCGGCGCGCCGGCGCGGCTGTACGCACCAAAATCGTAGTAGCGGTATTCCAGTTTGCCGATGATGTTATCGGTCAGCGCATAGGCAATACCGCCGCCGCCGGTCAGGCCGCTCCGGTGATTCGTGAACTGATCGATTCCATTTACCGGATCGGTGTTGGTATGAACCAGGTCGCCATATGCCCAGCCACCGGTGAAGAACATCAGCAAGCGGTCAACGGTGAAACCGCTTCGCGCACGCAGCGTGCCGCCCCAGCGCAGGTTTGTCGCATCGTTCGAACCGAGGGCAAACGCGTCGTTGCCCTTGATATTGGACCAGAACAAGTCGCCTTCGACGCCGAATAAATATCGGCCGCTCTGCACGTTGTACCCCGCCTCGCCGCCGGCCAATTCGCCCTGCGAGGAATAATTGACGGTGTAATTTGCAGCGCCGGCAAAGCCCAGCGCGTTATCGAGATTGTGATTGCCGTAACCGCCGCCACCGAACCCGCCGACGTAGAAACCGGTCCAGTCATAGACTGGCGCCGCGAGCACCGGAGACTTGGTATAGGCGGTCGGCAGATCGGCCGCCAGTGCCGGCGATAACAGGCCGAGCACTCCAAGCGCGACGGTGGTGAAAAGAATTCGCTTCATATTATTCCCCTATCGAATTGGTCCGATGAAGTGTCTGATGACAGATGGTCGTCACCAACCTTTCCTTGCATCAGAAGTGAATGATGATGTCCGCCGAACCGATGAGGGCGAAGTCTTTGGTAGCCGGGATACCGAGGTTCGAATTGCCATTGAACGCGTTCGCATTCAGCGACCTGTAATACGAAACCTCGGGCCGGATCTCGATCTGGGGAGAGAACCAGTGCTGCCAGCCGATACCGGTCTCGAAGTACGCGGTCTTGGTGCCGGTACGCTGTCCTTGAGCATCGTCATAATACTCAATACGATACGAAATGTTGTCCAGCGGAGACGGCTTGTAGTTCAGGTAGGCGAGAGCGGTCGTCGTGCTGGTATTACAGGTGAGCACCGTTGGGTCTTTGCATTGCGCGAGGCCGGGCGCGTTGAACGGCATGAATTGGGGCGAGAACGGAGTACCTCCGCCGGCGACAATGCCCGCGGCCGTGCCATTAAGCGCATTGGGTACGTTTCTCTCGCCCAAATTGTACGCTTCGAACGAGATATGCCACTGATCGTTGAAGATGTGATAGTAGGTCAGTCCGTACCATTGCAGGTTGTTGTAGCCCCACTGACCACCATTGATCGCGTCGGCGACGACGTTGATGCTGTCTTTTCCGCTGTCGGTTGTGTAGCGAAGCCCGGCGGTGACGCTGGGCGTCGCGCCCGGATCTTTCAGGAATGTCGAACCTGGATAGAGCGGGTTACCCGGGAGCAGGTTCGTGAGACGCGCGCCTTCGTCCCAGGGCATCGTGTCGCTGCCGACACTATAACCTAGTTGGAGAATCCAGTTCTTGGTCATCGCCAAAGTGGCTTGAACTCCGGTGTTGGTGTAGTTGTCGAAGGTGTAGGTCATCGAGTGCGTGTACATGTAATTGTTCGGCGCGAGCTGGGCCTCGATGTCCGGAATTGAAATGAAGCGCCCGAACCGGATCAAAAGTCCCTCGGCGACCTGCGGGATGAATACCTCGCCATAGGCCATCGGCAGGTCGTAGCCGTAATTCTTGTTCTCGTTCAGGAGCTGGTTGCTCCACAGGCCGTAGGCCGTGGTGTAGCGATAATTCTCGCCGTAAATCGGCGCTAACCGGAAGCCCCAGTCGACGTGGTCCTTCTGGACCGTATCCGGCAGCCGCTCGATATAGACGACCGCCTGATCGAGTTGGACCGTGTTGGGGTTATAGTCATAGGCCGCCGGCGCGTTGCCGCCCTTCACGGTATTGGTGCTGAGGTTGCCGCCGGCATTGATCCAGCCATAAATCTGAATATGAGAATCGCTCAACGCCTGACCCGCGGTAGTATTGCTGAGCGCAGCCATCAGCGGGCTATCGATCGAGTTCGGCCGCGTCACGCCAAGGCTGGTCGATCCGCCATACGGCCACTCCGTAAACGGCATCGGGGGCGTGCTCTGCGGCGTGGTCGGCCAATAATCACGACGCGACGGTGGCGCTTTTGGATCTGCCGGCGCGACTTCATGCCCCCATTCGAGTCTGTAGTAGCTGACCAGACGACTCATGAAATCCAGGCCGAGATAAGGGTCGAGACACGAATAGTTCTTGTAGGGATCGCCGCCGTTGATGCAGGCGTTGGCCTTAACCGGCGTGGCGTCCGCAGCACTTGCCGCGTTGATCATGCCGATCGTCGCCAACGAGACGCCTGCCAAAAGAAGTTTTTTCATAGTTTTGCCCCAAGCTGTTATTACAGACGCCTTCAGGCGCTCTCACGATTTGTTCACCCTGAGAATTATCTTTCGTTGGGGGACAGAAAAAATCGATACGCTTCGCCGCGCCGTTTCATAAAGAATAGATAACTAAAATCGCGGTTTTGACCCTGATTGCTCGCGCAATCATCAGTTGCCTATTGGAGCTGCTTAAATACCCGGCGAAATACGCGACTTTTCAGCAATTATCGGCAATGCGCTGCAACAATTTCCTCAGCCATGTGTCTTTTTCGTTACAACGTCTGACACTGATCGAAGATCTTTTGTCCGCGAAAACAAGTAAGCCGCGCCTTGGTTATTTTTTTTCTATGGAAATGGCGGCGTTTGCCCATCGAAGATATATGTCGCTAATCGTTATGCTGGCGTGGTGAACGAAATCTGTTCGCTCCTCACGAGGCGTGACGATGGAAGCTGTGGCAGACGCTGCATATGATGTGGGTAGCGTGGCTCTCGCAGGCGGGATTGAGAACTTCGATCTCAGTTTCTTGCCGAAGAACCTGACGGCTCAATGCCAGAGCCTGATCGTCAGCTACCACGAACTGCACGGCTATGCGTGCCTCCCGAACATCCTGTGGAAGGCCAGGCTGGGGCATTTCATCGAAGCGCATCAGGAATTTCGGCAACTCCTCAAGAAAGCTTCAACGACCCGGAGCGCAAAGAAATCCAACGAGGGCTTTGCTCTGATCGCAACGACGATATTGTCGCTTGAAATCCTGGCAAGCAGTTTCGCCGGATGGAGCGCGATCTACCCGCAAGCGGGATTGATCGCTCGTACAATCCTGCAGCAAAACGCGCGCAGCCCGCATATGCCTTTGATGGAGTTCTATCTCTATCCGCCCAAATATATCAGTTCAGCCGCCATCGCGACGCTTGCTCCGCCCGCGATTCTGCAACCAACCGAGACGGAATTGTATCCCGCGGCGAAACCAGAATTCTCCGACGAGAAGCTGGCCCTCAATTACGCCAATACGATTTATCGGGCGTTGCATGGACGGCCGCTTTATACGGTCGCAACATCGCCCGCCTTCGATCCGGCTTGATTGGCGCAGCGACTCCAGAAGCGGCTGCCAGCGGCAATCCGTCGCGGTTGGCGGCATCGGGCGGCTAAATATCGCTCATCCCGGCGGTCGGACATCCTGAAGACCCGCAAAGCATAAGACTGGGAAAACTAGGACTCGGAAAGCTCGGCATGGCCGAAGCCGCGAACCTTCGGCAACCGCCCATACACCCGAAATACTATTACTTTTATATTTCTTGGCTCCGTGAACGGCATAGATTTTCTACGTCGAAATGGAGAATGGTCGCAGCGCTGGGTAGTTGGTGACATCGAGGCGACGATTGACTTGGGCGGTGACGGACTTTTCGCAGGTACCGCGGATTAGCGACCGCTGATCCTGCGAGTTGGCGTTCTACGTCGTGATCAAAAATTGCCGGGGCGTGATCTTGTTGCGGCCGTTTGCAGCCGCGGTGACGATTGTTCGATGTCTTGCGCTACGAAAGCAACTTCTTTGAATTCTCACCAGTCTGTAATTCCAAAGCCTGCGAAAGCGCGCGGAAAACCGGCTGCAAGCGGGTCTGACGTCTTGCAGTTTGATGAGGAGCGACCGCCGCACCACTTCCTGAACAGGAACGTTCAGCATCTGCTGATGTCTCTGATGTGCGTCGGCCTAGTCACAGCCGTGCTGTTGTCGCTGGACTATAAACTCGCGCTCAACCTCATTCCCATCGCTTACCTGATCCCTGTTATTATCGCCGCCACCCAATGGGGCATCTGGCCGGCTACCCTGGCGTCGATTGCGGGCACGGCTGCTGCGGACTTCTTCTTCCTTCCTCCGCTCTACACCTTCGAGGTCGACGATCCGCAGGAGGCCGTCGATTTGATGCTGTTTCTGGTCGTGGCGCTGGTCAGCAGCAATCTTGCATCCCGGCTGCGGCGCGAAACGGAAGCGCTGCGGCAGCGGGAAAAGGAAATTCAGCAACTTTACGAATTCTCGCGGCGTCTGGCCGCCTGTTTCAGCGTATCCGACCTGATCTCCGCAATTCAGAATTACCTTTCCCGCGCGCTCGGACAACAAGCGGCTTTCTTCGTGGCCATGGCCGACGGTCACTTTGACCCCCCCAAATCGGGCTCGGTGCCAAAGGTGGTGCAAGAGAACGTCGCTTCAATGATCGCGACGATCGGTGTTCCCGCCCGCACCATCGTTGACGAGCCGACACCGAACATCTGGCTGATACGCGCGGTTTGTTCCGAAACAACGGTTCATGGCCTGGTTGCTGTCAATATCGGGAGCGGCCGACGCGACGTCGTCGATACCAGGACGCGTCGGGTCGAGGCCATTCTGGAAGAGGTATCCTTGACGCTTGAACGCCTCGATATTGAAAAGGCGATCGAGGACGCCAGACTGCATCTGCAGGCGCAGCTCTTGAAGGACGCATTTCACGGCACGCTCTCGCATGAACTACGTTCGCCCCTGGCGGCGATCCGGGGATCGGCGAGCGTCCTGGATTCGATGCCGCTGATTTGCAGCGACGATCGGATTCACTCGCTGGTTGAGGCAATATCCGACGAGGTTGCAGAACTCGATGGCTTCATTCAAAACCTTCTCAGCGCAACGCGGGTTACCGCAAGCGGTGTCAGCCCGCGCCTCGAATGGGCTGACCCGAGGGACATCGTCGATGCGGCAATCCGCCGAAGGGAACGACGATTATCCGCGCACAAGGTCGAGATCGAATTCGCCGAAGATCTGCCGCTGGTCCATGTGGACTCCGGTCTCATTGAAGAGTTGTTTGGACAGCTTCTCGAGAATGCGGCCAAATACTCCCCGTCCGGCTCGACGATCTCGGTCAGCACCCGGGCTGATCGAGGACGCGTTATCCTGTCGGTTTCCGATCAGGGCGTCGGGATAACACCGGACGAACAGCAGCAGCTTGGCCGCAGGTCATTCCGCAGCCAGCGCCATCAGGCCACCATCCCCGGGTCCGGTCTGGGATTTTGGATCGCGTCGACCTTCGTCAGGGCGAACGGCGGCACCATCGACATGTCGAGTTGCGGGCACGGATTGGGGACCACGGCCTCCATTGTCCTGCCGGGATCTCGGACCAAGGCTTCCGGGTTTGACCAATGAATAAATCCACCAATGTCGTATTGCTGATTGATGACGAACCGAAGATAAGGCGTTTTCTTCGCGCCGGTTTCGAACTTCACGGCTTCTCGGTGCTTGAGGCCGAGAACGCCGCGGAAGGGCTGAAAGCCGCAACATTCAACGCGCCGGATCTCATCATTCTCGACCTGGATTTGCCGGATCTTCATGGAACTGAAGTTCTCGAAGGGCTTCGATCATGGTCGAACGTGCCGGTCATCATCCTGTCGGTGGTGTCGGACGAAGACCAAAAGGTAAGGCTGCTCCAGTCGGGGGCCGATGACTACGTGGTCAAGCCGTTCGGCATGGCCGAACTGCTCGCGCGTGGCGATGCCGCCTTGCGACGATATTTCAAGACCGCAACCGAGAACCCGATCGTGGTGGCCGGTCCTCTCTCGGTCGACCTCGTTGGACGAACCGTGTCGCTCAACAAGAACCAGATCAGACTGACTCGAAAAGAATATCGCCTGCTCCATATTCTGGCGATGCATGTCGGCCTCGTGGTGACCCACGACCAGCTGCTCAAGGAGATCTGGAGCGGCAATCAGCGGGACAATATCCAGTATCTGCGAATCCTGGTTCGCAAATTACGGCAGAAAATCGAAACCGATCCCAATCATCCGCGCCTGCTGGTGACGGAGTCGGGTGTCGGCTATCGCCTTCAGGCCCGGCTTGAAAATGGTTTGGAAAGCTAAACGGATGCCTCGAGAAAGAACTCGCGGGCGCGGCAAGAAACTCCTTCGTCACATCGCCGCCGTCTCGAAATTGTTTCGCTGATCCAGAAGGGAAATCGACACGATTCGGATTGATCATGCTCCGTCCTTCGCCACGCAGATCATTCTACGTTGCCATTTCCCGAACCAGGGGCGATCGCGGCACCTGGCGCTGGGAAATACGTCGCAAGAGAACGCCGATGGGCGTCAGATTGTGGGAAGGCGGTTTCCCGTCTCATCACGCGGCTGATGTGGCTGGAAAGCAGGCCCTGGAGGATTTCCTCAACGGATTATCCATAGAGGCCGGTTCGGGATCTCATTTCTGACCGTCGATCCCGGTCGGGATTTGAAACACCGGGGTGCTCGGACGCCTTCAGAAGTACAAAAATAATATATTTCTGTCGCCAAACCGCTTATCCTGCCCAAAAAGGGGGCGGGACGGTGCAGTTTCTGATCGAGCATTTCACCGTTCTGGGCTTCGAGGTCCAGAACTGGATGCTTATCGTGGTCGGCTTGATCGCCGCCTATGTCTTGTTCGTTTGGAAGGGCCGCGATCGGATCTGAGGATGGTTGAATCAGGCGCCCGCGGAAATGGAACCTGGCCAGTTTCGCCATGTCTGGCTCGGGATTGCAGAAGATAAGCCGCTCCTTTGCGTTCCTTCTCGCCGAGACCTTGGTCTGCGGCAGATCGGCCTTGTTGGGTGACCTGACCGGGTTCATGGCTAGCTTCGATTTTTCGGTCAATGGATGAGGCGCCGCAGATGCGGTTGTTGGTCGTGGAAGACAATGAGGAGTTGGCTGAGCTCTTGGCAAAGGGCTTGCGAACGGCCGGCTATCAGGCCGACGTGTTGTCCACGGTCGAGGAAGCCAGAAGCGTTCTGCTCACGACATTCTACGCGGCCCTCATCCTGGACCTTGGATTGCCCGACGGCGACGGCCTCGCGCTGTTGCGCGAGATCCGGCACCGAAACAATCCCATTCCGGTTCTGGTCCTTACCGCGCGTGGCGGCCTGCATGATCGCGTTCACGGCCTGCGCAGTGGAGCCGACGACTATCTGGTGAAGCCCTTCGCGCTGGAGGAATTGATCGCGCGGCTGGAAGCGCAGTTGCGCCGGCCCGGCCATCTGCTTGGGAGTTCTCTCCGCATCGCCAATCTCGAATTCGATACCAGAAACCGGCAAGCCTCGATTGATGACCAGCCTCAACTGCTGTCGGCCCGCGAAACAGCGGTGCTGGAGTTGTTGATGCGCAGCAAGGGACGCGTGGTTTCCAAGAAACAGGTCGAAGACCACATCTTCGGACACTCGGGCGAAGTCGCATCGAATGCGATCGAGGTCTACGTCCACCGTTTGCGCAAACAGCTTTCGGAGCGCGGCGCCAAGGTCCAGGTTCATACCATTCGAGGAGTAGGATACCTCATCGCAGAGGAGAAGTAGCGTGATCAGATTCCAGTCGATCATTTCACGCATCGTCATCCTGCATGTCGTTGCCGTCGTCATCGCCTCCATTTTCATGTCGCTCGCGCTGTCCTGGCTCTTGAGCTACGCCACCAACAATATTCACAACGAGGCGATGCAGGAACAGGCCGTCACCGTCGGCGAACATCTCAGCGCACAGCCGGATGGCCGCCTCGAACTCAACCTTCCGCTCGATCTGCTCGGGCTCTATTCGCAGGCCTATGGACGTTATCTGTATGCGGTGACCGACGATCAGGGTCGCGTTCTGTTTTCCTCGCTGGAGGATCACGCGGCCCTGTTTCCCGTCGATGCCAGGTCCGGCGATGTCGAGTTTCTGCAGGAGCGGCGCGGCGACGCCACGGTGTCCGGCGCGAGCATCCGAAAGACCGTCGGCGGCCAGACCGTCTGGATCCAGACCGGGGAAAACCTGGCCAACCGCGACGTGCTGATCGACGACATCGTGGCCGACTTCTATAAAAACGTCGGATGGATCACGCTGCCCATCCTGCTGGTGCTCTTGATCGCGGACATCGCCATCTTTCGCCGAGCGCTGCGGCCGCTTTGGCAGGCCTCCGAGATCGCCCGCGACATCGGACCCACGCGCACCGACCTTCGCCTGCCGACGGAAGAGATCCCGCGCGAGGTGCGCCCGCTCGTCTCCGCCATCAACCTGGCGCTCGACCGGCTTGAGGAAGGTTTCCGGATCCAGCGCGATTTCACCGCGGACGCCGCGCATGAGTTGCGGACGCCGCTGAGCATTCTGCGAACCCGCCTCGATACCCTGGAAGACCAGCAGATCGGCCAGGCCTTGCGCAAGGACGTCGACGGCATGGCGCATATCATCAGCCAGCTGCTCGACATCGCCGAACTGGATTCGTTCGTCGTCGATCCCCAGGAGAAGGCCGATCTCAGGTCGGTCACCGCCGAGGTCGCGGAGTTTGTTGCGCCGCTCGCGCTCGCCCAGGGCAAGGACGTCGCGTTGCTTGGCGAAACCGAACCTGTTTGGGTCAAAGGCAATCCGGAGATGCTGAGCCGCGCCATCCGAAACCTCGCGGAGAATGCGATCAACCACACGGCTCCGGGAACGACCGTGGAATTCTTCATCGACGAGGACGGCACGGTGAGCGTGCTCGACCACGGACCGGGCGTCGCCGAAGACGAGCGCAATCTCATCTTTCAGCGCTTCTGGCGGCGCGATCGCAGGAAGGCGGGAAGCACGGGTCTTGGGCTTTCGATCGTCCAGCGTATCGCCGAGTTGCATTCGGCGACCATCACGCTGGAAAATCGCCGCCCCGCCGGCGCGCGTTTCTCGCTCAAATTTACGCCGCTGAGATCGTAAATGAGATCGTAGAGCCCTCTGCCCGCGTCCGTTGCAACGGCTTAGGCGCCGGCGGACGGCAGACTGGCAGCCGCGATGGCGACGATCTGCGCGAAGCGGCGTCTGATCCGGGACGGCGCAGAGCTCAGAAACGAACCCAATTGTCGCATGTCGCCAATTCCTCAAATGCCGGCCGAAGCCACTGTTCCGCGAACGGGTGCTCGCAGCGTTAAAATGTTCTCGCGGCCGGCTGGTGTCGAGACCGCAATGAAAATAGCAACGCATCCGTCGTCCGATGGTTGGTTGGCAGTAGGTTTGTTGTCGCCAGCGGCCCGGTAACGGTCGAAATCTTCTCCGCTAAAAACTCGGGGCGCCGCGTGCCCCCGATTTAACTTTCAAACAGCCGCTTCCGCAATTGCGAGCCAACGGGTCGCAATGACGTGGGAAAATCCAGATACACCTTCGCATTCTCGCGGCGCGATACGCCCGAGTTGTGCATAAACGATCCGCCCAACAGAGGGCGTGGGGAATGCCGGGTGCCCATTGCACCCGCAGCCGCGCGTGTAGTGGTAGTAAGCACGCGCGTTAGTCACCACGGTCGCACCGGGATCACCCGGCATTCCCGCACGCAATGGTTTTAACGGTTTCCTTCGCGCTCTCCTCGGTGATCGGGCTTTGTTGTCACCGTCGCCTCGCGGATACTTCCGCGAGACTTGACGCCAACCATTGAGGCGTCAGGACCACACGACTTCGCCGTCCGCAAGACCAGCGCCTTCGTCAACGCGCCACCCGCGTCCATCGCATCCCCAACCCTACGTTCGTGACGATCGCGAAACGCCCCTCTGTGTGGGCCGGGACGGCGAAGCGATGTAAAAGTGATTTGGGTCAAAAGTGAACCGGAATATTTTTCGATTCACGGCTGGACACGGATAACGATTGATTTGCCCGCCAGGCAAAATCAGTTTGCGTAATCGGTGGAGTTGCCCGCATGAGCCAACGGGTCGGCACGAAGCGCCGCCCATGACAGGCTCCGCGAGATGCGGGGCCAAGCCCGCGATTGACTCCCGGATGTCGCTTCGCTTATCAGGGCTACGCTGGCTCCGCGAAAATTGCGCGCGTACCTGTAGATCGGTCAACAGCCGCTACGCCGGCGCAAATCCGAAGGCGCGCTCGAAACGCTCGGCGTAGCGCGGCCATACCTCGGGGTTGATGATGCGCGGCGGCCGCTTGCCGTCGAGCGCGCAAAGAAGCTGCTCGGCGGCGATCCGACCCATATTGGCTCGCGCTTCCCGGGTCACGCCGGCGGTATGGGGGCTCGCGAGCACATTGTCGAGCTGCAGCAGCGGATGGTCCGGCGGCGGCGGTTCCTTGGCCCAGACGTCGAGACCGGCGCCGGCAATGCGCCGGTCGCGAAGCGCCTCGAGCAGCGCGCCCTCGTCATGAATAAAGCCGCGGGCCGTCGTGATGAAATATGCATGCGGCCGCATAGCCGCGAATTCGCGGGCGCCGATCATGCCGCGATTATCTTTTGTCAGCGGACAGGAGATCGACACGTAATCCGAACGGCGCAACAGCTCGTCCAGTTCGACCTTCTCTGCCCCGCGCGCCGCTATTTCAGCCGCCGGCAGATAGGGATCATAGGCCAGCACCTTCATCCCCAAGAGGCCCTTGCAGAGTTCGGCGATGCGGCGGCCGACATGGCCGATGCCGACGATCCCGACGGTCTTGCCTTTCGCCTCGGTGCCCATCAGGGCGTTGCGGTTCACATCGGGGCTGCGCCGCAGCGCGCGGTCTCCCTCGATAATGCGCTTCGACAGGGTCAGCAGCATTCCGAGCGCGTGTTCGGCCACCGAATTCGCATTGCCGCCCGACTGATTGACGACCAGCACGCCCGCCGCCGTGCAGGCCTCGACGTCGACCGGATCATATCCCGCGCCATTGCTGGATACGATCAGCAGATTGGGTGCCCGCACCAGCAGATCGCGATCGGCATGGAAGCGGCGCGCGAGTTCATCGCGCGCCGCGCCGATCTGATAGGCGTGCGCCGCGGCCAGCACCGGGGCTGCGATTTCCTCGGCGCTGTCGTTCTCGAGCCGGTCGAGCCGCACGTCGGGTCGCGCCCGCAGAAGGTCGGCGTAAATCTCGTGCGCCAGATATTTGACGTAGAACACGCGCTTGTTGTTGACGGACATCTTTGGCAGGCCCTCGGTTCCCGATATTCTTGTTTTTTCTTCACGCCAATTCTATTGCACGTCGGCATGGCGCTGGCATCGTGCCGCGACGCGGGGCACGATAACGATCCGGCATGTTGACAATACCCGGGATCGCGTCAAGTTTCGGCGTTCGACGGAGCCGCAAGCAGTCATAACAGGCGGCGTCGCAAGGCAAGGGAGAAACTCGATGGCGCCTGCCGAGGGACCCACGTCGCCCCTGAGCCTGCATGAGCCGGCTTCGCACGAAAAAGCCTGGCACGAGGTGGTGCTGGAAACCTTCAAGCGCAACGATATCAAGCTGCTGCCGTATGTTCCCGACCGCGTGCTGACCACACTGATCAGGAACATTCACGCCGATCCGTTCTTCACGACATTTCCCACCGCGCGCGAAGAGGAAGCGGTCGGCATCGTGTCGGGCGCGTGGATGGGCGGCATGCGTGGCGCCGTGCTCATGCAGACCAGCGGCTTTGCGACGCTGGCAAATGTGCTGGCGTCGCTGGCCGTCCCCTATCAGATTCCGCTGATCATGCTGGTGTCCGAGCGCGGCACGCTCGGCGAGTTCAATTACGGGCAGTCGCTGGTGTGCCGCACCATGCGACCGGTGCTCGAACTCGCTGGCAATGGAACACCATACCGCGACCCGGCTGGACGAATTCGAGTTCATCGTCGATCGATCGATCAAGCAGGCGATCGCGACGCAGGCGCCGGTGGCGCTGATCCTGTCGCCGCTTCTGACCGGCGGCAAGGTTTTCGAGAAGTGAGCGACCGCATGAGCAATCCGTCCCACAGCCCTGTCCGCAACACCAAGGTGATGAACCGGTTCGACCTTACCTCCAGGCTGGTCGCGAGGCTGAAGAACGAGGAAGCCGTGATCGGCGGCATCGGCAACACCAATTTCGATCTCTGGGCCGCCGGCCATCGCCCGCAGAATTTCTACATGCTGGGCAGCATGGGCCTCGCCTTCCCGATCGCGCTCGGCGTCGCGCTGGCCCAGCCCAAGCGCCGCGTCTTTGCGCTGGAAGGAGACGGCTCGCTGCTGATGCAGATCGGCTGCCTGTCGACGATCGCGATGCTGGCGCCGAAAAACCTCTGCATGATCGTGATGGACAACGGCGTCTACCAGATCACCGGCGCGCAACCGACTGCCGCAGCAGGAGTGTCGGATATTGTGGCGATCGCGGCCGGCTGCGGTCTCGCCGACAGCGCCTGGGCGGCTGACGAAGAAGACTTCGAGCGGCTGGTCGAGCGATCCCTGTCGGCTTCCGGGCCGATGCTGATCGCTGTGCGGATCGACGACAAGCCCGGCGTCGGAACCACCCGCCGCGATCCCGTGCAGATCAGGGAGCGCTTCATGCTGGGCCTCGGCGTGCGGCAAGCATTGTAACCCAAGGCATTGTCGGCAATGTGGAGTCCGGTTTGCGCCAGGGAAATGTCCTTCGTTTATCATTTGGGCGAATTTGGGCCGCAAGAACCACATCCATCGCGGATTGCCCGCGTCTCGTTAACTACACGGGCATCGCAACTTATCGTGAGGGGATATCCGCCCCGTGAATTGTGCTATCCCGTCCGGATGACAACCACCATTCTTCGGCTCTTCGCCTGGTCTTTGGCCGCCGCGGTGACGTTCGCGACCCTGGGTCCGCCGAGCTATCGGCCGCACTCCCATCTCGGCCAGGACGGCGAGCATGCGCTGGCGTTCATCCTGATCGGGCTGGCGTTCGGGCTGGCCTATACCCGACATCGGCTGCTGACGTCGGCAGTTGCCGTGGTGATGATCGGCCTGCTCGAAATCCTGCAGCTCTGGGCGCCGGGACGCCATGCCAGATTTGAGGATTTCGCCGTCGATGCGTTGACGGCCGGTGCCGGCCTCGCTTTCGCCGCCGGGCTCGATTGGGCAACGCAACGGCTGCGCTGGAATCAGAGCACGTCGTGAGTTTGATGAGATTGGATTGATCTGCAATGGCAACGGAAGCGCGCTCCCTCTCCCATAGGGAGAGGGTTGGGGTGAGGGGTTACGGCCTCTCGTAAGTCTAACGCCCCTCACCCGGATTGCACCGGACGACGCTTCGCGTCGCCGAAGCAATCCGACCTCTCCCCACCGGGGAGAGGTGAAGCGGGCCACCGCCGGAGCGATTCAATTCAAAGCCGTCCCACTCCAGACCCTACAGTAACCCCGCGCCACGCGCCCATTTGTATTTTGCGCCGAGCACGGCGACCGGGATCTCAGTGGAATAGGCGTAGGCGACGATGCCGTTCTGGTAGAGATAATCGGCGGCTTCCTCGACCTCGATATCGCCGGCCAGCGACGCCACGATCGGCTTTTCGATTCCTTTGGCCTTCATCGCGTTTTTCACTTCGACCATGTTTTTCGCGAACACCATCGGCGGCGTCACGATGGTGTGCCAATAGCCGAGGATCAGCGCGTGGATGCGCGGGTCCTCCAGGCCGAGCTTGACGGTGTTGACATAGGTGATCGGCGGCTCGCCGCCGGTGATATCGACGGGATTGCCGGCAGCACCAAACGGCGGGATGAATTTGCGAAACGCCGCATCAAGATCGGGCGGGATCGTCATCAATGAAAGCTTGTTGTCGACGCAGGCGTCGGACAGCAGGACACCCGAACCGCCCGCCCCCGTGATGATGACGACGTTCTCGCCCTTCGGGGTCGGCAGCACCGGAATGCCGCGGGCGAACTCCAGCATGTCCCGCAGCGACCTCGCGCGGATCACGCCGGACTGGTTGAATACGTCCTCATAGATCTTGTCGTTGCCCGCCAATGCGCCGGTATGGGAGCTCGCGGCTTTGGCGCCGGCCGACGTGCGACCGGCCTTCAACACCACCACCGGCTTTTTCCTCGACACCCGTCTGGCGACTTCGGCGAACGCGCGGCCGTCCTTCAGGTCCTCGCAATGCTGGGCGATGATCTGGGTGTTGTCGTCCTGCTCGAAGAAGGTCAACAGATCATCCTCGTCGATATCGGACTTGTTGCCGAGACCGACGATCGCCGAAACGCCCATCTTGGCGGAGCGCGAAAACCCGATGATCGCCATGCCGATGCCGCCGGATTGCGACGACAGCGCCGCGGAGCCCTTGACGTCATAGGCGGTGCAGAAGGTCGCGCACAGATTGGCGTGGGTATAATAGAAGCCGTAGATGTTCGGCCCCATCAGGCGAATACCGTATTTCTGCCCGATCGCCTGAATTTCCTCCTGGCCCTTGATGTTGCCGGTTTCGGCATAGCCGGAAGGAATCAGGATAGCGCCGACGACTTTCTTCTCGCCGCATTCGACCAGCGCCGGCGCCACCAGGCTTGCCGGAATGGCGAATACGGCGATGTCGATGTCGCCGGGCACATCCTTGACCGACTTGTAGACCTTCTTGCCCATGATCTCATCGGCCTTCGGATGGATCGGGTAGATCTCGCCCTTGTAACCGCCGTTGATGAGGTTCTTCATCACCGAGTTGCCGATCTTGCCGTTCTCGGCGGAGGCGCCGATCACCGCAACGGCTTTCGGCTTCATGATCCGGTTCATCTGGCGCACAATATCGTCATGTTGGGGGCGCGGACGCGGCGGCTTCGGCGCGAAGTCGACGACAATGCGCACGTCGGCGGCGATCGCATCGGTCCTGGTCGCGAACACCGGGTTCAGGTCCATCTCGGCGATTTCTGGGAAATCGGTGATCAGCCGCGAGACGTTGACGATGATGTCGGCGATCGCGTCGCGGTTGGCCGGATCGCTGCCGCGGACACCTTTAAGCATTTCATGGGCCTGGATACCGTCCAGCATCGAAAGCGCGTCCTGCCTGGTCGCCGGCGCCAGGCGGAAGGTGATGTCTTTCAGAACCTCGACCAGCACGCCGCCGAGGCCGAACGCCACCAGCTTGCCGAACGATCCGTCGGTGACGCCGCCGACGATGACTTCCTGCCCGCCCGGCAGCATCTGCTGGACCTGAATGCCCTCGATCCTGGCATCGGATTTGTATTTCCGGGCATTCGCCAGAATGGTCCCGTAATTCTTTTCGACGTCGGCGGCGGTCTTGACATCAACCATCACGCCACCGGCTTCGGTCTTGTGCAGGATATCCGGCGAGACGATCTTCATGACAACCGGAAAGCCCATCCCGGTCGCGATCCTGGCGGCGTCGCCTGCGGATTTGGCCACGCCTTCCTTCGGGACCGGAATGCCGTAGGCATCGCAGACCAGCTTGCCTTCCGGCGCGGTCAGACTGCTGCGTTTATCCGCTTTGACCCGATCAAGTATCTGGCGGACTGCATCTTTGGGATTCGACATTGGCTTCCTCCTTGACGTCAATTCTCTTCGTCGGCAGCCCGCGCGGCCTTGCCGAGGATCGGCTCATTATGGCATTTGGTATGCCAGAAATTCCGTTGTCAAGGGACAGCTCTGAATGGAAGTGCCGGAAAACAGCGGTAACTTGACAGTCTGGCATTTGGTATGCCAAAAATAGATGCGATCTTCATGTGATAGGAAAAGTCTCCCGCAAAGGAGATTCGCCGTGTCCCCGCGGAAACAAATCAAGGCGCCGCCCATGATGGCCGAAGCAGAAATCTCGATCGTCCGGATTGCGCCGGAGACCAGCTTCAAGAACAAGGCCTATGAAGCGCTGAAGGAAGCCATCCTCAAGATGGACATCTATGCGACGCCCGAGCAGGTCATGCTCGACGAGCGCGCCCTGTCGGAACGCCTCGGTGTCAGCCGGACCCCGATCCGCGAAGCGATCGCGATGCTGGAGCAGGACGGTTTCGTCAAGACCGTGCCGCGCCGTGGCATCATTGTCGTGCGCCGCACCAAGACCGAGATCGTCGACATGATCCGGGCCTGGGCCGCGCTCGAGAGCATGGCCGCGCGGCTGATCACCACGACCGCGCGCAAAAAGGACATTTCCGCGCTGCGCGACTTCTTCAAGAATTTTGGCAAGGATCGCCTGCCGCAGGATCACATCGAGGAATATTCGAAGGCCAACATCGCCTTTCACCAGGCGCTGATCTCGCTCAGCGAGTTGCCGGTGCTGGTCGATATGACCAACGACATCCTGCTGCATGTTCGCGGCTACCGGCAGCTCACGATCGGACGCACCGACCGCACCGCGACCTCCCTGCCCGAACATATGGCTATCATCGAGGCGCTCGAAGCGCGTGACACCGAGCTTGCGGAGAAACGCGCGCGCGATCACACGCTCGGCCTTGCCGCCTATGTGGAAGCCCACGGCCAAGAGCTGTTTTGAGAGCTGTTCTGAGAGCTGTTTTGATCCGATTGCACCTCTCACTTTGCATCTCTCACTTTGGAAGACGACCCCCAAGATGGACGAAGTCGTCCGCATCAAACGATCAGGGAGAAGGCGGAATGTCCGCGACGGTAAAGAGCATTGAGGCAAATACCGCCGAAGCGCAGCGCGAGCTGACGGACGGCTTTCACCTCCTGATCGATGCGCTCAAGCTCAACGGCGTCACCACGATCTACGGCGTGCCCGGCATCCCGATCACCGATCTGGGGCGCATGGCGCAGGCCGAAGGCATCCGCGTCATCTCGTTCCGGCACGAGCAGAACGCCGGCAATGCCGCGGCCATCGCCGGCTTCCTGACCAGGAAGCCCGGCGTCTGCCTGACGGTGTCGGCTCCGGGATTTCTCAACGGCCTGACGGCGCTCGCCAATGCCACCACCAATTGTTTTCCGATGATCCTGATCTCGGGCTCGTCGGAGCGCGAGATCGTCGACCTGCAGCAAGGCGACTACGAGGAGATGGATCAGCTCGCCATTGCCAAGCCCTTGTGCAAGGCGGCCTTTCGCGTGCTGCATGCCGCCGATATCGGTATCGGCCTTGCGCGCGCGATCCGCGCGGCGGTGTCGGGACGCCCGGGCGGCGTCTATCTCGACCTGCCCGCCAAGCTGTTCGCGCAGGTGATGGACGCCGAAGCCGGCGCCAAGTCGCTGGTCAAGGTGATCGATCCCGCGCCGGCGCAGATCCCCGCGCCGTCCACGGTCAAGCGCGCGCTCGACATTCTCAAGAGCGCCAAGCGCCCGTTGATTATCCTCGGCAAGGGCGCAGCCTACGCGCAGGCCGATGATGCGATCCGCGCTTTGGTCGAAAAGAGCGGCATTCCGTTCCTGCCGATGAGCATGGCCAAGGGCCTGTTGCCCGACACCCACCCGCAGTCGGCGGGCGCGGCACGCTCGACCGTGCTGAAAGACGCCGACGTCGTGATGCTGATCGGCGCCCGCCTCAACTGGTTGTTGTCGCATGGCAAGGGCAAGACCTGGGGCGAGCCGGGATCGAAGAAATTCATCCAGATCGACATCGAGCCGAAGGAGATGGACAGCAACATCGAGATCGCAGCCCCCGTGGTCGGCGACATCGGCTCCTGCGTATCGGCGTTTCTGGAGAGCATGGGCAGCCATTGGCCGACCGCTCCGGCCGACTGGGTCAGCGCCGTCAATGCGAAACGCGACGAAAACATCGCCAAGATGGCGCCGCGGCTGATGAACAACAAGTCGCCGATGGATTATCACGGCGCGCTCGGCGCCTTGCGCACCATCGTCAAGGAGCGGCCGGATGCCATCCTCGTCAATGAAGGCGCCAATACCCTCGATCTCGCCCGCGGCGTGATCGACATGTACCGGCCGCGCAAGCGGCTGGACGTCGGCACCTGGGGCGTCATGGGCATCGGCATGGGCTATGCCATCGCCGCCGCGATCGAGACCGGCAAGCCGGTGCTCGCGGTCGAAGGCGACAGCGCGTTTGGCTTTTCCGGCATGGAAGTCGAGACCATTTGCCGCTACCACCTGCCGGTCTGCATCGTCATCTTCAACAATAACGGCATCTATCGCGGCACCGACGTCAATCCGACCGGCGGTCCCGACGTGGCGACGACCGTTTTCGTCAAGGACTCGCGCTACGACAAGATGATGGAAGCGTTCGGGGGCGTTGGCGTCCATGTGACCACGCCCGACGAACTGAAACGCGCGGTCAATACGGCGATGGATTCCGGCAAGCCGACCCTGATCAACGCGGCGATCGATCCGGCGGCCGGCTCCGAAAGCGGCCGCATCGGCAATCTCAACCCGCAAAGCGTGCTGAAGAAGAAATAACCGGATGCCCGTCTGCGCGGCAATGACGACAACATTTTTATATTGTTCAGGAGCAGGACCATGACCAAGGCGCTGAAGGGCGTTCGCATTCTCGATTTCACCCACGTCCAGTCAGGCCCGACCTGTACGCAGTTGCTGGCATGGTTCGGGGCCGACGTGATCAAGGTCGAGCGTCCCGGCGTCGGCGACATCACGCGCGGCCAGTTGCAGGATATCCCGAACGTCGACAGCTTGTATTTCACCATGCTCAATCACAACAAGCGCTCGATCACGCTCGACACCAAGCACCCGAAGGGCAAGGAAGTGCTGACCGCGCTGATCAAGAGCTGCGACGTGCTGGTGGAAAACTTCGGCCCCGGCGTGCTCGATCGCATGGGATTCAGCTGGGAGAAGATCCAGAGCATCAATCCGAAACTGATCGTGGCCTCGATCAAGGGCTTCGGTCCAGGTCCCTATGAGGATTGCAAGGTGTATGAGAACGTCGCGCAATGCACCGGCGGCGCGGCGTCGACCACCGGATTCCGCGACGGCCTGCCGCTCGTCACCGGCGCGCAGATCGGCGACAGCGGCACCGGGTTGCATCTGGCGCTCGGCATCGTCACCGCGCTCTATCAGCGCACCGTCACCGGCAAGGGACAGAAGGTCACCGCCGCGATGCAGGACGGCGTGCTCAACCTCGCGCGGGTCAAGATGCGCGATCAGCAGCGCCTCGCCCACGGTCCCTTGAAGGAATACAGCCAGTACGGCGAAGGCATTCCGTTCGGCGACGCGGTGCCGCGCGCCGGCAATGATTCCGGCGGCGGCCAGCCCGGCCGCATCCTGAAATGCAAGGGCTGGGAGACCGATCCCAATGCCTACATCTATTTCATCACCCAGGCCCCGGTCTGGGAGAAGATCTGCGATGTGATCGGCGAGCCCGGCTGGAAGACCCATCCCGATTACGCCAAGCCGCCGGCCCGGCTGTCGCGCCTCAACGAAATCTTCTCGCGCATCGAATTGTGGACGATGACCAAGACCAAGTTCGAGGCGATGGAGATTCTCAACAGGGACGACATCCCCTGCGGTCCGATCCTGTCGATGAAGGAGTTGGCCGAAGATCAGTCGCTGCGCGCCACCGGCACGGTGGTCGAGGTAGACCATCCCGAACGCGGCAAGTATCTGTCGGTCGGCAATCCCATCAAACTGTCCGACAGCCCGACCGAGGTGACGCGCTCGCCGCTGCTCGGCGAACACACCGACGAAATCCTGCGGCAGGTGCTCGGCTTTACCGATCATCAGGTGGCCGAGATCCACGATTCCGGCGCGCTCGATCCGCCGCGCAAGGTGGCCGCGGAGTAGGCACGCGCGTTTTTCCGAAGACGTCAGGGGCCGCCGGCTTCCGGCGGCCCAGATTGCTGACAAAGTCCTCGCCATTGGCGGGGACTTTTGATTCACTGAGGCATGCTTCGCAAACCCACGCCGCAACAGACCGCATTTGAGATGGTCAGTCTCGATGGTCTGGTTCCGAAGGATCACCTGCTCCGCAAGATCGAAGCGGCGATCGATTTTTCCTTTATCCATGATCGAGTTACCGGACTTTATTGCCCGGACAACGGCCGCCCGCCGCTTGATCCGACACTGATGTTCAAGGCGCTTTTCATCGGCTATCTGTTTGGAGTGCGCTCGGAACGGCAGTTGGTGCGTGAGATCGAGGTCAACGTCGCCTACCGCTGGTTTTTAGGGCTGCAACTGACCGAGCCGGTGTTCGACGCCTCGACGCTGAGCCAGAACCGCCGCCGCCGCTTCAACGGTACAACGGTGGCCCAGGACATCTTCGACGCCATTGTCGAGCAAGCGATCGCCAAGGGTCTGGTAGACGGCACAGTGCTCTACACCGACTCCACGCATTTGAAGGCCAACGCCAATAAGAACCGCTACGATCTGGCCGTGGTCGCCAAGTCCCGCTCAGACTATTGGGACGCCCTGGATGACGCGATCGATCAGGATCGGGAAGCTCACGACAAGCCACCCCTGAAGCCAAAACCCCGCGATCCCGTTGCCAAAGAGACCAAGGTCTCACGCACGGATCCCCAGAGTGGCTACATGGTGCGGGACGGCAAGCCGAAGGGCTTCTTCTATCTCGACCACCGAACGGTTGATGGCCGGCTCGGCATCATCACCGACACCTACGCCACACCGGCCAATGTCCACGACTCCATCGTCTACCTCGGCCGGCTGGATCGCCAGCGCGAGCGCTTCGGTTTTGACGTCGGCGCCGTCGGCCTGGATGCCGGCTACGCCACGAGCGGGATTGCCAGGGGGCTCGAAGAGCGCGGCATTCCGGGAGTGATCGGCTATCGCCGTCCGACCCCGCCGCGACCTGGCATGATGGCGAGCAGGCAGTTCCGCTACGAGGCCGCGACTGACGGCTACCGCTGCCCGCAAGGTCAATTGCTCAACTACGCCACCACAGACCGGAACGGCTACCGGCACTATAAAAGTGATCCAAATATCTGCAGAAGCTGCCCCCTGCTGGCTTCATGCACCTCAAGCCGCAATGCCACCCGACTGATCACGCGCCATGTCTGGGCCGACGCGCGCGAACGAACCGACGCCCATCGTCTTACTCCCTGGGGAAAGCGCATCTACAAGCGGCGCAAGGAGACGGTCGAACGTTCCTTTGCCGACGCCAAACAACTTCACGGCCACCGCTACGCCCGCTTCCGCGGTCTGTTGGCTGTCACCGCCCAGTGCCTGCTCGCCGCCGCCGCTCAGAACATCAAGAAAATCGCCCTTGCTCTCGCTCCAAAGCCCGTCTGGGCCTGAGCAGCTTCGTTGATCGCCCCACCAACACCCAAAACAAAAAAACCCCGCCAAATCGGCGGGGTTTGTCAGCGGTCTGGGCCGCCGGCTTCCGGCGGCCTTTTTTGCTTGGCCACGCCTCGATGCTGCGTTGCAAAATATTGTATGCCGCCATGCAAACAAACGAATTGCATCTGGCATCTGGCATACCTAAATAGCCCTTGAAGCACCGCAGCGACGTGCTGCATCGCCATCAGGGATAATCATGTCCAAGACCGCCTCTCTCGGCCTCCTGCCTTCGGCCTCGCTGTTTGGCCGCATGATGGCCGCCATCGATCGCCTGCTGATGGCCCACGCCCGCATCGCGATCCGCAATGGTGATCTTCCGTATCCTGGGCTCTGAGCCCCGCAGAGCGCGCCAAAGCGGGAAAACCGCTCGGGCCGCGACCGGGTTGAGCCACAACCGTTCCTCCCAGACTTGGCCCCGGTTTTCCGGGGCCATTTTTTTGAAACTCCGACTCGGCGCTACCGGACCTGCCCCCCAGCATGGCATCGCCCCCGCGCCGAAGAATGACTTGCGCTCTGGCATATTACATACCAAAATTTCAGACTGGTAACGCTCGTTGCTAACAGAGGCGTGCCTGGGAGGATCCATGACCGCCACCAAACGAGCGACCGGGCCGGCATCGGTTGAAGGCGCGTATTTCCGCTGGCTGCAATTGGCGATGGGCATCGTCTGCATGGCGATGATCGCCAACCTGCAATATGGCTGGACCCTGTTCGTCGATCCGATCGACGCCAGGTATCACTGGGGCCGGGCCGCGATCCAGCTCGCCTTCACGCTTTTCGTGGTGACCGAGACCTGGCTGGTCCCGATCGAAGCCTGGTTCGTCGACAAATACGGTCCGCGCGTCGTGATCATGTTTGGCGGCGTGATGATCGCACTCGCCTGGGTGCTGAATTCCTACGCCAATTCGCTGGCCGTGCTGTATGTCGCCGCGATCATCGCCGGCATCGGCGCGGGTTCGGTCTACGGAACCTGCGTCGGCAACGCCCTCAAATGGTTTCCGGACCATCGCGGCCTTGCCGCCGGCGCCACCGCCGCCGGCTTTGGCGCCGGTGCCGCGATCACCGTGGTGCCGATCGCCGGCATGATTGCGGCGCACGGCTACCAGAGCGCATTCTTCAGCTTCGGCATCGGGCAAGGCGTGATCGTGTTCGTCCTGGCATTTTTCCTGCGCAAGCCGTCGCGGGCGATGCCGGCGAAGAAGCAGCAACTCAACCTGCCCCAGACCAGGATCGACTTCACGCCGCCCCAGGTGCTGCGCAGCCCGGTCTTCTGGATGATGTATCTGGTGTTTGTGATGGTCGCCGCCGGCGGCCTGATGGCGGCGGCCCAGATTGCGCCGATCGCGCGCGACTTCAACATCGCCGGTGAACCGGTGGGCCTGCTCGGCTTCCAGATGGCGGCATTGACCTTTGCGATTTCGCTCGACCGGATCTTCGACGGTTTCGGCCGTCCGTTCTTCGGATGGGTCTCCGACACGATCGGCCGCGAGCATACCATGTTCATCGCCTTCGGAACCGCCGCCCTGATGCTGCTGACGCTGTCGGTGTACGGTCGCATCCCGATCGTCTTCGTGCTGGCGACCGCGGTGTATTTCGGCGTGTTCGGCGAGATCTACAGCCTGTTCCCGGCGACCAGCGGCGACACCTTCGGCGTCAAGTTCGCCACCACCAACAACGGCATGCTGTACACGGCGAAAGGAACGGCCTCGTTACTGGTGCCGCTTGCGAGCCTTGTCGCGGCCAGATACGGCTGGCAGGCCGTATTCATGATCGCGGTCGCGCTCAACGCCACCGCCGCGCTGATGGCGATCTTCGTGATCAAGCCGATGCGCCGCGCCTTCATCCTCGGCAATGACGCCGCGGTCGACGCCAGGGCGCACGACGTCAGGGTGATCTGACGGCTTCACATTTCGACAAAAAGAGGCGCATCCGCTGCGCCTCCTTTCTGCGTCGATTAATTGGAATACCAATACAGAAATTTGATTTCTTGCAGGGGTTCCATTCGAAGTCATCGGCCTGTCGCCGTCTCGACATGCCGAGCCAACTTGTCCAGGGTCTGGTAGCCGTACTCGACGGCGCCGAAGCCGATCGTCCCGTCGCGCTGTGCTTTGGTCGGATGCAGTTGCCGCAGCGTGATCACGGTCTTGCCATCGCTCTGCTCATCAAACGTAATCGTGCTGCGAAAACGGGCTGGATCGTCATCCATGTCCGAACCGTGATCAATCTCGATCAGGTGCGGCGGCTCGATGCGCCGAAAGCGCATGCGATTCGTAAATCGCTGGCCGTTTGGGGCGAGCATGTCGAAGCGCCACACGCCGCCGACGCGAATGTCGATTTCCTTGGTTTCGATCTTGAACCCCGCCGGCCCGAACCAGTTCGGCAAATGCTCCGGTTCTGTCCAGGCAGCAAAGACGACATCACGCCTTGCCTTGATGACACGCGAGAGAACGATCTCGCGCTCGATATCCCAGTGTGCGAGGGCAGCGTCCGGCGTTGAGGTCATGGTGATTTCCTGTGCTTTTGAAAATGTGGTGTCGTCGCGCGCTTCAGTCACGACGCCTTCTCCTTGGCGGCCTCTTCTCAAGCGTCGCTACATAAGACTCGAGCCTGTCAAGGCGGGCTTCCCAGATGGCATGATGCTCGGCGAGCCAGTTCTCGGCCCCCTTCATGGCGCTTGGCATCAGGCGGCATGTGCGGACGCGGCCATGCTTCTCCGATTCGACGAGGCCCCCGGTTTCCAGCACACGTATGTGTTTCATCAGGCTTGGCAGGGCCATGTCGAATGGCTGAGCGAGTTCACCCACGGACGCCTCGCCTTGCGAGAGCCGCGCAATGATTGCACGCCGCGTTGGATCGGCGAGCGCGCCGAACACGTTGTCGAGATGAGGAGAATAGTTAGCCATAAAGCTAACAATAGATGCGCGGCGCGCATCTGTCAACAATAGTTTTCTAATTGGGTAACTGTCGGTGTGCCGGTGCACCGGCGGGAGGCGTCCGCTCATTAGAATGCGCTGGCAACACCGCCGCACGCCCTGGTGTGGTTCCCGCCTTTGTCTATTCATTGATTTAAAGCGGCGCTTGGCGCCCAGATGGCGCCGATCGGCCGGCTGAGGCAAAAACCCCTGTTTTTGCATGATCATGTTGCCGTAATCGCCCTGGTGTCCGGTGGACATTTGCCGGGCCCAACGGCATCCTCGCCGCAGACAGTCCAGCAACAGCGAAAAACGCGCGCGGATAAGACGCGGCGGGGAAACATCAGGGGTCAAGCATGATCAGGACGCGATTTACCGAGCTCGTGGGTGTCGAACACCCGATCGTACAGGGCGGAATGCAATGGGTCGGACGCGCCGAGCTGGTCGCGGCAGTCGCCAATGCCGGCGCGCTCGGCTTCATCACCGCGCTGACGCAGCCGACGCCGGAGGATTTGACACGAGAAATCGCGCGGTGCCGCGGCCTCACCGACAAGCCGTTCGGAGTCAATCTGACCATCCTTCCGTCGATCAAGCCGCCGCCCTATGCGGAATATCGTCAGGCCATTGTCGAAAGCGGCATCAAGATCGTCGAGACCGCCGGCAACAAGCCGCAGGAGCATGTGACCGAGTTCAAGAAGCACGGCGTGGTGATCGTGCACAAATGCACCAGCGTTCGCCACGCGCTGTCGGCGGAGCGCATGGGGGTCGATGCGATTTCCATCGATGGCTTCGAATGCGCAGGGCATCCCGGCGAGGACGATACCCCCGGCCTGATCCTGATTCCGGCGGCCGCCGACAAGGTGAAGATTCCGATGATCGCGTCGGGCGGTTTCGCCGACGGCCGCGGCCTGGTCGCCGCGCTGGCGCTGGGTGCGGAGGGCATCAACATGGGCACGCGTTTCATGTGCACCAAGGAAAGTCCGATCCACCAGCTCATCAAGGAAAAGATCGTCGCCAATGACGAGCGCGAGACCGAGCTGATTTTCCGCACCATGCGCAACACCTCGCGCGTCGCCAGGAACGCGGTCAGCACCAAGGTCGTCGCGATGGAGAAAGAAGGCGCCACCTTCGAGCAGGTGCGCGATCTCGTGGCCGGTGCGCGCGGCAAGATGGTCTACGCCACCGGCGACGCCGATGAAGGCATCTGGTCCGCCGGACAGGTGCAGGGATTGATCCACGATATCCCGAGCTGTGCGGAACTGGTGTCGCGCATCATGCGTGACGCGGAGGCCATCATTCAGAGCCGGCTCGAAGGCATGATGTCGGGCTCCCGCCGCCAGGCCGCGGAATAAACGCTTCGCGAGATCACCTTCGCGTCATCACCTGAGAGTTCTGACTCAAAATGCGACCAATGAAATGGGGCTTTAAGTTCGTCATGCCCGGACTTGTCCCGGGCATGACGACTCTAACGGGAACAACGCCATGAAAGCCTATGTCTACGGCGCCAATGGCGCTGAAATCACCGATGTCGCCAGGCCCGCGCCGAAAGGCGCGCAGGTGCTGGTTCGGGTCCGGGCCTGCGGCCTCAACCGCGCCGACCTCGGCATGACCAAGGGCCATGCGCATGGCAGCGCCGGCGGCGCCGGCACTGTGCTCGGAATGGAATGGGCGGGCGAAGTTGCCGAGCTTGGTCCTGACGCGAAAGGCGTCAAGGTCGGCGACAAGATCATGGGCTCGGGTGGTGCTGCGTTCGCGGAATATACGCTGGCCGATCACGGCCGGCTGTTTCGCACGCCGTCAAACATGAATTTCGAAGATGCGGCCACCCTGCCCGTCGCGCTTACCACCATGCACAACGCGGTCGTGACCAACGGCGCGCTGCAGGCTGGCCAGTCCGTCCTGATTCAGGGCGCGAGCTCCGGCGTCGGCCTGATGGCGATGCAGATCGCCAGGCTCAAGGGCGCCAGCATCGTGATCGGGTCCTCGACCGACGCCATGCGTCGCGGCCGGCTGAAGGAATTCGGCGCTGATCTCGCGGTGGATTCCAGCGACCCTGGCTGGGTCGATCAGGTGCTGAAGGCGACCGGCGGCGAAGGCGTCGACCTGATCGTCGATCAGGTCTCAGGCAAGGTCGCGAGCCAGAATCTCGCGGCGACCAAAATCAAGGGCCGCATCGTCAACGTCGGCAGGCTTGGCGGCACCCACGCCGATTTCAACTTTGATCTGCATGCCGCGCGCCGCATCAGCTATATCGGCGTCACCTTCCGGACCCGGTCGATCGAGGAAATCCGCGACATCTTCAGCGAAGTCCGCAAGGATATCTGGCCGGCGGTGGAATCCCGCCAGCTGCAATTGCCGGTCGACAAGGTGTTTGCCTTCGACGATATCGGCAAGGCGTTCGAGCACATGGAAGCCAACAGGCACCTCGGCAAGATCGTCGTGACATTCTAGGCGATGGCAGGGATGATGATGCTAAAGCCAGCGCTCGACGGCGGGCGTTATTTCGAAGGACCACGCTGGCACTCTGGCCGGCTCTGGTTCGTCGATTGCATGGATCGGACGCTCCTGAGCATCGACGTGTCCGGCAAGCGCGAACAGCACGCGAAATTCGAGGATGATACACCCTGCGGCCTCGGCATCTTGCCGGATGGCAGGATCATCGTGTTAACGATGTTCCGCAAGCGCCTGATGACCTGCGCGGACGGCCAGCTTTCGCTCTACGCCGACCTTTCAGAAATAGCGACAGGCACGATCGACGACATGATCGTCGACGGCTTGGGACGCGCCTATGTCGGTGATCTCGGCTTCGATTTGCCGCCGCCACCCGATCGGGGCCCGGTCGGCCGCATCATTCTGGTGACACCCGACGGCAAAACTCGCGTCGTCGCGGACGGACTGCGGTTTCCCAACGGCATCGCGGTTTCAGCCGACAATCGCCGGCTTGTCGTGGCCGAGATGGATGGCGAATGCCTGGCCGATTATGACATCGAGGCCGACGGCAGCTTGAACTTTCGTGGCCGATTTGGAACCATGAAATCCCCGGATGGCATTTGCCTTGATCGCGACGGGGCCGTGTGGGTCGCGTCCTTCGATGAAGATGCCTTCATTCGCGTAAGCCGCGATGGACGCGAGTTGCAACGGATCGAAGTGCCCGGCCGCCGCGCCATCGCCTGTGTTCTCGGCGGACTGGAGCGGCGAACACTGTTCTGCCTGAGCGCTGTGACGTCGCCCCAGGAGATGCGGCAACGCAAATCATCTGCCCGGATCGACGTAGTTGATCTTGAAGTTCCCGGTGCAGGTTATCCATGAGGGTGATCGGAGAATGATCGGGTTACAGTCGCTCGATCCCACACCACTCGGCCAGGAACAACGCCATGGTTTTCGTCACCGCACGAACCGAATCGAGATCGACCCGCTCATCGATACCATGAGGTCTTTCACAGATTGGTCCGTAAACGAGGCTAGGTGTGGTGCGATAAAGCCCGTAGAAGCGCGCATCTGTCGCCGCCGACGTAATCTCTTCCCGCAGCTCTTCGTTGAATACGGCCTTATGGCTGCTGCCGAGCACGGCTTCGGGAATCGCGGCATTTTCCAGCACATAGCCTTCAGCCATGTGCCCGTGATACTCGATGCGCGGTTGATGGTTGGACAGGAATGGATCGTGCAGCGACGCCTCGTGCACGCGAGCCTCGATCTCGGCCTGAATATCCTTCAACTCAACGCCGGGCAGTATACCGACCCGGATGTTCAGAACGGCTTTGGCGGGCACGCTTGAAGTCCATTCACCGCCCGAGATCTCGCCCAGATTGACGCGGATCGGGTGTGGATGATCCTTGTAGAGCGGATGATCCACTTTGCGCGCGTTCCACTCGTCTTCGAGTTGCTTGATATGCGGCCAAAGGCCCAGCGCCTTCTCGATCGCATTGGCACCGACATTGTTGAATCCGGCTGATGCATGCTGCGGGTCGCCCTCGACATGGACGCGAAACCAGATGAGGCCAACTTCCGCCCGCATCAGCTTTGGCTCCAACGGTTCCGGCACGAAAGCGCAGTCGGCGTTGTAGCCACGCTGCAGGCAGGCAAGCGTACCGTTGCCGGTGCATTCCTCTTCGACAACGGACTGGAAATGGATCGGGGCCGTGGGAGTGAAGCCCGCGGCGCGAACCGCGTCGAAGGCGAACAGCGTCCCCGCAAGTCCGGATTTCATATCGCCTGCGCCGCGACCGTACATCCACTTTCCGTCGATGCGCGGCTCGAAGGGCGGCGTCGTCCAGCGATTCCAGTCCCCGGTAGGCACAACATCGATATGGCCGTTGAAGATCAGCGAGCGCCCATTGCGATGCGCCGGACGATACGTTCCGACGACATTGTAAGCATTTTCATACGTCGCGTCGACGACCGGCGCGAAGCCCGGCAGATCCTTGATGTCGTCGACTTTGACCTTCCAGTGATCCACCGACAGTCCGCGCTTGGCCATGGCATCAGCCATCAGATCCTGAACAGTGTGTTCGTGCCCGCGCACCGACGGGCAACGCACCATATCCTGCGTGAACCGGATCTGGGCCTCGAAGCCCGCGTCCACTGCGGCGATGATCGCCGCGGCGATGTCTTTATCCAGCATGATCGTTCCTTGTTTGAACAGGCAGAGTTTCTCGACGGAATTTTTCCTTGAAGGCCGGCCCGAGCGTTGTCAGACCCTTCGGCAGAAACATCACGATCAGAAACGATCAGCCGCGTTCTTATCAGCCGCGTTCTTGGCTTCAAAAACTCGACCAACGCCACCGGCCACAATAGAGGCCCCCATGTCCATTGTTGATTGAGCTTTACGATCGTCACGAACGAACCCGCCTCGGGAATCGTGCGAATGCTACCTTTGCGACCCCATCGAAGCCAAGCGCGTCAGTCGTCGCCAGCTGGTATCGCCGGTTGCGCTTAGGCGACCACCCAGAAGTATTGTATCGGCGCAATTTGGCGCGACGTAAACCGTTGACAGAGTCAGCTTCGGGATCATTTGCAGACATCAAGCCACGCAGCCCCGAGGTTTGCATTGCCCCGGAGGACGGACATCGCGCATTGCAGTCGGCATGTCCGTTTTCGTGCATTGGGCATTTTTAATCGGAACAATTCGCAGCAAAATCGCTCCTGCGAGTGAGTAGCGACGTCTTTTATGTTGCATGATGGGCTGCTAAACCGCGCCCATGAGCCATCCCGAACACACCGCCAAATCCCGCGTCGCGGCGATTTCGATCTTCGCCAGCGCCGCCATGGCCACGGCCAAATTCGTGGTCGGCATTGCCATCGGCAGTCTCGCATTGATCTCCGAAGCGCTGCACAGTTCGGTCGACATGGTCGCGACCGTCCTGACCTGGATGGTGGTGCGGGTTTCCGGCCGTCCTGCCGACGCGCAACATCATTATGGCCACGGCAAGATCGAAAGCCTCTCCGCGCTCGGCGTGATCGCGATGCTCTATGTGCTGGCGGGCGGCATCCTCGTCGAATCCTGGAGCCGCCTGCGCGAAGGCGCGCCGCCGCCGACGCTGTCGGCGATCCCGTTTGTCGTGCTGCTGATCGACATCGCCGTGAATTTCTGGCGGGCCCGGGCACTGCATCGCACGGCGCGCGACACCAAAAGCCAGGCGCTGGCCGCCGACGCACTGCATTTTGCGTCCGACGTGCTCGGCTCGGTCGCCGTCATCATCGGGCTGGCGCTGTCGGGATTGGGTTACGCCTGGGGTGACGCCGCCGCCGCCATCGCCGTGGCGGTGGTGATCTCACTCTTGGGCCTGCGGCTCGCGCGCTCCACCGTGGAAACCCTGCTCGACCGTGCGCCCGATGGCGTTTCGGAAACGGCCGCCGCCGCGATCAGGGCCGTACCCGGCGTCGTCGATGTCGAACGCTTAAGGGTGCGGATGGTCGGGCCGACCCATTTCATCGACGCCATCGTCCAGGTGCCGCGCACCTATCCGATCGACCGCATCGATGAGATCAAGCGAAAGGCGCAGGATGCCGTCACCAAGGCGCTCGACGATGCCGACCTGACCTTCACCGCGGTGCCGGTCGCGCGCGACAATGAGAGCGTCCGGGAGCGCATCATGGTGATCGCCCGCAATTCCGGTCTCGCCGTTCACCACGTCACCGTGCACGATCTCGGCGGCAAGCTGACCGTCAGCATCGATCTCGAGGTCGACGGCGAGATGGAACTCACGGCCGCCCACGACATCGCCCAGGAGCTGGAGCGGAACATCCGCGACGAATTCGGCGAGGACGTCGAAGTCGACACCCATATCGAGCCGCTGGAACCGGAATTACCGCTCGGGGTCGATGCGGCGCCCGACCGCGTCGAAACCATCAAGACCGCGCTGGCGCGCTTTGCGGCCGACAGCGCGATCCACGACATCCACAGCGTTCGCGTGCGCAACACCGACGCCGGTGAAATCGTGAACTTCCATTGCTACGCAGCACCCTCGATGAGCGTGATCGAGGTTCACGAGAACGTCGACGAGATCGAGCGCGCATTGCGGCGCGCCTTCCCCGCCGTGAAGCGCGTGATCAGCCACGCCGAGCCGCCGGACGCGCAGTAGGATCTGAAAACGCGGCAGCGTTCCCGTTTCGGACTCACCGTGCGCGCCTTTCACGGTCGCGATTCTGCGTTGGACAAGATTTATTTTCATTAACGAATTGTTGACTCTCGACAGGCCGCGAAAACTGGATTCAAATCGCTGTGATTCGGAAGTGGCCGGGGGCTCTTTCGAACTGGGTGCAGAAGACTTTCCGAGGGGGCTAACGGTATGACGCGCGCACACGCGGCGAGCGCGTGCGTCCAATCCGATTCGATCAAGGGATTGGCGCAGTCGATCGCGAAACCGGCCTATCATCGGCTGTTGGTTGCGGAGCCCGCGCTTCGCCGCGCTGTGCCTACCCTGATCATTGCCTTCCTGATTACCATTTGTCTTGGCGCATTCGTGCAAGTGGTCGATCAGAGCCGGCAAAAGCGTACCTCCCTTAAGCGCGATCTGGCGGCTGTCGCCGACCTGCTGGCCGAGCGTCTCGACCACATCGCTTCGATCCGGCAGGATCGCGCCGCCACCATCGCGCGCCTGCAAAGCCAGCTGCCCGGTCTCATTCCGGCGTGGGGCCTCGCCGCAGGCCGGCACGTCATCGTCACCGGCGCGGACCAGCGCGTTCTGGCCCGGATTCCGATTGAGGCCGTGCTTGGCGACACCGATCGCATTGTCGACGTCATCAGCGCGGCGCTGCCGCTGACCGCGCTGGGAGCGCAAGCCGCCGCCACAGACGTTACCCTGCCCAGCGGCAACGGCGCGCTGGCCATTGCACGCGTCGTCAGGTCGCTGCCCGGCCAGGTCATCGTCATCCAGGAAGCGGTCGACTCGCTATGGCGGTCGGATGCGGCGTTGTCGGTGACGCTTTCCGCCACCACCGGCTTTGTCGTGCTGATCCTGGGCTTCGCGTTTCACTGGCAATCGACCCGCGCCCGCGAGGGCGATCTCATCAATGATGCGGTGCGCGGGCGGATCGATACCGCGCTCAATCGCGGCCGCTGCGGATTATGGGACTGGGACCTGTCACGCGGCCGAATCTTCTGGTCACAATCGATGTTCACCATGCTGGGCCTCGACGCCCGCAACGACCTGCTGACGTTCGGCGAGGTCAACGCGCTGGTGAAATCCGACGACATCGATCTGTTCACGATCGCCGATCAGCTGATCTCCTCGAAAATCAAGCACATCGACCAGACCTTCCGCATGCAGCACTCCGACGGTCACTGGATCTGGCTGCGTGTCCGCTGTGAGCTCAGCCAGGCCGCCAGCGACGCCAGTCTGCATCTGATCGGCATCGCCGTCGACATCACCGAGCACAAGAGCCTCGCCGAGAAAACCGTGGAGGCCGACCTGCGGCTGCGCGATGCCATCGAGACCATTCCCGAAGCGTTCGTGCTGTGGGACGCGGAAGATCGCCTGGTGCTTTGCAATTCCCACTTCCAGCGCCTGCACAAGCTGCCGGATTCGGCGGTGACCCCGGGCACCTCCTATGAAACCGTGATCGAAGTCGGCAGCATGCCGGAGGTTCGCACCCGGTTACACGAAAGTGCGGCCCGCGCGCCCGGCGCGCGCACCTTCGAGGCCCAGCTCGACGACGGCAACTGGCTGCATATCAGCGAGCGGCGCACCAAGGACGGCGGCTACGTCTCGGTCGGGACCGACATCACCCGCATCAAGGAGCACGAGCACAAACTGGTCGACAACGACCTTCGGCTGCGCGCCACCGTGATGGATCTGAAACGTTCGCAGACCGCGCTGGAGCGGCAGGCCATCGAGCTCGCCGACCTCGCCGAAAAATACTCGGAAGAGAAGAATCGCGCCGAGGAAGCCAACCAGGCCAAATCCAAATTCCTCGCCAATATGAGCCACGAGCTGCGCACTCCGCTGAACGCCATCATCGGATTCTCCGAAATCATGGGAAGCGGGATGTTCGGCACGCTGGGGTCGGAGAAATACCAGGAATATTGCCACGACATCCTCACCAGCGGCCACTATCTGCTCGAAGTCATCAACGACATCCTGGACATGTCGAAGATCGAAGCGGGCCGCATGAAGCTCGACATGGAATCGCTCGATCTGTCGAAGACGCTGGCGGAATCGCTGCGCGTGATTTCCGGACGTGCCGACGACAAGCGACTGGTGCTCGATGCGGATATCGAGGGCGCCATTTCGGTGGTGGCGGACCGGCGCGCGATCAAGCAGATCATCGTCAACCTGCTGTCGAACGCGGTCAAATTCACCCCCGATGGCGGCAGGGTGGTGGTCCGCAGCCGGTTGCGCAGCGATTGCATCGTTCTCACGATTGCCGACACCGGCATCGGAATCGCGCCGCAATCGCTGCTGCGGCTCGGCAGGCCGTTCGAGCAGGTCGAGAGCCAGCTCACCAAGACCTATCACGGCTCGGGACTGGGATTGGCGATCGCCCGATCGCTCACCAATCTGCATGGCGGATCGATGCGGCTGCGCTCGAGGCTCGGCACCGGCACCGTGGTCTGCGTGTCCTTGCCGCGCGACGCGCGGCTCACCAGGGCGAACACCTCGGCGGCTGCTTAGCCTCAAAAGGATCCGGATCATTTGACCAACTTGCATCGGCCTGCCTTTACTTCAGATAGATTTCCCGTCTGAGGTGCGCTCGGAATTTAGGTCGCCTTCCACGCTTTCGTTGAGAATTGCTCTCGACATGCCAGCGGACCGCTCAGCGCTCCAGCGTCGGCGCGACTTCGCGCGCGATTTGCGCGAGTGCGGCGATCAGCGGCGTCAAGGGGTCGCGTTGCGGAACTACCAGCCCGACGCTGTAAGTCACGGTGGGATCGACGATCGGAATCGTCCGCACGGCGTCCGACAGGCCCAGCGTCCGCGCCAGCCTGGCCGGCATCACGCTGGCCCAGCGTCCCGTCCGCACATGGGTGTAGAGAACGATGATCGAATTCGAGGTCAGCGTCGGCGTCGCCTCGGCGCCGACCGATTTGAGCGCGCGGTCGATGATGCGACGGTTCTGCATGTCCGGCGTCAACAGGCACAGCGGCACCTGCCCCACTTCCTTCCAGGTGACCTGCTCCCGGTCGCCGAACATGCTGTCCGGTGAGGTCAGCAATACATAGTTTTCATTGTAAAGCGGGATCGAGCGGACTTTGCCGAGCGGCTCGTTTTCCAGGTAGGTCAGGCCGGCATCGACCTCCAGATTTTCCAACAGGCCAAGCACTGCGATGGACGTGCAGGAGACGATACGAAAACGCACATTGGGATGCCGGGCTCGGAATGGCGTGGTGAGGGAGGCGACCATGCCGAGCGCAGTCGGGATCGCGGCAATTCCGATTTCTCCGGAAAGGCCGTCCTTGAGGGTGTTGATCTCCTGCCGCATCGCGCGCGCATCGCCGACGATGCGGCGCGCCCAGTCCAGCGTCCGCTCACCCTCGGGCGTAAAACCCTGGAACCGCGAGCCGCGCTGGACCAGCATGACGCCGAGGATTTCCTCGAGCTGCTTGAGGCTGGTCGACATCGTCGGCTGGGTCACGCCACAGGCCTCGGCGGCGCGCCCAAAATGACGTTCCTTGGCCAGCGCCAGCAGCAGTTCAAGCTTTTCGATCAAAAAGACGCCTCTCTTTTGCGCTTCGGCAACGAATACCACGGTCCCCGCCGGAAACAGGTAAAAAGCCGCATGAAAAAGGGGCCGCCATTGCCAGACTTAAGCATACACATTCGATTTTCAAATCGCTCGATCTGATATTGTTATTGATCGGCTTTCCGTATTGCAGCATGAGACAGCTTTATTGATATCTGGATCGATTCCAGTTCTCATGAGTTGGTAATAAGCCTCTGATAGAGAAGGCGTATGATGCCAGCTTATGAGCCATGGGATGCCGCCCGCGGCGCCGAAATCATCACCGAGCACACTCACGTTGAAGGGGCGACGCTGGTGATCCTGCACGCGCTGCAAGAAGCCTTCGGTTATGTGCCGGAGCCCGCGATTCCCATGATCGCGTCCGCGCTGAATTTGTCGCGCGCCGAGGTCTATGGTGTGTTCACCTTCTATCATGATTTCCGGCACCAGCCCGCCGGCCGCCATGTGCTGAAACTATGCCGCGCTGAAGCCTGCCAGGCCGCCGGCGGCGATGCGCTGGCGGCGCGCGCGGAAGCCAAGCTCGGCATCGCCATCGGAAACACCACCGCCGACGAGCGGGTGACGCTGGAGCCGATCTATTGCCTCGGTCTGTGCGCCACCGCGCCATCGGCGATGCTGGATGGCCGCCTGATCGGACGGCTGGATGAAGCGCGCATCGATGCGCTGGTCGCGGAGGCGCAGCGATGAACCTTCGTATTTTCGTTTCATGCGATGCGGGCGCCGTTGCGGTCGGCGCCGATGAGGTCGCGCTGGCGCTGGAGCAGGCCGCCGGCAAGCGCGGCGCCGGCATCAAGATCATCCGGACCGGCTCGCGCGGGCTGTACTGGCTGGAGCCGATGATCGAAGTCGCGACGCCCAAAGGGCGCGTCGCCTTCGGGCCGGTGACCGCGGCCGACACCGCTTCCGTGCTCGAGGCCATGATATCCGATGGCACCCATCCGCTGCGGCTGGGCATCACCGACGAGATTCCCTGGCTGAAGCGGCAGACCCGCCTCACCTTCGCGCGCTGCGGCGTGATCGATCCGCGCTCGGTCGAGGACTACCGCGCCCATGACGGCTACAAGGGCCTTGCGCGCGCGCTGACGCTGGGTTCGGAGGCGATCCTTGCCGATGTCACGGCGTCCGGGCTGCGCGGCCGTGGCGGCGCGGGTTTCCCGACCGGCATCAAGTGGAAAACCGTGGCGCAGACCAGCGCCGACCAGAAATACATCGTCTGCAACGCCGACGAAGGCGACAGCGGCACGTTCGCCGACCGCATGATCATGGAAGGCGATCCCTTCGTGGTGATCGAAGGCATGACGATCGCGGGCATCGCGGTCGGCGCCACCAAGGGCTACATCTACATCCGCTCGGAATATCCGCACGCCATCGTGGCGATGAATGCCGCGATCGCCACGGCCAGGCGCGCCGGCTATCTTGGCGCGCGCGTCGGCGGCTCCGCGCACAGCTTCGATCTCGAAGTCCGGGTTGGCGCCGGCGCCTATGTCTGCGGCGAAGAGACCTCGCTCCTGGAAAGCCTCGAAGGCCGCCGCGGCATCGTCCGCGCCAAGCCACCGCTGCCGGCGCATAAAGGCCTGTTCGGCAAGCCGACCGTGATCAACAACGTGCTGTCATTCGCCGCGATCCCCTTCATCCTCGCCGGCGGCGCGAAAGCCTACGCCGATTTCGGCATGGGCCGCTCGCGCGGCACGATGCCGATCCAGCTCGCGGGCAACATCAAGCGGGGCGGATTGTTCGAGGTCGCCTTCGGCATCACGCTTGGCGAACTGGTGGACGACGTCGGCGGCGGCACCTTCACCGGACGTCCCGCACGCGCGGTGCAGGTCGGCGGCCCGCTCGGCGCCTATTTCCCGCGCGAATTGTTCGATACCCCGTTCGACTACGAGGCCTTCGCCGCGCGCGACGGCCTGATCGGCCATGGCGGCATCGTGGTGTTCGACGACAGCGTCGACATGTCGAAGCAGGCGCGTTTCGCCATGGAATTCTGCGCCATCGAATCCTGCGGCAAGTGCACGCCCTGCCGGATCGGCTCGATCCGCGGCGTCGAGACCATCGACAAGATCCGCGCCGGCGAACGGGTGCCGGAGAACATCGCCGTGGTCGAAGACCTCTGCAACACCATGAAATTCGGCTCGCTCTGCGCGCTGGGCGGCTTCACGCCCTACCCCGTGATGAGCGCGCTGAAACATTTCCGGGAAGACTTCGGCCCGGCGCCGACGCGCCTGCAGGCCGCGGAATAAAAGGACGATTGCCATGTCGCTGATCCAGGAAACCGATTTCGGCACACCCCGCTCCAAATCCGAAACCATGATCACGCTGACCATCGATGGCCAGAGCATCACGGTGCCCGAGGGCACCTCGATCATGCGCGCGGCGATGGAGGCCGGCACCCAGATTCCGAAGCTCTGCGCCACCGACATGGTGGATGCGTTCGGCTCCTGCCGCATGTGCCTGATCGAGATCGAGGGCCGTGCCGGCACGCCGGCTTCCTGCACCACGCCCGCGATGCAGGGCCTCGTGGTCCACACCCAGACCGAGCGGCTGAAGAAGCTGCGCAAGGGCGTGATGGAGCTCTACATCTCCGACCATCCGCTGGACTGCCTGACTTGTGCGGCCAACGGCGACTGCGAATTGCAGGACATGGCGGGCGCGGTCGGCCTGCGCGACGTGCGTTACGGTTACGGAGGCGAGAACCATGTCTTCGCCAAGTCCAATGGCGCGGCCAACGCCGCCTGGATGCCAAAGGACGAATCCAATCCATATTTCACCTATGAACCCTCGAAGTGCATTGTCTGCTCGCGCTGCGTCCGCGCCTGCGAGGAAGTGCAAGGCACCTTCGCGCTGACCATTTCCGGCCGCGGCTTCGAGAGCCGGGTTTCGCCCGGCATGAGCGAGAGTTTCCTCGGCTCCGAATGCGTCTCCTGCGGCGCCTGCGTGCAGGCCTGCCCGACCGCAACACTCACGGAAAAGTCCGTGATCGAAATCGGCCAGCCCGAGCACTCCGTGGTGACGACCTGTGCGTATTGCGGCGTCGGCTGCGCCTTCAAGGCCGAAATGCGCGGCGAGGAAGTCGTCCGCATGGTGCCGTACAAGGACGGCAAGGCCAATCGCGGTCATTCCTGCGTCAAGGGCCGTTTCGCCTGGGGCTACACCACCCACAAGGAGCGCATCCTCAATCCGATGATCCGCGAGAAGATCACCGACCCGTGGCGCGAGGTGTCATGGGACGAGGCGTTCAACCATGCGGCTTCCGAGTTCAGGCGGATTCAGGCGAAGTATGGCCGTACGTCCATCGGCGGAATCACGTCGTCGCGCTGCACCAACGAAGAAACCTATCTGGTGCAGAAGCTGGTCCGCGCCGGCTTCGGCAACAACAATGTCGATACCTGCGCCCGCGTCTGCCATTCGCCGACCGGTTACGGCCTTGCCACCACCTTCGGTACCTCGGCAGGCACGCAGGATTTCGATTCGGTCGAAGACACCGACGTGATGATGATCGTCGGCGCCAATCCGACCGATGCGCACCCGGTGTTCGCATCGCGCATGAAGAAGCGTCTGCGCGCGGGCGCCAAACTGATCGTGCTCGATCCGCGCCGCATCGACATCATCCGCTCCGCGCATGTCGAGGCGCAGCACCATCTGCCGCTGTTACCCGGCACCAACGTCGCCGTATTGACCGCGATGGCCCACGTGATCGTTACCGAGGGTCTCGTCGACGAGGCCTTTGTGCGCGAGCGCTGCGACTGGAGCGAGTTCCAGGATTGGGCGCAGTTCGTCGCGCTGCCGAAAAACAGCCCGGAAGCGACCGCGATGGTGACCGGCGTCGATCCGAAGGAATTGCGCGCCGCGGCGCGATTGTTCGCCACCGGCGGCAACGGCGCGATCTATTACGGCCTCGGCGTCACCGAACACAGCCAGGGCTCAACCACCGTCATCGCGATCGCCAACCTGGCGATGGCGACCGGCAATATCGGCCGCCCCGGCGTCGGCGTGAATCCATTGCGCGGCCAGAACAACGTGCAGGGTTCCTGCGACATGGGCTCGTTCCCGCATGAATTCTCGGGATACCGGCATGTCGGCATCGATTCCGTTCGTGAATCATTTGAATCGTTCTGGCACGTCAGCCTGGACAAGGAACCCGGTCTGCGCATTTCAAATATGTTCGACGCCGCCGTCGACGGCACCTTCATGGGGCTTTACGTGCAGGGCGAGGATATCCTGCAGTCCGACCCCAACACCAAGCATGTTGTGGCGGCGCTGTCGGCGATGGAATGCGTGATCGTGCACGATCTCTTCCTGAACGAAACCGCCAACTACGCCCACATCTTCCTGCCGGGTTCGACCTTCCTCGAAAAGGACGGCACCTTCACCAACGCCGAGCGCCGTATCCAGCGCGTCCGCAAGGTGATGACGCCGCGCAACGGTTTGGCCGATTGGGAAGTGACCATCCGCCTCGGCAAGGCGATGGGCTATGAAATGAAGTACAATCATCCTTCCGAGATCATGGACGAGATTGCCGCCCTGACGCCGACTTTCGCCGGTGTCTCCTATGCCAAGCTCGACGAACTCGGCTCGGTGCAGTGGCCCTGCAACGAGAAGGCGCCGGAAGGTACCCCGGTGATGCACATGGATGGCTTCGTGCGCGGCAAGGGCAAGTTCGTCATCACCGAATATGTCGCCACCGACGAGCGTACCGGTCCTCGCTATCCGCTGCTGCTGACCACGGGCCGCATTCTCAGCCAGTACAATGTCGGCGCGCAGACCCGCCGCACCGACAATATCATCTGGCACGAGGAAGACCGGCTGGAGATACACCCGCACGATGCCGAGCAGCGTGGCGTGCGCGACGGCGACTGGGTCCGGCTCGCCAGCCGCGCCGGCGAGACCACCTTGCGCGCGCTGATCACCGAGCGCGTGGCACCGGGCGTGGTCTACACCACCTTCCACCACCCGGACACCCAGGCCAACGTCATCACGACCGAATATTCCGACTGGGCCACCAGCTGCCCGGAGTACAAGGTCACGGCGGTGCAGATCTCGCCCTCGAACGGTCCTTCCGAATGGCAAAAGGCCTATGAGGAGCAGGCCCGCCATAGCAGGCGCATCGCAGCAACCATCGAAGCAGCGGAGTAGCCGTGCACGAGCCGGTTCGCACCGTTGTTCGCAAGGTCTGGCGCGACGGCCGCGCCGGCGAAAGCGCGCGCATGATTCCGGAAGAGACCGCGCTGGCGCTGACCTACAATGGCGGCACCTATGCCGTGATGATGGGCACGCCGCAGGATCTCGAGGACTTCGCCATCGGGTTCAGCCTGAACGAAGGCATCATCCAGAGCCTCGACGATATCGAAACGCTCGATGTCGTGAGTCTTGATGAGGGCATGGAATTGCGGATGTGGCTGGCCCAATCCAGGGCGGACCGGCTGAGCGAGCGGCGGCGGCACATCGCAGGTCCCACCGGCTGCGGCATCTGCGGTATCGATTCAATCGCCGAGGCCATTCGGCCGGCTGCGGTGGTGGCGCCGGGCCGGTCGTTTTCGCCGCGAGAAATCACGGCGGCGATACAGAGCATCCCGCCGCTGCAAGCGATCAATATCGTGACGCGCGCGGTGCATGCCGCGGCGTTCTGGACGCCGGCAGCCGGCATCGTCGCGCTGCGCGAGGATGTCGGCCGTCACAACGCGCTCGACAAGCTCGCCGGCGCACTGGCGCAGCAAAAGGTTGCCGCCGGCGACGGCATGGTTCTGCTGACCAGCCGGGTCTCGGTCGAAATGGTGCAGAAGACCGCGGCGATGGGCGCGCCGTTGATGGTCGCCGTCTCGGCGCCGACGGCGCTGGCGGTGCGAATGGCTGACGCCGCCGGCATCACGCTGGCCGCGATTGCGCGTGCCGACGGGTTTGAAGTGTTCACGCATCGCGGCCGGATCGCGGCCGAGATCGCCGTCCAGGGAGCCGCTGCCCATGTCGCCTGACCGGCTGATCTATATGGCCAACCAGATTGGCAAGTTCTTTGAGAGCCAGGGCCACGACAAGGCAGTGCCGGGAATTGCCGACCACATCCGGAAATACTGGGAACCGCGGATGCGTTCGGCGATCTTTGCGCATCTCGACGCCGGTGGCGCCGGGCTCGATCCGGATGTGCGGGACGCGCTCGAGACGCTGAAGAGCGCGCAGACGCAGCCCTAGAGCGAGATGGCTTTTCCTCGAATTGCCATCTCGCTCTATCTTTTTGTTCGAGCATGATCTTTTTCGGAAAACCGGTACCCACTTTTCCGGATCATGCTCTAGATCAGAGCCATTAGATCCGCGAATTCGATCTCATCATCACCGTGAGCCGGATGGATTGATTTTGCGGCCTGCCGGCGCAGGTCCCCCACGCCGCAGACTTGACAAGTGAAGGCAGGGAGTGATCTAGAAATATTCTAAATTGACCGATCACAGAAAGCGTTCTGTGCGGATGAGCCTTTGGCAGGTCTGCTTACGTGGCATTGAAGCCGTGCGGCGGCAGGAGTGACAAGGCCAAGCGGAGCTTTGATGCGCCGGAGAGTTTCAGTAGCCGCCGCCATTTTTATTCCTTTCTTCACCGGCACCGCATTCGGCGCCGATCAGGTCCATGACGAGATACAGGTCTACAACGCCGAGATCGCTGGCGTTGGGCAGTGGACGTATGAACAGCATCTGAACTATGCCGGCATCGGGCAAAACCAGCCGGTGGTGCCGGGCGGTTTTTCATCCAACCATGCCCTTCAAGGCACCCCGGAATTCGCGTATGGCCTCACCGACTGGTGGGAAGCCGGCTTCTATCTGCCGTTCGCCGTCAGCGGTGACGGTCAATTCCTTTCAGACGGCGCCAAGATCCGCAGCCTGTTCGTCGTTCCGGACGCCGCCAAACGAAGCTTTTTCTACGGAGTCAATTTCGAACTTGGCTATGAATTGCCGCGGTTCTCCTCGACCCCCTGGGGGCTCGAAATCAGGCCGATCATTGGCGTGCGCAACTCGGAGTGGGAATTCATCGTCAACCCGATTGTCGACGTAAGTTTCGGGCCAGGCGGAGAAGCCGATTTCGCGCCGGCTGTGCGACTTGCCCGCAATCTCGGAGACGACCGCTTCATCGGTCTCGAATATTATGCAGACTTCGGCAAGATCGGAAGCTTCCTGCCGCTGCAACAGCAAAGTCAGCAATTGTTCGCCGTCACCGATTTCAAGGTCGGCAAAGTCGACGTGGAACTTGGTGCGGGCTACGGCTTCACCACAGGATCAGATCGTTTTGTCCTCAAGGCAATTGTCGGCTACGCATTTCCGGTTCCCGGGAAAAATGGCGGGGAAGATTCGGCGCCTGCGCCACTGAAGATGGGTACACCTTCCCGGCCGCTCCAGAGCGCTTGGGCGCTGAACCCGGCCAACTAGACCACGATCGGTTCTGATTGAATAAGAGCCGACGGCCTAAAGCCACCGAAGCAGAAGCGGCACAATGAGCGAGGTGGCGACGCCATTGAGGCCCATCGCGATGCCGGCGAAGGTGCCGGCGATCTCGTCTACCGCGAATGCGCGCGCGGTGCCGATGCCATGCGACGCCAGGCCAACCGCAAACCCGCGGGCGGCGTAGTCGGTGATCTTGAGCGCGTTCATCAGCGGGGTGACGATAACCGCGCCCATGACGCCGGTTGCGATCACCAGTACGGCCGTCAGCGCCGGCCGCCCGCCCATGCTCTCCGATATCGCCATGGCGATGCCCGCCGTTACCGATTTCGGCGCCAGCGATACCAGAATTTCGCGGGGCACGCCGAACGCGGCGGCGACCGCGACGACGGAAACGACCGCTGTCACCGCGCCGGCCAACAACGCGACCATCATCGGCACGATATTGGCGCGGACCAGCGTCAGATGGCGAACCAGCGGCACCGCGATGGCGACGGTGGCCGGACCCAGCAGGAAGTGCACGAATTGCGCCCCCTCGAAATAGGTCTGGTAGGGTGTGCCGGTCGCCACCAGAACGCCGCCGACCAACGCGATGGCGATCAGCACGGGATTGACCAGCGGATGACGACCGCAGGCCCGCGCGATGGCATCCGCCGCAATCCATGCCACCAGCGTCAACGCCAGCCAGAGCAGCGGCGTCGCCGAGAGATAGACCCAGATCGAAAACGGATGGGTCATGAGCCGCCGTCCACGGGCGCGGCGCGCGTGATCGCGCGCTTCACGACGATGAAGACGTAGACCGTGACGATGAGGGTCAGCACGGTCGAGACCAGCAGCGCGACAAAGATCGGGATCGCATAGCTGCCGATCAGCGGCAATTGCTGGACGATGCCTACCCCCGCCGGAACGAACAGCAGCCCCAGCGAGCCGAGCAGCGCTGACGCCGTGACACCGAGATCGGTTTTCTCGATGGCAGCGATCTCCGCCCCCACGATGCGGGCATAGACCACCGCAAGCACCGCGAGCAGCGCAAGACCGATCACCGGGCCGGGCACCGCCAGACCCAGCGCCTGCGTCAATATTTCACCGGCGAGTTGGCAGGCGAGCAGCAAAGCGAGAGCACGGATCATGGCTTCGATCGTTGGTCAGGAAGACGAAAAGCGGGCGACACAAAAAATCAGCGCGACAACAGATTGGTTTTAGCCAGATCGAGAACCTCGTCACCGCGGCCGCTCATCACGGCCCGGAGCACCCACAGGCTGAACCCCTTGACCTGCTCTGCCGTGATCGCCGGCGGCATGGAAAGCTCCTGCGTCGCCGTCACCACGTCAAGCACCGCCGGACCATCATATGCAAGCACATCGCGGATCGCATTCGCCAGGTCGCCCGGATCCTCCACCCGCACCGCATGGATACCCATGGCGCGGGCCATGGCGGCGAAATCCGGGTTTTGCAGATCGACTCCGGTTTCGACGAATCCCGACGCCTTCATCTCCAGCGCCACAAAGCCGAGCACACCATTGTTGAAGATCACGACTTTCACCGGCAGCTTCATCTGTGTCAGCGTGATGAGGTCACCCATCAGCATGGCAAATCCGCCGTCGCCCGACATCGACACCACCTGGCGGCCGGGCTGCGATGCCTGAACGCCGATCGCATGGGCCATGGCGTTGGCCATCGAACCATGAACCCAGGACCCGACCAGACGCCGGCGCCCGTTCATCGCCAGATAACGCGCGGCCCAGATGGTAGGCGTGCCGACGTCGGCCGTGAAGACGGCATCGTCGGAGGCCTGCTCGCTGAGCAGACGCGCCAGATATTGCGGGTGGATCGGCTTGTTGCCGGGTGTGCCGCGGGCCAATTCGTCAAGGCCCGCGCGGGCTTTCCTGTAATGCGCGAGGCTATCGTCGAGATGCTTCCGCGTGGTTTTCGCCGCAAGCTTCGGCAGCAGCGCCTCGATGGTGGCGCCGACGTCGCCGACGAGGCCGAGATCGAGCTTGCAGCGCCGGCCGAGATTTTCCGGCCGGATGTCGACCTGGGCGATTTTGGCATCGTCGGGGAGAAACTGCTTGTAGGGAAAATCGGTTCCCAGCATCAGCAGCACATCGCAGGCGCGCATGGCGGCATAACCGGAGGAAAAACCGATGAACCCGGTCATGCCGACGTCATACGGGTTGTCGTATTCGACATGGTCCTTGCCCCCGAGCGCATGCACGATCGGGCTTTTGAGCACCTCCGCGAGCTTCATCAGGCTGTCATGGGAACCGGCGCAGCCGCGCCCGCAGAACAGCGTGATACGCTGGGCGGCGTTCAGGAGGCCGGCCAGGACAGTCAATTCCGCTTCGGCCGGGCGAACGACAGGTATTGCCGGCAGCAGCCCGGCATTGGGTGAAATGCCGCGCTTGGGCGCCGGTCGCAGCGCAACGTCGCCAGGGATGACCAGCACGGCGACGCCGCGTTTTCCGACCGCCGCACGAATGGCGTTTTCCAGCACATAAGGAAGTTGCGCCGGATCGGAAACCAGTTCGCAATAGTGGCTGCATTCCCTGAATAGTTCCTGCGGATGGGTTTCCTGAAAGTAGCCGCCGCCGATTTCGCCGGACGGAATCTGGGCCGCGATCGCCAGCACCGGGGTGCGGCTGCGGTGTGCATCGAACAAGCCGTTGACGAGATGAAGATTGCCGGGCCCGCACGAACCGGCACACACCGCGAGCCCGCCAGTGATTTGCGATTCGCCGGCGGCAGCAAAGGCCGCCACCTCCTCATGCCGGACATGGATCCAGTCAATCGTCTTCCGCTTGCGCAGCGCCTCGGTCAGGCCGTTCAGGCTGTCACCGACCACGCCGAAGACACGTTTCACACCGGCTTGAATCAGTGTTTCGGCGATAAGGTCGGCGACATTTTCGATGGGCATGGGGCTTGTCCCTCTCTCGGGTCTTTTGACCATCAGTGTTCGGCGTCGTTGGACTGGCGACCCACATCATGTTCGGCGCGACGCGACCGCGCAAGTTTCGGCATCATCATTCTAGGGCATCCGCCGCCGGCTTCCTATGACATCAACACATCGCAGGGACGATTGGCCGCCTTGGGTCAAAAGGGACTGGTCGGACCAGACTAGCCGGCGGCGCCCGTTCCCACGGACGTGAGCAATGACCGCAGCGCGTCGTCGCGCAGCTCCGGTCGCCACTTCAATCCGATGGAGCGGTCGTCTTGAGATCGCGAATCGTAGAACCACGACGTCGTTCGTCGCCAGGCTCTTCGGCGCGACCGCAAGACCGACCCCGGACGCCACCAGCTTCAGCGCCATCTCGTCGCGATCGATGCGAGCGACAATCTTCGGTCTGACGTGATCGGGCCACAAGCGTCCGCGCGGCATTTCGCAACTTCCGCGCAGAACGATCGGCTCGCCGTCCAGGTCTGCGAGCGAAATGCTTGATTTGCCTTCCCGGCAGAAACGGTGCTTCGGCGACACCAGCGCGACAAACGGCTCGCGCCATAGAACCCGTGCGGAGGCGGAACGCAACGGCTGCCGCGCTTCATCGGAAAATCGAAATCGATGGAGATGTGTCTCTCGGGTCGTATCATGGATGCGGCCGAGGCGGAACGCTCGGGCCTGGTCAGCCGGATCATTCCCGACAATGAACTGGTCGATGAAGCGATACGCACCGCAGCCAGGATTGCGAGCCTGTCGCAGCCAGTCGTGATGATGATCAAGGAATGCGTCGATCGCGCCTATGAGACGCAGCTCGCTGAGGGGTTGCGCTATGAGCGACGAAGTCTTCATGCCGCATTCGCCTTGAGCGACCGGAAAGAAGGCATGCGTGCATTCGTCGAGAAGCGGGATCCGGCCTACAGAAATTGCTGATCAGATTCAAAATGACAGACGCTCCGGCCATTCGGGTGTTGAGCGCCCTTGCACAGACATTTTGGTTCCCGTTTGACCCGTATTATCTGGAATCATCAGGGCTGCGGGCGAGAGCGTTTTCCAGCATTTTCGCCAGTTCTTCCGCCGCCGTTTCGATCGGTGCGCCGCTTCGTTCGACGCGGGCCTGGATGAGAGCTCCTTGTAGCGCCGCAACGCACAAGATGGCGAGACGTCCGGTACTAGCCGGTGAAAATCCGTCGCTCGTCAGCTTTCGTTTGAGGACGTCAATCCGGGCGGCATAGGCTTTCCGGCCGGACTCGGCTACCCCTCGATCCCTCGGCGCAAGTTCCAGCAGAACAGTTGTTATCGGACAACCGTCCCTAAATCCGGACTTCCGCAACCATCCGGACAGAAGCCGCGCATGGGCTCGCAGCAGGTCCGCTGTCGATCGCGTTTCGGTTGCGAGCGCCGTCATCGTCTCAGCCACGCGCCTGCCCGCTTCCTCAACCGCGGCGACCGCTATCGAGGCTTTTCCGGCCGGAAAGTAATGATAAAGCGATCCCTTGGGGGCTCCACTGATATCGACGATGTCATTCAGGCCGGTGCCTGCATAGCCTTGCCGTCGAAACAAAGTCACCGCGGCGTCCACGATCGGCTTTCGATGCTTGGGAACGGCGGGCACAACATCCTCCCCTGAAGATTTCGCAGAAATCTATATTGAGTGGTCTACATCAGGCCGTCAACGTCGCGCTGAAACCACGCATGGAGCGCAAAATGTCAGACCGTATTGCCTACCGTCTTGCCGAGGGCGTCGCCACGATCACGATGGACGACGGCAAGGTGAACGTTATGTCCATAGCTATGCTGCAAGACCTCGGCGCGGCATTCCGGCAGGCGGAAAAAGATCAGGCCATCGTCGTACTGCGCTCCGGACGCAAGGATATCTTTTCTGCGGGTTTCGACCTCAAGGTTTTTGCCGCCAATGATGTTGAGCGCAGTCTCGAAATGGTAAAGGCCGGCGCAGAGCTTGCCTTGCACCTGATGTCTCATCCCTTCCCCACGATCGGAATAATGCAAGGCCACGCATTTCCGATGGGAACGTTTCTCCTGCTGGCGTGCGATATGCGCATTGGTGCGAAAGGAAAGCACCGCATGGGCCTCAACGAAGTCGCGATTGGCATCTCGCCGCCCGGATTTGCCATCGAGCTCGCGCGCAGCCGCGTTCACCCGGCCTGGCTCAGCCGAACCGTCACGTTGGGAGAAATGTTCGAGCCGGATGATGCGGTCGTCGCAGGATTTCTGGACCGGGTGGTCCCTGCAACCGAACTTGAACATGCGATCGATGACGCCGTGTCAGCGCTACGCCGTCTCGACGCGCCCTCACACGCCTTGGCCAAGCAGCGGCTCCGTCTTCCGACCATCGTCGCGATGCGCGAAGCGATCACCCAGGAACTAACGCTGGCCGCGTATCGGTCCAGTTCCGCCGCGCGGACCGCCGTGGCTCTTCCAGCCGCAAGAACCTAGCGAAGCGGTGTTCGGCGCATCTGCGGCCAGAGCGATCAAGGCCAAATCGACCTCAGGCTATACCACCGCTTTTGGTTGCACGGGTCCGGTGCGGCTGTCGCCAGTGAGGACTTCCTCACCACTTTGTTCGTCCTTCGGCAATAGATGCCCTGGCAGATAAAAGGCGTTAGCCAACAACGTCGGAATCACCGCGCTGCCGACCACGCAGGCTACAAGTACCGAGTATTGCCGCTGGTCGATGATCTGGCGGGAGAGACCAAATAGCGCGGAAATCGTGCCAAAGGTCAGGCCTGTGGACATCAGCAAGGTCGTGTACATCGCTTCGCCTTGAGGCGACTTGTAAAGGCGCGTCACCGGATAGACGCCGACGAACTTGGTGAGCATCTTGGCGCTGAGCAAGACGAAGAACGCGAGCGGTGCTGCGAGCAGCGCGGGAATCGAGACGAACGATCCCGCACGGATGAAATAGAACGGCGTCAGCAGGCCGAAGGTCAGGGTTCTCAAGCGGCGGACGAGGACGTGGTCCTTGCCGACGGTACCGGCGAGAACCATGCCGACGATGTAGGCGGGCAATACCGCCTCGCTGTCAGCCCAGCTCGCCAGCGCGCCAAGCCCGAACAGGCACAACAGCAGATATTTCGCTTCCAGCTCGGAAGGCCTGTTGCCGTATTTCCTGAAGAAGCGCGGCGTCAGCCAGGGCAGAAGCGAAAATACAGCGATGGAGCCGCCAGCGAAAACCAGCGTCTTGACCGTGAATGGCGCAAAGATGATGCCGAGCGCCAGAACCGTCGCCAGATCGTTGATGAAACAGGCGGCAAGAAGGGTTTTTCCGTAGTCGGTTCTATTTAATCCAAACTCAAGCATGACGGCATAGACGACGGCAACCGACGTCGTGGACATGGCTACTCCCGCCAGCCAGCTTTGCTGCGGCCCCCAGCCCAACAGATAATACGCGGCCGCCGTGCAACCCAGGAATGGCGCGGCAAAACCAACAAGCCCGATCGCCGATGCCTCACGCCACTTGGCGCGAAAAACGGCCGGATCCAGTTCAGCGCCAGCGAGGAATGTGAGGACGATCGCACCCGCGCCCGACAGGAATGTGATCCATGACTCGCCGGTCCCGAGCACTGTCTGCCCAATCACAGCGCCTATCACCAGCTGCGCGATGGTCCCGACCACGATTTCGGACAAGGCTGTTGCGATGCGAAGCCAGATCGAAAGAAGGGTCGCGACCAGCGCTAGCCCCAGCCATAAGGCCGCAAGAGTCCATACTTGTGTCATTGTCCCGCCTCGTCTTTGGGCCGGCGAAGATCGCCGGCTCGGTCACGGCCATGGGTGCGGGCGGCAACAAGCGAGAATCCACCCGGGCGGTGGAGGCACACTCCCACCGCGCCAAAACGCGGTAGGAGTCATCAGCCCACGACGGGCGGGTATCGGGGAACTCCATCCCCATCGGTACTGCGCTGAGTTTAATCGGTTTGGCCTTCATCGGCAAACAGTGGTAGATTGCAGAAGCTAAGGGACAAGGAGATTTGAAGGAGGTTCGCGATGAAATCGCACCGGCTTCCTTTCGAAAATCGATGGACCAACGGCGAGCACGCGCGGGAGTGGAATTGCGAGCTTGATCGGTTGGGGCTGACGAATGTGCGGGCGATGTTCGCCGATCACGAAACCCATCATCCAGGCAGGCGCGCTGTCATATTTGGTATTCCGGCTGGTTTCGTCCGGGACTGGCTTGCGTTCCACGACGAGCGCGCTGCACGTCATCAGCTTCTTTGGAGAGCGACTGTTATTGCGCTGGCCCTCGTTGCTGCAGCCGCCGCGGTGCTGGGCTTGCTGCGTCTGTGACATCGGAGAACTGAAGGCTCCGACAGGGTCTTCACGTGAAGCTTTTTCGGCTGCCCTCCGCGGCGGGTTATGGGGTGGAGTTCACCGGAGACAGAGTTCCGCGGCGATCGTTCTTGCGCCGAAACCTCGCTAGAGCGAGATGGCTTTTCGTCGAATCGCCATCTCGCTCTACCTTCTTGTTCGAGCATGATCTTTTTCGGAAAACCGGTACCCACTTTTCCGGATCATGCTCTAGCGCCCGTTGCCGAGCATTGCCTGGAACACCCGGCGCACCTCGGTCTGGGTTTCCCGCACCCTTGCCTCGAGCGACGAAAAATCCGGCGCGTCGCCTGCCCGCGCCAGCACGCGCAGGAGATCTTCTCCAGCGGTTTCCGGGTTGAATTTCTCACTGACACAGAGCCGCAGAATTTGCGTGAGGTCATGATAGAGGCGCGTTGCCGAACGCAGGATTTCCGCGGCCGATTGCGGCAGCACGCCTAGCCGCGCGGCGTTGTCGAGCACATGCAGCGTATTGACGTCGAGAATGTCCGGCCTGTCGGCGGCGTGAACGAGCTGGAGGTATTGCGCGATGAAATCGATATCGACGATGCCGCCGGCGGCATATTTCAGGTCCCAGACATCGTCCTCGCCCCTCTCCAGCGCCACCGCGCGGCGCATATCCGCGACGTCGGTGGCGACGCCGGCCGCGTCGCGCGGCCGCGTCAGCACCTCGCGAATGATGGTTTCGATCCTGGCGCGAAATTCAGGCGACGACGAAATCACCCGGGCGCGGGTCAGCGCCATGTGCTCCCAGGTCCAGGCCTCCCGGTCCTGGTATTCGGCGAACGAGTCGAGGCGCGAGGCCACCGGGCCCGCCCGGCCGGAGGGACGCAGCCGCATGTCCACCTCATACAGCACGCCGTAATTGGTCCGCGTCGTGAATGCGCTGATCAGCCGCTGGGTGAAGCGGGCGAAATAATGCGCGCCGTGCAGCGATCGCGCCCCGTCGGAGTCCGGCTGCTCGTGATCGAAATCATAAAGCAGGATCAGGTCGAGATCGGACGAGGCCGTCATCTCCCGGCTGCCGAGCCGGCCCATCGCGAGGATCGCGGTCTGCTGGCCCTTGATCCGGCCATGCTGGGCCGCGAACCGGTCGGTCACGAGACCATGCACGGTATCGACAATGCCCTCGGCAACGTCGGCAAACGCGTCGCTGGCATGTTGGGCGGAGACCGTGCCGGACAGGATTCGCGTGCCGATCAGGAACAGGCTTTCCTGGCCGAACAATCGCAACCGGTCGAGGAATTCCTCATAGGAATTGGCATCCCTCAGGGTCGCGGCGAGACGCGCCGACAATTCGCGCTGGTCCGGCATCGCGCCGAAGAAGCGCGGATCGATCAATCCGTCCATGATCTGCGGCTGCCGCGCCAGCATGTCGCCGAGCCGGGGTGCTGCGCCGAGAATGAGCGCCACCAGCGCGACGAGGTCGCGGTTCTGGCTGAGCAGCGAGATCAGCCGCCCGCCCCGCTGCAGCGCATGCAGGAAGCGGTCGAACGCGGTCACGGCATTGTCGGGCTCCTCGGCGTCGGCGAGGCCCTCAATCAGCGCCGGAACGAACTCGACAAAGGCGTTCCGCGTCGATTCCATCCTGAATACGCGGAGGTCGCCGATCATCCATTGCTGCACGGTCCTGGCCACCATGATCGGCTTCTTGAAGCCGAGCGCGGCGAGATGTTCGATCAATCGCGGATCGTCCGGACCGGCGCTGTAATCGGCGGCCGGCAATTTCACGGTGCCGGTCGGATCGCCTTCGAACAGCTTGCTGTAATGGCCCTGGACGATGTTGAGGTGGCCGAGCAGATCACGGGCGAATGCGGCGCGGTCCTGATAGCCGAAAAAGCGAGCGAAGCGCTCCACCGCCTCGACATCGTCGGGCAGCGTGTGGGTCTGCTCGTCAGCGACCATCTGCAGCCGGTGCTCGACCCGGCGCAGAAACTCATAGGCCGCCGACATCTGGTCGCGCGCCTCGAAGGTGATCCAGTTGCTGGACGCCAGCACCTGCAACGCTTCCAGCGTCGGCCGAACCCGCAATTCGGGATGGCGGCCGCCGGCGATCAGCTGCTGGGTCTGCGCGAAAAATTCGATTTCGCGGATGCCGCCGCGCCCGATCTTGACATTGTGGCCCTCGACCGCGATCTCGCTCTGTCCGCGAAACGCCTGCATCTGCCGTTTCATGTCGTGCACGTCGGCAAGCGCTGCGAAATCCAGATGCTTGCGCCAGACGAACGGCGCGATCTCGGCGACCAGCGCCGCACCGGCCTTGCGGTCGCCGGCGCAGGGGCGCGCCTTGATCATGGCCGCGCGCTCCCAGGTCCGGCCTTCCCGCTCGTAATAATAGAGCGCGGAGGCGATCGAGATCGCCACCGGCGTCGAGGCCGGATCGGGCCGCAGCCGCAGGTCGACGCGGAACACGTAACCATCGGCGTTGCGCTGCTGCAGCAGCCGCGACAGCCCCTGCGTGACGCGCACGAAGAACGGCTGCGGCTCGATATCCGGCGCAAGCGTCGGCGCGGCCGAATCGAAGAACACGATCAGGTCGATGTCGCTGGAATAATTCAGCTCACCGGCGCCCATCTTGCCCATCGCGAGCACGACGAGGCCGCTATCGTCCTCGGGCGCATCGCGATTGGACGGCGACAGCCGGCCGCGCTCGGCTTCCTGCCGCAACAGATACCGCAGCGCCGATTGCACCGAGGCGACCGCAAGGTCGGTCAGGGCCGCGGTGACCTGCATGACCGGCCAGGCGCCGCCGATGTCGCATAGCGCAATCAGCAAGGCTGCTTCCGATTTCATGCGGCGAAGCAGTTGCATCGCTTCGGCTTCACTGGATGCCGCAACGACCTCGCGGCAAGTGGTTTCGATCAATCGCGACAGATGCTTCTCGGGCTCGCATTCGAGCAGCCGGATCATGCGCCTGCCATCGGCGCGAACGAGATCGAACAGATAGGGAGAGGCCTCGGCGATGCCAAGAAGAATGGTTCCGGCGCGCGGAAATTGCGCCACGAGATCGCTGATCGCGGCCCTTTGCACCGGCTCCAGATCGGCGAGCCAATCAGCCAGATGTTGCTCGGCCTTGTCAGGGACGGACACGTGCGGTCCGTCCACGAATCGCGCGGCCAGACAATGTCGGTCCGCGTCGCCCTTCGCGGATGAGATCATGCCACCTTCTGTGGCACATCCGGCGTTTGAACCGCAAGCCTGTCACCGTGGGCCGCACGCGCCGGGATCGCCAACGTCGCGCGCAATCCCGGGCGTGCGTCGCTGAGCGTGAGATCGCCGCCATGCAAGGTCGCCACCGCCGATGCGAGACTCAATCCAAGACCGGAGCCGGGCTGGGTGCGGCTTGCCTCCAGCCGAACGAACCGCTCCACCGCATGCCGGCGATCTGCCTCAGGGATTCCCGGACCGTGATCGGTAACGCTGAGCAGCACACGGCCGCCGTCGGATCGCGCTTCGATCAGGATCTCCTTGTTGTTGGCCCCGATGACCGCATCCGCTCCCAGCGGCTGCGCGGCTGCAACAGGCTTGCCGTATTTGATCGCATTCTCGACCAGATTTGCCAGCGCCTGGCTGATCAATTCCCGGTTGCCGTGAAGCGGCGCGTGCATGGTCTTGACGCGGAGGGTCATGCCATCGTCTTCAGCCAACGGCTCATAGAGTTCGTGAATGCCGTTGGCAACGTCGGCGGCGTCGAAGTCGTCCATATTGTCACGCGCCTGCCCGGACTCGGCACGCGCGATCATCAACAATGCATTGAAGGTCCGGATCAAACCATCGGATTCCTCGATGGTCCGTTCCAGCGCGGTGCGGTATTCGGTCTCGTTGCCGGATTTCGCCAGCGCCTCTTCGGCACGGTTGCGCAACCGCGTCAGCGGCGTCTTCAGATCGTGGGCGATATTGTCGGAGACTTCCTTGAGGCCCATCATCAGGGCTTCGATCCGCTCCAGCATGGCGTTGAGATTTTCCGCCAGGCGATCGAGTTCGTCGCCGCTGCGCCCGACCGGCAGCCGCCCGCTGAGATCGCCCGCCATGATGCGCTGGGTGGTGCCGGTCATGGCATCGATACGCCGCAACACGCGCCGCGCAGCAAAGATGCCGCCGCCAAGGCCGAGCACCACCACGACCAGGATCGACCACTGCGCCGCTTTCGCGACAATTCCGAACAGCCGCCGGCGTTCCTCCAGATCGCGTCCGATCAGCAGCCGAAAGCCGCTGGTCAATTCAGTGACGCGCACCAGTGCGCTGTGATCGGCGGTGTCCTGTTCGTCAAGCCGGCGATAGGCGGTTTCGGACCAGCCCGATGTCCCCATCACGCCCGGTGCCAGCGAGCTGATATTGCCGGCAATGGCCTGCCCCGTCGGCGTGGTCACCAGATAGAGATTGGCGCCGGGCCGCAACGCCCGGTTCTCGATCGTCAAGACCAGGCCGCGCAGACCACGGCGGCCGTAAATGTCACTGATCTCGCCGGTTTCCGCGTTCACCGTGCTGGTAATCTGCTCGGTGATCAGCCGGCGCGTATTCCATGCGAAATAACCCAGCAGCGATGCGGCAAACAGCGCAAACAAAAACAGGTAGGCCAGCGTCAACCGGAACGCAGTAGTGCGGACGAGCTTACCGAATGCCGTCACGGATCATATATCCATTTTGGACGCATCGCCAGCTATCGTCCGCTGTCGTCTGCTGGCGGAAATCTTGCTATTTACCATGTTCTTGGCCGCATCCTTTGTCGTCGAACGTCAGTCCCTATCGTCTGGGCGCAGGCGGGAAACCGGTAGTCCCGCGCCTTTCCCGTCATCATAATCCGTAACGGTAGTACATCTCAGATCATCCGAGAACCTATACCCGGCATGTATGTGGGAGACGCTAACGTGCCACTCAACGCCACCCAAGTTAAAACTAAGAAAGCTGGCGCCTGCGCTGATGGCGGCGGCCTCTGCCCTCCACGTCCGGGAGAGCGGCGAACGGATCTGGGCCTTTCGCTTCACCTCGCCGGACGCCAGGCGTGCCGTCATGGCGTTTGCCGTCTTTCGCAAGTTCGCGCCCATCAGATGGCGATGATCTCAAGGGTTCGCCCTGATGGCTTGACTGCGTTAGCTCGTCGCACTCACTGCGATGTCTTGAAGAGATAGAGACGGCATCATTTCCCCTTCGCCTAGAGCACTGATCAGCAGCCCCGGCAAATTGACTTGATCATCTTGTCAACTTTCGCCTCGTCACGGTCGATGACGGGGTTGGTGCCAAGGAGCGGCCCTTTCTGAGGGCCGTTGCCGCGGCCGCCCGATGAGAGTGCCGTGCCAGCCGAGTTGGTGCCAGGCGCGGCGGGGCTGGTGCCGAAGGCGCCGCCAGTTGCGGACGAATGATGCGATCCCCCGCCGCCACGGGCAAACGCGACGGTGGTCCAAAGGCTGACGCAAAGGGCGACGCAAAGAACCGGAAGCTTTTTCATGCCGAGACTCCCTCGAACAGGCATTGAAACGCTCGACGGCTCAAGGCCGCCGGCGCCATTGCTCGCGCCATGGGGGCCCCATCTCTCGGGCGCGGCAACCCAGTCTAGTCAGGAAACCTTTCATGGCCAAGCTCGACGGCAAGATCACTCTCATCAGCGGAGGCACCACAGGTATCGGTGCGGAGACCGCCAAGCTCTTTCCCCATCGACGTTCTGTTCGTCGATGCCGGCATCGCCAGGTTCGCGCCGATCGCGCAGATCGATGAGGCCTTTTACGACAGCCGGTTCAGTGTCAACGTTAAGGGCGCATTCTTCCTGCTCAAGCACGCGATCCCGATTATTCCGGACGGCGGCGCGATCATCCTGACGGCCTCTGTGGCCGGCGCGGCCGGCGGTCTGGGCGGCAGCACAATCTGCGGCTCGACCAAGGCGGCGCTGCGCTCGTTCGGCCGTACTTTCGCCAAGGAGCTGACGCCGCGCGGCATCCGTGTCAACACCATTAGCCCCCGCCCCCGGCCCGATCGTACCGCGTGCTCAGATTATTCTGTCCCACCCGGCCACGCAGACCCGGATACATCTCCGGGCTAGTAGAGGCGTCGCCTCCATAGGGACTCGCCCAATTGAGACGTGCCGAATTTCGGGTTGCCGTCGACTACGCCGCCTTCTTCTCCAGATCGGCCTTCCATTGCCCCCGGGCGGCCAGCGAATTCATCAGCGCGCGATGGCTGAAGGCCTTTTGCCCGGCGGGGACATTCTCGGCCCTGCCGGACCAGGCCTGTTGCGGCGCGGCCTGCAGCGCGCGGCCATAGGAGAAGGTCAGCTTCCACGGCAGACCGCCGATCCGGTTCATGGCGTCGAGATGGGCGGTCGCCTCTTCATCGGACTGGCCGCCAGACAGGAACGCGATACCCGGCACCGCAGCCGGCACACAATACTTGAGCATGCGCACCGTCTTCTCGGCGACTTCTCCGACCGGGGCTTGCTTTGCGCATTTCTTCCCCGAAATCGCCATGTTGGGTTTGAGGATCATGCCTTCGAGCGCGACGCGCTGGATGCGCAATTCCTGGAACACCTCGTTGAGGACGCGCACGGTAACGTGGTAGCAGCGGTCGATATCGTGATCGCCGTCCATCAGCACTTCAGGCTCGACGATCGGCACGATCTGGGCCGCCTGGCACAGCGCCGCATAGCGTGCGAGCGCATGGGCGTTGACATGGATCGCGGTCATGCTCGGAATGTCCTTGCCAATATCGATCACCGCGCGCCATTTCGCAAACCGCGCGCCCTGCCTGTAATAAGCCGCCAGGCGCTCGGCGAGTTTGTCGAGGCCGACGGTGACGAGTTCGCCGGGGCAACCCGGCAAGGCTTGCGTGCCTTCGTCGACCTTGATGCCGGGGATCGCGCCGGCCTGCTCGATCAGCTTCACCAGTGGCGTACCGTCCCTGGCCTTCTGCCAGATGGTCTCGTCGTACAAGATGACGCCGGAGATGCATTTCGACATCGCATCACTGGAGCGGAACAGCATCTCGCGGTAATCACGGCGGTTTTCTTCGGTCGATTCGACCTTGATCGCGTCCAGCCGCTTCTTGATCGTCCCAGTGGATTCATCCGCCGCGAGAAGGCCCTTGCCCGGCGCCACCATGGCCAGGGCCACCTTGTTGAGGTCGGAAAGGTTCATCGCTGTCTCCCAAAAGCTGTATTTCCGCGACCACGTTGATTTCGGCGGTGCTGGGCGCGTCGAGTGCACCCCAGGCCCGCTACCAGGATTGGTCTCCTCGTTGCGGGCATCCCTCGCCATTTCCAGACAGGTCTGCAGCTGGACATTTCAACCTCCTTGAGAAGCGCGCTCTGAGCCGCCAGATCGGCGTCTTTTCCGGAAGAGACCTCTCCTTCGGGGCGGTCTCCCAAGCCTCCCATCACGGTCACACACAATAGCGACCGGTTCTCTCCGAGCCATACAACCCTCGGCGGAAACCGATCATATCAAGGTATGAGCCGGCATCATGAGGCGACGACTGACGCGATCGGCAACAACGCCCTGTGTGACGACTGGCGTCTGGCGACAACGAATTCAGCGGTCCCAAAGTGATATGACCGCGGATAATTAGCCGGCCACTCATACATTGATATGAGCCGCTTCTTCCGAAGGTCGAATGGAAACGTACACCTGACATCGGCAATCTGGCCGAGCAGTGGTTCACAAGAACGATGGAGCCACGGGTTCCCGGGCCAGAGCTGGCGGCCCGGCCGGGTGTGGATGGATTCAGTCCAAATTGCGGTGATCATCGTTGGGAAACGTGATGGGACGCTTGCTTTCAGTCAATGCAGGCCTGCCACGCGACGTTGCTTGGCAAGGCAGGAGGGTCCATACCGCCATTTGGAAGGCGTCGGTTGAGGCCCCGCGTATGGTTCGCCGACTCAACGTCGAAGGGGGACGGACAAGGAGATTCGACCGGTCATGGCGGCGAACGCCGGACGAGAGCACCTTTCACACCGGGCGGGCACAGGCAGCTGATAACACCAGCCTTCGACGCGGCAGGCCCGAGCATACTTGGCCACCAACACGACCGGCCGGAGCCGGTGATGCGGCTGTGGAACGACGGACGGAACGTCGGAGATCGGTCCACACTGGGTTCACCGTGCCGGGAGACAGAGGTACCAATTGGAGCAAGACGATCTTGAAACATGCGCGCGGTTTAGCGCCACGCGCGGCAGGAGTTGCGTAAGGATGGGTGCAATGAACCGGATCGTATTCCTGGTCGATGTCGACAACACGCTGCTCGACAATGATCACGTCCAGGCCGACATCAGCACGCACCTGGCGCGACGGTACGGGCCCGCTTGCCGCGACCGCTACTGGGCAATTCTCGAGGACTTGTTTACGGAACTTGGCTACCGGGATTATCTCGGCGCGCTTCAGCGATACCGCGTCGAGCACCCGCAAGACATGGACCTGTTGTCGATGTCATCATTCCTGGTCGACTACCCTTTCGCCAACCGCCTGTACCCGGACGCGCTGGATGTGCTCGCACAATTCCGTGGATGGGGTCCAACCGTACTCCTCACCGATGGTGATGTGGTCTTTCAGCCGCGCAAAGTCGAGCGATCCGGCCTTTCGGAGGCCGTCGGCTCACGGGTGCTGATTTACATCCACAAGGAACTCGCGCTCGACGATGTCGCGCTCCGCTATCCGGCGCAGCATTACGTTCTGGTGGACGATAAGCCACGGATTCTCGCCGCGGTGAAAGAGGCATGGGGCCAGCGCGTGACCACCGTATTTCCTCGACAAGGACAATACGCACACGATGCTAAGGCTCTCGCCTCCTTCACCAGACCTGACGTGACGGTAGACCGCATCGGGGATTTGCTTGCCTATGATCTGGGCACCCTTCTCGCGGGAGAACAAACCTGGACACAACATTACGCGGAGAGGAAGCGATGAAAGCCACCCAAAAGCTTCATGAACTCGGCCAGAGCATCTGGCTCGACAATATTACCCGGGACCTGCTGACGGGCGGGATTCTGAAGCGTTACATCAACGACCTGTCGTTGACGGGACTTACGTCGAACCCGACAATCTTCGACCAGGCCATCAAAAACAGTTCGGCCTACGATTCCGCAATCCGCGCAAAGCTCAAGGAGGGAAAGTCGGGCGAAAAACTGTTCTTCGAGTTGGCGATTGAAGACCTCTCGCAGGCGGCCGACATGTTTCGACCGGTGTGGGATCGGACCAACGGGGTCGATGGGTGGGTATCGCTTGAGGTTTCGCCACTGCTGGCTTACGATTCTGCGAGCACCAGCACCGCAGCCAGGGAGCTGCACGCGACGGCGCAACGCCCAAATCTATTCATCAAAATACCCGGGACCAAGCAGGGTTTGCCGGCGATAGAGGAGTCGATTTTCGCCGGCGTGCCCGTGAACGTGACATTGCTCTTCAGCCGAGAGCACTACGTCGCCGCCGCCGAGGCATATCTGCGCGGCATCGAACGACGCATCGCCGCCGGTCTCAGTCCCGATGTCGGCTCCGTCGCTTCACTGTTCGTCAGCCGCTGGGACGCCGCTGTCGCAAGCAACGTACCCGAACGCCTGCGCAACCGGCTCGGCATCGCCATCGCGAAGCAGGCCTACAAGGCATACCGCGAACTGCTCGGCTCGGCGCGTTCGCTGCGAATTTATAACGAAGGCGCCCGGCCGCAACGTCTGTTGTGGGCGAGCACCGGCACCAAGGACCCGGCTGCCCCCGACATCCTTTACATCAAGGCATTGGCGGCCCCGTTCACCGTCAACACCATGCCCGAAGGCACCGTAAAGGCCTTTGCCGGTCACGGCGATATCGGAGATGTCCTTCCGGCCAATGGCGGTGACTGCGAGGACGTACTGGCGCAATTCGCGAAAGCCGGCGTCGACATCGATGCGCTGGCGGCAAAATTGCAGGACGATGGCGCCAAGTCGTTCGTCAAATCCTGGGACGAACTGATGAAGGTGATTTCCGCCAAGAGCGAAGTACTTGCTAAGGCAAGCTAGAACTCGATCGAGAAATAGGCCTTCCCATGAATATCCTGGCCATAGACGTCGGCGGCACTCACGTCAAGATTCTCGCCAACGGCGAGAAGGAGAAACGCGAAATCGAGTCTGGACCGACGATGACGCCGCGACAGATGGTTTCGAGTATCGAGAAACTCGCCGGCGACTGGAAATACGATGTCGTGTCGATCGGCTATCCGGGCCCGGTCGTGGATCACCGGCCGGCCGCCGAACCGCACAATTTAGGCAGCGGCTGGAAGGGATTCGACTTCACCGCAGCGTTCAAGCGACCGGCGAAGGTCATCAACGATGCCGCAATGCAGGCGCTCGGCGGCTATCAGGGCGGCCGAATGTTGTTCCTTGGCCTCGGGACCGGACTCGGTTCGGCCATGATCGTGGACGGCATCGTGGAACCGATGGAGCTCGCGCATCTTCCCTATAAAAAACGAACGTACGAGGACTATGTCGGACTCCGCGGGCTGGAGGAGTTCGGCAAGAAGGCCTGGCGAAAGCACGTGGAAGAAGTTGTCGAATGTCTGGTGGCAGCGCTCGAACCCGACGACGTTGTGCTGGGAGGAGGAAACGCCAAGAAGCTGAAAGAAATGCCGCCGCTGTGCCGACCCGGCGACAACGCGGACGCATTCAAAGGCGGGTTTCGTATGTGGGAGGGCACCCCCTCGGGGAATACGTCCCGACCCCGCAAACAAGCCGAGCCGCCTCCAATCAAGTTTTAGAAAGTGTACAGACATGGCAATAACCACCGCGCCCCTGCCCCAACGAGCCGCCTGGAATGCCCTCGCCGCGCACTACCGGCAAATCAAGGGCCTGCATATGCGCGAGCTGTTCGCGAAAGACCCCAAGCGAGGTGAACGTTTGGCTGCCGAGGCGGCGGGGGTCTACCTCGATTACTCGAAAAACCGCATCACCGATGAGACGCTGGATCTGCTATTGCAACTCGCCGAAGAAGCGGGACTGCGCGCGCGGACCGATGCTATGTTTGGCGGCGAGAAGATCAACGCGTCAGAAAAACGCGCCGTTCTGCACGTCGCCCTGCGGGCGCCGAAGGGACAATCGATCCTGGTCGACGGCGACAACGTGGTGCCGAGTGTCCATGCCGTGCTCGACCGGATGGCCGATTTCTGCAATCGGGTGCGTGGCGGCACGTGGCTTGGCCACACCGGCCGGCGGATCCGGAACGTGATCAACATCGGCATCGGCGGCTCCGATCTCGGCCCGGTGATGGCATATGAAGCGCTTAAACACTACAGCGACCGTGCGATGACGTTCCGCTTCGTGTCAAACGTCGATGGCACCGACTTCGTGGAGGCGACTCGCGATCTCGATCCGGCGGAGACGCTGTTCATTGTATCGTCTAAAACCTTTACTACGCTTGAGACCATGACCAATGCGCGAAGCGCGCGTCGATGGTCACTTGCGGGACTTGGCGGCGATGAGAAGTCGGTCGCGAAGCATTTCGTCGCGGTGTCGACAAACGCGAAGGATGTGACGAAGTTCGGCATCGACACCGCCAACATGTTTGGTTTCTGGGATTGGGTTGGCGGCCGCTATTCCATGGACTCGGCGATCGGGCTTTCGACGATGCTCGCCATCGGCTCGGACAATTTTCGCGCCATGCTCAGCGGATTCCATGAGATGGACGAACACTTCCGTACCGCCCCGTACGCGCGCAACCTGCCGGTGCTGATGGGGCTGCTCGCGGTCTGGTACAATAATTTCTTCGACGCGCAGACGGCGGCGGTTCTGCCATACGAGCAATACCTGAAACGGTTTCCGGCCTATCTGCAGCAACTGACGATGGAGAGCAACGGCAAGCGCGTCACGCTTGACGGCACGCCTGTGACCTACGACACCGGTCCGATCTATTGGGGCGAGCCGGGAACCAACGGTCAGCATTCATTCTATCAACTTATCCATCAAGGCACCCGGCTCGTTCCGTGTGACTTCATCGGCTTTCACAAGACGCTCAACCAACTTGGCGAGCAACACGACATGCTGCTCGCCAATGTCCTCGCGCAAGGTGAAGCGCTCGCCTTCGGCAAGACTGCCAACGAAGTGAAGGCGGAAGGAACAGCCGATTGGCTCGTTCCGCACCGCGTGTTCGAGGGAAATCGTCCCTCCAATACCATTCTGCTGGCGCAACTGACGCCCGCGGCGCTCGGCAAACTGGTCGCGTTATACGAGCACAGCGTCTTCACCCAGGGCACGGTCTGGGGCATCGATTCGTTCGATCAGTGGGGTGTCGAGCTTGGCAAGGTGCTCGCGCAACGTATCATCCCGGAGCTCACCAGCGAAAGCGAACCCAAGCTCGGCCACGACAGTTCGACCAACGCGCTGATCCGCCGATACCGCGAATTCAGGGAGAAGTCGCCATGAGGGTCCATGTCGACGCCCTTCGAGAATTGCGTACCGCGAGGCCTATGACGTCGTAACAATGAGATATCGCTGGGAGAAGCCACCATGCAGCTCGGAATGATCGGCCTCGGTAGAATGGGCGCCAATATGGTGCGACGGTTGGTCAGGGACGGCCACCAATGCGTGGTCTTTGACATGTCGCCGAACGCGGTGGCGGAGCTGGTGAAGGAAAAGGCGGCAGGCAGTTCCTCGCTGGCAGATTTGGTCAAAAAGCTGGAAAAGCCCCGGGCAATTTGGATGATGGTGCCGGCGGCCGTCGTGGACAAGTCGATCCGCGACTTGTTGCCGCTGCTGGAAGCGGGCGACATCCTGATCGACGGAGGCAATTCCTATTACATCGATGACATAAGACGCGCCAAGGAAACGGCGCTGAAGGGAATTCACTATGTCGATGTCGGTACCAGCGGCGGCGTTTGGGGTCTTGAGCGCGGCTACTGCATGATGATCGGAGGACCGGACCGGGCGGTGCAACGCCTGGATCCGATCCTCAAAACCCTCGCTCCCGGGATCGGCGACATCCCGCGTACACCGGGGAGAGAGAAGTCCGCCACCGGCACCTCCGAATCCGGCTACCTGCATTGCGGACCCAGCGGCGCAGGTCATTTCGTCAAGATGGTCCACAACGGCATCGAGTATGGACTGATGGCCGCATATGCCGAGGGACTCGGCATTTTGCGTGCGGCGAATATCGGCAAGAAGCCGCATACGGTCGACGCCGAAACGACGCCACTGCGCATCCCCGAACATTACCAGTACGATCTCAATCTGCCTGACATCGCCGAGGTATGGCGACGCGGCAGCGTGGTTGCCTCGTGGCTTCTTGATCTGACCGCAACCGCGCTGCTGGAGGACCCCGCGCTCGCCAAATTCGCAGGCCGAGTCTCCGATTCCGGCGAAGGACGCTGGACTATTGCGGCAGCCATCGACGAGGCGGTCCCTGCCCCGGTGCTGACCACGGCACTTTACGAGCGCTTCAGCTCGCGGGGCGAAGCCGATTTCCAGAATAAACTGCTTTCGGCGATGCGCTACGAATTCGGCGGGCATCTGGAAAAGCCCGGCGGCGACAAAACGGGGTCGGCATGAGCGAACTTCGGTCGGAGGCGTTGGGGTTTTTCGGCGCAACGGGCGGTCTTGCTTGCAAGAGGATCTTTCCCGGGATGCTTCGGGAAAGGTATTGAGCGTGCTGGCGCACACTCTTCCGCCGTCGAAGCTGCGCCCGTTCGGCGCGACCTTCCTGATCTTCAGCGACTGCGCTCGACCCGCGATACGGCTTGCCGCGTCAATGGAGTTGCCGACAATCTTGGTTTTTACCGACGCTGCGATGGGCGACGATGCCGCACCGGAAAGCCGCATAACATGAACGACACGGAGCAGCGAAAACCACCGCCTTCGGCAGAGCACGCAAGGCTCGCCGATTCGTCTCCTGATGCGCCCGGCGACTGGAAAGTGATAGGGCCCTATGTCAGCGAGCGCGCCTGGGGCACGGTACGCGAAGACTACAGTGCCGATGGCAAGGCATGGGGGTATTTCCCCTATGAGCACGCGCGCTCGCGCGCCTATCGCTGGAATGAGGACGGCCTCGCCGGTCTGAGCGACCGGTCGCAGCGCCTGTGTTTTGCGCTGACGTTCTGGAATGGACGCGATCCGTTTCTGAAGGAGCGCATCTTCGGCCTCAGCGGGCCGGAGGGAAATCACGGCGAGGATGCCAAGGAGTATTGGTGGTACAGCGATGCGACACCGACAGGCTCGTGGCTACGCTGGCGTTACCACTACCCGCAGGCCGAGTTTCCCTATGCGCTGCTTCGGCAGGAGAACGCCAGGCGCAACAAGGAAGAACCCGAATTCGAACTCGTCGATACCGGCGTTTTCGAGAAGGACCGCTACTGGCAGATCACGGCGGACTACGCCAAAGCCTCGCCCGACGACATATGCGTGCGCATCAGTGTGCGGAACGCGGGCCCCGATCCGGCTGAGATTCACGTTCTGCCGACCCTGTGGTTCCGCAACCGCTGGTCATGGGAGGCTGGTATCGAGCGGCCGGCCGTTCGGGCGACCGCCGAGGATCGAGGCGATACGATCAGCGCGATCGCGGAAGAACAGTTGCTCGGCCGGTGGCGACTCACGGCTGGCCCGGATCCGGCGGGCAAGTCGCCGACGCTGCTGTTCTGTGAAAACGAAACCAATGTTCGGTACCTCTATGGCGACCCGGCCGAGCAGACGCCCTACCCCAAGGACGGTATCAACGACCACGTCGTCCAGGGGGCTGCGACGGTCAATCCTGCGGGGCACGGCACCAAGATGGCGTGCTGGTATCGCCTCACGGTTGCGGCAGGTGGGACCGTCGAACTCAGGCTTCGCTTCGGGCGCGACACGCCAGGAGCAAAGCCCGACCTCGGCGCGGGTTTCGAACAAATCCATGCCGTTCGCAGCCGCGAAGCCGACGAGTACTATGCGACGCTCACCCCCGACGGCGCGAGTGACGATGAGGCCGTGATAATGCGGCAGGCGTTCGCGGGAATGATATGGAGCCAGCAGTTCTATCACTACGACGTTGCGCGCTGGCTCGACGGCGACACCGTGCCGCCGGCGACCGCACGCAAATCAGGCCGCAATGCAGACTGGCGTCATCTCAGCAATCACGACATCATCGCGATGCCCGACAAATGGGAATACCCTTGGTATGCCTCCTGGGATCTCGCTTTCCATTGCATTGTGCTGGCCTACATCGATCCCTCGGCATCGAAGCATCAATTGCTGCTGCTGGCGCGCGAGTGGTACATGCACCCGAACGGCCAACTGCCGGCGTACGAATGGAATTTCAGCGACGTCAACCCGCCGGTGCAGGCGTGGGCTGCGCTTGCGGTGTTCCGGATCGACGGCGGCACCGACTTCGACTTCCTGGCGCGGGCCTTCCACAAGCTGCTGATCAACTTCACCTGGTGGGTCAATCGAAAGGACGCCTACGGCGACAACCTGTTCGAGGGAGGGTTTCTCGGGCTCGACAATATCGGTCCGTTTGACCGCTCGGCGATGCTTCCGGACGGGGATGTCCTGGAACAGTCCGACGGCACCGCCTGGATGGCGAAATTCTGCCTCAACATGCTCGAAATGGCGCTGCGGCTCGCCAATCACGACCCCACCTACGAAGACGTCGCCGTAAAGTTCTTCGACCACTTCGTCCTGATCGCGACCGCGATGGATAAACTATGGGACGATCAGGACGGCTTTTTCTACGATCGGCTGCGCAAGCGCGATGGCACCGCGTTCACGGTGCGGGCGCGCTCGGTGGTGGGACTGCTGCCGGTGTTCGCCGCAGTGGAGCTCGACGCATCGCTCTGGGAGCGGCTGCCGATGTTCCGTAAACGCGTGCGCTGGCACATCGAAAAAAAACTGGCTGTCGCCGACTTTCTGCACCGGCTGCCCGGCGACGATCGTCCCTGGCTGATCTCACTGGTGGGCAAGTCGCGCTTGCAGCAGGTGCTGGGCCGCATGCTCGACGAGGCCGAGTTTCTGTCGCCCTATGGGCTGCGGTCGCTTTCGCGCTACCACCTCGAACATCCGCTTATTATCAATCTGGAAGGCCACATCGCCCGCCTCGACTACGAGCCTGGCGAGTCACGCACCGCGCTGTTCGGAGGTAACTCGAACTGGCGCGGCCCGATCTGGCTTCCACTCAATTTTCTGGCGATCGAGTCGCTGCGGCATCTGCACGCCAGCTTTGAGGGAGGCCTGACCGTCGAACTTCCGACCGGATCCGGCAGCCAGGCCAGCCTGCAACAGGTGGCTGAAGAGCTCGAACGCCGGCTGCTCAGGTTGTTCCTGCGCGACGCCGACGGCCGACGGCCCGCGCTGGGATCGAATCCTTACTTCCAGCGCGATGGAGCGTGGTGCGATTCCCTGTTGTTCCATGAGTACTTCAACGGCGATACCGGCGAAGGCCTCGGCGCCTCGCACCAGACCGGCTGGACGGCTCTGGCCGGCGCACTGGTAGCGGACCGGCGTTTGCGCGGCGCCAAGCGCGCGAAAGTCGGAGGGAGCAATTCATCAATTCACTCGCCGCCTATCTCGACGGCGATATAACCCGGACGCCTAACGGCGGAGACATGATCTCATTTCAGTCGGCGGCTGCTTAAGACTCCCATAAAGACCATCGCAGCACGCGAAGCCCCCACATGGTCAGGAGGGCGCCGGCGCGCGCTGGCGCGTCAGGGTCTTCGCCGCCTGCACGATATCGGCCACCGAGAGATGCACGTAGGCGAGCACATCATCCGCCGTGCGCCCGCTTTTGGGAATGTTGCGCACGGCCAGCATGCGCACAAGCGGCCCATTTCCCGAGGCGGCGGCCGCTTCGGCGATTTCGCTGCCGATGCCGCCGACATAGCTGTCCTCCACGGTCAGGATCGGCGCACCGGCGCTGCGTGCGAGTTCGAGCAAAGGCGCCGCGTCGAGCGGCAGCGCATAGGCATCGATTACCGTCGCCGCGATGCCGAGTGGCTGCAATGCCTCTGCGGCCTTGAGGCAGCTATGGACGAGATATCCGGCACCGGCGAGCACAATCGCGGGACGATCCGACTCGGCGCGGCGGACCACCTTATAGCCGCCGAAGGGGAAGCCTTCGCTCTCGCGATAGAGGATCGGCAGGTCGCCGCGTACCGCGCGTAGATAACATGCGCTCGGATGCTCTGCCATCGCCAGCACCAGGTTGTAGGCGCTAACCGGATCGCTCGGCGTCAGCACCGTCATGGCAGGATTGCCGCGGTAGTCATCCGTATGGGCGAGCGCGCGCATGAATCCCACATCGGCCAGCGCCATCTGGCTCGGCCCATCGGAGGCGAGGGTGACACCGACATGAGTCCCAACCACCTTTATGGGCAGTCCGCTGATAATCGCCATTTCGATCTCGTCCAAAGCGCGCTCCATGAAGCGACCGAAAGTGCTGACAAAGGCGATCTTGCCACCGGCGGCGAGGCCGGCGCACGCCGAAACCATGTTCTGTTCGGCGATGCGACCTTCGAAATAGCGCTCGGGATAAGCCTTGGCGAAATCCTCCGCGTAAGTCGAGTTCTTGACGTCGCCGTCGAGCGCAACGATGCGCGGATTGGCGGCACCGAGTGCCTTGAGCGCCAGCCCATAAGCGCGTCGCGGCGACAGCGCCTTCTTTTCCTCGACCGATTTAGCCACCTTGGTGTTGCCGGCCACGGCGGCCATGAACCCCGCCGGCGGGCGCGTGGGCAGCAGCGTTGTCGGTGTCGCCGTCGGCTGGGCGATCGGCAAGCCACGCGCCATTTCTTCCTGCGAGATCGCAGCTACGCCGAGTTCCTTCGCGCGCTGGTCGAGCGCTCCGAGCACCGAGTTGAGCTGGTCTTTTGGAACCGGCGTCCCATGGTGGCCCATACCCTGAAGAGCGGGCACGCCCCAGCCTTTGACGGTGCGTGCGATAATAGCGAGAGCTTGACCTTCCTTGGCCAACCCGGCGCGTCGCCCAAGTGCCGCCAGGATCGCCTCGGGGTCATGGCCGTCTACCACCAAAGTGGTCCACCCGAAGGCTTCTGCCTTGTGCTGGAGATGCGTCCAATCCTGCTCGCGCGAGACGAAGTCGCTTTGGCCGAGTTCGTTGCAGTTGAACAGGGCAACGACGTTCGAGAGGCGCTGGTCCCGGATGAAATCCATCGCCTCCCAGATCTGCCCCTCGCGGGACTTGCCGTCGCCAATGATGCAATAGACGACCTTATCGATGCCGTCGATGCGCGCAGCGCAGCCGAGTCCGCCTGCAACCGAGAGCCCCTGCCCCAAGGACCCCGTCGCCGCGTCAAAGAATGGAAAGCCCAATGCCGGGTTGGGGTGACCGTCGATCGCGCTGTCGATCTCTCGCAGCGTCATGAGATCATCCACGGTCATTCGTTTAGCCTGGCCGTGAGGACAGAAGGCAGCACCGAGGTCGGCGCAAGCGGCGTAGATGATTGGCACAGCATGGCCCTCGGACAGCACCAGGCGATCTGCGCGGGGATCGCGCGGCTGCTCCGGTCGCCAGCGCATCGTGTGATACATCAGCGTGGCAATCAGATGCGCAAGCGCGAGCGCGCTGGTAGGATGGCCGCTGCCTGCAGCTGTGGTGGCGCGAACGGCAAGCTTGCCGAGAGCGATCGCCTTGGCGTTAATGAGTTGGCTCAGCGTTGCCATGGAGCTCTCCTCGATAAGATTTTCGACGGCGCGCGGCCGGTCTGGACAAGCCCCCAAACTACGGCAACATCCTGCAGGCCACTCGCGTGCTCGACCATCCAACCCTAGGCGGAAGCCGATTATATCAAGGTATGAGCGGGCCCTACGAGGAGACGACTTGCGCGATCGGACGCTGTGCTCGATGATCGTGAATTGGGCGAGTGGATCCGCGGGCCACGCACGACGGCGGGTTCGTCGTCGCTTGACAATGGTCTTGCGGCCACAGCATTGACATGCAGCCAATGGAGAAACCTATGAAAATCGTTGTCATCGGGGCTAGCGGAACGATCGGAGGCGCAGTAGTCAAGCTGTTAGGGCAAAGGCATCAGGTTATCGCGGTCTCGCGCTCAAGCGGCGATTACCGCGCCGACATCACCAATAAGGCGTCGATCGAGACAGCTCTCGGCGCGATCGGCAAGGTCGATGCAATCGTAAGCGCGGCGGGAAGCGCGGTGTTCAAACCCCTTGCGGCGCTCACAGACTCCGATTTCGAGAAATCGCTTCACGACAAGCTCATGGGACAGGTCAACGTCGTCCGGGCCGGCGCTCAGCATATTCTGCCTGGGGGTTCGATCACGCTCACCAGTGGCATTCTGGCGCAACAACCCATACCGGGTTCCGCCGCGATAAGCCTGGTCAATGCCGGATTGGAAGGGTTCGGCCGCGCTGCAGCACTCGAACTCCAAAGCGCTAAAGTCCGGGTGAACGTCGTCAGCCCGCCCTGGGTAAAGGAGACGCTTGTCGCACTGAATATGAACCCCTCCTCCGGCATGCCTGCTGACGAAGTCGCCAAGGTCTATGCCCAAAGTGTGGAGGGCAGCGCGACCGGAACAATCATCGATGCGAGGGAGACTGCCGCCTGATAGTTGCGGGCGGAAGCGAGTGAAGGAAGCCTTGCGCTTAACCGATTGATGTTCGCAATGGGGTCAAATGCATGGGTTGATGATCCGCCTGTCTCTTCTGGTCTTCCCCGAACAGACATCGTCAGACCCAGCGGTGCCGATAGTTGCCATCTGACTGCGCTGGCCAGCCTGCGTGGCATTTCTATCGCGGATCTCTGACGCCACCCTGGGGTTAATGAAGCTGTTGCCCGTGGGTTTTACTTACTGTCGGCTGCCGCGGCCGCGCCTCCGGTGTTGAGGTCAATGCTTGTGTTGGATATCCGGCGGTGACACTGCAGAGCGAAGGTGAGGAATCACACTCGTGACTAACCGTGCCACCCTTGGCGAGCGCCGCTGAGCTGGCAAGCGTCAGGGCCGTCACCAATCCAATAGTCGCTAATTTTTTCATTGCCTTTCTCCCTCTGTTCTCCCTCTGTTACAGACACAAAGAACAACGCCTACGTGGCTAGGGGTGACGGTCGCCTCTTTCCATGCTGCGTCCGCCCTCGAAATCCGGTTGACCAGTCAAAAATGTCTCAGCATGCCGGGAAAATATCGGGCCGAAAATAAAGTTCCAGCAATAACGGATAAGCTTCGCCGGCTGCCGGAATGCTCCTAATCATCCGGAAAAACGTTACTGACGTCGGATGTCGGAAACAGCGTAATCGATATTCCGCTCTTTAGTTTGCGGCTTTGACTTAGATCAAAATTTTTCCGTAGCTAACAATTAAATTTTAGCTTGCACAGGTTCGCACTGTCGAGCGCGCATTTTACCATCATCAACGCATCCGGGAGCGTGGCGGGTTCAGCCAAACCGCCAACAATGATGAGCGGGCGCGCGTGCGGCGTCGGAGCGCGACCCGTTTACACGCGTCCCTTTCCTTGCGGGCGCGCTTCGGAATTGAGGGCGCCGGCGGGTCCTAACCTTTGCCCCAGTTCCAATATTCACCCGGATAGGGAGTTGGATACATGCGCTCGCGGTACCGATGTTCGCGGTGATAGGCGCGCAGAGCCACCGCGCCGGCTGTCGTCGTCGGTCGAATGTTCACGACCTCGGATTCGGCGGCCAAGACTGCCACGTGCAAACGCATCTGATCGTCATCGTGGGGCGCGCCCTTGAGAGCCTCCCAGGCTTGCCGGTGATGCTCGATCGCAGCGAAAATCGGGTCGGGCTCCGGAGTCGCGAGAGCGCCCCTCCCCGGAGCTACGAGGGTCGCGAGCGCTGCGGCCATCATGGTCCGCCGGCTGATACGCCGCGCGGAACCCGCAATGTAACCAGAGCGATACGCGCGCTGGTTTTCGCTTGGCGATCGCCTGCCCGTGAGGCCGTCGGCGAAACCAGCCTGCCACGGCATCGGGTCCTGACATTCCGTTTCAGATCCCATAGTTATCTCCATTGGTGAGTTTACACTTCGAAAGTGATTCCCCTCCTTGCTGCAGCACGCTCGACGATGTCCCTTACCACCAGCGCAGGCTCATGACCTGCCAGCGCCAGGGTGCCCAAGAATTCCGAGTAAGGAGTCATGAGCGGGTCTGGGGTGATTTCTATGACGAGCAGTTCGCCGTCCCACAACCGGCCATCGATTCGAATCAAATCTATTGTCTTGAGATCTGCGGCAAGCTGAACGATCTTCGAGAGTAGCTCGTCGGTCATAAACTCGACGGAGCGCAACGCAACCCGTCGGTCACCCGAAAATTTGAGCTTGTAGTCGTAGACATGGTTTATCAGAAAACTTGATTCTTCCCCCACGATCCTTTCAGAACACCCCCACCGAAAGCTCCCACCTTTATCGAACGCAAGGCTGACGAACACCTCCGGACCAGAGACGAACTCCTCGACTATTATTCCCTCCGGGAAGTTGCCCAGCTTGCGTAGCGCCAAGTCTTTGGCTTCTTCCATCGTTGTGCAAATCGACCCTTGGTCGATGCCGATCGATGACCCTTCCATATTGGGTTTAACGATCACGGGAACGCGAAGGGCGCTGATCAGGTCAGTTTGCGTTGGGGTTGCAACCAAGACGGACGCCGGCGATTCCAGACCCGCTCGCCTGAGAAAGACTTTGGAAAGAGATTTGTCGTTGGCGATCAGCCGGGCATAGGGATCGGGCCCGACGTATCGCAATCCATAGATCTCGCAGATTGCTGCGACATATCCAGTGCGATTGCGATTTCTTGAACCATTCCAATGTGGCCATACGACAGCATCATGGAGTTTGGGAGCCTGCTGGATAAAGTCTGCCAAATCAAAGAACACGGTCACATCGTCCACGGCTGACTTCATCAGATCTCTTATGTGAACTGCTTGTTCAGGTGTCGTCATGTCCAGGTCACGGGATCCGAGCGATAGCAAGGAATTCTCCCGCTCGCGGCCCTCTGTTATGAGTGCGAGCCGAAGCGGTAACCGGTCCGCGGCGAAAGGCATGACGTTTCCTGGCTGTCCGTGGCCCTGCACTCGCAATACGCTCCCGAACCTGAACTCATCCCTACAGCGGAGAGCTGCGCCTCCTGGACGGGGTCTCTGCCGCGGGCCTGCGCCAAGAAATAAGATACCATATTGGCTGGCAAATGTCTTTCGGCGCTGGCCGCCATTTGACCAATCTTGCCGGTTGGGCTTTCTCGCCGATCGGCGCCGGCCCTTACTCGGGAACGTTGGTTTGCCAACATGGCAAAGACGGCGTCAATCGTTCGATTTCGGTCCGCCATGATAACGGTGCGCATTGGTCTCGATCGTCTGCATCGTCATCGCCGGATAGGAAGCATTGAAGGCACGTCGCACTTGCTGGTCCGAACGGCCGGTCGCTACGGGCCAATCCCGGGTGTACGATCCTGCCGCGCGCGCAGATGCAAGTTCTGAGATCGCAACCAGCATCGTTATTGATGCGGCGAGGGCGAAGTTTTTCGTCGTCATGGCTCTGTTTCCTCTACCGACTTAACGGCGGTACGTGCCGCTAACCCATCCAGATTACGGAAGTGTATGATAGAGATGTATTGAACTCAGGTATCCGCACAGCCAACGAAGGTTGAGTTGTTGCCACACCTCGGTATGAAAGAGCCTGGGACCGGATGGGAGTAGCGCACCGATACTTCATTGGCTTGATGAGCCGGCTCACGAAATTCAAGAACGATTGCGAGAGCGGGACACGAGACCTGGACGACTTCAAGTATAGTTTCCCACTCTCCCCACCATTGCGCGTGTGCTTCCGTGTGGAAGGGAAATGAAAAGGAACGCAGCGCCAACCTATACCAAAACGTGACGCGCAAACACCTATGAATAACTGGCGATAGCGTTCTCCAGCACTATTGTTGGGATCACGATGCGACGCGGAGTTCTCTCGTCGAGAACGGTATCCACGGAGGCTGCTGTCAATGACACCTCGGTGCTTGGTTTGCGAAGAGCCCATGAAGAAACAGGGTCGCGCTTTCGAGTGTGGACCCTGCCGGCAATTCATCATCTTTTTCACCGTCTCCAAAGCGTCACCTTATATTGCATTGGCCGTCAGGGACCGTGCGCCCAAACGAGCAAGCTCATAGGCTATGGCCCACCCCGCCGCGCGGTGGCGCCGCCGGTGCGTGTATTTTCGGCCGGCAGTGGATGTGGGCCGGCCGCTTGTTGGCGCCTCCTGGGCGGATCTGGAATGCCGCAATGCCCCGGGAGTCCTGAACTTCGCCAAAACGCATGACAGGGTCCGAGGGCAACCGCTTGGCAGCATCCAGCCGGCACTGGCTCTTAGAGATTTCGTCTCCTTCCTTTCGCGGGCACGTGGCGATATGCTCCGCGGGCGTCGGCACCTCTGCTGCGGGAGGAGCACGCAGCGCGGAGGCGGCGATGTCGTCAACTCTGATCGGAAAGCAGGCCGTCGTGATCGGCGCGGGAATGGGCGGCCTCACCGCCGCGGGGGCACTCGCCGACTTCTTTGATCGAGTGCTCGTTCTCGAGCGCGACACTTTCCCCTCGGAGCCCGCGCATCGCGTGGGGACGCCACAGGCGCGGCATGTGCATGTGCTGCTGCTAAGCGGCCAGCATGCCCTCAGCGAGCTGTTCACAGGATTCGAGAAGGATCTCGCGCAGGTGGGAGCCGTCCCGCTCCGGGTCGGTCTCGATGTTCGCGGGGAGCGTCCGGGCTACGACCCGTTCCCGCAACGCGACCTCGGCTTTTTCAGCTACTCCGTGTCACGGCCGATAATCGAACGCGCCGTGCGACGGCGGGTGGAAAGCCGGGCGAACATTACGCTGCGCCAGCGTTGCCGGGTCGAGAAATTGCTGGCGTCTCCAAATGGAGAGACGGTTTCCGGCGTGCGCTATGAGAACGACAATGGCGCGAGCGAGACGATTGCGACGGAGCTCGTCGTCGATGCATCCGGAAGCGGCGCGCTCACGCTCGATTTGCTGCAATCGATCGGCCGACCACTTCCGGAGGAAACCGCGATTGGCATCGATCTCGGTTATGCGACATGCGTCTTTGCCATTCCGGATGACGCCCCTACCGATTGGAAAGGCGTCATGACGTTCGGCCAGGCACCCCACGACAGCCGTGGCGGTTTGATGTTGCCGATCGAGGGCAACCGCTGGATGGCAACCATTGGCGGGCGCCACGGTGACGTGCCGGCCGGCGATGCAGAGGGCTTCCTGGCTTACGCCAGGGGACTACGGACGCCGACGATCTACAACGCTATCCGCCACGCCGAGCGCCTTGGCGGGGTCGCGCGCTACGGCTTCCGCGAAAGCGTGCGGCGACACTTCGAGCGGCTCGAAGTCTTCCCCAGCGGGCTTTTGCCCATCGCCGACGCCATCTGCCGCTTCAATCCCATCTACGGACAAGGCATGAGCGTGGCCGCCCTTGAGGCCCGCCTGCTCCAGGAGCTTCTCGGGAAACTGGCGGGAGACAGCAATCCAATCGCTGCGCTGGCGCCGACTTTCTTCGCCCAGGTGCAGACGCTAATCGAGACTCCGTGGGCCGTCGCCACACTCGACTTCGTGTTTCCCGAGACGCGAGGGCAACGCCCGGCCGATTTTGAGACCGCGCTCAAATTCGGTATTGCTCTGACCCAGCTCGCCGCCGAAGATCCGGCCGTCCACAAGCTGACCGCCGAGGTCCAGAATTTGCTGAAACCGCGCAGCGCCTATCGCGATCCCGCCCTCGTGCAGCGCGTATTCGCGATGATGGCCGAGGCGTAGCGCTTGATTGGAAATGGACACCCCTCGGAGGACCTGTGCCGGCCGGGTGCCGTCCGTTTCCTCAAAACCATTGTGTGACGAGGTACGCGGACCATTATTCTCCGGGATGATCTGAAAGACGGGCTGCAGGCTGTGCCGATGATTGGTAGGAAAATGGCAGGAGAAATGCGGCAATGATCTCCGAACCCCTGCTCTTACAGGGCCTCAGCGAATCCCGTCACGGATCATGTACCCCGCGCCGCGAATGGTGTGAAGCAACGGCCGTTCGAAGCCCTTGTCGATCTTGGAGCGCAGCCGCGAAATATGCACGTCGATGACATTGGTCTGCGGATCGAAATGATAATCCCAGACGTTCTCCAGGAGCATGGTTCGCGTCACCACCTGCCCGGCGTGCTTCATCAGATATTCCAGCAACCGGAATTCGCGCGGTTGCAGCGTCAATTCGTCCTTGCCGCGGGCCACCCGATGCGAAAGACGGTCGAGTTCGAGATCGCCGACACGGTAAGTGGTTTCCTCGGCCGGACCGCCATGGCGCCGCGACAGCACCTCGACCCGCGCCAGCAATTCGGCAAACGAATAAGGCTTTGGCAGGTAATCGTCGCCGCCGGCGCGCAAGCCCTTGATGCGGTCGTCAACCTGGCCAAGCGCCGAGAGAATCAGCGCCGGCGTCCGATTGCCCTTCTCGCGCAGGGTGCCGATCAGCGACAGGCCGTCGCGCTTCGGCAGCATCCTGTCGATCACCAGCACGTCATAGTCGCCGGTGTCGGCGAGCGCCAACCCCTCCTCGCCATCGCTGGCGAGATCGGCGACATAACCGACTTCGCGAAACGCCTTGACCAGATAGTCGGCGGATTCTCGGTCGTCTTCGATGATCAGGAGGCGCATCTGGGTGTCAGTTGGGGTCAAGCGGGTCAGCCTTCTGTCACCATGGCGCGGTCGGCCTTCTCATGCAAGGCGACCCGACGCCTCTCCGTTAAGCAAAAAAGCGGGCGGTGAAGCTGGGGGACCTCACCGCCCTTTTAACCTTCCGACAGAGGGGGGCATTATTCCGCCGGAAGGTAACTTTAGGGAGCGAGCTTTTGACCCGCCCCCCGGAAAGAGCCGTCGACGGGGGCGACTGATGCCGGCGACACCTTCCATCTTCCCGATCATGATCCGACTGGACCGGATCATGATCTTATCTCTTGTGCGGCGTGTGATCCGTCAGAAAGCCGGTACCGCCTTTCCAGATCACGTTCGTCGAAGGTTCAATCCTCAGCCCTTGGCGAGAGGTACTGCGACGAAGCGCGACGACCCGCCGCTCTTGATACGCATCAGAACGCTGTTCTTGTTGTCGGCGCGCGCAGCGTTGATCGCTTCGCGCACGTCTCCGGCATTGGTCACGTTCTTTCCCGCGACTTCCAGAATGACGTCGCCTTCCTTGAAGCCGCGTTCAGCCGCAGCGCTCTTCGGATCGACCTCGGTGACAACGACGCCTTCCTTGCCGGCGCCGGCAACACTGTTGGCGGGGGCAACCGTCAGACCGAGCTTTGGCACATCGGTCCCGCGGGTTACGCCACCCTTGTCATCATTGTCATTGTCGGCCTTGGCTTCGATCGTATTGGGCAGTTGGCCAAGCGTCAGGTTGACCACCTTGTCCGTGCCCTTGTGCAGCACGTTGAGCTTCACGGCATTGCCGGGCGCAAGACCGCCGATGGTGCGGGCGAGTTCGCGGGCATCCTTGACCGGCTCGCCGTTCACCGCCGTGATCACATCGCCGGATTCAATGCCGGCCTTGGCTGCCGGGCCGTTGGCCTGTGGTTCCGCAACCAGCGCGCCTTCGGCCTTCTTGAGGCCGAGACTGTCGGCGATGTCGGCTGTGACCGGCTGAATCTGGACGCCGATCCAGCCGCGGCTGACCGTGCCCTTGTCCTTGAGCTGCGCAATCACATTCTTCACGGTCGAAGCCGGGATCGAAAACGCGATGCCGACGCTGCCGCCCGACGGCGAATAAATCGCCGTGTTGACACCCATCACTTCGCCTTCGGTGTTGAAGGCCGGGCCGCCGGAATTGCCCTTGTTCACAGGCGCGTCGATCTGGATGAAATCGTCGTATGGCCCGTTGCCGATATCGCGGCCGCTGGCCGAAACGATGCCGGCGGTGACGGTGCCACCGAGACCGAACGGATTACCGACCGCCAGCACCCAGTCGCCGATCCGGGGTTTGCCGTCGGAAAGCTTGGCGAACGGGAAGTCCGAGCCACCCTCGACCTTGATCAGTGCAACGTCGGTGCGCGCGTCGGTGCCGATCACCTTGGCACTGTAGGTCTTGCCGTCATCGGTCGTGACTTCGACCTTGTCGGCGCCGTCGACCACGTGATTGTTGGTGACCGCATAACCGTCGGCGGAAATGAAGAAGCCGGAGCCTTGACCGGTCACAGCCCCATGTCCGCGCGGACGCAGACCCGGCGGCAAGCCATCGGGTCCGCCGAAGCGGCGGAAGAAGCGCTCCATCGGCGAGCCCGGCTGGAACGGCGAATCATCGTTGCCGCTATCGTCCTTGGCGATTTTCTCGTTGATATTGACCTTCACCGAAATCACCGACGGCTTCACGCGCTCGACAATGTCGGCAAAGCCGATCGGCTGTGCGACCTTGCGCACTTCATTGTTGACCTGCGCATGCGCGGTGCTGCTGAAGATATCGACCGGGCCATGCGACGGGCCGAAGCCGTAGACGGCGACCCCAAGGCCTGCCACCACCGAAGCCATCAACGCGAACTTGCGCGCAGAGAGCAGCGAGCGGCGGGACGCCTGATAGGAAGGAAGTGACGAAAGATCGGTGGGACGGTCGGTCATACATAAGTCTCCAGAGCCTGAATTGACGGTGCGGGGGCGAACACCTTCCGTTTCTGAACATGGGGATTTCCGCCTTACGGCGCGCTGGCGGGCGAATTAAACTTTGGTAATAAAGGGGGTGAATGAATGCGGCAGTTTATCGCAGGGCGAAAACGGTTTATCGCAGGGAAAAACGGCTTATCGCGTGACGAAGGCGATTTATCGCGGCCACTTGTCGCGGGGCTAAACCGGCCGTTCCGGCGACGGTTCCGACGCGATGAGTTGTTCCAGCCGCGCTTCTTCCTCCGCCGTCAATTGGCGCGACGACTGATCCTCCGCCGTCGCCGATTTGGTCCGCCGCCGGTTATGCATCCACAGCGCGACCCCTCCACCAGCCAGCGCCAGCGGCGGCAATAACCACAGCAAGAACGTGTGAGGCTCGAGCCGGGGTTTCAGCAGCACGAACTCGCCATAGCGCGCCACCAGAAAATCGAGCACCTGCGCGTCACTGTCGCCGGCCGCGATCCGCTCGCGCACCAGTAGCCGCAAATCGCGCGCCAGCGGCGCTTCGGAATCATCGATCGACTGGTTCTGGCACACCATGCAGCGCAGTTCGCGCGACAAATCCCGCGCCCGCGCTTCCTTTGCCGGATCCGCCATGATTTCGTCAGGCTGCACGGCATAAGCGGCCGACGGTCCTGCCATCACGGCCAAGGCGAACACGCAGGCGAAGATTTGTTTCATCACTCCGCCGCCTGCAATCCGCGCACGGCCCTGGCGGGCTTCGGCGCACCGACGCGCAGCCGTCGGTCCGACAGTGATAGCATGCCGCCGAACGCCATCAGTACGGGGCCAAACCAGATCAGCAGCACCATCGGCTTGTGGTAAATGCGCACCGCGATCGCGCCGTCGGCAGCGGTCTCGCCGAGAGAGATGTAAAGCTGGCTTGCACCACGCGTCAGCAAGGCGGCTTCGGTCGTCGTCGATCCCCGCGTGGTGAAATTGCGCTTCGACGGCGTCATCGTGCTGAGCCGCTCACCATTAAGACTGACCGCGAATTGCGCCACCATTTCACGATAATTCGGCCCCTGTCGCTGCGTTACGCCGTCCAGCCGCAACTGGTAGCCGGCGATGACAGCGACGTCGTCGGGTTTCATCGATCCGATATATTCGCTGTTCCACGTGGTCTCGCAGACGATCCCGATCAAGGCGATGCCGACGCCAGCATGGGCGAACACCGTGCCCCAGGCCGAACGCGGCAATCCGCGCGCGCGCCGCATCGCGGCTCGAGGCGGTACGCGGAACAGGCCGGTCCGCTCGGCGAGATCGCTCAACGCGCCCGCGATGACGAATACCGCGAGCCCGATCGCGAGCGGCGCGAACGCACTGCCGCCGCGCGTCCACGCCCACAGTACCGCGATTGCAACAAGCGCCGCGACGCCGGCGGCGAACAGGCGCTGCGCGGCGCCGAGCAGATCGCCGCGCTTCCAGGCCAATAGCGGCCCGAACGGCATCGCGATCATCAACGGGAGGAACAAGGGCGCGAAGGTTAGATTGAAAAATGGCGCGCCGACCGAAATCTTGTCGCCGGTCAGGACTTCCAGCGCCAGCGGATACAGCGTTCCAACAAAGACGGTTGCACAGGCGGTGGTCAGGAACAGGTTGTTCAGCACCAGCGCGCCCTCGCGCGAGATCGGCGCGAACAGGCCACCCTGCTTCAGCGCGGAAGCGCGCCACGCATACAGTGTCAGGCTGCCGCCAATGAAGGTGCAGAGGATCAGCAGAATGAAGACGCCGCGCGTCGGATCGGTCGCGAACGCATGCACCGACGTCAGCACGCCCGAGCGCACCAGGAAGGTGCCGAGCAGCGACAGCGAGAACGTCAGGATCGACAGCAGAATGGTCCAGACCTTGAGCGCATTGCGCTTTTCCATCACGACCGCGGAATGCAGCAACGCCGTGCCGGCGAGCCACGGCATCAGCGAAGCGTTCTCGACCGGATCCCAGAACCACCAGCCGCCCCAGCCGAGTTCGTAATAGGCCCAGTACGAGCCCATCGCGATGCCGAGGGTGAGGAATATCCACGCCAGCAGCGTCCAGGGCCGCACCCATCGCGCCCATGCGGCGTCGATCCGGCCCTCGATCAGGGCGGCGACGGCGAACGAAAACGAGATCGAAAAGCCGACATAACCGAGATAGAGCATCGGCGGATGCACGGCGAGGCCGATGTCCTGCAGCACCGGATTGAGGTCGCGGCCCTCGATCGGCGGATTGGCAATGCGCAGGAACGGGTTCGACGTGATCAGGATGAACAGATAGAACGCACTGGCAATCCAGGCCTGCACCGCCAGCACATGGGCGCGCAGCGACAGCGGCAGATTATTGCCGAATGCCGCAACGAGACCGCCAAACAATGCCAGGATCGATACCCATAACAGCATCGAACCTTCGTGATTGCCCCACACGCCGGTGATCTTGTAGATCAAAGGCTTCAGCGAATGCGAATTCTCGAACACGTTGACGACGGAAAAATCCGAGGTGACGTGCAGCGTGACCAGCGCCGCGAACGATGCGCCGACAAACAGCAGCTGCGCCAGCGCGGTCGAACGCGCCACATTCATCAGGGCAGGATCGCGCCAACGCGCGCCAATGATCGGCACGGTCGACTGGATCAGCGCCAGGCCCAGCGCCAGCACCAGTGCGTAATGTCCGGCTTCCGCGATCATTGCATCGTACCTCGATCCGCCCGCGGCGCCGCCGGATCGGTCTGCGACGGGCTTTGCGCCGCATGTGACGTTTCCGGGCCTCCGGCGGCCTTGGCGCCGTAGCTGTCTTTCCAGTGGCCCTGCTTTTTCAGCGCGTCAGCGACATCCTTCGGCATATAGGTCTCGTCGTGCTTGGCAAGCACGGTGTCGGCCCTGAAAACGCCGGATGAATCGAGCGCGCCTTCGGCGACCACGCCCTGCCCTTCGCGGAACAGATCCGGAAGAATTCCCTTGTAGGAAACCGGCAATGTGGCGCGGTCATCGGCGACCAGGAACCTGACCGCAAGATCGTCGCCGCGCACCAGCGACCCCGGTTGGACGAGGCCGCCAAGACGGAACCGCTTGCCTGCCGGAATATGCTTTTCGGCCACCGCCGCCGGCGTCGAGAAAAATACAATTGAATCGCGCATCGCATTCAGCACCAGCGCCGCCGCAACCGCGAGCACCGCGAGCGAGCCGCCGATCATTGTCAGTCGCCGTTGCCTGCGCGTCATGCGTGTTCTTTTACCTCAAAAATGATGCGATCCGGCAGCTGCTTTGCAGCTTCCATCATGCTTACCCGTCAAGCCCGAGATCTTTCAGGCCCTCGTTCAATTGTCGCAGCCGCTCGGCGTCATTGGCGACGGCCTGACGGGCCTCCGCCAGCGCGCTTTTCGCCTTGTCGCGATCGCCCATCACCATATAGGCGCGCACCAGCCGCAGCCAGCCCTCGACGTCGCCGCCGTTTTGCTTCAATCGGCTGGCGAGGCGATCCACCATGCCACGAATCATCGCGCCGCGATCGGCTTCATTCATGTCTTTTGCCGCAGCCATGGCATCACCGGACAGCGCTGGAGCGCTGGAACCGCCGACCCGGGCCAACGCCGCCTGAACCAGCGGCCGCCACGGCGCGTCCGGCGGCGCTTTTGCGAGTATCGAACGCCAAATCGATGCGGCTTCGGCGGTCCGGCCATCCTGCTCGGCGGCAAGACCGAGGAAGTAGTTCGCCTTGGCCTCGTCCGCGTTCATGGCGATGGCGCGCTCGAATTCGGCCCTGGCGTCCGATGTGACGACGCCCCCGGCCGCGCCGACCAGGGCTTCGCCGAGATCGGCCCGGCGGTCAGCGCTGTCGCCACCATAGGTGATCGAATTGCGATAAGCCCGCACCGCTTCTTCGAAGCGGCCTAGTCTCGACAGCACCGGCGCAAGCACGTTCCAGCCGCGGCCATCGGCTGGATTTTTCTCCAGATGCGCTTCGACCTGCGCCACCAGATTGTCGAGCGACTGGGTGGCGTCCGGGGCGCGGGTGCGCTGCGCCAGCGGAAAATCGCCAAGCCGCGGCGAGCCGAGCGGGAGGTAAAGCGCTAACGAAATGATCGGCAATCCGACCAGCGCCAGCACCGCCGCGAAACGGCGCAACCGGAGGCTCGGTGCGGCAGGCGGATCACGCCGGTTATCAGCCGCAGCGAGCAGACGGCGGCTGATTTCGACCCGCGCGGCCTCGGCCTCGGAGGAGCCGATCAGCCCCGTGGCGAGGTCGCGATCGACCTCCGCCAGTTGATCCCTATAGACGGTTGTCTCGCTGCCATCGCCTTGCGGCCGCCCGCGGCGACCCAACGGCCAGAGCACGGCGAAGACCGCAGCGGCCGTCATCAGCGCGAACACAAGCCACAGAGTCATCAAGTGGTTTCCGGTGGAACAACGCCCACACACCGAGGCGCCGCTGCGCCGCTTTACACCACCGGCGGCAAGCCGGGCAATTAACAAATGCCCCTTGCAAACAAATCAGCGGATCCGCGCAAAAGCCCGACTAGTTGACGCAAAACTCGACGCTATGCGCAGCAGCCTCGCCGTGCCCGTTCAGCGCCCTCAGATAATAAACTCCCGGCTTGACGGAGGGAGGTAGCCTGATCCTCAGCGATCCGTTGGGGGCCGGAGACGCAATCGTAGCGACTGGATCTGCCAATTGCTCACCGCTCGCCTTGTCGACGAGGACCACCTTGGCCCTGATCATCAGGTTCCGGTATATCGCCGAAATGACGCGGTTTTCTATTTCGATGAAATTAATAATTGAGATCATACCAAAAAGGGTACGTTCGGAGGGATGATATCAACCTTAACTTGTATTCCGGACTTTCACAATCGTTTTTATCCGGCCCGCGAGGGCTTGCGTTCTCCGGTCAGCGCATTCTCGGCCGCCCGGCTCATCAGCGAGGCATAGTCGTGGCCAAACAGGACGTCGCAGAAACGAATTGCCGCCTCGACCTGCATCTGCCGGTAGGCGCGCGTCTTGATGTCACCGCCGCGCAGCGATTGCACCAGCGCTTCGGTGGACTGCTCGACATAATGCTGGAGGTCGGAATAGGTCCGTAGCGTGACCTCGTTGATCGCAAGTTCGCTGGCATAGGTTCGGCACACCGCGACGAAATCGATCAGCGCGGCGGTTTCGTCGACCTCACCGGCGTCGACCCTGGCGCCGACGGAAATATCCTTGTCGGCGCGCTGACGCAGCAGACGCCGAACACGGCCCGGCACGCTGTCGATTTCCGATTGCAGCGCATTGGAAATTTCCGCCCGGATCGACGCCAATTGCTTGCCCCATGAGGACTCGTTGCGCAGATCGAGTTCGGTTCGCAAGCCGCGTACGCCGTCATGGAGAATTTTGAGATGCTCGGAGACGTTGTCAAAATGGCCGCGCTTGATATCCGACCGCAGGCTCGCCGCGAGGGACGACAGATCGTACAGCACGATGCTGACAGCAACGCCGCAGGGCGTCGCGGCAACACGGATCTCGTCGTCGGACGCGGCCATCTTGATCGCAAGCCGGATGATTTGCCATGGCGCGCTGAGCCGCTGCATCACCAGCGATAGCGCGAACGGCAGCAATTGCGGTGTTTGCAGAACAGGAACGTTGAGCGCGGTGCTTATCAACGTCATCTGCGGATCCACGAAAGTCCGCAGGAATTTCGGAAGCCGATAGTTGAGGGTATCCAGCGCTTCGCGGCCCTGCAGAACCGAGCCAATCGAGAGCAGGTCCTCGATCACCTCCGGAGGACCGACGCGCGCCAGTGCGCGTTGCTTTTCGCCGGGCACCGGCGTGGCGATGTTGCGGATCGCCTCCGCCGCGGCGCCCTGAAATTCGCCGATCGCCGCTTCGAGGCCCCCAGATGTTCCGGTTTCGCGAATCCGGGTCAGCTTCGCCTCGAATTCGCGCGCCTGGTCGGGGGCGCCGTCGCGGATCAGCCATCGCCACACCGACAACAGTGACGCACGGCGGATCTGACCCGGCCGAACCGGAATATTGCCTTCGACGAGAAATGGCTCCAGCGGACGGAACAGCAGCCGTGCCGGATCGTCCGTGCGCGGCCGCGCCTCCTCTTCGGTTCCGCGCACGACCTTGCGCAATTGCTCGAGCACGAAGTTGGCAACCGCGACGTCTTCACCGCGTTCGATGGCGCGCTCGAACTCCCGCATCAGCAACGCCTGGGCCTGCGGCGGAAGCTGCGCGAGATAATCCCTCAGCCGCTCGGTCGATGTCTGGCTCATGCGCCCGGTGTGCACGTTCGTGTCGCACGGACGACAAATCGCGTCCAATGGGCATATAAAAGCTCCGGCGTTAAGAAGTCGTTGAGGAATACTGAAATTAAAGGCACGGCAGTTGCGCCGGCGAGCCGGCCGATGCGGCCCTCACACGCCGGGCAGCACCAGTTCCGCCCGCAGTCCCCCGATCGGGGCGCTGCCGAGCGAAAGGCTGCCGCCATAAAGGGCCGCAAGGTCCACCACGATCGACAGTCCCAGGCCGGAACCCGGCTTCGACTCGTCCAGTCGCTGGCCGCGGCGCGAGACCTGCGCGCGCTCGGCGGCCGACAGCCCGCGCCCGTCGTCATCGACGATGACCCGCAACACCGGGCCCGCGCCGGGGGCGACCGGCCGTTCCACCAGCACCTCGATGAACACGTGCGACGTCGCCCATTTGCAGGCGTTGTCGACCAGGTTGCCGGCCATCTCCTCAAGGTCCTGCCGTTCGCCGCGAAACCTTGCCTGCGCATCGGCCTTGACCTCGATCGTGACGCCGCGATCGCGATGGATCTTCTCCATGGTCCGGCGCAACGCCTCGATTGCGGGCGCGACCTCGGTGACCGTGCCGATAACGGTGAGCCGCGCCGCGATCCGCGCTCGCTCCAGATGGTGCGCCACCTGATCGCGCATCACATCGGCCTGCTCCAGAACCTTGGCCGCGAACGGATCGGCGACACGCGCGGATGCTTCATTGACGATGACGGACAGCGGCGTCTTGATGGCATGGGCGAGATTGCCGACATGGGTGCGCGCGCGCTCGACGATTTCGCGGTTGGCGTCGATCAGCGCATTGGTCTCGCGCGCCAGCGGCGCGATCTCGACGGGAAATTCACCTTCCAGCCGTTCGGCGCGGCCGGAGCGGATGTCGGCGATCGCATCTGAAATACGTTTCAGTGGCGCAAGGCCAAAGCGGACCTGGAAGATCGTGGTCAACAGCAACACGATCGAGAGCGCGGCGAAGGTGCCGCCGAGATAATAATCGAAGCTGCGCGTTTCGTCGAAAATCTCGGTGGCATCGCCGGCCACGCTGACCAGGAACTTGCCGTCGTCGCCAAGGTCGACCGGCCTTTCCACCATCCGCAAGCTTTGGCCTTCGGGACCGTCGACATAGCCGAGACGGATGCCGGCCGCGGTCAGGTCGGCGCCGTGTTCTTCCAGCTTCGGCAGCTTCTTGTCCCACAGCGAACGCGACGCACGGGTCTCGGCCTTTTCGGAATCGGTGCGAGTGATCTGCCAATACCACCCGGACAGCGGCAGTTCGAACAGCGGCTCGCCGAGCGACTGGAACTGATGGTCGGGCGGTTCGTCAGGGGTTGCGACTTCGGCGATCAGGGTGCGGAGATAAAGGTTGAGGCGGCGATCGAAGGCGCGCTCGGTGGCGTCACGGTAGACCGACGACAGCACGACGCCGGTGATGATCAGGATCACCACCACCCACGCGGTCGCGGACAGGAACAGGCGGGTGGCGAGCGAACTACCGCGCATCAGAGCATGATCCCGGAAAGCATGTCCCCGGGCGACGGCCCGATCGAGGGATGCCGGTTTGCGGACAAGATCATGCTCGAACAAGACAGTAAGACCGGGGCTTGATCAACACCCTTGGTCAAGTGCCAGGTCAGGTGCCAGGCGTTGGCGGCGTCAGCAAATAGCCGAGCCCCCGCACCGTCTGGATGATGTCGACCTCGAGCTTCTTGCGGATGCGGCCGACGAACACTTCGATGGTGTTGGAGTCGCGATCGAAATCCTGATCATAAAGATGCTCGACCAGTTCGGTGCGCGATACCACGCGTCCGGTATGGTGCATGAGATAGGCCAACAGCCGATATTCGTGCGAGGTCATCTTGATCGGATTGCCCGACACGCTGACCCGGTTGGTGCGGGTATCCAGCGACACCGGACCGCAGATCAGTTCAGACTGGGCGTGGCCGGTGGAACGGCGCAGCAGCGCGCGGATCCGGGCCAGGATTTCCTCGAGATGAAACGGCTTGGCGACATAATCGTCGGCACCGGCATCGAAACCCTGCACCTTGTCGCTCCAGCGGTCGCGCGCGGTAAGGATCAAGACCGGCATCGCACGGCCGTTGCGCCGCCATGCCTCCAGCACCGAGATGCCGTCCATCTTCGGCAGGCCGATGTCGAGCACCACGGCGTCGTAAGGTTCGCTGTCGCCGAGAAAATGCCCCTCCTCGCCATCGAAGGCGCGATCGACCACATATCCGGCGTCGGTCAGTGCCGTTGTCAGCTGACGATTGAGGTCGGGATCATCTTCAACGACGAGCAGGCGCAAGCTAGTCTCCGCAAATGAACTGTACGATATCCGCCGGCAAGATGAGCCCAGCCGGCGTGAACGGGCTATGAACGGGCCGACACCGCCTTGTTACTTTCACATTACTTTTTCTTCACAACCGCCTTGCCGATTTCCTGCCGGTTTCTTGCCGGTTTCGATCACGCCGGGCGCCGCGGCGCCAACCCTCAGGACGCGGGTCGGCCGCTGCCGCGCAGGCCTAACACGCCGAACCGAAAGCCCCAAGCGACGGCCGGCAAACGCCGGTTCGCACCGGCGCATCGCTGGCGTGGCGCCCGGGATTGATGGGGCAGCACATCCCCGCATTGACGTCGGCGCGGGCGATGCCGGCGACATTGCGCGCCCGGCTAACGCCCCGCCGGCGGTCCCCTGACCACGATAAAATCGATGGGGCCGCCGGGCCTGTCATCGTCAAACACCCCGATCACCAGGCGTCCGGTCCGCCAGGCGAGGGTATCGAGGTTGGTGCGGCCCTCATACAACAACGGGCCCTCGGGCGAATTATCATGACCGTGAACGACGTGAAGTCTTCCGAAGCCGCCAGGGAAACCCTTCGGATAGCGCTTCCACAGCAGCGTCGTTTCGCTCTGCTGGTCCAGCGGAACCTCGGGATCGACGCCGGCGTGAACGTAGACCCGGTGGTCGTCGACGTGCATCAGCTGCAGTCCGTCGAGCCATGCGAGGTGGCTCTGCGGAATGGCGGCGGGATCGCCGCCATAGGACGCCAGTGCGGCATCGCCGCCCTTCTCAAGCCACGATGCCATCTTCGATGGATCCCGCAGCGCATGCGCCATCATGGCGTCGTGGTTGCCCTTTAGCGCAACCAGACGCCAACCTTCGGCCACGCCTGACAGCAGTCGTTCGATGACCTGCCGGCTTTGCGGTCCTTTATCGACGTAATCGCCGATGGTGACGATCGTGCCGGCATCGCCGCCTGAATACCCGTCAATGCCGGCGAGACCCTCGCTGAGCAGATCGTATCGGCCGTGAATATCCGGAATGACGTAAGTCAGGCTCATACGACGGCTGCGTTTCCGGCACGATATGCGAGGGTCCTATTCCAGTCCGTCCCTGCCATCAACCGGGGGGTCTGCCTTTCGTGGCCGTGCGGCGTATCGACGCTGCCCCTGATTCAGGTACGAAAGAACACGAACCAGACGAGGCCGAGGATCAGCACCGCGAGCCCGGTTGAGACCATCAGGAGGGCAAGCACGGACGGGCCGGGTTCGGCCTGGCGCGCTTCAGTCGGGGTTTCGACGATCTGACCGTGTCGTCTGGTTGCCATGATGCCCTCGATTCCAGCTGTCGTGAACGCCTTGCGGCGCGAGGTATGAAGGCAACGCCCGATACCGGACGATGTTCCGGGCCTGGGTCTGCGATGCCGGGTCCACCGATGGCCGCAGGCGGCCGCGCTAACTCCAGTGCACCTCGGCAACCAACACGGCCCGCCACGGTTAACGCCGTTAGGAGATTCCCGGCACCATCGGTTTGAATCCGGGTTCCCCGGTGGTATCGTCACCGGTCGTTTGTCGCGTTTCGGAGTATCCCATGGCCCCCCGCGCCAACTGGAAGGGCTTTTTACGCCTTTCGCTCGTGACCTGTCCGGTTGCCCTTTATCCGGCGACGTCGGACACCGAAAAAGTCAGCTTCAACCAGATCAACCGCAAGACCGGCCACCGCATCAAATACGCCAAGGTCGATGCCGACACCGGCGAGGAAGTCGCTGCCGAAGACATCATGAAGGGCTACAAGGTCGACACCGATACCTACATCGAGGTGTCGAAGGACGAACTCGACGACATCGCCCTGGAATCGACGCACACCATCGAGATCGACGAATTCGTGCCGAAATCCGATATCGACACTCGTTATCTGATCCGCCCCTATTATCTCGTGCCCGACGGCAAGGTCGGCCATGACGCCTTCGCGGTGATCCGCGAAACCATCCGTGGCATGAACAAGGTGGCGATCGGCCGGGTGGTGCTGACCAACCGCGAGCACATCATCGCGCTGGAGCCGCTCGACAAGGGCCTGATGGGCACGCTGCTGCGCTACCCTTACGAAGTGCGCAGCGAGAAGGAATATTTCGACGACATCCAGGATGTGAAGGTCACCAAGGAGATGCTGGATCTGGCCAAGCACATCGTCGAACAGAAATCCGGGTCATTCGAGCCCGACAGGTTCGAGGATCGCTACGAATCCGCGCTGGTCGATCTCATCAATCAAAAACGCAATGGCTTGCCGACAGCGAAAGCCGCGCCGAAATCCGGCGGCAACGTCATCAATCTGATGGACGCGCTGAAACGCAGCCTCACCAGCGAGAAACAGTCCGCCCCTCCGGCAAAGGCCAAGGGCAAAAAGCCGCGCAAGGCCGCCCCAGGCCAGCGCGAGATGCTGCTGCCGATCTCCGGCAAGCGCGCAAAGGAAGCGCCGAAGAAGGCGGAGCGACCGGTGCGCACGGCCGCCCGATCGAAAAAAGCGGGATAATGCGGCGAGCCTCGCGGCGCCGCCGGTTCTTGCCGCCGTTGAACGGGAAATAACGACAGCGCTGGTGCCGGCTTCAACCGGCCGATCACCGGCGCGCGCTCACTTCAGCGAGCTGTTGATCGACGTGAATTTGGTGTTGAGTTGAGGGCCGATGCCCTGAACCGTGACGATGATCGCCAAAGCGATACCGCTGGCGATGAGGCAATATTCGATCGCGGTGGCGCCGGATTCATCGCGCCCGAATCTTAGAAACAGCCGTCGCATTCGAAAACTCCTGTCGACGCCTTACGGGATTTCCCCGTGCCAATACGCAGGCGAAATCTAGGACGCATTGGTTGCCAGCGTGTTGAGGAACACGCTCAACGACCGGTTAAGGCCGAGGTCGATCTTTCGTCGAATATGCCGGGCATCCCGGTACTGCCGAACTTCCGAAACACCGGCGGGACGCAACGTTACGGCTTGAAAAACGCGGGATCGTTCAACGCCTTGATCATGGTGTCGACCATGTCGGCGGCGCCGTGGTCCTCGCGCTCCTCGAGCAACTCCCACATCTTGCGCAGGTTGGCGCGCATCGGCGCCTTCAGCGATGGGTCCCGCTCGATCAGGGTCCGTGCGATGCAAAAGGCGATGCCTTCGCTGCCCATTCGGGTCTGTTCGATGGTGGGTTTGCTCATGGCAGGCTCCTTGTCGATGATCTTGATTGTCCGATGTGCGGGGGCGCTGTTAGATCAAATCACCGCTCGTGGATAGCCAAAGCGGCAGGACAGCGCGCCACGGCCGCGCGCCCCTACTCCGCCATCTCCACCCGCGTGGCCGGCCCGGCCAGCGTCCTCTCTTCCATCAGGATCATGCTCAGCGATGCGGCGGCCATCAGCGCCGCGGCCGCGCCGAACACGTAACGAAATGCGGCGATCATGTCGGCGGCAGGAATCGAATTCACCGCGGCGCGATGCTCTCCGGCGAGCGAAATATCTGCGCCCAGCGCGACCAGGAGGATCGTGCTGAACGCCGCCACCGTGAATGACGCCATCAGCGCGCGGAAGAAATTCATCGCGCCGGTCACGGTGCCGACCTGCGAGCGCGCCACCGAATTCTGCAGCGAGACCACGCTAACGGGAAATGCCGTGCCAAGCCCCAGGGCGAATACCGACAGCATTCCCAGCAGCGCCCATAGCGGCAGCGCGGTAAGCGCCAGCGCACATCCCACCAACGCCGAGCACAAGGTTCCGATGATCGCAACGCGCTTGTAGTGCCTGGCGCGCGCCATGGTTCGGCCCGCGATCGCAGCGCCGACGGTTGAAACGGCGGCCAGCGGAATCAGCGCAAGCCCCGCCTCGCTGGCGCTGAGACGATAGACCACCTCGTAATACAGCGGCAGATGCACGGTCAGCCCCAGGATCGAGCCCAGCGCGCAACCGCCGGCGGCCATCGCGTAGGGTACCACCGTTCCGCCCATCAGCGGCAGCGGCAGGAAGGGCTCTTCGGCATTCCGGGCGTGCCACACGAACGCGAATGCGAGTGCGACCGCTGCGCCCACCATCGCCGTGATGGTCGGCGACAGCCAGAGATAACGGTTGCCACCCCAAGTCAGCACCAGCATGAACACCACCGCGGAGGCCATCAGCAGCACGCCGCCGATCCAGTCGACCTTACGCTTGCGGTGGAATACCGGGATCTTGCCCATCTTCGGCAGCAGCAGGGCCAGCGACGCGAGCCCGAGCGGCACGTTGATCCAGAAGATCATCGACCAGTGCAGGTGCTCGGCGAACACGCCGCCAAGGATCGGCCCCGCGATTCCGGCGGCAACCCACACGCCGCTGAAATAGGCCTGATACTGGCCGCGCTCGCGTGGCGTCACGACGTCGGAAATCACCGTCTGCACGATCGGCATGATGCCGCCGCCGCCAAGCCCTTGCAGGCCGCGCGCCAGGATCAGCACGGTCATGTTCTGCGCCAGCGCGCACAGCACCGAGCCCGCGACGAACAGGCTGAGGGCCGCGATGATCATGGCGCGGCGGCCGTAGATGTCGCTCAACGTGCCGAATACCGGCGCCACCGCGGTCGAAGCCAGCAGGTAAGCCGTGATGACCCACGACAGGTTGGAGACATCCTGGAATTGCCGGCCGATGGTCGGCAGCGCCGTGGCCACGATGGTCTGGTCCAGCGCGGCCAGAAACATCGTCAGCATCAGGCTCATCAGGATGGTGCTGACTTCGCCAGGCGTCAGCGCGGCGCGGGGCGCGATCGGCGGCGCATCGCTGATATCGATGACCTCGCCGGGCAATTGCGGCAGCTTGTTCACGATGGCTTCGGGCAATATCTGTTGGTCAGCCGGCTGCCGGCTCTGCCGTTCGAATTTGTTCATGGGGGATTGCGTAATCTGGCTCAAAAATGCGCGCCGCGAGCAACCCCGCGAGGAATCGCTTTTCGACGGTACTTTAGGGGCTGCGACCTCACCGTGGCAGCGGGTCGCACGCATGGGTGCCTCCCGCGCAGGCGTTATCGCAATCGCGTGATCGTCAAAGGTGTCTTTGGGCGAAAACTTCCACGGCACTTATGCGGGGCTGGATGCGCGAGAATGGTCTTCAGGAGCGCGGCCGCTTCTTGAGACGGGCGCGCTTTGGCAAGTGCTCCGGCCATTGCACGATATGATCCTCGAGGTCGGCATCCGCGATCTCGTTCTCGGTCCCCTGCACCCGCCCGCGTACCGACACACCGGCTTCGTGCACCGTATTGGGATCGCCCGAAATGAGCGGATGCCACCAATAGAGATCACGGCCTTCCGCCACCAGTTTGTAGCCACAACTCGGCGGAAGCCAGTTCAGGGTGCGGACGTTGGCCGGCGTGAGCCTCACGCAATCCGAAACCAGGTCGGATCGATTCGCATAGTCCTTGCAGGCACACAGCCCCGCATCGAGCAGCTTGCAGGAAACGTGGGTGAAGTAGATCTTGCCGGTATCCTCATCCTCGAGCTTTTCCAGGCAGCACCGCGCACAGCCGTCACACAGGCTTTCCCATTCGGCGCTGGACATCTCCTCCAACGTCTTGGTTTTCCAGAAGAATCCCTCTTGGTCCGAGGGCGGCGGGGAGCGGACGGTCATGGGTCCTGACGTTCTTGGATAGCAGCGGGCCTTGCCGTTCTAGGGGTTGCGACGGCAGAGGTGCAAGCGGCAAGCTTTCGCGGCGGTGCAAAAGCCCGCCCGGCGTTAGCCCTCCCGATCAAAATCGTGCGTCCGACCATTGGTTTATGACCCCTGCTCGGCTACAAAACGGCCGAGGCCCCCGATGGCGCAAAGGCGCCTTGGGTTTGCCGCAACATTCCAGCAAGACGTCTCGGCGGTGCCCGATCCGGGCGCTAGAGCGCTGCGAACTGACCAAGGGCCCTGGTGCGCAAGATCATCCCAGACAATTGGAAGAGGCGGATCAATCATCTCCGTCTGGATCTGGATGCGCGTTTCGATTCCACGCTGTTCTCCACCCTTGTCGGCGCGCGGGAACTCTACGAGCGGTTCTCGACGTTCATGGACCGTTTTTATGTCGGCCGCTGGAAGCGCTGGGTCTTCATCGAACCGTTGTCGGAAGCCGCAACCTTCGGGCTCGGCGGACTGCTGCTGATGCTGGCGCTGGCGGTGCCGGCATTTCGCGAAACCGCCGACGAGGACTGGCTGAAAAAATCCGATCTCGCGGTGACGTTTCTCGATCGCTACGGCAATCCGATCGGCAACCGCGGTATCAAGCACAATGATTCGATTCCGCTTGAGGATTTTCCCGACAACCTGATCAAGGCGACGCTCGCCACCGAGGACCGCCGCTTCTACGATCATTTCGGCATCGACGTCGCCGGAACGCTTCGCGCGCTGGTAACCAACGCACAGGCCGGCGGTGTGCGGCAGGGCGGCTCGTCGATTACGCAGCAGCTGGCGAAGAACCTGTTCCTGAACAATGAGCGCACCATCGAGCGCAAGGTGAACGAGGCGTTTCTCGCGGTCTGGCTGGAGACGCGGCTCACCAAGAACGAAATTCTCAAGCTCTATCTTGATCGCGCCTATATGGGCGGCGGCACCTTCGGTGTCGATGGCGCGGCGCATTTCTACTTCAACAAGTCGGTGCGCGACATCAATCTCGCCGAAGCCGCGATGCTCGCCGGATTGTTCAAGGCTCCCACCAAATACGCGCCGCACATCAACCTGCCCGCTGCCCGCGCCCGCGCCAACGTGGTGCTGGATAATCTGGTCGATGCCGGCTTCATGACCGAAGGCCAGGTGTTCGGTGCACGCCGCAATCCGGCCAATGCCGTCGACCGCCGTGACGAGAATTCGCCGAACTATTATCTGGACTGGGCGTTCGACGAGATGCGCAAGCTGGTCGATACGTTTCCGAAGTCGTACACCGAACGCGTGTTCGTGGTCCGCACCGCGATCGACATGAACGTGCAGCGCGGCGCCGAGGAAGCGATCGAAAACCAGTTGCGCCAGTTCGGCCGCGACTATCATGCGACCCAGGCTGCGACCGTGGTCAGCGATCTCGATGGCGGCATCCGCGCGATGGTGGGCGGACGCGACTATGGCGCGAGCCAGTTCAACCGTGCCGTGGACGCCTACCGGCAACCCGGCTCGTCGTTCAAGCCCTACGTCTACGCGACGGCGCTGATGAACGGCTTCACGCCGAACTCGATCGTGGTCGACGGCCCGGTTTGCATCGGCAACTGGTGCCCGCAGAATTACGGCCATTCCTACTCCGGCCCGGTGACGCTGACGCAGGCGATCACCCGCTCGATCAACGTCATTCCGGTGAAACTGTCGATCGCCATGGGCGGCAAGTCGCCGAACCCGGCCAAGGTCGGCCGCGCCAAGATCGTGGAGGTGGCGCGCCGCTTCGGCATCAAGGCGCCGCTGCCGGATACGCCGTCGCTGCCGATCGGCGCGGACGAAGTTACCGTGCTCGAACATGCCGTGGCCTATGCGACCTTCCCCAACAAGGGCAAAGCGGTCACACCGCATGCCGTGCTGGAAGTTCGCACCGGCGCCGGCGATCTGGTCTGGCGCTTCGACCGCGACGGCAAGAAGCCGGTTCAGGCCATTCCGGCTTCCGTCGCCGCCGACATGGCGGGCATGATGAGCCACGTCGTCAGCGAGGGCACCGCGCGCCGCGCTGCGCTCGACGGCATCCCGACCGCCGGCAAGACCGGCACCACCAGCGCCTATCGCGACGCCTGGTTCGTCGGATATACCGGCAACTTCACCTGCGCGGTCTGGTACGGCAATGACGATTATTCGCCAACCAATCGCATGACCGGCGGCTCGCTGCCGGCGCAGACCTGGCACGACATCATGACCGTGGCGCATCAGGGCGTCGAGATCAAAGAGATCGCCGGAGTCGGCGCTGGCCAGAAAGCACCAGCGGCTGCCAGCGCGGCGGCTGGCGCGGCCAAGGTTGCGGAAACCAAGCCTGGTCCGCCGCCGATCCTGACCAGACGTGGTGCGGATATTCTGGTGCACGTGGAGAAACTGCTCGACGATGCCGGCAAGGCGCTGGGGAGAACCTCGTCTGCCGACCCGGCGAAACCTGCGAAGCCGTTATCATCCAGCCAGTCGATCGCATTCCCGGATAGCTTCGCGGCGGTGGCACCGGACGGCGCGGCGACGCCTTCGCCACGCAAGAATTGACGTGCGGCTGATATTCTTCACCCTGCTGGCGCTGATCCTCGCCACCGTCGTTGGCCTCGGCGCGACATGGCTGACCGCGACGCGCGGCACCGATCTCGGCACCCTCACGATCGGCGCCTGGACCGCCCGCCCCAAGACCGGCACCGCCGATGTCGATCCGTATTCGCGCGCGACCATCGCCCGCAGCGGCGAACTGCCGATCGGCACCGGAGACGGCGTCGCATTCTCGGCGAAGACGGATGACCGCAAGCGACCGCTTGATGGTCGATGCGACGTGGTCGTCAGCGGCGTCACGCCCGCTGCCCGGTTCTGGACCTTGACGCTCTACGATTCGAAAGGACGTCTGGTCGCGAATTCGCTGGGGCGTTATGGCTTTACCAGCCAGGAAATCATCCGCGGAGCGGACGGCTCGTTCGAGGTGCGGCTGGCACCGAGGTCTCGCGCGGGAAACTGGCTACCCACTGGAGGCATCGAGCGTTATGCGCTGATGCTCCGGCTTTACGACACGCCGGTTGGCGTCGCGACGCGCACCGTGCGCGATGCACCGATGCCCTCGATTGCCACCGCGGGGTGCCCGTGATCCGCTTGCTGCTCACCATCGTCGCGGGCGTGCTGCTGGGCGGCGTCGTTCATCTCGTCAGCGTTCTGGCGTTGCCGCGCATTGCGACCCAGGACGCCTATTCGCGCCTCACGCCGATGACGAAACTCAACGCCGTCACCCCGCTCCATTTGGCCGATCCGAACAACGCGCCGATGCCGTTCATGGATCCGGCCTTCGCGCTGGCGATTTGCCGCTACGATCTGTCGGCCGGCCCGATCAAGCTCACCGTTCCTGTCAGTCAGGCCTACACCTCGGTGTCGTTCTATACCCGTAACGAAGTGGCCTATTACGCCATCAACGACCGATCCGCCGGACGCAAGGTGATCGAGCTCGATCTCATGACCGAAGCGCAGCATGCCGAATTGCCGGAAGACGAGGACGTGACGGCGGCCGACCGGCTGATCATCGATTCTCCGACCGCCACCGGATTGATTGTGTTGAAAGCCCTGGCGGCGGAGCCCGGCCTGATGCCGCAGGCCCAGGCTTCTCTCGCCGCATCGAGCTGCAAGGTGCAGACCGAACCACCGGCCAGGCAGGCGGAGCCACCGCGAGCCAGGCGCTGACCGAAACGCGACAGGTTGCTCTGAAATTCCTCAGCCGCGCGTGCTCAGCGCATGTCCGATCACCGGCTGTGCCGCGACCGGCGGATGCGCCGTTTGCGCGGCAAGCTCGCTGATCAGCCGATCGGCGTCGGCGGCCATGTTATCCGGCGCCTGAAGCACCAGCCGCTCCAGCGCCCAATGGTAGGACGAGATTCGCCGCTCCAGGCATTGCTGCACCCATTGCACGATCAGGGTGTTTTCCTCCATGCGGGCGACCGCGTCGGCGCGCTCGCGTGGCGACAATTCGGAAATATGCGCAAGACTGGCGTTGCGCTTGCGGTCGAGGTCGAACACGCGCGTGGCGCTGGCGAAAAACGGCTCGAACCGCGTGATGTCGTCGCGCACATCGTCGATCAGCTGCGCATAGCGCGAGGCATGCGAACGATGCGGCTCGTCGATCAGCTGACGCCCATAGGCGGTGCGATCGAACACCGGCTTCTGCCGCCACGGCGAAGCAATTGTTGCATAGTCGCCGAACACGCTCTTCCAGGCGGGACGCGAACGCGGCGGCTCGATCAGCTGGTAGGCGAGATCGCGAAGCTGCCGTTCATTGTCGGTGAGCTGGAATTGCGACGGACGCAGCCCGACGCTACCCGTCGCCTCGCCGCCGATCCAGCGATGCATGTCGTCGCTGACAAAGTCCTGACGGGTGCGGCCGAAATCGCCGCCGCTGCAGCCGCCGAGCGTCGCGCCGATGAGCAATAGCGTCAGCACCGGCGACGGGACCAGAGCCCGCCGTCTTGTCCGGATCGGAAAACACGTCTCCGGCATGTCAAATATCCGGTGTCAGGTGCGCCGACGGCGGCGGCGGCCCGGGGCCGTTCCCTCTTCCGGTCCGCTGCCGCCGCTGGTCTGATCGGGTTCGCGTTCGATCCGGACAACGGGGAGGATCAGGATGATGCCCATGCCCTCGCGTGGAGCGCCATCCATGGTTGCGTCCAGCCGGCGCGAAGCCGCATCCGCCGGAAATTCAATGATGGTACCCATGTCAAACTTTCTCTGGTTGCCGCTCTGACCTGATTTGGCTGGCGACACGCCGTCATTAAGAACAGGACGTGGTTAATGGCATCTTAATTTGCCGTCGCGGCACCGCCGACTGTCGGTACCCGACCGCAAGGCGCTCCGCCGCGCCCCGAAAGCCGCCAATATGGCGAACGGCCTTCACCGGTTGTTTTCCTTAACGAGCTTTTAAAGCAACCGAGATAGGCTGGCGCGAGGATTACTCAGTCGCGTACCCTGACATGACCAAACCTTCGCTGTTTCCCGGCTTCGATGGCCTGATGACGCTCTCGCGCCGGGAGGGCGTCGATATTCGCCCTACGTTGCTGCGGGTACTGACCGACCTCTACGTGCAGGCCAGCGCACACAGCGACGACGAAGCGCGGCAGTTCGTCGAACTGACCTCGCGGCTGATCGATCAGGTCGACGATGCGACGCGCGCGGCCGTTCGGGCGCGGCTTGCGATCTATCCGGGCACGCCGGCCGAAGTATTGAGGAGACTCGGGCTGAAACCCGCCGGTTCCGACCAGCGCGTGCCGCTGGCGGCCGCGATTCCGGCGCAGCCTGTCGCGGCGCCCCCGGCCAAGACACCGAGCGAGGCGCAATTGCGGATGGCATCGAACTTGTCGATGCAGCCGAAAGATGCCGCCGAAATCAACGATATGTTTTTTCGCGCCAGCGCCAGCGAGCGCGCCCTGATCCTGCACAATCTCGCCGACACCCCGTTGCGGGCTTCGCCACGAATTCCCGCCGCACGCGCGGCACGCGCCATCGAAACGCTGGAAATGGCCGCGTTCGCTGTCGACGTCGAAAACTTCACGCTGGAACTCGGCGAGACCCTGATATTGCCGTCGCGGGTTGCCGCCCAGGTCGTCAACGATCCCGGCGGCGAGCCGCTGGCTTGCGCAGTCCGGGCGCTGGACATGCCGAGCGCGGTTTTTCAGCGGGTGTTGCTGTTTCTCAATCCCGAATTTGGAACCTCGGTGAACACCGTCTACCGGCTGTCGCGCCTGTATGACCGGTTGAGCGAGCGATCCGCGCTGGTCATGCTGGCTGCCTGGCGCGGCTCGACCATGGCGGTCACCCGCGCCAAATACCGCCCCGGGCTTTACGATGACGAACATCACCGCGCACGCGCGGCGTCCGCTCATGCGCGTCCGGCGGCGCAATCGCCGGACGCCGGTGTCGCACCGCGCAAAGGCTCGCAAGGCGCAGGAAGTTGAGCATGATCCGGAAAAGTGGGTACCGGTTTTCCGAAAAGATCATGCTCAAATAAAGAAATTAGAGTGAGATGACAATTCGAAGAAACGTCATCTCGCTAACTCCGCGCCAGATCGAGAAAATGCCGCCCTGCTCTGTCCTCGGTCTCGACGATCCAGACATCCGGGTCGAACCGGACTTCCTTCGCCAGCCGCTCCTCCACGGATGCTTCCGGCACCGGCTGCGGCGAGGTGGCTGCGAAAATGCGCTCGATCGGCCGGCTGTCGTCATAGGCCGTCTGCGGCGCCGGCGCATACAGCACGGCGTTGCCATCGAGCAGCGCCACCTTGACAAAGACCGCACCGGCCTCCTCCGCGCCGCGCCGGCGCACCGCACCGAATATCCCCTCGGTCTGGCAGCGGCGCAAATAAGCCGCCACCCATATGCTGGATTTCAATCGCATGAACCGGACGATAGGCCAGCGCCGGAGATGAAGCTAGATTATGTTTTGACGCGTTCTCCTCACGCGAACCGGTGTCCACCACGCATCAAGTGCGGGGCAGGCTTTCGCTCGAAAACACGCTAGTCGATCGAATGTCCGATCATGGCGGAAAGGTCGCGCACCAGGCGATCGGACATCTGCCCGGTCACCGGCAGCTTGCGCTCCCGCTCGAACTTCTGGATCGCGGCCTGGGTGTCCGAACCGATCGTCCCGGTCGGCTTCAACTGGCCGTAGCCATATTCCGTGAGCACGCGCTGCACCGCCGCCACACGGTGCGAGGCCTGGGCCGCGGCTGGAATTGGTGCGGGTGGCCGCGGAACATTGGCCGGCACCGGCATTACGGCGGTGGCCTTGACCAGATTGGCGAGCGGATCCGCAGCTTTAGGTTGGACGGCTCTGGGTTCGACGGCTTTCGGCTCGGCAGGTTTGATCTCGACCGGCCTGGACTCGGCAGGCCTGGACTCGGCAGGCTTGAATTCCGGCAGTGAGGTCTCGGCGGGCTTGGTTGCGAGTTCGACCGGGCGCGGACGCGGCAACGGACTGGCTGGCGCCAATCCTGCCGCCGGCATAGCAACGACCGAGCCGAACATCGGCGACGGATGGTGCCCCGCCTGCAGGAACAGCGCGTTGGCGATGATCGCGCTGGCTGCGGCAAACGCCAGCACGCCGGCCACCAGATCTTTCGGGCTATGAAGCAGGATGCGCATCGCCAGGCCGCGCTCGGCTTCCGCGTCAACGGCAACCGCACGCGCACCGCGGCGGCGGCGCGGCATGTCGTCATCCTTCACAACGTGTCTAGGCACTTTTCTTCACCTGATGCGGCTGGCTTGGTGGTCCGGATCGCAACGCCGGCGTCAGCGTTGCGATATTGCTGGATGGCTGCGGCGCCGGCGGCGTCAACGCCAGCGGCAACGCCACGGTTACGGTGGTGCCCTCATTGATCCTGCTTTGCACGGTGATCTCGCCGGCATGCAGCCCGACCAGGCTCTTGACGATCGACAGTCCGAGGCCGGTGCCTTCGTGCCGCCGTTGATAGGTCTTGCCGGCCTGGAAGAAGGGGTCGCCGATCCGCTTGAGATCGTCGGCCGCGATGCCGACGCCGGTGTCCGCGACGCGAAGCATCAGCCGCGATCCGTCGACCCCGGCGGAAACCGTCACCACGCCGCCACGCTCGGTGAATTTGATGGCATTGGAGACGAGGTTCAACACGATCTGTTTGAACGCGCGCGGATCGCCGTTCATGACCGGCAGATCCTCGGGAGCCCGGGTCACGAGGTCGATCCCGTTCTCGCGGGCCTTCAATGCGAGCAGGTTGCAGCAATTGAGCACTGCCGCACGCGGCGCGAACGGCTCCGGTGAAATTTCGAAATTGCCGGATTCCATCTTCGACATGTCGAGGATGCCGTTGACCACCGACAGCAGATGCTGGCCCGAATCGTTGATCAGTTGGGCGTATTCCTTGCGGCGCGCCGCATCCAGCATCAACGCATTTTCCTGAACGATCATTTCGGAGAAACCGATAATGGCGTTGAGCGGCGTGCGCAATTCATGACTCATGGTGGCGAGAAAGCGGCTCTTGGCCGCGTCCGCCTGCTCGGCGGCGGTGCGCGCCAGATCGAGCGCCTGTTCCTGGATTTTCCGGTCGGTGACGTCGCGCATCACGGCGACGACCTCGAATTCAGGCGCCGTCGTCGTCTGCGACGGCCGCTCGAGCGGCCGGCAACGCATCTCAACCCAGATGAAATCGGCCGAATTGTTCGGACCGCGCTCGCCGCCGCGCGGGGCGTCTCTTCTCAGGCGAAATTCCACGCTGCGCGCCTCGCCGTCGCGCGCCGCGTCCGAGAGAGCCGTGAGATAGGCCGGACGATCCGCGACGTGGACGCGGTCGAACAGACCGTGCCCAAGCAGCCGCGTTACCGGGACACCCAACATCGTCTCGACCGCTGGCGAAATGAATTGCACCGCGCCGTTGCGGCGATGGCGCGAAATCACGTCGCTCATGTTTCGCGCCAGCAGGTGATATCGATCTTCCTCGACATTGAGCAGCGACACACTGATGCGGGCCAGCGACTCCGCGCCGAATGCGAGCCCGGCGGCATAGACCGTCGCCGACGCCACACCGAAGGCCGTGAGGGTGCCGCGCAAGGCCGCGATCGAATCGGAAGCCGGCAACATGTCGAAATGCCCGAGAGCGATCAGCAGCGCGGCGCATACCAGCGCCAGGGCGGACGCGAATACGACCACGCGGCGTGATGCCGAGAGTGCGGCTTCAAGCGGAACAACGACCAGCCAGATCGCGGCAAAGGACTCAATGCCACCGGTTTTCATTGCCAGCGTCATCACCATGCCCGCCATCGCCAGCGATGACAGGACATGCGCGCCTTCGTAACGGCCGGTACGCGACAGAAACCACGACAGCAGAATGGGAGCGATCAGCCAGGTGAATGCTGCGACCTCAAGGGCGGTCGGCGCGCCGCGCATCGCCAGATAGACCGGGAATGCCGCGAAAGCCACCAGGCTTCCGAGCAACCGCGGCGCGATGAATGCGCGATGCCGTGCGCGGGTCAACGCGTCATATCGCGCTGATGGATGCAGCAGCGCATCGAGACAATCGCGGATGATATTCAAAACTGCCACAGCTTTCGCGCCTCGGTTGTTCGTCAAACAGACGCGCCGGAACGCTCCCTTTATTGTTGCGCCACCGTGTCAGAGCGAAATTAAGCGAACGCTAAGGCGCCCGGGCCGACGGTCAAAGACCGAGTCTTTGCGGGGTTTTTGCGGGTCCCAACACGGCTCATTCCATGCAGATGGTGAACGTCGGGTTTCCAGGGCGGACCGGTATGGTTTCGAAATGGTGGATGAGCCGGACCGAAGACGAAAGCCGCCATCAATCGAAAATTTACACCGAATCAAATCAGCCGGATTTTTCCCAAATTTTCGACGAATTAAGTTCAATGCAAACACTTGCGATTTATCGACGGCTGTTAATCAGGACCGATTGCGCGAGATCAACCGCAACGGGATCAAGAAGGACGGCCGGGGTCGCGAGATGTTTTTCCTGCTTCGCATGGCATTCTGGCTCGGGCTGGTGCTCGTGCTGTTGCCAAGAGACAAGACGCCTGAATCGGAAAAGTTGCCGCAACTGGGGGCGTCCGAAGCCGTCTCCGCAGCGACCGCTGCCGTGTCAGACATGAGTCAGTTTTGCAAGCGCCAGCCGGCGGCATGTGAAGTCGGTGGCCAGGCCGCGACCGTCATCGGCCAGCGCGCCCAGGCCGGTGCGCGCAAGCTCTATCAGATCATCACCGACAAGCGTTCGCCCGAACATACCGGTTCGATCGGCGGCGTCGGGAATGCAGATCCTTTGCCTGCCGAAACCGCGCCGCGCGATACGCTGACACCGGATGATCTGGTGGCGGAGTGGCATGCCGTCCCGCCGCCGTGACCGCGAATTGAACCCGAAACCAGCGCCATTTTTCGTTCGATTATATCGCTTTCGATCGCCTGCGGTCCTATATATGGCCGAGGGATTGAATACGGGACATGATGAAGATCGACGAAATCAGGGATAATTTCGCGCTGTTGGAGGACTGGGAGGACCGCTATCGGTACGTCATCGAACTCGGCCGTACGCTGGATCCGATGCCGGAAGCCGAGCATTCCTCAGCCAACAAGGTGCAGGGCTGCGCCAGCCAGGTCTGGCTCTCCAAGCAGATCGACCGCCGTGGCGCCGGCACGCCCGTGCTGAATTATCTCGGCGACAGCGATGCGCATATCGTGCGCGGGCTGATCGCGATCCTGCTGACGCTGTATTCCGGCCACACGCCGCAGCAGATCCTTTCCACCGATGCGATCGCGGTGTTCGACGAATTCGGCTTTCGCGAGCATCTGACCCCGCAGCGCTCCAACGGGCTGCGCGCCATGGTCGATCGCATTCGCTCCGACGCCCGCGAGGCGCTTGCCGCAGCCTCCTGACGGTCTGCTCACCGCGAACGCATCGCCGCGCCGGACGTATTTGGTTGGAGATAGTCCGCCGATGGCTTTCGATTGAATTGATCTGTCGGCGGGTCACTTCACCTCTCCCCTTCGGGGAGAGGTGAACGCTTCCGCTGAATTTGTGGATCAAGCCAGACTCATCAACCCGAGCTATTTTCGTCGCCGCTGCTGCTGGCCAAGTCCCATTTTTTTGGCAAGCTGCGAGCGCGCCACCGCGTAATTCGGCGCCACCATCGGATAGTCGGCCGGAAGGCCCCATTTGTCCCGGTATTGCTCCGGCGTCATGTTGTATTGCGTCCGCAAATGGCGTTTCAGAGATTTGAAGCGCTTGCCGTCCTCGAGACATACCAGGTAGTCGGGGGTCATCGATTTTTTGACGGAAACCGCAGGTTTGGCCGGTTCCTGCGGCGTCTCGATCCGCCCTCCCGAGACCCGGAGCAACGCCGCATGAATTTGACTGATCAGGGCCGGAATTTCGGAAGCGGGCGTCGGGTTGTTGCTGAGATAGGCCGACACGATGCTCGCGGTCAGGTCGATGAAATTCTTGCCGGCAGCGTCGGTCATGGCCTGAACCTTTCAAAGATCGTAACCGCGCAGGAACCTTGCGGATCGAACAGTGTACCGCTGCGTCAATGCGCTTCGCGGAACTATCCATTACGCTCAGATATGAGCGGATTGACGCCGAAGTGACAAGAACAACGATGCCTTATTTTTAGAAGCGGGTTCGCCGGAAGTGGAGGCCTGCTTATGGACGCTGGTCGAGGTGCGCGCGCAGTTCATCGATCGAGGCGAACCGCATCATGCCTTCGGGCATTTGAGCCTCGATCGAGCCATCCGAATATAATGAATAGGCCATGCCGTCGACGACGCCCGATTTGAGAACCGTAACCGGCGGATGTTCCTCGTTTCGCGCAGGCGGCGATTGGCGATCTGCACCGGTTGGGCCGGCGTTCGGCTCGGTAAATGTCGAAGGTGCGCGGCCGCTGCGCCGCTGCAGCGGCGCATCAGCGGTCCGCGAGCGTTCCGATTGAGGCCAGGCGTCGTCGAACGTCACCGGCGGCGGGGCCTCGCTCGATTTGAGCGGCGGCGGCGCGGCAGGCGGAGGGACGTGAAGATCGGCCGCAGACGGATCGGTCGTTCGCGCCTCAGCGCGCTCGCGCTCCTTCCGCGATGACGAAGAAAACAACAGGTTGCGGCGCGGCTTGACGGCTGGCGCGGCTTCGGCTGCCGGCGGCGCGGGCGGCGGCTCATTGCGCGCGCGCTCGCGCGCCGCAGCCTCGTCCTGCCATGGCGCCGGAGAAAGCGCGGATGGTGGCGCTGCCGGCTCGGTATCGCCTGGGCCTGCAGCACCAGGCTGGTCGCGGCCGAGCGGGAAACCATCGCTTTCCGGAGCCAGACCGCGCAACGCGGCACTTGCGGCTGCCGACCGGAGGGGAGTTTCCGCGCCCGATGTTGTCGCAAGGCCGGGTCCAAGCTGCAGCGCGATGTTCTTCAACTCCCGAACGACGGCCCAAAGACTAAGCATGATCATGCCGGTGCAGGCCGCAACCACACCGGTGACCATCAGCGTATTGCCGAAGCTGAATTCCTTGACCGGAATTCCAAATCCGATCCCCAGAAGACCAGCCAATAAAATGCCAATCCCGGCGATCAACAGCACGACCATCATCTAAATCACCCCTCGGCCTCGCCCGAAAGGCTCGCAGCCGCCTATGCTACGATACCGTCATATTGCGCGTACCGCCAACCAGCAATTGCAGGCGTCGCTCCGAGCAATATATCCATCGCCGGAAAAGGAATATAGTCAGCATTATAACCTTGACAAAGCGGGTGCTGATATGTCCTACACTAATACCACCGCAGAGTTTGATTTGGCGGTTGGCGCGCCCAGTGAAGATATTTGGCCAATGGGGCCGGAATTGCCGCCTGGTCAGCCGTTTTCGCTTTGTGAAGATGGCGTGGTCAAGATTGTGATTCCGACCCTTTCGGCGCGAACCGGAGGGGTATCACCTCAAAAAGCTTCGCTTCCGTCTGCCCCTTTGGGGCGGCAGTCATTAAAACGATGACCTGTTGTTTTGGTGCTTGCTCGCCATTGATAGCAATCATCGGTTTGTGTTCTCCCCATGCGTTGGGGCGATCTGGCCCAGGTTTAACTGGTCTTGGAAAGAAATGTGGGTGGAGTTTTTCCAAGGCCTTCATGATATGATCAGCTTGGTATGCATCCGTTAGTTTCGCTGATTTGGCGCCAGCGATATCGCCATGCAAAACTAGGCATGCTTTCGCTAAAATCTCGCATACCATTCGGACTTGGAGGTGCTGTAATTCATACACAAAAAATGGGGGTACGCCGACAGGCGGCTTCTTGGTTAATGACACTATTAGGTTAGTGCGGCCTTTTATTATTTCCATTAGGCCGCAATAGGTGGTCAAGATAGCTGAGGCGGTGCGTTTATCCATGGCCAAGCATAGCCCTAAAATAGAGTTAGAATTACACCCCGATGCATGGGAGCGCTTTGAGCGCGCCGCTGGCGTGGTTGCGAAATCGCCGCCGCAGCATCGAGTAACTGAAAAGAAGAAAGTCGCGAAGAAAACCAAATCGAAGAAAAGGCCCGGCAAATGAGCCGAGCCTCTCGCGAGAATCAGTTATTGCTTATTACAGGGCGGCTTCAAGGAGTTCCGAAGATCAGTTTCAATGAACAGCCGGTAGGAACGATCACCGCCAACGTGGCGGGTACTGATGTGCGTAGCGCCATGCAGTCGAACGTTTTGAAACGAGTGATGAGACTGAAGCTCGTGAGTAAGACGCCGCTGGAAGTTGTCAGTTTCTCCGACGTACAACGCTGCGAACCGACCACCGCCGAGTTGTTTGCAGAAGATATAGACGCCTTCAATGGGCCGATAGACTGCACCAATAGCGTGCAACTGGAACTCATACAAAGTGCCAGATGCGCCAGCCCAGCTGATCGGAACTAACGGGTTGTTAACGGGATTGTATAAAGGGTTATTCATCGTTCAGTTTTCCACTTCAGTACTTTTGAAGTGGGCTTGACCAGAACGTCTCCCGGGAGTTTACTTCGACTTCCTAAAAGCTTGCACCGCCCTGACTCATACCTGCCCACATGCAGCATGAGACTGGATCGGAAAGAGGCCACCTTGGATCGCGAGTCCTCGGTGGCTTTTCTTTTTCCAGCGTCGCGCGGAGTTTCGGACGACTCCATTGCGCCCGTCAAGGATTAGTACGAGTTCCTGAATCAAATACTAAATATGGTGGAAAAGCGGGGAAAACAGGTGCTAACCGTCACCTGCTGTTAAGGTAACTGCCTGCGAATCCTCAGAGATTCCTAAGCGAAAAAAGTCAAATAATCTGCCATCGGCATTATTTGGTTCGCCAATATTTGACGAATTTCGGCTTTGGCTTGGCCTGCTTAGAGTGCCAGCGCAAAAAGCGCTTGGCCTTAAAACGGAATGTCTTTTTGGTTAGGCCGTCGATAGGTCAGGCGCTTGCCAACGATGCCCTTGGCCAGTTCGTTCGCGCGCTCGGTATCGTTCACGCCGGTTGCAATGCGGTTGTTATAGCGAAAGTCAAATTCCGCCAGATAGCGATGCAGATGCTTCTCGGAGCAATGCTGGTATGTCCCGCGCATACCGCGCTTGAACACTGAGAAGTAGCTCTCAATGGTGTTCGTGCTGACGTCGCCGCGAGCGTATTCTTTCTTGGCATGGTTGACGGTTTCGTGCGCCGAAAACTCTACGCCAACGTTCTTATAAAGCTTGCTTTCGTCCGTTTGCAGGCGGCTTTCTTTCTTGACGTTATCGCGGACGATGGCGGCAACGGTCGCACCGTCGGCCACCGCAACATGGAACGAGCGGACGTTCCCGCCGCGCTCGACAAGGGCAATGATAGGGCGGTTGTTCTTGAACTTGCCCTTATGGATGAGGGGTCGGCCGCGACGGTACTGCGATACGTGCTGAGTATCGGCTTTGCCGAAATAGGTCTCATCAGCCTCAACGATTTTGCCCTCACCACCAAGCGGCTGAAGGCCGCCAGTGCGCATTGCCTCACGCAAGCGGTGCATCAGGAACCATGTCGATTTGTAGCTGATGCCGAGCATACGGTGAACCTGATGGGCGCTAATACCTTTCTTGCTGGCGGTCATAAGGAACAAGGCGGCGAGCCACTTGGAAAGCGGGATTTTGCTACTCTCGAACACGGTTCCAACCGTCACAGTGAACTGCTCACGGCATTCCGTCTCGTTGCACTGGAAGACGCCGGGACGATGGGCTTTGCCCCCTAGTTTGGTGATCTTATCCTGATCCGCGTTGCCACAATGGGGGCAGACTCGGCCATTGGCCCATACGCGGGCTTCAAGCCAGTCGCGGGCCTTGGTTTCGTCTTGGAAGATCGGGTTGTTTAAAAGATCGGTCATGGGCTTGCTCCAATGCCCAAAACCTACAAGTTCCGTTCTGCTTTGTCAAGGTTATAATGCTGAATATAGTCCTCCTGCCGTGCTCGCGTGAGATGCCGGTGCCTGGATGGCTACCTTTGGCTGGAGGGGATTGTTGCGGCGCATCAGGGAAATTACGCCACAATTCCGAATTACTTGGAAATGGAACTGCGCTATATGGACGCCGGGGAACGTGGCCCAAAAGCGCCAACGCTGGGCCACAGGGGACGCCGGGTTACCATAGCCATGTCATCCATCACGACATCGACCATCGTTACGCCCTCGCGGCGCACGGTGGAACGGACCATCGATGACCTCGCTATCGTGGTGCTGGTTGCGGTCGGCCTGGTCGCAGGCCTTACCTTTCGCGACTACGGGCTAGGCTGGGACGACTACACCCACGCCGAATATGCCGATCTTCTGCTGCGCATGTACGGTTCCGGTTTCAAGGACACCGACGCGCTGTCGTTCGCCAATCTCTACATGTATGGCGGCGGCTTCGACATGGCGGCAGCCCTGCTGCACAAGGTCATCCCGCTCGAACTGTTTGAGACGCGCCGCCTGCTCGGCGCCATCGTCGGCATGATCGGGCTTGCCGTGACGTGGCGGCTGGGCCGGCGGGTCGGTGGCCCGCTCGCCGGACTGGCGGCGTTGCTGCTGCTGGCGCTGTGCCCGACCTTCTACGGGCACATGTTCATGAATCCGAAGGACGCGCCGTTCGCGGTTGCGATGGTGATCCTGATATTGGGCCTTGTCCGTCTGGCCGAGGAATACCCCTCGCCCTCGCCGCGGACCATCCTGATCGTGGGTCTTGGCGCCGGGCTGTCGATCGGCTCGCGCATCCTGGGCGGCCTTGGCCTGATCTATGCCCTGGTCGGCTTCGTGCCGCTGTTGATGGGGGAGATCCACAGCCAGGGGGCGCGCGAAGCCGCCAGGCGCTTCATGCACGTCGCCTACGGCCTGCTGCCCAGCCTGATCCTCGGTTACCTCATCATGGGCCTGATCTGGCCGTGGTCGATCATGGAGCCAGGCAATCCGTTCGGCGCCCTGAACTATTTCTCCCACTTCTTCGAGAAGCCGTGGAAGGAAATGTTCGAGGGCGCGCTGGTGTCTGTGCCGGACATGCCCTGGTCCTATCTGCCGACGTTGTTCGCCCTGCAGCTTCCCGAAGTGCTGCTGGGCCTTTCGATCGCCGGCGCCGTCGGCACGCTCGTGGCGCTGACGCGCGGCGATGTCCCGGCACGCCGCAAAACCATCCTGCTGATCGTGACGCTGGCGGCAACGCTGCCGCTCGCCATCGCCATGCTGAAGCGCCCGGCGCTTTACAATGGCATTCGTCATTTCATCTTCGTGATCCCGCCGATGACGGTGCTCGCGGGCACGGCCTTCGCGCGGGGCATGGACTGGCTTAGAGAAAATCGCCGGCATTGGCAGCCTGCCGCGGTGGCCGTCTTCTCGTTCGGCCTGCTGTTGCCGCTCAGCGAAATGATCCGGCTGCATCCTTACGAATACACCCACTTCAACCATATTGCCGGCACGGTGCGCGGCGCCGACGACCTGTTTATGCTGGATTACTGGGGCCTGGCGCTGAAACAGGCATCCGACGGCCTGCGCGAGCAACTCGTCGAACGGCAGGAAGCGGCGCCGCAGGGGCGCAAATGGAAGGTCGCGGTATGCGGTCCGCAACGCCCCGCACAGGTCGCACTCGGTCCGGATTTCACCATCGGCTGGGACAGTCACGCCGCCGATTTTGCGATGACGCTGGGTGAATTCTACTGCAAGGGCCTGCTCGCGCCGGTCATGGTGGAAATCAAGCGCGATGGCGTGGTGTTCGCCCGTGTTTACGATATCCGCGGACGCAGCATTTCCAGCCTGCTGGCCATTCCGGCACCGTGAGGGCAGATATCGTTGTCGCTTGGGCATGACTGCCACGCCCGTCCTGTGCCTTGCTGCTCACCTGTCGCAGGGCTATCTTGCCGCGAGAATAAACAGATCGGGAGAAACCAGTCATGTCACCAGCGGAAGCTCGCCTGAAGGAAGTGCCGTCGGAAATGACGGAAGCCGAATGGAACCAGCGGGTCAATCTCGCCGCCTGCTATCGCCTCGTCGCGCATTACGGCTGGGACGATCTGGTCGACACCCACATCTCCGCGCGGGTGCCGGGACCCGAACATCACTTCCTGATCAACCCCTACGGCCTGATGTTCGACGAAATCACCGCATCCAGTCTGGTCAAGGTCGATCTCGACGGCAACCAGCTCACAAAAAGCGACTTCAGCATCAATCCGGCCGGCTTTACGATCCACTCGGCGATTCACGAAGTGCGCGAGGACGCCGGCTGCGTGCTTCACGTCCACACACCCGACGGCACCGCGGTGGCGAGCTGCCTGGAGGGCCTGTTGCCGCTGAACCAGAGCGCTCATTTTGTCACCCACGATCTGGCCTATCACGAATATGAGGGTGTCGCGCTTGACCATGACGAGCGCCCCCGCCTGCAAAGAGACCTCGGCAACAAGAACCACATGTTGCTGCGCAATCACGGCACGCTGACGGTCGGGCGCTCGGTCGCGTCCGCCTTCGAGCGGATGTACCATCTGGAACGGGCCTGCACCATGCAGGTACGTACCCGCATGCTGGGCCCGACCGCCTATCCGGTCGAACAGGCCGTGATCGACAAGAACGAAACCCTGTTTTCGAATCCGGATCGCATGGAACTGCGTTCGACGACGCTGGTATGGCCGGCGCTGCTGCGCAAGGTCGAACGGCTCGATCCCGGCTACAAGAATTGAAAATTCCGGAATTCGGTGTAGGATCGCCGCCAACGACCTCTGCACTTCGATTAAAGACGCCGCCCAATTCCGGGCGGCGTTTTCATTTTTTCAGAAGTCTTTCTTCTTCCAGAAGTCATGGACTTCGGCGTCCTTGCTTCGACGTCGTTGACTTCTATGCCTTCGGCGCGTCCGCGAGCGCGGCGAGAATTCGCGCCCACGAACGAATGCCCTTGTGAAAGCTCTTCAGGTCGTACTTCTCGTTCGGAGAATGGATGTTGTCGTCTTCCAGGCCGAACCCCACCATCACCGTGTCGAGGCCCAGGGTGCGCTTGAAATCAGCCACGATCGGGATCGATGCACCCGACCCGATCAGGAGCGCCTCCTTGCCCCACTCGTCGGTCAACGCCCGCCGGGCGGCGGCGAGCGGCTTCATGTTCCAGTCGAGTGCGATGGCCGGCGCGCTGGAATGGTCGGTAAATTCGGCACGGCAGTCCCCGGGCAGCCGCGCGGTGACATAATCGCGAAACGCCTTGCGGATCTTGTCGGGCTGCTGCCCTTCCACCAGCCGGAATGAAATCTTCGCGGAGGCTTCCGCCGGGATCACGGTCTTGGAACCCTCTCCGGTATAGCCGCCGATGATGCCATTGATGTCGCAGGTCGGGCGCGACGAGACCTGCTCGATCAGCAGGCGGCCCTTCTCGCCGGCGGGAAGCGAAAGACCGATCGGCTTGAGAAAGGATTCGGCCGTGAGGTCGAGCTTCGACCGCTGCGCCAGGATATCGGCAGGCAGGTCCTTCACGCCATCATAGAAGCCGGGGATCGTGATGCGGCCGTCGTCATCATGAAGGCCGCCGAGAATGCGGGTCAGCACCCGGATCGGGTTTTGCGCGCCACCGCCGAAGATGCCGGAATGCAGATCGCGGCTGGCGGCCTTGATCCGTACCTCGTCGTAGACAAGTCCGCGCAGCGACGTGGTGATCGCCGGCGTATTCGAGTCCCACATGCCGGTGTCGCAGATCAAGGCGAAGTCGGCCTTGAGGTCTTGCTTGTTGGCTTCAAGAAACGGTACGAAATTCTTCGATCCGACTTCTTCTTCGCCCTCGATGACGATGGTCACATCGACCGGCAATGAGCCGGTCACCGATTTCCAGGCCCGGCAAGCCTCGACGAAGGTCATCAACTGGCCCTTGTCGTCCTCGGCGCCTCGGGCGACGATGATTTTTCGCCCGTCGGCATGGTTGGCAATCGCCGGCTCGAATGGCGGTCGATGCCAAAGGTTGAGCGGATCGACCGGCTGCACATCATAGTGCCCGTAGAACAGGACATGCGGCCGCCGGTGATCTTTAGCCCCGCCGTTGATTTTGGCGACGATCGCGGGATGACCGGCCGTCGGCCTGACGTCGGTGGCGAAACCGAGTGTTGCGATATCCCTGGCCAGATGATCGGCAGCCGCCTTGCAATCTCCGGCAAAGGCCGGATCGGCCGAGATCGACTTGATCCGCAGCAGGGCAAACAGCCGCTCAAGGCTGTTATCGAAATCGGCATCGATGCGATCGAGGACCGGTTGTAATTGCGGCGCGGTGGACATTCCAATCTTCCCTCGGTCGGTTGGGGTTACTGTGTCTTCAAAATAAAGAACATCGAGCGGAGCTCGCAACGATGGATATCTCGGCGGCGCATTTTTCCGAAGAATCGGAAGGAGACCGCGTCGCGGCGAAATACTACCGTCGCAGCAGGCCGCCAAGCGCGCCACGGACCAGAGCGCGGCCAACCGAACCGCCGATCGAGCCGCCTACCGATTTGCCGAGGTCGGCGACGACCCCGCCGACCACCTGATTGGTGACCGAACGCGTGACGCTCCGCGCGATGACCTGGCCGGTCGACATCTTGCCGCGCCGGACCCCGGTTCCGAAAATCGTACCGACGATCGCACCGATCCGTCCGAGAATCCCCTCGCCGCCCGCGGCCGTCGCGGATCCGGCCACGCGCTTTTGCAGCACCTCATAGGCGGATTCGGAATCGATCGTGGTGTCGTATTTGCCCTTTACCGGGCTCATGTCCATGATCGCCTTGCGTTCCTCGGGTGTGATCGGTCCGATCCGGGCCGACGGCGGCCGGATCATGACGCGCTCGACCATCGCGGGGGTGCCGTTGCCTTCCAGGAACGAAACCAGCGCTTCGCCTTTGCCTAATTCCATGATGACCTTGGCGGTATCGAGCTTCGGATTGGGCCGGAACGTCTGCGCCGCCGCCATGACGGCTTTCTGGTCGCGCGGGGTGAAGGCCCTCAAGGCATGCTGCACGCGGTTGCCCAGTTGGCCGAGCACCTTGTCCGGCACGTCGATCGGGTTTTGCGTCACGAAATAAACCCCGACGCCTTTCGAGCGTATCAGCCGGACGACCTGCTCGATCTTGTCCATCAGCGGCTTGGGCGCATCGTTGAACAACAGATGCGCCTCGTCGAAGAAGAACACGAGCTTGGGTTTCGGCGGGTCGCCGACCTCCGGCAATTGTTCGAACAGTTCGGACAGCATCCACAACAGGAAGGTCGCATACAGCTGGGGGCTCTGCATCAGCTTGTCCGCCACCAGTATGTTGACCATGCCCCGGCCGTCGCGGTCGGTGCGCATGAAATCCTTCAGCGCCAGCGCCGGCTCGCCGAAAAATTTGGCGCCGCCCTGATTTTCCAGAACCAGGAGCTGGCGCTGGATGGTTCCCACCGTCTGCTTCGAGACATTCCCGTATTGCGTGGTTAGTTCGGCAGCATGTTCTGCGATGAAAGACAGGATCGCCCGCAAGTCCTTCATGTCGAGCAGCAACAATCCCTGCTCGTCGGCCACCCTGAACGCGATGTTGAGCACGCCCTCCTGGACCTCGTTCAGATCCATCATCCGCGACAGCAGCAACGGACCCATCTCCGAGACGGTGGCACGCACCGGATGACCCTGCTCGCCGAACACGTCCCAAAAAACCGTCGAAAACTGGTCGGGCTGGAAGGCGAGGCCCATATCGGCGGCCCGCTTGACGATAAAATCCTTGGGTTCCCCAACTTCGGAGATGCCTGAAAGGTCTCCCTTGATATCGGCCGCGAACACCGGAACTCCCGCGCGCGCAAATCCCTCAGCCATCACCTGCAGCGAGACGGTTTTCCCGGTTCCGGTGGCGCCGGTGACAAGACCGTGGCGATTTCCAAGCGCGAGCGTCAGCCAGGCTGGCTGATCCCCCTTTCCGATGAAAATTCTCTCCGCGGTATCGGCAAACTTGTCACCGGACGTAGCCATTGCATCGCCTCTTCGCGCGCATCAAGGGTTTCAGCGCCATCATCATACCGCATGTTGCCACCCGATTGAAACCGGCGAACGAACCTGACGTATCGTGCAACGCCACCCGTATCTTGCAACGCCACCCGTCCTGCTCCGATGCTTTCTTCCGAACACGGCTGAAGGCACGGGTATTGCTGCGACAATATGCCGTGAATCTCCCGCCAACGCTTGCATTGCTGCAACACTCGCGCGTGATTGATTATGAATCGCGCTTTCGGATGCGGTCATCGCTTGTAATTCATTTCGCGCGAGATCAAGATGAATTCACAAACAGTATCCGGCAAGCAACCGGTTGAGGCGGGGCAACATGGACGAATTGATAGGGCGGCTGGTCGCAAAGGCCGGTATCGATAACGCCGTTGCTGAAAAAACCATCGGCATCATCCTGGGTTTCCTCCGCAACGAAGGGCCCGCCGAAAAAGTTCAATCCCTGATCGACAATATTCCAGGCGCGGAAGCCGCGATCGCAGCCTCAAGCAATGGCGGCGGCCTTGGCAGGCTGATGGGCGGCGGCCTGATGGCGCTCGGCACCAAGCTGATGGGGCTTGGTTTGGGCATGGGCGAGATTCAGAACGTCGCCCGTGAACTTTTCAGGTTCGGCCGAGACAAAATCGGAGCGGATCGGATGGGCGAGATCATCGCAGGGACGCCGGGCCTCAGTCAATTCGCTTAAGCACCTTTTTCATATCGAGTACCATGACATATCCAATCTCAGAGATTGATGGCCTGACCGCCTTCACCGCTTCGAAGCTGAAATCCGTTGGCATCCGAACCACCGAAGGGCTGCTTGAGGCCGCCCGCACCGTCAAGGGGCGCAAGGCGCTCGCGGCGAAGACCGGCATCAGCGAGCAGCAACTGCTCGAATGGGCCAACGTGTCCGACTACATGCGGATTCCCGGCATGGGCAAGGCCAAGGTCGGGCTGGTGCGCGCCGCCGGCGTCACCACGGTTCGCGAACTCGCGCTGCGCAACCCGGCGCGACTGGCGCAGAACATGAAAGAGGTCAATACGAAGCGCAAGCTGGTCCGCGTATTGCCTTCGGAAAGGGCGGTCGAGCAACTGATCGCACAGGCTCGCAAGCTTCCGCCCAAAATCACCTATTAGAAGCGCTCAACGGCGAGGAGCGGTCCGGCCAGCGCTCAGACCGGCACCCCCAACATCTTGACTCCGATGCAGGGACCGCGCAAAGCGACCCGCATGATCGCGATCACGTCCAGACCCGTTGCGGCGGCCGTCCCGGCCGGTCATCCGGTGTTGCGTGCACTCGTGTCCCGGCCGCGCCCCGCGGTGATGGGCATCCTGAATGTCACACCGGATTCCTTTTCCGATGGCGGGCAGTTTATCGCGCCGGAACGCGCGATGGCGCAAGCCCGGCGAATGATCGCCGAGGGCGCCGACATCATCGACATCGGCGCGGAATCCACCCGGCCCTACGGCGCGCAGCCGGTTTCGGCCGATGAAGAGATCAAGCGCTTGCTGCCGATATTGGCCGAGGTCGCGGCCCTCGGTGTTCCCGTATCGATCGACAGCATGAAATCGGCCGTCGTCGCATGGGCGCTCGATACCGGTGCCGCCATCGCCAACGACGTCTGGGGCCTGCAGCGCGATCCCGACATGGCGAAGTTGGTGGCCGCGCGCAATTCGCCCGTCATCATCATGCACAACCGCGACCAGGTCGACGCCAGCATCGACATCATCAGGGATATGCTGGACTTCTTTTCCCGCTCGCTCGAGATCGCTGACAGAGCGGGTATTTCGCGCGGCAATCTCGTGCTCGACCCCGGTATCGGCTTTGGCAAGAGTTCCGAACAGAGCATGACGGCGCTGGCCCGACTCCACGAGATCAGTGTATTCGGCCTGCCCTTGCTGGTCGGCGCGTCGCGCAAGCGCTTCATCAGTACGGTTACCCCGTCGGAGCCGCATCAACGCCTTGGCGGCTCGATCGCAGCTCATCTGCTCGCGGCGCAAGCCGGCGCGCGGATCATTCGGACCCACGATGTGTCGGAAACCGTACAGGCGCTGGCCGTCGCCGCGGCGATCGAGGGCAACCGATGACCGACACGATTTTCATCACCGGCGTCGTCATCCATGCCCGCCACGGCGTCATGGAACATGAGACCGAAGTTGGGCAACGCTTCGTGATCGATCTCGAACTCGCCGCCGATCTGTCGGAATCCTCGCGCACCGACCGCCTCGCCGATACGGTGTCCTATTCCAACGTGGTCGCGACCGCGACGGCGGCCTTCAAAAATGCCAATTATAAACTGCTGGAACGCGCCGCCGGCGCCGTTGCCGACGCCGTACTGAGCGCGTTTCCGCGCGTCAGCGCCGTCAAGGTGACCGTCCACAAGCCGCACGCGCCGATCGCCGCGATTTTCGACGATGTCGGCGTGGTCCTAACGCGCACCCGGCAACCACCCTCTCATGGCTGACGTGCTGATCGCGCTTGGCGGCAATGTCGGCGACGTCCGCACGACATTTCAGGGAGCGATCGCCAACATCTGCGGCATGACGCAGGCGGCGTTGCTGGCGCGTTCGTCCGACTATGCGACCCCGCCATGGGGCGACGAGCGGCAAGCCCACTTCATCAATGCCTGCATCGAGATCGAAACCAGCCTCGATCCTCACGCCCTGCTGTTCACGCTGCACAAGATCGAAAAGAGGTTCGGCCGCGACCGGGCGAATGAAACGCGCTGGGGTCCGCGCACCCTGGACCTCGACCTGATCGCCTATGACGACGTGTCGATCGACAAGCCGGAACTGACGCTGCCGCATCCCCGCCTGTTCGAGCGCGCCTTCGTGCTGGTGCCGCTCGCGGAGATCGCGCCCGACCGTCTGATAGCAGGACGCAGGGTTGCGGCCGCGCTGGCTCAGCTTTCCACCCTGGGAATCGTGCGATTGCCCGACCTCGGCTGATCAAAAGGGACCAAAACAACTGTTTGGCTTGGCGGTCGGCACGTGGCAATTTCCAGCCAACAACACGAGCGGCTCCTGGGAGCGACCTGGCGAATGACATCTGTAACCGATGACCTGCGGCTGGCGGCGGATTTCGCGCCGGCTACCTATGACGACTGGCGCAAGCTGGTCGATGGCGTGCTGAAGGGCGCGCCGTTCGAGAAGCTGGTCAGCAAGACCTATGACGGCCTGAAGATCGAGCCGATCTATCAACGCGCGCACGGTGCCGCACCGATCGCAGGCCGGCCCGCGGCGGCGCCCTGGCGGATCATGCAGCGGATCGATCATCCGGATACCGCGCTAGCCAACGCACAGGCATTGCACGACCTCGAAAACGGCGCCAACGGGCTGACGCTGGTTTTCGCGGGCGCCAATGGAGCGTACGGCTTTGGGCTGGATCCCTCAGCGGAGGCGATCGAGCAGCTTCTCGACGGCGTCTTCATCGATGCCGGAATTGCCGTCGACCTTCAGATCGGTCCGCAGTCACGGATGGCGGCCAGCCACATCGCCGAATACATCAAGCGCAAGGGCATCGCCCCGGCGGGCTGCGATATCCGCTTCGGTCTCGATCCGATCGGGGCCTGCGCGGTCTGGGGATCAAGTCCCTATGCCTGGGCTGAGATCGTGCCCGCGGTCACCGGCGCGGCCAAAGGGCTCGCTGCGATAGGATTCAAGGGCCCGTTCGCGGTTGCCGACGGACGGGTGATTCATGACGCCGGCGGATCGGAAGTGCAGGAGTTGGCCTTCGTGCTGGCGACCGGCGTCGCCTATCTGCGCGCGCTGGAGGGGGCCGGTGCGGCTTTGGATGAAGCCCGGAGCATGGTCTATGCGCGGCTCAGCGCCGATGCCGATCAGTTCCTGACCATGGCGAAGTTCCGTGCGCTGCGATTGCTGTGGGCGCAAATCGAACAAGGTTGCGGCCTTGCGCCGAAGCCGTTGTTGATATCAGCCGATACCGCATGGCGGATGCTGACCCAGCGCGACCCCTACGTAAACATGCTGCGCGCGACCATTGCTGCGTTCTCTGCCGGTCTCGGGGGTGCCAACACCATCACGGTGCTGCCGCATACAATGGCGCTGGGATTGCCCGATGCATTCGCGCGGCGCGCGGCGCGCAACACGCAACTGGTGCTGCTGGAGGAATCCAACCTCGCCAAGGTGTCCGATCCGGCCGCCGGCTCCGGCGGCATCGAAACCCTGACGCAGCAGCTTTGCGAGACGGCATGGTCGCTGTTTCAGGAAATCGAGAAAGCCGGCGGCGTGTTTGCCGCCCTCGAACAAAATCTGATCCAGCGCAAGGTCGCGGCAACGCGCAACCTGCGCGAAGCCAATATCGCCCGGCGCAAGGAAGTCCTGACCGGCGCCAGCGAGTTCCCCAACCTGCATGAAGCTCACGTCGCGGTACTGGATGCAAAGCCGGTTGTGCTTGCACCCTATGGCGAGGCCAGGATCAAATTCGATGCGCTGCCGCCGATACGGCTGGCCGCGCCGTTCGAGCATTTGCGCGACCGCTCGGATCGAATTGTGAAGGAAAGCGGCGCGCGGCCGAAAGTGTTTCTCGCCAATCTCGGCACGCCGGCCGATTTCACCGCGCGAGCGACCTTTGCCAAGAGCTTCTTCGAGACCGGCGGGATCGAGGCCATCGACTTTTTACCAGCATCGGGTGAGGGGGCTCTTGCTCCAAGCCGTAGCCCCTCACCCGCTCCCTCGCCTTCGGCGCCGGAGCGACCTCTCCCTCCGGGACAGGTAAAGGACTTCACCGCGCTGGTCGCCGCATTCAAGGCCTCCGGGGCGGCGCTGACCTGCCTCTGTTCCCAAGACAAGGTCTATGCAGCGCAGGCGACGGCGGCCGCGACGGCCCTTCAAGCCGCGGGCGCCAGGCATATCTATCTGGCAGGGCGGCCGGGCGAACAGGAACCAGCGCTCCGTGCCGCAGGCGTCAATCATTTCATCTTCGCCGGCGGCGATGCGCTGGCGGCGCTGCAGGAGGCCTATCGGCTGACGGAGTGAAACATGACCTCGGCGACCAAACCCGTTCTGACCGGCGGCTGCCAATGCGGCGCGGTGCGTTTTGCGCTGTCGGCGCCACCGGTAAAGGTCAGCATTTGCCACTGCCGGATGTGCCAAAAGGCGACCGGCGCGCCGTTCGCGTCTTTCGCAGACATCGAACGCACCGATTTCGCCTGGACCCGCGGCAAGCCGGCGGCGTTCCGCTCCTCCTCGATCGCCGAGCGCGATTTCTGCGCCAACTGTGGTACGCCCTTGAGCTTCCGCCGCATCGACGGCCCCCGCATCGAGATCATGACCGGTACGTTCGACCGTCCGGATCGGATGGTGCCGATCCAGCAATTCGGCACCGAATCCCGGCTTGGCTGGGTGGTCGCCATCGCCAATCTCCCGAGTCAGACCACGCTGCAGAATTATGGATCGGAGAAGCTCAACGGCATCGTCAGCCACCAGCATCCCGACCATGATTAGAGACAAGGCCCAATGGAATGACGGCCGTAAACCGCTATGCTATTCTCGTCATCGAACCCGTCATGCCCGGGCATCCGCGTCTTTCGCCGGTTGAGAGGACAAGACGTGGTTGGCCGGAACAAGTCCGGCCATGACGAACGAGGCTGGTAGAATGAGCCGCATACCGAACTTTGCGAATATCCCGTTTGAAAAGACCGCCCGAGCCGAAATGGCCGGCAGCGCCGAGCCATGGCTCACGCCCGAGGGCATCCTGGTCAAGTCAGGCTATTCGGAAAGCGATCTCGCAGGCATCGACTTCCTCGATACCTGGCCCGGTATCGCGCCCTATCTGCGCGGCCCCTACCCCACCATGTATGTCAATCAGCCCTGGACCATCAGGCAATATGCCGGCTTCTCCACGGCGGAGGATTCCAACGCGTTCTACCGCCGCAATCTCGCCGCCGGGCAAAAAGGCCTCTCGGTCGCGTTCGATCTCGCCACCCACCGTGGCTACGACTCCGACCATCCGCGCGTCACCGGCGATGTCGGGATGGCCGGCGTCGCGATCGATTCGATCTACGACATGCGCACGCTGTTCTCAGGCATTCCGCTCGACCAGATGAGCGTGTCGATGACCATGAACGGCGCGGTGCTGCCGATCCTGGCGCTGTTCGTTGCGGCTGCCGAGGAACAGGGCGTGCCGCCCGAAAAACTCTCCGGCACCATTCAGAACGACATTCTGAAAGAGTTCATGGTGCGCAACACCTATATCTATCCGCCGGCGCCCTCGATGCGGATCATCTCCGATATCTTCGCCTACACCTCGCAGAAGATGCCGAAATACAATTCCATCTCCATCTCCGGTTATCACATGCAGGAAGCCGGCGCGACGCAGGACCTGGAGCTCGCCTATACGCTGGCGGACGGCGTCGAATATCTGCGCGCCGGGTTAGCCGCCGGTCTCGACGTCGACCGCTTTGCGCCGCGGCTGTCGTTCTTCTGGGCGATCGGCATGAACTTCTTCATGGAAGTCGCCAAGATGCGCGCGGCGCGGCTGCTCTGGGCCAAGCTCCTGAAGCCGTTCAACCCGAAGGACCCGCGCTCGCTGAGCCTGCGAACCCATTGCCAGACCTCGGGCTGGTCGCTGACCGCGCAGGACGTCTACAACAATGTGATGCGCACCACCATCGAGGCGATGGCGGCAACGCAGGGCCATACCCAATCGCTGCACACCAACGCGCTCGACGAGGCGCTGGCGCTGCCGACGGATTTTTCCGCCAGAATCGCGCGCAACACGCAATTGTTCCTGCAGCAGGAAAGCGGCACCAACCGCATCATCGATCCCTGGGGCGGCTCGTATTATGTCGAGCGGCTGACCCATGATCTCGCGGCGAAAGCCTGGGGCCATATCCAGGAGGTCGAGGCGCTCGGCGGCATGGCGAAGGCGATCGAGGCCGGCGTTCCCAAGCTCAGAATCGAGGAAGCTTCTGCCAAGACCCAGGCCAGGATCGACGCCGGCAAGCAGGCGGTGATCGGTGTCAACAAATACAAGCCGGTCAACGAAGCGCCGATCGACGTGCTGAAGGTGGAGAACTCCACCGTGCGTCGGCTGCAGATCGACAAGCTGTCGCGGCTGAAGAAAGAGCGTAACCAGAAGGACGTCGACGAGGCGCTGGCGGCGCTGACCCGGAGCGCCGGCGAAGGCAACGGCAACCTTCTGGCGCTGGCGATCGATGCCGCGCGCGCCAAGGCCACGGTCGGCGAGATTTCCGATGCGATGGAGAAGGTGTTCGGGCGCCACCGCGCCGAAATCAAATCCATCACCGGCGTCTACAAGCGGGAGGCGTCCACCATGTCCAACCGGGTCGAGAGGGTGCAGGCGCTGATCGATGCGTTCGAGGAGGCCGAGGGCCGAAGGCCGCGCATTCTCGTCGCCAAGATCGGCCAGGATGGCCATGACCGCGGCCAGAAGGTGATCGCGTCCGCCTTTGCCGATGTCGGCTTCGACGTCGACATCGGACCGTTGTTCGCCACCGCTGAAGAGGCCGCGCGGCAGGCGGTCGAGAACGACGTGCATATTCTCGGGCTGTCGTCGCTGGCCGCAGCGCATCTCACGGCGGTGCCGGAACTGAAGGCCGCGCTGAAGAAACAGGGCCGCGACGACATCATGATCATCGTCGGCGGCGTGGTGCCGCCGCAGGATTATGATGCGTTGTACAAGGCGGGCGCCGAAGCGATCTTCCCGCCCGGCACCGTGATAGCGGATGCCGCCGAGGAGCTGATCCACAAGCTTAACGCGCGGCTTGGGCATAGCGAAGCGGCGGAGTAGATCCGCGCCTCTCCCATTTTCGTAAGAGGAATTTCCGTGCGCGTTGCTGCCACAATCACGTTCGTCCGCGCGATGTGCCTCACGGCCGCGTTCGCATTTCTCTCCTTCCCCGCCCTCGCCGATGAGGCCAAGCCCGACGCTTCGGTCAAGAACAGGAATATCGAGGCCGGCGTCTTCCTCGACGGCGAGATCAAGGCCGACACGGCGCTAGCTGCGGATTGCCTTGCCGAGGGCAGGAAGTGGATCGACAAGAATGCCGCGGAGGCAGAGACATCGCGCAAGCAGGACCCTGTCATGTTTCGCAATGGTCCCTGGACCTTTGAGCGCAAATACGAGACGCGCTCGGTTGTCGACGGTCACTATGTCAGCATCGTCAGGTCCGACTATATCGACACCGGCGGCGCGCATCCAAACAGGGACGTCAATACCATCCTGTGGGACGCAAACGAAAAGAAGCGTATCAGCATCCGTCCCTTCTTCGGCGAGACCGCCGACGATGGCCCAACCATGAAAGCGTTGCTGAACGCCGTCATTGTTTCCCTGAATGCCGAGAAGAAGAAGCGCGGCGCCGGCGAGACCGCGACCGCCGAATGGTACAAGGACCTCAAGCCGACGCTGCTCAAGATCGGCGCGGTGACGCTGGCGCCCTCGACCATATCCGGCAAGAGTTCCGGCCTCACCTTCCACTATCCGCCCTACGCGGTCGGCCCCTATGCCGAAGGCGAGTACGTCGCCTTCGTGTCGTGGGAGACGCTAAAACCATATTTGACAGTGGAAGGCGAAAAAATATTCGGCGGCACACGCCCCAAGGGCGACGACGACGATCAGCAATGACCGCAAGCAAGGTGCCTGACATCGAACGGCTTGCCCAGGACCTCCGCTCAGGTCACCGCGCGGCGCTGGCGCGCGCGATCACGCTGATCGAGAGCCGGCGCGGCGATCATCAGGCCGCGGCGCGCGATCTGGTGCAGGCGTTGCTGCCCGACACCGGCAACGCGGTCCGCGTCGGCATTACCGGCTCGCCCGGGGTCGGCAAATCCACCACCATCGATGGGCTCGGGATGTTCCTGATCGAGCGCGGCCACAAGGTCGCGGTGCTCGCAGTAGATCCCTCCTCGGCGCGCACCGGCGGCTCGATCCTCGGCGACAAGACGCGGATGGCGCGGCTTTCCGCCTCCGACAGCGCCTTCATCCGGCCCTCGCCGGCTTCGGGAACGCTTGGCGGCGTTGCCGCGAAAACCCGCGAGGCGATGCTGTTGTGCGAGGCCGCCGGCTTCGACGTGGTGCTGGTGGAGACCGTCGGGATCGGACAATCCGAGACCGCGGTATGCGACATGACCGATTTTTTCCTGGCGCTGATGCTGCCGGGCGCCGGCGACGAATTGCAGGGCATCAAGAAAGGCCTGGTCGAACTCGCCGACATGATCGCGGTCAACAAGGCCGACGGCGATAACATCAAGCGCGCCAATCTCGCGGCGGCCGAATATCGCGGCGCGCTGCATATCCTCAGCCCGCGCTCGGAGCATTGGCACCCGCCGGTCCTGACCTATTCGGCACTGGCGGGCATCGGCATCGATGCGCTGTGGCAGAAAATTCTCGATCACCGCGCCGCGATGAAAGCCTCCGGCGAATTCGCCGATCGGCGTCGGCAGCAGCAGGTGAAATGGATGTGGTCTATGCTGGAGCAGCGGATGATGGCGCGGCTGCGCGCCGATCCGGCGATCCGCGCCAAAGTGAAGAAGATCGAAGCCGAGGTGGCCGACGGCCGCATCACCCCGGCACTGGCGGCCGAGCAGATCGCGGAGATGCTGAAGTGAGATGAGCGATAAACTTCGTATGCTGATCACCGGCTTCGGTCCGTTTCCCGGCGCGCCCTTCAATCCGACGCAGCCGCTGGTGGAGCGGCTATTGCGATTGCGGCGTCCTGCTCTTGGCGATGTCGAATTGTCCGGTCACATTTTCCCGGTGACGTATAACGCGGTCGATCGCCAATTGCCTGACCTGCTGGCGCTGAAACGTCCGCAGGCGCTTCTGATGTTCGGCCTCGCCACCCGTACGCCCTTCGTTCGGGTCGAGACCCGCGCCCGCAACGCCCTCACTACATTATGGCCTGACGCCGACCATGCAAGAATACGCAAGGGATCGATCGCCGGCGGCGCCGACGCCATGATGTTCGGCCCGCACACTGCCAGGCTTTTGCGGGCGGCGCTCGGCACCGGCATCGATGCACGGGCTTCGCGCGATGCCGGCAGCTATCTCTGCAATTATCTGAGCTGGCGCGCGATCGAGGCGACATACCGTGACACAGGTCCGCGTCTCGCCGCGTTTGTGCATGTGCCGCTGCTCGCGCGCGACGGCGTTTCGCGCCGCAAGGGCACAAGCCACCGTGTCACGCTGGAAGAACTGGTCGATGCCGGCGAAGCGATGCTGCTCGAGATGGTGAAGCTGACGCGAAGGGCGGCGCGGGAGGTTGCGCCGTCTTGAGGTGCGAGCCTCGATGGCTGCGCGGCCGGATACCATTAACCCTATCCCCAACAATCGGCCGTTCGCGCCCTCGCCTCCGCCACGCCCCGCGGTATTTTTGCGTTACTCCAGCATCGAGGAAGCGCTTCACGCGCGTCCGGGGAAAGACGCAACATGGACGTCAACCGCCGCCATCTCATCGGGGCATCCGTCTCTGGCGCGGCCGGCGCGCTGGCGATGTCGCCCGATGCCGCGCGCGCGGCACCCCTCACCTCGGTGCTCGGGCGCGATGCCACGCAATATGGTGTCCGGCCCGGCAGTCCGGACGATCAGACCAAGGCCTTGCAGCGCGCGATCGAGGAAACCGCGCGCGCGCAGGTGCCGCTGGCGCTGCCGCCGGGGGTCTATCGCACCGGCATGCTTCACCTGCAAAACGGCACGCAACTGACCGGGGTCCGCGGCGCAACCAGGCTGGTTTTCAGCGGCGGCGCGTCGATGGTCTCCGGCGAAGGCCGCGGCAGCATCGGGCTGACCAACATCACGCTGGATGGCGGCGGGATTCCGCTGCCGACGCGGCGCGGCCTCGTGCATTGCCTCGGCGGACGCGACATCCGCATCGCCGATTGCGAAATCACCGGCAGCGGCGGCTGCGGCATCTGGTTCGAGGATATCGCCGGCGAGGTCAGCGGAAATATCATTGCCAAGTCAGCCGCGACAGCCATCGTCTCATTCGACGCGCAGGGCTTGCTGGTGTCGCGCAACACCATTGCCGGCACCAACGACAACGGCATCGAAATCCTGCGTACCGCGATCGGCGACGACGGCACGCTGGTTCTCGACAACCGGATCGAGGACATCAAGGCTGGCCCCGGCGGCTCCGGGCAATACGGCAACGCCATCAACGCCTTCCGCGCCGGCAACGTGATCGTGCGCGGCAATCGCATCCGCAATTGCGACTATTCCGCGGTGCGCGGCAATTCGGCATCCAACATCCAGATCACTGGCAACAGCGTCAGCGACGTCCGCGAGGTCGCGCTGTATTCCGAATTTTCGTTCGAGGGTGCTGTGATCGCCAACAACACCGTGGACGGCGCGGCGTTCGGCGTTTCGGTCTGTAATTTCAACGAGGGCGGACGTCTCGCAGTCGTGCAGGGCAATATCATCCGCAACCTGCTGCCGAAGCGCCCGATCGGTACCGCGCCCGACGATGACGCCGGCGTCGGCATCTATGTCGAGGCCGATACCTCGGTATCGGGCAACGTGATCGAGAACGCGCCCTCGTTCGGGATCATCACCGGCTGGGGCAAGTATCTGCGCGATGTCGCCATCTCGGGCAACGTGATCCGCAATGCCTTTGTCGGGATCGGCGTGTCGGTGGCGCCGGGCGCGGGCACGGTGCTGGTCGGCAACAATCTGATTTCGGAAGCCCCGGGCGGCGCCGTGGTCGGGCTCGACCGGATGCGACCGGTGACCCCGGATCTATCGGCCGATGGCGCCCAACGTTTCGCGCAGCTGGTGATAACAGCGAATGCGGTGAGAAGGTAGATCCTACAGCGCGTTGCGCAGCAGCGGATATCGTTCGTGCATTGCGGCAATGTTCAGCGTCAGCTCCGGGGCAACGTCGAGCGCCGCTACGCTCGATTCCGGCGCGGAAGGCGCCTCCTCCGACGACATTTGAGCGGTTTCCAAGCCGATCGAACCACCCGATGGCGGTTCGGCTGGTATCGGCGCCGGTTGCGGTCGAAACCGATGAGCCTGATGGGGCAACCTTTCGCCACGCGGCAGCGTCGCCCGGGTCCGACCGAGCCAGGAGATATCGATGGCGGAATGGTCCCGGGAGTCCTCACGTATCAACAGGTCGCGCCAGAGTTCGACCGCGGCCTTGGCCTCCTGGATATTCTCGAGAAAGGCGAGTTCGGTGTGATAACGGCGCCAGCGGCCGGTCTCGAACAGTTCGGTGAGGTGATCGAGCCGCTGCTCGGCAAGAGCGCACCAGCGCCCGACAATGTCGCGACCGCGCGCCACGTCCAATCGATGTGTCATGAGCCAGCCCGTAGGAGAAAAACGGACGCAGACGCAACGGGAACGAATCAATTAGACGCGACAGGGATATTCTGTGGAAAACTTTTGCATTGTCCAGTGAACGTCGTGACCAGAGCCGCCTCATCGACCGAAAGCCGCGAAAATTGGGGACTGTCCTCACTATTAACAGTCAAGCCGCATGCCGGGATGGCTGAGTTGCGGTGTCCGCCAGCGCGCGGGCAGCGGCAGTACGACCGATTTCGCTTGACGGAAATGCCCGAAATATCAGCCAAAACGAAAGACCCGTCCGGGGGGACAACCGGACGGGTCAAGCTATATGGGCGCTTGGGGTGGATGGGCGCTCGCGCCAAATACAGCCTCGATGGGGAGGGATTACCGCTCCCACCGATATTGGTCGCGGGAGGGGCGCCGCACGTTCAAACCACCGGCGATTTTTTTAACGCCTTTGACGGCGTTTTTCGGGGCGAAAACCAAAGCATGATCCGGAAAAAGCCTGCCCGGCACTTGATGCGGGGTGGGCACGGGGTTTTCCCTCGCGACAAACGCGAAGCGTTTGCGCGAAGAGCATGCTCAAACAAAAAGGTAGAGCGAATGGCTTTCGACGAAAATTCGACGAAAAGCAATCTCGCTCTATTGTGCGGCGGGGCGATTAGGGTCCCCCGCGGCCGACTTGTCGGACGCCATGGCGGCCGCAGGCTCGTCCAGCGCCCGGGTTGAGGGAACTTGCGGCCGGTCCGAAACATTTTCACCGGCCTCGCCGGCGGGCCGGCCGGCAATTGCGGCGACCGGCGCGGTGCCAACGGCCGACACCGCGGCAAAGGCGTCCGCTTCGCCGGCGCCGAACAGATCGTCACGGCCGGGGGAACCAAGATCGCGGGCGGTCTTCATCAGGATCGCGCGCAGTTCCTCCGGCTTCAAGGCGGGATTGCGCTCCAGCATCAGGCCTGCGAGGCCGCTGACATAAGCCGCGGAAAACGAGGTGCCGGACGTGATCTGGTATTTTTCCTCGGGCGCCGGCAGGAAGACATCGACGCCCGGCGCGGCGACCGCGATGTAGCCGCCGCGGTTCGATGCCGTAAACAGCTTGTCCTGCGCGTCGGTGGCGCTGACCGCAATCACGTTGGCGTTGGCGGCGGGATATAGCGGCGGTGATTTTGCCCCGGCATTGCCGGCGGCAGCGACCATCACAATGCCCTTGCCGGCCAATGCTGCGATCCCGCGTTCGATCAACGCGTCCTTCGGACCGGCGAAGCTCATATTGACGATCTGCGCGCCGTGCGCCGCTGCGTAATCCAATCCCTTCAGGATCACGAAGGAGGTGCTTTCCGCGCCGCTCGACGCTTTGCCGAAGGCACGGATCGCCAAAATCCTGGCCGCCGGTGCGCTCCCCATCAACCGGGCATGCGACACGATCGCGCCGGCCACGCCGGTGCCGTGGACATGTGGACCTTCCTTGCCGCCCAATGCATCGAAGCTGTCTGCAATCGAGTTGGCGAGTTCCGGATGTTTGACGTCGATCCCGGAATCGATCACGGCAATGGTCACATTGGCGCCATCGGCAAGCTTGTGCGCCTCCGGCAATCGAAGTTTCGCGACCGCGTATTGTGCGGGATCGCCCTCGGTCAAGGCCATTTTCTGGTCCTGCAGGACATAACGGAAGTTCGGCTGCACCGAGCGAACACTGGCGTCGGCGGCAAGTTCGCGGCTCACCGTCTCCGCCGCGCGGCGGTCGGCGATGCGAAACAGGCTGATCGTGCTGCCTATCAGCGGGAAATTCTGCGATTCCAGGCGCAGGAGGCCGTGACGCCGCGCCAATTCATTGGCCTGAGAGTCGGATAGCGCGCCGTCGATCTCGGCCACGAGTTCGTTAGCGACAGTGTGCAGGTTGAGAGCGGCCTGCGAAACGTCGCGGCGCGGGATGTTGTTGACGCTCTTGGTCGACGTAGCGCCGCCGCCCCCATTGGACGACGAACCGGACTGGTCCCAGCATCCGCCATCGCGATAGCCGTCGCTGCAGGGCGGATAGATGTTGGGGGAATAGCGCACGTAGGGGAGCGTCGATCCCACACCGATCCGCGGCACCGATCTGACCGGGGTCGTTCTGCTGATCGCCACTGTCCTGCCGGTGATGGTCGGGTTGCGCCGGGCCGCCAGGCTCGGATTGATGCGCGGCAAGCGCGGCGCGATGTTGAAGCTGGGCGAGCGCATGATGCTTTGCGCTTGAACCGCGGCGCCGTCGAACGATGCAAACAGCCATGCGGTGGCGATCAATGCCAGTACCGCACGCCGTGCGATTATTCGCCAGTTGGCGCCATCGTCGATCATGAAGACCTCGGGCCTATGCGTTGCCGGCTCGATGCGCCGTCCGCCTTACGGCGCAGCCACCGCGAGACTGATAATCTTCTCGCCTTGCAGCCTGCTCATCAGACCGGCAATTTGATCCTTCGCCATCGCCTTGCTGCCAAATTGCAGGCGAAACATCCCGCCCCGCGTATCGACGATCGCGGCCTGATAGCGGTCGAGGAGTGCAGTGATGTCGGCGACGCGCGCGTCCGGCGCGAACCGCACCAGCGCGCGCGGCGGCGCTTCCACCCCCAACGATCGGGTGACCGGCTCGTCCATGCTCAACGACGCGGTCTGGAACGAGGTGGGCTGGTTCTTCATCAGCACCGTGCCGATCACGCCGGCCTGCAGCAGCAGCGCCAGCGCGCCGATGCCCGACGACCAGGCCAGTGTCCGCGGCGACAGGCTTGCAAAAAATCCGGAGATCCGCGTCGAGATACCGCGCGACAGCGACGGCTTGCCGGCCGGTTCGGTGTCGATCGCCGCAAACAGCTTCTGCATGGCGCGCGCGGACGGCGCGCCAAGGCTTTCATTGAGATCAATGGTTTCGGCGTACTCTTCCCTGATCGCAGCGTATTGCTTCGCAAGCTCGGGATCGCGGGCGAGCGCCTCATCGACGCGGCGCGCATCGCGCGGATTGAGCGTACCAGCCGCATGCCAGGGCAACAGCATTTCTATTTCACTGGGCTCTTGTTCCAGCATTTTTTTGCTCGCTGCCATCATGGCCAACCTCGTTCGATACCGGCTACCTTGAGCAGTTCGGCCAATTTTTTGCGCGCATAAAACAAGCGCGTCTTCACGGTGTTCTCCGGGATACCGACGATCTCGGCCACCTCTTCCACGGATTTCTCGTGGTAGTAGACAAGATCGACGATCTCCCGATGTTCCGGCGAAAGCACCGTCAGGCACTTGCGCAACGCCTGGCTGGTGTCCTTCTTTTGTGCCGCCACTTCCGGATCGTCGGATGCATCCTCGATGGCATTGGCCGCCTCATCGTCCAGTTCAACGTCCTTCCTGCGGCGCAACGCAGACAAGGCCTTGAATTGCGTGATCGCCAGTAGCCAGGTGGAAACGGCAGATCGGCCTTCGAACTTGCCGGCCTGGCGCCATACATCGAGAAACACCTCGCTGATGAGGTCTTCGGCAACCTGTTCGTCCCGCACCAGCCGAACCCCGAAGCGGAACACCCTGACATGGTGCCTGCCGTACAGCACCTGCATGGCAAGCCGGTCGCCCTGGGCGATTCGAGCGATCAGGACGTCGTCCGAGGCCGCCTGTGTCGCACTCAATGGCCGTCTCGCAAGGTTGGTCGGATTGGGCTGCGGGGTGGTTCGATGGGAAAGGCAAGATTCTTCAAAATATTGCAATAGGTCGTCTGAGTCTGTGATTTAGCCCACAAACGGCGATCGTCGGGCGGCCGTTGGGGGCCAGACGATGATCGAGGCCATGAAATCGGTATCATAATACAGCAATACTTTCTGTACGCTCCAATAAATCCCCAACCGACCTTAGCAAGGCTTGGCGCGCAACACAGCATTTGTGACGCGCGCGCCCCACCGGTTCCCCCGGCTCCGACTGCTGCGTCACATTGCCCGGAGTGAGCTGATTTCCATTGTAAAACAAGGCCAAAGCCGATGTTGAAGGTTCGGGACCGGCTGCCAAAGATACCAAACCTAAAGGCTTTCCCATTTAGATTTGCGGCGAGTTCCATCGATGGCGAAACCATGGACCACGTTGCGCCCGCGCTCGCGAATCCAATTGCGGCTGAACTGGACGGCGTTGATTCGAAGCCGTCGGCGATCGCGTTGTCGCGCCGCCTCGGGCAGCGCCGGCAATCATTGGCGGCCCAGGTCGGAAGTTACGCGCTCGGTGCGGGCGTGCTTCTCGTTTACGCGCATGCCGGCACGATCTCGATGGCCATTCCATCGATGTTCTTCCTGTGCGGCGTTACCCTGATCGGGTTCTTTGCCGCCCTGTCCGAAACGCATTTCAACGACCGTTTTGAGGATCATCACCTGACCGTATGTCAGGTGGTCGGCCATATCGTGATCCAGTTCGGATTTCTGCTGGCCGCGCCACAGATCGGCTACGCATTTCTGGACGTCCTGTTCCTGATTTTCGGAGTTGCCTCGTTACAGATGACGCCGCGTCAGGCGGCGATTTCGTGGATTTTCACGGCGGCATGTGTCGCTCCGATTTTCCTGTTTGCTCCGTTGCCCATCGGCATGCCTTTTGCCACGACGACGGAGCGTTTCGCTGCGGCGCTTGGCTTCGTTCTTACGATCGGGCAATGCGCCTTCGTCGGACTGTACGGCGACTCGCTGCGAAAGAAGCTGTACAAGCGCAGTGCCGAGCTTGCCGAGGCCAACAAGCGCATCGAACTGCTCGCCGAACTCGACGAACTGACCGGCTCGTTCAACCGCCGCTGCGTCATGCGGATGCTGGATGACCAGATTGCCCGAATCCGACGCGTGAAGACGCCCCTTTCGATCGCGCTGATCGATCTCGACTGGTTCAAGCGCATCAACGACGCCTATGGCCATCCCACCGGCGACGAGGTGCTCAGGACATTCGCCATCACGGTATTCGCCAACATCCGCAATATCGACAGGTTCGGCCGATACGGCGGCGAGGAATTCCTGCTGCTGCTTCCCGATACGCCGGATGACGAAGCCGCGCGCATCCTCGACCGCCTGCGCAGGATCATCGCCGATCTTGACTGGAGCGCGTTCTCGCCGGGCATGCGGGTAACGATTTCCGCCGGCGTCGCGACGCTGCAACCGGACGAAAGCCCGGATACCTTTCTCGCGCGCGCCGACAACGCGCTCTACACAGCCAAGGCACGAGGACGCAACCGCATCGCCAGCGCCTGATCCCGCTACTCCCGTTTCCGGAGGCGAAGAAACCGCCGCCGGTCTGCCGCCGAACGCTCCAGGATAGAGTCAATGAGTTCGAAATCAGCTTCCACTTCCGAAAGTCTGCTCGACGAATTGCAGACCACGCTCACGCATGGAACCGTCGCGCGCCGGGTCGAAACCCTGCGCCGCGTCACCGATCTCTTTATCAACGGAGCGGTGGACTATTCGAACGAACAGATCGAATTGTTCGACGATGTCTTCCAATGCCTGATTCGTCACATCGAGAGCTCTGCCAAGGCGCTGCTCGCCAACCGACTTGCCCCGATCGACACCGCGCCGCCACTTACCATTCGCACGCTTGCATTCGACGATCTCATCGAGGTCGCCGCTCCGGTACTGTCCCGGTCGGAACGGCTCGACGACGAAGCGTTGATCGAGACGGCGCGCAGCAAGAGCCAGGCGCATTTGATGGCAATATCGACGCGCAGGGTGCTGAGCGACGCCGTGACCGACGTGCTGGTGCTGCGCGGCAATGACGAGGTGATCCAGAGCACCGTCAACAATCCCGGCGCAGAATTTTCCGAGCGCGGCTTCACTCGGCTGGTCAGCCGCGCCGAAGGGGATGACAATCTTGCGACCTGCATCGGATTGCGCCCGACCATGCCGCGGCATCTCTACCTCAAATTGATCGCGAAGGCCTCGGCGACAGTGCGGGCTCGCCTCGAGACCGCCAACCCGCCAATGGCGGGCGACGTACCCACCGCGGTGCGGGAGGCGACGCGGCTCGCACGTTCGGCGCCATCGGCCGTTACGCCCGAAACGGCCATCGCCCACGCGCTGGTCAAATCGCTCTACGAGGACGGCAGGCTCGACGAGCATCAAGTGGAGGCATTTGCCGAAGCCGGCAAGTTCGACGAAGCCAACGCAGCGATTGCGGCGCTCGCCAAGGTACCCGTGTCGATCGCGGAGAATATGATGGTGGAAACCCGGACCGAGGGCGTCATGATCCTGGCCAAGGTCTCGGGGATGTCGTGGTCGACCGTCAAGGCTATCATCAACATGCGCGACGATCTGTCGGGATTGGACCGCAGCGATCTTGAGGCTTGCAAGGGCACTTACGAACGGTTGCGGCCCTCAACGGCACAACAGGTGCTGCGCTTCCACCGCATGCAGCAGACCGCAGCGCCGGCGGCGTGAGTGGACAACATATCGATTGTCGGCCCGGCTCACGCTCGCGGCGGTCGCTTGGCGGGAAGGACACGCGCTAAAATCTGAGCAGCCTCGATCCCGCCAGCGCGCCGATCGCGGTGACGATCGCGGTCGCGATGCTGTACCAGGTCGCCACGAACAATGGCGAATTGTCGGTGCATTGCGCGGCGTACAGCGTCGCCGCCAATCCAGCCGACAACATTCCGGCGAGCGCACCGGCGAGCGCGGGTCGAGCCGGCGCGCCGTGGCGCAGGCCGACCAGCGCCGCCGCCAGCAGCGGCAGCGACAACAGCGGAATAGCCGTCAGACAAACCCGCGAATTGCTGCCGATCAATCGCGTCATCATCGGCAACCGCTGCGGCACCATCATCTCGCATGCGATCCCGACGGCGAGAAGGCCAACCGGGATCGCCAACAACCATACCCAGCCGCGCAGCACGGCTTCCGGCCGCGATAGATGCAGGCTGACCGCGATGGCCGAAATCGCCAGCGCCAGCGTCACCAGAAATTTCAGGTCGAAGAATGGATTATGCATCGCGGTCATGGCATCCGGCCGCACGCCGAGCGCTGCAAAGAACATCACCAGCGAAACCGGCGCCGCGGCGAGCAATGCCAGCGCCAATACGAGTCCGACCGGCCGCGCACGGTGCGCATTATCGGCCGCGAGAGTTCGAATGAGCTGATCGGTTTCCATGGTCATTGTTCCCGCAATCTGGCGGTAAGGCTGGCAAGCCCGCGATGCAGCGCCACGCGCACCGCGCCCTCGCTCATCGCAAATTTTGCCGCGGTGTCCTTGATCGATGCGCTGTCGACCGCGATCGACTGCAATACCTCACGCTGCCGCGCCGGCAGCGATTGCAGTTGGGCCGCAACCTCGTTTGCCGGAGCGATCTCCGCGACCGGCTCGCTCGGGATCGTCTCGGCGAAATCGTCGATGTTAACGAAAACCCGCCGGCCCCGGCGGCGCAGCGAATCGATCAGCTTGTTGCGGGCGATCGCAAACAGCCACGGCGCGAACGGTGCGTCGGCGTCCCACGTGTGCCGCTTCAGATGCACCGCCAACAAAATATCCTGCACGATATCCTCGGATTGGTCGACCGGCTGACCGGATCGCGCCAGACCGCGGCGCGCCGCGGCCCGCAGCACCGGCGTGACGGCCTTGAGCAGGCGATGATACGCCGCATCGTCGCCCGAAACGGCCAACCGCATCAGGCCGGTCCATTCGTCTTCACGCTCGGACACGCGCGCTCCTACCCTGCAATTCGGTCGATCTTTCAATTTGTTACACTTTGAGGTTTCAATCACGAAGTCGTGATCTTCGCCTCAAAGACGATGCAATTTTTCGCATTCCGCTTGGGAATCACGGCTGCGAATTCCGCCCCTGCCAGGCTGATAACATTGATCGGCCCGGCTGGCACTCGCTGCATTTTTTTCAGGGGATTTCGCCAGCTGGCGATCGCGAAATGCCGGGCCGGCACCATGCGGTTGCCCCGCTTTTGCCCGGACTCGCCCGAAGATTCCCTTTTTTTGCCGCGCTGTGGACACGCCATGGGGTCTCATTTCGCTTTTGGGCGCTGGCAAATGGGGAGATTGCCAAATGAAAATCAAAGGCAACGGGCACTCGGCATTGATACTGGCCGCAGGGCTCTGGGTATGTTTCGCGGGGCCATCGCAAGCCGCGGCAGCCACCGATGCCACGGCCGCGAGTTCGACTGCGGGGGCACCGATTGCGCTCAACAAATACACCAGGCACAGCTCGCACCATTGGAGACGGTACGCACACCATAAATCCGGCAAGGTGGCGCTGAAATCCACCGACGACAAGAAAGCCGCCGCGACCGATGTCGCGGCCGACGACGCCGACAAGTCATCGACGCCTCCCTCATCGTCCGAGATACCGCCATCAGTCGCCAACGCCAATGCCCAATTGGCGGCCTCCGACTCGCCGACCAGCGACGCCGCCCAGGCCATGTCGGTGCGGGCCAGCAATATCGTGCAGAGCGCGCCGAACAATCCGGCTGACATGCAGCCCGCCGCAGAATCCCAGGTCGTGGCCGCTGATCAGCTCAACGATGTCGATCGTGCGCTCCACGAAGGCAACCCACCTGCGGCGCCGATCGCCATGGCCTCCGCCGAGCCGCCCGTGGCCTCCGCCGCAGCGCCCGTGCTGGCCGGCAGCGCGGCCAGCAGCAGCGACAGCACCTGGGACCGAACCTCGCTGATCGGTAAAATCTTCATCGGTTTTGGCGCACTTCTGACGATGGCCTCCGCTGCGCGCATGTTCATGGCGTGAGCGGCCTTCTGTCCCGGACGCCGCGCCGCGTCCGGGACAGGCGATTCGGCCGAGGTGAAATTCGCCCCACTTGAAGCCCGTCCCGCCAGCGGGCACATTACCCCGCGAAATCAGGCGCGGGGGGACCATGAGCACGTTCGAATACATCATCGTCGAAAGCAAAGGCGCGGTCGGCATCATCACGCTCAACCGGCCGAAAATGCTCAATGCGCTGTCCTTCGGCGTGTTTCGCGAGATCGCGGCGGCGGTCGACGACCTTGAAGCCGATGACAAGATTGGATGCATCCTTTTGACCGGCGGCGAGAAGGCCTTCGCCGCGGGCGCCGATATCAAGGAAATGCAGCCGAAAACCTTCATCGACATGTTTTCCAGCGATTTCATTGCGGTCGGCGGTGACCGTGTCGCCAATTGCCGCAAACCGACGCTTGCCGCCGTCAGCGGCTATGCACTCGGCGGCGGCTGCGAACTGGCGATGATGTGCGACATCATCATCGCCGCGGATACCGCCAAATTCGGCCAGCCGGAAATCACGCTCGGCACTATCCCCGGCATCGGTGGGACCCAGCGGCTGACGCGCGCGATCGGCAAATCCAAGGCGATGGATCTGTGTCTCACCGGCCGAATGATGGACGCGGCCGAAGCGGAGCGCTCGGGTCTGGTGAGCCGCATCGTGCCATCGGACAAATTGATGGAGGAAGCGCTGGCGATGGCGGAAAAAATCGCCGCGATGTCGCGTCCGGCGGCCGAGATGGCAAAGAGCGCCGTCAACCGCGCGTTCGAGACGCCGTTATCCGAGGGACTCAATGTCGAACGCGACCTGTTTCACTCGACCTTTGCATTGGAGGATCGATCCGAGGGCATGGCGGCATTCATCGCCAAGCGCAAGCCGGTGAACAAGAACAGGTGAAATGCGCAGGTCTCACCGCGAGTCGTCCCGGCGAACGCCGGGACCCACAACCCCTGGCTCTGCTGATCATAGAAGGCCTCTGCCACATTGCCGAAGGCGCGGGTCCTCAGCGGGTCCCCGCATCCGGCCGGACGACCGGGGTCATTGAATACGGCTCCTGACCAGCGCCGCGCTGACCAGAGCACGGTAGGCACGTTCGGACCATGTTGCCGGCCGGTCGAGACCGAGCCGCGCCAGGCATTCCCCGTCGGCTTCATCGGGCCGGTGGGTCAATCCCTGCCACAACAATCCGGCCAGGCGCTGCGGCGCACGCTGTGCGTCCTGCAACAACTGCAACGCCGGAATCAGCCGCTGTTCGGCCCCGGTAAAATCGCTGCCGAACGGAAACGACGGCAGCAAGCCGGCATCGCGGGCAGGCTTCAACGCGCCGGCGATCCGTTCCGGAAGGTTGTCGCGATACGCCGCCGGGATTTCAAAATTCTTAGGCAGTTTGCCGGCATCCTTGGCCTGTCGCGCGAGTTCAGCCTGAAAGCGGGAATCCGTAACCGCCAGCATCGCTGCGATCACCTCGGCATCGGACTTTCCCCGGAGATCGGCGACGCCATATTCGGTGACGATGATATCGCGCAGATGCCGCGGAATGGTCTCGTTGCCGTAGTTCCAGCGGATGTTGGATTGTGTCTTGGCAGCGGCCTGCCGCGTCGCTTCGACCGTGAGAATCGAGCGCGCACCTTGCAGCGCGAACGCCTGCGCCACGAAATTATATTGGCCGCCAACACCGCTGACGACCTGCCCGTTCTCGACGCCATCGGAAATCACCGCCCCCATCAGCGTCGCCATCATCGCATTGTTGACAAAGCGGGCGTCGACGCGGGCGCGCCGCTTGGCGGCCTCGTCGTCATAGAGTTCGTTGGTGAACGACACCGGCATCATCTGGATCCGCGCGATCTGGCTGGATGTCATCTCGCGCAATGCGCGGTAGAATGATTTCGGCCCGAGAAAAAACGCGCCATGCAGCAGCACGCCATCGACCTCGCGCTTGAGAATACCGGCGTCGATCAGGCCGAGAAACGCCTCGAACAGCATCTCGCTGACGCCATAGAGACCCTGTTCGAACGGTCCGGTTTCCGGCGCCGGACGCCGTTCGGTCGCGGGTGACAGCCGTTTCATGATTTCGTGGAATTGCGCATTGTCGCAATGGCGGACGATCAACCCCTGCGCCAGCGCGTCGCCAACCTGCCCGATGCCGATCTGCAGCGTGCCGCCGTCGCGAATGAGCCCTGCGGCCCGAAGGCCGATGGCGTATTTGGTGTCCGTGATCGGTTCCGACGGCGGCGCGAACAACGGAAAGTCGGTCTTCGGACTGTCGAGTACCGCGCTGAATTGTTCGGCCGGCAGATCGCCCGCGCCCGGCATGAACGGCAGTTCGGAATTGACCTGGCCGACCAGTTTGAACGACGCGCGACCCTCCGCACGAGCACGCAAAATATCCAGCGTGGTGTCGGTGTTGCAGCTCAGGCTGTAACGCGCGACGCCGTCGACCACGCGTTTCGCCACCAGCTGCGTGACGACGTTCAGCCCGCGCGCCAGCAGGTATGACGAGGCATGGGTATAATTTGCGGAAACATAATGCTGCTGCGCAAACGGCACATGCAGCCACCTTCCGGCCAGAAAAAAGAACTCGATGACGCGGATATTGGGCGGAAGCGCATTGGCATGCAGCGCGTCGGCATAAGCAAGGTCCGGATAGCCTCCGAACAGGCGGTCGATCACCGGTCCAATAAAACGGCGCTCCAGCAGGTTGGCCGGCTTCGGTTTTTCCAGCGTCAGCGCGGAAAAGAAGGTGAGATTGATCGCCCGGTCGGCGGCCGCGCGTGCGTAGAGCGCATTGACGATTTGGTTGGCCTTGCCTAGCCCGAGCGGCAGCCCGACGACGAGGTCGGTCCCGACGTCGCGGATGATATCCTCCGCGATCGCCTCGGGGTCGGAGAACATTTTCGGCATCAAATGCAGGCCCGGGCGCGATTGGAAGCGAGCGCCTGGAATCGGACGCCGCTACCTGTAGCTATAGCGTATTTTCCTCCGATATTCGTCTGTGATGAACCGGCAACAGGTGCTGGATTGACTGCCGGCTTGACCGGTCTCGCAAGGCTTGGGACATTGACTTTTGATGGTCTGTCGCGGTCCGTCCGATGCTTCAATTCGGACCTGATACGCCGCCGCAAGCGTTCCGAAGCGCAAAATCAAAAACACAAAAACGCACAAGGGAGAGAGCCGATGCTTACCAGACGCAGTATCCTTCTTGCCTCCATCGCGGCCGGAGTAACCATGCCCAACCGAACCGTCCTTGCGAAAGCGGCACAGCCGTCGACGCCCGTGAATTTCGACATTCCCGCCGGCGCCTGCGATTGCCACACCCACATTCACGGTGACCCCGAGAAATTTCCGTTCTTCCCGGGGCGGGTCTACACCCCCGAACCGGCATCGCCCGAAGAAATGGCGGCACTGCACAAGGCGCTGCACATCGAGCGCGTCGTGATCGTCACCCCAAGCGTCTATGGCCCGGACAATTCGGCAACATTGTTCGGCATCAAGGCACGCGGCGCGACTGCGCGCGGCGTTGCCGTCATCGACGGCAAGACCCCGGACAGCGACCTCGACGCCATGAACCAGGCGGGCATCCGCGGTATCCGGCTCAATCTCGCAACAAGCGGGGTCAGCGACCCCGCCGTTGGCCGCGCGCGCTTTCAGGCCGCCGTCGACCGCGTCAAGAACCGCAACTGGCATATCCAGATGTTCACGGATCTGGCGATGATCTCCGCGATCAAGGAGCTCGTCGCGGCTTGCCCGGTGCCGGTCGTGTTCGACCATTTCGGCGGCGCCCATGCCGAGCTTGGCCTCGAGCAGCCGGGCTTTTCCGACATGCTGGAGCTGGTCCGGACCGGCAAGGCCTATGTGAAGATCTCCGGCGCCTATCGGGCCTCCAGCCTCGCGCCGGATTATCCCGATGTGATCCCGCTCGCCCGCGCGCTGATAACAGCGAATTCCGATCGGATCATCTGGGGCAGCGATTGGCCGCACCCGGATTCGGTCACGCCACCCGGAAAGAAGCCGACCGACGTGACGCCACTGCTTCAGATCGATGACGGCCGCCTGCTCAACCAGCTCCCGGTATGGGCGCCGGACGCGGCGATCCGAAAAAGGATTCTGGTCGACAACCCGGCACGGCTTTACGGCTTCTGAGAGCTATTTTCTGAAACTATCAATGGCGTTCCGGCCATTGCGGCGGGTGACTGCCGAGCGGCATCGCCGGGCGCGCCCAGAATGCGGGCGTTGCCGACAGCGCGGCCGAATGACGGACGGACCGCAGCGGACCGAAGCCGGAAGGGGTTTCCTCGATAAAGCGCTGCACCGTGTCGCCCCTCAAATCCTCGGTCTTGAGACCGTCGGCCACGCGGCCGAGATTCCACAGCCAGCGCCCGGTCTGCGCCAGCGACACGCGGACATGCCAGCTGCCGCCCTCGCGCGATTGGCGCGCCCGCGCCATCATCGCGCCGAACGCCATCAGGTAGCCGCTGGCGTGATCGAGCATTTGCGCCGGCAATTCCTTCGGCCCGTCGACGCCGGCGGCCTGGCCCTCGGCGTGATTGAAGCCGGTCGCCGTCTGCACCAGCGAGTCAAAGCCGCGCCGTTCCGCCCACGGCCCGGAATGGCCATAGGCCGACAGCGACACGTAGACGATGCCGGGGCTGATCCGCGCCGCATCCTGCGGCGAGAAGCCCAGCGCTGCCAGCGAGCGCGGACGATAGCCTTGCGAGAAAATATCCGCGCTCGCCAGCAGGTCGCGCAAGCGGGCCCGCCCCTGTTCGCTCTTGAGTTCGACGAAGCTCGTGAGCTTGCCGCGGCCGGTATCGATGGTGAGCCATGGAATCGCGGGCAGATCGGGACCGGAAATCAGCAGGACGTCGGCGCCATGCGCCGCCAGCGTGCGCCCCGCGACAGGACCGGCGATCACCCGCGACAGATCCAGCACGCGCAGCCCGGCAAGCGGGCGGTCGCCGGCGGGCCATGGTTTTGGCCCGGCCTCGCCGATTTTCTCGATCGAGATCGGAGGCAATTCGGCAAGCGCGCTGGCCTGGGGCAGCGCCGACCACTCTTCATGCGAGCGCATCAGCGCCACGACGCAGCCGCCGGCATAGGCCGCGGTCTCGAATGCCTCGCCGTCCCGCTGCAGCAGCGCGGCCTGAACATCATCGCGCTCCGGCTTGCAGCTCAGCACCTTGCAGACGGCGTCGCGGTGATGCGGGAAATTGGTGTGCAGCCGCACGAAACGTTGATCGCGGGTTTTGTAGATCCCGGCGATGGCGTCCCAGGCCGGACCTGGCGGCTTGCCATCGACGCGCAGGTAACGCTCGGAACGGCATTCGACGACGGCATGTCGCATGTCGACCGCGACATCCTGCGACTGTCCGCTGCGCAATTTCCATATTTGCGCAGCGGCAAGCCCGGTCGCGGCAATGCTGGCCTGCGCTGCGGCGGCAACGCGAAACGAGGACGGCAGTTGCGGCTCTTCACCCGTCAGCGTGACGGTGTTGAGTGCGGAAGGATCGCCGCCCGCCAGCGTCCACAGATCAGCAAGGATTTCACGAGGCGTTTGCATGGTATGATTCCCGAGGAGGCATCGCGACATTATATGTCGTTTGCCGGCGCCACCATATCGGCGACCGTCATGGACGGCGGTGATTGCTTAATGGAAATCCCGCGAGCGCGGCAGGATGCGCACGTTGCGCGGATGACGGATTTTCTGGGCCGGATTGTCGGGGTGCTGGCGCCGGTCATCATGCAGCGGTTCGATCAGCGCCGGGCCGGCCGGCACCGCATGTTTCCGGTGGAACGCGTCATTGGCCAGATTCATCAAGTCATGCGAGCGATCGAACAGTCGCTGGGCGACCAGATGCGTCACCTGTTCCGGGCTGCTCTGAATATAGCCTTCGACCAGAATGAGCCGCGCGCCCATCACTTCCTTGCGAAAACGTTCCATCACCTTTGGCCACACCACGATATTGGCGATGCCGGTTTCGTCCTCCAGCGTCATGAAGACGACGCCCTTGGCGCTGCCCGGACGCTGCCGCACCAGCACCACGCCGGCGCAGCGGACATGACACCTGTCCCTGTCATGGCGGACGCCGGCGCAGGCGATGACGCTTTCTCTGGTAAACATCGGTCGCAAAAATTCCATCGGGTGGCCCTTCAGCGACAGCCGGATGGTTTGATAATCGGCTACCACCTGCTCCGGCAACGGCATGCCAGGCAAGGGCAGCGCCTTCTCGTCCGGCTGTTCGCGCGCGGCGGCGATTTCGAACAGCGGCAGCGGCACGTCATCCGGCAATCGCCGCACCGCCCATAGTGCTGCGCGGCGATCAAGCCCGATCGAGCGAAACGCATCGGCATCCGCCAGCAGAATCAACGCACGCTTCGGCAGCGCCGTGTCGCGGGCGAAATCCTCCAGCGAGTTGAAGGGACGGCGCGCCCGCGCGGCGACGATGCGCTCGGCCCAATCCTCTGCTTTCGGCTTGCCGCTTCTTTGTCTCAGAAACTCCTCATCCGGGTCGGTCCATTTGAATCCGTCGATCTGCCGGAAGCCGAGCCGCAACGCATGATAATTCCCGCTTTGCTCCTCCAGCGTGTTCTGCGCATGACTGAACGACACATCGATCTCGCGCACCTCGACGCCGTTTTTGCGCGCATCGCCGACGATCTGCGCCGGCGCATAGAAACCCATCGGCTGCGAATTCAGCAAGCCGCAAGCGAACGCATCGGGATGGAAATGCTTGAGCCATGACGAGACATAGACCAGTTGCGCGAAGCTCGCGGCGTGGCTTTCGGGGAAGCCATAACTGCCAAATCCCTTGATCTGATCGAAGCAGCTTTTCGCAAATGCCGGATCATAGCCACGATCGATCATGTTGTTGACCATCTTGGATTCGAACTTGCCGATGGTGCCGACATTGCGGAACGTCGCCATGGCGCGGCGCAGCCCGTTGGCTTCTTCGGATGTGAATTTCGCGGCCTCGATGGCGATACGCATCGCCTGCTCCTGGAACAGCGGAACGCCGAGGGTCTTGTGCAGGACGTCTTTAAGCTCGTTTTTATTTCCGCCCTTAGGGTATGGATACTCTATCTCCTTCGGGTTCATTTTGCGCCGCTTTAAGTACGGATGCACCATGTCGCCCTGGATAGGACCGGGCCGCACGATGGCAACCTCAATGACGAGATCGTAGAACGTTCGCGGCTTCAGGCGCGGCAGCATGTTCATCTGGGCACGGCTCTCGACCTGGAACACGCCGAGCGACTCGCCTCTCTGAAGCATTTGATAAACTTCGTCATCATCCTTTGATTTGATATCGGCCAATTCGTAACGCGTGCCTTTATGATCTGCGACAAGGTCAAAGCATTTGCGGATGCAGGTCAGCATCCCCAGCGCCAGCACATCGACCTTCATCATGTTCAGGGCATCGACATCGTCCTTGTCCCATTCGATAAAGGTGCGATCGTCCATCGCGGCATTGCCGATCGGCACATAGGTATCGAGCCGGTCCTGCGTCAGCACGTAACCACCGACATGCTGCGACAGATGGCGCGGAAATTCGATCAGTTCGGTTGCAAGTTCGACCGCGAGTCCGACCATCGAGTTCCCGGGATCAAGCCCCGCCTGCCTGACCTGCATGTCGTTGAGGCCCTCGCCCCAGCTTCCCCACACCGTATCCGCCAGTGCCGCGGTGACATCTTCGGTCAGTCCCAGCGCCTTGCCGACATCGCGGATCGCGCTGCGCGGCCGGTAATGAATCACCGTCGCAATAATCGCGGCGCGGTGGCGGCCATATCTTCGATAGACATATTGCATCACCTCCTCGCGCCGCGAATGCTCGAAATCGACGTCGATGTCGGGCGGCTCCAGCCGTTCCTTGGAAATAAAGCGCTCGAACAGCAGATCGACCTTGGTCGGATCGACGGAGGTAACGCCGAGAACATAGCAAACGGCCGAATTCGCCGCCGATCCCCTGCCCTGACAGAGGATGCTTTGGCTGCGCGCATAACGGACAATATCGTGCACGGTGAGAAAATAATGCGCGTATTTGAGCTTCCTGATCAGGCGCAGTTCCTTGTGCAAAACCTTTTTGGTCTTGGGCGAAATCCGGACCGGAAATTTTTTGTGCGCACCTTGCCAGGTCATGTCTTCCAGATGGCGCTGCGCGGTCTTGCCCGGCGGCACCGGCTCGTCGGGATACTGGTATTTGAGTTGATCAAGCGAAAAACCGATGCGGCCGGCAAACCGCATGGTTTCCGCGATCGCCTCCGGCACATCGCGAAACAGCCGCGCCATTTCATGCGCAGGCTTGAGATGGCGTTCCGCATTGGCTTCAAGGCGCTTGCCGATGGCATCGATGGTGGTCTTCTCGCGAATGCAGGTCAGAACATCCTGCAAGGGGCGGCGCGCGGGATGGTGATACAGCACCTCGTTGGTGGCCAGCAGCGGCACACGGGCCGTCGCGGCGATGCGATGAAGCCGAACCAGACGACGCCGGTCATCGCCGCGGTACAGCAGGCTGGCTGCAAGCCACACGCCATCCGCGCGGCTGTGCTGCAATTGATCCAGAACCTTGAGCGCTTTTGTCGTCTCGAAGCGATGCGGATGCGTCAGAACCAGAAGCTGCCCTTCGGCGAATTCCAGGAGATCATCGAGCTTCAGATGGCATTCGCCCTTCTCGGTATCGTCCCCGCGCTTGCCGCGGGTCAGTAACCGGCATAGCCGGCCGTAAGCCTCCCGATTGGCCGGATAGACCAGAATATCCGGCGTATCGTCCATGAAGACGAGGCGCGAACCGATCAGCAGCTTCGGCTTGTAGTTGACCTCGGGATTGCCGAGTTCCTTGTAAGCCCGCACCACGCCTGCCAGCGTGTTATGGTCGGCAATGCCGATGACCGGAAGCCGCAACTCGCTCGCCCGATGCACGTAATCCTGCGGGTGCGATCCGCCGCGCAGGAACGAAAAATTCGTGGTGATTCCGATCTCGGCATAAGCAGGGATGTTCATGCGAACAGCCCGTGCACGAACCAGTTGGAAGCCGCCGGCTTGCCCTCTTTGTCAACGAGTTCGCTGCCGTAAAGGCCATCGCGGTAAATCCAGAAGCGCAATCCGGCCTCATCCTCGACACGGAAATAATCGCGCGTCAGGGTCTGGCCGTTGTGCTTCCACCATTCCATGGCGATACGCTCAGGACCCTCGATCCGGACCACCGCATGGGTGGCACGCCGCCATGTGAAATGGTGCGGAGGCCCGTCAGGAACCGTGGCAAAAGGCACCTTGATGGGCTCCGGCTTCTCGAACAGCCGGAGCGGACGCAATGGCGGTTCGTTCTCCACACGGGCTGGCCAGGTCGCCTGCACCGCCGTGGCCAGATGATGCTGCGCCGGTGCTGCCGCCACCGCACGCTCCGGAATATGGCTGTCCTGCGGCAGGTGCACGACCACGCGCCGCCCGCCGATGCGCGCGGCGATGCGGTCGATCAATGCCGCCAGTTCGTCATTGTCATGCACCTTGGCATCGAGATCGCGCTGCTGCTGCACGACGATTTCCGTGCGGCTGGCGGACAGGCGAACGAGATCGAATCCGAAACCGGGATCGAGCGGATCGTTCAGGGCATCGAGCCGTTCGCGAAACAGGCGGTCGATCACCTCGCCTTTGGTTACGGGTTGTCCGGTGTCCACAACAATCGCGCGAACCGCGCCATCGGTGCGAAAGAAATTGGCTTCCAGCCGCCGCGCGCCCTTGCCTTGCTGCGCCATCGCCACGACCAGCATCTGCGCCAGCCGGGACAATGTCGCGGATATCATCGCATCGGTCGCCACCGGCTCGGCGAAACGCTTCTCCACGATGTAATCCGGCAGCGGCTTGCGGGGACTGATCGGCGCATCGCCTTGCCCCAGCGCCTGTTCCAGCAGGGTCGTGAAGTCAGCACCGAATCTTGCGGTGATTTCATGACGCGCGCGGGCTGCGACATCGCCGATGGTTTTCAGCCCGGCGCGGCGCAAGCCATTGGTTATCGCATCATCGGCGCCCAGCGCGGATACCGGCAGCGGCTTGACTGCATCAGTTTCCCCGCCATCACCGACGATGCAACCATGGACGTGACGATTCATCGTCCGTGCACACACCGAGGTTCCGGCGATGGCGGCGCTGACGGCAAAACCTTGAACGGTCAGTACACTACACACCCGTCGCATCATCGCGGCCTCGCCGCCGAACAAATGGGCACAGCCGGTGATGTCGAGAAACAGGCCATGCGGAGAATCGATCGCCACCAGCGGCGTGAAACGATCGCACCAGTCGGCAATGGCATTCAGCGTCCTGGCGTCGGCAGCTTCATCGGCATCGAACACCCTTAATTGCGGGCAGATGGCGCGGGCGTTGGCGAGCGGCAGGCCGATCTCAAGCCCGAGATGGGCTGCAGCATCATCCAGCGCGGAAATCTGTAGCGCGTTGTTTTGTTTGGCGACGACAATGCTGGGGTGATCGTCACTGGAGTGATCGCCAGGGTTTTGTTTTGACGGGTTTATTTCACGCCAACCGGTACCCGCTTCGCCCGAAAACGCATCAGCCGGCGCGGCGTTGTCGCGCGAGAGCTGGCGCTTGATGCGGTCGGTGGGCAGGCGCGGCAGCCACAGGCTGAGAATACGCCGCCGGGTTCTCGAAAAGGCACTCATCACATTTCCATTCCATGATCCACCGCCCAACAGGGCCATGACGGTTGCGGACAAGCTGCGCGTCGAACATCGGCGTCCCCCACGCCGGCCGTGAAGGCGCGGCAGGCGGCGAATGCGCCGCGTGCACGATCCATCTTGTTTCCGCCGTTGAAGGCAACGGCTCAGCCGCCACTCGCAGCAACAGACCGGTGACGCCGGACGCTCGCGCGGCCAATGTCAGCTTGCGGCTGGCGACGAGATCGAGTTGTCGCACTGCCCCCCAGACTTCCAGCACGACGACGCCAAGCGCATCGCAGGCGAGCGCGTCGGCAGCTGCCCGCAACGCGGAGTCCACATCCGCCGCGCGCACCGTCACCAGGAGGCGCGGATCAAGACCGAGTTCGGCCAGTCCGCTCATCGACAGCGCACCCGATTCGATTTCAGTGAAATCCTGACGTACCCACACCAAAGGCCGCCGGGCCGCCGCCCTTCCCGCCAGCCCCACGACGAACCCGGTCGCCGCCCCGCTCTGGCGTCCCTCGGCAAACACCTCATGCACCGCGCCGATGGCCAAGCCCCCCTGCAGCGTGGCATCGGCATCCGCATGACCCAGTGTCACCCTGCCCGGCCTGTATTCATCACCAGGCGTCTCGATGCGCTCGATGCTGCCGCGCAAACTCGCAAGCGTGTTCGTGCGTGCGGCGGCGCATGATCCGCCAAAGTGTGAGCAGTTTGGCGACAATAAAATGGGGAGCGCGCTCGGACGCAAAACCGGTTCCCGTTTTTGCTGATCGCGCTCGTGCATACGCGCCGCTCCTCAGAAATGTTGAGCCGCCTGGTTCTTGAACGAACCCGGATTTTTGAATGAACCCGCGGCTGGCTCATTTGTTCATGATATGTTCTAATATAAAGCTAACATCATCCGCGGAGTCAATCCGCAGCGGGATTTAAGTTTTTCTCAAGCAAAATCAAAGGAATCCGACGATGGACGTGCAACGTAAGCTGGAAATCCTGGCCGATGCCGCCAAATACGACGCGTCCTGCGCCTCCAGCGGCACCGAGCAACGCGATAGCCGCGACGGCAAAGGCCTTGGCTCGACCGCTCCGGGCATGGGCATCTGCCATTCCTACGCGCCGGATGGACGCTGCATTTCGCTGCTGAAGATCCTGCTGACCAACGCCTGCAATTACGATTGCCTCTATTGCGTCAACCGTGCCACCAGCAACGTGCCGCGCGCCCGCTTCACGGTTGATGAAGTGGTAAAGCTGACGATCGACTTTTATCGCCGCAATTATATCGAAGGCTTGTTTCTGTCCTCCGGCATCATCCGCAGCGCCGACTACACCATGGAGCAGGTGGTGAACGTCGCGCGCCGATTGCGCGAGCAGCATCACTTCCGTGGCTACATCCATCTCAAAACCATTCCGGAAGCCGACGAGGCGCTGATCACGGAAGCCGGAAAATATGCCGACCGTCTCAGCATCAACATCGAAGTGCCGGAAGAGACAAGTCTGGCCAAACTGGCGCCGGAAAAGGACGTGCGTGCGATCCGCCGCACCATGGGCCGGCTGCGTTTAAAGCTCGATGAAGCGCAGGCGGGCCGCAAGGTCACGCCGAAGGGAAATATCGGGCCGCGGTTCGCACCGGCCGGCCAGAGCACGCAGATGATCGTTGGCGCCGATGCCGCCAACGACCAAACCATCCTCACCACCAGCGCCAATCTCTACGGCTCCTACAAGCTCAAGCGGATCTATTATTCTGCGTTCAGCCCGATCCCTGATGCCAGCCGCGCACTGCCTTTGCTGGCGCCGCCGCTGGTGCGCGAGCACCGGCTTTATCAGGCCGACTGGTTGATGCGGTTTTACGGTTTCGACGCCGGCGAAATCGTCGATCAGGCCGAAGGCATGCTGTCGCTCGATATCGATCCCAAACTCGCCTGGGCGCTGCGGCACCGCGACCGCTTCCCGCTCGACGTCGGCACCGCCAGCCGCGAGGATTTGCTGCGCGTGCCCGGCTTCGGCACCAGGGCGGTCGATCGCATCATCGCCACCCGCCGCGTGACTTCCATTCGGATCGCCGATCTCGCGCGCCTGCGTATCCCCCGAAACAAGGCGCTGCCGTTCATTACCCTCAGCGATCATCGCCCGCCGCCGCACCTGTTGGACAGCGCAACGCTGACGCAACGGTTCAAGCCCAAGGCGGCACAGCTCGGATTTCGGTTTTGATACAAGCCGTCATGGCCGGACGTGTGCCACGGCATGACGAATATAGAGACGGTATTCGAATGCACTTTATCACGCTCGACCACGACACCGATTTTGAAGGCTGGCGCAAAGCCGCGCGGGCGCTCGTCCTCAACGAGGTGAACCCGTCCGACGTGACGTGGACAGCGCCAGGCCACACGCCGGAATTATTCGCGCCTGTCGCGGCAGCATCGCTGCCCGAAGTGCCACAAGCTACTTTCAGCGTCTCGGCCAAATTCGTCGAACTGGCGCAATTCGCGATCCTGCACCATGACATTGCACGTTTCGCAATTCTGTATCGGCTGCTGTGGCGGCTGCGCAGCCATCACGATCTGCTGGTGGCGGCAACCGATCCCGATGTTTCGCAGGTTGCGGCGATGGCAAGAGCCGTGCAGCGCGACCAGCACAAGATGCAGGCCTTTGTCCGGTTTCGCGAAATCGGCCGTGAGCGGAAGTCGCGTTACGTCGCCTGGTACGAGCCGGAACATCACATTGTCGAGGCCACCGCGCCGTTCTTCGCGCGGCGCTTTGCCGACATGGCCTGGTCGATCCTCACCCCGGATATCTGCGCGCATTGGGAAGGCCATGCCGTCGCTTTTACGCCCGGAGTCAGCAAGGCCGCGGCCCCCTCGGAAGACCGCCTGGAAGAAACCTGGCTGCGTTACTACGCCAGCATCTTCAATCCAGCCCGGCTGAAGGTGAAGGCGATGCAGACCGAGATGCCCAAGAAATATTGGCGGAACCTGCCGGAGGCTTCGCTTATTAAGCCTCTGATCTCAGGTGCCGGACGCGCGACCAGCGCGATGATCGCGGATGCCGCCACCGATCCGCACAAATCGCAGAAAAGGCCGGAGCCGCCGGTGAAACACAAACATGTCGCATCCGCCGACGATATCGAAGCCCTCCGGCAGGCGGCCAGCGATTGCCGCGCCTGCCCGCTCTGGAAGGATGCAACGCAAACCGTATTCGGCGAAGGCCTGCAGACCGCGCGGGTGATGCTGGTCGGCGAGCAGCCTGGCGACAAGGAGGACCTTGCCGGCAAACCGTTCGTCGGACCAGCCGGACAGATGCTCGACCGCGCGCTGGAAGAAGCCGGCATCGACCGCGCCAAGGTGTACGTCACCAACGCAGTGAAACATTTCAAGTTTGTGCCACGCGGAAAGATCCGCCTGCATCAGAAACCGAACACGTCGGAGATCAGGGCATGCCGGCCGTGGTATGAGCGCGAACTGGCGGCAATCAAACCCGATCTGGTGGTGGCGATGGGCGCTACCGCGGCGCAATGCGTGTTTGGAAAGGTTACGCCAATCAACAAGAACCGCGGCCGCCCGATCGATCTCGAAGACGGCACCAAGGCGCTGGTGACGGTGCATCCGTCCTATCTATTACGGCTCCCCGATGCGGAGGCCAAAGCGCTGGAATATCAGCGCTTTGTCGAAGATCTCCGAATTGCAGCCGAGCTCATGAGAAAATCGGCGCGGGCGGCATAGTCCGCGTTCGCCGCACACACCGTCGCCAAGAGCCGCGGATCAAGACCGAGTTCGGCCGGAACGCTCATCGACGACAGCGCGCCCCATGGCGAGGCCGCCCTGCAGTGCGGCATCCACGTCAATGACCAACCCTATCTCTGACATGTCCGCATCGCCGTGCGCCTCGATGCGCTTGATGCTGCCACGCAAAGTTTCAAGCATGCTCGTGCCTGCACCGGTCATGCGCCGCTCCTCAGCTCGGACCGCCACAGGGTCGTTAGGTAAACCCAAGGCCCATGATTTTCACCAGTAATTCCAATGGGATGCAATAGAGGCCCGGAACGCCACTTCCTGGGGGTCATTTCATGCCCCTGTCACATGCATCAAGCAAAGTCCGGGAACTGAATTTTGGAGAAATTTACCATGAGCGACGTTGCGTTACCTGGTTCGATCGAGCCTGCCGCCAGAAAGGGTCCCAATCTCGACGGTGGCATCAACCCGCTGCAGGGCATCATTTACATGGGCGTGGTCGCCGCTGCTCTGTTGTTCGTCGCGTACAGCATTTATTCCGACATCGACGCCACCGGCACGCGGGTCACATCATACCTGCCGTACCTTCTGCTTTTTGTTGCCCTGCTGATCGCGCTCGGTTTCGAATTCGTGAACGGCTTTCACGATACCGCCAATGCCGTCGCCACGGTGATTTATACCCGCTCGCTGCCTGCCAATATCGCGGTGGTGTGGTCAGGCATGTTCAATCTGTTTGGCGTCTTGATGTCCTCAGGCGCGGTTGCCTTCGGCATTGTGTCGCTATTGCCCGTCGAATTGATCTTGCAGGTCGGCAGCGGCGCGGGATTCGCCATGGTATTCGCCCTGCTGATCGCCGCCATCATCTGGAATGTGGGGACCTGGTATTTCGGATTGCCGGCATCGAGTTCCCACACCCTGATCGGATCGATCATGGGAGTAGGCATCGCCAACGCCCTGCTGCGGGGCCGCGATGGCACGTCCGGCGTGGATTGGTCGCAGGCAGCCAACGTCGGCAAAGCACTGCTGCTGTCGCCGCTATTTGGCTTCGCGCTGGCCGCAGTTCTGCTCTTCGTCCTCAAGATAGTGTTGCAGCGTGCGACTCCGACTCTGTTCGCTGAGCCGAAGGGCGATCAACCCCCGCCGGCATGGATCCGCGGTATCCTGATCCTCACCTGCACCCTGGTCAGCTTCTTCCATGGCTCGAATGATGGCCAGAAGGGCATGGGCCTCATCATGCTCATTCTCATCGGCACGGTGCCGACCGCCTATGCGCTCAACCGCGCCCTGCCGGAAAGCCAGATCGAGCAGTTCACTGCGAATTCGACCGCCGCGAGCAAGGTGATCGAAGCCAAGGCCGCCGGCCATAAAATCTCGGGCAACCCGCGACCGGCCGTGACCAGCTACGTCGCAGAGCGCCAGATCACCGAGGGGACACTTCCGGCACTGGCGGCTCTCGTCCACGACATCAGCAACCAGGTGACCCAATACGGATCGCTCGCCAAGTTCCCTGCCGACGTCGTCGGCAACACGCGTAACGACATGTACCTTGCGTCCGAAACCATTCGCTTCCTGATGAAAGACCCGCAAAACGGACTCGGCAGCGATGAGGTTGCAACCCTCAACAGCTATAAAGGCTCGCTCGACAGCGCGACAAAATTCATTCCTACCTGGGTGAAAATCGTCGTCGCCATCGCGCTCGGCCTTGGCACCATGATCGGCTGGAAGCGCATTGTCGTCACCGTCGGCGAGAAGATCGGCAAGACCCATCTGACCTACGCGCAGGGCGCCTGTGCCGAAATCACGGCTGCTGCGACAATCGCCGCGGCTGACATATACGGGTTGCCGGTTTCGACCACCCATGTGCTCTCGTCGGGTATCGCGGGCACCATGTCAGCGAGCGGGTCCGGATTGCAGTGGTCGACGATCCGCAACATCGCACTCGCCTGGGTGCTGACGTTGCCGGCCGCCATGATTCTGTCGGGTTGCCTGTATTTGCTGTTTTCCAGGCTGTTCTAATTGCGTTCTGGGCGTTGCCTCTCTCTCACTTCGCTCTGACGCAAAAGGCCCGCGCCACCCCGCGCGGGCCTTTACCTTATGCGCAACTGAACTTTTTAGCCGGCGTTACGCCGCCAGTGTGTTCTCTACCAGCTTGATCCAGTACGACGTGCCGAACACGATCGCATCGTCGTTGAAATCGTAGGCGGGATGATGCAGTCCGGCGCTGTCGCCGTTGCCGCAGAAAATGAACGCCCCCGGCCGTGACTCCAGCATATAGGCGAAATCCTCCGCGCCCATTTGCGGCGCTATCTCTTGAACATTGGCGTCGCCGGCAATTTCCTGCGCAACCCTTCTGGCCACATCCGTCTGCAATGCATGGTTGACCGCGACCGGATAGCCCCGGTCGTAATCCAGTTCGATCTTGGCGCCTGTCATTTGTGCCACCCCGGCGACGACCTCGCGCACGCGCTTTTCGACCATTTCCCGCACCTCGGCGGTCAGCGTGCGGACGGTGCCCCTGAGCTCGGCGGTTTGCGGGATGACGTTGCGCGCGTTACCGGCATGGAATTCGCACATCGAAACAACCGCCGATTCCAGGGGATCGACCGTGCGTGACACGATGGACTGCAAGGCCGTGACCAGCTGCGCGCCGACCAGTACGGAATCGATGCATTTGTGCGGACGCGCCGCATGTCCGCCCAGCCCTTCGATCCGGATGTCGATCGCATCCGTCGCGGCCATGATCGGACCGGGCCTGATCGCAAACGAGCCGATCGGAATTCCGGGACCATTGTGCATGCCATAGACCTGATCGATGGCGAAGCGGTCCATCAGCCCGTCCTTGATCATGGCGGCGGCGCCCGCGCCGCCCTCTTCCGCCGGCTGGAAGATCACGACGGCATCGCCGGCGAAATTGCGGGTCTCCGTGAGATAGCGGGCCGCGCCGAGCAACATCGCGGTATGCCCGTCATGGCCGCAAGCATGCATCTTGCCCGGCGTCTTGGACGCGTAAGCGAGTTTGGTCGCTTCCTCGATCGGCAGCGCATCCATGTCGGCGCGCAGCCCGATCACCTTGATATCGCCTGCGCCGGCCGGTTTGCGGCCCTTGATGACGCCGACGACCCCAGTGCGGCCAAGACCCGTCGCGACTTCGTCGCAGCCGAATTCCCTCAAACGATCCGCCACGAATGCGGCGGTGCGATCTACATCGTAGAGCAGTTCGGGATGTTCATGAATATCCCGGCGCCAGGCCTGAATATCGGGTTGCAGATCGGCGACACGATTGATGATGGGCATGGGAAATCCGGGGTTTGTGTATTTTGCCCCTTCTAGCATGCGGCCACGCTAGGCCCAACACTCCCCGGCGATTGACAGAGGTCGTCACGGCCGGGCAGAAGCGCCAACGGGGTCCGCGCAAAGCGCGGCCCGATGACAGGTCCGCGCGTCTTCGCGCTAGATGTCCCGGTCACCCACCTCTGACTGAATGACGGTCAGAGAAAGACGTGGAAGTCCGGCGTAAAGCCGGGCATGACAACCGATCGCAACCTGGGCGGAAATTCAGATGCCGAAGCGGCTTGAAGGTGATTTTGACTACTTCATCTAGCAGGGCGATCTCTCCATCAAAACAACCGAATACGTTTTACAAGGCGAGCGTGCAAAACCGTGAATGGGACCGGAACAACCCGACGAATTGTAAAGCGCTTTTCTTAGGCATGTCCCAATAATTCTCGGAGCGTGATAGGCTCAATGTAGGGGACCGTGCCCGAGAGCCAGAATGCCCGACTAGAAGACTATGCAGCGAGAAATGCAAAACTGTCGGCAGGAGATCCCCAACCTGACGATCATGGGAACGAGGCCGGGCCTGATACGTGTTCTTGCACGCCGTGACGCGGGCGAGGCATTGACCGACATCGCTCGGACTTTCGGCGTCTCGCACACTACGATCGGCAGGCTGACAGCCGCGGCGCAGACGTCTATCTGACGAAACAGACCGAGAAATTGAGGGGCCGCCCATGAGGCGGCCCTTTTGATTGAACGGGCCATCAATTCGGTGTTTTGCTCGCCCCTTTGCTTGAGCCAGAATTGGGGCCTGTATCAGCCTTCAATTGCAGACAGTAGGTCAGGTCGGCGTAGCTATTCACTTTAAGGCCAATGGTTTCGCTCGTGCATTCCGCCCGGAGTGACGCGGAATACGAAGACCAAATCGGTTCCAATTTTTGTCGCGCCGCCTTTTCATCACTCAAACAATCCTTGAAGCCTTCATTGCCATCTTCCTTCACGACTTTGCAGGTCCTCTCCGCATGGAAGCTGGGCATATGGGCGGCGGGTGCGCCCGCAACCGATTTGCGCCCGGCAGTTCCGGTGCCGCTCTGGGCAAATGCCACCGCGCCGGTAAGCGCGATCACCGTCGCCAATCCGATTGTGCGTTTCATGGCCTTTTCGCTGATCGTTTCAGACCAACGAAAACGGCCCACCCGGCTAGACGTTCCGGAGATCATCCCGCACTAGCGGGCAACGCCGCCACGCCTATCGGCAAGCCATGGTCGGCGATGACTGTCATTCGGGCCCGCGATCGGCTGGCGGCATAGCTGCGGCGTTACAGACCCGTGAACTTCCGCCGGCCGGAGACCAATGATGCCCAACCCGATCAGCTTCTATCGCCAACGTGCTGGCCTCAGCCAACGTGATCTCGCCGCCCAATCCGGCCTGACGCTGGACTATCTGCGCGACCTCGAAGGCGGAAAGAAAGAGCGCCTGACCATGCGATTGGCGCCCGTTGCGTTCGTGCTCAACGAGCCCGTGGACGCGTTGATGGTATGAACGCGACCCAATCCGCGTTCTGAACAGAAATGCGGCGTGTCGGATCGACTGCCGGCCTGTCGAGTGAGACGCCTTCCCTCCTATTGTCTCAGAGGTTGAAGTCGGCGCAATATGCGCGTTGGGGATAAGGGGATTGATCGAATGAGAACAGTGACGGGCCTTCTCATATCTGTAACGCTGGCTATCACGGTTACACCGGCCGAAGCGATCGACCTCGGCTGCACAGGCGTTATGCACACCTACAAGCCCAAACATGTTGAAGCAACGGTTGACGCAGGAGCGGCGGTTGTCGACTTGGAGCAAAAGCGCATCGCAACGCCTGTTGGCAGTTTCCGGATAACTAATATCTCAGACGACTCGATTTCTTTCGACGATCCCAGGTCAAAAAACTTAGCTGTTTTTGGTACACTAGATCGCATATCCGGCTTGATGAGAGTATTTTGGCGTCAACTGGAAGATAACTCCCAAGCGGCCATGTACGCCGAACTAAAATGCTCGACCGCCATGCGGCTCTTTTGAAGGCAAGGTCACCTGCGCCTGGGGTACTGCGAAACGATTTCTTAACTACCTGCTCGCATCCTCGGGCGATGAACAGGCAAAAGCTAACAGCCATCTTTTCCTTGCTATTCATCGCGACCGGCATTATTGGCGCTCTCTATTCGCTCTGCCACACGCGCAGTGTGTTCAGCTTTATCTGTTTATGCGCGGTAATGTTAATGGCCGTCATGGCCACGGCTGCTTTCTACACTTCTGTCGAGCAGCAGCAGTAGCAGCCCGCCATCACGCCGCCATCGCCTTCAACACCCTGCCGGCTAACGCCTGACCGAGCGGCGTAAGGCCCAATCGCGCTGCCCGATGGCACTGGGGAGCTGACGACCTTGCGGCAAGCCATAGCCTACCTCGCCAAGACGGTTCCAAAGACAGAGCAAGTTCTGGCGGCAGCTGAGGCACTGACCCATGCGGCCGAGCCACAACTCGCCTGGATGTTCTTGGCGCGCATCTCCTCGATCGCGCGCCGGGCACCAACTCCTGTGCCAGCAACTCCATCTCGCGCGTTGATGGTGCTCCGCGAAGAAGAAGAGCCAACGAACGGCTTTCGGGAGGCGTTCAGCAAGGCCGCGCAGGGCAATCACCGCCGTGGGGGCAAGGCAACGACGTAATTGAGACGCGCCAGCCGGCGGAAGGTTCAACCCTTCGGCGATCACGGATGCGCGAACGTCGTCCGCTTTGGCGAGATCGTTTTTCGTCCGTCGCCCGTTTTCAGGACATCACGAGAAGGAGCAAGCTTCACCCTCCCTCTGACCGCGTCTTTTTAGGTCCCGGCTCCGCGCTCCTGCGGCCGATCGAGTCCTTGCTAGAAATGACCTGCGTCGATACATTGCATCACGGAAGAGTTAATTTTCCATGAATGGATCAGATGAAATGACCCCAATTCAGGACGTGATGTCGAAAGAAGGTATTGACCAGAAAATACCACCAGGCGTGCTTGTCGAAGGCCATGTGGTGGAAGCCAAGTTGCGCGATTCCTACATCTCGTTGGGCATCGTCGTCCCGGGTTCGATCGCGGCGCTGGTCTGGGCCTTCACGCGAGGCATCGGTTGGGTGGAAATCTGGGTCTTCGCCGGTACCTTCGCGCTGAGCACGGTCGGGATTGGTATGATGCACCGCTACTTCGTCCACCGCAGCTTCCGGTGTGGCCCGGTGATGCGGACGCTGTTCGCCATGCTCGCCACGATGGCGGTGCAAGGCTCGATCGTAAAGTGGGTGAGCAATCACCGCCGCCACCATCTTCACTCCGACAGGCCAGGCGACGTCCACAGCCCATACTACGACGGCGTCGGCGACCGCCATGTCAGCTTTGCTAAGGGCTTCATGTATGCGCAAGGTGGCTGGGTATGGGACCATGAGACCACCGATCCCGAATACTACGCCAAGGACATCCTAGCCGACCCGATCGCGATGTTCTTCACCAGGACGCGCTGGTACTGGTACGCGTTGTCGGCGTTGGTCGTTCCTGGCGCCATCGGCTACGCGGTCGGCGGGATCCACGACTTGATCGGCTGCGTGCTGTTTTCCGGCCTGTTCCGCAGCTACGTCATGGTCAACGCCACTTCGCTCGTCAACTCAGTCTGCCATAGCGACGGTCGCTACGGTTACCGCCGCTTCGAGCTCAATGATGGAACGACCAACGAACTGGTGACCACGATCCTCACCTTCGGTGAAGGGCTGCACAACAACCATCATCGGTTTCCGCGGGACGCCTACCTTTCGCACGCTTGGTACGAGATTGACATCAATGGCCTGATCATTCTGGGACTTGGGAAACTCGGGCTCGTACACGACGTTTTCGTTCGCCCCGGCCGGCGCGCGTCGACGGTCCCGACCGGGCAGACTTCGCGAGCCGTGATCTTGAATACGGCGAGTTCCTGGACCTCACGCTCGGGTCCTTCCGCCGGCATCGAGCAGTAGCTGTCCGACCTCTTTCCAGAGTGACTCGGGCGTAGAGCCGGACCGCATCGACCTTCTGGATCTCGACGGTCCGGCCACAGCGGGATGCCAACAGCCTGCGCTTCTGGATCGGGTAGGCGGCTGGGGGATAGTTGATGCAACGCTGTCGTCAACCATTGGAAAACGCTCCTATCGGTTTTTGATGGTCAGGCAATCTACGCACACGTTTAACCATTGGTTCGGGAGAATCCGTGAACGCGGGCGACTGCGTTGCGATCAATCCTTGGCAAGGTCTCTCATCTGGTCCAGCGTCCGGCTGCAGCCGTAGACGTAGACCCCGCATTCGGTCCGCACGTATGCCCATGCGAGCAATGCGGCGGATCCCGGTCCCCTTGGCGCGGGCCGCGACGATCGCCGCCACCTTGTCCGCGTCGCTGTCCTCCAGCCGCCGTCGGCCGAGCTGGATACCATCGGCCCTGGCCCGGCTCAGACCGGCCATGACCCGTTCGCGGATCATCGCGCGCTCAAACCCACGGCGAACACGCCGAGCATCTGAAACATCGCTCGACCCGACGGCGTCGACGTGTCGAGGCCCTGCTGGTGCAGGAACAAGTCGACGCCCTTGAAGCAGCACTCTTCCTCAGCCTTGTGCCGGTTTTGGCGCGGGTACGTGGGCCTCAGCCGTGGGCTAGCCTGCCACGACTCCAGGAAGCCCAGCTGGTGAGTTCGGGATTCGCGGGATGAAGGGGGGCCGGCAGTTCGGCGCCAGCGCGCGGCTCGCCACGCCGCTATCGTACCTCAGCATTCAGGACGTCCTCAGCGGTTGCCTGGTGAGGATGGCCTGTTTGAGGACGCCATAGGTCGGCTGTGACATCCCGGCGTGAGGTAATCGCATTTTGTCGCCTGGTCGCAACAATAGGCGGACAAAGAAATAAACGGCGCGAAGGCGAAAAAACGATCGGAAGCCGCTACTTCCTGTCCAGCGCGGAACGGCCAGGCGGCGGATCGCCGAAGAACTCGGAAGTCAGTGACTGCGGCGCTACCAACTGACGCTGCGCATCGTCCATCATAGCTTGCTTGGAGTACTAGCTACCATCACCTGTCGTATCGGTCCGCGACGAACAGGGACTTCACCGCGCCGACGCAAAACCATTGCCCTGTGTTCGACGTAGTAAAAATGCTTTCTGACCACTTCTTTGGTTCTACCAAGTTTCTCCAGAAACTCGGCCTCGCTTGCGCGCTCCTCAAGAAGTCGTCTACCAATTTCATCTTCTTCTCGAGTCCAAGGAACTGTCCTCTCACGCATATTACGGTCCTCCCATTTTATCTTATCTGCGCGCAAGGCTCGCGGGCGAGTTGGGCCGCGATGTGCTGTAAATCCGGAGAAGATAAGACTTAATTTGGTCTCGGGCCGGCGAGCCTGTGCGGCAACTTTGTGGCCGCTGTCCTTGAGGGCATGATCGAAGTGCTGATCATGGTTGCCGAAGGCCGTGATTTTCTGATGCATGCGCGCATCGGCGAATGCGAGCGCTTAGCCGCCACGTCGAGCACGTGTTCAATCCCGATTGCAAGGAGACGCATTGGGGAAAGCGGAAGTCGAAGCGGGATGAATAGCCCGATGGTGCGGTTCCGGAATTAACCCGCAGAGCTGGCATTCAGGTTAACGATCGACTTTCGTTGCCGCGTCACCCGACAGCGATAGCGTGGTTGGTACCGGAAATTGGCAGGCGAAATAATATTACATGGTCAGAATACGAAGCACCCGGTGGACGCCGCGAGAGGATGACCTTTTTCGAAAAATGGCGGAAGCAAACGCCCGCCCGGAACTGATCGCGGCCAAACTGAATCGATCGATCCACGATATCAAGACACGCGCCTATACGATCGGCCTCCCATTGAAATGGTTTAAGCTGAAGGTGAAGGGAGATGACACGGAAGCGCACCAGCAATGATGCAGGCAATTTAGAATGAGCCCGCCGCTGCGCGGGGCGCAGACTGCGTATTGAGCTAGTCTTACTGCGTCATAAAGTTTGGTACTTCGGCAGGTTCCTGATCGGAGCGGCGCAGCACGGACATCGCGGCAAGTTTTTGACGAGGGCGAGAACGAGCCGTCGGCGCATGGTCGCAATCGAGTTTGGAATGTGCCGCTCGGGCCGCAGCGGTGGAGCCTCTGGGTCTGTAACCTTCGGGAATGGCAGGCGCCTGGAACATCGCGGTGGGACGAGATGCTGAGGGGGAAATCGTCTCCCTTTCGGAGATCAGGAACCCGTAGGCCGCGATGCAGAGTGTGGCGTGATGGTGGAAGCCGCGCCATCCTCGCCCTTCGAAATGCCCGAGCCCGACCTCCTGCTTCAGCTCCTGATAATCGCGCTCAATGCGCCAGCGTAGCTTGGTGAGATCTACCAGGTTGCCGAAGGTGATATTTTGCGGAAGCGTCGAGAACCAATATTTTGTCGGCTCGGCCTCACCTTTCGGCCACTCGATCAACAGCCATTCTTCCGGGCGGCTCTTGGTAAGATTGTAATCGCGATGGGCGACACGGATACGCAACCGGGCAAAGCGCGAGGACAACTGTTCGGCCGAGCCTTCACGCCACACGATCTTGCGCCAGGCTTTTGCCGGCAAGCCCAAAGCAAGCTGCTTGACTGAGGTCGGCCGATGATTGCGATCACGCCGTATCAACTTCGGCGGACGTCCGTGGCCCGACCAGGTTTTGGGATGCAACGGCGCCATGCCCGGCGCCCATACCGTGGTGTTCGGCAAGATGCCAGCCACATAGGTCAACCCCAGTGCGCTGATGCTGCTGCGCAGTTCCGTGTTGCAGCCATATCCGGCGTCCATCAGCACCACACCGAGCGGCAGGCCGGCTGCACTGGCCGCACGGATCTGCTCGAGCGCTATCTCGGGCTTGGTCCTGAAGCGGATATCCCCGGGCACGCCTGTCTTGCGCCGGCGTTCATCGTCCGCCGCCCACTGTTCCGGCAAATACAGGCGATACGCCACCGGCAGGCTGGCGTGGCGATTGGCAATCGATAGCGACACCGCGACCTGACAATTGTCCTGCTTGCCGAGTTGACCACAATACTGCCGTGCCACCCCTACCGAATGCCGGCCCTGTTTGGGGAAACCCGTGTCGTCGATAATCCAGGCCTCGATCTGCCCATGGCGCACGATCTCCGGCAGGACCATCTCGCGCACCTTGGCCAAGACCTTCTCGTCCGACCAGCGCCCTTCGCCGACAAAATGCAGGAGTGATTGATGCTGCGCTGCCGTCCGCTCAGGTGCGGTCACCGCCGCCATAGCCTCTACGCTCTTGCGCTCGCATGGCATCATCAGGCCAACGCAGTAATCCCGCAGCGGCCCGGCACGGTCCGCATGGCCGATCACGCTCACAAGTCCCTCGACATATGCTTCAAATCGCGATGCACTGTCAGCCGCTATTGGGTGATCCATCTCAGCTCCTCATGCCGAAAAACGAATCTCCCAAAATTATCAAGGATCCCAAGCTCCCAAAATGCGACTTTCTGACTCAGTAAGACTAAGAGTATTCGCGCCGACGCGGTGATCGATGCGTCCGGCACCTGGTTCTCGCCGAATCCCGGCGGAGCCAATGGTCTTCCTGCGTTCGGCGAGAGGGAAAACGCGGCCGATGTCGCCTACGGCATGCCGGACGTGCTGGGAAAGGATCGCGCCCGCTATGCCGGCAAGATGACCGCCGTGCTCGGCGCCGGGCATTCCGCGGCCGGCACCCTGATCGAGCTCACGCACCTGAAATCGCAGGCACCGGGCACCGAGGTCGTTTGGCTCTTGCGCGGCGATAATCCTGCCAAGGCCTTTGGTGGCGGCGCGAACGACAAGCTCGCAGCCCGCGGCGAATTGGGGCTGGCGTTATCCGCCCTGGTGGATGCCGGGAAAATCAGAGTAGAGACCGGCTTTTCGCTTAACAGCATCGACCGTGCCGGCGAGCGCCTTAGACTTTCGACCGGCGGGTGCTGTGGCCGAAGCCTGGCGGCCGATGAACTGATCGTCGCGACCGGGTTTCGCTCGGATCTCGGTTTCTTGCGTGAACTGCGTATCCAGCTTGACCCCGCGATCGAATGCCCGGTCGCGCTTGCGCCCTTGATCGACCCGAATGAGCATAGCTGCGGCACGGTGCGGCCCCATGGCGCGGCGGCACTTGCCCAGGACGAGCCCGGCTTTTATTTCGCCGGCATGAAGTCGTACGGACGCGCGCCAACCTTTCTCATGATTACCGGTTATGAGCAGGTACGGTCCATTGTCGCCGAGATCGCCGGCGATCACGTGGCCGCAGCGCGTGTCGAACTCGTCTTGCCCGAGACCGGCGTGTGCAGCCGCGGCACTGCACCCGGTGGAACGGAGTGCTGTGGCGGCCCCGTGCCAGCAGCGGCCGATGCCTGTTGTGCCGCCGATGCCGATGCCAAGCTCGAAGGCAAGACGGGATGCGGATGCGGATAGCACCGGCCATGGCATCGCGGCGACGCCAGAACCAACAAGCGAGCGCCGCCAGCTTCCCCTTCGGATCATCGTTTTGTGGGCGATCGCCGTTAGCGCGGATTGACGGTCGGGGTGACGACGGACAGCGGGTCCTCCATCGTCTGATCGGTGATGATGTCTAAGTCAGGAATTGGCCCACATAGATGGCTCGGATATCGGGTGAAGTGTGTCTTATGCACTTCGCTTAGGAACCTTATTCCGTCCGACGTAGCTTGATCATGATTCAGTCCGTAAATGACGGCGAGTATGCTTGAGGAATGAAACTCACGCAGAATCAAGCGGCTGTCGCTGCCTTTGCTCTGACTGGGGGCACCGCGCGAAAGGCGATCGCAAGCCTGTTCCAGGCGTTGATGGTTCCGATCAGGACGGTCAGGTTCACGGCCTCGGATTCGGAGAAGTGCTTGCGGAGTTCGGCATAGACGTCGTCCGGCGCATGTGTCTCAGAAATCAATGTCACAGCCTCGGTCCAGGCCAGCGCCGCACGTTCACGATCGGTATAGAGTGGCGCCTCGCGCCAGGCATTCAGGAGATAAAGCCGCTGCTTAGAGCGGCCTATATTTTGGCGTGCGCAATCGCCATGTTCGGATGGGCCGTCGCGCTGAGCTGGGCGGCGTTTTCGCTTTTACGGCTGGTCGTAAGTCAGTTCACATAGCGAACTGAAGCGCTTCCCTTGCTAAACATCCGATCATGACCCAAAGCGCGAAGTTAATCTCCAGCAAGAGCACCATCCCGACCCCCCGTTTCGCCCGTTTGAGACTTAGGCGCAACCGGATCAACCGCACGGTTTGTGGCGGCATGAAGGCTGTTGCGCCGCACAAAGCGCCGCCGAGACTGAGTGGCTGTGGATCGCGAGAGGTCATAGTGGCGGAGAACAGTCGGCTTTGACGGCGCATCCCTTAACGAGCTTCTCCGAGGCTACGCGCGGCAGGTTGCTTGCTTGCGATCCGCCTTCTATCCCAGCGCCCTTTTGAATTGCCTCCTTCATTCTTTCTCACAAGCCATTGATGGTCGTGACTTCGCCGGAAGTGAGCGGGCATGAGGCCGGCTAATGGCCTTACGCTGGACTATCCCGGTCCAGCGAAAAAGCAGCCCGCGAGTTGAACAACGAAAGCTAGCAAGCTTGTGGGGCTGGGCTGGAGGTGGGAAAATGGGTTCTCTGGCTCCGAATTGTAAAACTGACCCATGGGATATCCGGTCAGACAAGAGATGCACTCTCCGAATCTTATGATCTCGGCTCGACCTAACACGGCGGTCTGGATGGCTTCGGCCTTTTGTGCGGCGCTTGGTCTGGCGGCTGTGGTGCTTGCGGCGTTCGGAACAGAGGAGCGAGGCACGGACGTGGCACTACAGGTGACCGCGCGGTTTTCGTTCCTGTTGTTTTGGTCAGCCTACGCTGCCGGCGCGATGACTGCATTGTTTGGACCAGCTTTCGAGCCGTTCAAGCGGCGTGCGCGTGAGTTTGGTCTCGCCTTTGCTTCTGCGCACCTTGTTCACCTCGCGCTTGTTGCCTGGCTTACCTACATTGGACACGTACCAGCTCGCGGGGTCTTTGTCTTTTTCGGGGTCGCCGTTTTATGGACCTACCTTCTGGCATTGTTCTCGATCCGTCGCCTTCAACAAGCGCTTGGATCCAAGGGCTGGTGGTTCTTGCGCGTGATCGGGCTCAATTACATTGCCTATGCTTTCGCGAGCGATTTTTTGAAATATCCGGAATTTGGTAGCGTAAAGTTCCTGATAGGATACGCACCTTTTGCCATTTTTTCCGTCCTCGGGCCATTGTTGTGTTTCGCCGCGTTTATTCGACGCATCACCCAAGATTTTTGGCGTTCGTCGTAAAGCGGCGCCAGCTCAAAGCAATCAAGAACGTGAGAAGTTTGCGCATAGCGTCTTTCCTATGGTTGTGATGGTACGCGTTACGCAAACTGAAAATCGACGCTTCGACTGTCTCGCCACTCACTGCGCGTCGGACGCAATGTTGCTCCGCTAAATCAGCACAAATGGCGCATTGCCAAGTGAACCTCGTGTGATAGAAGGTCCGCTCCCCAAAATAAGGAACTAAGAATGCCAGCTAAGAAGAAAGCAATCGTTCGCCGTGCATGGACCTCATCCGAACTGCGTGAGATGAAATCACTTGCCAAAAAAAGGGTTGGCGTAGCGAAGATCTCGAAAGCGTTGAAGCGCACGATCGGCGCGACCGCCGTCAAGGCGCACCAGCTTGGTATCTCGCTGTCCATGCGAGATTGAGCCCTCCCCTATCCTCGTCTGCCCGATCCGCTGATCATGCGAGTAAAGCCCTGGTCCGTGGATGGCCAGGGCCCGCGCGAACGGTTCGTGGCGATAATTGCGATGACGGCTCATCAGCGGCCTGTGAGGTAGCGGTCGACGCGCGCCGGCGAGACCAGGTATTGAATGCCGGATTTCTGCCGCTCGCGCTGTTCGGCGCGCTGCAGATAGCCGGGGTTGATCCATTCCTGCAGGCGGTGCCAGATCAGTGCGTTGGTGGCCCAGCTCGTCAGCCACAGGTTCATGAACGGGGTGTTGTCGCGGGTGAACTTCATCAGTTCGGTCGCGCGGCTGCGCCAGGGGTGCTGGCCCTTGTGCTCGCCCTCGACGCCGAGCAGCGCGCCGATCGCGCTGTCGCTCTCGCCGTGCAGGATGCCCATCAGCGTGTCGATCTGCGCGTAGGTCGGTCCGGCAAGCGAGGCCACGGCGGAGAAGCCGTGGCGATCGAACTGCCCCAACAGGAAGTCGCCGACCAGCGAGCCGAAGCCGGAGCGCTGCGCACCCTCGGCCATCGCCGCGAATGGATGCTCCTTCAGCTTGGCGATCGGATCCTTGCCCTGGATCGCATCGCGCACCGCTTCCGAGGCGACCCCGAACACGATGGCGCCGACTGCGGCTTCGACCAACCCCGCGGCGCGGTCATAACGGCCGTCGCCGATGGTGCCGTAGATCTCCCGCTCCCAGGCGCGGGTGACCATGTCGGCCGGCCAGATCTTGAACTGGTACAACAGCCGCAACGCGGTATTGATCGGCGTGCCCGGCTGGAAGTTCTTGCCGAAGAGCATGGCGCGGACGCGGGCCCCGGGCATCGGCACCGCATAGCCGGCACGGTCGGTGTAGGTGGTGGCCAGCTGCAGTGCGAGGTCCTCGCGCGCTTTGGCGATGTCCTCCGGGCCTGCCGTGAGGCCCTGCCCCATCGGACGGGCTTCCTCGATATAGGCCTTGACCTGGTCGTCGGACAGTTTCAGCGCATCGTTCGGAAACAAATAAGTGCGATCCCCGAGCTTGGTCCACTCGACGCCGTGCAGCGCCTTCCATTCCGGCTCGTTGATGCCGAAACCGCCCAGCACCCGCTGCTCCTTGGAGCCGATATCCGCCCAGGCCTGTCCGCGCTTGCCGCCGATGTGGGAGGCAAACATCGCCTCGGCGTCGCCGCGCTGGTTATCGATCACGGATGAGACGCCGGTCAGCTTGAAGAAGATGCCTTCCATCTTGCCGATCAGGCCGGAGGGCGCGTCGGCGACGTCATACATCGCCATCATGTGGCCGAGGCGATTTTCGAGCGCGACCATGGTATTGTCGAGCGCTTGGCGCTTGTCGCTGCCCTCGGCGCCCTGGGTCAGACCGCGGAACAGCGAGCCGAACCGCTCGGCGAACGGAATGCCCCAATAGCGCGCTTCGAGCGACTTGGTCGGCAGCGAAGCAAAGTGGGTCATTGCTACGCGGCCGAGCTTGGCCATGCGCTGGATCGCCATCCAGTTCGACAACACTTCGGACTGGGTCTTGTTGACCGGCTTCATGCTGGAGCCGTCGATCTGCCCAAACCTGTTTCGAAGCGGCTGCTCCCATCTATTGAAATCGGACAGCTCGTCCGGCGCCTTGTCGATCTCGGCCTTCAGCGCGTCGATCTTGCCTTGCAGGTCCGCCGGCGCATTGGGATTGGCGGCGGCCTGCTCCATGGCGGCGAGCCGCGACGCGCGGCCGCTCTCGTCGGCCTGAATCCGGGCGCGGATGAAGTTCATGTCGCGCTCGAAGGCCTCGGCCGGCCTGGTGCCGAATTCCTTCATCAGCGCGGTTCGGCGGGCAGCGGTCGACAGCGACTGCACGATCGTCGTGGTCGGATTGGAGACGCCATACTGGTCGTTGTAGGCGCGCCAGTCGCGGCCTGACTTGAAGTGCAGTTCGCGGGTCGCGCTGGCCCGCTTGGCGACGTTCGGGAACAGCGGCTCCTCAACCGGCTTTCCATAGTCGAAGTGATCCCCCGAGCGCATCGGGCCCCACATCTGGCGCAATGCGTCGAGTGCTGCCTGCTTGTCTGACGTGCCAAAGGTGCGCTTGAGATCGAGCTTGTCGAAGGTGTCGTGCACCCACTTGGTCATGCCGGCGTTGCCGATCGCATGCGGATCGTGCGAGGTCCGGGTCACATAGCCGGAATAGGAGCGGATCCATGCCCCTTCCCGGTTCAGCATCGCCATCGACTGCTTCTGCCATTTCCGGATGATCTTGGCGATCTCCAGCGCCTGCGCATTCTTAGTGATGCCGGGCTTGCCGTAGGCTTCCCGGTTCAGTTCAAAGAGTTCATCGGTCCATTGCTCCTCGAGCTGCTTCGAGGTGAACACCTTCAACAGGCCTGCGCGATCAAGGTCCGCCGAAAAGCCGCCGAGCAGCTGCCGGCGTAGCGCGACATATTGCGCATCGACCGAGCGGCGGTTGCCGAGGAACGGCAGGTTGACGCCGACAAGCTTCGCTTCCAGCGCCAGCCGAAACGCGGTTGCAGCCTTCTTCGGAGACAGCGTCCGGATCGCCTCGCGGGTTGCCTCGTAGTAGCGATGGCGCGAGCTTTCCTTGCGCATGTCGAGAATGGCGCCGCGGCGCTCGCGCGCGTACTGATCGGCAGCCTGCTGCAGGAATTCGTCGCGGGCGCGGGCATAGGCCTCGTCATGGCCCATACCGTCATGCTCATAGCCCTCGGCCCGGTTGAGGATTTCGTCGAGCGCGTCGCCGACCTCCTCGCGGGTCTTGCCGCTCTTCTCGGCGATTTCGGTCAGGCAGTCCTTGCGCGATTTTGCCATCAGCCAATAGCTCCAGCCAGACAGGCCACGCCGTCGGTAATGATCCTGCTGCGCGCCTCGGCATCCAGCTTGAGCTGGTCCATCACATCGTTGACCAGCGCGCGCTCCTGTTCGGTCAAGGTCGGTTCAAGCTGTCGCCACACCACTTCGGCATCGGCCGCGGCTTTTTCCAAAGCTGTTAGAGATTTGGCGGGTTCAACCGAGGCCGGCTCGGGCAGCCGTGCAGCCGCCTCGGATTCCGCCAGCGTTTCAGGATCGTTGTAGTCGGGTGTGGCGTCGGCGAGCTGACGCCAGCGCGGATCGGCCGCTACTTCTGCTGGCGATGAGCGATTGCCGAGCCCAGGACGCGATGGTTGTGGGCCATCCGTTCCGCGCGCTCCTTGGTCGGACCGCCCGGCTTGCCCGCGCTCCGCAGCACCACCTGCGCCATCGCCAGATGTTGTTCTGGTGTCAGCAGCGTCCCAGCCTGGGATGTGCTCGGTGACGGCTTCCGATTTTCGTTCGTGGGCTGTGGCATCATAACGCTCCGCATCCCCCATAATAGCACGTTCGTAGGCGGCGAGCACATCGCTTTCGCCGACACGCTTGATGATTTCAACGGTTCGATCGAGCAGCTTCGGATCGATGTCCTCGAGCTTGGCGCCCGAGTTCGCCAGTTCGTGCTCCAACTCACCGAGGATGACGTGATGTTCCTGCGCCGGATCATGGCGCGTCGCTTCAAGATGGTCGGCGCGGTATTGGCGCCTGCCGCGGCTTTCCTCGTCGATCTTGTCCAGGAGATCTCGGATGCCGAAGGTTGCCTCTCGACCCTGCATCAATGGATCAGTCAATCCCACCGGCGCATGGGCCGGATCGGTCGGATCAATGAAATAGCCGCCTTCCTTGGCCGCAATCAGCGCGTCGTCGAGCGACATGCCAGATTTGCGGATCAAGGGACCGAAGCTGGGCACGAACGGTCCGCGGTCGTTGCCGAAGATGGCGCGCAGCTCCGGATCTGGCTTGAGTCCGCCGACACTGGCGAGATGCTCGAATAACGACCATGTCGCGGGATCGGCAGCCGCGCGGCCACGAGGTGCCTTCCTGGCCGCCTGCTGTGCCTTGTTTTCGGCTATCAGCTCCTCGCGCTCGACTGGCTCGCCGTTCTTGTGGGTGATCTCGATGTGCTTGTCGTCGAAGACGACGAAGTTGCGAGTGCGCGGCGGGAGAGTGGCGAGATACTGCTTTGCTTCCTGCTCGTCATCGAAGACGCCGTGCTTGCCGAGAAAATGGCCGCCATCGTCGACAATTGCAAAACGGCCGTTCCGTTCTTCGACGCGCGCCGGAATGTCGCGCGATCCTTGATCGAGATACTTGATGCCGTGGATGCCGGTCGCGCTCAATCGACCGGACGCTGCCTCCGGCGTGGCGTCGAGGTCGGATAGCTTCATCCCGGCGGACGTCGTACCGCCACCCTGATCGGGTCGGTACTTGACCAGCGAATGGTAGATGTCCTTGCCGGTCTGCGTATCCTGGAAGCCGGCGGCGCGCAGCTTCGAGCGAACAGGCTCCGGCTGTTCGCCGAGCGGCTTGTCCCAGTCGAGGAAGTGATCCTGGTGCGCCTTGATGCGCACCTTGTACATGTTTCCGACATGCTTGATCGCGTCGAGTGTCTCCGGCGACATCTCCCATCGTTTGCCATTGGGATCGCTCAGTGCCGCTGATACAGCCTGATGCGGATAGTCGAAGCCGAGCCAGTCGTCTTTCTCGAGCGCGAGCAGTAACTGCTTTTGGCCGGGCGTGAAGTCCTTGCTCTCCTCGATGGCAGCATGCGCATTGTCCGGGCTGTCATATTCGTCGTAGAGCTCCTGCGCCTTGCGGATGAAATCCTGACCCGACGTGCTTTTGGCGTACTTGGCGGCGACCTTCTCGTTCTCCGCGAAGTAGAGGCCATGACCATATGTCTGTGCGCCTTCGCCCGTCCCGATCCTAGAACTGTCGAACCGGTCGACGTCATGCGGCGAGCCGTGCCAGGCCTCGAGGGACTCCGCGATCCGCGGATCGTGATCGGCCGCGATGTTGAGGATCTCGGCAGCCTGCGTCGGACGGCCGGCGATAATGTCAGCCATAGCCGCGTGCACGGCGTCTTCGCGTGCCGCTGGGGGGAGATCGGCCAGGGCCTGAGCTGGGTGCACTGGCTCTGCTGGCAGAAGCTGCGCTTTGACCTTGTCGATGAGGTCTTCAATGTCCTCGTTTGACTGGGGCGCAGCTTCGGCCGCTTGCGGTTCGGGAGCTGCAACGGGAGCAACGCCGGGTACCTCATGAAGCGGCACGCCCGCCTCAGCGAGCTGGTCGGCACGGACATGCATACCGGTCATCAGGCCGCGCAGCAGCAGGTCCTGAGGTGACCCCGCGAGCGGCAATCCACGTCGGCGCGCCAGCACGTCGCCGACGCCGCCCGGGATGGCATGGAACGCGCCACCCATGCCGACGCCCATGACGACGGATTCCATTGCCTGGGCCATGGTGTAGTCTTGGCCGTCGCGGGTGTGCAGCCACCAGTCGGCCGGTTGAAGCGCGGCCGTGCCGACAGCGCCTTGTGCGGCTCCCTGGCCGAAGCGGGCTGCTCCACGTGCCAGGATGCTATCGCCAGCGGCAGCGATGATCTTGCCCATGCGGGCTTCGCCGATCGCCGGAATGGAGAATGCTGCGGCATTGACCGGATCGATCATGCCGACGCCAAGCGAGGTGATCAGGCCCAGCGCACCGGGGAAGAAGCCCTGCGGCCCGCGTTCGATCGCCGCCTGACGCTCGTTCTGTTCTTTCAGGATCGTCACCGGCTTCTCGCCCTTCGGGATCGAGAGCACGCGGAGCATGGCATCGGGATCACCGCCGGCCGCGATCACCTTCACGATCGGTGCGGCGTTGGGCAGGATCTGTTGCGCCACTTGCGGCCAGTTGTTGCCCCATAGCTCGGCTTGCTGCTTGATCAGGGGGATCACGTTTTGCCGCGCGGCGGGATCGACCGAGGTCGCCGCTGCATTGATGGCACCGCCAATACTCGTGACCTGGCTCCCCGTCAGGATTGCGCGCTGCTGCGGAGGCACGCCGACGCGAGCCTGTTCCGACAAAGTCACACTGGCGAAGCGCGCGGCGGCCGCGGTTTTACCTGCCGGACTGGCATTCTTGTCGTCGACCACCTTGTTGAAATCGGCATAGGCGGCTTGCGCCGCCGGCAGCCGGCGCAGCGCAAACGCCGCTGGATCGTCGTCGCGCTCCTTGTTCGAATGCTGGATTGCTTTTGCGACCGCCTGCTGCCGGGTCTGCTCGGCCTCGAAGCCCGCGCTGCCCGGCTGCGGCGTATGCCGCGCCAGCACCTGATTCTGTTCCTCAGGCGACATGGTTGCGAGGCCGGCGATATCGGAGCCGAGCGCCAGGTTCTTCTGGTATTCGCCATATTGGCGCTGGCCATCAGTGGCGCCGTAGCGATTGACAAAATCGGGCTCCATCAGCGGTGCGCGCGCCGTGCCGGTCGCCATCGCCTCGGCCTGGGTGTCGGCAAGCTTCTGGTCGAACGCCGCATGCTGCGCGGTCTGCTCGCTATGATAGATGCCGTAGACCTGGTTGAGCCGTGCCATCGCGGCGGTCTGCAGCAGCGGATTATTGTCCGTGCGCGCCAGCACCCGCTCATAGGCGGTCTGCTTGTCGACCAGCGGCCCGTTCGATGGCGGTGCCTCCGCGGAGCCGAACCATTGCGCCTCACGGTAGCGGCGATTGGCGAGGCCTTCGTCGGTGTCGCCGCCGGCCTTGTTGTATTGCAAAAATAGCTGCTTGGCCTTGTCGAGGTCACCGGCGCGGATAGCCTCGCCCAAACCGGAATGCACCCAATCGGACCCAGCGTTATAGGTGAGCGAGGTCAGCGCCGCCTTGGTCCCGGGATCGAGACGGGCGTTGACAGAATCGACGATGTTGGCCGCTTTGGAAAACTCGACGCTGAAGCGGCGATCAGCCTCTTCCCTCGAGATCGTCTCGCCTTCGAAATTGGCCTTGGTGCCATAGCCGCTCGAGAATTGTTTGACATCCCATTTCGCGGACGGCGCGAAACCCTCCGACCGTTTGACCTGGGCGACGAAGCTCAACGGGACGCCGGCGACGGCCTCCGCGTTCGGCGAGGCATGGCCGCTTTCCTCGTCAGCAATGTCCCGCCCCTGCAGCTGTGCCACACCGCTTTTGAGGTTGGCGGTCACCTGGAGCACGGAAGTTGGATCCATCCGATCCCTGTATTTGTCGAACAGCGCCTGCGCCTTCGCCACGTCACCGCCGGCTGCGACTGTCTCGATCGCGGTCTTCAAGGTAATGCCGCGACGCTTTTGCGCCTCGACCTCGCTGGCATCGCGATCATAACCCTGACCTTCGAAGAAGTTGTGCACCTCCATGTCCTGTTCGCGCAGCGCGCGCTCGGCGCCCTGTTCGTCGCCGCCGACGAGAAGGTTAGAAGCGCGGGCGCTGTTGCTGGCGATCGCATCACTGGCAACCTTTTTCTGGTAGGTCTTTTCCTGGCCAGCGGCATGACCGCCCCAAACGCGCCAGTATTGGTCTTGGATGTTGGTGAGCGCTTCGCCCAGCATGGCTTTCTGCTTCGGGCCGTCGACGGAATCGACGGCCTCTTTCAGAAGCTCCGCGGATTTCTGCTTGTAGTCGGGATAGGCCGACAGCGCCGCGTGGCCCTCGACGACATCATCTCCGAATGCATGTCGCTTAACTTGTCGGCAAAGCTGCTCTTCCTGTCGACCAGCCGAACCTTGTTTTGAATCTCCTGCTGCTCGGTCGCAGCGTCGATCGCCTGCGTGCCGGCTTTTTCCACTCCCTGGCCGAACGTCTCCAGCGCGCGCGGTCGTTGCCCCGAACATGCTGGGGTTGGAATTGATCTGCTGATAGTCCCCGCCGGGTGCGCCGCGCGGGTTCTCGTCAGGGAATTGGACGTCGAGGATGTGAGCCATTTGCTGGAATCACCGGGACGTAATTCGGCGCGCCGCCGATGTATCTGGCCGCGCCGCTGACGGCGGTATTGAAACCTCCGCGCAAAGCCCGTTGCCCGCCGCGATTGACATTCCGCCCATTAAAGTCTTCGGCCGCACCGGTTCCGCTCGTACGATTTCGCGGTCGCGCGCGTGAACGGCGGCCTCCAGGTCGGCGATCCTTTGAGCATCAGCCTCGCGCAGTTCAAACAAAATCCGAATGGAGCGTTGCGTCGGGGTTTCGTTCGCAATCATCCGTTGGCGCTCCGCCTCGGCGGCGTCCGCTTCGCAACGGCTCAATGTTTCGATCTGTTCATTGATGAGGCGATCGAGCAGAGCAACCTGCGCAACCAAGGCGCGACAGCCTACATCGCGGGGATCATCGGCCGCCACGAACTTCACGGGCGCCTCGCCAACCGTTGTCAGTTGTTCGTTGTTTGCCCGGAGCGTTGCCAAGCGCTGCTGGTAGGCCGCGATTTCTGGCGCGTTTGCTTTGCTGTTCCAGACGCGCCGGTCTTCGGCTGCTTTGGCTTTCTGCGCGGCGGTGGGAACGTGATAGTGCTGCCGCCGCAATCGCAATCGCTCGACGTCGTCGTCAAGAAGTCCGGCTGCGAGCGGCGCAGACGCGCCCGGTTGTTCGGCTTGATCGTTTTCCATCTCGCGTTCTCCTGTGTCGTCCAAGTGGTGTGGCCGGCTTGCGGCGCTATTCCCGGGAAAAGCTCGTAGTTGGGCGGGTGCGAGGCACGATCAGCTGACCTTCCGCTCAGCGGCGGCTTTGCGTTGTTGGTAAGCATCCAACACGGCATAGACGTCGGGCCGTTCGCACAGCTTGACGATCTCGGCGAGCGCACAATCCACGCAGAGAGTAGCAAGGTCTTTCATGCCGAGGACGGAAACGAGCACCGCAACTTTCTCGCGGGTGTTGTTGTCGATCTGGCGCGAAATCTCGCTGCTCCATTGCAGTTGCTCGGCGAGGTCGCGGCCATAGCGCTTGATGTCGGATTCGGTCGGGCACGAGGGGCGTTTCGGCTCGACCTTCGGGACAGCGAACAGGGGGACCTTGCCCATGGCTCAGGCCGCCCTGGAATCAGAACCGCCAGGCGTTCTTACCGCGGAATTCGCAGAGCCCGGATCGATCAGCGCCACCAGCGAATCAACCACGATCAACGTCCGGGCGCCGAACTTGCGGGTCTGGACCCGCCCGGCGCCGATTTCTTCGTACATCTTCGTGCGGCCAAGGCCGGTTGCGGCGCACGCTTCTGGGATCGTGCAGGAAAGACGCTCTCGGAACGGAATGGCTGAAGTCATCGGAATGGCCCCGCTGTCATCGATTCGAACGCCGTCGCACTCATGTGAACAGATGCAAAGGACTACGAATTGCCCCTTGGGTTCAAAGGGGGAAAAACACAAATTTGGGGGGACCTCAGCGCGACGGCTGCGGACCGCGCTTGCTTGGTTTTGTGCCAATCTTGTAAACGCGCCGCCGCTGACTCACCGACCCTGAAAGCGATGAGAGTTGCCGAATAACATCGGGCTCACACCATATCCTTCGATAGTACCGCCGCTTGAATTTTCTGACCAACGCGCGCTCGGCCTCTCTCAGCTTTGGCCAATGGGCTTCGAGTTCGTTGAGGTCGACCCCTTCGTGAACGTTCTCATAGAGAATATCTCGGACATCTCGGAACCGCTGTCGACGCGCCTCTTCCCCTGCATCCCGGCGCTGTCGGACCTCATCGGTGGGCGGTCCACGGCCAGTTGCTTTTTCTTTCTGAGCTGCCACTGGCAGTCGATCGTGATCGAGCTACGACGCAGCCAGATCGTGAAGGTCCAAACCTTCGGCTGTTAAAATTCGACGGAGCGCTTCGCCCGCGGCTAGCACTTCGCCACTACGGTCACTCGCCAGCATAGGAATGATCTTTGCCATCCTGACCCGTGCACCGGCTGACAACTTTGTCATTTTTTGATCAGCCATGTGTCGCGCGCCCAATTTCGGCAAGCCGCTCGGCGCGCTGGATTGGGACTCCTCCTCGAGCGCATCGACGAGCGCTTCTTGGTCCTCAACGGGTAGAGCAGCAAGAGCCAATGCCATCCGTTCGCGGGCCTCGTCCAGTCGATCAGCGAGACCTACCGGGCCAAATCCAGCATGAAGGTGCGCATGCTGATGCTGCTCGACGATTGCCCCCACGGATTTCAACAGGGTGCTTACTGCGGCCTCTTTGGGAACGAGCTTGAGCTCCGCAACCGTGCCATCTTCGTGGAATTTGATGCTTGAGATCGCCGCCCCCTGATCGCGCGTAATCGAGTCAATCGACTTCAGCTTTCCGTTGCTTGTGAAAAAGTCCACAACGTTCGCTTCCGCTGCGGGCAACAATTTCGCCTGTAAGTATTCGACGGATAGCTGACAACTTGCAGCAAACTCGTTGCGCAGTTCCGCAATGCGCGCCGCGACTTCGGGGATGTGCGCCAGCTTTGACCCGTTCGGACGCGCCCATTGGGGCGAACTCCGAAACCCGGCCGCGATATAAGCGCGATCGACCGGCACCATCGAGGCTACTTCGACGGCGAAACGCTCTCGACGCGGATTGCGCAGCTTGACCATGACAAAATCCTGCGGCCCCGATCTCGATTCTGTCAACATGGCCGCGAGCTATCCATCTAACGCATACCGACGCCGATTTGTCGACGCTCGCACGGAAATTGTTCGGGAGATTCCACTTCGACACAGGCTCGCCACATTCGCGTCTCGACCCCCTCATCATTCAGATTTTCGTATTGGCGCCGAACAAAGGTAGCTTTGGCGCAGCTGTTCGAGATCGAAGATGCTGAGATCGCCACGTCTCATTCGACGACGCAGATGATCGACAGCATCGGGGGTCTCCTATCCCGATCAGCATCTCCCAGCTCTCGTGCTTGCTGACCCCAAGCGAAGCTGAAATGAACTCAGCGAGAGTGTTGAGTTCCGCCTGGTTGAAACTGTTCTGCCGCTTGATCGAGTCCCTTTCTCGGAAGACCTGCTGCGGCAAGGCAAATGCAGACCGATCTGTTCCAGCATTTGCAAGGTTATATTCTTTAAGGTTAGATTCTATAAGGTTAGGGAGACACCGGTGTCGCGTTTTTGCGCTGTTGAAGTCGCCTTTTAGGTCACCCGATGTCGCCTTTTCTGGTGCCGAATAACGCGACACCGGTGTCGCGTTTTCACTCCCAAAGGCGACACCGGTGTCGCCCTTTGTGGAAATCGGATCGTGTAGGTATTCGAGTTGCCTCGTCCTCTCGGACGAAACACTTCCAGGTAGCTGAGCCGTTCCAACGTCGATATGGCCCGGTCTACCGATCTGACGGCCGCCGCAGTTCCTTGCGTTCGCCCGGGGATTAGGCTCGCGATTGTCTCGCGACCGACGAACGTGTCACCGGAAGTTCGATTAAGGTGCTGTGCAATGATGCCGGCAACCCGAAAGGCCATATTGTCAACCCCGATATCCTTCGCCAGGCAATCGAGCCATCTCAACTTTTTGATGTAGAAGTCGGTGCTCTTGCGCTCAGCCATGGCAATCCTTGACCAGCGCGTTCTGCGCGTCTCTGATCGCCGCAAGTACTTGCCTGTTCGTTTCGAAAACCCCAAGACTGCAATCGTCCGGACCAAATGCTTCGAACTGCCGGTTGTCGGTTTGAACGAAGCGGCCGAGCTTACGACGGCCGAGATAGAGCGCTCGTTCGATCGGTTCGAAGTCGGACTTGCTCATCCAGCCGACCCTTGTTCAAGGAGATTGACCGGTGGAGTGTTGTTGGCGCCACGCTTTAGGCAGTTGGGGATTTCGGGATAGTCATCGACGTGAATGGGGGTAGGCTTAATCGCTGGCTCGACGTCCGGATCCCGCGGGGGCAAAGGTGCTTCGTAGCCCCATGCCTGCCATCCGGGTCGCGCGCGCCGGGCGTTGAATTCGATCTTCGGGATGTTTGGAAAGTGATATTCAGCGTGTTCGTATTGCTGGTCCGGTTTCTCTGAATGGGCGCCAACCGGCGCTTCAAACAGGCTGCGAAAATGGGCGTTTGCTGGCGGGACAATCTTGCCGCGCACTCCGATCAGCAGGATCTCATGCTCACCGGTCACCCAATAGCCGGGGCCGCGACCATTGCCGTTGCGAAGCTTGGACCAGATGCGTTGTGTGACATATTTGAAACCGCGCAGTTCCAGCACGCGATGCGCGATGGCTTCATGCGGAATCGTCGTCCACATGTACAGCACGCAATCGTCCGCGAGACACTTGAACCGCTCCGCCGTGCGCGCGACGATTTCTTCGGGCTTGTGGGCATCCGCGGCCGTCGGATAATGGTTGGCCGCCGACCTGTCCATGCCGGTTTCGCGCGACCACGGCTCGTGGTCCCATTCGAAATCCTCGATCGCAACGCCAAATTTCCCCTCTGGCATTGCGAGCATCTTACGGCCCAGCTCAGCTTCGCGGGAGTCGCGCCGCTCCTTCTTCTTGGCCTGCCTTTCGGCACGGATTTCCTTGATCAAAGGCGACAGAAGTTTTTTCGCCTCCGGCATCAGCTTGCCTTCGGCATCCCGCGGCAACGACTCGAGGATGGATTTCTGTTCGGCTATCGGCCGTTCGGCGATGTCTGCGGCGGTTGATGCCGCGATTTCCCCGGTGCGAACGGCGGCTTCAGTTCCGGCGCACCATGGTCGCGGACCACGGCGGCCCGCGCGATTTGCCGTTCGGATACATGGCCGCGCTCGGCAAGTTCGGCACGGGTCGGCGGCAAGGGAGACGGCGAAGAGTCACCAAGCTGCCAATTGGCATCTTGAAAAACCAAGTTCCGGCGCTTGCCGCCATGCCGGTATTCCTCGTAGGAAGCCATCGCCAGCGCGCGCTGCGAAGATGACAGATGGCGCCGGTAGACGTTCTTGCTGATGACGTAGTCGAGCGCTTCGTCGTTAGTGCCGGAAAACTGTTCGTAACGAACAGGCAAGCCCTTGAGCCGGCACGCCCGATATCGGTTCCGGCCGTCCAGGATCATGTTCCGATGGATCATGACCGGCTCGCGCTGGCCATGCGCCGCGATATTTTCGGACAGGTCGGCCAACTCACGTGTCGACAGCAGATCGAACAGCCCCGCGAACGGATGGTCTTTCAGGCGATCGTGGCCTGGATGCAGGATTTCCGTCGTTGCAGCATTGCCCGCGCGCAGTGCTGCAGAAGTGCTGGCCAGCGGCTCGGAGGAAATCATGACCGGGCCCGTGGCTGCGGTACCGTAAGTCGGGAACGCGCCCAGACCAGGACTTCATCCCATTTGTAGAGCGCGCGGGCTCCGAACCGCTGGTAGGGAGGCCCGTCTCCGCGGGATGCCCGGACGGCCAGCGTCTTTGGCGCCACGGGGAAACCGCTCTCGGTGAGCGCCGCCGCAGCCTGGTCGCGCGTCAATAGTGCATCGGGGCTTTCGGGAATATGGGTTGCCATCGGTTGCTCCGTTTGTCACCGGAGTTGTCCGGAGACTAAGATGGCAACCGATATAGATCACGTCTTAGAATTATGGATGTGGGGGAAATCACGAATTTTGGGGCACCACCGGGCGCGAGGGTGACCAGAGCTTTTCTTCTTCCAGTTCCTTAAGAAGCGTTTCGGCCAAGGTAACCTGCAAATTGAACTCGCTTGCAATTTCAGCCACTGAGCTGGTGTGACCAGCACGCAGGTATTCCAAGATTTGAATTCTTGTTGTGGCCACCCAGTCAGGGTGCGCAGAGAATTCCGTCCGTGGAAAATCGTCGTACAAGGGATGCTTGGCATTCGGCTCGCCCTGTAAAGCACGGTGCAGTCGGGCGCGCGCAAGCGATGTCAACGACCCGTCGTTCGCAGCAAGTTTCATGGCTTCCTTCGCGTCTCGCCAAGCGGCGGCCTCACGCTTGACCTTTGGAAGCCCGGCAATGAAATCATCGGCATCTTTAAGTGTTACGAGTTGACGATCAAGGCGGCTGTTTCCGGGAATTCTTTCCAGCGTCTCTGCCAGATCCTCTACCGCTTTTTGGTATTCTTCCTCCGGCAAACGAACAACACGGAGGTCATTGGACAACATCGCTGCTGCTTGCAGCAAATTTAACTTACATGGCTCAAGCGGCTTATCGAACGGCCGGAACCAGTTTGGACCAGAAAACGATCTATCGAAAAAGCTGCTCGCTAAAACTGGCGGAATGTCTTTGTCCGTCTCACGTGCGGCTCGAAGCCATTTTTGGTTCCACTCATCGTAAACCTCGTCAACGCCCTCATGACGTGCTCCTCCGGCTGCTATCGAAAGCTCTTCGCAAGCCTCTTCTTTGGTGGTTGAAAATTCCGGCCCAACCTGCTCAGCGACCAGGATCGTTGCAGCACGGAGCAGTTTTTCAGACCAACGCTCACATTGCTGAAGCCGATGAATTTCCCATTTGCTTAGATTCTTTCGTGCGGCCGCTCTCTCCGCGGAGATTGGTTTCATCCTTTTGTTTGTGAGCTTGGCGGATAAGCGTTCTCTGACCATTTTTTCCAGGATGTCTAAACTTGCAAAAAAAATTGCTCTTGTTTCGAAAAGCCTCCTTGCGGAGACTGATCAGCTTGCCATCGCGCACAAATCGTTCAATTACATTTAGGCACTCAGACATCTCGCCATCATCACATCGAAGAAAAGCCGGAATGCAGTCGATCGGCGTCGCTTCATAAAGATAGTTGAAAATCTCGCTCGGCGATGGCGAGATGCTTTCGCTGGATACGCTTCCTCCTCCGCTGAAGAGAGGCCGGAGAGCATTTATTGACCAACCCAGTTGTCCTGCTCGCTCAGCGGTGCTCTTTTTCGAGGTCTTACCGTCGCCGTGCAAGGCGCGTAGAATCCATTTTGCGGCCCAGCCCAGCGACCTAACGATGCGTTCCAGGTCAGCAGCGCCGTCTGGCTGAATTCCGGCATAGTGTATTGCGAACCGTAATTGATTGCGTTGTTGCCACAGCGCAGAGACGAATTCGGCAGGTGAGGACGGGTTTCCGGTAACACGGCACGCAGTTGCGACTGCTTCGTCCCATTCCGTCGGAGCGACGAGATTAGCTGGTCCCCGCAGAGTCCGTGTCGGATTATATTTGTTCCAAGTTTTCCTACGAAGGACGAGCCCTGCCGTACGGCGATCCCATTGATCTGGCTTTTCCGGCTTTTGGATTGTCATGCCCGCCCGCCTCCCGGGCACCGAATCAACCCCGGGAAAATCCGGCGGCCCTTGATTCTAGCGGATGGCGGCGGTTATGGAAGGTCCAAGGCGAACAGCTGGGCTATCACCCACACACGATTTACGTGAGTGTTCAGACGGCTGGACTCCTAGGTTGAAGCTGAGCTTTCTGGGATCTGGGAACGTGAGGTCTCCGGGAGGTAATCACGCTCCTCGTTCGAGCGGCTCCCCTGGCGGTTCAGCTAATCCAAGAAGTCGAAAGTCAGGCTTCCCGAACCCGCCGGCAGCTTGTTCAGTTGGACGCACCCGGAACCGAACGCGCTCAGACATCATCTGCAAATATTGTCTCAACTCGCCGTTGCTCTGCCGAATTTGATTTCGCACTTCGCGGCGCTCGAACGTTGTGAGCGAACAATCTGCAAGCTGTCGCCAAGCGATCCTCTGCAGTTCTTTCAGTTCATGTATCCTGTAGTCTAAGACATCGGGATCAGTCATGCGGTCGGCCCCGCTCTCGCGAAAGAGTAGTCTCGAAATCTAAAGCTGATTCCTAAAAAATCCTTAACGCCGCCCGAGTGGAGACGGAGGGAACAGCAGCGAACTCCCAAAAAGATCCGTACTGGTCCGGTTCTTCATTGAGCCACGCTATCGCGTCCCGCATGGAGAGCCGGACAATGCGTTCCTCCGCTACCGGCTGACCTTTAGATGACATGTGCAGGAGAAATGTTCCATCGGCCCCACGAAAGAGCCGTTCGTGGGCCGTAAATTCGACGAGAGTCTGAGCGTCGATCGCGGGATATTCACGAAACGTCAGGAGCTGCATGGCGATTCGGGTCCAATGGTTTTCTGATCAGAGATGATTCCGTTCAATAAATTGATGTCCTGCTCCGACGTCGCGAGCAACCCCGACCAGAGTCGGCGGCTTAGAAAAACACTGCAATAAGGGTTTACGCCGCGAAACCGGTACGCCGCAGTGCGTCCGCTTGCTGCCGGCGCATAGCGAGGGTTAACGCGAGTAATCCCGGCACGCTGAGGTTTTGCTCGGTGTCAACTAGACCCCGTCGAAAGAGGCTCTCCACGTCTGCGGGGCTCTGGTTTCGCAATGAGCCGCCGCCAAACAATCTAATCAGCAGGCGCTGTTCCGACCTGGTCAATTCATCCCAAAGCGGTGTCTCGGGCATGTTGGTGTTCCCCAGCGATTCGCTCCGCAGGTCAAGGTTCAGTCCCAAATGCTAACAAGGGGTTAACAAAAAATTTCACCATTGGTGATCATCGTCGGCGCCGACGACAGCGGCGTTGGCAAGTCAGTCGACAGCATTGCTGAGCGTGTCGCCGGAAACCACTCCGGCTGCGCACACTGGCGCCGCAGCCAAAAGCGCGGCGGTCAGGAGATACGGAAGTGCTGACCAGTATGTCTGTTGGTTCGCCAGCATGTCTCTCGCCTAGCGTCGGCGGTGATGGTTGTGAGCACAAGCAAAAGCAGAGCCGTAGCGATGATCCTCATTTGGCGCCCCACCCCAGCAAGTCGCGCTCACGCCCGACTTCGCCTGGTAGCGACAGGGTTTCATTCATCCTTCAGTTGGTACGGCAGCACTTGATCTCAACCTGTGGTCGAGGGCAAAGAGTCTTTCGTCAGAGGGCCCGTTCTGTTGCGCTGCAATCAACGCCGGGGCCATCTCGACAACAGACGCGCAGCGCAGCACGGTCTCACAATGGGTTTTGGACCTTTTCGAGTTAAGGCGAAATTTGGCGAACATTCGGCGGCGGCGATGGCGTTCGTGCGGAGCCTCGATCCACCCCATCGCACCGCGAATCACTGGAAAGTCGCCGAACGAATGATCCATTTTGCCTGGATGAGCGCGGAAGACGAGGCCTTGGCTGAGCAGGCCTTCCAGATTGCGCTGGAAACGGACGGCCTACTGATTCCGTAGCGCGCGAAAGCTGCCTGGGAGGCTGGGCACTGCGCTGCACCCGACCCGGTGATTTAGCGGGGCCTGACGCCATCGGTCGACGGCAGGCCCAAGGTTTTGCGAAGGTGCTCGACAGAGCCTGGTCCGAGATCCTGGAAGCTCAGCAGCGTTTCATCGGCCGTTTCGCGAACCTCGCCGACTGTCGTCAGGCCCGCGGTCGCAAGCACGTTATGAATGCGTGTGGGAAAGCGAACGCGATCTATCGGGGTATCGTCCGGTAGCTCCGGCGTCGGATCGACCATGTGCCGTTCGCTCATTTCGCACCTTCAGGGCGTTCAATCGAGTGCACGATCGCCTGCGTATGTAAGAACTGGTGTCTCACCCTGCATCTGGACGAGTCCCATTTCGATCAAGCCTCTAAGGTCATCCGGACTGACCGGCGACAACTTCAATCGCTTGCCCCTGATATCGCGCAACGCCCAACGGAGGTGGATGGCTCTGTCGAGACCTAAACCGGCCAACTGGTCTTCTTGATCCGTCATTTCATTGCCTTCGGTCCAGCCTCTGCCAGCGACGATTAGGTGTAAATCCGTACCGGTGCCGTCTTCGCAGCAAGGCCCTTATCGGTGATGCGATAGCACGTCCCATTGTCGACAACGCCTTGCTCTATCCATCCTTTGTTGAGCAGGCTCTCGATCGTTCTTAGAAAGGGTGGCAAAGCGGTTGCTTTTACCCATCCTGCTCCTCGCAGTTGCTGCATCAATTGACGCTCGCGGTGGTTCGGGACGTTCACTTCTTCGCCGTGAGCCCGCGCTCGATTATCTGGAAGGGAAGGCAATCAGGGGCTCCTAGACTGATGGGCTTCAACCTGCTCGATCGGTCCGAGAAAAATTTCGGTCAAATAGTTGGCGCCAATCGAGAGCACAATCGCCAGCGCTACGGCTAGCACCGTCGGGACGACAATTTCCACGCTGCTCACTTTGCGGATCATCGCGCACACCCGCTCTGACCAGCCCCAGAACAGAAAACCATCTTCCCCTGAGTCGGGGAATTACTAAAATTCGGCAAGTCAGTGAGACGGCACCCGCGAAGCCTAAGAGTTCCGAAGCGGTCCCTGGGCGGGGATTGCGCTCAACCGCGATAGGCGGGCCGTCGGGCACGAGGTTTCGCAGGATCTATTTGGCTTGCGCCTTCAGGAAGGTTTCGACTAATCAGCATCTCGACTTCGGCGGAAAAGTCGCACCCGTTCAATTCTGGCGCACCGTTGGCAACGGTATTGGATGATGTCGTAGCCTTCACGGTCGGGAGCGCTTTTCTCAATCTTCATTGTTTGGCCGCATCCAAAGCAACTCAGGAGATCAATCAGCGGGCTTTTATCATCGTTCAAAGCAAGTCCGTCAGCCATTATTCGGCTCTTCTCAAACCGGCGGCGCAATTAACAAAAACTACATAGTCCGGCTTACTGCTCGTTATTCCATAGATCTCGGTAATGATCTTTTCCTGGCCGACAACGCGCGGGGCATGGCAATACCTTTTCACGAGCGCTACCGCCATGCCAGCGCGGTCACTTGAGACTTCGGGATTGTATCCGATTTCGGCGCTGTTTTTAACGTGCACCACGAAGTCGTACGGTTTGCCCGCCGCGGCCTGCTCGACGCGCACGGTCCCGCGCACATCGGCGCAGCCGGCCAAGGCCGCGGAAAAAATCAGGGGAGCGCAGACAACCTTCATCTGCCCCTCGCCTTGTGCCCGATTTCGACCACGCGGTGGCCGGCTTTCTTTCGTTTTATGTCAAGACGCTGTAATTGCGAATAAATGGATTGGGGCGTCCACTGAAGAGCGGTCGCTATTTCGGGGGCGGTCTTTCCGGCCTCCAGGAGGTCGTCCAGTTTCTTCTGCTCGTCGGCGGTCCACCGGCGTCGCGTCAGTCTTGGGGAGCTCATCATGGCTTTGGCCTCCAGCCCTGACTGGGGGCGCATCCGTGTGGCTGTCTTAGCGGCCCATCCTGCACTGCATCCAAAGCGGTGACTAGCGGGCAGATCAGTCGGGCGAGCGTTTTGGACTCGGGGGTGATGTTGCTCGAAATCATCATGCGGAGGAAAGTTCTATTCCTCTCAGCGGAATCTCTTTGACTGTGCATCCGTCGATGTTTGAGGCCGTAACAGCATTTTTCATTGTTCTGAACGTCGGAATTCTCATTGCCCATGCATTGGACGCCTTCCGATCCAGACCCGGGCCGAAGGCTAAAACGCAATAGCGGTCTTGAGTCACCGCGGGATTGGGCGCCTCTTTGGCAAAGGGATATGCCCGGTGATTTGTGGCTCATCGGCGCCTGCATATGCCATCGCATCCGGCAACCGCTTCAGGATCGTCTTGGCGGCTCGCTCGAATTCTTCCGCACCTGCAGGGACGACCATCAATCGGGAACGAGCGAGCATAAGCTAATGCCATTCGACCCGGAATTACCGTTCTACAAGCCAGCCTTCGGCCGCCGCGGCGGCCTGAAAGGCTAGCCAAGTCTGAATTGCGCTCTGGTCTTCGGCGAGTTGATTTCCGGATGAAGGGGAGGCTCCCGCCACTATCGCGCGTCGTCGTAGTCGTCCGCCTGATAGCTGATGCAGATATTGTCAATCTCCTCCTTGTCAGTTCGCGGGCGAGACGTAGCGGCATCGAGCGAACCTAGCAGATCGCAAATTTGCCGGATATCGGTGCCCTTCCGATAATTCTCGTACTCGACGATCAAAAAAAGTGTGAAAAATGCCCACGCGAAAGGATTTCGAACAATGGAGTCGCGCAATTCAGTGACTAAGCGAGTCCAAAGCTGACCCACTGCAAATGGGCGAACTCTCACTTCTTCGCCTTCAGCCCGATCTCGACCAGGCGGCGGAACGCGTCTGAGCGAGAAGTATCGTTCGCAGTAGCCCAGGCCTCTACCTCAGCAATCAGGTTTGCCGGCATGCGGGCAGCGATATGAGGATCCCTGCCACCCGTTGGCGGGCGGCCACGTCTCTTTTTTGGTGCAACCCTTATTGACTTCTTCATAAATGTGGTTGTACCATAAATGCAAGCCGAGGGGAAGGTTGCAACTTCCGCCCCGGCTCTAACCCGAACCACAACGGAGTCGAATCCAATGATCCAGGCTGACCGCGTGCATAGCACGCCACCCACAAACACGTCTGCAACTGCGCCTCAATCTTCACGACGCGGCTTCCTCGTCCAGGCTGCTGGCGTGGCTGCAGGCGGTGCAGCCATTGGCGCTGGCCTGCCGTTGCCAGCGTCACCAGCCGCGACCGCGCAGAGGGGCGACGCCGAAGCCGACCCGATCTTCGCCGCGATCGAGGCACATCGGATTGCGCAACAGGCCTACATCACCGCCGTAGATGCGGTCCCATCTGATGCATCGGCCCCAGCGGCCCGGGTGCTCGTTGGTACTGGGCACGATGGCGACGCCATCAGGTCCGAATTCGACGGTGGCGGCTTTTCCGTGGCCTGGGTGCCGAACGGAAAGACGTATCCGATCTACGCCTACAGCGATGTCGACATTCGACGAAACGTTCCGAAAGCCCTCCATGGCGCCGAGCGCGAGACTTGGATTGCTGAGCGAGAAGAGGAGCTGGAAGCTGAGGAGAAGCGTATCGCCGAGGGATATGCTCGAACTGAGCCCGGGAAACTGGAAGCCGCCAGAGACGAAGCTTTCGACATCGAACGCGACCGCATTTGGGATTTGATCTTGACTAGGCCGACCTCCACGCGGGGCATCTCGGCTTTGCTCAGTTATTGTCGCGAGCAGGGTAGTGTCAACGAGTTGGTCGGTGTCGGCTCGTGGGAGGACGCCCTCGAATGGACGATCGAGAGCGCCCTGTGTGCGATCGACGGCTTGCCGACACCGCCCATGTCCAAGGTCGTTGCTTATCTTTCGGAGTGCGACGAGGAGGCTGCCGCTTCTTAGCCTTGGCGCGTGGCGCGTTATTTCGAATCCGTAGGGCGTCGGCACGCAAGTCGGCGTCCTACGCCGCTTCCTCCAAACTCACGATTGAAGATGCCCATGACCATCAGTCCCTACCCTCGCCGCCGGCTATCCACCACAGCCCGAGAGGCGCTCTACGATCGCTGCCGCGGCGGCGCCGAGTTTCCGACCTGCAACATCTGTGGCCAACTCGTCCTGGTCGGCGACGCCTGGGACGAAAGCCACGATCCGGACGGTCCGCCCCGCTGCTTCGGCGGGACGGAAACCGGCGTTGCCCATCGGACCTGCAACCGGCGGCATGGCACCGAGGTCGTCCGGCCCCTGGACGCTAAAGCCACCCGTAACCGCCAAAAGCACATCGGGGCGTTCCAGACCCGCTACAAGCTGCCCGGCGGGCGGATGGATTGGCGAAAGCGAAAGCTCGACGGAAGCGTGGTTGTGAGACAATGAGCCGGGCTGCCGTGCGAGCGCTCCTGACCCAACGGACCCCAATGCGAAAACTCCCCCATTTTTTTGTTTTTTCCCCCTTTGCGGCCGCTGCGCAATCCGTGGCTTCTTACGTCTGTCCGCAAGAACACATGGGTGTTCGCGGTATGCAACAGGCGAAAAATGCTCCACTGCACGTCGAGGATCGCCGGATGACCGTGCGCAAGGCGGACAATTTGCTCCGCGGCGATCGGACGCCCGCTTATGGAGCGGATGGTAGCAAGAGCGTGATAACATCTAGACCGCCGGCATTCTTGAGCAAGGCGTCGCTCGCCCACGAACTGGATATGGCGGAATCAACCGTCGACGAGATGGTGCGCCGCGGCGTCCTACCAAAGCCGGTCAAGCTATCAGCCGGTTGCGTCCGATGGTCGTGGACGGCCGTAGAGTACGCCCTTGCCTCGTTGGGGGGCACGATAGAGGATAGCGACCCGTTTTATGGCAGGCGCGAAACATGCGACGAAAACAGCGACAGAGGGGAGCCGTGGAGCTTCCTAAGGGCGTCCGTCGCGTTGAGTCACGCGGCAAGGAGTTCTATTATTTCCAGGCTGGCCGCGGCACCAAGGCCGCTGGCCCCCGGACCCGCCTCCCCGACGACCCCCATACCCCGGAGTTCTGGCAGGCGTTACGGCAAGCGCAGGGCGATAATCATCTAGAAGTTTCCCCCCACACGGTCGCCGGCGCGATCGACGGTTATCTCGCGACCGCCGCCAAAAGCGTCGGCGAGGAAACACTCTACAATTACCGGCGTTCGCTCGAGATCGCGCGCAAGGCATGGGGTGCGCTGCCGATCGCCGGCGTCAGGCCTGCGCACGTGTTGGCGATCATGAACGGCCTCGCATCAACCCCGGGCAAGGCCAGAAATTTCTTATCGACGATGAAGCAATTGTCGGGCTGGGCAATCACCCAGGACTTGATCGACAAAAACATGACCGACGGCGTGAAGTCATTCAAGCTGACGGGCGGTCATCGTCCATGGACTCAAGAGCAGATCGCAGCGGCGGAACGTCGTCTGGTCGGTGTGATCCGTCAGGGATTCATGCTCTACCTCTACACAGGCCAGCGCGGATCCGACATCGTGAAGCTCGGGCCGACCCACATTGACGAGGGCGGCTTCAACCTCAAGCAGGTCAAAACCGGTCGCGAGGTGTGGTGCCCTATCCTGCCGGAGCTGGCAGCCGACATGGCCACATGGCCGCGTCGCCCCGGCCCTTATGTCATCCAAGAGAGCGGCGCTACCTACACCCGTAATCTGTTCTGGGATCACTTCGACCAGGCGCGCGAGAAGATTCCGGAGTTGGCCGACGTAACCCTGCATGGCCTTAGATGCACGGCGGTGATCCGGCTCCGCCATGCCGGCCTATCGGTGCCTCAGATCAGCGATATCGTGGGCATGTCGCTGGCGACCGTGCAACGCTATTGTCGGTTCGCGGACCGCAAGGAAGGCGGCAAGGCTGCTCTCGTAATGTTGGAAGAGCGGAGAACAGCAAAAGAACGCAAATTGTAAAACATTTACTGTCGCTGTAAAACATATGCTGAAAACATCAACAAATTCAACAGTTCGACGGTTAGAGGGTGATTTTGACTACATCGTCGTCGGCGCGGGCACCGCCGGCTGTATCGTCGCGAACCGGCTCTCGGCCGATCCGGCCAACCGCGTGCTGATCCTGGAGGCCGGCGGCAACGACAACTGGATCTGGTTCCACATCCCGGTCGGTTACCTGTTCGCGATCGGCAACCCGCGTTCGGACTGGATGTTCAGGACCGAGCCCGAAGCCGGCCTCAACGGCCGCTCGCTGGCCTATCCCCGCGGCAAGGTGATCGGCGGTTCTTCCGCCATCAACGCCATGATCTCGATGCGCGGACAAGCCGCCGATTACGACCACTGGCGCCAGCTTGGACTTGGCGGCTGGGGCTGGGATGACGTGCTGCCGGCATTCCGGCGGCTCGAGGATCATTTTCTGGGCGAGAGCGCGCTCCATGGTGTCGGCGGCGGCTGGCGGATCGAGGCGCCGCGGCTGTCCTGGACGGTGCTCGACGCGGTCGGCACGGCCGCGGAGGAAATGGGAATCCGGAAAATTCCGGATTTCAATACCGGCGACAATGAAGGCGTCGGCTATTTCCACGTCAACCAGAAGCGCGGACGCCGCTGGTCTTCGGCACGGGGCTTTCTGAAGCCCGCCTTGAACCGTCCCAATCTGCGTCTTGAGACGAACGTGCTGGCCGATCGCCTGATTGTCGAGCAGGGGCGCGCTGTCGGGGTGCGCTTCGTCCAGGGCGGCGAGATCGTGGAAGCGCGCGCCCGCTGCGAAGTGATCCTGTGCGCCGGCTCGATCGGATCGGTTCAGGTGCTGCACCGCTCCGGCATCGGACCGGCGGACTGGCTGGCGCCGCTCGGGATCGAGGTCGTCCTCGACCGGCAGGGCGTCGGGCGCAATCTGCAGGACCATCTGCAGCAGCGCGCGATCTACCAGGTCGACGGCGTTCGCACCCTCAACGAGACTTATTATTCGCTGGCAAGGCGCGGGATGATGGGCCTCGACTATCTCTTCCGCCGCCGCGGGCCATTGACCATGGCGCCGTCGCAGCTCGGGATTTTCACGCGCTCGGATCCGCATCGCGAGCGCGCCAATATCCAGTTCCATGTCCAGCCGCTGTCGCTCGACAAGTTCGGCGATCCCCTGCACCGCTTCCCCGCGATCACGGTCAGCGCCTGCAATTTGCAGCCGACCTCACGCGGCACCGTGCGTATTCGCGCTGCGCAAGCCGACCAGGCGCCTTCGATCGCGCCGAATTATTTGTCGACCGGCGAAGACCGCCAGGTCGCAGCCGACGCGATCCGCATGACGCGGCGGCTGATGAAACAGTCTGCGCTTGCGGCCTATCATCCGCGCGAGTTTTTACCCGGTCCATCGGTCGGCGACGACGATGCGTCGCTGGCAAAGGCCGCTGGCGACATCGGCACCACGATCTTTCACCCCGTGGGCACCGCCAAGATGGGCACGGCAAGCGACCCCATGGCTGTCGTCGATGAACGCCTGCGCTTTTACGGCGTCGCGGGGCTCCGCGTGGTCGATGCCTCCGTCATGCCGACAATTACCTCGGGCAACACCAACACCCCGACCGCGATGATCGCCGAAAAGGGCGCGGCGATGATCCTTGCAGATGCGCGGTAACTGTCCTTATGACGAAGCCCACGACGCTCACGAAATCGTCATCGCTCGCGACCGGCTGATCCGGATTGGCGGGAATAAATCCCGGCCTCGCCCGATCACGTCCCTGGAACCCAATCAAGGGTCCATGGAGATTGGCAATGAGCGAGTTCGATCACGACCACGATGACCAAACCCCTGATGACCGCTCCGGCGTCAGCCGCCGCCGGGTGCTGGAATGCATGACCTGGGCCGGCACCGGGGTGCTCTGGACGATTTCCGGCGGCGTGCCCCACTCGCTGGGACTTGTCGGCGCAGCGCAGGCAGCCCAGCCTGCCGGCCTGACCTTCCTGCAGATCAGCGACAGCCATGTCGGCTTCGACAAGCCGGCCAATCCGAATGCGATCGGCACCCTCGAGGAGGCGATCGCCAAGATCAACGGCATGCCGGCAAAGCCGTCATTCATGATCCACACCGGCGACATCACCCATCTGTCGAAGGCGGCCGAGTTCGACAACGCCGAACGCATCATCTCGCAGGCCAAGCTCGATGTGCATTATGTGCCGGGCGAGCACGATTTCCTCGACGAAGAGATCAAGTTCTATCGCGAGCGCTACGGGCGCGGCGCCAGGGGTGCCGGCTGGTATTCGTTCGACGCCGGCGGCGTCCACTTCATCGGTCTCGTCAACGTGGTGAACCTCAAGGCCGGCGGCCTCGGCAATCTCGGCGCCGAACAGCTTGAATGGCTCGAGCAGGACCTCAAGGGACGCTCGAAATCGACCCCGATCGTCGTGTTCGCCCATATTCCGCTGTGGACGGTCTATCCGGAGTGGGGCTGGGGCACCGAGGACGGCGCCCGCGCGCTGGATTACCTCAAGGGGTTCGGCTCGGTGACCGTGCTCAACGGCCATATCCACCAGGTGATGCAGAAGGTCGAGGGCAACGTCACCTTCCACACCGCGCGTTCGACCGCGTTCCCGCAGCCGGCGCCGGGCTCGGCTCCCTCGCCGGGTCCGATGAAGGTCGCCGACGACAAGCTTCGCGGCCTGCTCGGCGTCGCCAGCATCAACTTCAAGCCCGGCGACCAACGCCTTGCCATCATCGACACGCCGTTGCAGGGCTGAGGGAAATTTACGATGTTATCAGTCACTCTGCGCAATCTTGCTGTTCGCGTCGTCGTCGCTGTTGTCCTGTCCTTCTGCCAGCATCTCGGCGCCGCCCGCGCCGCGAACACGACGGTGACGATCGATAATTTCACTTTCGAGCCCGCACAGCTCTCCGTGAAGGTCGGCACCACCGTCACCTGGAAAAACCGCGACGACATTCCACACACCGTGGTGTCAGCGGGAAAATTCAGGTCGAAGGCGCTGGACACCGACGACAGCTATTCGTTCACCTTCACCGCAGCGGGCGACTACGCCTATTTTTGTTCGCTGCATCCGCATATGACCGGGACGATCAAGGTTGAGTAGCGCGCCAAATCAAGGCATCACAGCGATGCCCGGCCGGTGCATTGAAGCCGGCCGGGCCAGCATATTTCCCACGAGAGCCGGGCCAGAGCCGATGCCGGTCAGATTTTCGGACGACGATCCCGGATCGGATCACGATCCCGGCAGGGCGCAGCGTTTTCGCGACGCCGCGCTGCCGTATCTTGACGATGCCTATACGCTGGCGCGCTACCTGCTTCGCGACGCCAACGATGCCGAGGACGCGGTACAGGAATGCTATCTGCGCGCCTTGAAGCATTTCGACAGCTATCGCGGACCGGCGATCAAGCCCTGGCTGTTCGCCATCCTGCGCAATGTCTGTCGCGCCGAATTTGCACGCCGCGCGAGTTCGCCAGCCGCCACCGACGACCTGCCTGATGACGCCGGGCAGACGCCGCTGTGGCGCGAAGCCCAGGAAACGCCGGAAGGACAGCTGTTGCGGCGCCGGGACGCGACCACGATCCGGCGGCTGGTGATCGCGCTGGACGAGCCGTTCCGGGAGACCTTCGTGCTGCGTGAAATTCACAATCTCTCGTATCGCGAAATCGCCGACATCGTCGAGGCGCCGGTCGGCACCGTGATGTCCCGGCTGGCGCGCGCCCGCGCCCTGCTGCGCGCCGCATGGCTGGCGGAAGAGGAGTCATCGAAATGACCTGTGACGAAGCTGACATCCTTCTTCATGCGTTGATCGATGGCGAGCTCGACGCCGGGCACGCACGCGAGGTTGAAGACCATATCGCGGGCTGCCCGCGCTGCACCGCCGAGCTTGCCGCCTATCGGGAGATGAGCAAGGCCGTAGCCGGCGCCGATCTGCGTTATGCCGCCCCGCCAGAGCTTCGCCGGCGTATCGAGGCTTCGTTGCCGCAGACACGAACACCGAACCGGCGCTCGGTGCTGATGGGTTTTGCGATGGGATCGGCGGCCTCGGCGATTGCGGCGACCGGCCTGTTCGCCATCATCCTCCGCGCCGACGATGAACAGCGCATTCTGTCCGAAGTGGTCTCGGCGCATCTGCGCTCGTTGCAGGCGGGACATCTGACCGATGTGGTTTCCACCGACCAGCATACGGTGAAGCCGTGGTTCAACGGCAAACTCGACGTGTCGCCGCCGGTGATCGACCTCACCGCGCAGGGCTTTACGCTGATCGGCGGCCGGCTCGATTATGTCGATGCCCGCGCCATCGGCGCGATCGTCTACCGGCGGCGACAGCACGTGATCAATCTGTTCATCGCCCAGACGCCCGGCACCGAACGCAGCGCCGCCAAAACCGAAACCATTCAGGGCTTCAACATCCGGCGCTGGAGCGACCGCGGCTTGAACTACTGGGCGGTCAGCGATCTCGCCGCCGACGAACTCGCCGAGTTCGGCGAGAAATTCGAAGCCGCGATGAAGAGTAGCGGCGCGGGTTAGCGCACCCCTGCTTACGGATTCAAACTTCAAGCAGCACCGACCCGAGAACCTTGTAGCCCGGATGAGCGAAAGCGACATCCGGGAACGCAACGTTGGCCCCGGATGTCGCTTCGCTCATCCGGGCTACGGATTCGATTTTCATCTCAAACAGACACACTTTCGCGATCTCGCCGCGCATTTCGCGCGAGTTTTGCTTTAACGGTCCCGCCTACTGGAAGATCAGAGGGCGCAGTGCTACCCCAAGAGGGGAGCAGGGAATGCCGGGCGCCCGATGCGCCCGCAGCCTCGTGTGCAAAGGTAGAAAGCACACGAGTTAGTCACCACGGTCACGCCGGAATCGCCCGGCATTCCCCGCGCGATGGTTTTAACGGTTTCCTTCGTGCTCTCCTCGGTGACCGGGCTTTTTTGCCACCGTCGCCCGCGGAATCTCTTCCGCGAAACTTGACGCCAGCGTCGGGGCGTCAGGACCACACGTCTATATTTTGGCATTCGGTGAAACACGCCGATACTACAAAAACCTTTATGGACCGGGCACTTTTAGACTACCCTGATGCAGGGAATTTCAGCGGGTTTCGCCAAATCCAGGGCCCGGCCCTAAGCCTTTCAGTGCCCTCCGAACTGAAAGCCCCAAAGCCGAGCCCTTTGGTCTCAACCCCCGAGGAATTGAAACGAATGAATATTACCATCACCACCGAACCTGCAGGCAAGCGCGCCCGCAATGGCAGCGTCATCCTGACCGACCGGCACTGCCAGAAGCGGGTCGCCAAGCGGACCAAGATTTACGACCGCAAATGTCCCGGCCTCTATGTCAGCATTACCACCGCTGGCGTTGCGACCTTCGCCTTCAAGTTCACCGACCCGGAGAGCGGCAAGCAGCGCACCGGCTGGCTCGGCGTCTTCAACCCCGAGACCTTCACGGTCGAGGATGCCCGCAGCAAGGTCTACGGCCTCAAGGCAATGGGCGGCAGGGCCATGGCCGAGACGCTGCGCCAGCACAAGGCAACGAAGGCCAAGCTCGGCAAGACCGTCGACGAGATCATCGAGGAGCGGATCGAATGGATGAATACCCCCGTTCGCAAGCCGGACGGGGAAATGCGGCCCCGGATCGAAACCTGGGACAATGTCGCCAGCCACCTCAACCGCTTCATTCGGCCCAGGCTCGGCAAGAAGCTCGCCAGCGAGGTCACCAAGCATGACATTGCAACGCTGTCGAACGATATCGTGGCGGGCAAGCTCGGCGTTCCTTCGGTCGCCAATGCCCGCCATATGCGCCGCGCGGCCTCTGGCCTGTTCAACTGGGCGGCGGAAGCAGGTCGCGACTATGTGACCGCCAGCCCCTGCGTGAACCTGCCGAAGCTCGATCCGGAGCATCCGCGTACCCGCGTCCTTTCCGAGGACGAGATCAGGATTTTCTGGCACGGCCTTGACCAAGATGATCTGCCCTGGGATCGCAAGACCCGTCTCGCGCTCAAATTCGAGTTGGTCACCATGCTGCGCTCGGGGGAACTGCTGGCCGCGCATCGCGACGAACTCTTTGACCTCGACGGCGAAAACCCGCGCTTTGAGGTGCCGCTGAAGCGGGTCAAAAAGCGCCGGGTGATCCAGCAGCCGCTTTCCGATCTGGCGGTGGAGATTATTCGGGAAGCGCTGGTCAGCAATAAGCAGCAATTCGTGTTTGCCAGCCCGCTCGGTGACCAGCCGATGGACCGCAAGGTGATGGCAACGGCGCTGCGCGGCACCAAGTCCAAGGGCAAGGTGAAGACTCCCGGCATCTGTGCGCTGCTTGGTCTCAAGCCGTTCACCCCTCACGATCTGCGCCGGACGGCGGCGACATTGGCCGGCGATCTCGGCTTTGATGATGCGTGGATTGCAAAATGCCTCGACCACGCCGCCAGCAAGAAACAGGAGCAGATCGTGCCGACCGTCACCCGCAAGGTCTACAATCACTCAAAGCGGATGAAGGAAAAGCGCGCGCTGCTGGACGGCGTCGCAGCGGAGCTGCGGCGGATCGTCGGCACGCCCGCAGAGATCGGACTGCGGTTGGTAGCCTGACCTTTTAGACCGATCCGTGCCTGGGTCGGGCTTTTCTTTTGAAACCCGGTGAAACGCGCCATTTGGCTGGTGATGCCCCCAGCCGCTCCGCAGGTCCACCATCGGACGCCCGGATTTAACGCACGGGCGCGGCCCGTATTGAGCCGGATTCCGCCCTACTGCCGGCGCGGTGTTCCCGCGCCCCCGGCCAGCTACCCGGTGACGCCGAACTTCGTCTGTGCTGGCGGTGCGAGCCTAGGCCGCGTGCCCACACAAGGCGGCTTTTCGGCTTGCCTTATGATCCAAAGACTAAGTTGCAGGTCCCGCGAAACTCGTCTAGGTTGTGCGCGTGCAAAGATATCGCCTCTGTAAGGTCGCGGAAGACGGCCAGCGCATCGAGTTTGAAGAACTCGTTTGCCGGGACGATGGTCACGCGGTTCATCTCGCAAAGCGGTTCGTTCAAGATCACGATGTCGAGGTCTGGAACGGTCATCGCTTCGTCTTCCGGTTGGAATGCAAACGACGATGACGAACGTCGAGCAACAAGATGCGTTGTTAATTACAATGGATGCCGCAATCGTTGCCGCGATCCGATTGAACGCGCCGGAATTTGAAGCCAGCTACCTCGCTGACAGCCTGCCCCGATGGTTTCAAAGCCTGTTGGATCGTTGCACGACCACCGCAGAGCGTATCGCAGATCGCACTGACGCCGCCTTTATCGAAACCCTGTCGGCATTACTGAACCATGCGCTGGGGCACGCTCAAGCGATGGCCGATCATGACGCCCCGGCAATAGTGCCGGAAGCTCGGCCACCGCGACGGTGTTGAATTTGGCCACTCGCGCCGGCATGACGAAGAAGTGTAGCTTTACGACTTCGATTGCCTTGCCTTGACGGCGAGGACCTGCGTGGCGTGGCGCTGTCGATGCGCAAGACCAGCCTGGCGCGGCTGCTGGCGCGGCGAGCGGACGGCATCTTCGTCGCGCCGTTCGAGCAGGGCGAGATCGGGCCTGAGTTGTTTCAGGCGGCCTGCCGGATGGGGCTGGAGGGTCTGGTATCGAAGCGCCGCGACCAGCCCTATCGCGGCGGCCCATCGAAAGACTGGATCAAGGTCAAGAACCGGAAACATCCGGCGATGTCGAGGGTGATGGATGGGGCGTGTTGACAGGAACTGATGCGATGCCGAACACAGTTCTCCTACTTGGTGCAGGTTTCAGCAAGAATTGGCATGGCGCGCTCGCGGCGGACGTCACCTCTCATCTGATGTCACGCTTTCAAAGCGATGCCCACCTTCTTGCCCTGCTTAACAAGCAAAATTTCGAGGACGTTTTGGCCCGAATCCAAGGCGATTACCTGCGCAGTCGGACGGTCGAACACGAGGCGCGCCTCACCGCATTTCAAGCTGAGGTGTCGGAAATATTCGACCGTATGAACAAACAGTTCCAAGCGCAGCAATTCGAATTTTCAAATGACGTCGCTCGCAGCTTCGGAAAGTTTCTAACCGGCTTCGACGCCATCTTCACGCTCAACCAAGACCTATTGCTCGAACTACTTTATCGGAATGAAAACGTCGCCCTCTGGTACAACACGCCATGGCGGGGCTGGGAAATGCCCAACCTGCGCGCATTGCCCCTGACTGATCCATTCAACCGGGCATCCGCCAAATGGTCTCCTAAACAACAGCCGTTTCAATCCAACCGGAACATGCAACCCTATTATAAGCTTCACGGCTCGTCGGGTTGGCTGACCGAGGAAGGCAAACCACTGCTTGTGATCGGAAGAGACAAGACAGGAACCATCGCCCATCATCCGATCCTGCACTGGACTTATCAGCAGTTCGAACACTACCTGCTGCGCGACGACACACGCCTAATGGTGATCGGTTATGGATTTGGCGACGAGCACATCAATCAAAGTCTGACCAATGCGCATCAAGCCGGAAAGCTGAAACTGATCTATCTTGTTCAACCATCCGGCAAGGCGATCATGAACAAATTTCCGCCCGGTTCGATACCAGGACCTCAACCGCTGCTCGACATACCCTGTATTGAATGCTTCGTGCCGATCTCAACTGCCTTCAACGGCGACGATCTAGCTCGTGGACTGATGGAAGGGATATTTAGACGCTGACAATGATTGAGCATCCCCCAAAATCACCCTCGGCGAAATGCGCGCCTCCATTTGGACCAGCTTCTATGGCTGACCCGGTTATCCACCGCAATCGGTAGCGGCTTGCCGGTGCCGGCCCGGCTGGCGCATTCTGACAGCCATGGGCACCAAATCGCGCGAAACCATTTACGGCAGTTCGATCCGGGCATCAGCGGAGCGCGCGAAGGAAGCGCGCAAGCAAGCGGACCGGCTCGCCTGTGAGGCCTGGAACCAGCGCATGCTCGGATACAAGGGACCGGCCCAACCGTCGCCGACGCTCGGCGATGCGCTCAACGCTGGATACCGATATCTCGAAGTCCGATGCCTCGGCTGCGATACGCATCAGACCGTGGCGCTCGACATCGTGCGGCGACCGAAGGCCACACCCATTCATGAGTTAGAACGCTACATGCGTTGCAAGGACTGCTCGCAGGTTCGCGGCTATCCGTTTAAGCGCAGCCATCTGGTGGCGTTGCGGACCGCGAAGATATCAGCGAGCGATCCGCCGTCAACATGGTGGCCGGGCGAGCGGTGAGGATTTTCCATCCATTGCGAAGGTAAGCGATGTCAATCCTGTCGGAGTTCTTGCACAACCATGCACCTCAAACTGGTTGGAGTACATTTTTCACGGCCGCTTTCGGAGCCTTCGCCGGTGCCTTTGCTGCAAGTCGCGCTCACAATAAGAGGACGATAGTTGCAGAGCTAAACGCCTTGAATGCTGCCCACGAGTTGTCGGTCGCAATCGCCAACATATTGTTGGCCATCAAGCGGCAACACGTTGCGCCGATCAAAGAAGACTTCGAGCGTATAAAAGCGTCTTACGCCAACCATCAAGCGATGGTCGCAACGGGTACCCAACATGCGCCTTTCCATTTCGTGGCAGATATGCGGTCGCTAACACTGCCCGCAACGCCACACGTGGCGTTGGAAAAGATGATTTTCGAAAAGACGTTGGTCAGAGGCCGCGCTCTCGCTGCGTTGGTATCTCTCGTCGGAGTCATCGATGGGCTTGCCATTTCGATAAAAGGTCGAAACGAAATGGTGGAGAACCGGCGAACCGCTGAATGGAATGACCAAGAAAGACTACAGTTTTTTTTAGGATTGAGATCGACTAACGGAATAATCGATGAACGCTTTCCGACAAACCTTGCGGCAATCACAGCGCAGACCGACGATTGCATCTTCTTTGCAAAAATATTGGCGTCAGACCTTGCTCAATACGCGAACAAGCTCAACTCGAAAGAGTCGTGGTTCTACCGATTGCGGGTACCAAGGATAGATGGAACAGATTGGACATATCCTGAGAAGTCGGGATTGATGCCCAAGGAAGACGACTACCAGAATTGGCTTCGTGGTTTTAAGCCACGACCCACTAGATGGCGGAGATTTCTTGCGGCGCTGCCATTTAAGCAAGTTTCAAATGCGAAATAGGACGGTATGTGCAATCTCTACAGCATCACAACCAACCAAGCCGCCATCATCGCGCTCTTCCGCGCGGTGAATCACAACGTCGGCAACCTGCCGCCGATGCCCGGCGTGTTTCCCGATTATCCCGCGCCGGTCGTCCGCAACACCGACACCGGTCGCGAACTGGCGATGATGCGCTGGGGCATGCCGCCACCGCCGCGCACGGGCGGGCCGCCGGTCACCAACATCCGCAACACGGCCTCGCCGCACTGGCGCGGCTGGCTGAAACCGGAGAACCGGTGCCTGGTACCATCCAACAGCTTCGCTGAATATGCTCCGGAGCCGAACCCCGAGACCAAAAAGAAGGATGTCGTGTGGTTCGCCCTCAATGAGGATCGTCCGCTGTTCGCGTTCGCCGGGATATGGACGACGTTCAACGGCGACCGGGCACCAAATCGAAGCCGATCCCCGGTCCTCACCTCGTCTATGGTTTCCTCACGGCGTCGTCGAACGCGGTGGTCGAACCGATCCATCCCAAGGCGATGCCGGTGATCCTGACCACCGACGAGGAACGCGACGTCTGGATGCGTGCGCCCTGGGACGAGGCGAAGGCCTTGCAACGGCCATTGGCCGATGATGCGCTGAAGATCGTGATGCGTGGTGCGGACAAGGAAGATCGAGCGGCGGCATAGAATTGGTCGAGCCTGTCCGGATTTGATTGGAGAAGGAGGCCCGACGCGCGACGATGTCCGGACGACACACGTCGGGACTGACCAAAGCCTTTGGATCACATCCCCAAGCATGGCCAAATCGAATATCAGGTTGATTCGTGGCAAAAGTTCCGATAGTGCTGGAGTTCTCGGAACCCAGCCCCGCCAGCCGCCTCGCCGGACCCTGCCGGCGACCCCTGGAATTTTCGAAATTTCCAGCGCTGACAACGACATCCAGCCATGAGGTAGAACGCGGAAAACGGGTGTCACGTGGCACCGGGCAACGGACCTTCGACCGGGTTCCAGAACTGCGCCGGCAAGTGCGGTGCCGGGCGAAGGCCCTGGGGACATCGCTGGCGAGTCCTGTGCGGCGCACGATACGATGCAGCACCCGGTGCGCCCGGCACGATGGGCGCGGCTGCGGCGGTCAGCGTCGGGCCTTCAGTCAAGTGGGGTGAGCGAGATCAGTTCATCCCCCAACAACAGACATGCCGCGACTGCATCGGCATGTCGGTTTCGCGCCAAACCACGACGGCGGTGATCTGTACTAATTTCTGCACAGGCTAACCCGTTAAAATTTGCGATGTTTTTGCACCAAACCGGTCGATGCCCGTTGTGAGAGGGGACGAACGGACTCTCGACAGCCGCAGGGCCACTTCTCAGTTTGACTCACTCGGAAATCGGCAACTGACGCTGGACTATGAGGTATTCAAAGGGTTAAGCGCGACAATAGAGCGACCAACTCGCCCTGGCGATGAGTTCCTGTTTTAGAGAAAACTACCTTCAGATGCCTCCGGGCGGTTTCCTGACTGATTGCTAATTCCCCCGCAACTTGTTCAATCGACGAACCCGCCGCCATCCGAACAGCAAGCTGTGCTTCCGCAGGAGTGAGGCCAAACACAGTCGACGCTAACTCTGCCTTAACTTGGGGTCTGGTCCCGGTGTCGGTAAAAACAAAGATCGCCCTTGCACCTAGAAAGGGGTTTCGAGCAGCACCATCGACGGGCAAAACTCGAATTATTAATGGGCATTTGTTTTTTCGTCTAACAATAATCGGCGTGGCACTCAGTGCGGTTTTGTCGGACGTCGTTTGTATCTGATTGTTCAGCGTCATCAATGCAGATTGCGCAGCTTTATCCTGTGCGAATAACCTACAATTTCTTATCCTTACTTCATCATCGAATAAGTCGATGGCCATCGCATTTGCTTCAAGGACAACCCCGTATCTATCTATTGCAAGTGCCGGTTGATTGATGAGGTGAAGAGCATTGGTCGCGCCATGAAGCACCAGCCTACCTACCGCTTTTGATAAGGTTGCTGTCTCGGTTAGCCGCCGCGAAAGGTGAGCAAGCGCAGCCAGCTCGGTTGCTTGAAACTGACCCTCTTGTTTTGTCCTTTGCAGCGCCAGTCCCCACAAAGCTGAGCCAGACATAAATCCAACTGCTGCCCACCAACGAAACCCGAAATTATCCAAGGACGCATACAGCGGGTTACGTAACATTTCCGCTTCGGAATTGAAAAGGTTTTGGTCGCTAACCACGGGCGCGCCAGCCATGAGTAATGGAGCGCCTCGAATGGCCCGCACATCGTCAACATGAAAATTGTTTTTAAAATATGCGTCAGTAATTTCTCGTGCTGACGCCGTCATCGGGACGTCGGGGGTGCGGATATCGCTTTGAAAAAGCACCGCGCCGGTGGTTTTAACCGCTCGACAGATTTCTTCCATGATTGACGGCCAGGCTATCGGATCAAGGACCGCCTCACCAAGACGCTCGCTTACGGCATTCAATCGACTAAAATCTGGCGACATTGGCTATTCCATAAAAACGGCTAACTCATTTATTTTTCCCACATAACCCATTTGGGTCACGACAAGCACTCGCCCCATCATGAAACTCTCGTTATCTCTCAAATCGCTTCAAGCGCATGAGGTGCGTTAGGTTCGCTTGGTACGGTCATTGCTTTTAACTGTGTCGAGCAGATTTTTTAAATGATTTGGGTCGAGGTCTCAAGGACCATGGCACAGTATCAGTCCAAACCCTATGCCGCAAATTTGCGCGCTACGTTGTGGCAAATTGTAATTCCCATCGGTGGAAGGCTGTCTCCCCTCGTTTGGAATTCCAACTTTGCTACCAAGAAGGACGCGGAGCTTTGGCTCGATAGCGACGTCGGCCGCGACTTCGTAACAGAGACAAGGTCTAATCGACGCCTGCCCGCTGGCAAGAATTTATCTTCAACTCAGGACGAGATGAGCCGCAAAGTTATCACTTCAAAGGTCTTCGGGCCAGAGACTTGGGAAGCGGATCGTCTAGCTCGATTTCGTATTCCTCCCCTGGTCAGGTCGTTTCACAGCTCAGTGCCATCACTCGCTTTTCTACACTGGACAATTGAGGATATTCAGCGAGGACAAGCGGTTACAAGATTGCCTTTAAATGTAGAGAGTTCCAATCAATATATTACCCAACAAGCTGCACTGATGCTTTTAGCAGCCGATTACACCGGCGGCATCGCGCTCAGTACTTTGTTCCGTAACGCCCCCGTTATCGGTTTTCATCCTCAGAAAGATCTGTTCGGCGCCTACCTCTGGGGAGCTGGAGCCTCGATCAAATGGTTAAGGCCAAGCACCGACGACTTAATACTCAAAGCCACCATTCCAGAAAGAGATTGGGACAACATTGCGCATATTTTTGAGCGAGGCGAGGACGTAAACTACAAAACTCGAATTAAGATGCTCAGTGGCAATCGCTTATGCGCGGTGGCGGACTTCCAGTACTGGGCAAGAAACTCTCATGCTCTTGTCGCAACAGGAAGAACGCTAAAGTCCACGCACCACATGCTCGCTCACAAGGTGAAGACATCCGCACGTCTGATCGCCGGGCTGCGAGCAGAGCTAACCTGGACAGGTAAACTAATTGACCCTTTTGCTTATACGTTAGCAGGGTCTCAAGGTCGCGCCATGGCCCGCAAATTTTCACGGGAAACGCCGCAGCTTGCGGACCTCGTTCTGGCAAGAACGCTTGATTGTGACATGGCGCTCCGAAAATTCAGCACCGAGCATCAAGAGTATAATGTTATCAACATTGGCGCTGGTTATGATGCGCGACCATGGAGAATGGCTAACCTTAGAGAAGTACACTTCGTGCATCTTGATTTGCCGTTGATGGTCGAGGACAGCGAAAAGCTACTTCCTGCTCTTGCAAGTCCCTATCACATGAAACGCGTTCCATTCGATATCAATGGAACCGATCTGCATCAGACTTTGCTCTCGGTTGGAGTTCACTTGTCTCTTCCTAGCTTTGTTATCTGGGAAGGCGGCAGCATGTACTTTACGCAGTCACAGGCCTCTTCTCTTTTTAAGCAAGTGCGCGAGCTACTGGGGGATGTTGGTCGCCTATGGTTTGACCAAGCGTCCCTGGCGGCGATTTCAGACCGGACGGGACTTTTTGAGGTGAAAGCGTTTATGGATGCAATGAGAACGATTGGCGAGCCCTTCGTCCGAGGATTTGAGGATGTCGCTCAGGAGATAGCGTCGGAGGGTTTCAGTGTAGATCACTATAGCAGTGCCAAGTCCTACATCGCGAGCAATGACCCCATCTTTCAACACTATTCCTTCGCTGTATGCCGCGCGTCTGACATCGTCCAGGCTACATCGGCTCACGACGTCTTCAGTTGCGTCGAAACCGCCTGACAGACCGGCGGCTGCACCAAAGAGGACGAACATGAAAATTAGCGATTTAGTTGCTGCAGCGGTTGTTTCAGGGGTTTTCTCAATAGTCGTCGCCTATATTCAAACGAGCCCGTTAAAAAAGGAATTGCCCGGTCCACTTGAGCACGGACAAAAGATATGCACTGTTGTTGTGCTGGATCACTTTTCGACATCGACCATCGTTCCCAAAACGTGGTCGGCGGCGGTTTGCCAATCTATGATAACTCAAGTGGGCAATCCTCGATTGGGGGATATAAGATTTCGACTTGGTTGCGCATTTGCCGACGGGGTCAATCTTGGAACAACGGACGGCGCGCCGCCAGTGCCCCCGAATAAGAATTGCGGCTGGTGAGGACGCCCAGCTAGGGATTGCGTCTCGGCGGTCTGTGTCCGGCGGTCGCGAAGTCGCATAAGGCCCATTATGGAAAATTGGCACCCCAGCGTTTCTTGATTTTCGCACTTAAAGCGCCACAGCGGCGCAAGGTCCGAGTTGGGTCTATTCGCATCATTTTGGCTGCCGTGGAATACCCGCCACGCCACCGGAGAGCGGCTGCGGGCGCTGCAGGATTACTTGCTAACGCGCCATTCCATTGCAGTCGGCGCGCGGAGGTTATGAACCTTTGAAGGACCCTCCGATCAGCACCGGGGAGCACGGCTGTGGACCCGATGCCGAACTAATCAAGCGGTCCGACGGTTGGCTGCGGCGAAACGCGCGGCCTCGGCTTCATTTTGGACTCGTTCCTGGTCGGCGGTCTGCTCCGCATAGTGTGCGCCAAGCTCCCGTTGCGATTTGTCGACCTCGGCGCGGCGCTGCGCTTGAACCTCCGGCTCGCTCCAGCGCGGACCAGGATGCAGCAGCGCCATGCTCGAAGCGACTTCAACGGCGAGCGTGTTGCCACCGCGAAGCGGCCAGCGCATGCGCTGCGCATCCCGGAAATCAGGCAGCACCACAAGCTTGGCGATCTCAGGATCGGAGCGCGAGAACGCTTGCAACGTCCGGCGTGCAGTTCGGTCTGGGCCAGTCGCCGATGCTCGTTGTTCATCGCCGAGGCTTGCGCGTCGACTTCAGCGCACTTGCGGTCGCACGTAGCCATCCGGTTGAACAGATCGACCAGTGTAGCGACAGCGACGGGATAGGTCTCGGCGAATTCCTGTGCCAGTAGCTGCTGCTCAGCCTTGGCCTTGCGATACTCTTCGAGCCATCTGGCGTGCCGCTCGGTCGCCAGCACGGCTGTTAGCCTAGCGCGGAGCTTCGGCAGCACGGCGCGGAGACGGTCACGGGTCAGTTCGGCTGTGATGACCGCATCATGAGCAACTTGCGGATCGGGGATGCGACCAGATCGACCGCTTGCCGGCGGGCGGTGTTCGCCATGTCATCTGCGGTGGTGATCGCAGCCTCGACCTCGATGAGAATTTCCGAAAACTCGGCGCTTCCAGAATTGGTATTGCTCAGAATTGTGGTGATCCTCTGCTCAAGGGTCTGCATCATCCTCTCCTCCACATCGCGCCTAGTTCGCGGTCACGGTCGGCATAGAGTTTGTTCATTCGTGCCTGATGGTCTTGCATCATCTGACTATCAGCGCGGTGAAGCGCCAGACTTTCGCGGTTTGTGCTTGCGTTGCCAGAGTCCTCGGAACCGTCGCGCTCCTCGTAACCGCAACGATACGCATTGACCAACGCGTTTTCGTAATCCTGGTAAGCGTCCGCTACGTTCTGCCGGGTGTCGCCGATCCTGACGCGGAAACCTGGCTTGTTGAGTGCGAACGGGTTGTCAGTGCCATCGGTGATGCGGGCACGCCGGCGGTATCGTCGGCCACCGCGCGCTGCAATGGCGAAAGCGTGTCCCGGATCGTGAGCGGTATTCTTAGCGAGCAGCCGTCGCGCAGAGCACCCCGATGATCGAGAGCGGCGCGCTCGTCGATCTCGTCGCCGTTCCGATCAAAATATTTGAGCTTGGCCATCTGTTTTTCTCCATCTCCCGTTCACTTGACGCGATTGCCCGTAGCTAGACCCAGACCCCATTGATTCTCAGATATTGGTGCAGGCGGAATTGATGCCACGCGTCGGCGTCGGACTGCTGTCTTGCCTTGGTGTTCTGCTCGCCGTCATCCAGCATGCGCTCGAGATCAAAGCCGAGGTAGTTGGACAACGTTCTGAGCACGCCGCAGGTCGCGTTCGCGTAGTCATCGTGGCCGCCGCGCGGATGGTCAACGCTTTCCTTGCCGCCGCGATGGGCAATGCGTTCGAGCAATCGAAATTCTTTCAGCAAGCGTGCATGATTTGGCAACCTGACGAGTTCCTCTGGTGAACAACGGCAAAACTTCCAAAGAGATTTTTGATTTCGGAATGTCGCTCTGGACGTAGGAAATACCGGTGTCGCGCCACGCAGCCTGAACCCACTGCGCCGCATAGTTGTCGCCGGTAACCGAGCCGACACGATATTCCTTCAGTAACTTGGAATAATCGGCGGTGACGGCTTGCGGATCAAACTTGCCGACGGTGCCGCGCACGACGTCGAGCACGTAGCGTTCGGCTTCGCGGTGTGCGACGGCAATCGTGTAGGTATCCCTACCGGTGCCGCCGCTCGCGTCACAGAAAGCACGATAAAATGCCGGGTAGTTGCGCGGTGGCAGTTCGAGCGGCCTGCTGTGTTCGACGGCGGCGTCAATCAGTTCGTCATCCAAGAACGTGCTGATGTCACTTCTGAACATCGCGTCCCATTCTGACGAGGCTGAAGTAGGATCGGCTTGGCGTTGCGCCTCGATGGTGGCGGCGCTCAGGGTTGGATTGAAAACCGTGGTGCCGCCTTGCACGACCAGCACGTCGTCCGAATCAATGCCGTAGTAGTCGCGATGTTTCTGATGCAGCAATCCAAGCCTGCGGTATGGCGTTGAGATTGCGATCAGCAGACCATTGGTCGTGGCCAATGCAGGCAGCACTGCTCGATAAACTTCGGTATCGGGTGTCGCCGAAGTTTCATCACGCCAAAACGAAATCTCGTCAAAAATTACGGCGATCAATGTTCGGCCACGGATGGTTCGAAAACTGTTGGCATGCACCGCAATGACGATGCCGTTCTTGAGCGTGATTTCACTTCGCGTGACGTTGTCGATTTCCTGCCGCAGTATCGGCGAGGCTTCTAAAAATGCCAGCACGTAACGGAAGACGACTTGTGCTTGGTCTTGGCTTGCCGCCAGACAAAGCACCATCCCAATCTCACCACGCGCCAGCCTATGTTGACAGAAGGCTGCGAGATAGACGGCAAGCGCGGCCGCGACTCTGCTCTTGCCGCCTCTTCGACCGATAATCGCCCAGAGTTCTCTGACTCGCTGGGCTGGCGGTGAGCGACTTCCTGCAACGGCGGCGAATACTCTGGCCTCGTCGCGGTTGAGTTTGATACCGAAGGTCGCCTTGAGAACGACACGCCAGGTTTGCCAAGTTGCCGCATCACCGAGGGCCGCGCCAAACAGCGCCTGATCGTCGATAGCAGCGTCGATTGTGGTTGAGGGAAGCTGGGCGCGTTTCATTCTGCCGCCTCCGCTGCACCGTCGTTGTCGGTTACTGTTTTCTGACGCAGATATTCAGCGAGCGACGGCGTCACGTCCTTGCTGCGACGCTGCAGGCCAACCGCCTCAAGCAGCCTTCTCAGATTGGCAGCGACACGCGCGTAGATGTCGAGGGCTTCAGGCGATGCCTGACCGGCGAGCGCGAACTTCTGCTCCATGCGCTCAAGCTCGGTAGTCAAAACGGCGGCGCGCCGGATGATCGAACGCTCGGCGGCGCTTGTGTTCAGTTCGCCACCAAGATCGGAGAGATGTTCGGCGAGCACATCTCGGCAACGGCGTGCCCACGCCGACCGGCCATCAACACCAGGCAGCAGAACGCTGCCGTTGCTGACCGCAGAAGCGGTGTGGAGTTTTTTGCGGGGTCGCGGATTGAGGTCCACAGCGCGATGCCCAGCGAGAGACAAATGCCTCACGCCCTCCTCAAAATTGGTTGTGGCCTCGAAGTCAGTATGCGCGCGTCCGAGCGCCTACGCAATCACTAAGCCGCCTCACGCGCCGCCAGTCTGCTGATCATGGCCTCGCTAACATTCAGAGACCGCGCGATGTCGGCCTGAACGTCGCCACGCTCAATCCGCGCAATGACCTCGCGCTGTTGATGCTTCGTAAGTTTTGGCTTCCGCCCGAACTTCACGCCGCGTTGCATCGCCCGCGTGCGACCTTCGCCAGTTCGCCGACGAATGAGTTCCCGCTCGAACTCGGCGAGCCCGCCGAGGATCGTTAGCATCAGCCTGCCGTGCGGGGTGGTCGTATCGGCCCAAGCGTCGCCGAGCGACTTGAAGGCAGCGCCGCGCTCGCCGATCTCATGCAGGATGTTGAGCAGATCGCGGGTGCTGCGCGCCAGCCGATCCAGTTTCGCGATGAGCACGACATCGCCCGGTTGGAGCGCCTTTAACAGCTTCGCCAGTTGAGGCCGGTTCGCCGCCTTTTCCCCGGAAATTTTCTCGCGGAAAACAACCTCGCAACCCTCGGCTTTCAGGGCCTCAATTTGACCCTCATAATCCTGATCCCGCGTCGAAACGCGGGCATAACCTAATGTAGCCATTGATGAAGTTCCTCTGGTCCATTCGCAAGTAAGATTTGCAAGGAGGAATTTCAATAGAATCAAGGGGCTTATTTTCTTGCAAGACTTTTGATTTTTGCAAGATCGGGACCAGCGGTGATCCGGCCATCCAGAGGCCGACTAGCCGCTGGTGATCAGTAAATGCGCCAAGGCGAAAGGGCACCCATTCCAGGCAGGCTTTAGCTGTTATCGGGTGCGCGTAACTGGTCCGATTTTTTTCTTGGGCGAGCCGGGGCAGGCAGTGGCCCAGGGACTTCAGGCAGAGGCTGACGTTGGATTTTTTCTGATGCCATGAGGCAAATCGCGGGAACTCACCGCTTCGGCCAGAAGCGGTGACGGATGCGAATCCACTCGTCCTTCGGACGATACTGCTCCAGCGGCAGCACGTTGCCGCTTTCAAACCATCGGAAATCGCCGCGCCACGGGTCAAGACGCCGCTCCTTTCGTTCCTCCGGCGCGATGAAACGGCGGTGAAATTCATCGTTAGATCCGATGCGTCGCTCGGCTGTTGTCATCGATTAAGTGACTCCATCCCGATCGGGCAGGGGTCCGGATCTGGACCCACAGGGTCCTTCTTCTCTTACTTCTTAAGTAGATAATAATATAACCCTGTAGGCTTGGTTACCACTTTGACGGTGAAGCTTAATCAAACCAAGCTTAGCTAATTCTCGCATTGCTCTCCTCCGAGAGGTTCGAGACATTCCTGTTTTTTCTGCTGACAGTACAACCTCACCATCCCTACGGTGCTGTCGCTTAAACGCTTCAAACAAGATCACAAGCGCTAATTCATACGTAGTCCCTGCACTGTGAGCTTTCCGGAGAGCGTTACGCCATGTCGAAGGAAATTTGCAAAAGGTTGATTTGAACAGTTGGGGTGGTTGTGTCTTCCGCTTTGGTTCAATAGTCATGATTTCGATAAGCTTGCCTTGCCGGTCAACGTAACGCTTGCCGTCTTTCTCGACGTACCTCATGCGACTAGCCCTTTTGGCAAGGCTCCGACATCCTGCAACGCGCGCATCACCGTCGCCCACATCTGTTTCGCGACTTGCCGCTTGTCCTGATAACGCGCCCCATTCCTCAATATTTGATCGACGTCGACGCCGATCTCCAAGCCATTGCAAACCTCGCGCCCGGCCGCGCGCATGATTTCCTTGGCGTGCTCGATCTGCTCGTCGTCATGCGCCTCAAACAGGATGCCGTCGTGAACCAGCATGCTCGGCACGATGCCGGCCTCGCACATGCGCCACGCCGCCAGCCGCAGCATCTCGGCGCCGTTGGCCTGCATGGGGAAATTAAAAAGGGTGCGCTTGTTAGGACTGTGAGAGAGATGCAGTGGCCAGCCAAATTGCGACTCCATCAACCGCTCGAGCATCGCGGCTTCGACGCGCTGCTCGCGCCATTGCCAAAACCGCGAATAGGTCCGGCGGTATTGCTCGATTATGCAGCTCGCAATCAGTGGGTGACGATCCAAACCGCGTGCCAGCGACGGGACGCCGATGCCGTAGTTGATCGCCAATTGCAGCGCCTTCATGCGCTGCCGCACGTCGGGCGCTTGCTCTTTCCAGCGCTTGATGTCTCGGTCCGTCGTCAGGCCGCACATAAAGGCCAGCGCATGATAGATGTCTCCGCTGTTGTAGGCGGCAATCAACGCCGGATCGCCGGAGAGGGCGGCGGCGATACCAACCTCCTGCGTGCGCCAATCCAGGTAGACCATCGTTGTGCCGGGCGGCGCCACCATGAACGAGCGCATCCCCGCATGTGCGTTATACAGGCTCCTGGCGTGCGCGTTGCGGCCGGTGGCGGTGCAGAACGGAAATAAGCTTGGCCGGTTGCGGCCGTCGCGACCAATCGGCAGCTTTGCCCGCACGATGACGCCGAGGCTGTCACGGAGCGCGTGGAGCTTTTCGATGCCAGGCACATGGTACATCAGCCTGAAGGCGTCGCTGTCGATTTGCAGCGCGCCGCTCTCGAGCCGCGGCCATGTCTGCACGCCGGTCGACACCAGCCACCGCTCGAATTTGCCGTAGCTGAATTCACCGTCAGGCGTATAGATCGGGTCGTCGCTGCCGTAGCTGGGGTCCAACTGCCGCAACATTTCACTGATCACGGCCGCCTTGTTCTCCTGTGCGGGGTCCCACAGCGGCATGTCGATCAACATGCCCTGCGCCTGGATTCTCGCGATTGCCTTGGCTGAATAGTTCGACCAGTGGAGTACATGCTCAACAGAGGGGGACGGCAGCCGGCCTTTTCGCAATTGTGTTGCGAACAGTTCCGCAGTCTTTTTCGTGTCTTCTTCACAGTAGTCGAACACGACCGCGCTGCCGTGGTCGCGCCAGCGGCCCTCTCCGATATCCTGTGCGATTTTTCCTTTGTCGATTTGCTCCCAGCCTTCGATTCCATAGGCGCGGCAGGCGTCGGGTAGGCGTTTGCCCTGCCGCTTGCGCACCTCATCCGGGTTGTACGGCAGTAGGATATTGCTCGCCGCCAAATAGGCGGTGTGGCAATCAAAGACGTGTTTTGGGAATTTCCAGCCGAGCGTCAAAAAGCACGTTAGCTCGGCCCAAGCGCTGTAAGCGACGAACAAAGTATCGTCACCAATATCGAACGGCGGTGTCGGATCGAACTCGCCGCGCCATAGCCGGATGGTGCGCACGTGCCTGAGGTGTTCGTCCAGCAGGTACGCGACCAAGCAGAGGACATGGGGGAGATCACCCCTGCGCAGATTTCGGTCGCCGCCTTCCACCTCATATTCGAAATCGGCGACGACGACATTGCGAAACGTTCTGCTCACGTCAGGTTCTGCTTGGCGCCGATCAACCGCAGCAGGCCGGGGTGAGTGTCATCCTCGATGATGCAATTGGGCGCGAACGCTTTATAGATCAGATCCATCAGCGACGTGGCAGGCCATTTTGGCTCGGGGAAGGCGTCCAGGTCATGCGCAAAGTCGATCTTGTATGACTCGACGCCTTCGGTCTTCCGGCTGACGAGTTGAACCCAATGCACCTTCGCCTTGTCGCACCCATCCAAAGCCGTGCGATTCCAGTCGTTGTCGAGATTGCGCGTTGGGACGTGACACAAAAAGAAAACATCATAAGGTTTGGTTGCGAGGGCCAGCCGGTGCCGCATGATTTTGCCACTCGATAGCCAACGCAGGGCCACGTCTTCATCGATGAGGTGGACTTGCCCTTCCTTTTTGTCGCCCTTGACCGGCACACTCACGAAGCAGAGTTCATCGGACCAATTGTTTTCCTCGTCCGGGTGTAGCCTCACAAAGTCTTTCGCGTCGGCTAGGCGGTAATGTTTCAGACCGGCCAGTTCGGTGCCAATATTGGCCAAGGCGTTGGCGCGCTTGCTTTTGAATTTGTCGAGCGAGAAGCCGCTAGGCTTTGCGATCGGTGTGACGGGGCCAGTTTCTTCGCTCATCTCCGGCGCTCTCGCTTCAACGAGTTTGGGCAAAACGATTTTTTTCTCGGTCATTTCGGCATCCTTTTAGTTCGCGTTGGTTTTGCTTTTGGTGACAGTCGTGGAGATGCAAAATTGACGCGTGAGCGGCGCCGGCACGCATCGGCACGTCTGTCGGCGATACGATCGTGCCTAACGTTAGACTAAATCGCCTTGCGTGTCACGATAACACGTATTATAAGTTTTGGAACCACGGAGAGGCTTATGTCCGTCAAGACCTTCTCGTTCCAGGAGATGCTGATCCTGGCAGACGAGAATGCTGCGACTCTGCGCAATGACCGGCGCCACGGGCAGGCGGTCGCCGCGTTCGGGGCGGCAGAGCCTAGCCATCACGCGCGTTGGTTATTGGTGGATGGCGTGGCGATGCGAATTCGCGACAAGCTCAACGAGCGAGGGATGAAGCGTCAGATGGCAGCTTGGTATGTGAGGGGATTCTCCGACCAATGGATCGAGGGAGTGAGCCGGGTTGAACACCAGCAGCAAGCAATTCTTTTAGCTGTTGCGTATCTTGGCGGCGGACAGTGGTGGGCAGCAACTGGCCTGAAGGAGGACTTTCTCGCCTTCCTCGAAGAACAGCCGAAAATGCCGGAACAACTGTACACCGTCGAGCTGGCGGAGGTCATGGACGATATCAAGAAACGCGCCCAGAAGGCCGGTATCCATCTTGGCGATTTCTTCCTGCCGCCCGATCACCCGCAGCTCGTCCAATGGACCACCCAATTCAAAAATGCGCGAGAGAAGGAACTGGCGCAGTGGTTCAGGAGGCCGCCGCGTGGTCCTACCGAACGCGAGCGGCGAACGTTCGAGGACGTCCTGTGCACGATCTAGCGTTCGAGTTTTTCAATGATCGCAACAAAACCATCGGAAGTCGAAACGGAAGACGGCGCACCGGATAAATCCGGACCTCGCCGCATGCTCAACGAGAAGCAGGTGTTGGAGATTGTCCCGGTCAGCAGGACCACGCTCTTCAGAATGGAAAAGACAGGCCGGTTTCCGAGATCGACCTATATCTCGCCGAATAGGCGGGTCTGGTTCGCAGACGAAATTATCGCGTGGCAGAACGCGGTTGACGAGTTCAATCCGAACCGTCGCCGGGGCAAAGGGCAGCGTCCCTAGGGACCGAGCATGCTGTACAGCAGATCGGCGCTCTCTCGATACATGCGCTCGCCGGCCCTGGACCCTCCCGGCACCGGCGGCAGGTTGAAGGTCGCGGGCGTCAAATTCGGCGCGATGCCGTTGATGTGGAGCTGCCAGAGCGACATGTAAAGCGAGTGCAGAAAGCCCAGCAGCTCTTTGACCTCGTTGATGTTTGTCTTTGCCATCAGCTTGTCTGCATCGGCCCGGTTGAGGCCCTTATGGGCGAATATCTTGTGTCGAATTTCGCGGTACCGGGCCTCATATACGCTGCGCCACTTACCAACCGCCTTGCGCATGTCGCGGACGTCCTCGACCGTGAGATCATACTTATCGGCGACATAGGCCGCAGCCTGCTGCGGGTCCATGCCCTGCATGATCCGCCGCTGCAAGAGGCCGGTCTTACTGAGCGTCGCGATTTCGTTCGAGGCCGACGTCAGCAGCTTGTTGATGTTGTGGAGCGACTTTTGGTCCTGATCGAAGATGCGGCCGAGCACGACGAACGCAGACATCAACAGCGCGTAGCGCGTCGCGATCCAGAACGTCGACGTCTCCCTCATTTGACGAAGCACGTCTGGGTTCTTGGAAGGGATGAGTTGCAGCGACAGGAAGCCGAAGAAATACTGTTGCGCGGACTCCTCCTCGTTCCCGAACATCCTGAGTTCGTGCTCGAAGGTCGAAGAGACCTGCGGGACAGCGGGCATCGTGAAATTCCTTTTGGCACATTTGGGTAGACGTCAAACTGCGAGCGTTCGACACGTCCGCATTCAAGGATCACCGGTCTAGGGCCTATTGGGGCCTGTCTGATTTAGGCGGGTCTGTTTCTTTGTCAGCGAAGATCGCCGAAGCCTTTGGTTCTTATATGTTTTCTTCGATCTTCGATAGTCGAAAAAAACGCTGGACGTCAGGACCACACGACTTCGCCGTCCGCAAGGTAACGCTCTCGTCAGCAGCGCCCCTACGTCCACCGCATCCCGCCCCGCGTTCGTGACGATCGCGAGCCGCCCCTCTGTGGGACGAGACGGCGAGAGATATGCAGGTGATTTGGGTTGGAAGGGAACGGGAATATTTTTGCAAAGGGGACTGGACGGGTAGAAACAGCTTGAATTGCTTCAACAAAATCGCGCCAACGCGCAAATGCTATATCTCGATCGTTGAACGCTACGTTGACGAGGTTCAGCGTGACGCCATCGGTGACCGCCGCGCATATTGGCGAGCAGCGCTGCGCTGCAGGTTCGGGCCGCGTCTGGTCGCCGGGATCGCTATTTGATCATCAATAGTCGCCGGGCACTTGTCCAAATCGCCGGAGGACGTGCTTCGCGCCAAATTTGCCGATCCCAAAATCAGTTGTGCGGCTGAATGCTATAGCCCCTGCATGGCCAAAGGTTTTCCAGAGCCCGTGCGCACGTTCTATCGCGGCAGCAGGGCTTGGGCATCCAATAGGTTCGCCCGCGACAATGCCATTATCTTCGTAGTCGAAAGGCACGACCACAAATTGGGTAATCTCGGCCATGCTACTCCTCCCTTGGCGAGATTTCGGACGCGTTTTCGGCAGCCCTTTTGTTTAAAGTTATTGTAAGCGACCGCCCCTCATTTTGACGCAAGTCAAACTTGCCATTCCGAAATATGACCGTCGGCTCGCCATCGTAGTCGCCCATCTCCGGGTCGCCCGTTGACGAGAACGCGACAACACCGAGCTTGCTCAGCGCCAATCGCTCCGCCGTTCGAACAGCTCCGGTTGCCGATTTGCAGGCAATAGGAGCATCGGCTTTCAGCAGAAGTGAAGCGCTGAATAGACCTACTGACCTTTTGGCCTCATGAAATACTGTCCGAGCAGCCGATAGCCCCAGAAGGCTTCGTCGTTTCCGGCACTCTGGCGCAATTGCTCCGGCGTGAAGCCGGTGTGCCGCCGCATCTGTCTGATCATGTGCGCCTGGTCGGCAAATCCTGACGCTGCGGCAAGCCCGGCCCAGTCGACCTCGCCCTTCTGGATAGCCTCGTGCAATTTGGCATAGAGTTGCTCTGTGTGGCCAAGGCCCTGCAGGTCCCTCTGGCTGACACCCGTCCATGATTTGACCCGCCGTGCGATTTGCCGGGTGCTGCGGCCAAGATCGGTTATCGCGGCTCTGAGCACGAGGCTTCTGCTCCAGTCCTTTATCCATGTCATCGGTCTGGTCCCGGCCGGACGCGTGCCGGCCCACATGCTCTCGATCGCGTCTTCAAGAACCGACAAGCCTCTTTCGACGCCTTCGCGCCGAACGGCATCGAAGAAGTTGCGGCAAGGTTCCAGGATCGGTTGCGGCAGGGCCTCTTCCGCGGGCACCATGCGTCCTGTGAATGGGCTCAAGTCGAGCCCGGTCATCGCAGAAAAGGCATCCGGATAGAATGCGATCGTGATCCCATACGCCTCGCCGGGGTTCCAGCTGATCAGCGGCCCGAGCTGCGGCCCGAAGAAGGCAAGATCAGGCAGCCTTGCTCCGGTCCAGGGACGCTCCATCTGGTCAGGCTGATCAATCAGATGGCAGTCACCGGCGAACACCCAGGCCACGCTGCAGAGTGGCGACGCCGGGAAGAAATTGAACCTCTGGGTTTGATCGAGCGCGACGCCCCGTGTGTCCCGAACGATCATGCAGAAGACGCAACCCGCGAGCGCCGGACGCGGCCACATGATCTGGGAGGTGGTCGTCGACGTCATTGTCGCGCTTCCCTGCACATCTGGCGGCATCGGTGATGTCCAAACCGTTCAATACCGGGATAGTTGACCTCCCGCATATTGAAAGCAACCGGCAATTGTTATCGCACCGGATCTCATGCTCGCCACACCGCCTTCCGTCGTTCCGCCGGCCCCGGTCGTCCATCGCAAGGACCTGCCTTCCATCAGGCTACTCCTCGGCAGTATCCGCAACAGCCTCGCGATCTGGCCTGACTATGCGTTCGATATAGCCTTCAACCGGAGCACGTTGTTTGGCGTCGAGAGCGTCCTGATCAACGACCCTTCGGGCGTTCGGTACATGTTGGCTACGAACGCGGCGAACTACGTTCGCCCGGCACTGATGCCACGTTTATTGCGCCCGCTGATCGGCCGGGGTCTATTCCTTGCTGAAGGCAGCGAGTGGCGCAGACAACGCCGCCTGCTGTCTCCCTCGTTCACGCCGAACCATGTGAACATCCTGCTTCCTCACTTCATCGCGGCCGCCAGCGACCTGGTCCGCCAGCTCGAAGGGCAGCCGAGCGTCGATCTCTCCGATGCCTACCAGATGGCGGCGTTGAACGCGGTGCTACGCGCGCTGTTCTCGATGCCCGATCAAGCGGAGCGCGATCGGATCGGCGACCTGGTCCGCCAATATGTCACCGGGCCGGGACGCCCGCAGATCTTCGACGGTTTTGCCAGATCCGAGACATCCTTTGCCTTCGCCCTCGGGAAACGCCGCTCCTTCCAGAAGCGCTGGTTCTCAGCGGTCGATGCGATCGTCACCGCCCGCCGGAGCGCGCCGCACGATGCGGGCCATCAAGACCTGCTCGATCTCCTGATCGCGGTGCGCGATCCGGAAACAGGCGAGCCAGTTGCCGCCGACGAGGTGCGCGATCAGTGCGCGACGATGATCTTCGGCGGCTACGAGACCACGGCACGCCTGCTGTTCTGGGCCTCCTATCTACTGACGCTCGATCACGGCGAGCAAGCGCGGCTGCGAGCCGAAGTGGCAGCCTTTCCGCCTGAGCGCGTCGCAACCCTCGGCGATCTCAGCCACTGGCCGCGCCTGCGCCTCGTGCTTCTGGAGACTCTGCGGCTCTACCCGCCGGTCCCCATCCTGGTGCGCGAGCCGATCGAAGATGACGTGATCATGGGGGAGCCCGTGCGGCGCGGCGTTCAGGTTTATGTCGTGCCCTGGGTGCTTCATCGCCATCGCAAGCACTGGCAGCATCCGACGGCTTTCATTCCTGACAGATTTGCCGGACAGTCTTCGCCCTGGACATCGGGTGGCGCATATTTGCCCTTCGGCGCCGGTCCTCGCATCTGTATCGGCGCGGCCTTCGCGCTGGCCGAGGCCCAGATCATGCTGGCGACGCTCCTCCAGCGCTACGCGCTCGCCATCGAGAGCAATCGTCCCGTCATGCCGGTAGGGCGCCTTACCATCCAACCAAGCTATGCTCCGATGTTCAGGCTTGAGAGGGCGCCATCGCTGTAGCGGAGGCCAGCACCTGGCACCGACCGGACCTCCAGCGATGTCCGGAGTTCGGTCGCTGTCTCGGTAAACCGGCGGTCGTTGTTTGGACAGAGCAAACCAAGGGAGGGACAGATGGAATTGGTCGGCAAGGATTTATCATTCCCACAAATCAATAACGAGCTTGCAGACAAGGGGTTTTTCGTCACCTCAACCGACGAAATGATTACATGGGCGCGGACGGGGTCGATCTATTGGGTAACCTTCGGGCTTGCTTGCTGTGCGATCGAAATGATGCAGGTCATGATGCCGCGCTACGACCTGGAGCGGTTCGGTTGTTTCCCGCGGGCTTCGCCTCGGCAGAGCGACCTGATGATCGTCGCTGGCACACTTACGAACAAGATGGCTCCCGCGCTGCGCAAGGTCTACGACCAGATGCCGGAGCCGCGCTATGTGATCTCGATGGGATCGTGCGCCAATGGCGGCGGCTACTATCACTACTCGTACTCGGTGGTGCGCGGCTGCGACCGCATCGTGCCGGTCGACATTTACGTGCCCGGCTGCCCGCCGACGGCGGAAGCGCTGCTCTACAGCGTGATGCTGCTGCAGAAAAAGATTCGGCGCACCGGCACCATTGAGCGCTAAGTTCCTGCTGCCGAACTTGCACGGCAAAAACGGCGACCATGCCAACGCGGACTGTCCGCCGACCACCCTGAATTTATGGCTTCACGCCCCAGCCCAACTTGGCCTACGCCGATTTGCGAACGGCGTTGTCGACCAGCGTCTTGCCCAGCGACCAGATCGCGCCGGGGACCTTGTGACTGTCGGCGATGACGGTATCGAACGCGGTCTCGATCCAGTTGCAATCTTCCTGGGTGATAGTCAGCGGCGGCAACAGCTTGATGGTGTGGCTGCCATGGCCGGAAACCTGCGTCAGGATCTTGTGGTCCTTGAACAGGGGCACCGTGATGAGCTGGCAGAACAAACCCTTGTTGGCGGCTTCAAGGATGTTCCAGGACGCCTTCAGCCGCAGCGACTTCGGCTGACCGAATTCCACGCCGATCATCAAGCCCTTGCCGCGAACCTCCTTCAGCAATTCATAGCCGGGGACCATCCGGGTCAGCGCCAGCCGCAATTCGGCGCCGCGCTTGGCGGCCGCATCGATCAATTTTTCGGTCTTGATGACCTCGAGGGTCGCGATGCCGGCGGCCATTGCCAGATCGTTTTTCGCAAACGTCGATCCGTGCACCACCGCACGATCCATTTGATTGAAGATCTTGTCGAAGATGTTCTTGCGCGTCAGCAAGGCGCCGACCGGAACGTGACCGCCGGACAGCGCCTTGGCGAGCAGCACCATGTCGGGTTCCACATTCCAGTGCTCGACCGCGAGGAAGCGCCCGGTGCGGCCGATACCGGTCTGAATTTCGTCGGCGACAAACAGGGTCCCGTAGCGGCGGCAGAGCGCGGCGGCACCCGGCAGAAATTCATCCGTGGGCATATTGACGCCCTTGCCCTGGATCGGCTCGACGATAAAGGCGGCAACCTGGCGCGACGACAGCGCTTGCTCGAGAGCGGCCAGATCGTTGAAGGGGATTGAGGAGCAGCCCGGCAGCAGCGGCTCGAAGCCGCCGCGGAAGTTGGAATCGTCGGTGAGCGAAAGCGCGCCATAGGTCAGGCCGTGGTACCCGTGCGAGCAGTACACGATGCCGGGGCGACCGGTCGCTCCGCGCGCGAATTTGATCGCAGCTTCGACACATTCTGCCCCGGAATTCGAAAAAAAGACCTTATCCAGGTAGGGCACGTATTCCAGCAGGCGCTCGGCCAGCACGCCGGCGAGCGTCGAAACGTCGAGTTGCACCAGGTTGGGCAGGTCGCTGTCGAGGACGCTCTTCAGGGCCTGGCGCAGCGCCGGATGATTGCGGCCAATCGCAAAAACGCCAAAACCGCTTAGTAGATCGAGATACCGTGCGCCATCGCGATCGAACAGGTACTGGCCTTGCCCCTTTTGAAAGCCGACATCGTAGCCAATTGTCTTCAGGACCCGAACCAGCTGTTCATTCAGATAGCGCGTATGCAGCGAAGTGCGCTGCGACTGCCGATCCTTAAACATCTCGGAAACGTCTAGATTTGAATATAGCATCAGTTACATACTTCGTTTGATAGGCACTTCGTCAACTGAAAACGCTCAATGCGGCGTTTTGCCCTCGACCAGCTACTTGAGCATAGGTTTAGACCATGTTGCACTGCCCGCGAAACACCATCCGCACAATATCATATTCTGTGTTATTTTTGGCGACGTGTCTTGCGCCCGCCTTTCCAACGCCTGCGCTGGCAGCGGATCCGACCGGTGACTGGCGGGTGGCCGACGGTGTCGCCAACATTCGTGTCGCCGAATGCAACGGAAGCATGTGGGGTGCGGTGTCGTGGGAGAAAGTCCCGGGCGGCCGCGACCAGAACAATCCCGATGTCTCAAAACAGAGCAGGCCGACCCTGGGCATGGCGATCCTGATCGACATGAAGAAGAAACCCGGCGTCGATCAATGGGAAGGCCAAGTTTATAACGCCAAGGACGGGCAACTCTACAGTTCGACCATCAGGCCCATCGGTTCCGACCAGCTCGAGATCAAGGGCTGCGTGCTCGGCTTCCTCTGCGGCGGCGAAACCTGGACGCGTGTCGCCGGCCCGATACCCTCCAGCCCGGCCAACAGCATGGCCAAGGGCGCGCCGAAAACCACGGGTGCGGCACCCAAAACCACCGCGCAGACCGCGGGCGCGCCGAAGACCACCGGATCCATCAACCCGCCTTCCAGAACCCACAGTCAAAAGCACGCCGCGGCCGCGCAGCCGGGCGACCCGGTTGGCGATATCTGTCTAATTCCCGAGATCGCGCGGTTTGCCCATTAGCGCCGGCTGAAACAGCAATACGGCCGCCAGCGTGGTGACCAGCGAGAGCGCCAGGAGCTTGCCCATGCTCGCGGTGCCCGGATGACTCGATAGCCAGAGGCTTCCGAATGCCGTGGCGGTCGTCATGGCGCTGAAAAATATGGCTCGCGTCAGGCTCGACTGCAGCAGATTCGTTCTGCCGGCCCGCCATGCCGTGACATAGTAGATCTTGAACGCGACGCCGACGCCGAGCAGCAATGGCAGTGCGACGATGTTGGCGAAGTTGAGCGGCAGTCCGATCAACACGCAGATTTCCAGCGTCACCGTGCCCGCCACCAGCAACGGGACCAGCGTCAACAGCACGTCGGTTATCCGCCGCAACGCCAGCCAGAGCAAGAGACTGATCACGACCAGCGCCCAGATACCGGCATGAATAAAGGCTTTCACAACGGTGTCGCCGGATTTGAGAATCGATACCGGTCCACCGATCGCGTTCGGCTCGGCCGCCAGAACGGCGCCGGCAAACTTGCGCAAGGTATCGTTGTCGTTGGGATCGCCGCGCGGCAGCGCCTCGACGCGCTCCAGGCCATCCTTGGTTTTCCAGGAACTCACGAGATCGGCCGGCAGCGTCTTCAGGCTGACCGGTTGCGCCTGCAGCGAGTTTCTGAGCTGGTCGAGCACCACCTTCAGCGGCGTCACGAAGATGGCCTGCACCTTGTTTCGCGTGGCTTCATTGGAGTTGGCGAGGTTTGACAGCGCATCGGCAAGCCGCCGCGCCGCCACGGCGCCCGGCCCCTTGCCGTCGCCGGCCGCCTTGCGCAGGCTCTCCGCCGATCCCTTCAAGGCCTCGACATTTTCCGCGTCGGATGGCGCGGCATCGATGGAATCCGGGTTGAGCGCCGGATTGAGAATCTTGGCGCCCTGGGCGATGAGCTTCAATTTTGCCGGCTGGTCATCGGGGACAAAACTGTCCAGCGACATGACGCGAAGCACTTCCGGCAGCTGTTCCAGCCGCGCTTCGATCTTCTTGGCGTCGCCTTCCGAATTCGTCATCACATTGATGGCATTGGCGCCGGTATTGGGGTCCTTCCTCAAATCGAGAAAGGTCGCAATCGATTCGACCTTGGGACTCCGCAGGTTGATCGGGTTGAAGTCGAATCTCAGGAAGTACAGGAACGGCAGACCGGCGACCGCGATCAAGAGCGTGCCGACGATGATGGCCACGCGGTGCTCTTCGAGGAAATGATCGACCGGCGCCAGGAACGCGTAGCCGACCGGCTCTTTTTCTCCGGGAGGATTGAGCAAGCTCAGCAGTGCCGGCAGCACCGTGATGCTGGACAGAAATGCAACCAGCATCCCTACGCCGGCAATCTCGCCAAGCTCCGAAACTCCCTTGTAGTCGGTCGGCAGGAACGAGAGGAATCCGGCGGCCGTCGCCATCGCCGCGAGCGAAAGCGGCACCGCGACATAGCCGGCGGCCTGCTCCAGTGCTACCTGCAGATCGTTGCTCTTGTAGCGCTCCGACCGGTAGCGGACGCTGAACTGAATGCCGAAATCGACGCCCAATCCGACAAACAGAACCGCAAAGGCGATCGACAGCAGGTTCAGCGAACCGACCATCATCAGCCCGGCGGCGGTGGTGATCGAAAGACCGATAAAGAGATTCGCGAACACTGCGGAGATGATCTTCGGCGAGCGCAGCGCCAACCACAGGATGAACAGCACCACGAGCACGGTGCCGATCCCGTTGACGACGGCACCGTCGGCAACCGTCGCGAATTCCTCGTTGGCGATCGGAACCGGTCCGGTCAGCCTGACGCGCGCACCATAGTCGCCCGCGAGATTGAGGTCGCTGGCGGCCTTCCTGATTGCATCGGTCGCATCCTTGCCCGGCTCAAGCGCATTGAAGTCGAGGATCGGCTTGAATTCGATGAAGGCGCGCCGGTCGGAGTCGGTCAGGGGCTTGTCGCTGGTGAGTTCGCGCCAGGAAAACGTCCCCGAGCCGGTATTCAGCACGTTCTCCACCGTCTGCGCGATCAGCGAGAATGGCCGCTCGGCGCTGTCCAGCTTGAATTGCCCGCGCTTGACGCCGGCAAGCGCGGTTTCCAGCGCGCCGGTCAATCCCCGCAGGCTGGGATCGCCGGCCATGATCTCGATCAGGGGTGCTGCGGACGAGAACTGGCTGGTGAGCCGGCCGACTTCGGCGGCGGGAAGAAACAGCAGCCCTTCCTTTTCAAAGAATTCGCCAGAACCGAGCGCCTGAACGGAATCGAAATGTTGGGTGTCGCCGGACAGCCTCTTTTCCAGCGCGGCACCCGCCGCAGCCGTGAGTTCAGGCGTCGGAGCGTCCACCACGGCAAGGATGGTTCGGTCCCGGTCGAAGGCCTGATCGAATTGATTGTCGCGCTTCCGCCAGTCCAGCGTCGGCGAGATCAGCGTGTTGATGTCGGTGTTGATCGAGAAATTGTTGGCCGTGTAGTAGCCGGCGGCAACCGCCAAAGTGAGGGCGATCAGGACAGTAAGAGAGGCGAACCGGGTGCAAGCTTTGACAATCGATACAACAATACTTGTCAGCACATCTTTGCTTTCTAATGTTATGAGCTTGCCGGAAACGCCCCGTTGTCTAGCGGAGTTCCACGAGCCGATCTAATGTTGTTTTTATTACTTTTCTTCGAGGACGGGGACGAGTGGAAACACACCGAGACCCTGCGTTGAGCCGCTCATATAACCGGGAATGCCCCCCGGTAAAGTGACGAACAAGTGAGGCTTTTGGGCACCATATTCGCCGCAGTTCTGAATAAAATTGTATTATAATACCTCGAAATGCACCTTTGCCGGCCGTTTGCGCGATCTCACCTTTTCCAATCGACGGTTTTTTGACACAAAGCCCCTTTTGACACAAAGCCTTGCACCTCCATGTGCTTAGGAAGGGGTTCGTTGTGGCCGGGAGGGGCGGCTCAGATATTGCTGATATCGTGGCCGCAGCGAGCTATACGGAGATCCAGAATGAGTTTGGTGCAACGTGCATAACGGACGTCCGATGGAAGTGTTTCTGGCGCAACCCCGCGGATTTTGCGCAGGGGTGGTACGCGCGATCGAAATCGTGGAGCGCGCGCTCGAGAAGTACGGCCCGCCGGTCTATGTGCGCCATGAGATCGTGCACAACAAATACGTGGTCGAGAGCCTGAAGAACAAGGGCGCCATCTTTGTCGAGGATTTGTCGGAAGTGCCGCCGCGCGCGGTGACGGTATTCAGCGCCCATGGCGTGGCCAGGAGTGTCGAGGAGGAGGCCGCGGTGCGCGGCCTGCCGGTGCTCAATGCGACCTGCCCGCTGGTCACCAAGGTCCATAACCAGGGCAAGCGCTATATGTCGAAAGGCCGGGCGCTGATCCTGATCGGGCACGCCGGCCACCCCGAGGTCGAGGGAACCATGGGTCAGGTTCCCGGCCCTGTCCTGCTGGTGCAGAACGTCGACGACGTTGCGGCCCTGACGCTGCCCGCGGACACGCCGGTGGCCTATATTACCCAGACCACGCTGAGCGTAGACGACACCAAGGACATCATCGCCGCGCTTCAGCAGCGCTTTACAGATATTCAAGGCCCGGACATCAGGGATATCTGCTATGCGACACAGAACCGCCAATCTGCTGTAAGAGACCTCAGCAAGCTCGTGGACGTCATCCTGGTGGTCGGGGCCACCAATAGTTCCAACTCCAACAGGCTTCGCGAGATCGGCACCGAGGTCGGGGTTGCGAGTTATCTCATTGCAGATGGCAGCGAGTTGAACCCGGATTGGCTGAAGGACGCAAAGGCGGTCGGCATCACGGCCGGCGCCTCGGCGCCTGAAGTTCTTGTCGATGACGTGATCGAGGCGCTGAGACGCATCGGCCCGGTCGCGGTATCGGTACTTCCCGGCCGGGAAGAGAACATTGAATTCCGGCTTCCCGCCGAACTAACGGCGGGTTGATCCACCTCTCTACTGAGTCCAGAAAGAAACTTGTAATGGCCATACCGTTTTTCAAGGAAATCCGCATCGGCAGCTATCTGGTCAAGCAGAAATTGCTGGGCCGCAAGCGCTATCCGCTGGTGCTGATGCTGGAGCCACTGTTTCGCTGCAACCTCGCCTGCGTCGGCTGCGGCAAGATCGACTATCCCGACGCGATCCTCAATCGCCGCATGTCGGCGCAGGAATGCTGGGATGCCGCGGACGAATGCGGCGCACCGATGGTGGCGATACCGGGCGGCGAACCGCTGATCCACAAGGAGATCGGCGAGATCGTGCGCGGTCTGGTGGCGCGCAAGAAATTCGTATCGTTGTGCACCAACGCGTTGTTGCTGGAAAAGAAGCTCGACCTGTTCGAACCGTCGCCCTACCTGTTTTTCTCGGTGCATCTCGACGGTTTGAAGGAACACCACGACAAGGCAGTCTCGCAGAAGGGCGTGTTCGATCGCGCGGTGTCGGCCATCAAGGCCGCCAAGGCGCGGGGTTTCACGGTCAACGTCAACGCCACCATCTTCGACGGACATGCGGCGGAGGACATTGCCAAATTCCTCGACTTCACCACTGAACTCGGTGTCGGCGTTTCAATGTCGCCCGGCTATGCCTATGAGCGCGCGCCCGACCAGGAGCACTTCCTCAACCGCACCAAGACCAAGAAGCTGTTCCGCGACGTGTTCGCGCTGGGCAAGGGCAAGAAGTGGAACTTCATGCATTCCGGCCTGTTCCTGGACTTCCTGGCCGGCAACCAGAGCTACGAATGCACCCCCTGGGGCATGCCGGCCCGCAATATTTTCGGCTGGCAGAAGCCGTGTTACCTGCTTGGCGAGGGCTATACCAAGACCTTCAAGGAGTTGATGGAGACCACGGATTGGGACACCTACGGCACCGGCAAGTATGAGAAATGCGCCGACTGCATGGCCCATTGCGGCTACGAGCCAACCGCGGCGAATGCTGCCTTGACCAATCCGTTGAAGGCCATGTGGGTAGCGCTGCGCGGCGTGCGGACCACGGGTCCGATGGCGCCGGAGATCAATCTCGATCACCAGCGTCCTGCCCAATATATCTTCTCGGCGGAGGTGCAGAAGCGCCTGTCAGATATCCGCCGCGAGGAGGCCCTCGCCGCCCAGCAGAAAGCTTCGACAGCCGCGTAGGCTGCGCAGCGCGCGATTGAAGTCGATTCCGGTCGATACCAGCGCGCGCAGCGTCAGCGGATTGCGCGCCACCCCGCGCAGCACCTTGCGCAGGTCGATGTCGCCATTCGGCTTGATCGCGGCCATCGCCAGCGCCGGCAAAGCGCGGGTGGCAGGGTCGCTGATGACGCGTAACGCAGCAAACGGAAGCCCCGCCTCGGCGGCATAGGCTGCCGCGATATGGCTTTCCATGTCGACGGCTGCCGCCCCGGTCTCGGAACGCAGCGCGGCCTTTCCGGCCCGGGCGACGATCACCTCTTCCACGCCCGCCAGGCCGCCCCTGACCACGCGCCGGCGCCCCAAGGCGACGCTGGCAATCAATTCGTCATTCAGGGCCAGACCGGCCAGCCAACGGGCGTCGCCGGCCAGAACTTCGGTCGCCACCACGACGTCGCCGGACTTCAAGCTGGGGTCCAATCCGCCCGCGACGCCGAAGCTGATGACGCCCCTGATGGTCGACGGGTCAAAAACGGTCAGCAGTGCCCGCAATTGCTGTGGATCGCTACTGCTGCAGATAACGGTCATGCCGGGCCCTGCCGCAATGCGGGCCTCCTGCACCAGACCTGTCACAATCAATACCGGCCGCGAGTCAATCTGATCGCCCGCGGACGCCTCTTCGCCTGCCCCCAAATTCACATTCCGACCCCTACCACCCTGCTGTTGGTGCTTTTCAGGTTCCGATACCGCGCCAGCGCCCAGAGCGGAAAGAACTTTGAGTAGCCATGATAACGCAAATAAAACACCCTCGGAAAGCCTGTAGCCGTGTAGCGCTGCTCATCCCACAAGCCTTTTTCGGTCTGTGTGCTTTTTAGGTACTCCACCCCACGCGCCACCGCCGGGTGATCGACCTCCCCCGCCGCCATCAACCCAAGCAAGGCCCATGCCGTTTGCGAGGCGGTGGAGGGGCAACCCTCAAATCCCTTGTAATCGAGTTGGTAACTGACGGCATCCTCGCCCCAGCCGCCGTCCTCGTTCTGGATCGAGGCCAGCCAGGCCACCGCCTTGCGCATGGTGGTATCCTGGTGATCCACGCCGGCGGCGTTGAGCGCGCACAGGACCGACCAGGTGCCGTAAATGTAATTCAGCCCCCAGCGGCCGTACCACGACCCCTCCGCCAGCTGGGTCCGGCGCAGATAGGCCACCCCGTCGGCCACCGCCTGGCTGGTTTGAACGGTCTCGCCGAGCTGGGCCAGCATCGAAACGCAGCGGGCGGTGACATCCTCGGTCGGCGGATCGAGCAGCGCGCCGTGGTCGGAGAACGGGATGTTGTTGAGATAATATTCCAGATTGTTGACGTCGAAGGCGGCCCACCCGCCGTCGCGGCTTTGCATGCCCTCGATCCACTCGCGGCCGCGGGCGATCGCATCGTCATATTCGTGGCTTTGGCTGGCGCGCCGCGCGCGATCCATCGCCATCACCACCACCGCGGTATCGTCGAGGTCGGGATAATAGGCGTTGTTGTACTGGAACGCCCAGCCGCCGGGACGAACGTCCGGCCGCTTCACGGCCCAGTCGCCCTTGATATCCAGCACCTGTTTCGGCAGGAGCCAGTCGAGGGCTTTTCTTGCGGCAGGCAAAGCGTCCTCGCTGCCCGCCTCAAGCAGGGCATGAGCGGTCAGCGAGGTATCCCACACCGGCGAGACGCAGGGCTGGCAATAGGCCTCCTGCTCGCCGATCACCAATAGCCGGTCGAGCCCCCGTCGCGTGACGGCGCGTGGCGGATAATCGGCGGGTTTGCCGAGCGCGTCGTACATCATCACCGCGTTGGCCATCGGTGGATAGATCGCGCCCAGCCCGTCTTCGCCGTTCAGCCGTTCCTCGACGAAGGCGACGGCGCTGTCGATGGCGCGGGCGCGCAGTTTCTTCGGAAACAAGGGCTCGATGGTCCGCAACACGCTGTCCAGTCCGCGGAACAGGACGAACCAGCCCCTGCTTTGGTGCGGGGCCTTGGCTGTCATTCCGATCGAATGCGGCGCCTGCAGAAACAGCTCATCAATGCCGACGGTACTGGCGTTTCGCGCGCGCGGTTTCAGCGCCGCCAAAACCATCAGCGGCACGATCGTGGTCCGCGCCCAATACGAGATCCTGTTGAGGTGAAACGGCGACCACATCGGCAACAACATGATCTCGACCGGCAGCACCGGGACGCTCCGCCACTGCAGCACCCCGAACATCGCCAGCATGAACCGCGTGAAAACGTTGCTGTGGATGGCGCCGCCGCGCGAGCGGATCGCCTCCCGCGCCCGCACCATGTGGGGCGCGTCGGGGGAATCGCCGATCATCTTCAGCGCGAAATAGGCCTTCACGCTGGCGCTCATCTCGAAGTCGCCGGCGTGCACCAGCGGCCAGCCGCCATGGTCGCCCTGAACCCGGCGCAGGTAATTTGCGATCTTGCCTTCCAGCACGGCGTCGACCGGCTCACCGAGATAGTGGCGAAGCAGCACATATTCCGCAGGGATGGTGCAGTCGGCTTCCAGCTCGAACACCCAATGTCCGTCCGACTGCCGGAAGCCAAGCAATGCGCGCGTCGCCGAGGCGATGCTCGCCTCCAGGGCGCCGGTGTCAATGCCAACGGTATTTGTGCCGGAATGCATCTTGCGATCCCTGTATGTGCCCCAGTCCGGTTTGATCGGAAACGGCGCGCTATGTCCGAATCAGGCCCGCCGCATGGCGAGGACCAGATCGGCGGCGCGGTTTCCCGACCGCACCGATCCCTCAATGGTTGCCGGCAACCCCGTATCAGTCCAGTCGCCCGCAAGAAACAGGTTTTTCCAGCGCGTCGGCGCCCCCGGCCGCTGGGCGTTCTGTTCCGGGGTGGCCTCGAATGTCGCGCGGCGCTCGCGTACGATCTGCCAGGGCGGCAATTCGCCCTGCACGCCGGCGGCCTTGCGGATATCGGTCCAGATCGCCTGCGCGAGCTGCTCACGCGGCATCTCCACCAGCCGGTCGGCATTGCTGACGGTGACCGACAGGCGCTGCGGAAACGCAAACAGCCATTCCACCAATCCCCCGACCACCCCGAGAATCGGGGGCATCCCGGCCGGCGGATCGAAGCGGAAATGCGCATTCACGATCGCCCGGAATTTGGACGGTGTTTTCAGGCCCGGAAGCAACGCCGCGGCAGGGCGCGGCGGCACCGCCATCACCACGGCGTCATCCGGGGCGACCGCGACGCTGTCGTCGCCAAATTTCAATTCGCTCACGCTGGTTCCCGACATCGCGAACTCGCGCAGTTCATGTCCGAACTGGATGCTGGCACCCTTGCCCTGCAGCAGCCGGATCGCGGGTTCGACCAGGACCGCGCTCAGCCCGTCGCGCGCGATCAGCGGCCGGCAGGCGCTTCCTCCGGCCAGCAGCGTTTCCCGCACCACGGCGCCGGCCAGCCCCGCCGACCCTTCAGGAGGATCGACGTTGAGCGCCGCCAGCAGCAGCGGCTGCACCAGCCGCTGGTAGAGCGTCCCCTGGCACGGGATGGTGTCGCCGACCCGTTTGCCCTGCCCTGCCCAGATCAGAGGCATCAGTGCGAGATAATCGCGCAGCCCGGTGTCGGGGACGCGGCGCGCCTCATCGAACACCCACAGCGGCAGCCGGCCGTCTCCGAGGTCGATTTGCCAGCGCTGGCCTGTCGTCAGATCGACGAACGGGAATTGCGCGCGCTTCGGCCCGACCAGTCCAGCCTCGGTGCCGATCGATCTGGCGTAAGCGACCGCGTGGTGATTGCCCGACAGCAAGAGATGATTGCCATTATCGATGGTCAGGTTGGTCGCCGCATCGAAATAGGACCGGCAGCGGCCGCCGGCCTGTTGCGTGGCCTCGTGGACATGCACGTTGAAATTCGCATTGGCCAGCCGAACGGCTGCCGCAAGGCCCGAAATTCCAGCGCCGACGATGTGAACGGTCTTTGGCATCAGATCAATGCGTAGCGAAGGATAATGGCGATGCGGGCGAGTTTGTTGAGGCGAACCGGGGTGCGCGGCAGGGAGAATCCTCTGGCGACCAACAGTTCCAGAATCGCCCGATAATATTTCGACATGATCCGCGGCGCGCGCACCACGCGGCGCGGATTGCGAGCCATGATCTCGTCGGCCTTGCCGAAATGGGTCCGCGCCCGCTCCACCAGCGGCGCGCATACCTTCGGCAGCCTCGGATCGGCGATAACCTTGAGCGGGTCGGTAGACGTGATGCCGGCATGCAGCAGGATTTCGCTCGGCAGGTAGAGGCGGCCGATGCCGGCATCTTCATCGATATCGCGCAGGATATTGGTCAATTGCAGCGCGCGTCCGAGATGATGCGCGAGCAGGATGCCGTCGTCCTCAGCCAGACCAAACACCCGCACCGACAGCCGTCCGACCGCACTGGCGACGCGGTCGCAATACAGATCCAGCGTTGCGAGGTCCGGCGCCCGGATATCCTGCGGCACATCCATTTCCATGCCATCGACGATGGCCAGGAAATCCTCGCGCTTGAGATCGAATCTTCGAACCGACGAGGCGTAGTCGCGCAGCCGCGCGGGCGGATGGCCCCGATAGAGCGCATCGATATCGTCACGCCATTGCTGAAGCGCGGCCAGCCGTTGCGGGCGCGGCCCGTCGGAATCGGCGATGTCGTCGACCTGCCGGCAAAAACTGTAGATCTGGAACATCGCCTCGCGCTGCTCGCGCGGCAAGATACGCATGGCCGCGTAAAACGAACTGCCGGACGCGGATGTCCCGTCACTCGCATTGGCTGTCGCCGACTGAGCGGTCATGCGCCGGCCGCCGGATTGGACAGGGGCCGCCGACCCACTACCCGCCGGGTCAGTTCGCTGGCTATCCCGCCGACGCTGTGGGCGAGCAGTTCGGCTGGACCCAGATGCACGGTCTCGCTCAGGGGATCGCGCAGTTTAAGAAGCTGCACGATCTTGTCGGCGAAGCGCTGGATCACCGAAATCTCGAGCCCGAGCCGGAAATCCTTCACTTCGGCGCTGAGCGATTTGCTCTCATTCAGCAGCATCTCGGTTCGCGCGGCGAGCGAATGCAGGCATTGCAGCAGCGGCGCCGATGCCCGCCCCTGCCCGAGCGCCTCGACGGAAGCCCCTGCCGCGGCGAGCGCATCGCGCGGAAGATAGACACGATTGAGATCCCTGTAATCCTTGCCGCAGTCCTGAAGATGATTGTTGATTTGCAGGCCTGCGCAGAGCGCGTCGGAGGCCGCCCAGGTCGTCGACGGGCTCTCGCCGTGGACGTCGAGCATGAATCGCCCGACCGGCATGGCCGAATACCGGCAATAGTGGATCACCTCGTCCCAGTTCTCATAACGAAGCTTGGTCACATCCATCCGGAAGGCGGTCAGAACATCGAGCGCATGGCGCGGCGGCATCGCGCGCTGCGCCAGCGCGAGCCGCAGGTTGACGGCTTCCGGCTGGCTGTCGCCACGGCCCAGCAATTCGGCTTCGAGCAGATCGAGATAAGCGAGCTTGTCGCGCTCACCCAGCGTCGCGTGATCGGCGATATCGTCGGCCGTCCTGACAAAATTGTAGAACGCAAGGATCAGGGCCCGGTGGCGCGGATGAATGATCCACGACGCGACCGGAAAGTTCTCGTCGCGGTGAGTCTTGCCGGATCGCAGTTCGCTCGCGGTGGTCATCAAGAACGGGCTACATTGGTCTGGGAACGGTGGCTTCGCATGCTCCGGCAATCCGCGCATGCGGATGGATCGCGAACCCCATATAGGGGAATACGTCGCCGAAACCAATGCTATCTGCGATCGCTCGCAAATTCCCGCCACGCCTGAATTAGGCCGATAACAGGCCTGCAGCGGCGATTATCGGACGTGAGCGCGGTTCTATTGCCCGTGGTTTTTCAGCACCTGATCACAGGCTCGGCTGATCTTGGGGCGATTTTGCTGAAGGCAGGCCAGAACGGTGAGGTCGCCCTGATCCATTACCGGGCGGCAGTGACGTTGAACATCGCGGGCACATGCCTGCTGCTCCTCCGGCGTGCCGCTGCGCTGCTCCGCGAGGGCACCGGTGGAAACAGATATCGACAACAGGGAGATTGCGAGAAAAAACTTATACATCGTGTTCCTTCATTCTGACCGGCGAAAAACCCCGATCCCCGATAGCGCCTGGCGTGAACGGGATAGATTATCGGATTGCACGCGCCACAAACCGCAGTGGCGAGCGAACCCAAAAGCGCTGGTAAATGCGGCCAAATTTACGTCGGCCGCTTCCCGAATAGCGGGTCCGAAGCGGCGACTCAACCGGATCGATAAGCAGTTGATATTCAAACGTAATTTCGTGACGAATTCTTTGCGGAGAACGGCTGCGCGCAACTGCGGCCGACCGCTGCAGGTGAAGAAATCTGTCGATATCCGACGTTATTTTGATCTCGCCCGAACCAAAGCGCCGTCCGCGCCGTGCATTTGACGGATATCCGACCCAACCGCGTCGCCGGTCGCCGAAATTGCAGCACGACGGTCGATTTGTCATTTGAACCTAACACATGGCGCCGACACTAAACTCTCGATGCGGCGCGACTATCTTTGCGGAAATTTCAATTTTGAATCGGGGAAACTGAATATGAAACCATTTGGCTCCAGATTGTTTGGACACGCTATCAGAGCTGCCGGTGTCGGCGCCGCGCTGTTGTTATCGGTGTCGGCGGGCCACGCCCAGTCGGGGCCGTTTACCGGCCTCAAGGGCGCGTGGTCGGGTAACGGAACGGTTTCGCTGTCGGACGGATCGAGCGAGCGCATCCGGTGCCGCGCCACCTACGCGGTGGATGGCAGCGGCCGGGCCCTGCAACAGACGCTGCGTTGCGCCAGCGATAGCTACAAATTCGATCTGAGCAGCAATGTGACGAGCGAAGGCAACCGCATTTCAGGCAATTGGAGTGAAGCGAGCCGGAATGTCTCCGGCAGTCTGCAGGGCACCGCCGGCGGAGGCCAGATCAACGTGGCCGTCGAGGCCGTGGGATTTTCCGCCAACCTGACCTTGCGAACCAGCGGCAACAGGCAGACCGTGCAGATCAATTCCCAAGGCGACATCAGGAACGTCTCGATCACCATGGTGAAAACCTGACGCGTACCCTCGCCCGCCTGCTTCCGCTCACTCCACCGGCTTCGCGTGACCCGCCGTCCCGCGAATCCGCTGCGAGAGGTTGATCAGGAACATCGCCGTCGGCCGCAGGATAAACAGATCCGCGACCAGGGCCGCGACCATCGCGAAAGCGCTGAGCCAGCCGAACAGGCGCAGCGACGGCAGGTCGGAAAACACCGTCACCACCAGGCCGCAGGCCAGCACCACCGTGGTCAGGATCAGCGCGGGTCCGACCAGCACGGTGGCGCGCTCCACCGCCAGTTCCGGACTGACGCCCGGCTTGGATTCAAGCCTCAGCCGGTTGAGGAAGTGAATCGTCGCACTCAATCCCAATCCAAACGACACGGTGAGGGCCACGACGCTTGCGAACTGCAGCCCCTCCCCGAGCAACCACAGCACCGTGCCCGACAGCACCACCGGGAAAATGCCCGGCAGGATGCACGACAACATCACGACCACCGAGCGGAACGCCAGCCCGATGAAGATCGCCACCAGCGCAAACTCGATCGTCAGCCCGCGATTGAGCTTTTCGATCATGTTGGCGCTGTTGCGCGCGGCGATCGCCGAAAGGCCGGTGACCGCAATCTCATAACCCGGATGCTTCGCGCGGACCACGTTCAGCGATGAATCGAGCTTTTCGACCACCGGCAGGATCTGACTCGAATCGAGGTCGGGGACCCTGCCGGAGACCACGACCGCATCCTGATCGGCCGAGATAAAGCGCCGGACCAGATGTTCCGGGATCAGGTTGACATATTCCTTGAGCGTCGCGACATCGGAACTGCCGGCTTTTTCAGCAAGCCAGCGGCGCAGCGTCTCCAGCGACCAGACGTTGCCGACGCCGGCCTGGGTCTCGACCATCGCGTGAACGTCGGCAATCGTCTGCAACGTCTCCGGCGCATACAGCGACGCGCCTTTGGGGAATTCGATCAGAACGTCGATCGGATTGGCGCCGGTGAGCTTGGCATCGAGGCGTCCGCTCGCCGCCACCGCCTGCTGCTTGTCGGGCACCTGATCTGCCAGCCGGTAGCGCGGCTCCAGATTGGAGTAGATCACGGCCAGGCCGCCGACAAAGATCACCGCGATCAGGCTGAACAGGCCGGGACGGCTGACCATGCGCACCGCGATCCAGTAGCAAAAATTGCGCAACGCCTGGACCCCGGCATCGGCGCTCTGGAATTTCACCGCGAAAATCTTTTCGTTGCGTACCAGGAGCACCCCGAACACCGGCACCAGCGAGAGCACCGCGATCAGCGCGATGATGGTGGCGGCAAGTCCGGCCTCGCCGAATTTGCGGATCAGATCGGAATCCGAGAATTGCAGGGCAATGAATGAGATGCCGGCGGTGCCGTGGGTGAGCACGCAGGCCGGACCGACCACCAGCACGGCATTCCTGAACGCGGTGTATTTGTCCTGGCCCGCGATCAGGCGGTCACGCGCCGCGAAGGTCAGCTGCATCGAGTCCGAGAAGCTGATCACCATGATCAGCGGCGTCATCACGTTCAAAAACATGTTGAGGCTGAAATTGGCCCATCCGAGCACGCCAAGCGCCAGCAGGATCGCGATCATCGGCGGGAACGCGGCCACCACCATGAACGACCACTTGCGGAAAAAGATGATCGCGATGATGCAGCCGGCCAGGATCCCGAGGATGTTATAGGTCAACCCGTCGCGCTCGACCGCATTGCGGATTTCGAGCTGCATCACCGGAACGCCCGATAGCTCGGCTTTGAGTCCGCTGTCGGCGAGATCATCCGCCATCAATTTGCGGATTTCGCCGACGGTCTGGCCGAGTTTGCTGCTGGCGACAACATCGGGCTCGAGCGACAGCACAATCAGCGCCAGCGTGCCGTCCTCCGACAGCAATTTGCCGCGGATGATCTCGTTGGCTTTGACGGTTTCGATGAACTTGTCGTAGTCCGCACCTTGCGGCAGTTCCGCCGGGAACAGCGCCGCCGGCAGCTTGCCGGGCGCCGGCGCCTGGCGCGCCGAGAACAGCGAAATCAGCCCGCGCGTGCCATCGACGAGTTGCAGATCGGTGACGAGATCGCGCAATTTCTCCAGGTTGTCGCGGGCGAGCAGCGTCTTGCCTTCGACCACCACCAGCACGTCGAATTCCGTCGCCGGGAAGCGCTTGGTCTCCGCTTCGTACTGCTGGTATTCCTTCGAATTGGAGCGGAACAGCTGACTGAGGGAATTGTCGATCTTGATGCGCTCGATGCCGAACACCGCGCCGATAATGAGCGCGACCAGAACGATGCAGGACAGGATCGGCGCCCGAACCGCAATCAGCCCGATTCGCTCCAGCCCAAAGGCGATGCTGGCCGTTGCCCGTGTCTCGACCTTCTCGACATGGACCTCGCTGTCGCGGTTCTTTTCAAGCATGCCTTGTCCAACTCTCGCTGCGGCTCAAACCTATAGCGCAATTTCCCGGGCGCGAATGAGGCTGAATTGGCCACGCCTGATCGGTGCCAGCCCTTGAAAACATGCAGAAAATTATTTGCGCGCTGGTGTAGCAGGTCTCCACCGCGCCTCGCAAGCGCGCCCGGCAGCGCGAAATCACCGCGCCGGCGGCGATCAGAAGCCTCAAATCCCGATTGGCCATGCGGGTTTGCGCGCCAGCGTCACCCCCGATGGCCGTTCACCGCACAGGCCGGCCATACAGCCGCTTTTCAGGGAGTTGTTACTCGGCAGGGACGGACGCCTCGCGCAGCCGTATCGAGTAGTTCGACGCGTTCTGCTGCCCCACGGAAGCGGCACGTGCGTACAGGATCAAATGGTGAGCCACCAGAATCGAGCTGATCAAATATTCGATCTGGCCGCGGGCCAGACGCCGCAAGGCGAATTTCCAGAATTCGCGCTTGTAGTCGCCGAGGATTCCGACCTTCCAGAAGATGTTGCGAAGCATCGTCAGGCCAAGCTTGATATTCCGCCACGACATCTGCGCACGCGAAGACGGCGGGGTGACGCGATGCGGATAGGTTTCGCGAATTTGGTATTCGAAGCGCTCCAAGAGCTTGCCGGGCTGATAGGCGCTGCTCATGCAGGCGCGCCAGGTCGTCACGACATCCTCGTATGGCAGCCGGAAATCGACGTTGGAATCGCGGCCTTCGTCCTCGATCAGCCGGTTTTCGCGCTTCAGCCGGTCCCACAGCGGTGTTTGCGGCAACGCCTGCAGCAGGTTGATGGTCAGCAACGGTATCTGCGATGCATCGATGAATTCGAGCAAATGCTGCCCGGTTTCAGGCGTGTCGGTATCAAGGCCGAGGATGATGCCGGACACCACCTCCATGCCGAAACCGTTGAGCGTCTTGATCGCCTCCATGATGGGGACCATCATGTTGTGATCCTTGCGCATCGCCTTGAGCGCCACGGGATCCGGCGTCTCGATACCGCAGAAAATCGTCCCGAAGAACGCTTCGCGCATGCTCGACAGGATTTCCGGCCGCTTGGCGATGTTCAGCGTCGCCTCGCACGAAAGCCGCAGGACATAGCCGGTCTTCTTCTGCCATTCGATCAGGTGCGGCAACAGCTCAAGCGCGGCCTTTCGGTTGCCGATGAAGTTGTCATCGACGAAATAGACCGAACCGGTAATGCCGCATTCCAGCAACCGGTCGAGTTCGGCGGTGATCTGCTGGGGCGTTTTGAGGCGCGGATTGCGGCCGTAAAGTCCCGGGATATCGCAGAATTCGCACTGATACGGGCAACCGCTCGAATACTGGATGCTGCCGAGAAAATACCGCTTGATGTCGGCGAGTTCATAGGCCGGAATTGGAAACTTCGTCATGTCGAGACGGTCGGCGGTCTTCAGCACCACCTGTTGCTCGGGGCGCGACGGGTCGCGGGCAATCCGCGCGATCAGCTCATTGGTCGCATCGCCCATTTCGCCGATGTGAAGATAGTCGAACGACGGATAGTATTCCGGACAGGCGCTGACCGAAGGTCCGCCGATCGCGACCGCGAGGTCGAACGCGTGCGCCCGTCGGCAGATGTCGTTCATCTGCTGACGCTGGATATGCATGCCGCTGACGAACACCGCCTCCGCCCATTCGAAGTCTTCCGCGGTCGCGGCGCGGATGTTTTCGTCGATGAAGCGGACCGGCCAATTCTCGGGCAAATAAGCCGCGATCAGCAGCAGTCCCTGCGGCGGCATGAAGGCCTGGACGCCGTCGGTCAGCGGGTAGGCGTATTCGAACGTGCCGAAAGAGGACGTGTAGCGCGGAAAAACGCACAGAATGCGCCGGACGGTCTCAATACCCTCAGCTCTCATCGGGTTTCCTCTGTCGCGTCCGGTAGACCAAGGTTAAGCACGCCTGCCAAAATTGAGCTATAAATTCCTCAACATTGTGGCAGTCATGCCGGCTGGCAACCATACCAATCCGCGGGGTATCGGATGGTTGCGTCAGCATGCCTCATTCCTCGCCCGGCTGCTTTGCCCGTGTTGCCGGGCATGAGATGGCTGGTATCGGCAGGCCGGATGCAACATAGCCAATCGCCGAATTCAAGGCTCGCTTCAGGTCGAACGGCGCACAAATGCCCTAAAGATGCCGGCCGGCAGCGTATCCCGACGACCAGGCCCATTGAAAGTTGAAGCCACCGAGATGGCCGGTGACATCGACGACCTCGCCGATGAAATAAAGCCCGGCGACGGATTTGGCTTCGAAGGTTTTCGAGGAAAGCCCTGAGGTATCGACGCCGCCCAGCGTCACCTCGGCGGTGCGATAGCCCTCGGTTCCGTTTGGCTTGACGCGCCATTGCTTCACGTCAGAGGCGACCTTCGCCAGCAGCCTGTCGGAGAAGTCGGCGATGCGTTCCGGACCTGGGGTCGCATCCGCAATCTTCCGCGCCAGCCGCTTCGGCAAAACTTCAACCAGCGCGGTCGCCATTTCCTGTCTGGGATGATCGCGGCGCAATCGCTTCAGGGTGGCCAGCACGTCAGTCTGCGGCGCCATGTCGATCAAGAGTTCGTGACCCTCGCGCCAGTACGAAGATATCTGCAGGATGGCCGGGCCGCTCAGTCCGCGATGCGTGAACAGCAAGGCCTCGTCGAAGCGTGTCTTGCCGCAACTGACGACGGCATCGACCGACACGCCCGATAGATCCCCGAATTGCGCCAGCAACGCGGCGTCGAACGTCAGCGGCACCAGCGCCGGCCGCGGCGGCACGATCGTCAGACCGAATTGCTCCGCAATCCGGTACCCCAAACCGCTTGCTCCCATTTTGGGAATCGACGGGCCTCCGGTTGCGACCACCAGGGATCGACCGTGAAACTCGCCCTGATCGGTGACGACGACGAAGCCGCCCTCGCCCTTGCCGACCGCGGAGATTCGTATGCCCAAACGCAGTTGCGCACCCGCCTTGCGGCACTCCGCCAGCAGCATCTCGACGATCTGCCGCGAGGAGCCGTCGCAGAACAACTGCCCTCGCGTCTTCTCGTGATAGGCAATGCCGTAGCTGTCGACCAGTGCGATGAAGTCGCGCTGCGTGTAGCCACTCAGCGCGGAGGTACAGAAGCGCGGATTGTCCGACAGAAAATTCGCAGGGCTGGTGTGCAAATTGGTAAAGTTGCAGCGCCCGCCGCCGGAGATCCGGATCTTCTCGCCGGGCTGTCTCGCCTGCTCGAGCAGCAGAACCGATCGTCCGCGTTGGCCGGCGACGCTGGCGCACATCAGGCCCGCAGCCCCCGCGCCGAGCACAATGACATCGTGGAAGTTCAAGGGCGGATTGCGGTTCCTGGAGTCTTGGTTTGACGCGTTTTCCTGACGCGAACCGGTCTCCACTTCGCTTGAAAACGCTCTGGTCATTCGACCAGCAGCACATCGACCGCGACCGCGAGCTTTTGCTTGCGCGATCCCACGATGATGCCGTCGACCGGCGAGACGTCGGAAAAATCCCGCCCCTTCGCCAGCACGATGTGGTCGTTCTCGACCAGGAGGTCGTTGGTCGGATCGAAGCCGACCCAGCCGATCTCCGCGCCGCACCACAGCGAGACCCATGCGTGGGTCGCATCGGCGCCCTGCAGCCGCGGCTTGCCCGGCGGCGGGATGGTGCGCAGATAGCCGCTGACATAGGCCGCCGGCAGTCCGAGGCCGCGCAGGCCGGCGATCATCACATGGGCGAAGTCCTGGCAAACGCCGCGGCGTTTTTCGAACACTTCCCTGAGCGGTGTCGAGATCACGGTCGCTTTCGGATCGTAGCTGAACTCGGTGCGGATCCGGTGCATCAGATCTACCGCGCCGGCAATGACCCCGGCGGCCGGCGGAAAGCTCGCCGACGCATATTCGGTCACCGGCCGCTGCACCGGCACCAGCGGGCTCGCAAAGACATAGCCGATCGGCGATTCGGGGCCGAGGCTGGTGGCCTCGAAGGCGACGTCGCGGACACACTTCCAGGCCGGACCTGGCGCGGCGCGTCCTGGCGCCTGGCGGGAAACCGAAACCCGCGACCGCGAATTGATACGAAGGTTGCGATGCGGAGCTTCGATCAGGATGCTCTCGGTATGGGTGCCGAAAAAGTCGCGCCGGATCGTGCGATCCGCCGGTCGCGGCTTGATGTCGACGCTGTGGGAGACCAGTTGCTGTCCGTCGCCGCTCCTGGGCTCCAGCCGCAGCGCACAGCGGGCGAAACTGACCGGGCTTTCGTAAGAGTAGGTGGTGACGTGACGGATGTCGTAGATCACGCGAGGCCCGTCAGCTTTTCAGGCCGGCTGGCATTGGGTCCATGCGGAAAGTAATGCGATCCGATGGCATCGGCGAGAGTGAGCAATTCCTGCTCCAGCGCAAACAGAGATTTGGTATCGAGGGCTGCGGCCTCCGTCGTGGTCAGCGTCGCCTGCAGGCCGACGGCGAGACGGCGCGGCCGCTCGATCAATCCTCCCTCTTTCAGGGTCGGCAGGCTGGCGATGTGGTCGTTCAGCGCGAAAACCTGAAACGCGACCGACCTCGGATTGTAGGGATCAAGCACCACGAGATCGCGAACCGGCGCCAGCAGCGGCCCGACCAGGTAACGCGAGCGATAGGTGATCTGGCAATCGACCAGCGTCAGCAGGACATCGAGATCCTCGCCATCAGCTTCGTCATAGGCGAACTGGCGGGCAAAGCGCACGGTGTTGATGGCACGCTCGGCACGACGGCCCATTTCGAGAAAGCGCCAGCCGGCGGCACGGTTCATGTTCTCCTGCGCGAGCCCGGCGAAGCTCGCCAGTTCCTGCAGCGTCAGTTCGGCGGCGCTGACAACGCCGTCGTCGTCGTCGACTTCCTGGGCGAGCCGTTCGGTCATCTCGGTGATGACCTGCCACGCATCGGGCGACAGCCGTTCGCGCAGCGATGTCGCGGTACGCTGCGCCGCGCGCACCAGCGACAACGCGGAGCCGAACCGTTGCTCGCTTTGCAACGCCTCGGCGGCGATCTTCGCCGGTTGTGCCCGCGCCACTTGCGATGTCGCGCCCCATGTCATCAGAAGCCGCTGGATGCGCTCGACCGAGTGAAGCGCCGTTGAGGATCCCTTGCCGGGATCGCGCTGCGTCCCGAGCGCGCGCACCAGCCGCAACGTCGCCTCGGCGCGCTCCAGATAGCGGCCGAGCCAGAACAGATTATCGGCGGCCCGGCTCGGCACCCAGCCGGCAATGCGCCTGATCCGCACATTATCGACCGTCGGCAGCAGGGTCGCGGTCGAGACCGCCTTGTCGGAGACCACCCAGACGTCCGCCGCCCGCGCGCCATCTCCCATCGACACGGCGCGGGCATCGAGCTGATCGGCGATCCGGCAAAAGCCGCCGGGCATGATGGTCCAGCCATTGGGGGTCGCGGCGGCGAAAACCCGCAGCACGAATGGCCGCGGCGTGATCCGCCCCTGATCCCACACCGGTGTGGTCGACAGCCGCACCAGTTCCTGGCCGACATAGTCGATGCCGCGATCCATGATCGCCGTCTTCAGCCGTTCGCGCTCGCTTGACGACAGCTTGCTGCCGAGCACCGGCCCGTTGCCCGGAAAACCCGGAACACCCCGGCCATAGGCGCCCTCGATCGCCACCTCGTCGAGCCGCGACAGCACTTCCTCGCGCGCGGATTTCTGGCCGCACCACCAGGTCGCGATGTGCGGCATCTTCAAATCCTCGCCGAGGAAACGCCGGCTCAGGCTGGGCAGGAAGCCGAGCAGCGCCCGCGCCTCCATCACGCCGGAGCCCGGCATGTTGGCGACCACGACGCCGTTCTTGCGCAGCACATCGATCAGCCCGGGCACGCCGAGCTGCGAGGAGGCGTCGAGTTCCAAGGGATCCAGCGAATTGGAATCGACCCGGCGCAGCAGCACGTCGAGCCGCTTCAAACCGGCGACGGTGCGGATATGAATGCGGTCGCCGCTGACCGCGAGATCGTCGCCCTCGACCAGCAGGAAGCCGAGATAACGCGCCAGCGTGGCGTGCTCGAAATAGGTTTCGCTGAAGGCGCCGGGCGTCAGCAGCCCGATGCGCGGCTCGTCGCGATCGGCACTGGCGCGCAAGGCATCGCGGAACGCCTCGAAGAATGGCGCCACGCGCTCGACGTTCATCGATTTGTAGAGCGTGGTGAAGGCGCGTGACAGCACCAGCCGGTTTTCCAGCGCGTAGCCGGCGCCGGATGGCGCCTGGGTGCGGTCGCCCAGCACCCACCAGCGGCCATCGGGCCCGCGACCGACATCGGCGGCATACATATTGAGGTATCGGCCGCCGGGCGGCTTGATGCCGCAAACCGGGCGCAGATATTCAGTGCTGCCGGCAATGGCAGCCGCAGGAATAGCACCCTCGGCCACCAATCGGCCCTCGCCATAGAGGTCGCTCAGGACCAGTTCCAGCAATTCCGCCCGTTGCACGATGCCGGTGGTCAATTGCTGCCACTCGGCCTCGCCGATCAAGAGCGGCAGGTGGCTCAACGGCCACACCCGTTCGGCGGTTTCGCCGGGCGCGCGATAGGTCACGCCGGCTTCCCGCAGATGCCGGTCGGCGGATCCGAAGCGGCGCTCGATATCGCCCGGCGTCAGTTCGGCGAAGGCCTCGAAAAACCGGGTCCAGACCTCACGCGGCGCGCCGTCCTGCGCAATATACTCATCGGGAATTCCCGGCAGGCGGGTATAGCCGCGCGTCCATTGCGCCACGCGGCGATGGCCCGGGCGGACCTTGTTTCCTTCACGGCTTCCTTGGCTGCTTCCGTGACTGCTTCCTTGGCCGGTCTGTCCTGCCATCCCGACTCTCCTGCCCCAAGCCCGTTTCTCAATGCAGGAGGGGCGCCCTCAAGTCGAGGGTCAAAGGGAATTCAATTGTGCGTTCCTCGCGCGGCGGATCGATCGTTCCCGGCGTATGGCCATGGTCCTGAAAGCGGGCCAGCCGCCGCGCCTCGGCCTCGTAGGAATTGACCGGTTTTGTATCATAGCTGCGTCCCCCCGGATGCGCCACGTGATAGACGCAGCCGCCCAGCGAGCGGCCGTTCCAGGTATCAATTAAATCAAATGTCAGCGGGGCATGAACCGGAATGGTCGGGTGCAGCCCCGACGCCGGCTGCCAGGCCTTGAAGCGGACGCCCGCGACCGCCTCGCCCGAGCGGCCGGTTTCCGTCATCGGCAGCCGCCTGCCGTTGCAGGTCACGACATGGCGGCCCTCGACAAAGCCGGTGGCCTTGACCTGCAATCGCTCGACCGAGGAATCGACATAACGCACGGTGCCGCCGGCCGAACCCTCCTCGCCGAGCACATGCCACGGCTCCAGCGCCTGGCGCACTTCCAGCGCCACGCCGCCATGATGAACCCGACCGAAGGCCGGAAAACGGAATTCGAGCTGTGCCATGTACCAATCCGGCGAAAAATCATAACCGGACTGCCTCAACTCGGAGAGCACGCCCAGAAAATCCTCCCAGAGGAAATGCGGCAGCATGAAGCGGTCATGCAGCGTCGTGCCCCAGCGCACGAATTTGCCGTCCTGCGGCTCGCGCCACAGTTTTGCGATCAGCGCCCGGATCAGCAATTGCTGGGCGAGCGACATGCGCGGATCGGGCGGCATTTCCAATGCGCGGAATTCGACCAGCCCGAGCCGGCCGGTCGAGCCGTCGGGCGAATAGAGCTTGTCGATGCAGATTTCGGCACGATGGGTGTTGCCGGTGATGTCAACCAGAATGTGCCGGAACAGCCGGTCCACCAGCCAGAGCGGGGCCTTGATTCCGGACGGCGGCACATGGGCCAGCGCGATTTCCAGTTCATAGAGGCCGTCATGCCGGGCCTCGTCGATGCGTGGCGCCTGGCTGGTCGGGCCGATGAACATGCCCGAGAACAAATAGGACAGCGACGGATGCCGCTGCCAGTACAGCACCAGGCTCTTCAGCAAATCCGGACGGCGCAGGAACGGCGAGTCCGCCGGCGTATTGCCGCCTACCACGACATGATTACCGCCGCCGGTGCCGGTGTGCCGGCCGTCGACCAGAAAACGGTTGGCGCCGAGCCGGACTTGCGCGGCATCCTCGTAAAGACCGAAGGTGATATCGACCGCTTCGCGCCAGCTTGCCGCCGGCTGGATGTTGACTTCGATGACGCCGGGATCGGGCGTCACCTTGATCACCTCGACCCGCGGGTCGAACGGCGGCGGATACCCCTCGACATGCACCTGCATCTGCATCTCTTCGGCGGTCGCCTCCACCGCGGAGACCAGTTCGAGATAGTCCTCCAGCCGCTCCACCGGCGGCATGAATGCGCACAGAACGCCGTCGCGGATCTCGATCGACATCGCGGTGCGCACGCCGCCACCCTTGAGCTGCTGCTCCTGCACCTCCTGATGCGGCGCGCTCTCGGCCGGAGCCGCGCCGTCATAAACCGCCAGCGCTTCGCGCGGCTCCAGCGGATCCTGCTCGACAATGTAGGGATATTCTTCCGCGGGAATATGCGGCAATGAGGCGATCGGCAGCCGCAGCCCAAGCGGTGAATCGCCCGGCGTCAGAAACAAATTGCCGCGCCGCAGCTTCCAGCGCTCGCTGCGCCAGCGCGAGGAAGATTGACCCGCATCGGCGTTCCAGCGCTGGATCGGCAGCACGAAACCCCTGGGAACGTTGAGGCCCTGATCGAACACCCGCGCCATGCGCGAGCGTTCTTCCGGATCGGCCAGTTTGGAATCGCCGGGATCGACATTGGGCGGGAGGCTCGCTTCCTTCTGCAACCAATGCGAGGGATCTTCGAACGCCGGCATGATGAATTCGGAATCGACACCGAGTTTCTTCGCGGTTCCTTCCGCAAAGCGCTCGGCGTCTTCAATGGCAGCCTTCCGCGGCGCTTCAACCTTCGCGATCAAATCGGAATTCTTCCAGATCGGCACGCCGTCCTTGCGCCAATAGAGCCCAAACGCCCAGCGCGGCAGGCTTTCGCCCGGATACCACTTGCCCTGTCCGAAATGTAACAGGCCGCCGGGCGCGAAGCGGGTGCGCAATTTGCGAATGAGATCGTCGGCGAGGCCGCGCTTGGTCGGGCCGACCGCGGAAATATTCCATTCCGGCGATTCCAGGTCGTCGACGGAAACGAAGGTCGGCTCGCCGCCCATCGTCAGGCGGACGTCGCCAGCCTTCAGATCGGCATCGACCTGCTCGCCGAGCTTGTCGAGCCGCGCCCAGGATTCGTCGGAGAACGGCCGGGTGATCCGCGGCGCTTCGCGGATCCGCTTGACGCTCATCTCGAAGCCGAATTCAACCTGAGCAAAACCGACGGCGCCGCTGATCGGCGCCGCCGAGCGATAATGCGGCGTGGCGGCGACGGGGATATGCCCCTCCCCGGTCAGCATGCCCGAGGTGACGTCGAATCCGATCCATCCGGCGCCCGGAAGATAGACTTCAGCCCAGGCGTGCAAATCCGTAAAATCGTTCTCGACCTCACGCGGTCCTTCGACCGGATCGATGTCGGGACGCAATTGAATGAGATAGCCCGAGACGAAACGGGCGGCGAGACCGAGATGCCGCAAGATCTGAATCAGCAGCCACGCCGAGTCGCGGCATGATCCGGCGCCCGAGGCCAGCGTCTGCTCCGGCGTCTGAATGCCCGGCTCCATGCGAATGATGTAGCGAATCTTCTTTTGCAGTTGCGCGTTGAGATCGACCAGAAAGTTGACGGTGCTCGACGCCTCGCGCGGGATGCCGGCGAGATAGGCGGCGAGCAGCGGCCCGGCCTCGTCGGTTGCGAGATAGGGCGCAAGCTCGGTCTTGAGATCGCCGGTGTAGGCGAACGGAAAACTGTCGGCATAAGGCTCGACGAAAAAATCGAACGGATTGATCACGGTCATCTGCGCCGTGAAGTCGACTTCGATCTTCAGCTCGGTTGCTTTCTCGGGGAAGACAAACCGGGCCAGCCAGTTGCCCTGCGGGTCCTGCTGCCAGTTCACGAAATGGTTGGATGGCGTGACCTTGAGCGAGTAGCTCAGGATCGGGGTGCGCGTGTGCGGCGCCGGCCGCAGGCGAATGGTTTGAGGGCCGAGGTCGATCGGACGGTCGTATTTGTAGTGCGTGACGTGATGTAGTGCGACGAAGATCGACACAGGCTGAGTGCTCCAGCAGCTTTTTTAAGCAGAACACCGGTTCCCACTGACATCAAGCACTAACAACGGGCATGCGTTGCCTACGGGAGGGGCGGATGATTGTTCCGCATGGCAGCTCAGGCCCTAACGACCGTCGTTGCGAGGAGCAACGCGACGAAGCAACCCAGCTTCCCGCCCCGCAGCGCAATGGATTGCTTCGCTCCGCTCGCAATGACGGGAAAACCGATGGTGTCCGCGAAGATCGTCTACATCGTCGCGCCAAGCACCCAGGGCGCGAATTCGGCGCCGCCGAAATCGAAGCTTTCGCTTTTGGTCGGCTGGCCCGAGGCGGTCTTGAGCATCAGGTCGAAAATGCGCTGGCCGCATTGCTGCACCGTCTCCTCGCCGTCGAGGATGGTGCCGCAATTGACGTCCATGTCGTCTTCCATGCGCCTGAACATCGCCGAGTTGGTGGCAAGCTTGATCGACGGCGCGGGCTTGCAGCCGAACACGCTGCCGCGGCCGGTGGTGAAGCAGACCATGTTGGCGCCGCCCGCCACCTGCCCGGTTGCCGCCACCGGGTCGTAACCGGGCGTGTCCATGAAGACAAAACCCTTTTTGGTGACGGCTTCGGCGTAGTTCACGACGTCGACCAGATTGGTGCTGCCGGCCTTCGCCATCGCGCCGAGCGATTTTTCCAGGATCGTGGTGAGCCCGCCGGCCTTGTTGCCGGGGCTTGGGTTGGCGTTCATCTCGGCGCCTTCGCGCTCGGTGTATTCCTCCCACCAGCGCATCAGCGCCACCAGTTTTTCGCCGACCTCGCGGCTCACCGCACGCCGCGTCAACAGATGCTCGGCGCCATAGGTTTCCGGGGTCTCCGACAGGATCACGGTGCCGCCATGGCGCACCAGAAGATCGCTGGCAGCCCCCAGCGCCGGATTGGCGGATACGCCGGAATAGCCGTCGGAACCGCCGCATTGCAACGCCACCGTCAATTCGCTGGCCGATACCGGTTCGCGCTTGACGTTGTTGGCATCGCTCAGCGCCTCGCGCACAAAGGCAACACCGGCTTCCACGGTCTTGCGGGTGCCGCCGATTTCCTGAATTTCCAGTTCACGCAGGCGGCCCGCGAGCTTCTGCTCTTTCATCAGCCCGCCGATCTGGTTGACCTCGCAGCCGAGGCCCAGCACGACCACGGCGGAAAAATTGACATGCCGCGCATAGCCGCCAAGGGTGCGGCGCAGGAGGGTCAGCGGCTCGTCCTGCGTCATGCCGCAGCCGGTCTTGTGGGTCAGCGCGACCACGCCGTCGACATTGGGAAAATCCGCCAGCGGATTGTCATGCGTAAACGGATTCTTCTTGAAGATATCCGCGACCATGCCCGCGACATGCGCGCTGCAGTTCACCGAGGTCAGGATGCCGATATAGTTGCGGGTCGCCACGCGCCCGTCGGGACGGCGGATGCCGTCGAAGGTCGCCGGCAGGTCGAAGTTCGGCGTCGGCGTGACATCGACGCCGAATGCGTAGTCCTTGGCGAAATCGCCCATGCCGCAATTCTGGGTATGGACATGCTGGCCCGGCGCGATCGGCGCTGTCGCAAAACCGATGATCTGGCCGTAGCGGCGGATCGGCTCACCGACCGCGATCGGCCTGATCGCCACCTTGTGGCCCGCCGGAATGCGTTCGACGGTGGCGACGCCGTCGGCCACCACCATGCCCACCGGAAGGCTCGATCGCGCGATCAGCACGCCATCATCGGGATGCAGTCGGATCACTGGTGCTGGGGTCATGGGTGTTCTCCTTCTTGATCACCTCTCCCCGTTCTTTGCGGGGAGAGCATAGGCCGCCTCCGGCGGCCGTTCTTCTAAAAAACGCCGAAGCGGAGCTTCGGCTACGTCGCGCTTGCGATCCGGGTGAGGGACGAGGCACTGAGCCAATCGCTAATATAGCATTCGCGGATCGGAGAGCCCCTCACCCCAACCCTCTCCCCGCAAGAGCGGGGCGAGGGAGAAACAAGTCAAGCCTTGCCGCCGGAATCCTTGCGGGTCTGCGCAACCTGCATCCTGGCGTAGGTCGACATCAGCCCGACCTCGTTGGACAACGTCACGAGCTTGAATCCCATGTCGATCGCCCTGGCCGCGCCAACCGCACCGCTGCAGTGAATGCCCGGATAGAGACCGCGCTTGCCGCATTCCTTGATGATCTTTTCGTAGATCTTGAGAATCTCGGGTTCATCGCGGTCAAGCTTCGGCACCAGACCGTAGGAGAAGCCGAGGTCGGACGGGCCGATATAGACGCCGTTGATGCCCTCGACATCGAGGATCGATTCCATGTTTTCGACCGCCGTCCTGGTCTCCATCATCGGAAGCAGCACGATCTCGTCATTGGCGGTCTGCTGATAGGTGCCGGCCGAGCCGTACATGCCGGCGCGGATCGGGCCGTTGGAGCGCGTACCGCGCGGCGGATATTTGCTGTAGGCGACGAGGTTCTCGGCCTCCTGCCTGGTATTGATCATCGGACAGATCACGCCATAGGCGCCGCCATCGAGTACCTTGCCGACGATGCCGGGCTCGTTCCAGGGAACCCGCACCATCGGCGTCACCGGATGGGCGTGCATCGCCTGGAAACATTGCACCATCGACTGATAATCCTGCACGCCATGCTGCATATCGACGGTGACGCTGTCGAAGCCGCATTGCGCGATCACTTCGGCGGAAAATCCGGACGGAATCGCAAGCCAGGCGTTCACGACGGTCTTGCCTGAGGCCCACACTTTTTTGACGTTGTTAGCCATTGGTCGCGTTTCCTGTTGTTGGACTGTTGCCCTCAGCCGAATTGTTTTTCGCTACCCGAACGATCAACTGACCGCCTTTTGGATACTGACCTCGCTGACGCCGACTTCGCGGGCGGTATTCACTATTGCCGCCCAGGTATCGTCCGGCAAGGGCACGCCGTTTTTGGTGCGCTCGGCACGCATTTTCCGCTCGGGGTCGCCGGGGATCAGCACCGCATCGACGCCGGCGACCGGCTTGGTCGCCCTGATGAAATCGACATAGCGCGAGATTTCGCCGTCGAAGAAATCGCTGGTGTCGACCACCTTGGGGTCGATGTAGATCGCCAGCATGCCGTTGGCAAAGCGCCGGTCCGGCGCGGTCGCGCCGGTGCCGGTCAAGGCGCCGCCGAGCAGCTCGCAGATGAAGGCGAGGCCCGAGCCTTTGTGCTCGCCGAATGCGCGGATCGCGCCGGTGCCCTTGGTGTGGTCGCGCGGCCCGTCCGCGCTGTGCGGTCCGTACAGCACCGCCGGATCTTCGCTCAGCGTGCCGTCCTGGTCGATCAGCGCCCCTTTCGGCAATTTCTTGCCGCCGCGGCTTGCCACCAGCACCTTGCCTTCGGCGACGATCGAGGTGGCAAAATCGAGCACGATCGGATCCTGTCCGTGGCGCGGTATGCCGACGCAATAGGGCGCGGTCGACAGCCGCTTCTGGACCCCGCCGAATGGCGCTACCAAGAGCGAGCCCGCCGCGTTGACGAAATGGATCGAGACCAGCCCCTCGGCGGCGGCCATTTCCGCCCAGTCGCCGATCCGGCCGATATGTCCGGCATTGCGCAGCGCGATCGCGGCCAGGCCGGCCTTCTTGCATTTCTCGATGCCGATCCTGACCGCCTGCGGCGCGACGGTCTGTCCGTAGCCGAATTTGCCGTCGATCACCGCCAGCGACGGTGTATCGACCACAAGCTCGACGGTCTGGTCGGGAACGACCGAGCCCATCTTCTTCCACCTGATATAGACGGGCACCCGAATCACGCCGTGACTGTCATGCCCGGTGAGATTGGCTGTGGTGAGATAGGTCGCGATGCGCCGGGCTTCTTCCGGCGAAGAATTCGAATGGGTGAAAACCTGCGCAACGAAGTCGATCAGATTTGGAACTTGGATGGTGACCATGTCCGGATTTTCGCCCCTGTCCTTGGGTCTGGACCGACCGCGGCATGCGCGGGACCACCCAGCCTCCCGTGCCGATTTTTCACGATCGGCTTCCCCGGCACTTTCAGCGAAAAATCAGCCGCGTGTCCATGGTTTCGACCGAAGCTACGCCACGATTACATTGATTTGACCGGCCGCTATGCATCGCCTCGATAGCATCGTTGCAAATTTGCGATCACTCGAATTCGCCGCTTTCGGCGCTTTGGTCTTCGGCAACCCTCAGCTCCGACAGGCTGCGCTCGAGCTCATGCAGCATATCCTGCAACTCGGCGAGCTTGCGGGCGCCGTAGCGTCTGGTGATCGCAGCGTAAATCGCCTCCGATGAGGGTGCTACGGCCTCGATCAGCCTCAAGCCCTTGGCGGAGATCGACACCACGCTGCGGCGCAGATCGGCTTTCGCCAGCTTGCGTTCGATCAGGTGGCTGGCTTCGAGATCGCGCAGAATTCGGGAAAGGCTTGGGCCCAGCAGAAAGGCCATCCGCGCCAGTTCGGTGACCTCAATGGCGTCGACCGCGGCGAGCGCGCGAAGGATTCGCCATTGCTGTTCGGTCAGCCCGTGGCTGCGCAGCGAGGGCCGGAACCGCCGCATCACGGCTTCGCGGGCCCGCAGCAATGACATCGGCAACGAACGGGCGAAGTCGCGCATCGGCACGCGCCGGGCCTTGGCGTCGCTCGCCGGCTCCAAACCGCCGGTCCTCGATGAGTTTTTTCGGACCATGATCAATTCTCAACCTGGATTCACCGATTTGCGACCCTGAACCGCAACTCATTTTGCGCCGCAACAAACGTCAATTGCATTTGATCGATTTCATTTAACATGTTAATCATATTTCCGCATCATCCTTGTTCACCGATCCCGCGCAGCTGGCCACGACCGAGCATGGCATTGACCAAAGACGATATCCGTCTCGCCGCCGAGCGGCTGCATCAGGCGGAAAAGACCAGAAGACAGATCCGGCAGTTATCGCTCGATCATCCCGGAATCACCATCGCGGATGCCTATGCGATCCAGCAGGCGTGGATCGCCATCAAGGTCGCCGAAGGCCGCGTCGTCAAGGGCCACAAGATCGGCCTGACATCGAAGGCGATGCAGAGCGCGCTTGGCATCGACGAGCCGGATTCCGGGATTCTGCTTGACGATATGTTCTTTGCCGATGGCGGCCTCGTGCCGTCCGACCGCTTCATCGGCACGCGGGTCGAGGCCGAGCTTGCCTTCGTCATGAAGCAGCGGCTGGCCGGACCCGGCTGCACCATGTTCGACGTGCTCAACGCGACCGACTTCGTGGTGCCGGCGCTGGAAATTCTCGATACCAGGATCGAGCGGGTCGACCCGGAAACGAAATCGACGCGAAAGATCTTCGATACCATCGCCGACAACGCGGCCAACGCCGGCATTGTGCTCGGAGGCCGTCCCTTACGCCCGCTCGATGCGGATCTGCGCTGGATCGGGGCGCTGTGCTATCGCAACGGCCAATTGGAAGAAACCGGGCTCGCCGCCGGCGTGCTCAATCATCCCGCAACCTCGGTGGCCTGGCTCGCCAACAAGATCGCGCCGAACGGGCTTGCGCTCGAAGCGGGCCAGGTGGTGCTGGCCGGATCGTTCATCCGCCCGATCGAGGCCCGCAAAGGCGACACGATTCAAGCCGACTATGGACCGTATGGCACGGTCAGTTGTTATTTCGCTTGATGAACCTCGAAGAGTAGCAGGAGTAATCCGGCATGCCGCATTTCACACTGGAATATTCGGCCAACCTCGAAGCGCGGGTTGACATGGGCAAGGTCGTGGAAGTCGTGCGCAAGGCCGCGGTGGAGACCGGAATTTTCCCGCTCGGCGGCATCCGAGTCCGCGCCATCCGTTGCGAGCACTTCGCCATCGCCGATGGCCGGCCCGATTTCGGATTTCTCGATATGGTGCTGCGCCTGGGCGAAGGCCGCGATCTGGCCACCCGCAAGAAGGCCGGCGAACATATCTTCAAGGCGCTCTCCCTCTATCTCGATCCGGTTTTCGCCGGCAGCAAATTCGCTCTGTCGTTCGACATGCAGATCAACGACAAGGAAACCAGCTGGAAGCGCAACAATATCCACGACGCCCTGAAGACGGAGGCTGCACATGGATAAGATCGTTCCGAAATCATCGGAAGTGTTTCAGGTCAACCGCGACCGGGTGGCCCCGCTGCTTGCAAAACTGAAGGCCGACGGCATCGGGCACGTCATCGACGGCAAGGTCGTACCCTCGATATCCGGCAAGACCTTCGAGACCAGATCGCCGGTCGATGGCGCGGTGCTCGCGACCGTCGCGCGCGGCGGCGCCGAAGACATCGACCGCGCCGCGACAATCGCCCGGCAGGCCTTCAAGGCCTGGCGCGACATGCCCGCGACCATGCGCAAGAAGCTCTTGCATCGCGTCGCCGATGCGATCGAGGACCACGCCGACGATATTGCGGTGCTCGAATGCATCGACACCGGCCAGGCCCACCGCTTCATGGCCAAGGCTGCGATCCGCGGCGCGGAAAACTTTCGCTTCTTCGCCGATAAATGCGCCGATGCGCGCGACGGCCTCAACCTGCCGAGCGACGAGCACTGGAACATTTCGACCCGCGTGCCGATCGGCCCGGTCGGCGTGATCACGCCGTGGAACACGCCGTTCATGCTGTCGACCTGGAAGATCGCTCCGGCGCTCGCCGCCGGTTGCACGGTGGTCCACAAGCCGGCGGAGTGGTCGCCGGTCACCGCCGACCTGCTGTCGCGGCTGGTGAAGCAGGCCGGCGTGCCCGACGGCGTTCTCAACACCGTACACGGCATCGGCGAGGAAGCCGGCAAGGCTTTGACCGAGCACCCCGCGATCAAGGCGATCGCCTTCGTCGGTGAAACCTCAACCGGTGCCGCGATCATGGCGCAGGGCGCACCGAGCCTGAAGCGCGTCCATTTCGAACTCGGCGGCAAGAATCCCGTGATCGTGTTCGACGACGCCGACCTTGACCGCGCGCTCGATGCGGTCGTGTTCATGATCTATTCGCTGAACGGCGAGCGTTGCACTTCTTCGAGCCGGCTGTTGATCCAGCAAAGTATCGCTGAGAAATTCGTCGAGAAGCTCTCCGCGCGCGTGAAGGCGCTGAAGATCGGGCATCCCTTGGATCCCGCGACCGAAATCGGGCCGCTGATCCACGAGCGCCATCTGGAAAAAGTCTGCTCCTATTTCGACATCGCGCGGAAAGACGGCGCGGTGATCGCGGTCGGCGGCAAGGTGCATGACGGTCCCGGCGGCGGGCATTATGTGCAGCCGACGCTCGTCACCGGCGCCGATGCCGGGATGCGCGTCGCGCAGGAAGAAGTGTTCGGTCCTTTCCTGATCGTAATTCCATTCCGCGACGAAAATGACGCCGTCGAGATCGCCAACTCCGTGCAGTTCGGATTGACCGGCTATGTCTGGACTTCGGAGATGGGCCGCGCGCTGCGGGTCGCCGACGCGCTCGAGGCCGGCATGATCTGGCTGAATTCCGAAAACGTCCGCCACTTGCCCACCCCGTTCGGCGGCATGAAATCGTCCGGCATCGGCCGCGACGGCGGCGACTATTCGTTCGACTTCTACATGGAAACCAAGCACGTCTCGCTTGCCAAGGGGACGCACAAGATTCAACGGCTGGGCGTCGAACCGGGCATCTGATGCGCTCAGCCGGACCAGCAACGGCAGCGCGCCCCCTCTCCCGTTGGGAGAGGTGTGGATGAACTCAAAATCATTCTAGGAAACACACATGCCCGTGCCGCAGCATATTTTCGATCCGCCTTTCAACATCATCCGGTGCAGCCACGTCGTGCTCGACGTGGTCGATCTGAAGGCGAGCCGCGAATTTTATGAAAACACCGTCGGGCTGCATGTCGAGGATCACGACGACAAAGCGGTTTATCTGCGCGGCAGCGAGGAGCGTCAGCATCATTCGATGGTGCTGCGCAAATCGGCGGCGGCGGCCTGCAACCGCCTGGGCTTCAAGGTCGGCAACGAGCAGGATCTCGACAAGGCCGCGGCGTTCTTCTCGGAGAACGGCATCACTTGCGCATTCGCCGAACAGCCGTTTCAGGGCCGCACCCTGCAGTTCACCGATCCCTGCGGTTTTCAAATCGAGCTCTACGCATCGATGGAGAAGCGCCCGCATCTGCTGCGCCGCTACGATCTCTACAAGGGCTGCCACCCGCAACGGCTCGACCACTTCAACGTATTCGCCGCCGAAGTGCAGGACACCGTCGACTTCTACGCCCGGCTGGGCTTCCGGCTCACCGAATACGCCGAGGAAGACGGGCCGAACGGCCGCATCGCGGCGGCCTGGATGCACCGCAAGGGCAACGTCCACGATTTTGCCATCACCAACGGCAAGGGCCCTCGCCTGCACCACTTCGCCTATTGGGTGCCGACTGCGATGAACATCCTGCATCTGTGCGACGTGATGGCCTCCAGCGGCTATCTCAAGAACATCGAACGCGGGCCCGGCCGCCACGGGATTTCCAACGCGTTCTTTCTCTACGTCCGGGATCCCGACGGCCATCGCCTCGAGCTCTACACCAGCGATTACTTCACCATGGACCATGACCACGAGCCGATGCGCTGGTCACTGCGCGATCCGCGGCGGCAGACGCTATGGGGCGCGCCGGCGCCGCGTTCCTGGTTCGAGCAGGGATCGCCGTTTGCGGGGCAGCCGATCCGCGAACCGCTATTCGTCGCCGATGTCACCGTTGCCGACTGATGTGTTGACCGTATTGGAAAGCTGATGGCCCCTGCCCGCCTTGCCACTTTCGCCGTTGACGGATCGCCAAAATATGGCGCTGTCACCGATGGCGGGATCGTCGACCTCTCAGCGCATTTCGGGAAGCAGTTTCCGACGCTGCGCGAGGTGATAGCCGCAGGTGCATTGATGAAGCTCGCCGAGGCTGCCGCGCGCCGTTCACCGGATCATGCCCTCGACGCGATCACCTGGCTGCCGCCGATCCCGGCGCCGGAAAAAATCATCTGCATCGGCGTCAACTATCCGGACCGCAACGCCGAATACAAGGACGGCCAGGACGCGCCGAAATATCCCAGCATGTTCATGCGCACGCCGCGCTCGTTCGTCGGCCATGAAACGCCGCTGGTTCGTCCGCGCGCCTCGGCGCAGCTCGATTACGAGGGCGAGGTGGTCTTGATCGTCGGCAAGGCCGGCCGGCATATCGCGGAGAGCGCGGCGCTGGATCACATCGCGGCGATCACGCTGTGCAATGAAGGCACCATCCGCGACTGGGTCCGGCACGCGAAATTCAATGTGACGCAAGGCAAGAATTTCGACGCCAGCGGCAGCCTCGGCCCATGGCTGGTGCCCTATACCGACGAAGCGCAGATTGCCGATATCCGGCTGACCACGCGGGTCAACGGCGAGACCCGGCAGGACGATCGCACCGGCCGGTTGATCTTCGGGTTTCGTTACCTGATCAACTATATTTCGACATTCACGACGCTGGTTCCCGGCGACATTATCGTCACGGGGACGCCGACCGGGGCCGGGGCGCGGTTCGATCCGCCGCGCTACCTCAAGCCCGGCGACATCGTCGAGGTCGAGGCCGAGAATGTCGGTCTGTTGCGCAACGGCGTTATCGACGAGACCGAATGAGTCCGCCCAAATGAGCGATTGGACAACGCAATGACTGCAACTTCCGGCGGCGAAGCCATCGTCAGCGGTTTGGTCGCGCACGGCGTCGACACCGTGTTCGGCCTGCCCGGCGCGCAGATTTATGGATTGTTCGATGCGTTCCAGCAGGCGCAGCTCAAGGTGATCGGGGCCCGCCACGAGCAGGCCTGCGGCTACATGGCCTATGGCTACGCGCGATCGACCGGCAGGCCCGGCGTGTTCAGTGTGGTGCCGGGCCCCGGCGTGCTCAACGCCGGGGCTGCATTGCTGACGGCATTCGGATCGAACGAGCCTGTGCTTTGCCTGACCGGTCAGGTGCCGACGGAGTTTCTCGGCAAGGGCCGCGGCCATCTGCATGAGATGCCGGATCAGCTGGCGACGCTGCGAAGCATCGTGAAATGGGCCGACCGCATCGAATATCCCGACGCGGCGCCGACCCTGGTTTCGCGCGCGTTCCAGGAAATGCTGTCGGGCCGGCGCGGTCCCGCGGCGCTGGAAATGCCATGGGACGTGTTCACGCAACGCACGGACGTGGCCGCCGCGCGGCGTTTCGATCTGTTCCCGGCGCCGCAGCCCGATAGCGGGCGCGTCAAGGCCGCCGCCGCGCTGATCGCCGGCAGCAAAACGCCGATGGTCTTCGTCGGCAGCGGCGCCATTCACGCGCGCGATGAAATTCTTGAACTTGCGGAACAGATCGACGCGCCGGTGGTGGCGTTCCGCAGCGGCCGCGGCATCGTCAGCAACGCCCATGAGCTCGGTTTGACGATGGCGGCGGCGTATCGGCTTTGGCCGCAAACCGATCTGATGATCGGCATCGGAACGCGGCTGGAATTGCCGACCATGTCGCGCTGGCCATTTCGCCCCGAAGGGCTGAAATCCGTTCGCATCGATATCGATCCGTCGGAAATGCGCCGCTTCACGCCCGATGCCGCCATTATCGCCGACGCGCAGGCTGGCACCCGCGAATTGCTGGCGGCGGTGCGCAAGCGCGGCTACAGCAAGACCTCCGGCCGCCGCGCGTCGATCCGCGACGCCTCGGCGGCGGCGCTGAAGCAGATCCAGTCTGTCCAGCCGCAAATGGCCTATCTCAACATTCTGCGCGAGGTGCTGCCGCCGGATGCCATCGTCACCGACGAATTATCGCAGGTCGGCTTTGCCTCCTGGTACGGCTTTCCGGTCTACCAGCCGCGCACCTTCATCACATCAGGCTATCAGGGCACGCTCGGCGCGGGCTTTCCCACCGCGCTCGGCGCCAAGGTCGCGCATCCCGATCGGCCGGTGGTCGCGATCACCGGCGATGGCGGCTTCATGTTCGGCGTGCAGGAACTGGCGACCGCCGTGCAATTCAACATCGGCGTCGTCACATTGGTTTTCAACAACAACGCCTATGGCAATGTGCGGCGCGATCAACGCGAGCGGTTCGACGGCCGCGTGGTGGCGTCCGATCTGGTCAATCCGGATTTCGTCAAACTCGCCGAATCCTTCGGAGTGGGCGCTGCGCGCGTCACATCGCCCGACGCATTTCGTCCGGCGCTGGAAAAAGCGCTGGCGGACGGCGGTCCTTACGTCATCGCGATCGAAGTGCCGAAGGATTCAGAAGTCAGTCCGTGGACCTTCATTCATCCGGCTAAACCCTAGGCCCACCGAGCCCCTCGCACTTTTCTGAGTGCTTTACCGGCCGCGACGCGAACAACCCGCGGTCTCACGCTGATGCGGCCTGCAGACTTTGCTGCAGAACACTTTTCGAATTTTGGACTGGCCAATTCTGCTTTCGCTGATGTCGGCGCTGTCATCCGTGTGTCATTTGCGATTGGTAGATCAGCGCTACCGAACAATAACGTCAATCGTTCGAAAAAACCGATCACGGCGCCGGCGGGCCGCAGCCTGATCAGGTCCAAGGAAGCGGCCGATGCTGCGATTGCAGAATGTTGCAATGACCTACCCGAACGGCGTTGCGGCTGTCATGCCGACCAGCATCTCAGTTCCCAAGGGTCAGTTCCTCGTGCTGCTGGGGCCCTCAGGGGCGGGCAAGTCGACCCTGCTTCGATGCCTCAACGGGCTGGTTACGCCAACTCACGGTGATGTCATCGTCGAAGGCCGGGGTTCGATTTTCCGGAATCGCCGCGCGCTGCGGGAACATCGCCGGCGAACGGGAATGATCTTCCAGCAACATCATCTGATCGGGCGTCTTTCGGCGCTACAAAACGTTCTGCTCGGCCGCGTCGGTGCGCACGGTTCGTTGCGGTCCATATTTCCGTTGCCTCGGTTGGATCGGCGAATCGCGCTGCAATCGCTCGAACGCGTTGGCCTGCTCGAGCGCGCCCTTGATCGGGTGGACGAACTTTCCGGGGGGCAACAGCAGCGTATCGGCATCGCCAGGGCGATGGCGCAGCGGCCACAGATTGTCCTCGCCGACGAGCCGGTGGCGAGTCTCGATCCGGCATCGGGCGAGAAAGTGCTGACGGACCTTCATCGTATTTGCCGCGAAGACGGCATTACCGCGATCGTCAGTCTCCACCAGGTGGAACTGGCTCGCCGATTCGCCGATCGAGTGATCGGTCTGGCCGGAGGCCGGATTGTTTTTGAAGGCACCGCATCGCAGCTGGGTCAGACAATTCTGGACCAAATCTACACCAACGTGCCGCCCCAGATGGCAGCGGCTTAGTCGGCATTCAGATCATCGAAGGGGATCAGGATCATGGAACGCAGAAACTTTCTGCTCGGCTGCGCCATCGGGGGGCTGGGCCTTGCCATCGGTCCGGCTACCGCCCAACAAGCGCAGAATCCTGCCACCATACGCGTAGCGCTGCTCCCCGACGAGAACGCTTCAACCATCATTCAAAACGCACAACCGCTGAAAAAATACCTTGAGCAGGCGCTCGGGAAGGACATCGAGATCATCGTCACGACCGACTACTCCTCGATGATCGAGGCGATGCGGTTCGGCCGAATTGAGGTCGCGTATTTCGGGCCGCTCTCCTATGTATTGGCCAAGTCGAAGGCACCGGGCATTGAGCCGTTCGCCGTCGGCGTTTCGAAGGGATCGCCGACGTATAAAAGCGTCATCATCGCGCGCGCGGATGGACCGGTAAAGTCGCTGGCCGACATCAAGGGCAAGATGATGGGATATGGCGACTTTGCCTCGACCTCCAGTCATTTGATCCCGCGCGCGTTGCTGGCGCGCAACGGCCTTTTGGGCGACACCGACTACAAATACGTTCTCCTCGGCGCGCATGATGCTGTCGCGCGTGCCGTTCAATCCGGCCAGGTGCAGGCTGGCGGCCTCAGCCAGGAGATATTCAAGTCGCTTGTCGCCAAGGGTTCGATCGACGGCACCAAGGTGATTGTGCTGGCGGAAAGCGACCCGATCCCGAACTATCCGATAGTCATGCAGGGATATCTCGCGCCCCAGCTCAAGGCCGCGATCAGGACGGCGTTCCTCGAACTCAAGGATAAGGAGATATTGAAGACCTTCCGCGCCGAAGCATTCACGGCGACGGACGATCACGCCTACGACATCTTGCGGGAGACTGCGAAGGTCCTCGATCTCGACCTTGCGAAGCTCGGGGGATGAGCCGCGCTACTCCCACAAAATACGATGCCATCCTGGTCCGGGAAGACGCCACCCGGATCAAGCGTGGTGCTGCCATTCTCCTTGTTATCCTTCTGATCATCGCCGCAATGTCGCTCACCGGTCTGCTTGATCCGCGGCGGTTCGTGGATGCCTGGCCGGCGATGAAGCAGCTGTCCGTTGATATGTTTCCGCCCGATTTCAAGCGCTTCGACAGATGGTTGAGGCCGCTGGCCGATACACTCGCAATGTCGGTCGCGGGAACCGCGCTTGCCGTGGCGTTGTCGTTGCCGCTCGCCCTGCTCGCCGCCCACAACACCACGCCGAACCGGATCGCCTACCGGATAACGCGAGCGGTGTTGAATCTGCTGCGATCGGTGCCGGAACTGATCATGGGCATCATCTTCGTTGCCATGGTCGGCTTCGGAGCCCTGCCGGGAGTACTCGCCGTCGGCCTGCATTCCGTCGGCATGATCGGAAAATTCTTCGCAGAGAGCATCGAGCACGTCGATCCAAGGCCCGTCGAGGCCGCGCGAGCCGCGGGCGCTTCACCGTTCCAGGTGATCTGGCATGCGGTGTTGCCACAGGTCATGCCGCAACTTGCGGACACGACGATCTACCGATGGGAATATAATTTTCGCGCCTCGACCGTCCTCGGCGCGGTCGGCGCCGGCGGCATCGGTTTCGAGCTCATCGCGGCATTGCGCGTGCTCGAATACGCACAGGTATCGGCCATCCTGATTTGTATTCTCGTTTGCGTGACGATCGTAGATGGCATTGGTGCCGTTCTGCGGAACTATTTGAAATAGCGGGGGAGAGCGAGGCCATGGCCGAAATACCCAGAGTTGTTGTGACCAACCCCGTTTTCCCCGAGACCAGAGCTCTCCTCGAGGAAAGTGCAACTGTTGTGGTCAATGAGGTGCTTGAGCCGTGGCCCTACGAAGAGGTGCGACAGAGATGCCGGGATGCTGTTGGACTGCTTGCGTTCATGACCGACAGCATCGACGCCGCCTTCCTGGCGGCATGCCCCAAGCTTCGCGTCATCGGAGCAGCGCTGAAGGGCTGTGACAATATCGACGTTGAGGCCGCTACAAATGCCGGCGTGTGGTTGACCATTGTCCCGGACCTGCTGACGGTGCCGACCGCGGAGCTGGCGATCGGACTCATTCTCGCATTGGGCCGCAACATTGTCGCTGGCGATCTCGGCATCAAGAAGAATGGCTTTCACGGTTGGCGCGCCCAGCTCTATGGCACGGGCCTGGCCGGCGCAACGGTGGGTATCGTCGGATTTGGACTTGTCGGCCGTGCTATCGCCGAACGCCTTGTCGGGTTTCAATGCCAGCTGCTGGCCTATGATCAGTCCGCGTCCGAGGCGCTAACGAGATCCTGGCCGTATGTTACGATGGCAAGTTTCGAGGATTTGATCGCCAATTCCGACTACGTCGTGCTTGCGCTGCCGCTGACCGCGGGCACCAGGCACATTGTCAATTCCGAAGCCATCGCAGCCATGAAGCCGGGTGCAAGACTCGTGAATCCTGCCCGCGGATCGCTGGTTGACGAGACCGCCGTGGCGGACGCCATCGCTCGCGGACACCTTTCGGGCTATGCGGCCGATGTGTTTGAGTGCGAGGATTGGGCTTTGAAGGATCGGCCGACCCGCATCGATCCGCGTCTTACAACGCCGTTGGCGCCAACGGTTTTTACCCCGCATATCGGATCAGGGGTCACCCACGTTCGGCGCGAGATAGAGTTTTCCGCCGCCCGCAGCATCCTCGACGTTCTGGCCGGTCGTATTCCGTTTGGCGCGGTCAACGACCCAGGCAAGCAGTTCGCTCATGCTCAATCTCGTTCACGCTAAGACCTTCCTCGCGGTTCTCAGCGAGCGCGGATTTCGTGCCGCCGCACGCGACCTGAAACTTTCGCCCTCAACCGTTATCGAGCACATCAGGCAACTTGAGGAAGACCTCGCGGCGCCCCTGGTCGTGCGCCGGCGCGGGATTGTTGAGCCAACATCTCAAGGTGCAGCCTTCGCGCCGCTTGCCCGCGCGATGCTCGATACCGCGGAGCGCAGCCGAACCATGCTCGCGCAATCTCGCTTGCGCGTTGCGTCATCTAGCAACGTCGGCACTTATCTTTTGCAGTCCATGCTTGCCTCCTTTCAGGCAACCGATCCATGTTCCGTCGAACTGTGGATTGGTCCCAACCCCAGCGTCGCCGAGCGGCTGGAAAACGGTATCGCCGACATAGCATTGATGGAGTGGTGGACTGATCGCCCCGGCTTTTGCGGACATACCTGGCGAAATGAATCGCTCGTCATCATCGTGGCTCCCGATCACCCATGGGCTGGGCGGGGCGCGATCGAAGCAAGCGAACTCGCGAGCCAAACGCTGTTGGGGGGCGAAGCGGGAACGGGAACAATTACGCTCTTGAGAGAAAGGCTGGGACATTTGTCGGAGGGATTGACAGCGATCGGAGGCTTCGGAAGCACGGAAGCGGTGAAGCGAGCCGTCCGCGCCGGACGGGGCGTCTCACTCGTCATTGCGGCGGCAGTGGCTGACGAAGTCAAGGCGGGACAGCTCGTGGCGTTGCAGCTGAGGGATATCGAACTCGTAAAGGAATTGAAGATTATCTCGCCAATAGGTGTGCCCGATGCGGCACCCGCCGCGCGCTTCGTTGCCCATGTTTTGAGAGACGCACGCGTTAGTTAAAGCGGTCCGCGGGCGCGGCTCGAGCCCGCGCGGGTAGCGCCGAGTGCGACCGCGGGCGCTCATGACGCCTTTCTGAAAGTCAGATTGATGCGTTGCCGGCCCAACAAGGCATGCTCACCGTCCGCCAGCGGCGCGACGCCGTGAAACGCCAGCCGCGCCGGGCCGCCCCACACCGCGATGTCGCCATGCTGCAGCCGATACCGGCTCGGTTTGTCGTTGCGTTTCAATCCGCCGAATAGAAAAATCGCCGGCAAGCCCAGCGATACCGAGACGATCGGCGCGCCCAGATCCAACTCGTCCTTGTCCTGATGCAACGACATGCGGGCACCGGGCTGGTAGCGATTGATCAGGCATGCATCCGGCGAGAATCCAGCGAAGCCGGCGCGCGACGCGGCCTGCCGGGCAAGCTCGCGAAACGCCTCTGGCATTGCCGGCCACGGCCTTCCGGCTTCGGGATCGTGGGTATCGTAGCGATAGCCGGTGCGATCGGTGACCCAGCCACAGCTGCCGCAATTTGTCATTGCCACCGACATCTGATGCCCGCCCCGCGTCATCATATGACGAAACGGCGCCTGCTCCACGGTGGCACGCAACGCCGCTATCAGGCCGGCTTCGTCCGGGAATGCGAATCCTCGCAGCAGCACGGCGCCCTCCGCCATCGCTTCCTGCGCAGGGCGGAGATCGGGAATGCTTTCAAATAAATCCGCCGTCAAAGGGGTTGCGCTCATTTCGCATCGTGGAAGATCACGCCAATAGTATGGCGATGGCCGGAACGCAGCCGGCTCACGCCGTGGCGCAGGTTAACGCGATAGAAGCCGCGCGTCCCCTGCACCGGCCTGACATGCACAGCAAAAGCCACCGCATCGCCCTGCCCCAGCGGCACCACTTCGGGACGCGACTGCATCCGCGGCCGCTGCTCGGTCAGCACGAATTCGCCACCGGTGAAATCGCGGCCCGGCTCCGACAGCAGGATCGCGACCTGCAGCGGGAACACATGTTCACCATAGAGATCCTGATGCAGGCAATTGTAGTCGCCGGCGCCATATTGCAGCAGCAAGGGCGTCGGCCGGGTCTGGCCGGCGTCATGGCAGCGCTTGAGGAACGCCTGATGCTGTGCCGGATAGCGGATATCGATGCCCATGGCTTCGTTCCAGCGATTGGCGATGCCAAAGAGCCGCGCATAAAGCGCCGGCCGCAACTGCGCGATCAGATCGGGGAGCGGATAGGAAAAATACTTGTACTCGCCGCGGCCAAAGCCGTGGCGTCCCATCACCACCCGGCTGCGGAAGCGGCTGTCGTCCGGATAGGTTTCCGCAAGCGCGTGGCACTCTTTCGCCGAGAGCAATCCCTTGAAGACCGCGCAGCCCTGGGCATCGAGATCGTCGCTCGCCTGCGCCCAGTCGATCGTATCGACACGCGCGGCGATGTCGGATGACGCGACGGGATGGATGAAGCTTTTGACGTTTGATTTCATGGCGGGCAGTTTCGCAAATCGGCGCGGCTCACGCCACCCGATTTCCGACAGCTTATCCGCGTCATTGCGAGCGAAGCGAAGCAATCCATAGGGAACCCACGCGCAGAATGGATTGCTTCGTCGCTACTGCTCCTCGCAATGACGAACGAGCGGTGGCCTCTACCCCAGCACCGGCAGCGCGATCACGTCATAGGCGTGGCGGATGCTGCGCTTCAAAACCGGATCCTCAAGTTCATATTCGAAGCGGCTGGCGGGCCGTATGCCGCCTTTCGCCGCAAAGGTGCCGCCGAACATGGCGCAGCCATCGGGCAATCCCTTGCCGCCGAAACCGCGCTGAATGAGGTCGGCGACCGAAAGCATGCCGTCAAGCTTGCCTTCCTGATACAGCACCCGCGCGCCATCGATCCAGGCATGCGAGCGCAGGATCATCTGGTCCCAGTGGCCGGCGACCTCCTCCAGCTCCCACAGCACAGGCGCCATCACCTTGTCGCACATCTGCTTCGACACCGTGACGCTGTAGGCCTCCACCTTTCGATCGGTGTGATCGGAGCCGAGGCCGACAAAGATGCGGCCCTGCCAGCCGATCAGGACGAACTCGACCTCGCCGCTGGAATCATTGCCGCTGACTTCGATGCTGTCAGCGGTGGTGATCCGCCGCGCCGCGACGCGGTAGTAGATCGGCGTGGTGGCCGGCCGCGCAATCCCGATCGCCTCAAGTTCGGCGATGTGCTTGTCGCGCGCCACCGGGTCGCGTCCGGTCCAGCCGGCGATCACGGCCTGATCGATCGCCAGCGTCAACGGCGTCGTCGTGCCCTGGGCGTCGATGGTGAAAGCCAGATCAAACACGGATGACCCCTTCCATTCCAGCCGCCAGTTCGAAGATGCGGCGGTCTGCCCCGCCGGTAGCCGCCAGCATCAACCCGACCGGCACCTCGCCTTCGCGATGCGCCGGCAGCGAAATGGCGCAGCCGTCGATGACATTGATGAGGCTGCAATTGCGCAGCGCCAGCAGGTTTGCGCCGGTGAAAGCCTTGTCGTCGGCGACAAGATCGGCGATGCGCGGCGGGGTGTTGGCGGTGGTCGGCAAGATCATCGCATCATAGGGCGCGAGCCGAACCGCAATGCGCGCGATCAGCGACCGCCGCGCGCCGAGCAAGTCGACATAATCGGCCGCACTCTGGCTTTCGCCCCGCATGATCCGGCTGGCGACGCGGGGATCGTAGATGTCGCCCTTGCTGGCGATCAAGTAGCGATGCCAGGCATAGCTTTCCGCCGCGGCGAACCCGCCCTTGGCGTTCATCTGCGCCACGTCAAGGAATTCCGGCACCTCAATCCGCTCGATCAGCGCGCCCTGTCGCGAAAGCGTTTCCAGCACCCGATCGAAGGTTCGCGCCACCGCATCGTCCAGTTCGTCGAGCACGATGGTGGTCGGCACCGCCAGACGCAGTCCCCTGATCGGGCGCGGCTGCAACGGGATGACCGGCTCATCGGCGAGCACGGCGTCGAGCACCGCGCAGCAGCCCACCGTGCGCGCGAGCGGGCCAAAGCTGTCGAGCGAGAACGACAGCGGTACACCACCGTCCAGCGGCACGCGCCGCTGGGTCGGCTTGAAGCCGACGATGCCGTTATACGCCGCCGGAATCCGGCACGACCCGCCGGTATCGGTGCCGAGCGCGCCATGCGCCATGCCGTCGACGACGGATACCGCCGCCCCGGACGACGATCCGCCGGGCACATGACCGACACTGCGCTGCCAGGCGCCCTTCGGCGTGCCGTAATGCGGATTGATGCCGATCCCGGAATAGGCGAATTCGGTCATGTTGGTGCGGCCGATCACGATGAAGCCGGCACGGCGCAGCCGCGCCACCACGGGTGCATCGGCTTCCGCCGCCGGCGAATCGTCGAGCGCGCGCGAGCCGGCGCGGGTCACCTGGCCCTTGATGTCGAACAGATCCTTGATCGAGACCGGAATCCCGGCATAGGCCGAAGGGGCTGCCTTGACCTCGCGCAGCCGGTCCATCGCTTCCGCCGCTTCGATCGCGGCTTCCGCGTCGACATGAATGAAGGTCCGCGAACCTTCGCCCGATGTGTCGGCGATCCGGGCCAGGCATTCGTCGACGAGCTGGCGGGCGCTGGAGCGGCCGCTGTCGAGATCCTCGGCCAGTGCGGCTAGTGTCGGCGTGTTCGGCATGGCTTTATCGCCTCTTTGCTTTTGTTGATCCTGAATTACTTCAGCCCGAAATAGGCGCGGCGCAGCGCTTCGTTGTCGGTCATCTGCGCAACCGTGCCGGAAAAGCGGATGCGCCCGCCTTCCAGCACAAATACTCGCGTCGCCACTTCGAGGAAGCCGATATTCTGCTCGGCGATCAACAGCGCCAGACCGCGATGGCGCAAATCGCTGAGGATACGGATGACTTCCTTGACGAACAGCGGCGACAGCCCGGCCGAGGGCTCATCCATCACCAGCAGCTTCGGCTCCGCGGCCAGCGCCTTGGCGATGCCGAGCATCTTGCGCTGGCCGCCGGAGAGGCTGGAGGCCGGCGCACGGCGCTTGTCGCGCAACACCGGAAACACGCCATACATTTCCTCTACCCGCGCGGCGGGATCGGCGTGCCCCAGCGCCTGGGCGCCGACGCGGATGTTTTCCTCGATCGACAGATCCGGAAATACCGCGAGCTCCGACATGTAGGTCATGCCGAGCCGCATCCGGTCGCTGGAGCGCATCCGCGTCACGTCCTCGCCGCCGAGCCTGATGCTGCCGTGCCGCGCGTCGATCAGACCGACGAGCGATTTGAGGAAGGTCGTCTTGCCCGCGCCATTGGCGCCGAGCAACAGCACGGTTTCGCCGGCACGGACGTCGAGGTCGACGCCCCAGAGCACCTGCATGGTGCCGTAACCGGCGTCGATACCGGCAGCCTCCAGCAGCGATGCGGGTTCAGGCGGCATGCTCGCCTCCGAGGAACACCTCGATGACCTGCGGCACCTTGACCGCGACCGCGAGCTTGCCTTCGAAGATCTCCTTGCCGGCATTCATGACAATGACGCGATCGGTGATGTGCTCGATGAAACCCATCAGATGCTCGACGACGATGATGGCCATCCCGGTTTGCGCCAGCGCCTTGATGCGTTCGGCGATCCAGTCGAGTTCTGCCGGGTTGAGCCCGGCGGCGAGTTCATCGAGCAGCAGCAGCCGCGGGCGCGTGGCCAGCGCGCGAACCAGATCGAGCATTTTTTGCTGCGCGTTGTTGAGATCGGCCGCCGGCCGGTCAGCGACATCGGCAAGGCGGTATTCGTCGAGCAGCGCTGCCAATGCCGGCGGGGCCACCGCAGCGCGGCCATAGGCCAATGCGACCTCGATATTCTGGCGCACCGTCAGCGACATAAACGGCTTTGGAACCTGGAAGGTGCGGTTGATGCCGCGATGGACCAGCCTGTGCGACGCGACCCCGCCGATCGATATGTCGTCCATCACGACCTCGCCGCCGTCCGGGGCATAGAGACCGGAGATCACGTTGATCGCGGTAGTCTTGCCGGAGCCGTTCGGCCCCACCAATCCCAGGATTTCGCCCGACGCGACATGGAAGCTCAGTCCATCGAGCGCGTGAAAGCCGCCGAACCGCTTGACCAGCTTCGAGACGTTGACGATGGCTGCGCTGTCAGGGGACATGCCATCCCCTGCGTGTCGCGAGCGAAACCAGGCCCGCGGGGAGAAACAGCACCAGCCCCATGATCAACACCCCGTAGATCAACTGGAAATATTGCGGCGTGGTGAACCCGATCAAATTGTAGATGCCATACAGGATGATGACGCCGACGATCGGGCCGCAGATCGTGGCAACGCCGCCGAACAACGCGAACACGATCGCGAAGATCGAGAAATCGCCGCTGAAGACATTGTCGGGATAGAACACCGAAACATACCAGGCATAGACGCCGCCGGCGAGACCCGCCACCAGCGCGGAAGCGAGCCATGCGATCACGCGCATCCGCACCACATTGACGCCCGCCATCGACGCGCTGACGGCATCTTCACGCACCGCCTGCAACGCCAGACCGAATCCGGAGTTCTTCAGAAACACGACGGCACCGAGCGTCAGCGCCAGCACGACGAGTGCTGCTGTATAGGCCAGTGTCGGATTGAAGGTATCGGTAAGCGAAACGCCGTAGGGCCCGCGCGTGATGCTCTCGAGCGCCGGGTTGGCGACGAAGTGAAGCACCGCAAGCGACGCGGCGAGGTTGGCGATGGCGAAATAGGCGCCGGAGAGCCGCAGCAGCGGCGTCAGCAGCAGCCCTAATGCGACCCCGACCAGTCCGGCGGCGATCACCGCGAGCGCCGCGGGCGCGTGATAGTGCATCACCAGGATCGCAAAACCGTAAGCGCCGGCGCCGAAGAAACCGACATAGCCGAACGGCAGATAGCCGGTGAACCCGTAGATGATGTTCACGCCCTGGGCGAGGATCAGGAAGACGACGAAATTGAACAGCAGCAGATGATTTTGATAGACGCCGGGCAACACCGCAAAGATGGCGAGCAGCGGTACGACAATGAACAGCGTGTGTCGGAGGGCGCTAGGCAACGCGCACCCGCCTTCCGAGCAGACCGCTCGGACGCAGCAGCAGGATGAAGATCAGCAGCACGTAGGGCAACAGGTCGGCCCATGAACTGAGATAGGTCTGCACCAGCATGTAGCAGACGCCGTAAACGACGCCGCCGAGCGCGGTGCCTAAGGGATTGCCGAGCGATCCCAACACCACGATGGCGAACGACGTGACGGTCGCGTCGGCGCCGAACGCCGGCGTCACCGATCCGAACATGAACGGCGCGAACACGCCGGCGACCGCGGCCAGCCCCAATCCGATCCCGAATGCCGCCGCCGAGACGCGATCGACATCGATGCCGGTCGCAAAGGCTTCGTCGCGCCGCGACATCACCGCCCGCGTCAGGGTGCCAAGGCGGGTGCGGTACAGATAGAGGTAAACGAGCCCGATGGCGATCAGGCTGGTAACGGCCGCGATCACCCATGGCGCGGGAAACCCCTGGCCGAAAATATGGATCGGTCCGGGGGCGTCCGGTTTGCCGCCGAGCAGCTTGACCTTGATGGTCGAGAATACGGTGCCGAGTGCCCGGCTCTGGATCGAGCGTTCGCTGGTGCCGAAGAAGATCGTCGTGACCGCCTCGATCACCTGCGACAACCCGAAGAACAGGATGATCGACAACATCTCCGGATTGACCGATCCCTGCAGGCGCGGCACCAACACCCAATAGAGCAACACCCCGACCAGCACGAAGATGACGAACGCCAGCGGCACCGCGAACAGCGGATCGATCCCGGCCAGGGTCGCGACCCCGAACGCCACGAACGCGCCGAGCATCAGGAAATCGCCATGCGCGAGATTGACGATGCGCATGACGCCGAACACCAGATTGAGGCCGATGCCGACCAGGCTGAAATACAGACCGAACAGAACGCCGGCGACGAGCGCATAGACTAGCTGCATGAGCGCTTCGCTCCCGGCATCCGGCGTTCGATCTGCAACCGCGTCATGGACGCGGGTAGACCGGCTTGCCGGTGGCCGTTTCGTGCGGATAGACCGACACGAACTTGATGTGGCCGTGATCGTCGAGCGTGATCTGCCCGAGCGGCGTCAATTCGCCGATCTGGCCGCCGGTTTCATCGAGCGCGTAGGTCCCGTCGAGCGTCTTGAGCTGTCCGGAGAGGCTGAAATTCGCCCGGCGCAGCTCGAGCTGATCGAGGCTGGTCGCCACCGACAGCGTCTTCTCGATGATAAGCCCGGTGGTGTACCCGGCGGTGGCATTGAAGCCGAACTCGATCTTGCCGTCGGGATATTTCTTGTTCCAGGCGGCTTTGTAATCCTTCATGGTCATGCCGAAATTGACGGGATAGTCGAGTTCCGAAGGCGGCACATAGGTGAATACATACTCAAGGCCCTTGGCGCCGACGTTCTTTTCCAGAAGCTCGGTCTCGATGCCCGCATAGATGGCGAACAGCATTTTGAAGTTGACGCCGACGTCCTGAACGTTGCGCAGGAACGCGATATCGTTGGGCGCGTATCCGAAATGAATGACCGCATCGGGCTGCGTGCTGGCGATGTTGTTGATGATGACGGTGTAATTGGTGGTCTCGGTGGGGACACCCTGATCGTAGACGATCTCGATCGGCGCGCCGGAATCCTTGACGAATTTGCGGAATGCATTGGCCTGCGTTCCCGTGAATTCGTTGGTCGAATAGAGCAGCGCCACCTTCTTGATCCCGAGATTTGGGCCATCCTGGGTGAGGAAATCGGCGACCGGCTTCGGCCAGATGGTCGAGACCGGGTCGGCCATCAGCGCGATATAGGGATTATCCTTGGAGAAGAAGCTGGCGCCGGTTCCGGTCTGGTCGAACAGGAACATCTTGTGATCGCGCGCGATCGCCACTGCCGGCGCGGTCAGCACCGAACCGGAATCGGCAACCAGAAGGTCGACCTTGTCCTGCGTGACGAGCTGATTGTACAGCGTCGATGCGGTCGCCGTGTTGCTCTGATCGTCGTAGGCGACGAGCTTGATCGGAATCTTCTTGTCGAATGCCTTCACATAGGCCCCGCCCTCGGCATTTTTCTGGTCAGCCCAGAGTTTAAGCGCGCTGAAAACCGGCATCGAAATCGAAGCATAGCGGCCGGATGACGCGTAGAGGGTGCCGATCTTGATTTCTGCGGGTGCGTCGGCCGCCGTCGCCGGCGCGGCAAGTGTCAAAGCCGCCACCAGCACCGCGCCCGTCATCCTCAGCATGAAATCCTCCTGATTTTCTTCATTCCGGCGGACAATAGCGCGGGGGGTCGCAGGGACACAAGCGCTCCGGACTAATCCATTGTGCGCGTGCAATAGTGCGCGTGCCGGAATACGCGGCATGCGCGAGGTCGGCTAGACCGTTGACGCCGGGCAGTACAATGTCGCATCAAGATCAGAGCCAGCGGGCGACCACATGCCCGCCGCAGGGAGGAATCAGCGATATGGCCGATGCTATGCGCGCGCGACCGAAACCGACGCCCGAGACCCAGCATTTCTGGGACGGTACACAGACCGGCGAACTTCGCCTGCAGCGCTGCGACGCCTGCGCCAACGTCTATTTCCCGCCGCGTCCGTTCTGTCCGGCCTGCGCCTCGCGCAAGGTCAGCGTCTTCAAGGCCAGCGGCAAGGCCAAGCTCTACAGCTACGTTATCAACCATAGGCCCGCCGCACCGGGCTTCACGCCGCCTTATGCCATCGCCGTCGTCGAGCTCGACGAAGGTCCGCGCATGATGAGCAACATCGTGGATTGTCCGCAAACGCCGGAGGCGCTCGAACTCGACATGAAGCTGGAAGTCACATTCGAAAAGCTCGACGACAAGATCACCCTTCCCCAGTTCCGTCCGGCGAAGGGCTAAGCACCATGCGCAGAAATCAGGTCGCCGTCGTTGGCGCTGCCGAAACCACCGAACTCGGCGTTATCCCGAACGTGTCGCAGATTCAGCTGCATGCCGACGCAGCACTGAACGCGATCGCCGATGCCGGACTGAAACTGTCCGACATCGATGGCATTGCCACCGCGGTGGAGACGCCGCAGCAGATCGCGCATTACCTCGGCATCACGCCGACCTGGGTCGATGGCACGTCGGTCGGCGGCTGCTCGTTCATGCTGCATGTCCGCCACGCCGCGGCGGCGATCGAGGCCGGACTGTGCAAGACCGTGCTGATCACCCATGCCGAAAGCGGCAAGTCGATGATCGGGAAACTACCCCGCTCGACACCGCCGGACAGCCTCAACGGTCAGTTCGAGCAGCCGTTTGGTGTCTACGGCCCGCCCAGCATGTTTCCGATTCCGGTATTGCGGTACATGAAGACCCACGGCATCACCCATGAGCAGATCGCCATGGTCGCGGTGGTGCAACGCGAATGGGCCGCGAAGAATCCGCGCGCCACCATGAAAGCGCCGATCACGGTCGAGGATGTGCTGAATTCGCGGATGATCGCCTATCCGTTCCGCATCCTGCAATGCTGCCTGGTCACCGACGGCGGCGGTGCGCTGATCCTGACCTCGGCCGACCGCGCCAAGGATTTCCCGCAGAAGCCGGTCTACGTTCTGGGCACCGGCGAAAGCGTGGAAACGCCGATGGTCAGCCAGATGCAGACCTTCGATTCCTCGCGCGCCTTCAAGGTCGCAGGCCCCCTCGCCTTCAAGGAAGCCGGCATCTCCCACAAGGATGTCGATCACCTGATGATCTACGACGCGTTCGCGCATCTGCCGCTGTATGGCCTCGGCGATCTCGGCTTCATGCCGCATGAAGAGGTCGGTAAATTCATTGCCGACGGCAATACCCGCCCCGGCGGCAAGCTGCCGCTCAACACCAATGGCGGGGGTCTGAGCTACATGCACTCCGGCATGTACGGCATGTACGCGCTGCAGGAGAGCGTGCGGCAAATGCGCGGCATTGCACCGGCGCAAGTCAAGGGCGCGAAGATTTCGGTCTGCCACGGCGTCGGCGGCATGTTCGCAGCCTCGGGCACGATTATTTTTACGAACGAGAAATGAAAAGCGCAGCCGCTGCGAACTCGGCGTTCACCTCTCCCTTAGGGAGAGGTCGGCGCGTAGCGCAATTCCGCTGCGGCGATGCCGAAATACCGACAGGAACAATGGGAGACAATCATGGCCAGCACCAAATCACTGCAGGACAAAGTCATCATCGTCACCGGCGCCGGGCGCGGCATCGGCAAGGAAATCGCGCTGCTCTGCGCGGCCGAGGGCGCCAAGGTAGTGGTCAACGATCCCGGCGGTGCCGCCGACGGTTCGGGATCGAGTGCGGCGCCTGCAGAAGAAGTGGTCGATGAGATCAAGAAGCGCGGCGGCACCGCGGTGGCGAATTTCGAAACCGTCGCCGAAGCGATTCCCGCCAGCAAGATCGTCAAGACCGCGATCGACAGCTTCGGCAAGCTCGATGGCGTGGTCAACAACGCCGGCATCCTGCGCGACGCGATCTTCCATCGCATGAGCATCGACGCCTTCGAGGCGGTCATCAAGGTTCATCTGATGGGCTCGTTCTACGTATCGCACGCCGCGGCACGGCTGTTCCGCGAACAGGAAAGCGGCGCGTTCGTGCACTTCACCTCGACTTCAGGCCTGATCGGCAATTTCGGCCAGGCCAACTACGCCGCGGCCAAGCTCGGCATCGTCGGGCTGTCGAAATCGATCGCGCTCGACATGGATCGTTTTCACGTCCGCTCCAATTGCGTCTCGCCGTTCGCGTGGAGCCGGCTGATCGGAACGATTCCGACCGAGACCGAAGCGGAGAAGGCGCGGGTCGCCAAAATCCAGCAGATGGGCCCGGAAAAGATCGCGCCGCTGTGCGCTTTCCTGCTCAGCGACGCCGCCAAGGACGTTACCGGCCAGATCTTTGCGGTGCGGATGAACGAGATCTTCCTGATGAGCCAGTCGCGCCCGCTGCGCTCGATCCATCGCGCCGAAGGCTGGACGCCGCAGACCATCGCCGAGCATGGCATGCCGGCGCTGAAATCGTCGTTCTACAAGCTCGACCGCTCCGCGGATATTTTCAACTGGGATGCGATTTGAGGAAGAGGCGAATAGCGAGTGGCGACTAGCGCAGTTCCATTGGCTATTCGCCACTCGCTATTCGTCCCCTTCCTCACCCGCTGTTCCTCAACCCCGCCGAAATGCCGTTGATGGTGATCTGGATGCCGCGCAGCACCTGCTCGTCAGGGTTTTGCGCGCGATGTTCCTTCAGGAGTTCGACCTGGACGTGATTGAGCGGATCGAGATAGGGAAAGCGGTTGCGGATCGAGCGTTCCAGCAGCGGGTTGCCCTGTAACAGCCGGTCCTGTCCCATGATATCCAGCAGCGTTTCGATCGACGCGTGCCATTCGCGCCGGATCCGTCCGAAGATCTTTTCGCGCAGCGCCGCATCCGGCACCAGTTCCGCGTAGCGCGAGGCAATCGCGATCGAGCTTTTCGCCAGCACCATATCCATGTTGGATAACAGCGTGCGGAAGAACGGCCACTCGCGATAGAGCTCTTTCAGGAAAGGCATGCCCTTGTCGGGATGCTGCGATATCCAGGTCTCGACCGCGCTGCCGAAGCCATACCATCCCGGCAGCATCAGCCGGCATTGCGCCCAGCTGAACACCCAGGGGATCGCGCGCAGATCCTCGATGGCGCGGGTTTTCTTGCGCGACGCCGGCCGGCTGCCGATATTGAGCGTCGAGATTTCGGTGATCACGGTCGAAGCCCAGAAATAGTCGACAAAACCGTCGGTCTCGTAGACCAGCCCGCGATAGGCCGTAAAGGCCAGCGCCGACAATTGCTCCATCGCCTCAAGATATTCGCTGCGCGGTGCGCTCTGCCGCGGCTGCAGCAGGCTCGCCTCGAGGGTCGCCGCGGCGAGAATTTCCAGGTTGTTGCGGCCGACTTCCGTATTGGAATACTTGCTGGAGATGATCTCGCCCTGCTCGGTGATCCGGATCTGGCCGTCCACCGCGCCGCCCGGCTGCGCGATGATGGCGTCATAGCTCGGCCCGCCGCCGCGGCCGACCGAACCGCCGCGGCCGTGGAACAGCCGCAACCGCACACCGTGGCGCTCGAACACGCCGATCAGGCCGATCTCGGCCTTGTAGAGTTCCCAGCCCGAGGTGACGAAGCCGCCGTCCTTGTTGCTGTCGGAATAGCCGAGCATCACCTCCTGCACCCCGCCGCGGCTATCCACGAAGCGACGGTATTCCGGCAGCGAAAGCAGGCGGTCCATGATCGCGGCGCAGGCCTGCAGATCCTCGATGGTCTCGAACAGCGGCACGATGTTGATCGCGCTGCGGCCGGAGGGGTCGACCAGACCCACCTCCTTCAGCAGCAACGCCACTTCCAGCAAGTCGGAGACGCCCTGGCTCATGGAAATGATGCATTGGGGGATCACGTCGGCGCCGAACAGGGCGTGCGAGCTGGCGGCCTCATGGAACACGGCGAGTTCGCCCAGCGTCTCGTCGCTGTATTTGACAAAGGCCGACGTCAGCGGCCGCGCATTGCGCAATTCGCTCGCGAGCTGCGCAATCCGCGCGTCTTCGTTCAGTGCCAGGTAAGACGTGCCGGGCATGGCCGTGTCAAGCAATTCGGCGATGGTACGCTCGTGCACGGCGGAGTTCTGCCGCATGTCGAGACTTGCGAGATGGAAGCCGAAACAGTCCGCCGCCCGGCGCAGCAGCCGCAGCCGGCCGCGCGCGATCACGCGCGAATTATTCGCGATCAGCGAGCGGTCGAGAATATCGAGGTCGGCCTTGAACTCCGCGGCATTGGCATAGGCCGCGGCCTCGCCGACCGGCTGCCGCATGGTTTCGACATCGAGCTTCAGCGCGGTCGCCGTCAGCCGGGCGTAGATGCCGGACACCGCCAGCCGGTAGGGCTCTCCGCTTCGGTGCGGCGAGGTATCGGGCGAGCGCTCGGCAAGCACCCGCAATTCCTCGGAAACATCCGCGAGGTGCGCGGCGAGCGACAATTCGGCGCCCAGCGCATGCAGCTCTTCCAGATAAAACCGCAACACGCGGCTGCTCTGCATCTTCAGCGTGCCGCGCATCACCTCCGCGGTTACAAACGGGTTGCCGTCGCGATCGCCGCCGATCCAGCTTCCCATCCGCAGGAACGACGCCAGCTCTCCGCGCGCCCCGTCATCGCCCTCGTTCAACCGGTCCTCCAGCGCGCAATGCAGCCGCGGCACCTCGTGCAGGAAGGTGTAGTCGTAAAACGAAAGACCGTTGGCGACCTCGTCGAGCACGGTGAGCTTGGTACGGCGCAGAATATTGGTCTGCCACAGCGTCACTACCGCGCGGCGCAACTGCTCGTCGCTCGCCTCGATTTCTTCCGGGGTAAGCTGGACGCGTTCGCGCCGGTCCAGCAGCGCCGATATCTCCATCTCGCGATCCATGGTGCTCTTGCGCCGAACCTCGGTGGGATGGGCGGTCAAGACCGGACTGACCAGCGCGCCTGCGAAGAAACGGCGAAGATCGGCAGCGCTGAAACCTGCCGCCCGCGCGTGCGAAAGGGTCTCGGCCAGCGTGCCTGGCCGGGGCGTTCCGCCGGCGCTGCTGCGCACGCGCATCTGCCGGATGTTGTTCTGATCTTCGGCGATGTTGGCGAGGTGCGAGAAATAACTGAAGGCCCGCACGATGCGCACGGTCTCGCTGATCGACATGCTGTCGAGGATGACTTCGAGTTCGCGCCGCGCCGGCCTGTCGTCGTCCCTGTGGAACCGGATCGAGGTCTGCCGGATTCGCTCGACCAGATCGAATACGTCAGCGCCTTCCTGATCGCGTACGGTGTCGCCGAGGATGCGTCCGAGCAGCCGGATATCCGTCCGCAGCCGGGCATCCTCTTCCAGAGCCAAGGCTTCGGCGGCGCGATTGGATCGCAGATCGGCGTCAGACGGCATGATCTGGGAGGACATGGTCGGTGGCTCCAGAAACTGCCCGGCATCCTCCAGTCGCAATTTTTTAAGCCCGGCGCAAGACCAAGAAAAAGGCGATGCCGCCCTTAAATCCTTCGTCCCGCCCTTTCCCAATAGGGATCGCGCAGGCGGCGCTTGAAGATCTTGCCGGAATCCTCGCGCGGCAGGCTGGCATGGATTTCGACGTGTTTCGGCACCTTGTAGTCGGCGAGCGAGGTCTTGAGCTGCGCGCGGATCGCGGCGACGTCGAGCGCGGCGCCCGGCTGCGGCTCGACCACCGCCATCAGCGCCTCGCCGAATTCCTCGTCGGGGATGCCGAACACCGCACAATCGTGCACGCCGGGAACCGCATGCAGCGCGGCTTCGATTTCGGCGGGATAGATGTTGACGCCACCCGAGATCACCATGTCGCGCTTGCGGTCGCAGATGAAGACGTAACCGTCCTGGTCGATATAGCCGACATCGCCCGAGGTAATGAACCCGTCGCGTTCGATCTCGGCGCGCTTCTCCGGCTTGTTGTGATAGGTGAAATCCGGATTGCCTGCCATGCGCGAATAGATTTCACCGATCTTGCCTTGCGGCAAGATTCTTCCGTCGTCGCCGATGAAACGCAGCTCCGCGCCCGGTGCAATCTTGCCGACGGTGCCGGGTTTCTTCAGCGCGTCCTCGGAATTGGCAAAGGTCACCGCGCCGGATTCGGTGCTGCCGTAGAATTCATAGATTACCGGTCCCCACCATTCGATCATCGCGCGCTTGACGTCGGCGGGACAAGGTGCGGCGGCATGAATGACATGATGCAGCGAGGACATGTCGTATTTCCGGCGCACCTGTTCCGGCAGTTTCATCAGCCGGATGAACATGGTCGGCACCATGAAGATGGTGTCGATTCTCTGTTCCTGAATCAGCCGCAGAAATTCCTCCGGATCGAATCGCGGCATCAACACCAGCGCACCGCCGAGACGGCCCGCGCGCAGGCCAAACGAATTCGGCGCGGAATGATACAGCGGTCCCGGCAGCAGCACGCGGGCGCCCGGCTTCAAACCATAGATCATCGCGCGCATCCGCTCCAACGATGCGCTCTGCTCGGGCGTGGGCGCGTAGCGGCGCACACCCTTCGGATGACCCGTGGTGCCGGAGGTGTAGATCATGTTCTGCGGCTGCGGCAGCACCGGGCCGTCATAGGGCCGTTGCTGTTCGAGCCAGGCTTCGAGATCGGTCGCAAAGCCGGGCGTGGCAAGGTGGCCGGGATCGACCTTGTAATTCGATAGAATTTCCGGCGGCGTCGGCACGCTGAGAACGCTGACTCCGGGCGGAATGGCGTCGTGCAATTGATGCAGCATGTCGGCATGACCGATCAGGACCGGCGCTTCCGGAATCCTTCAGCACATAGCTGATTTCCTCCGGCTTGAAGTGCCAGTTCACCGGCACCGCGTAGGCCCCAAGCCGCATCGCCGCATAGGCCGCCTCGATGAAGGCGATATCGTTGCGCATCAGGATGCAGACGCTGTCGCCTTGCCTGACGCCCAGTCCCGCCAATCCGCCGGCGATGCGCGCGGCGCGGTCGGCGACTTCGGCGTGGCTGCGCCGTCGCTGACCGCTGAGGATGCCGAGGAAAGGTTGTTGCGTGTCAATCATTGGCGCCTTCGTTGTCTGCGAAATATTTAAGGGCTTTGCTATGATGGCCGGACTTGTTCCGGCCATCCACGTCCTGCTTGCAGCAAAAAAACGTGGATCGCCGGGACAAGCCCGGTGATGACGGTGTGTGAATTCAGACGTCGGCGAAGCGCGGCGCGCGCTTGTCGATATTGGCGCGCACCGCCTCGAGCTGATTGGCCCCGCCCATCAGTTTCATCTGCTCGACGGATTCGGCGAGCAGTGCCGGGCCGGGATCGATGGCCAGATTGTTGAGCAGGCGTTTGCCCGCGCGGATCGCCTCGGGGCTCTTGCCGGCGATCTCGCGCGCCACCTCCAGCGCGGCGGCGCGGGGGTCGTCGCAGATCCGCGTCGCGAGGCCGTAACCCAGAGCCTCCTGCGCCGAGAATATCCGGCCGGTATAGGTGAGCTCGCGCAGGATATCGTCGCGCACCAGGCTGGCCAGGATCGGCGTCCCCGCCATATCCGGGATCAGTCCCCATTTGATCTCCATGATCGACATCCGCGCATCGGGCGCCAGGAAGCGCATGTCGGCGCCGAGCGCGAGCTGAAAGCCGCCGCCGAATGCCACGCCCTGGATCGCGGCAATCACGGGCACCGGAAGCTGCCGCCATCCCCAAACCGCCTGTTGCGGGAAATTGGCGAGGCCGCGGGTACGCTCGGTCAGGTCGCGTTTTTCACCGCCCGCTATCCCGTTACCGCCGTTTTCCTTCATCGCAGCAAAACGCCCCATATCCAGGCCGGCGCAAAACGAGCGGCCCTCGCCGGATAATACTACCGCCCGCAGGCCTTTTTCGTGGGCAAGCCGGTCGCTGGCGGCGACGATCGCTTCGAACATCGCGGCATCCAGCGCATTCATCTTGTCCGCCCGCACCAGGCGGACATCCGCGACGCCCTCCGAAATCGACACCGACACGCGTTTTTCCATGGATGGGTTCTCCCTTGCTCTTCTTCACGGTTTGCCTTTACAGAAAGGCGTTGTCCCGATTTAGTCAATCAACCAATTAACAGACATTTCTTTAGGACGGAAACCTCCATGTTTAGCGAACAACTTCTTGCCGGTAGACGCATTCTGGTCACCGGTGGTGGAACCGGGCTTGGCAAATCGATGGCTGCGCGCTTCCTCAGCCTCGGCGCCGAAGTTCATATCTGCGGCCGGAGAAAGAGCGTTTGCGATGAGACCGCGACCGAGCTGATGGACCTGCATGGCGGCCGGGTGACCAGCCATGGCGTCGACATCAGAAACCCGCTCGCGGTCGACGAGATGATCGAGGCAATTTTCACCGAAGGCCCGCTTACCGATCTCATCAATAACGCCGCCGGCAATTTCGTCTCGCGCACACAGGACCTGACGCCGCGCGGCTTCGACGCGATCGCCAACATCGTGATGCACGGCACATTTTATGTGACCCACGCGGTGGGCCGACGCTGGATCGCCGGCAAGCACCCCGGCAACGTGGTGTCGATCACCGTGACCTGGGTCCGCAACGGCAGCCCCTATGTGGTGCCTTCTGCGATGAGCAAGTCCGCTATCCATGCCATGACGATGTCGCTGGCCACCGAATGGGGACGCTACGGCATCCGGCTCAACACCATCGCGCCGGGCGAAATTCCGACCGAGGGGATGAGCAAGCGCCTTAACCCCGGCGATGAGCCCGGCGCTCGCACCATTGCAAGAAATCCGATGGGCCGTGTCGGCAAGATGGAGGAACTGCAGAACCTTGCCGTGTTTTTGATCTCCGGCGGCTGCGACTGGATCAACGGGGAAACCATCGCGATGGACGGCGCGCAGGCGCTGGCTACGGGCGGGAACTTTTACGAGCTGCGCGATTGGAGCGACAACGACTGGATCAAGGCGCGCGATTCGATCAAGGCGCAAAATGAGAAGGACCGCTCGGCACGGGGGTAACTCGATCACGTATTGTTTTTGCTGCCGGATAACGCCAAACTCCGCGCAACGAAAACAAGACACCCCGGGAGAGACATGTCCGCCATACCACAACTGGCCAACCTTGCCGACATGGTGCGAGACCGCGCCAGGACTCGCGGCAACGCCGTCGTGTACGAGTTCGAGGGACGCCAGACCACCTTCGCCGAGCTCGACACCAGGACCAACCGGGTCGCCAGGGCGCTGATAGCGCTCGGCGTCAAACCGGGCGAACGCATCGCCTATCTCGGCAAGAACAGCGATGTCTATTTCGAGCTGCTGCTGGGAGCGATGAAAGCCAATGTGGTGATGGCGCCGGTAAACTGGCGCCTCGCCGGACCCGAAGTCGCCTTCATCGTCGACGACTGCAAGGCGCCGGTGCTGTTCGTCGGCCCCGAATTCATCGCCCAGGCCCGCAGCATCAAACCGCAATTGCCTGATCTTCGCCACATCATCACCACCGAAGGCGGTGCAGCGGAATGGCCCGATTTTACGGCGTGGCGCGACGCGCAGAGCGGCGACGACCCGAAAGTGCCGATCAGCCCGAAGGACATCGCGATCCAGCTCTACACCTCGGGCACGACCGGAAAACCGAAAGGCGCGATGCTGTCGCACGCCAACTTCCTCAATCTGGTGCAGACCGGCAATGAGGCCGAAAAGCCCGAGTGGAACCGCTGGTCGACCGACGACGTCTCGCTGGTGGCGATGCCGATCTTCCATATCGGCGGGTCCGGCTGGGGCGTGATGGGGCTCTATCATGGCGCCAAGGGCGTGATCGCGCGCGAGTTCGATCCGACCAAGGTGCTGGATTTCTTCGAGCAGTCCGGCATCACCAAGCTGTTCATGGTGCCGGCGGCGATGCAGTTCGTGGTGCGGCAACCGCGCGCGCGCCAGGTCGACTTCTCGCGGCTGAAATACATGCTCTACGGCGCCTCGCCGATCCCGGCGGCGCTGCTGAAGGAATGCATCGAGGTGTTCGGCTGCGGCTTCGTGCAGATGTACGGCATGACCGAAACCACCGGCACCATCGTGGCGCTGCCGCCGGAAGATCATGTCGAGGGACTGGACCGGATGCGCTCGGCCGGCAAGGCTCTGCCGGGCGTCGAATTGGCCATTCTCGATGCCGACGGCAACCGATTGCCGCCGGGTGAGGTCGGCGAGATCGCGACGCGCTCCGGCTCCAACATGGCCGGCTACTGGAATTTGCCGGAAGCTACCGCCAAGACGCTCGACAGCGACGGCTGGCTGCGCACCGGCGACGCCGGCTATCTGGACGAGGACGGCTATCTCTATATCCACGACCGCATCAAGGACATGATCATCTCGGGCGGCGAGAACATCTATCCGGCCGAGGTCGAAAGCGCGATCTGCGATCACCCCGATGTCGCCGAAGTCGCCGTGGTCGGCGTGCCCGACGACAAATGGGGTGAGGCGGTCAAGGCCATCGTGGTGATGAAGCCCGGCAAGAAGGCGACGCCATCGGACATCATCGGCTTCACCCGCGAACGCATCGCGGGCTTCAAGACGCCGAAGTCGGTCGACTTCATCGAAGCCCTGCCGCGCAACGCCTCCGGCAAGATCCTGCGCCGCCATCTGCGCGATCCCTATTGGGCCGGCAAGGATCGGCAGGTGAATTGAGCGTCGTCCGCCCTCAATGCTTGCCCGCTCCCATATAGCCGAACAGGAAGCCGGCGACCTTGCGCTTCTGGATTTCCTCGCTGCCTTCGGTGATGCGGTAGCGGCGGTGATGCCGGTAGATGTGCTCAAACGGCTTGTGACGCGAGTAGCCCATGCCGCCATGCACCTGCATGGCGCGATCGGCGGCCTCGCAGCACAGCCGGTTTGCCCAGAAGTTACACATCGAGACCCTATCCGACAGGGTATGCTCGACCTGCGCCTGGGTGAGCTTGTCCATCTCCCATGCAGTCTTACGAATTAACAGCCGCAGCATCTCTGCCTGGGTCGCAAGCTCGACCAGCGGCCACTGGATCGCCTGGTTCTCGGCCAGCGCGCGGCCGAACGGCTTGCGCTCGCGCGCATATTTCACGCTTTCCTCGATGCAGTAGACCGCAGCGCCCAGCGAGCTCGCCGCCTGCCGGATCCGGTTCTCGTGCACAAAGCATTGCGCCAGCGACAGACCGCGGCCGACCTCGCCGAACAGCGCGTCATCAGGCACGAACACGTCGGTGAAGCTGACGCGCGGATGATCGGTCGGCATGTTGAAGGTCCACATATATTCCTCGACCTTGACGCCCTTGGCGTTCGCCGGCACCAGAAAGCAGGTAATGCCGCGCGCATCGCCGTCATTGCCCGAGGTGCGCGCAAACAGCGCGCAATGGGTCGCGACATGCATGCCGGTGGTCCACATCTTCTCGCCGTTGATCACCCATCCGGCGACGCCGTCGCGGGTCGCCTGCACCGCGCGGGTTTCCATGTGCGTCGCATCCGAGCCGTGCTCGGGTTCGGTCAAGCCGAAGGTGATGCGATATTTCCCGGTGATCGAGCCTTCGATCATCGCCTTCTGGTCGTCGCGGCCATAGCGGTCCAGCATGGTCACCAGCGGCAGGTTGCCGACGATCGAATGTTCGTTCTGCAGGTCGTTGTGCAGGCCAAGCCCCTTGGCGGCGAAATGCTCGCGGATCACCGCCATCCAGAGGTTGGAGCCGTCCTTGCCGCCATAGCGTTTCGGGATGGCGAAGCGGAGGTGCCCGGCGCTGTCGGCGAGATTTTTCACCTTGCGCAGCAGCGCTTCCCATTCATGCCGGGGCAGCCCGCCATTGTCGAAATCGGTACGCGCCCATTCGCGGCGATGATCGAAAAACCGGATGTTGTCGTCCGCGTTTTCGATCGGCTTGATCTCGCGTGCGATGAATTGATCGAGTTCGGCGAGATAGGCGACGAGGTCGGCCGGCAATGCAAAATCCAAGGCAGTTCTCCCAGCTGTGGTTTTTCTTGTCGTTTTGGTCTTGTCGGGGCGAGGTCGCGGCGCGGTCCCGAGCCCGATCGATTAAGATGAGAACCTCAAATCAAGTCAAGCAAAGGAATACGGCTTGTGACGCGGAGGTAGCCAGCGTAATTGGATGGCAACCGGCGGCGAGGGCCAGCTAGTATTCAAGCTACGCATTCCTTGCCACGGCAAAAGAAACGACGGGAGCAAACATGGACTTGAAATTCTCCAAGGTCACGCGCAAGGGCCCGGTCACGATCGTGACGCTGTCGCGGCCCGAGGTTTACAACGCGCTGCATACCGATGCGCATTTCGAACTGAACAAGGTGTTCGACGACTTCTCCGCCGATCCCGACCAATGGGTCGCGATCGTCACCGGCGCCGGCGACAAGGCGTTCTGCGCCGGCAACGACCTGAAATGGCAGGCGGCGGGCGGCAAGCGCGGCTGGGACACCGGCGGATTTGCCGGGCTGACCTCGCGGTTCGACTGCGACAAGCCGATCATCGCCGCGGTCAACGGTGTCGCCATGGGCGGCGGCTTCGAAATCGCCCTGGCCTGCGACCTCATCATTGCCTCCGAGAACGCGACCTTCGCGCTTCCCGAGCCGCGCGTCGGCCTCGCCGCGCTGGCCGGCGGCTTGCACCGGTTGCCGCGCCAGATCGGCCTCAAGCGCGCCATGGGCATGATCCTCACCGCGCGTCACGTCACCGCCCGCGAGGGCCACGAACTCGGCTTCGTCAATGAGGTGGTGCCGGCCGGCGAGGCGCTGGCGGCCGCCGAGCGCTGGGCCGAGACGATCTGCAAGAACAGCCCGATGTCGATCCGTGCCTCCAAGCAGACCATCCAGAAGGGCCTTGCGGTCTCGCTGGAGCAGGCGATCACCGAGCAGCGCGACTATCCCGCCGTGAAGGCGATGGCCGCCTCGCAGGACTATATCGAGGGCCCGAAGGCGTTTTCGGAAAAGCGTCCGCCGAAATGGGTGGGGAAATGAGTGCCTCGTGTCCCGGACGCGGCGCAGCGTGAAACGCTGCTCCGCAGAGCCGGGACCTACTGCTGCCGACGAAAAATGGACCCCGGCTCGGCAGCGCATCGTTTCACGCTGCGCTGCGTCCGGGGAACAAGAGTCACTTCTCTCCAAGTTCCCTCCTATACGACGCATAGTTGGGCTGATCGACGGCGAGCTTGTCCATCGTGGTCTGCCACAGATGATCGGCCAGCCCGGGCGTCTGCAGGTCGACCTCGCCTTTTGCGATGCGACCGGCGAGCGCGCGATTGAGTTCGGTGAGCGAGCCGTGCATTCCCAGCAAGCGCGACAGCCGGGCGACTTCCGCGGCGTCGCTGCCCTGCTCCAGCGCGATCTGGCGGGTCACCAGGTCGAGCGCATTGATCGCGACCCGGAGCTTGAAGGCTTGATGGCCGCTGATCTGCGGCGCGATATCGTTGCGCAGGAAATCTGCGACCGCCTTGATGAGTTCCTGCGGTGTCGGTTCGTCCTGCATGTTATGTTCTCATCTTGTGAGGGCAATCATGCCCGTGGCGCCAATAGCCGCAGCAAATCGATTTCAGTTTCCGACGAGCGGCGGCCGATCATCGCACGCTCGAGCGAGTGCTCGGGATTCCGGCGAAAGCGCTGCATCATGCCGCAGCACATCAAGCCCCAGCGCAGCGTGCCCATCACCTCCCAGAACATCACCCGATGGGGATCGACGCGGCGGCCAGCGGATTCGTAACCGGCGAACAATTCCTCCCGCGTGCCGAAACCGCCGACCGGCTTGTCGATCTCGCCGAAGCGCCACGAATTGACGCAGATCCATCCGAGATCCTCCATCGGGTCGCCGAGATGTGCGAGCTCCCAGTCCAGCACGGCGCGAACGCCGTCGGGACCGATGATGAGGTTGCCGTGCCGGAAATCGCCGTGCACCAGCGTGACCTCCTGGGAAGGACCGGGATCGTGGTCGCGCAGCCAGCGTAGCGCGAGTTCGAACACCGGCCGCGGCCAATTGAGACTGCGATAGTCCCGCTCGAGTTCGGCCATTTCCTTCGTCGCGGTCATGCGGCGAAGTTCCGGCAGTTGCGGCAACGCCAGGCCGTGGATCCCGGCCAGAACCTGGCCGAGCTGGCGCGCGAGTTTCGGGCGCGCTTCGGCAAACCGGTCGTCGCGCAGAATCTTCCGCGGAATGGTTTCGCCATCGACCCGCTTCATGATGAAACCGGTGCCGAGCTCATCCTGCGGTTGAAGCACGTGCAGCACCTGCGGCGACGGCACACCGGCGTCATAGGCGCGCTGCATCAGCGCCGCCTCGACATTCAGCCCGGCCGAGCGCTCCAGCGCGGTGTAATCCGGCGGCGCGCGCCGCAGGATCGCGCCGATGTTGCCCGCGGGGTGCACGATATCGAACGACCAGGTCTCCTGGCTGGCGCCGCCGGAGAGCCTGACGGCGCCGGCAACGCCGGTGGCGCCCGGAAACCACGACGCGACACAGCGCCCCAATAGCGCTTCCATCATTTGCCCTTGAACTTCGCCGGCCGTTTTTCAAGGAACGCGGTGACGCCTTCCTTGAAATCCTCCGCGGTGCCCGCGATCCGCTGTGACTGAGAACTCCAGATTGAGCTGGTCCTCGAACGAATTCTCGGGGCTGTCCCAATACAGCTTGCGGATCAGCGACAGCGCGATCGTCGGGCCATTGGCCAGCTCATGTGCGAGCTTCATGGTTTCGTCCATCAGGGCAGCGTCGTCATAGACCCGGTTGACGAGCCCCCATTCCAGCGCCTTCTCCGCCGGCAATCTTTCGCCCATCAAGGACAGCTCGACCGAGCGGGCCTTGCCGATCAACCTCGGCAGCAGCCAGGTCGATCCGCAATCGGGCACCAGGCCGATGCGCCGGAACGCCTGCAGGAAATAGGACGAGCGCGCGCACAGGATCATGTCGCCCATCAGCGCGAAGCTCATGCCGGCGCCGGCGGCGGGTCCGTTGACGGAAGTGACGATCGGGCAATGCAGATTGCGCAGACGGCGCAGGAACGGATGGAATGCGGTTTCAAGGGTGGCGCCGGCGTTGCTCTTGCCCGGCGTTTGATTGTTGCGGCCCTGCAGGTTGGCTCCGGTGCAGAAGGCGCGCCCCGCGCCGGTGATGACGAGACAGCGGACTTCCGCCTTCTTCTCGTCGATAACGTCGAGCGCCTCGCCAAGACCGCCCAGCATGTCGACCGACACCGCGTTCATCACCTCCTGATGATCGAGCTTGAGGACGGCGACCGGCCCATCGATATCGAGCGTTACGTGTTTGAACTGCATCTGTTTCCTCGTCAGTTGTAATCCGCGTTATGTATGCCGCGGATGCGTCGGGATCTAATATCTCGACCGCATATTTGATTTTTAAGGCAGGCTTGTCCATGGTTGGTCTCAGGACATCTGCCCGCCCCCGGACGCAGCCTTAACGCGCGCCAAACCAAATGGAAACGCCTCATGGAAACGCTTGCACGACTTTTCGACCTCACCGGCCGCGTGGCCGTCATCACCGGCGGCAATGGCGGAATCGGTCTCGGCATCGCGCAGGCGCTGGCGGCGGCCGGGTGCGACGTTTCGATCTGGGGCCGCAATGCCGACAAGAACAGAAACGCCGCCGCGTCGATGGCCGGCAGCAGCGGCAAGGTTGACACCCGCATTTGCGATGTTACCGATCCGGCCTCGGTCAAGGCAGCGATGGCCGCCACGCTCGACCGGTTCGGCCGCGTCGATGGCTGCTTCGCCAATGCCGGCATCGGCGGTGGCGGACGGCACGCCTTTATCGACCGCACCGAAGAGCAATGGCGCAGCATGTTCGCCACTAATCTGGACGGCGTGTTCCACGTGTTTCAGGTTGCCGCGCGCCACATGACCGAACGCGCCACCGCCGGCGACGCCTTCGGCCGCCTGGTCGCGACATCGAGCCTGGCGTCGATCTTCGGCACTGCCCGCAACGAGCATTACGCCGCCACCAAGGCCGCGATCAACGCGCTGGTGCGCGCGCTCGCGGTCGAACTCGCGCGCCAGGGCGTCACCGCCAACGCCATCCTGCCCGGCTGGATCAAGAGCGACATGACCGCCAACATCATGGCCAACGAAAAATTCGTCGCCAATGTGATGCCGCGGATCCCGATGCGCCGGTTCGGCGAGCCATCGGATTTCGGCGGCATCGCGGTCTACCTGATGAGCAAGGCATCGTCCTATCATACGGCGGATTGCTTTGTGATCGACGGCGGCTACACGGCGTTTTGAGGGACACCGCGCCCGTGAAAGGACGTGTCCCGGGCGCGGTGCAGCGTCTCTTCGATGCACCGCAGAGCCGGGACCCACAGCCGCGCCGCATGCGGTATGGACCCCGGATCAGCAGCGCACCACGCCGCGAAAGCGGCGCGCTGCGCAGCATCCGGGGCACGCGTTGCCGCCACATACACCTCTGCATTCTCGCGGCGCGATGCGCCCGAGTTATGCATGAATCTCGCGCCCAACAAAGGGCGTGGGGAATGCCGGGTGCCCGATGCACCCGCAGCCGCGTGCGCAAGTGTAGAAAGCACACGCGTTAGTCACCACGGTCGCACCGGGACACCCGGCATTCCCGCACGCGATGGTTTTAACGGTTTCCTTCGGGCTCTCCCTGGTGACCGGGCTTTGTTGCCACCATCGCCGGTATGTCGCGTGTCTTCGCTGCCACGGTGCTTGCTGGTCTAGTCGCCACGTCGGCGACCGCCGAAGAAGTCGATTTGCAGGCATTGAGCTATTCGCCTTGGAACAAAACCTGTTTGAAGGGAACATGCTTTGTCTGGGGCGAAGGCCACTCGAACCTCGACTATGGATCGGTCGTTTCGACCGTACTCATTGAGCGCCTCGGGGAGTCGAAAAAGACCCTTGGCGTTACTCTACCACCTCGGGTGAATACGGAGCGCGGTGTTCGTATCATCATCGACCAGGGCGAGCCAATCGAGCGGCCCTACGCGAGCTGCTTTGCTGTGGGATGCAGGGCGGAGTACGAAGGTGGAGATGAACTCGTTGATCAGTTCAAGCACGGACGAATTCTGACGCTCGAAGCTGTGGACAAAGCCAACTCGCCAATCACCGCAACTGTACCGCTTGTTGGTTTTGCTGATGCCTACGATGGCGCACCGCAAGAGCCAAAGGTGTTCGAGATGACAACCAAGGAACTACAGGCGGAGACTGAGGAGCGCAAATCGCGCTGCGGAACTGGACAAAATCAATAGCGAGTTTTTTATCCTGCTGGGCCTCATCTCGGTAAAGCCATAAAAAGTCGATCCACTTCAGCTGTTGGCACAAACCGGCGATCAGAGGGCGGGCAGCCGGAATGCTCCTTTGCCCAATCACTTGCCTGCAGCACCTTTGAGGCATTCCGACGAACCATGAAAAGGTCGGCCTGTGGAGAGACCGGAAATGAGCAGACGACCGTCAAAAGGATGCGCTTGTCCCGAGCGGGATACCGGATGATTGGCAAAGTCTAGCAGAAGTAACTTCCAACCAGCACGAGATCACAAACGGGTCAAACACGACTAAAGCCCGTTGATATCTGGTTGCACGAGGTCTCATTCCTCGGTGGACGGCCACGCTGCATCGGTTTACATCCCCGCAGGTGCCGGGGGCGGCCAGCGTAAGGAGTGGAGATGGAGCCGCGCTACCGGAAAGACCTGAATGTTCTTCTGCCCTGTATCGTCGTGCTCGGCATCATGTTCGGCCTGGTCGCCTACTCGCCAGAACTTTACCGCGCATTCTGTGGAGCGACCGGATACGGAGGCACGACGCAGCGAGCGTATTCCGATCCGACCACCGCCTCTGATCAGACTGTGACGGTTGCGTTCGACAGCAACGTAGCGCCAAACTTACCGTGGCGGTTCGAACCGGAGCAGCGCTCCGTGACCGTCCGCCTCGGTGAACAAAAGCTCGTATTCTTCACGGCCGAGAATCTCAGCAACGAGTCGATCGTCGCGCACGCGACGTTCAACGTCACGCCGGAGACGAGCGGCATCTATTTCAACAAGATTCAATGCTTCTGTTTCAACGAGGAGCGTCTCGACCCGCATCAGAAAGTCGAAATGCCCGTCGTGTTCTATGTCGATCCGGCATTTGCGAAGGATTCCGACAACGCGCACGTCGACACGATCACGCTCAGTTATACGTTGTTGCGCTCGGTAAACCCTGATCAGGCCAAGAATCTTTCGCGGTTCGAGGCTAACGCCGCGCCGGATGCAGCCCATGGAGAGCAGCTTTTTACCGAACGCTGCACCACCTGTCACGCGATGGACAGCAACAAGACCGGACCAATGCTGGGCGGCGTGTTCGGCCGCAAGGCCGGCTCCGCTGCCGGCTACCATTATTCGCAGGCGCTAAAGAGCGCCGCTCTCACTTGGTCTACGGACAGTCTCGATCAGTGGCTGGCCGACCCCAAGAAATTTGTGCCCGGCGCACGCATGCCGGTGCGCGTGCTCGACGCTCCGTCTCGCCGCGACATCATCGCTTACCTGCAGAAGGTAAGCGAGGATCGCAATGATCGGGCCGGTTCGAACGCACCGGCGTCGGGCGGAGAATACTAGGTTAGCACTTGGGCAAACGCGATGGAGATAGCGCTGCATCCGTCCTTGACCTCATGACGGATGGCGCCCTTGCCACGATTTTTGTCGTCTCGCGCAGCGTCGGGAACAGTCTTCATCCAGTCCTCTTTTAAGGGACGATCAGACCTGGCTCGGAAGCGGCCCGAGGTCTGAAAATGGCCACTTTTCGGACATGACCGACCCCACTGACGATATCCGTTCCTGGGGGTGAAGCTGACGTGACGAGGTGATCGAGGCCTCGCCTCGATCAGACGGGCCACCGCGCCGCCCAGCCCGTAGCGTCCGTGCGGTGAAGGTGGATGGTCCCAGCGGCCTCGACGGCCATTGCTGGCTGAACCCGTTAGCCAAGGCGGGAAAAACGCGAAATAGTTCAAGGCGCGCGTTATAGCCGTTAGACGACCTATCGCATTGTTTTCATTGGAAAGCGCCAGAACCACACGACTTCACCGTCCGCAAGACAGCGCTCTCGTCAGCAGCGCCGTTCGCGTCCACCGCATCCCCTGCCCTACGTTCGTGACGATCGCGAAACGCCCCTTTGTGTGGGCCGGGATGCGAGCGATATAGAAGTGATTTGGGTCAAAAGAGAACCGGAATATTTTTACAGAGGGGACTGGACGACCCAAATCAGATTGAGACTAAAGGAGAATTTTTTCTCTGTATTGTCTTCTTCCTCATGCCCGGGGATAGCCGTCTGAAGGACGGCGTCGCTTCCGCTCGCCTAAGCCCGGGTATGACGAGCCAAGGCCACAGCACATGACGTTCAGGAAGACGCAGCCATCTTCTGCGCCCGCTCAGCCCTCGCCATCGTAAATCCCTCATAGCCCTTCGCCGCGACATCGTCGCAGATCTGGCGATAGGTCCCGACGCCGCCGATATAGGGCATGAAGATCCGCGGCTTGCCGGGAATGTTCGCACCCATGTACCAGGAATTGGCCTGCGGATAGAGCGTGCCCTGGGCGACCTCGTTGACATGCGCGACCCAGTCGTCCTCGGCCTGCCGGTTCGCTTCCATGGTGTCGAGGTCGCGTCCACGCATCCAGGCGATGCAATCGGTGATCCAGTCGACGTGCTGCTCGATCGAAACGATCATGTTGCTCAGCACCGACGGACTGCCCGGGCCGGTGATGAGAAACAGATTGGGAAAGCCCGCGCTCATCAGGCCGAGATAGGTCTTGGGACCCTCGGCCCACTTCTGGTTCAGCGTCTGTCCGTTGCGGCCGCTGATATCGATCCTGGCTACCGAGCCCGTCATCGCGTCAAAGCCGGTCGCCAGCACCAGCGCATCGATCTCGTAGTCGCCGGCTCCGGTGCGCACCGCGTTCGGCAGGATTTCCTCGATCGGATTGGACTTGATATCGACCAGCGTCACATTCGGGCGGTTGAAGGTGGCGAAATAATCGCTGTCGATGCAAATGCGCTTCGACCCGATCGGATGGTTGTTGGGCTGCAGCAGCCTGGCGGTCGTTGGATCCTTGACGATCTCCGCGATCTTTTCGCGGACGAAATCGGCGGCGGTGTCGTTGGCCGCCTTGTCGAGCGGGAGGTTGTTGTAGACGCCCATGAAGGTAAGCCCGCCGCGGGCCCAGCGTGCTTCGTATTTGGCGCGGCGCTCGTTATCACCATCATCGAGCGCGCCGCGGTCGGGCATTTCCTGCACAATGCCGTTCCGGGTCTCACGCGCCTTGCGCCGGATCTCCGGATAGTCCGCCCGCCAGGATTGCCGCTCCTCGGCCGTCAGTGCCGCATTGCGGGCGGGTATGGAAAAATTCGCGGTGCGCTGAAACACCGTGAGCCGGCTGGCCTGCTCGGCGATGACAGGCACCGACTGGATCGCCGACGACCCGGTGCCGATTACGCCGACGCGCAAGCCCGAGAAATCGACCGGTTCATGCGGCCAGTGACCGGTGTGGTAGACCTTGCCCTTGAAGTCCTTAAGACCCTTGATATCCGGCGTCCGCGCGTTCGACAGGCAGCCGGTGGCGAGAACGACATATTTCGCGGTCACCGTCTTGCCGTCGGACGTGGTCACCGACCACGTCTTGACGTTTTCATCGAACGCGGCCCGATCGACGCGGGTATCGAGCTGAATATCCGGACGCAGGTTGAAGCGGTCGGCGACGTGGTTGGCGTATTTCAGAATCTCCGGCTGCGGTGCGTAACGTTCGCTCCAGTTCCATTCCTGCTGCAATTCGTCGGAGAATGAATAGGAGTACTGCATGCTTTCGACATCGCAGCGCGCCCCGGGATAACGGTTCCAGTACCAGGTGCCGCCGACATCGCCGCCTTGCTCGTAGACCCGCGCCGACAGCCCGATCCCGCGCAGCCTGTGCAGCATGTACATTCCGGCAAAGCCGGCGCCGACCACGACGACATCATAGCTTTCCGGGCCGGCGGCGTGGCTTTTGCCGGAAATGGATTGCAAGGCGGACATCTATTCGCGCTCCCTCGGATTTTCTGGATATTGCAGATCAGCATTCTACCGCCGCATCAAAAGCGCAAGCGACAAAACGGCGGCACCGGGTTGCATATCGAGTGTTGCATATCGGGCTGCATATTTTGCCAGACGGAATGTGCTCGCGCGCTTCCGTCTCATAGCCTCTGCGCGCAAGACCGGATGCGGGAAACCCGCTTGGCTTTCCGGTCGCGGATGCGCTAGCGTCACGTTTGGAATTCGCAAATTCAAACCAGAAGCGAGCAGCGTCAAAAAAAGCTGCCGCAGGGAGTGAGCACCACCATGAAATCGCCGATCTGCGACATGCTGGGAATTGAATTTCCGCTGCTGGCTTTCAGCCATTGCCGCGATGTGGTTGCCGCGGTCAGCCGCGCCGGAGGTTTCGGCGTGCTCGGCGCCACCTCGCATTCGCCCGAAATCCGTCGAGCGGGAATTGAAATGGATCGACGA